>CAKZQC010000031.1 GCA_937139495.1 uncultured Saprospiraceae bacterium | reverse complement strand
TTTTACGATTCTTATCGTCCTGTCCTCAATAATCAAAAAAATTAACGCACTTTTAAACACCCATTATTTGTGTCCACTTACTTATTTCCCTTTATTTTCTGAATCATCGCATATCCCAAATCCAAAAGTTTATAGTAGGATATGGTAGAGTGATTAGGCGTTGTGTTGACACAAATTTAAAACAAAAAGTTTTAATAGTGAAAATTATTTCAAACAAAAAGTTTTAAATATTTCAAGTAACTTCTCATCCAAATGGACAAAACATTGCAAAATGCAAGCACCTAGCACCAAAAGCACACTTTTGTTTTTTATCATAAAAAAGGTACTTATCCTTATAATCGGCTACTATTCCCTATCTATATTGCTACAAAAATGATTACTTTTGATAACAGAATTGTATGAAATAACTAAGAGCGTCTCTAATATTATACTAATATGTAATTTGAAAAATCTTTTCCTGTTATGTTTCGCCTATTTTCCACCCCATAGCTAAGGCTATGAGGTAAAAAATGAGTCTTATTTAATAGAAAAATCCTATACAAATTATCAAAAACTATAATTTTAGACACGCTCTAAAAAATAGAACTCCCATGAAGCAGTTGATAGAATGTGTACCGAATTTTAGTGAAGGCAATGATATGTCGATTATTAAGCAAATTACGCAACAAATAGAATCGGTAGAAGGTGTAAAACTCCTCGATGTTGACCCTGGCAAAGCGACTAACCGTACCGTCGTAACATTTGTAGGCGAACCTGATGCCGTAGTCGAAGCGGCATTTTTGGCGATACAAAAAGCAGCAGAACTCATCGACATGAGCAAGCACACAGGCGAACACCCGCGCATGGGTGCGACCGATGTTTGTCCGTTTATTCCGATAGCGAATATCACGATGGAAGAGACGGTAGAGTATTCCAAAAAATTGGCAAAAAAAGTAGGCGAAGCTCTTGACATTTCTGTCTTTTTGTACGAATCTTCTGCTACTGATTCTCGCTGGAAAAACTTAGCGAACATTCGCTCTGGCGAATACGAAAAAATGGCGTCCAAGCTACAAACACCTACTTTCAATCCTGATTTTGGACCCAAGAAATTACACGTTCGTGCAGGCGTAACCGCTATTGGGGCAAGAGATTTTTTGATTGCTTACAATGTCAACCTCAATACCACTTCTGTGCGTAGAGCCAATGCCGTGGCGTTTGATGTGCGAGAAGCAGGTAGAGTATTGCGCGAAGGCGACCCGATAACAGGCAAAATCAAGCGAGATGCCGATGGCGAAGCCGTGCGTGTCGCAGGCAGTTGCAAAGCCGTCAAGGGAATTGGCTGGTATATCGAAGAATATGGCGTGGCTCAAGTTTCGATGAACTTGACCGACATCAAAGCTACGCCTTTGCACAAGGCTTTTGAGGCTTGTTGCCTTTCGGCGAATGCTAGAGGCATGCGCGTAACTGGCTCAGAGTTGGTCGGCTTGATGCCACTACAAGTCATGCTAGACGCAGGCAAATACTTCTTGAAGCAACAAAACCGTTCTACGGGTGTGGACGAAGCCGAAATTATCAAAATAGCTGTCAAAACAATGGGTTTGGACGAATTGAGTCCTTTTGACCCAAAGAAAAAAATCATAGAATACTTACTAGCCGAAGACGAACATACGCCACTATTGGATATGGATTTGAGGGCTTTTGCCAACGAAACGGCTTCGGAAAGTCCTGCCCCTGGAGGCGGTTCTATTGCCGCTTATGTGGGTGTATTGGGCGTGTCGCTCGCTACGATGGTTGCCAACTTATCGAGCCACAAACGTGGTTGGGACGCTCGCTGGGAAGAGTTTTCGGACTATGCTGCCGAAGGGCAAGTATTTAAAGATAAGCTCCTCCATTTGGTGGACGAAGATACCAAGTCCTTCAACGGCATCATGGATAGTTTCAAATTGCCGAAAGGCAGTGATGCAGAAAAAGCAGCTCGTTCGGCTGCCATACAATCCGCTACCAAATATGCCGTAGAAGTTCCCTTGCAGGTCATGCAAACCGCTTTGGCGACCTTGCCACTCATCAAGCTGATGGCTACCATTGGCAACCCTAATTCTATCACTGATGCTGGTGTAGGGGCTATGTGTGCCAGAACTGCCGTGTATGGGGCGTACCTCAATGTCAAAATCAATTTGGGTGGTCTCAAAGACCAAGCTTATGTGCAGAAAATAGAAGCGGAAGCGAATGAGCTTTTGCAGAAAGCTATGGAGATGGAGGCAGCGGTGCTAGTATTGGTGGAAGCTGCGATGTAGGTTATTTCTACAAGAAGAAGAATTTTATAAAGGCTGTTGGGATTTGCTCCTAACAGCCTTTTTTATGTCTTACAAAAGGCTTACTTTTGTAGCGGACTATATTGGTCTATTCAAATCATCTCAATTAAATTATACATTATGACGATTAATTTTATTAAAACGATTAGCACGCTTTGTTTGGTGCTGGTCTTTCAGACGCTTGCTTTTGGACAGTTTCCGCAGATGGGTCAGGATATATTAGGGACACAGACAAACGAATACCTCGGCAGTACAACAGCTATCAATATAGATGGAAGTGTAATCGCAGTAGCATCGCCTGGATATGATGGAGTTAATGGAGTTAACAGTGGTCGTGTAGTAATTTATAATTGGAATGGAACTACTTGGATTCAAAAAGGTAGTGCTATTGATGGAGAAGCGGCTAGTGATGGTTCAGGCAGCTCTGTCAGTATAAGTGCAGACGGAAATATCGTCGCTATTGGGGCTGATTATAATGATGGAAATGGAAATGGAGCAGGGCATGTAAGAATATATGAATGGAACGGAACCACTTGGGTTCAAAGAGGGACTGATATTGATGGAGAAACAGCTCTTGATTATTCAGGCAGGTCTGTTAGTATGAGTGCAGACGGAAATATAGTTGCTATTGGTGCTCCTAATAATGATGGAAATGGAACTGATGCAGGACATGTAAGAATATATCAATGGAATGGTACCACTTGGATTCAAAAAGGGAGTAATATTGATGGAGAAGCGTTTTATGATCAATCAGGCAGCTCTGTTAGTATGAGTGCAGATGGAAATTTAGTCGCTATTGGGGCTGTTATAAATGCTGGATTTGGACCTATACCACGCGTAGGACATGTAAGAATATATCAATGGAATGGTACCACTTGGATTCAAAAAGGGAGTGATATTGATGGAGAAGCTATTGGTGATGAATCAGGTAACTCTGTTAGTATGAGTGCAGACGGAAACATAGTCGCTATTGGTGGTCCTCATAATGATGAAAATGGAAATAATGCAGGGCATGTAAGAATATATCAATGGAATGGTATCACTTGGATTCAAAAAGGGAGTGATATTGATGGAGAAGCGGCTGGTGATGAATCAGGTAACTCTGTTAGTATGAGTGCAAACGGAAATTTAGTCGCTATTGGGGCTAATAATAATGATGGAAATGGAAATTACGCAGGGCATGTAAGAATATATCAATGGAATGGTACCACTTGGATTCAAAAAGGGAGTGATATTGATGGAGAAGCTGCTTTTAATCAATCAGGCAGCTCTGTTAGTATGAGTGCAAATGGAAATATAATCGTTATTGGTGCTCCTCACCATGGAAATGGTTTTGGTCCTACTTACCATGCAAATGGTGTTGATACTGGAAAAGTGCGTATTTTTGCTATTCCTAATATTGGTGGCTCAACTTACCTAGATGTTAATCAAAATTGCCAACAAGGTACTTTAGAAACAGCAGGTATTGTCGATAGAAACTTAATCATCAATCCTGGAAATATACTTGTACAAACAGCTGCTAATGGATCTTGGGGAATAGATTCCTTACCCATAGGCAACTACACGATTACAACCGACACTAACTCGGCTAATAATTATCAACCTTGTGCTGCTACCTATTCTTTTAGTGTCACTAATCCTGATAGCTCGATACAAGTACCGCCTATCGGCTACCAATCTACTCGGCAATGTACCGCACCTAATATTTCTATCCACGCTCCATTTTTACGCCCTGGTTTTTCTAATCAATATGTGTATATACAAGCCTGTAATACTTATGATGCGACGGCTATATTAGATAGTGCTTATGTGGTGGTAGAATTAGATAGTTTATTGACGGTTGATACTGCTTCACTCAATTATACAAGCTTAGGCAATAACCAATACTACTTCTATGTAGATAGCTTGTACCCCAATCAATGTGTCAACTTCTGGATAAGTACTACGCTTAATCTCAATGCGACTTTGGGGCAGAGTCTGTGTATGAATGCCAAGCTGTATCCTATTGATTCTTGTGCCTTGGATTCTGTTCCGAATACGGTTATCGGTATTCCTTGCAGCACACCTTTTGATGGGTCGCACTTAGCGATTTGGTCAGATTGCAGCAGCAATGACAGCATTACTTTTACGATAACTAATACAGAAGGAAACATGAACTGTTGGAGTCAAGTACGACTCTATATTAATGGTAGTTTAGTTCGGTTAGATTCTGTACAGTTGGCTAGTGGACAAAGTCAAACATTCACTTATGCAGGTGATGGACGCACTTGGCGTATGGAAGTCGATCAGCACCCACTGCATTGGGGCAACTCGCAACCTTCTAGTACGATAGAGTTGTGTGGCAATGCCAATAATTGGACTTCTAATCTAGTCAATGTCCTACCGATGGACGATGCCGACCCAGTAGTAGACATCTACTGTGGCTTAGTCACAGGCTCGTACGACCCGAACGACAAAACAGGCTTTCCTCTCGGAAAAGGCGTAGACAAAGAAATATTACCCAATCAAAAATTGGAGTACTTGATTCGCTTTCAGAATACTGGAACCGATACTGCTTTCACGGTTGTAATTAGAGATACTTTATCGACTGATTTCGATATTTTTTCGGTCAAGTCGGGTGTGTCTAGCAATGATTATACCTTCCGTATGTATGGCCCTAGAGTGTTGGAATGGACATTCAATAATATTATGTTGCCTGACAGCAATGTCAATGAACCCGAATCACATGGTTTTGTGAAGTTTGAAGTCAAGCAAAATAAGGATTTGCCTAATGGCACTTTATTAGAAAATTCAGCCGCTATTTTCTTTGATTTCAATGCTCCGATTATTACCAATACGAGTGTACACACAGTCGATGATGGCGTCAATTCTATTATTACCAATCAGCAACAACTAGCGATACAAGATGCCCTACAAATCAAGCTCTACCCCAACCCCACCACAGGCATGCTACAATTGGACAAACAAGATAACAAACTCGTACAGTGGCAAGTGACCGACCAACTCGGTCGAGTGCTACAAGCTAGCCAAACAAGTCAACAATTATCGACAATTGACTTGACGAACTTGTCTGCAGGTTTGTATTTTATTACCATTAATAATGGTAGAGAAGCCGTGACACAGAAGATTGTAAAGCAGTAGAATATGCCACATGTAATTTATAAAAAAAGCTCTAATCGTTGATTAGAGCTTTTTTATTTATTTCCTTCTTTTCCTTCCGTTGCCTTTTTTGCCTTTTTTGTCTGCTTTACCAGCAGCTAAAAATTCTTCTTGACTAATACTTCCACTAGTATCTGTGTCCATTTTAGCAAATCGCTCTGCTTGGTCTTCAGCAGTAGTTTCTTTTTTCCCTTTTTGGGCAGAAAACTCTTCTAAATTTAAAACACCATCTTTGTTAGTATCCAAATTTGCAAACCTTTCTGCTGGAGTGGGTTTTTCTCTTTTGGTATCCTGTGCATTCATTTGTGCAAATGCAAATAAACAAACCACTAATACACTAAATTTTAATTTTGTCATTGTTATAATGTTTAATTACTAAGAAAAAATAATACTTGACTATCGTCACTGCCTCCTTAGACTAGTGTGTTTCGGTAAGGTTTAATTCTGTGCTAAATTAAATTAATTGAAAAGGTAATAGAACGCTATTGTCAGAAGTCTAATTGCTAGCATAGCAGTCTTATTATAAGCAACGCTAACTTTTATTCTTTCTTGGATTCAAAAAATGACGCTAGCTAAAAATTGTACTCTTATACCTATATATTAACAAAAGACTTTTTTATTCCAAAAATAAACCCTATTTTTAGAGTCAACCTAAATATTTTAATAAACATCAAATCATGGCATTTAAACACAAAAAGAAAATAGCAGAAATATTGGCGATGTCCTTCGAGGAATACGCTAAGTTTCTAAAAAAAGAAATCAATAGAGCAGCAAAACTCGGTCAGCTCGACGCAGTAGTCTGTAGTCAGCATGCTTTTGCCGATGGCAAAGAATCGGCACTCGTCCTGATGGGCGTTTATACGGGCGAATTGGCAAAGTTTTTCAAAGAAAATAAAGCCAAAAAAGAATTTGCAAAAGGTACTTGCTTTTTTGAGCAAACAGATGCAGGTGTTACGATGCACATTGCACTCAATGCAGGCAAAGGCAAACCTGACAAAGTCCAAAAAGGGGGAAAAAAATTATGGTCAAAACTAGGGATTGATTCTAAATTCTATGCGGGCGAATTGCCTAACTTGGATGCTTCGCTAGATGCTGTCAATGTAGGCGAAGAAGAATTAACAGCTACGGTTGATGCTGCGAATGACGAGCAAAAAATTGGCGTAGTAGTCAAGCAATACAAACAAGCTAAAAAACTGCTACAACAAGAGGTCGTTCCGTTCATTACGGACAAAGCAACCAAAGATACCGACTACACCAATCAGCATTTCAAAATAGCCAAAAAAGCACTAGCTAGTGCCATTAGTGTTATTGATAAGGTCGAAGAATTGGACGAAAATAAGCAAGTTACTTACCAAAAAATATTGGCTGCCGCCCAAAAAGACCAACCTCAGCTCAAACGAATTGCTGCTAAAATCAAAAAAGCCTTGATGGCAACCAATGAGGTAGATATTGAAATAGATGATCAATTGAGTGATGCCGAACAAGCTAAAAAAATGCAGCTTTCACTCGAAGAATTGGATCAAGTATTTACCAAACTCGATGGTCTGAAAGTAAAGGCATTGGAGGCAATCAAATTTTTGAAAACTCAATAAAAATCCCTATATAAAATGAATGAAGATCAAATAATAGCCCTCTATCAAGAGTTCATAGAAGGCATACAGCAGATAAGAAATAGTGGTCAACCAATTATAGATAATAGTGAACAAGGCAAAAAACTGGCAAGTTTTGAGCAGATTACAGAAGAACTATTAGCCACAGCTAAAGAAAAAGGCTTTGGCGACAAGATGACGCGCAACATCAGAGCAACGGTTGATGAATCGGATGATTTTGACCAAATGATAGATGCTGCTGAATTGACTCCCTTGATGAGAATTAGACTCAAAGATTCGTTGCGCAAATGGCTCAGTGGGGAAGGAAATACAAGAGCAAAAAAAGAAGATGAGAGAGGCGCTAGAAAAATTATCCATGCGAGCGTATGGAAAACCATCTCAATTATCAGTACCCACTACAAAGTTAATGTACTTGATGTAAGTGTACATGTTATTCCTACTCGCCTCAAAGGCGATTGGGATAGATTGTTTGGCGGTACTATTGAGGATCTCGAATTGGTAGCGTTAGCCTATCAAGACTCTGCCGAAAAAGCAGAATTAACAGAAATTGATAATTTACTCAACAATAACTGGGAGGCTTCTACCACTCGCCTAAGTGCACAGTTTGAGAAAAATTTCAAAGGCAAAAAAGCTTGGTTGTTGGCAGCCAACAGTGTGGACAATGCTTCTGCTCAATTCAAACTTGACCTAGCAGAGCTTCCGCTCAAAGACCATCAATTAAAGTGCATTAGTTTGACTGGTGGAAAAATCCAATTGAGTGGTAAACTAGCTTTCACCGCACCCGTAATGGCTAGTGCTCAGAAAAAAGTTTTAGATGAGTACGTTACTTTGTTTGCTCAAGGTTTCCGCAATACTATTAGCTCCAACACAAAAGAACTACTAGATAAAGGATTGTTTCAAGGCGGCTCGACTACCGCAGGTTCTGTAGGTGTTACCCTCAACTTGGGTTGGGGTACCGTTACCGCTAAAATAGATGGCGAAAAAACAGGTTGGGATGAAACTGCTGCTGCCGTCATGAATGGTGACTTAGGCAATATGCCAACAGGTTATGCTGTTCGCATGAGCATGAAAGTCGATATCAAGCAACTCCTAATTGCTTTCAATCTTCTTGAGGGTATCAATGGAAGTATTCTAAACGATAGCCTTTGTAACTTGACGGTAAGTGGTGGTTGGAATGTGGCAGTTGATTGGGCCGAAATGGCAGCCGATGCTCTTGCTATCAAAAATAAAACGTTTGATACCAATGCAAAAGCAAAAACGAAGGCACTAGCAGACGAAGATCTCGCAAAAAAAATCCAAGCAGAAGCAGATAAGTTGGCTGATGTAGCTGGAGAAGTAGGCGATGCTATCAAAGATGAAAAAATAGGAAAGCTCAAAAAAGCTGCTGATGCAATGAGAAGAATTGCAAAAAATATGCACGATGCTTTTGACAAACATATCTTCGATACTAAAGCAGCTAAAGATAAGGTGTATGACATAATGGATAAAGTAGGTAAAAAGGTGTACGAAAAAGTGGCTGGACCTCTATCTAAATTGGCAAAAGCTTTCAAATTTGCTAAACCACTTGCTCGCCTAATACCTGCTGTCAATGCGATACTAACTATAATTGATCTAGCTATATTTGCTTACCAATTTGCTGTTTGGTTTCAAAGTGTAGATGCAAATACCTGGGAAGATTATTTCATCGCAGCAGGTACTTATCTTGAAGACAATTATGGAGGTTGGTTCAAATCATTGGATCGAGCAATGTCCCGATAATCAATAACCAAATATGAGTAAGCAGCCAATTAAGTAAGTGGATGACCAGATTATTTCCGCTAAAGGATATAATAAAATTACGCTTGGATACGACGAAAAAGTACGTAATCAATGGGCAATCCTTGGGAGTTTTTTTTGGCTGCTTATTCTTTTAGTGACTTTCACAACTCATTATATAAAGGGTTTCGAAAGTCATTTTTTTTGGTTCTATGCTATATGGTTAACAGCCTTGGAACAACACTATAACATAGATCCAGAAGTCGAAAAAAATACCCAATGAACAAACACCAAAATCTACTCGAAGAGGGAACACTACTCCACGCACAAGGCGTTTTTCCGATCAAGAAGCACAGCCCTAAATACAACTCCAATCAATGGGTAATGATTTGGAATGTCGTCTGGCTAATATTTTTGATATTTGCGAGCAATAAAACCATACATCAAGGCGCATGGGACAAATTAGCAGGCTTATTGTTTTTTACAGGTTGCATCTTGGTATTTAGCCTCAAGGCATGGGCGTATGTACTCCCTCGATTATTATACAAGGAGATTATTTTCTTACAAAAATCCATCACTATCAAGGGGCGTTATCATTGGGTCAAAGACAAGGAATATCTACTACAACCCGACGGTCAACTCGTCTGGTGCAAACAATCTTTTCTCAACTGGGAGTGGTATGAGCTTTCGCAACAGTACAAAGGGCAATTTGTGTCTATTTTTAATTATTCTGTGGTAGTAGATAAAGCTGCCATAATGGCGATAGCCAAACACCACCAACTATCATTGCTCCTACATTTGGGCAAGCACCAAACACAAGAACATATCAATAGGAAAGATAACACCAAACATGCCTACCTTCCTGCCCCCGTCTCTTACGGACGTGTTTTTTCTTTCTTTTTTCGCTTACTGTTCGTTTTACCTTTATCTATTCTGTTAGTTTTTTATTTGCCTTATGTCTTATGCTGGCATATGTGGCAACAACCAACTTGGGGAGATTCCATGCAAGTACTTGTTATCGGTGTCGTTGTATCTATTGTGGGGCTACTGATTTTTATATTTAATGCAGCGGCATTCTCTGAAAATAACAACCCTTTTTTTACCTATAAGGGTGTTTTATTACTACCTGATACTATTCACCTCTGTTATAAAAACACCTCCAAATCAACTATTTTTAAAATTATAGGCAAACCCACCTATATTGACTATTTCAAAAAGCAGGATAAAGTCATACTCTTGACAGACGAAGAAAAACCAATTGGATTTCCTGTACACCCCTTTACTCCTATGCTCCCTGCTATCAGGAAGTTCTACCAAATACCTAAAGTGTATCAGCCACAGGCAAAACCTATTCCCAATAGCAAGGAGAAAGAAGAGTAATTACTTTACCAATTTCATTTCATCAACCAAGTATTTGGCTTCGCCATATTTGTCGATTACCCACAGTACGTAGCGAATATCAACTGCAATATTTCTACAACGAGAGCTATCAAACATAAAATCGCTCATCGTGCTTTCCCAACTTCTGTCAAAATTGATACCCATCAATCGCCCTTCGGCATCAATAACAGGACTGCCCGAATTGCCACCAGTCGTATGATTGGAAGCCGTAAAACAAACCCATAATTCGCCATCTTGCGTATAATCTCCAAAGTCTTTTTTCTTATACAACTCTAGGAATCTATCCGTCAATTCAAAATCAGGATTCTCTGGATTGTACTTTTGCATGATGCCATCAATGGTCGTAAAGTGCGTGTATTTGATACCATCTACAGGAGCAGAACCTTCTAGTTTGCCATAAGCAATACGCAAGGTAGAGTTAGCATCTGCCCACGTTTTTTTGTTTGGAAACATCTCTAAGATACCACCAACATAAGTCGTCATCAGTGCCTCTTCTTGTACCGCAAAGTTGCCATATTCTGTACGAATATTTTTATTAAAACCTTCGTATAGTTCTGCTGCTAGTTGTAGTGCAGGATCCTTTTGTAGTTTTTTAGCTATTTTTTTGATGTTTCCGCTTTCTAGCAATGTTTTGAGCTTTTCAGGATTCAAGATAACGGAACAGTCAAATATTTTTTCGCCACGCTTGCCCCAATCACTAGCAAAGTTAGTCGGCAATAAGCCATTGTCAATATAATTGATGTACATAGGCGTCAATACTTTGTATATATCCTGATCAACTTGCTTGTTGTAATTCTTAAAGAAACTAGCAGCTTCCGCTTGTAGTGCTTTTTTCATGTCGTCCAACTTCCCTGCTTTCTCCAACTCTTCATAGTTGTTCGCCAACTGGTCGAAGTTATACGCAAAACGTAAAAATTCGGGACCCACAAAGAAATATTCAATAAACAAAGAGCGAGCAAATTCATATTTTTGATTGGCTGCTTGCAGCGTTTCCAACTCTCCAATTACGTTGGCATACGTTGCCCATTCTGTTTTAGTTTTGGCTTTGGCAGTATATTCTGCTTCCCATGCTGCTTTTTTGTCTAGTGCATTGAGTTCTCTCAAACCACCAATCTGACCAATCCACTTTTTCCAAGCATTGGCGATACGCGCTTGCTTAGAAGCATACTGAATACGGATTTCGTCACTATTGTTCATAGCAGGTTTGATGACATCTAGACTCGCCTGACGCATTGCAATACGAGCAGGACGCTCTGTTTCTACATAGAATTTCAATTTGCTACCTGTAAAATGCTGATCCGTACTCCCAGGGAAACCATAAATCATCGTGAAGTCCCCTTCTTGTTTGTCCTTCATGCTGATTGGCAAAAAGTGCTTAGGCTTGTACGGCTTGTTTTCTGCTGCATATTTTGCACTTCCATTATCGGTATTGGCATAAATGCGAAAAACAGAAAAATCACCTGTATGTCTAGGCCATACCCAGTTATCGGTGTCGCCACCATATTTGCCAATAGCTGAAGGCGGAGCACCCACCAAGCGAATATCATTAAAATCTTCCGTCACCAACATATAGTATTGATTTCCCATATTGAACGGCTTAATTTTCGCCTCTATCGTTCCTGTTGCTCTGGATTGCTCTAGCTTCGCAATATTTTCGCCCATCAATTTTCGGATGGCTGACTCGTCCGTCATACCTTCTGTTCCAGCCAGTACTTGCTTCGTTACGTCAACTATTTCTTTGACGAAAGTCACACGCATCCAAGGGCAGGCCAATTCTTCGGCTTGGCTTTTTGCCCAAAACCCATTTTTGAGGTAATCGTTCTCTACTGACGAATGTTGTTGTATGGCATCAAAACCACAATGGTGATTCGTCAAAATCAATCCTTTGTCCGAAACAATTTCGGCAGTACAACCCCCATCAAATTGTACAATCGCATCTTTGAGACTCGACTTGTTCGTCGAATAAATTTCCTCTGGGTTCAGTTTCAGACCATAGGTTTTCATGTCCGAATGGAACATATCTATCAAGGATGGTATCCACATTCCTTCGACTGCCCAAGCAGAATAGGAGATACTCCAAAAGCAAATAACCAATAATAGGTTCTTTTTCATGTTGTCTTATTTTTGTTTTGTAATAATGTCTAATCAAAGATATAAAAAAACAAAAACTCCTTGCAGCAAAACGCTACAAGGAGTCCTTGATAACTATATTTTATTCAAAATGTAAGTGCTTAATCTCTACTACTTTTGGTCACTGCTTGGTGCATACCTTCGTCCCATAGTTTAGAAACGTAGTATTTGATTTGGCAGGGCTTTGCGCCTTTATCGTCTTGAAAGCCGTAATTTTGAGTTGTTTTCACTTGGAGTTTATAGCCATACTCATCGCCCATCCAGCGGAAAGAAATTCGATGAAATAGTGGGCCTAACAAACGAGAATAAGTCGATTTAACTTGCTTAATCGTACCATTCCCATAGTTACACATGGCTATCGCATACGTCATAGCATATTTACCTCTGCTCTCAGGTCCTGCAGCTTGCGCAATCACCTCAAAAGCTTGCAAACCTTCTAGGTTTGACAAGATAGTTTGCCATTCGCCATTGGCTTTGACTTGACCTGCGGCATACGTACCAACACGTCCAGCCATACCCGCCATACCTGCTACTTCTAGCTTAAACCGTGGGTCGGTTGTTCCTATTCCTACATTGCCATCATCTTTCAAGAACAAAAGAGAATTGTGTTCGCTGTCTTCAATACTTACACCCTTGGTAGAGCGGTCAGGGCTGAGTGCCATACTAAAACTAGAGTTCGGGTCTCGAATCGACTCAAAGAAACTCAATAGTTTTCTATTTTTGCCTTGTGGAGCGAGCATCAAGCCGTGTTCTTGGCTTTGCGCAAATCCATCATCTACTTTATTGACCGTAGAGTCAATCAAATCCGAAAAATTAACTTCTGAAGGTACAGACCCTCGTTTGAACAAGTTCTTGAGGGTGGTTCTGGTTAATAAGGTCATAGGTATCTTTGGTCGTTAGCTGCTGTAATAGGTTCTATTTGTTGGCTTTTTGCCAATGAACGCTTAAATATAATAAATTTAGTCAAAAGTAGATAACGAAAGTGGTTTGCATTTGCAAACATCTGTATGGTTAATTGGAAGTGCTGATATTAAGACTTCCAATTAACTACTATTTTAACTATGTTAAAACATCACTGTCTCCATTCATTCCCAACATTGTTTTTATTGCCAACAACTTATTTTTAGCAACAAGTTTATCTATAAACCAAATAGGCAAGCGATATAGATAACCTTCTTTAGTAACTACCGTAATTTGGTACAGCTCGTTATCCATCAAGAGTGCAATAGTGTCTATCTCGTTCTTTTTTATTTTACGCATCGTAAAGTACTCCCATGCGATAGAATTTACCTTGATGACATTAGGTCTGACGATAAGTCTTTTGTGCGTGACATCTAGGTAATAATAATACATCTGCTGCAGAAAATTATATGCAACAAACACGCTCGCCATAGCAGTCAGCCACCAATATTCATCAAAAAACAAAACAATCACAAAAAACACGATCATCTTCTTAACCTGTTCTTCATCAAAAAGACGTGTATATTTGTGTTCGTATTTCAACTCATAAGTCCTAACACTTTCTTTAAGTAGCATTACTGCTTCCCTATTTTGTTGTAGCGCTTTGCCATCAAATATAATAGAACTTAATAATTTTAGATTTTCGTGTGTTGGCATCTTGAACCAAGTATCATATGTATCCCCATTCCTCAGCGTAAATCGAACAACGGTAACGAAACCAAAAAGCTTTGATACCCTTTTGATATTGATTATTTCTTCCGTTGCTATTTTTAGTCTTATACGCTCGCCTATTTTTTCGTACACAAAATCATGGTGTATCTCCAACCGCATATATTTTTTCAGATGTAGCTCCAGCAAGTAGCCTATTCCGCCCAACCAAAAAATCGAAAATATTGCCACCAAAAGTGTGATAGTACTGTATTGGGCAATAGTAGAAAAGAGTCTATTGTTCTCCGTAGAAATAGACGCAAAATCAACAGAAAAATTAGTACCAAGGGTATAGTCATTCCACAAATTATTAACAAGCGGAAATATCCCCAGCACATGTATATAAACGGCAACTATTATGCTAAAAACAAGTTCGTCAACATAATAAAAAACAGCCTTACCGTCTTGTTGGTCTAGCCTAAGATAACTGTCTAATACATCTTTTCGATGCTGTTTTTTTGGTACTATATCCATATTTAAACTTGATAACCATCTAGCTGAAGTAGATTTGCCATAGCATTTATTTTATTTTGAGCAATCGTTTTATCACTAAGATGATATTTATAGCTTTCCTGAGTGCAACCTATGTTCATAATTAACTGGCTCATCATCATCACCTCTTCTTTGCCTATTGTCGTTACTCTCTTGCGCTTTTTCTATTGCCCAACCTGCCAATAACACAAAGTAATAACTTATTTCAACGACTGTGACAATTTGTCCTACTACAGGTATGCACCTGATCAAAACCTTGCCAGCGGTTAAGATCGCAGCTCGTTTCATCGCTTCTACACCCAGTTTTTTAGCTATCGCTTCGGCTGTTTCCTGTGCTATCTTTTGAGCAGCTTTTTTTGCGGCTCCTTTTACAGCGTTTACTTTTTTTGTAAATGCTTTAGCAGCGTCATCAAACTTGTCAACAATGGCTCTAGCTTTTTGAGAAAGACTTTTTTCGTTGATAGCCTCATCCAATACCCCCTTCAAATCATCTGCTTGCGATATTAATTTATTGCCATCATTCTGCAGGGCTTTAAGTGCTTCTTTGGCGAGTTTATCTTTGGCTTCTTTCTCTGCTAGTTTTTCTATCGCTTTATTAATTAACTCTCTAAAATAGCCCTCTGTCAAGGAAATTTTACACCCGACAGACACAGTAGCTCGAACAACTTCATATGTCAATCCATCAATAATAGGCAAATCTTTATTCGTTAATTCTAAATCATATTTTAATGAAAAAGTACCAATAGAAGGAGCTAAGTAATTTGTTCTTTTTGCTTCTTCTATTATTCCTATATTTAATTCAACCCATGTCAAATTAATCAGGTCACACTTAATCGTTACCGTTCCTAAATTATTAGGTAATGCTACCATAACTCCTTTAGAAAAAAAGGTCGTAGAAGCCTTGGGATTAAGGTGTCCCTTTAGTGCTTTCTGAAAATCAAACGTAGTTATAGTAGTTCTTATATACTGATCATAATATTGCATATAATCATTCATATTTGTAACCTCTCTTGATTTAGCTGCTGTCTTGAAGTAACTCCCCTTAATATTAGCTTTTATAGATGACTCATTTATCGAGAATACAGTTAATTTATACTCAGGATTATACTTCTTTTCAGCAATATCTACCTTGAATTGATAGGGCAAATCCTTAGTAGCCTGCTTCACCTCTTTGTCCACCAGCTTTCGTTGCATATAATACTCTTCAAATGCGTGATGTACATCTTCCATTTGCCAAGACCAGCTATTACTATCCAGTCCTCTTATACCATCATCAATAGCGGCAATAATATATTCATTAAAATCAGCCTTGACACTTGCCATTTCTGCTGGCGTATAATTCTTAAGTCCACTTCTTTCTGGATTGACATTGTCCAATATCTTGATATACACCTGATCATCGTCCTTCAACTTAGTATTCTGATTGTAAAACTTCATTATATTATCAATCAATACCTGCATCTCTGCTCCAGTTGGATACTGAGGAGTAGTATTTTTTACTTTGTTTTTTATTTTATCTTGAATAAACGCTGGCATACTAGACAACTCCAAAATCTGCATCCAATCATTCGTTTCATCGGCTACTTGCCCAACCCCTTCATCGCTATCCAAACTAATACTAGCAGTCACAGCTCTTTGCTCTAATTTTTTTATCAAATCTTTGAGCTCCTCATAGTCGGTACGAGCATCACCTTTTAGGGTTGCTAATTTTTTGGCGTAACTATCTACTCTATCTTTAAGCTCCCAATAGAGCTTTTTTAGTGCTATTTCGTTCATTTTTTTTGGTCTTATCTGAATTTAATTAAAGGGGATTTAGTTCGCGGCATTTGCAATCTTAGTATCTAACCAAGCTAGTGCTTCTGCTACTTTGGGTTTCATCTCAGACAATGTATTTTTAACATCTGCCAACACAGCAGCCATATCATCTGCATTGCCATGTACTTGAGCTTGTTTACTCAATTCTTGCTTTATCTTAGCCGCTATTTTAGCCAATTTGGGTTTATTGGAGGTTACTTGCTCCATTATAGGAGCAAACCGTTCTTGTTTTTTATCGTTGCTTTCTTCATACTTATCCAAGAAACTACTTGCTGCTCGGTAACCTGCTGTAGCTATTGCCAAATGCTCTGCATGTAGGCTCCCCCATGCTTTTTGCTGAATAATAGGAAGTAGTTCTAAGGACACTCTTTTATAAGCTTTTTTATACTGCTTCGCCACTAGTCCCAACGCCTGCGTATCGTTTGCATCATCTACTGTTTGATCTATTTCCGTTAATTCCTCCTGACTTAAGCTAGCAGTTACATTTTCTAATAATTCCGTAGGCAATTCTCCTTTATAAATATTAGGAGATAAACCCATTTTTTTGAAGAGTGCTTTGCCATTTTTGGTCATCTTGGCAGGCTTGCCCTTTCCCTCATTTAGGGCAATATGCAATCGAGTGGGTTGCCCCTCCACTACCTCAAAATAACAAACGCCCTTGGCAAAATCATTTTCTTTCTTTCGCTCTAGTTTTGCTTTTTTATAGAACTTTGTCAGTTCTCCCGATTGCTTACCAAGTAGCATTAGTGTAGCCACTGTTCCACAACCGAACTCAAAATCGGAAAATACCATAATAGGTACACTCCCAAATTTTTGAGCTTTCACTACTTCTTTTTTTATTAATTTCTCGTACGCCTTCTGTGTCATTTGACTTAGCTCTGAAGGGTTTATCTTGGTTTTAAAGGACATGATTATCTATTTTTTTATAAAAAAGTATTAATGCTAACTATGCTCTCAAAATAACACTTTCTACCAAAAAAAACCATTAAAACCTAAAAAAAAACTATTTAGTTTAAAATAAATACAAAAAAGTATACCGTAAAGGCAATTACATCCTCCTACCCCCCCCCAAAAAAATAGAGTCGCAGCAATGCTACAACTCTATTTTATCATTATTCTATTCTGGCAGAAAATTTACTAAAAACTAATCTTGATCATCTTCCTCATCTTTCTTTCTGCGCTTCGTAGACATATAGTCTTCGTAATCTCTTTCTTTTTCTTCGGTCATAACAAAATCACCATCAATAATCATGGAGCTAATTGATGCTTTTTCTGCCATCTGGAAGGTATCATCTTCCAAGAAGTACAGCGGATTCATCTCAAACGGAATCAAGATAGACCATGGCTTAGTAGCCGTAATCAGTGGCGAATTGGTCGCATGGATAGCTGTATCATCTACATCAAAACCTCTGTCTTCAGGGAATACCTGTACTACCGAAAACTTGGTGACAAAATCAACATAGTCTTTCTTCTCGATGTAGCTCAAAATAGAATCTTTGATCAGCGAGCCACCCAATTCGAGTTCTTGCTCCTCGCCTACCATCCAAGGCGACATAAATTTGATAATATCTTGATTTAGTTTTTTCAAGAACGTACCGTTATTTTTTCCTTTTTGGAAACGTACCCCTGCGGTGACTTTCACACGCTCGTAAATTGGATTACGCACTTCGATATTGACAAACGGCGAAGCCAAAGACTGCAAGTACTCCTTGATTTCTAGCAAGATAGTCTGATTGACCATTGGTAAATGGTAGCCCACCATTTTGCTATCCAACTTCGGCACAACTACAATCGTGACCGTTCCTGCAGGTACATGCTCCTCGTGTCCGAGGTGTGTAATACACTTTACTTGATGGATATTATTGAAACGCTCTAATATCAAACGCTCATAATCCCATGCTGATACTGCTCTGTTTTTGTGACGCAAACGCTCACTGGTACGTGTATAAAACGCTAGTTTATCTTCGCCTACACGACCGCCAAACGACGGAAAAGGCTGGTGTACTGCTCGTACTTGCGAAATAGAAGAGGCTAGTTTTTTGATCTGTTTGGCAGGCAAAGCCTGTTCCAAGTGTCTTTCGCCACTACCATTGTCCACCCAAGTGACGCTTACTGCTTGAGTAGCTACTTTGAGTGTGCGAGGCATATTTTGAGCCGCGCCACGTACCGTCACACACAACCAGTGCATATCTTGCGGTAGCGTTTGGTTATCATCTGTCAAGTCCCGTGGCACTTCCAACTCAATAATACCCGAATTGATAAATCCATTGGTCGTATCCGACAATATTTGATTCTGCGAGAAGGTGCGCCATTCATCATTGACCATGTACGACCAGAAAATCTCAGGCTTTCCTTTCTTTGCTTCTGCGTCTGTAAACAAATTCATGTTCTCTTTCAACTCAAAATAGATAGAAAGTGGATTGGGCGGACGGAAGTCCTTCAGTCCAATATATAGGTACGCATCGTCCGTGTAGTTAGGCAATAGCGACAAATTGGTCGAACGACCATGATGATACGTGCGAATATTGCCAAACGGATGAATATGGTACAGTTGCTCTTTTGTTTCTTTTCCTTTATTCATTTTGCCCAACGATAGTACCGCTACTTCGGCTGTGGCCGAATAGTCCATCGTCAAGGTTCTTACAACAGGGGTATAAGGTGAGTTGGGCAGTGGTTTTTCGACACCCTTGCGGTTCGGGTCGCTGTTGTAAGCAACCGCACGAGCGTACAAACTAGCATATTCAGCATGACCAAAAGCATACTTTGGTGCAGTCAACTCAAACTTGAAAAACCCTGCTTGTGCCTCGTTGTTATAAACCGAAGGCATCGTAAATTTATGATCGGGTTTAATATTGAGTGCATCTAAATTGATATTACCCAAGTTTCTTCTTCTATGAATCCCCAAGCTATTTTCTGGATCCGACTCGTAGAGTGGATATTCTAGTACATTGTTGCCCTCTACTGGATAAAAATATCCACCAGATAAAGCACTCATACGGAAACGGTAATCTTCATTTTTGATCCCTAAACCATATTCTTTGTAGTAACCGCGCAATCCTTTTTTGTCGTCTGGCAAATTGTGCCATTCTACATTAAATCGAACATCAGTCAACTCCTTACGGAATAACTCTTCTTTGCCAACCATCATGAACGACCCCACTTGTGGAATTGGCCCGAATGGCTGAAATGGTACAGAAGCATCTAATCCACCTAAGTTATTGGACACATTCAGGCGTTTCATACCCGTCACGTTCACATCTAAATTGACCGTTTTGAGTTCCAAATCTTTCAAGAAAGAATAGGTATAAAAAGCTCCTTCTGAGCGCTGCAATATTTTGACGATTGGGAAAGGCGTATCATAACCACCGCCCATTGTTTTAGGATTGTATCCTACTACTGACGGAGCGGTATTGGTCAACGAAGCTACAATCGTTATTTCTGGCTTGCCCCACTCCAAGGGTGGCAATACCTCTGCGGTGTACGCTTCTGTCCAACCTTCGGTTGTCGTGAAGTGTACTTCCAAGCTATTTTTGAATATTTTAGAGAAGGCATCTTCTCTAGATATTTTTTCGTTTTTGCTAATGTCTTTAATCAACAAATTGAGCGTGTACATAGAGGTCGGCGAAAAAGTAAAGCGCATCGTCACAACGCGGTGTCCTTCCTCCAGCTCTAGTATTGGGGCAGAAATCGCCCAACCCAAATCTGCAAATTGCATTTGCTGTTGCGATTTTGACAACTCTAGTATATCGTGACCAAACGTAGGCCAGTTTTCTTCATTATTGATAAAACGCTCGCCTTTGCCGTCTAGTGAATTGGCGGCATCTGCTGCATATAAGTTCGTCACTACTCGGTAAGAGCTGCCAATACCAATTTTGGTATTTTTAGCCACAAAAATCGTCTTCAACGCTCCAATTTTAGTTTTGTTGATTTCGATAGGGCGGTTGGTCGTATAGAGTTGTTCCACTCCTTCCGAATCTACTCCTGCTGTCAGTAATGTTCCTGCTTCGAGATAGTGCGTATCGGTATGTCTGGCGGTCTCAAAGTAGATATTTGCCTGATCAGGCACCAATCCTCTTTGACGTTGTTTCAATACATTGAAATAATAAAAATCCAAATGCTTGGCAGTAACCGTGTTCGCTTCTTTTTGCAGCTTCTTGAACATTTGCAAAAATGAAATAAACAGTGCTACATCGGGCTTGTGATCTGACTTCATGAGCATCGAATCCTCAAACAAATCAGATGAAATTTGGACGACATAAGAAGTCACACTATAAAAAGTACGGAACTGTATGCGCACTTTTTTGGTATAATCCTTTATTCTATCGGAGGCTTGGCTGTCTTTGAGGTCAATAAATTTTTCACCGAGGCGTTTGTGTTCTCTAAACCACATAGGGTGAAAAGCTTCTTCTATTCGCTCCCTGCTATACTCACCTTCTCTATTGAAACCCAAGTCCTCTTGGTATTCCAACAAGTCCATCAAGTAATGAGCCAATTGTTGCTTAATGGATTCTTCTAGTTCTGTCTCTAGCTCCGAAGATTCAAAAATGTCCATTTTGTCCATTTCCAACGCATGTACATACCAACTATTGAGTTGGTGTGCCATATCCATGATTTGCTCCATCAGTCCTTCTAGGGCTTCTAGCTTTTCTTCCGCTCTAGGCGAATTTTCAAGGGCATGAATAAGCTTGTTGTGTTGACGTTCTATTTTGGTCAAATCGGTCGATACGATGGTTGCCAAAAAGACCGTTAAGTCATTCTGAAAGAAATTAGACCAGTCCCCCACATGGCTATTATTTTGGTCATAATACTTGACCATTTCGGAGTATTTGGAAGCAAATGCTAACATATCGGATACCGAACGCTCATCTACCTTGATAGATTCAGGTTTGAGGGCACTCAATAGACGTTCCTTCTGCGAAGTTCCGTTCCAATGTAGCATACTGGTGTTTTTGTTCTTGTTCATAACTTATGTATTAGGTGAGGTTTCTTGTTCCTTTTGTTTTTGTGCAAGCAATAGCTATTCATTATTCCCTATCTACTTACGTTGAAGATTGCTACCTACCAAAGTAAGGTTGTAGCCATCAGGAGTCTTTTTTGGGAAGATTCCTATATATCCGACCCTTCCGTCAAGTAGAATGGATAAACCATATTCTTACGAGAGTTCGTTCCCTTTATTTCATACAGTATATTGATATTGAGGTGTCCATTAAGGACATCGACAACATCTATTGTAATATCATCTACGCTTACCCTTGGCTCATGGTACAGTATAGCCGTAGAGATAATATCTCGAATCCTAGCTTTGGTAGAGGCATTGATCGTCTGAAAAGATTGACTGTGCAAGTCACAACCGTACTCTGGATTCATTACTCGCTCTCCCGGTTGAGTCGAGAGCAGTATAAAGATGGACTCTGCTACATCACGATCATCGTGTGAGAGTTCCAGTCCTTCTGCAGTCTGGGCAAATCGTGGCGGAAAACTCCAACCCGATCCCAAAAATGATTTATTTACTTTCTTTAGATTTGACATAGTATGTAGATGTTAAGGTATAGGTGATACGAATCGGTAAGAACATTATTAAGCAAAACCACTATTCGTTTTTTCTCTTTTACTTGACCATTCTTCGTAAGGCTGGTCAGGATCAAATCCAAACGTTTTGAAATACTGCGTTGCCTTTTTGTCTCCAATCAGAGCTTGCATATGTTCGTAATGTGTGACTACGTAGATTGCTTTTTCTATGTACCAAATGGCAATCTGTTTCCTAAGGAACATAGACTGCATAGTAAAAATAAAAAACCCTTTGGACTTTCCAAAGGGTTTTTCATTTTATATAATTTTATTTGTGGCTCTATAGAGAATTAAGATCTATTATAAGATAATTTCATCTACTTGCTACCCTGCCATCACAGTAAATTCCCCTAGCACAATAGTCCCTCCATGAGCCGTGGAGTCGCCCAAGCGAGCCAAGGGCATACCTCCTACAAAAACGGTTGTAGACCCCATCGCAATCGTATCGGGCGGTCCGACACAGACGCACATATCGCCTACCATAGCAGCGGGCAATTTGCCTATCATAACAGTAGGGCAAGAAGGCCCTGCAATAGGTCCTCCTACGTGTGGTACAGTTCCTGTCACCATCGGACAAACGTGCATATCGGTTATTCTAGCAGCTGGTGGACACATAGTTTTTATTATTTGGTGCTAGATGCTAGGCTTTAAGTAGCTAGATACTAGACTTGTTAGATGTTAAATTTCGAAAAATATTATTTCACACGGTGCAACTTAGCTTAGTTAATCATCACCATTCCTCCTTTGACAGTAAGCATACCACCACCATCTACGGTACCCATTCCAGAGCCTTTTATCTCAAAGATAGGTGCTTCTGCATTGAGTTGGGCACCACCTTTGATATTGAAGTTCGTTCCTGCTTCCATCGAGGTATCCATCGAAGATTTGGTTTCTATATTCATATCTGCTTCCATGATGATATTTTGTTTCGCTTTGAGCGTAATATCCATTTCTGCTTCCATCGTGATACCTGCCGAATCCATCAAAATACTGTTTTTATTGACAGGGTCCTGTATATAGATACTATCTTCCGAATCAGATATTTGTATCAAGTGATTATTAGGGGTTAGTATCTTGATAATATAATCGGTATCATCAAATTCAAAACGCATTTTTCCTTCGTTGAGCGAAAAGCCTTTGAATTGGTTTGCTTCAGTAGCATCGTGTCCCACAGGGTGGTCACCACTACCACTACCGTCACTACCTGCTATCACTTGTGCACTACTGTACAAGGAAGCCAAGATAACAGGGTACGTTGGGTCATCATCAAAAAAGCCTAATACCACCTCATCACCTATTTCTGGATAAAAGATAAATCCAGAACCTTTGGTAGCATAATAATGCCCCATTCGAGCCCATACACCTTCACCTTCAAGATTATCAATGATCGGTATATTGACCAATACTCTAAATTCGCCGTCAGGGTCACCATCAATTTGCTTGACAATACCGTGCTGCAAACCATGTATAGCAGGCAATGTTCCACCTGCGGGCAATGTTTGTGCAGAAGGATAAGTTTCTAAGTGTGTTTTGGCAGGTAAGCCGAAGCCTACTTCAGTTAGCCACTGTGAGTTTTTGATAATATGGCGTACTTTCGAGACATAACCTGGACCATTAAAATGTTTGCCCAAGGCTTCCATATCAAGGGTTTTACCTACTTCTACTTCCGAAGCTCCTATAAATTTGAGCGTACCTCTTATTCTAGACAAGTGTGCTCTTTGATAAACAGAATCCGCCCATGCTTGCATAAAATCTTTAGTAACAGGAGCAGTTGTTTGTACCAATTCTTCAGGTTCTAATATTCCCCCCAACTCAGCACTATCAATATCTCCCTGACTATCTACGGTAGGTTTAGCGCCTGCGGTATTATCAATTGCTTGGTCTTGAAAATTCCACGTATTGGCTTGTACATCAGTATATTGATAAGTAGAATCTATATTAAGATCCATGTCTATCAAATCTTTACCATAAGTAACCAAGACATTGGAGGATTCTGAAACCGTAGGTTTTTTGATGCTAATTTCTCCATCATTGATGATAGTCACCAAAGAATTGGCATCAGCTCTAGCTTGTATAAAATCCCAATCGGTAGAATAGTAGCGTATCAATTTTTTGTGTGAAACACTTGTAGATTCTACGTCGGCACTCAATCCGCCATCGCTCACGACCTGCGATATGATATCGGAGTCGGTCATGTCATAGAAAATAGTATTCTTACGTCCTACGGTTAGTTTTAGTGCTTCATCTTTGCAAGTAAGCACTAGTACAGAACCGTTGTATTTATTGTGTCGAATACCATGTCCCACTACTATTCCTTTGTAGATAGTATCTCTAGTTTTGGGGTCATGACCTACTTTGATTTCGACTTCGCCTCCTGGCTTGAACATATCATCTTCCGACTTAGGAAAAGTTTGCTCTCTAGTGTCTCCATCCAAGAACACAATTTTGGCATAAGGGATCTTATTGATTTCCTTAACTACTTCTACTTCTAGTATGTACATACTAGAAGGCACAACGCTACCGCCAATAGACACTTCTAATGTTACGGTTCCGCTACCGAACTTTTTTAATGGAGAATCTCCCATGGTATTATTTGGTTCTTATAAAAATTATTTAATTAATATTCAGCTGAATTAGTATAGTCTTAGTGGCTCTATTCGTGCTAATATCAAATAATTTTAGGGTTTTAGTTCGTATTCAATCATTGATTTCACTCTTGCAAGGCATTCTTCTATGAGGGCTTCTTTGTCCAATTTGGACATACCACCACCGCCACCACCTGCAGGTTTTGTTTCTTCACTACTTTGCTTGTTGACTTTCGTATTGATGGTCATTTGTTTGATAGATACTGGCATATTATGCTATATATTATAGGTGATATAATTTCTTGCAGGACTGCTTTTACGTCATTGGTACTTCTAGTCGCTGCATCTCGGTATATCTCAACACAATCGTTTCTTTGATAGGCTCCGATTCATTCATTGAATCTAGTCCAGAAATAGCCCACTTGATAGGGTAAGCTTCTTGTGCCAAAAAGCCTGCTACGGGAAAAGAAGAAGGACCTACTGGCAAGGGATTTTTGATAGCTGGGTGATAAATATAAATCATCACATCTTTCGTTTCGATAGATTCGTGCCAACGTTTGGCAGAGTCCATTGTTTTTTTGCACCAATCACTCATCGGATCCAAAGAAAAGCCCATAATTCCCATGTGTTTGGGGCGTAAATAACGGACTAATGTCAGTTCGTCGTTGTTCATTTTGTCGAACGTAGGACGAGGACTAGACCAACCAGCCTCATTGATAGTACCCGTAGAGAAAGAAATTCCTAACCCCTCCACAGACTGATAAGAATTAGCGTTGGAGCTAGGAGCAGAATCGCCCAATATCAAGCTACTAACCGCTCCCATCACAGTACTAGCAATACCAGAAGCACTATCTAAACGTTCTTGAACTTCTACTTCGAAGTAGAAACTCGGTACTGGCTCTTCCAAAAAGCCCATTATATTTCCAAATAAACCCATGGTTTTTATTGTTTAGTGGTTTGTTTTATTTTATTTCAATTCGTAACAAATACTTGAGAATTAGTCATCATCACCATCTATGGCATCTTCACGAGCTTGACGTTGTTCATCTTGTTTTTTCTCGTTTTCCTCTTCTCGTTTTTCACGGGCAGCTTCATTGGCTGCATTTTGTTCGTCACGTGCAGCATCACGAGCAGCTTTGGCTTCCTCTCTAGCGGCATTGATAGCGTCTATATCTCGCTCTTCTACTTCACGAGTCAGATCTACTTTCTCATCGTCCGAATTATCTTCCATGTCGATGTCTTCGCTAGTCGTCAAGTTATCTTGCTCTTCTTTTTCAGCAGCTTCATCATTTTCAGATACATTCATTTCATCCGCTTCACGAGTCAGATCTACTTTCTCATCGTCCGAATTATCTTCCATGTCGATGTCTTCGCTAGTTGTCAAGTTATCTTGTTCTTCTTTTTCGGCGGCGTCTTTATTTTCCGATACGTTCATATCAGCCGCTTCACGACTAACACTGTTTGGATTCAGACCTGACGATACATTTACATCTGGAACTTCAGCTGTGTTAGCAGCTTCTTCTTCTTTTTCTTCCTTTTCTTCTTGTTCTGGTTTCTCGTAGGCTTCATTTTCTTCTGCGGCAGCATCATTTTGAGCTTGCTTGGCAGCGTCAAACGCTTCTTTTTGAGCTTCTTTTTCTGCTTCTGCTTCTGCCTCCGCTGCTAATCGCGCCTCTTCATTGGCTGCGTTGGCAGCAGCTCTATCTTTTTCGCGTTGTTCTTGAGCGGCAGCTCTAGCGGCATTGATAGCCTCGGTGTCTGCTTCTTCTACCTCACGCGTCAAATCTACTTTTTGGTAGGTCAGGTCTTCGCTAATAGCGGTACGCTTCAGATTGATAGGTGGCAGTGACTTATTCTGCATTGACGTGCTCGGCAATACCAAAGGATTGGCATTAGCGGTAAAGGACTGATATGAAATTTCGAGTTCTTCTACTGCTGGCTCCGACTCTGCTCCTCCATCTAATGATGGTGGTGTAAATTTAGTAACATAAGCTTTATCGAGTGTCCACTGAAACAAGACACGATGACTACCACCAAGTCCTCCCATTCCGAAATCAATTTCTGTCAGTTTGATAGTGACGGTACGAGCGTCACCAAACAAAGCACCTGATGATACATTGGAAAACCAGTCATAAATCTCTGAGTCGCCCTGAAACATTCCTTTCTTGAGTGTAACGGGATCATAAGAAGTAAGCGTAGGGCGGTGCTGTTTATGGAATTTCTTAGAGTTTCCATCCCTAAATTCCATTTTTGCTACTGTTGCTCCTAGCCCATCCATGGTTTCGAAGTCGAGTTCACCCGAAAAACCTCCTATACTTATCTTGAATGAAAATTTGGAGAGGGGCCATTCTTGATAGTGCGAACTGCTATTGTTAAAATTGTTGCCAAACATAGTTTTAGTTGTCTAAAGTGGATTCGGAATATTGGTAATTTGGATGATTCTAATAGGTGTATGGGTATTGCAATTGATTGCTACTCAAAGTCTATTTATCTATACGAAGTCTAAAATACAAAACATATTTGATAAACACAAAACATATTTAAAGTGAAATTAGGGTTTAGCAGAATTATTTTTTGTGCCAGTGCTTTTATTCTTTTTTTATGGCTAGAGCAATCGTTCTTTTTTTTAACTTATTGATACTTTATTTATAATAAAAGACCTTGTAGGTGGACACAAATTTTAGATGTCATAAATTTGTTTTCATTACTATTGGCAGATTTGGTAACCACTTCAAAGTCTTGATTCAAAAGAACATTGGGGGTGGTTACCAGATACATCTGCTTAATTTTTAGGCTATTCATTTAGCATTTAAAATATATCTTACAATACGCTGCGAACTTTTGTCTGACTCCTAATAAGTTCTACTGGCTTCAGACAAAAAAAAAGTCTAACAACAGTAATGTTGTTAGACTTTTGTATAATATGGATCGTTTCTATACGACTATATTGTTGGCTTATTGCCACTCGATAGTGAAAGATTCGTAAGCAATTTCGATCTCCTCTACTGCTGCTTCAGAATCAGCTTCAGCATCCATTGATGGCGGAGTATATTTCACTGGGAAAGCTCCTTTGATAGTCCAAGCAACTTCTACGTCACCTGCTTCATTCATCAATTCAACCAAAATTTCTTTACGCTCGTTACGATTGCTAGCAATTTCCCATGCGTAGAAGTTCCACCATTCTTTCAAATCAGGCTGTCCTAGAAAGGCACCTTTTTTCAAAGTCATGTTAGAGTAAGAAACCAAACCTGGTCTTTTAGATTTGAACAAGAATTGAGTATTACCTGGACGATACTCGATTACTGAAGTTTCTGATTCTAGACCTTCCACTGTTTGGAAACCTAGTTCTGGCAAACCATCGATAGTGACACGGAAGAAGAACTTCGCCATTGGCCACTCAAACGGATTCACCGCGTTTTCTGTGTAATCAGACATGATATATTGAGTTTAAATATTTTCAAAAAAAATTAATAAAATAAGATGGCTAACTCATTTGTCTGGTTAGCCTTAGCTATGGTGAGCTAAATCCTATTCACCACCAGGCATTTTCTGCTGGAATGTGATTACGATAAACTCAGCAGGGCGAGAGATAGCAACTTTAATTGACACTTTCATGTAGCCATCTACTACATCTTGAGGAGTCATAGTTGTTCCCAATCCACATTCTACTTCGAATGCTTCTGCTTCTGAAGTACCTACCAAAGCTCCTTGTTGCCATTGGCTACGTAGGAAGTTAGAACACATAGTTCTTACAGACAACCAAGTGTTAGTATCATTTGGACGGAATACAAATGGCTCACAAGCAAACTTGATAGATTGCTCTAGCATGATCATTGTACGACGAACGTTAACATAACGCCAGTCACCACTGTTACCATCTAAAGTACGAGCACCCCATACGAGTGTACCTTTCCCTACGAATGGACGGATCGCATTTACTGCTTTACCGTTCAATGGCAAGTTCAAATCTTCTTGCTCTTCTGCATTGATATTAACAGTTGGAGAAAGTACGCTTGACACACTTACGTTAGCAGGTGCTTTGAATACCCCTACTGTGCTATCTACCAAAGAGTAGATACCAGCGATAGCTGCTGAAGGAGGCAATACGTTCAATACTTCTTTCATTTGACCCAAGATATCGTTATATACTGGGCTAACTGCTTTCAATAGGTTATCAACAGAATATGCGTTAGCATCTTCGTCTTCGATTTTACCAATTTCTGATTTGATCAAGTCTCCTTTTTCTGATTTCACGAAACCAGCAGAAACGTTATCATCTACTTCACCGTTCAACAATTCAACCAATGCACCTGCATTGCTAATGTTGTTGTAGTCTAAATCGTCAGCAGATACAATAGTAGTGTTCAACCAAGGGTAGTAAGAAGCACCAAAATCCAAGAAGTTACCACCATAAGACATACGAGAAGATGTTACAACATCGTCGTCCAATAATGTTCTTGATTTGTAACCTTCATGTACATCCAAGATAGAGAAACGGCTACGAGTGTCAGCACCACAGTGCTTCAACATAGCTTGTTGTACTGATCCACATTCTTCAGCACTCAAAAGTACTGCATCAGGAATCACCAATAGAGTAGGCTCTTGCTCTTTCAATAGAGAAGTAATACCTCCACCTGTTTCTTCACCAATCAATTCTGCTGCACGTACGCCAGTAGCGTAGTTACCTACAGATACGATGTAGCAAGTTCCTCCACCGTTCGCATAGAACAATTGGACTGAACGGAACAATAGGTAGTTTGATCCTTCATCAGGAGTCAAAGAATAGTTATCACCATCACTTTCTAGAGTAAAAGTAGTAGTTGGAGCACCTCCGAAGTAGCTAATGAATTCTACTAGAGAAGTCACACGCAATGGAGTGTTAGTCAGGTCTCTTTTACCTGCTGATGCTCTTTCAGTATAACCAACGAATGCTGGAATTGCTGTACTTACAGCTACCACCGAGTTGGAAAAGGCGCTTTTTTCTTCAATGTACACGCCTGGTGTTGCATACTGCTTAGCCATGATAAAATTTGTTTAAATTTAGTTAATTTAATGAATTTAGTTTTTGCTTCTTGTTTTGTTTGACGTCAATCTTAAGAAACTTTATTTTGTATTATCTGTCCTTTGACAAACATTACCTTACAAATATACTATTAATTCTGAATAAACCTCATCTTTATCCAAAGAATTTACTTTTAAATCATCTTTAGGGCTTGCATTGGGCAAATCAGTCACCCAATCTATCCCATTTTTGCCCCGTTTACTCTTCATCTTAAATTGATATAACTGACTCTGTTTGAATGGTATAGGGTCTTCTGTCCATACTGAATAGACCGACCTTCCATCAAGGCTTTCTTCTTCTTCTGCCTCTAAGAATTTTATAGCGTTATTACTATTTTTTCTTAAAATGTCCTGGATTTGGTGTTCTTGATGCTGTCTTTCGATGTTATTTTCTATAAAAATATATTTCCAGCGGACTTTTCTTGCCTTAAAATGAATATTATATTCTTGCAATACGATATTGCCATCGGCATCATAAAAACTATACTCTCCTATTTCGTCCTTATCTATAATAATATCAATCGCTCCAAATATCTTTTTGAGTGCGGTATATAGGTAGAATGAATATTCTTCTAGTCCATCAACCAATAAGGTGTATTTACCTTCTGGCTCTCTAGCTAGATTAATCTGTATATTGGAGTGTCCTTCTGTTACTTCTTGCTCAAACACTACTTCCTCTGAGGCATTGACAACCTGTACCTCTACGCCTGCCTCTTGTGGCTCGTCAAAGTCGTGATCGAACATAGGAGGCAATATATCCAAGCGGTCATCACCTGTCACGTAGCGCTCGTTCGACAAATTCATGTACTCTGTTTCGTCTTTTTCGAGGGCTTTATTATTGAAATAATAAATGGTGTCATCAAACTCAAACGGAATATCCGTGTAGTTATATACGGTAGCATCTGCCAACTCCAATGTAAAGGAGAGTTGTAGCGGTTTTTTCATATCTCGCACAGGCGAATAAGCATCAGATTCGGCATAGCCCAACAAGAACCCACCTCCTTGCTCACGAAACTGCATATTATTGCGTTGCAATAGCTCCAAAGTGGTATTGGTTGGCTTAATTTTAAGAGTAGGAAAATTGCCTGAATTGAAAAAATCATGCTGAACGGATACCGACATCAAGGCATTGTACTTATTGATAAAGGACAATTGCATCTTCGGAAAAACCGATGCCTTACTACTTCTTTTACTTACTCTTTTTCTGGCCATGATTTATTATATTATAGTTGCGAACGCGTATTCAAAATACAAGACGTATTCAGGATATAAGACATATTCAAGATACAAATTCTGCTATGTTTTGACAATAATCGGGGTTGGTAACACAGGTAATTCGTGTCGAATTGGCAATGTTTTGACTCTATAAATAACCGAAGGCATATACTTGGAACCCAACGGTCCCCAAAGATTGTTGAGGTCTCTAGCGTCTAAACTAATCAATTCTGCGGTTATCCTATCGGTTATATTGCTAAGGGCAGGCATATTTTTGGGCGTAAAATTGCCCGAGTTGCTCTGAAAGTAAGCAATAATTGAGGAGATAAATTTCAAACCTTCCAAGTAATTTTCACTCGAAAAATAGGCAGAAAAAACAACGGTCATATTCACGTTGATCGCTGGTTTTTCTTTCACAAATCCTTTAGGTGTTTTTTTGTAGTTGCCAATATTACTTTGCATTCTATCGGCTTCGATATTTGCCAGCGTCATAATGACCTTGTCAGGTTCTTGTATAGCGATACTGCCATCGGCGTTCATGATGCTAGACGCTACTACTTTATCTTCTGTAATATCGTGTTTCGATTTTAAGAATCGATTGATATCGGCAGTCATTGCCTCGAATACTTGATGAATCATTGGTCTATTTTTTTTGGGTAGCAATCAGATTAGCAATTGCTCAATATTAGATACCTACTGTTACTCCTCGTCTTCTTCGTCCTCTGGCTTAGTCAAGGCACTAAGTGCCATCATGACGAACCGAATGATATAAATACCTGCGAAAGAAGTAAAATATCCTGCTAGATAAAGCAGAAAAATCCAGTTTTTTCGCTCTTGTAAGTCGATAATTTCTCTTGTAAATCCAAAAAACCACAAAAACACAATTCCTAAAGGAATAGCGACGATTAATGCTACGATAAGCCAAATAAACTCTCTGGCGATTACTTTTCCCATAATTCTAAATTGATATTATTAGACATTATCAAAAACAAACTGCTGTATTATCAAAAAAAGTATCTTTCCTTGACTAGTCTATTTTTACTACTGTCTGAGTGCTTTAAGGTAATTTTTGGTGTTTCTTTTCTACTAAATTAGATGCCGTCCATGTCAATACTAGTCCTATCAGTGCTCCAATAAAGAAGGTGACGAATACATTCTCGAACAAATGGAAAATGCTAGCCACAATCAATAAGATGACTGTAAATAATACGAGGTAAAAAATACGAAATGCGCCACTATAAAATAAAACATCTCTTACTTTCCAGTCCAGCACTGAGAAACAGAAGCTGATACCAATAAATATAGTGATAAAAAACAAAGTAGCAAATGTTAAGGAGCTAAAATGCTTGAGCAAATAATTGATTGTATAAGTAATCTTATTGCCTTTTTCGACTCGGATTCGTGTATTTTTTTTCAAATCATCATTCCATACTCTACGAGTAACAAAACTCTGTTCTAGGGTTGCCCACAGCTCGGTATGCGAATAGTCTGCTCCCAGCGACCATACCCCTACGCCACCCAATCCTTGATCCAATACATAATCGTATTTTTTGCTCAAGGTAGTCGAGTTGTCAAAATAAATTTGGTAAACCCCACGTAGCGTATCTAGTTTGAGTGCCACTAAAGAATGCGTAGATTTGTCATAACTAACAGAAGCTTCTCCATCTTCTACCAGTTTTAGAATCTCGCTGTAAGGCATATACCCTTCAAACTCGCTGTGGTGGTCCCCATCACGATACCAGACGGCACCATGATAAGGCAGTCCCATAATAAGACTAGAATGGTGTTTTTTGCCAATACGATATTTGTACTCTTCTATGACAGCTGCTATATCTAACATTTGCGAATCTACTTCCGACGTAACTTTTCCTATTTTATTGAACAACGCATATTCCTTGACGGGCAGTTGTGTCGCCTCTGGCTCGAACAAAAAGAAACGAGTTGATTTGCCCGAGGTGGCAGCATCTTTTCGTTGTTTGAGTTGTGCTGTACAGCGTGTACGCCCTAGCAGTCGTTTGATAGTTGGTACTTCTGCCAATGGCAATCCATCGCTGGTACTAGAAATCTTAATGGTATTAAGAATACTCGTCATGTCATAGGTTTCGTACTCTAGATTGGGGTAACGGCTCTGTATGTATTGATTGAGCGAATCTTTGAGTAGCTCTACATACGACTCTTCTTCTTGTATCGTAACTTCTTGAATGATTGACTTTTCGAGCAACAAATCCGCTAAATTGGTATAACGTTCGTACGTAAAAACAGTGCCACGTACAGGGGCATCTTTAACCAATAATGGTGCTAAAGGACCTTGCTGTAAGTGTGTTTGTTGAATATGAAAATTGAAACCATTGATAGAGAAAAAATCTATCCAAGGCTTGAGTTGTCCTAAGTTGTAGATATTATACTTGTCCTCTACGGGCAATGACATACTAACAACATGCTCATTGTTGTCTTCTCTAATGGCAAAAGATAGCTCTTCGATAAAGTTCCAAAAATCTTGCTTGTATTGATATGGGACTGCCTCAAAATCAATATCTACGCCATCGGCACCTGATCTTGTGATTAAGGCACGTAGGCTATCTATCAAGTTATTTTGCACTTCCTTGCCCCCCGTGAAAAATATATCGTGGGCATCTTCTCCTCGCAAGCTCACCGTCAACAATACCTTGCAGGAATCTAGGTGTGCGGTTGGTATCAACTCGCTGTCCTGAAAATCATAGATGGCTCTAAAATTGCGGTAGCCTCCCGTAAACGGATTGACTTCATAGCCATAGTATGCCAAATGCGTCAACAATTTAAAATTATAAGCCTTGTAGGCTTCGCCTTCCCAGTAAGGATGCCAGCCGAGTATAATCAATTGCTGCTTATCCGATAATTTTTCTTGGTTGCGATAATACGCTCCATTTGCCGCTCTCCAATCGCTGTTCTCTAACGGACTAGAATAGGGTTGGTATCTTTCGTTTCGTGCTTTGTTGAGTCGTGTTTGCTCTCTATCCGTAGGGATTCCCCACCATTCGTGCGAAAGCATCAGCAAACGATATTCGTTGATTTCTTCGTCCACCCGTCGTTGTACTTGGGGTTCTGCTTGCAGTCTGCTTCTTCTCTTGATACGATCTTCTTCGACCGAATCAAGCGGACTGTCCCACCCTTGTTGAGCGGACGCATTAGTTGTACCGAATAGCACCAGCAATACTAGTACTAGCCAACTGGTATGCCTGTAATTGTTACATTGATTAATCATATTATTTCTATCCGTTTCGCTTGGTGGAGTTGCTTGGTTTCAAAGGTTTTTTTTGGAATACTGAGGGTCTCTATTAAGGGGTAAACAATCGTCGTTTGGCTACAAAACGCCAAACTAACCAACTGACTAAACCTCCTACTACAATACCTATTAGTAGTGGCATGGTGGTCTGCTCGAACATTCCTAAATAATATCCTAATAGTAAAATCAAGGAAGTCAAGAATAGTAAATAGAATAATCTGAAGCCGCCTCTTTCAAAGAGTTCTTGGCGTATTTTTCGATTGAATAATGCTGCACAAAAACCAATAGATAAGAAAATAGAAAGATACATCAGTATCACTAAAGCATAAATTCCATATTGACGTAGTCCGCCAGCCTTTGCATCTGCTTGATCCAATGCACTGCCATTGACCGAACGGTCAACTATCGTAAATTCGTCTGCTAATACATCTTCCAGATGCGAAAATCCAGCATCGTAGCCCAATGATTGAATACCGACTCCTCCAAGCCTATATTCTTGTATGAATTGATATTTTTTGCGTAGGCTCGTACTATCATCATAATAGATTTGAACCCTGTGGGGTTGGTCTCCCAACGAATCAACCATACCTTCATAGAAATCGAAATAGCTGAATACATGTGTGCTATACACAGAATCAAATCCTACGGTCGCCCCAGGAAAATTGATGTCGTCATCTCGTTTCATGACATACTCAAACTGAATATCGCTGTATGTCATCAGTGACATATCCAATACCTCTTCAGTTATCACATCGGTTACCCAGCGGGTACCATAATAAGGCAATGCCAAAAGTAATCTATCGGTGTTGTAGGGTCCAATATTGACAATATACTTCTCGACAGCACTTCGCAAATCATAATCAGGCGAAACGGCACTAAAGTTATAAGGTGCAACAGGCAGTTTTTGGAGTCCGTCGGGTGTTTCCTGAAAGTCAAACCCTTTGACAATAAATATATCTACATAGTTTTGCAGACGCGACACATCATATACATTCTCCTTGTCGTAAGGCGGCACGCTCATGAATACAAACCCTGTATCTGCTGTCACGTTACTAATAGTATTGGATAATATTTGTACAAATTTGTAAAATTCGTCTTTTACATTGGAGGTAACTCCATTAAAATTTATTTCGACACCATCGGCACCGACCGAATCAATCAAATAAACCAAGGAATCAATCACTGCTCGTTGAGCGGTAGGATTTTGATACAAAAATTGGGTCACATTATCCACGCCATGACAAGTAACCGATAACAAAGCAATGCCATTTTGCTCCTGTACAGTATTGACAAAGTCACCTGTCAAAAACTCTTGTACCGCTTCTTGATTTTGAGTTCCTCCTGTATAAGGATTGATATCATAAGAGTAGTAAGATAGTACATTGTAGAGGCTATAATTGTAGCCCTTGTAGAGGCTTCCGACCCAGTAGGGGTGCCAGCCAAAAATGAACATATCTCTACTGTCGTCCCAAATTCGCTTTGTCACACGAGCCTCATCAGCACTTTGAGCATTGATAGAGTCAATAATTTCTTGTTTTTTGCGTCGAGCGGCTAGTTCTGCATCATTTGGCAGCTTTGTCCATTCTCCAAGTAGCTTGACATAGCGGGTCTTTTCGGTATTGTCTCTTAACTCGTCTTTCACTTCCTCATCTTCGATAAGTTCGTCCATGGTAGTTTCCTCACCATCTAGTCTGCCAGGTCCTTTACGAATCGAGCGTTTGAGGTCGTTTTTGGTGCTATTCGCTCCCATACGAACTCTACCCTTGACACTACCAACAGCAGCTCTAGCCCCTCGCTCGACTTTACCCGTTACAATTCGCTCTATTCGACCTTGGGCTTGACCTTCTGGGGAGAAAGTCACCAATAATGCTATGACTAGCCAAAAACTATAATATATACGAGGGAAGTATTTCACGTTATTTTCTTTTTTTTATTGGTCAACAACTGCTAAAAAAGTAGGTTAGTCTTCTTCTGGAGCTAATACCTCAATAGTCGTTTCTTTGAAAATTTCTTGTACCCGTTCTCTAATAATGTATTGATTGTAATATGCTCTATCGAGTTTGAACTTGACAATCTTGACATATACTGGCACAGGGGAAGTAGTATTGAAGTTTCGGAACGAAAGAATCAGTTCTTTGTACTTGCTAGCACTACTTATCGGGATTATGGCATAATATCCTGCTTTTTTGTCCCGTCTAGTGAGTCTAGGAATGGGCGCATCAGGATCCATGAACTTGAACATTACTTCTTCGGCTACAGCCGAACTACTGGTCGGCAACACCTTCGTCAATCCTAAGCCATAGGCTAATATCGGTTCGTTGACGCCCGATAGCGACCAACTTGGTGGCGGACTTGCTTTGAGCTTGTCGTAGGCATCTTTGGCACTCTTGCCAATACCTACCCAGTAAGCCGCATATTGATACTTGGTATTGTCTATCAATGGCTCTCTGATAACCGAATCATGTACCGAACCATAACGAAAACTAGGCGTAAGCGTAAATTCGTATTCGGCTATATCAGGAATCGGAATCGTATCGTCCTTGTATCGCTTAATCGTATCTTGAAAAGCAGTAAAAATAATATCATCTAGTACAGTCGTATCTCTAAGAATGGTCCGTCTAGTTTTATAGACTTTAATATCTACTTCTTTCTTGAAAATAGAGCGATTGACGAAGCGAAAAGTATAAGTACCTGTTTTGTCAACCGTTATTTTCTTACGGTCTATATTGGTTATTTTTTTACTTTCGTAATAAAAAGGCGATTCTGGAATTTCGATAATAAGCTTGCGCAATTTGCCACGCATCGGCGTCACGCTTACAATCAAATCTTCTCCTTTCTTCAAATCGAACGTCTTGTTGAGTTGTTTGAGTGGACCTATTTGCGTCAGCTCATTGTACAGTTCTATTTTGTCTTGAGCTTGTGCAGACATTGCCAAAAGTAGGACAAAAAAGAAGCAGCAAAATATTAAGGGGTTTTTCATAATCACAAATCATAAATTTTGAGTAGCTAGAACTGAACTCCAATTTAATGTTTTTTTTGAACAATGATAATATAATACGTTTTTTATCCTTCTTAACTTTTCTTAAAGTCTTCATTTTAGATGCCTTTTTGACAACTTTTAAAAATTATCGTTGTTTTACCACAAAAAAAAAGGAACCACGATGGTTCCTTTTTTCATTATTTATATGGAAATTATTTAATTTTTAATCTCTCAAATTTCTTGTTCTGCTTCTAGTTGGTAGTTTGACCGAACTTTCAGCTTTGCGTTTTTCCTCCATTTTCTGACTTGCTTTTTGCAGTGTTTCTACTGTAAGTGCTTGTGTATTATTTCTTTGTTGCACCTCTAGTTTTACTTGTGCTTCTCGTTGTAGTTGTTGTCCATAAGACTCTACCTGCTCTAAACTTTGCTGGTCGATGACAGCAGGAGCAGCAGTTTGTTCCGTTGCTTTGGCTGCTGGTATAGCTACCGCTTTTTGGTAGTTGTTGTTCTTGGCTGGGCTATTGGAGGCGCTGCCTCTCAATCGTCTGCCTCTACTCCTATCCTTAGACACTCTATCCATCAGATTGGACGATTTTTCATTTGTGGTGTTACTTTCGGTAAACTTGCTATCCGTTGCCTTGGGGGCAACACCAGCTGCACGTGGAGCTATAATTTTGATATTGCCCGTTGATTTTTGTGTTGGAGCGGTTTTGACATACACAGGTGCCGTCAGTGCTTTTTCTTTTTCGTGATCTATTCCGACTACTCGTAGCGAGTGAATGCGAATGTCTTGTATATCTTTGCGTGTTTTGGTGGCTTGATAAACCATGTCTTTGGGTGCAAAGTATCGGCGGATAGCGATCATATCACCTTGCTGAAAAACATAATCCTGCGGCAATCTATTCCAAAATAAAATATCTTCTTTCGTACACTGATGTGCTTTTTGATACAGTTGCAAATCTTCTAGCTTGTTGATCCTGCGAATACACTTAATTGGGTTTTCGGTATCTATCGACAAGATTCTATTGTATTGTTCTGCCAGTCCTCTATGGCTCGCCACGATGCGTGCAGGAAGTACCAGTATATTGTTGGTAGCACTAGAAGGAATATAGTTTTTGTAATAAACAGGATTTAGTTGTTTGAGCAAATCTTGACTAACACCATATTGAGTAGCCAAGCTGCTGAGTGTTTTGTATCCTTTCGGCAAATGCAGCGTATCGGTAATCACCAAATCGCGCTCCAATGGTCGTGCTTTGAGTTCGTGAATAGCATGGTACTCAAACGTATAGACTACAGACATAAAGAACGGCACATACATTTGTGTTTCTCTAGGTAAGTATTGGCGAACTTTCCAATAATCGTACCCTTTGGATTTGACCAACTTGTCAATACGTCCTGGACCGCAGTTGTAAGCTGCCAACGCCAAGCACCAATCGCCATAACGCTCATACAAGCTAGATAACATCGTGGTAGCAGCATCGGTTGCCTTGTGTGTATCGCTACGTTCATCCATTTGTGAGTTGATTGCCAAACCGTACATTTTGCCTGTACCGGGTATGAACTGCCACAGTCCTACTGCTGAAGCATGCGACTTCGCAACAGGATTGAGGTTAGACTCTACAATAGTCAGGTATTTGATTTGGCGAGGCATTCCTTTTTTGGCGAGGTACTCTTCAAATATAGGAAAATACATTTGGCTTTTGCCCAATGTGCGCTCTGTAGCACTTCTAATCTTGCTGGTGCGGTATATAATTTGTGCCTTGATTTGAGCAGTCAATTTATAATCAATCGCTCCCGACATTTCGAGGAAACTCTGCTTATAATGCTCATCGGAAAACTGTGGGTGATTAGGATCTTCTTCAGAAAGCTGATTGAGCCACTGCCCCATATTCTGTACCAATGCTTTGGTATTTTCGTCATTTAGTTCAGGTAACTCATCGGTCGTGGTAGGGTAAAAATAGGGTACTGCCTGAATAGCACTAGACCATAATAACACGATGCAGCATGCAACGATATTCGCTCTTGTAATCATAACTTTTTTTAATTATTGTTTTTTGCTTACAGTATTTTTTTTAGGCTGTCGGCTAGTGAACCGATGGTTGATTAAGCTTCAATGGTTGCTAAACCGATCAACTTTGGTAGTAAGTGCAGTAGTTTGCGCAGGAGCCCTCAAAAGGAGGTAGCTAAAATTAATAATTAGTTGTTAATTATCGGCTAAAAAGCCTGCTTATTTTATAGCTCTATCGGATTTATTATTTCCATAACGCTAACCTTTCGTTTAGGTACAACTTACTCTTTCAGGAGTGCAAAAGTAGTCTTTTTTTGTGGCTCTGCCAAAAAACAAAAGGACAGACTCAAAAAGTTGATATACTTTTTGAGTCTGTCCTAAGTATTGATTGCTATCGCATTAAGATACTTCCAATAGCCTATTTGCCATCTTCTTGTATCTTAATTTTTTCCTTTTCGTTGGCTTCGCGCATGCCTTCTTTGATTTCTTTGGAAACCGTATCACGAGCATTATTAAATTCTCCGATACCCTTACCAACACCACGCATCAGTTCTGGAATTTTTTTACCACCAAAAAGCAGTAAAATAACAAAAACAACCAACAACATTTCTGGACCTACGAAGTTCAATAAAAACAATGTGTTCATAACATTTATATTTTGATGACAAATTTTCTTAATATTCTATATACCATATTGTGGTAACAAATATACAGCTTTATGTTCGTGTTTTGTAATAAATAACAGAACATTGACTTTCTTGAAAAATACGTTGGCTGCGCTAGTCGCTAAATACTCCATTTAATTATCCTCTAAATAACTTTATTTGTCTTTGTTTTTTCGGAAAAAATTAGGATTTTCATCTGCCAATCGACCAATAGAATAAGCAGTGAACACATTGACTACAAAAATGGTACTATTAACATAAATGTCTGTATCACTTGCTATATACAAATATATAAACGCTGCTATGGAAAAGAGAAGTACTATTAAAGTTATTCTAAAAGTATAGGTTTTGTGTTTCATAGTAGGGAATTTTTTAGACTGGAGAAAAAGCAAATGGTTAGAGGTTTATACAAACCTCTAACCATTTTTTTTAAATATTACTACTTACCTTTAGCAACTTGTTTAACTGCAGCAATGGTTGACGCTGCTGAAGATGAAGCCGCACTGTTATAGATTCCAAGAGCAAAAGCTCCAATAGGCCCGCCCCAAAGTGCCCCACCGATAGCTCCTGTAGCCGCTGCAATAGCGTCAGCTTTAGCCACTGGATGTACTTTTTTGCCTTGTATTATTTCATTATTGATAGTACTTTTCCATTTTTCGAGATTAGTTGTCCAATACTCAAACGATGCTTTGCCTACTTCTATCATTGCTATTAGGGCAAATTTTTCGTAATCTACCTCCAATTCACTAAAATAAGCCTTTGACAAACTATCCAGTTCCGATTTCAATTCCTTTACGTTCGTACCGTCTTCTATTGTTGACTCAATTTTTTGATACGTTTTTTTGAATAAATCTGATAATCTTACATCTTGTTTTTTTTCTACTTCTTCTAATGTATCTGCCTGCAAAAAGCCCTCCTTATTAATTAACTCTTCAACGGAGTAGTCTGACTCAAATAATAAATTTTTATCTCTAATACCTTTCTTGATAAAGAATTCATTTATATCAGCATCACTGGGTCTTTCTTCTAAGTATTCATGTAATACTTTGTTGTGAAAAACGCCTACGTTTTTATACGCCTTAACTACTTCCTCAAAAGATACTTTACTTGTTTCATTAATTTAAAGTGGAATAATTTATTTAAGTATAACTAATATAGTACTTTATTTTCGAACTTTGTAATAAATAACAGAACATTGACTTTCTTGAAAAATACGTTGGCTGCGTTCTCGAATATCGAGTGCGGTAATTTGGTTGTATTTTTCTTTCTCTTGATTGATCCAATTGGCATCACCTAGCATCTCATAATAGCCCAAGTTAATGGCTTTGTGCAAGTGGTTCATAGTACTAAATTCGATATTATGTTCTATCTTATTTTGTAGTTTCTGCACCGCATCTACTGCCAACAGGGTATTGCTCAGTTGATGGAGTGTTTGCCACAAGGCAGCTTCCGCTTGCTCAAAAGTAACTTCTTCTGCCAATCGCCCTTCTACCACCAATAGCCCTGTATCAATAGAAGCCGTCACATAAGCATCTATATCCGCAAAGAGTTCTTGCTCTTTGACCAGCTGTTGGTAGAGTTTGGCGGCATCGCCATCTGCCAACACATCGGTAATAAAATCGTCTATATAATAGTCGTTACTGTCTCGCTTCGCTCCCTGAAACACCAAATACAAGGCATCAAGTGGCACATTGGCAGTTACTTCTAGTGTTCGTTTTTCGGTCTGTACTGGCTCTATTGGCAGTACTGGGATTGCTGCCCTTCCTCTAGGAATATCTCCAAACCACTTGGTCGCTAATGCCAATACTTCTTCTGGCTGAATATTGCCTGCCACTACTAGCACGGCATTATTAGGACAATAATAATTATCAAAAAAAGCAGCAACATCTTCTAGCTTGGCATTGGCGATGTGGTCGATATTTTCGCCAATCGTGGGTACTCGATAAGGGTGTTTAGTATAGGCAAGCGGTCCGATGTGATGCCAAATATCGCCATAAGGCTCATTGAGGCAACTCTCTTTAAACTCCTCCACGACTACTTTGCGTTCCTTCGCCAAATTGCGTTCTGTCAGGTTGAGTTGAAGCATACGATCCGCTTCTAACCACAGTGCTACTTCTAGGTTTTGCCAAGGCAGATATTCGTAATAAACGGTCATATCTTGATTCGTAAAGGCATTATTTTCGCCTCCTGCCTGCTGAATATAATCGTCAAAATTGGGGGCATTTTTGGAGCCGCCAAACATAAGATGTTCAAAAAGGTGGGCAAAGCCAGTTTTGTCCTTTTCTTCGTGTTTAGTGCCTACGTTGTAGGTCATACAAACCGAAGCAAGCGGCGTGCTTTTGTCTTGATGGACAATGATTCGCAGACCATTATCGAGCGTATATCGTTCAAATGCTATCACTAATGTTACGTTATATTAGGTAGTAAAAATATTGGAGGACAAAGATACGATTATTATTAGAGATTGTAATCTTGGCTGCATATGCGATTATTATCGTTTTTTTTTATGGAATCCAAGTTGCTTTATGTAGAGCACATTATACGCCTACCAAAGAATTTCTTTATTGATTTCTTCTAGGCATTTTTGTGCATCTTCTTTCGAGAAGAAATACAAACCCAAACGATGCAAGACTCCCAATTTGCTCACGACTACTATGTTATATTTCCGTTGGTTTTCTTGAACAACATTATAGCTTTCTATATCCGCCTTTCGGATACGAAACACCTCGATGGGAATCAATCGGTCTTTATATACTACTAGTTCTATTCTGCTTATTACAACCGTATTTCTACGAAAAGCAAAACCCATATTGTCCCAAAAGTTATCAACTGGAAAATTTTGACAGATTAACTTCTCCGTCTTTCTTTCTCGATACATATTGACATTTCTATCCGCCAAACGATTAATTTTCAACTTCGCAGTTCCGTCGTTGAGTAAGACGCTTTTTAGTAATAGAAGCTCTTGTTTACAGTCCAAATCAGAGAGCTTAAACTCGACTTTGGCTCCAGACGCCACAAGAATGGAGAGGACACTGTCTTGATAAAAATCAATATTTTTTATACTCGACAAAGGGATTTTTTTAATCGGAACAAATCCTATCTTAAACGTTACAAATTTTTCATCAATATAAATATTTCTAAAAAAATCACTGACTGCTAATACACCCATTGGAAGGAAAATGCCATCTAATATCACTCCTATCAGCGGAGAAACAAATAAAAACACAAGAACATTATCTGCAAAACCAACTATACATCCTTTTATAAATAAGTATATCACTGCTACCGTAAAAAATATGGCAGGTAATATGGCAAACAAAACAAGTACCGAAACCCATATCACACGCTTCCAGTCAGGTATCAACTTCCATACTTGCCTGTCCTCGTAGAGTTCTACCATCCATTCCTCTAAGTAAATTCTACTGCGTGCTGCCATATTGCTTTGCTACATTATTTCTTGTTCTATCTGGAGCGAAAAAGCTTTTCGTTGTGCCCTATGAGCTGCCCAATTTTGCTGTTCAAGCATTCGATTCATTACGTGAGTCGCATCTGTTTTTGACTCAAATACTAAACTCAAGTAATGAACGACACCTACTTCATTGACCAATACGATTTTATACACTCCTTTTGAGGTATTGACAACCGAGCTAGATATGATATTTTTCTTCTCTACTTCATATACCAAATTATCAAAATCGTCATTATCTACTTCCATTATTTTGAGGTCATCACTATACACCACCTTATGGCTAGAAAGGTAGCCTGTACGCTCAAACCAACTTGTAGGATAGTTACTAAAAGCCATAAGTCCTTCTAGTTGGTCGTCGTCTTCATAAGCATCTGGTGCCACCATCACCAATATGATATCTTCTTCTAGCTGCTTTAATCGTTCATTCAATAATGTTGGTTTTACCAAAGCACATTTCAACCAAAAAACAGCTCCTGTAGGCATAATACTGTCATAGATATGTATCTCTTTATTACTTTTTTCATTTTTGTCATACTGCTCAATAGTCAATCGTGGGAGTATATCCATGTGCTCCTTATCTGTATTTAAACTTAGCTTGACACCTCTAATCAAACTTATTTTAACGGATTTTTGTCGCGACCCATACCGATAAATTTTCAAATATCCATCTTCTATTACGTAATGACACCACGCTTCTCCCACTTTTTGTATTAACAGAATTACAATACTGAGTACCACAATAAATGAAATTATAAAATATAATCCTTGTGCACTTTTTACATAGTTATCCCAACCTATATAATTGATCAGAGCTACACAGAAAATAGGTACTAATGATAAAAGTACTCCTACAACAAACAATACATAGTATTCCTGTCCTGTCCAGGGAGTTTTCCACACGTCTTTATCTTCGTAACGATAGATCACAACTCCCTCCAAATGCATTTTTGTGTATTTCTTTTTTGCCATAATTTTTTAAAAAGTTTTGTCGCTAAAAGAAACAGCATGATCTCCAGATAGTCTTCTTCTTAACCTATTGAAGTCAACTTTTCCCATTATTTCCTTTATACATATTTCGGCACTTTCTTTTGTCAAAAAATATAAACCTAAGTGGTGCAATAGTCCTTGTTTATCCAATAGAACAATATCATATTTACCTCTTGCTCCTTTTAGCACCTTGTAGGTATCAATATTCTTTTTTTCAACACTAAAACTCAAATAATCAAACAGCACATTTTTATAAACACTAATGTCCGTATTGCTTACTCTGACAGTATTCTGACCAATCGAAAAACGCATCTTACCTAAAAGCCTATCAGACGGAAAATTTTGATACGTTCTATACTCCTCCCACTTCTTTTCGTATGTTCTACGTCTAATGACCCTATCTGCTACATTCGCTAGTAAGTTTTTTGCAGCTTCATTTTTGGTCAATACTAGACTTAATAAGTCTATTTCTTGCCTCGAATGTGGATATGGGAAAATTACATGCGTTTTTTTTCCTGTCTTGTCTATTATATAACAATCGCCCAAGTCCATTAAGATAATACGCTGTACTGGCAAGCCTATTTTTTTTACTGGTACTCCCAAAAGACATACATACGCATATTTTTCTTTAATAACAAGATGAGAAAAAAAACTCCAAAATAGATGATAAAGACTCTGTACACATAGAATAGTATTGACTAGCCAAATTGGGGATAAACATAAAATGATCCACCCGTACACACCATTCCCATTAAAAAATGGATAAAATACCCAAGAAAAGAAAGGCACCAGTACTAGTGTTATTACGATATACAATGATACATAAAATTCTCGGTGCGCACTCCAACCAGGAGCCAACCGCCATACTTGTTTGTCTTCCTGCGTCTCTATAACCAGCCAATCAAGATATATCTTTCCCTTTTGTGCCATTTTCCTTATTTTTTGAAAAATTTAAAATCTTTTTGGTAGGTTCATTTTCAATAAAAAGTGGCAGGAAAAGATAGTGTATTTTCTCTTGAAAGGACTTTTTATCCAACTTGGATTCAACTACCATACTTGCTTCTTTTCATAAAGATCTATTTGGTAATTGCCAAAATAAACTCTGCTGTACTTGGTCATCGTGTTTTTGTATCATTACTGATGAATATAACACCGGCAGAATAATGTCTATTAATCTACCGTTGCTATGTTATCCCAAATTTAGTTTATTTATCAATAGGTGTAATAATAACAATAGGCTTTACTCTAGTTTCGTCAATAGGCATATTTATATCTCCATTGATAGGCTCAAAAACGCCTTCATTTGACGAAAATATTTTTTTAATTTCATCCCAGTTGTCGTAGGCAAATTTGACAACCTGAATAACCGTGACAACTGCATCAAATACTGCAAAAATCTGTCCTACTATTGGAATAAATTTAGCCGCTGTTTTTATAATTCCTTTACCTGCTGGTGTACTTACCATTCGCAATGCACCTCTAAATATATCATCGGCATAACCTAAGGATTTTTTGAGAACATCATCTGCTTTATCCTTTAATCCTCCACTGATTGTATCAATCAATTTATCAGCTTCCTCTACTGCTGCCTTCATAGCATCTACTGCTTTCTTAGAACGATCGCTAGGCTTTTTACCTGACAATGCATCTTTGACTCCTTCGGCGGCATCAGGAATGTTGTTTTCTATTACTTTAGAAAGTTCTTGAACCTTTTTGTATTTTTTGGTATTTGATAGTTTTTCAGCCTTTTTTAGGGCCGCATCTACAGTATTTTCTACAGCTTCCCCTTCAGCCTTCTTCTTTAGAATTTCAAGTCCTATCTTTGCTAAAATTTCTTCATTTAATACAATATCCCAAGCTAAACTTATAGTTGCACTAGCTTTTTGAAACACAGCACCAGAAGACTCTTTAGCTATTAGCTTTAGCAAATCAACTTCTCCTTTCAGCCTAAAACCACCTATGCTTATACTTTTCCTCTTCGAATCACCTTCTTTAGGAAATAGCATTTCAGTCCAATTTATAGAAATCAAATCGATTTGAGCTAAAACAGAACGCCCTGCCCCTAAATCCCATCTTACTCCTGTTGTAAACAAAGAACTTGTTAACTTGCCCTTGCCCGCATCAGCAATCATTTCTTTCTGGAATGCAGATTTAATAAAATTAGAAACACTCCCTATACCAATAGTTTTTTTCATGAAACCTGCAAAAAACTTCAATACTTCGCCTTCAATTTCTGATTCTCCGCTGATTGTAAGGCTAGTTGAAGTTCGGGTAAAACTACCCGATATATATGCTTGAAATTTAGTTTTTGACAGCTTAATATATTTCTTTTCATCGTTATATTCAGCAGGAATGTAACTTACTAAGTCTAACTTAAACTGATGTGACGCAAAAGTCAATTGTTGATCTATAGCAGATAGAATAGTTTCTGACAAAGAATATTCTTTTTTATTATGGTAATATGCCTTAAAATTTTCATGTGCAACCAAACCTTCCCATTTGTAGCTTTGCATAGCTTGGAGAGTATCTAGCAATGCAGCAGTTATTGCCTTTGCGTAGTTTGCTCTGTCTTCTGGAGTTGGCTCATTTGAATTATTAACAATTAAAATATCACCATTTTTAGCCCTATCTAACCCATTTACATAATATTTTTCTGCATTAAATATAAGCTCTAAAACAATACTATTTTTAGGTTTTGTAATCTTAACTTTATTCTTTATTATATGTACTATTTCTGCCTTTACTCTTGGCTCAAATTGACAGGAGTTAATAATTTGTTCCCAATCATCAGATTCATTATCAACAATAGATAAGCCAGAGCTATCATTAAGATCAATATTCTTTTTTTTTGCTCTTTCTGCAAGTATTGCTAACGCTAAACTAATTTCTTCTCGCTGTGCATTAAGCTTTGTAATATCAACTCCTTCCTTTTCTAATACTTCTATTTGACTATAAAACATGGCAGCCCTTTCTCTCAACTCCCAATACAGTTCTTTTAATTTTTGCTCATTCATTTTTTATCTAGTTTCTGTTGGTTCTTTTAATTAAGGTGATTTATGCTGGGGTCTGTAGTTGGTCGAGCCAATCAAAAGCTGCTTGAAATTTCGTTTGCATTTCTTCCAATATTATTTTGCCCTCCTGCTCCAATTCTTCTGAAGAGATCGATTCCCCTATGTGCTGCTCTGCCTGTTGACTCAGTAATTGCTTGATTTTAGCCGCTATCTTTTGGAGTTGATCTTTATTTGCCAATACCTTGTCACGCAAGGGAGCATACTTCTGAAGATGTTTTTCTTTATCCTCTTCCTCGTAGCGGTCTAAAAAGCCGCTAGCAGCTTGATAACCTTTCTTTGCCAACTTGAGGTGATACACCTCAAACGTGACAGCATCTGTTGTTTTTAACATCGGCAATAGCTCTAACGTGACCATCTTGAAGTACTTTTGGTATTGCTTGGCTGCCCATGCTAGACTTTTTTTGTCGTTCTCTTCATCCGCTTCTTTGTCCAATAGTTCTACTTCTGACACACTGAGTGCCGCTTGACTTCCTGCCAATAAATCTTCTGGTAGTTCACCTTTATAGATATTGGGTGACATGCCCAATTTTTTGAATAATGCCTTACTGTTCTTTTTCATTTGGCTAGGTTTCCCTTTTCCATCATTAAGAGCAATATGCAATATCGTGCCTTGGTCTTCTGTCGCTTCGAAATAGCAAATGCCCTTAGCAAAGTCATTCTCTTGTTTGCGTTCTTTTTTAGCTCGTTTATAAAACTTCCCCAACTCGCCCGACTGCTTACCAAAAAGCATCAAAGTACTAATCGTACCACAAGCAAATTTAAAATGTGATAAAACAATAACTGGAAGACTACCAAATTTTTCTGCTTTGGCAACTTCTTTTTTAATCTGTTTTTCGTATTCTTTGTGTGTTAACTCTGCCAGAGTCACCGGATTTATCTTGGACTTAAATGCCATTTTGTGAGGATATTTTTGATTAAAAAATGATTAGCTGCGAATATAAAACAAATTTTTTAATAATTCAAACCCATTTTGAAAATAACTTTATCGACTCACTCCTGTCTAATTCTGTACCAAATGTTAAAGAAGTGATAACAAACGTCTTTCCCATGTCATAATCAAGCTAATTATTCGCCAATTCTAGACACTTTTAAAATATTTATCCAGCTATCTATCAACAAATTGTATATTGTACAAGTAACAAAAGAGTTGCATTAAACTTTAGTCAAACAGACGCTTTATCAAACAGACCAATCCAATCTTGTTTAACAATAGCTTCCACAAGCACTTACAGAGGTGTTAAATTGTTTCAATAAAAGCAGTTTTTTTTTAAAAAGTTTGGGAATTAGCTACAAGTACCTATATTTGCCTTGCAAGAAATGGGTCTTGACACTTCAAAAGCCGATTTCATAACGCTCAAAACTAAATACCGTCCATTACTATGGCAAATGAAAAATATATCTACAACAAACATACGCTTCGTTACGAAAAAGTAACTTTCTCTTGGAAACAACGGGTTTTGCGTAGTTTGAGTGTAGTTGGTGCGATTGGTGCTTACACTTTTTTAGTATATGCACTTACACCTAATAAGAATACTGATGTTCAAAGCCAAGAATTGGCTCAAATGAAACAGAAGTACACCGAATTGAACCAGCAAATTGATTTGATGAGTGGTGCACTAACCAATCTGCACGAAAGAGACGATGCTATTTATCGTCAAGTACTCGAAATGAACCCAACGGACAAAAGTGTCTGGAACGGTGGTCGTGGAGGTAGCGACAAGCATGCCGATATTCGTAATCTTACCGATAGCGAATTGATTATAGCTACCAACCAAAAAATGGCAAAATTACGCCACCAACTAGCAGTTTCTGCTAAATCTCAAGATAAAGTATTGGGCGCAGCCCAAGAAAAAGAGCGTATGCTCGCTTCTATCCCTTCGATTCGTCCTATACGAATGCTCAAAAAGAAAATTACTGCCCTCTCAGGGTTTGGATATAGAGTACACCCCGTTTTCAAAACACGCAAGATGCACACAGGTATTGACTTTGGTGCTCGCAAAGGAACCCCTATCTATGCTACTGGCGGCGGTACTGTAGTTCGTGTAGAATACAAAAAATCAGGTTACGGAAGAAACGTAGTGATTGATCACGGTTATGGTTACAAAACACTTTACGGACACATGTCAAAAGTAGAATGTAAAGTAGGTCAAATCGTTAAGCGTGGTGCTATCATTGGTTTGGTCGGAAGTACTGGAACTTCTACTTCTCCACACGTACACTATGAGGTATTGCACAAAGGCAATAAAATCAATCCACTACAATTCTGTTTAGATGGACTGTCACCTAAAGAATATAAAGAGTTTGTAACAGCGGCTCGTGCCGAAAATCAAGCCATGTCGATTGTAGCCGAATAAAAATAAGCTATCGCCAATACTACAAAAAAACCTTCTAAGAAATCAATACGATTCTTAGAAGGTTTTTTTTGGAATAAGAACAGGTCTAATTCTATTGGGTGACTAGCGTCGAATTTGCTCAATCAAGAAATCTAAACCACGCTCGTCCTCAAAAGTCAATCGAAGAAGTTTGCAAAAAAGTAGCTGTTCCCACCAACGATAATTGGGTGCATCTATGTAAGGATTGCCTACCGATGGAAATCGCCATTCCGCCTCCGTCACTTTTGCCGTTACTTCAAAATCAGGGTGATAGGCATTGGATACAAACATAGCCGTATGTACAAATCGGCGTTGACTCTCGTCCCCTGTACGAATAACAATATTGACACCCAAAAAATTGGTTTGGACATAAATATTATCTTTACTAAAAACGCTAAAGTCTTCGTCTGGCCATTCTATTCGTTCATACAACCATTCCCACAGAAAGTCATCAATCGCAACTTTGCCTGTATGGACATAATCTCGAAAACCAATTTCCCAGCTTGCATTTTCTTTATCTTGCAATAATTTTTGTAGCTTTTCCATGGTATTAAAGATAGAAAAAAAGTGTAATATCTTTGTTATTCCGTCATTTTTTGTAGCTATCTACTATTACCTATCCCAACAAATTACTATTTTTGAACCTTACTCCTTTGACCGCTACTAAATATAGCATTTGTCAGCACGGTTTATCTGCCCTTTCAATCTAAATATTACCAATGGATATTATCTACATTACCAAAGCCTTGTTATTGGGCATCTGCGGTGCAGGTGGCTTCTATTTAGTGATGGCTTTTGCGTTCAATTATTTCCCAATGCCTATACTGCTTTATGGGCGAACTCGCCTACTGAATTGGGCTAGTCAGCGGCACAAAAAAGAAGGCGACTTAGCGGCTATTGCTTGGTCTGTCGGACGAATACTAATGATTGTCACCATGTTGGCAATTTGGGTAGCAATGTTCTTGCTGTACGCTTATGGTTTGTACGAAACATTGCCGCTCTATTTGCCCAATATGGAGGAAAAGTTTTGGTGGTATTATGGTCTTGCTGTTGCATTTCCATTGCTCTATGCCATTGTTCGTTTCATCAGCTTCTTTTTTGCGAAGGACAAAGTATATAAATCTCCTGTAATAGCAGAAGACACTCGCCCGCTGTTCGAGCAAATGAAACCGCAGGATAATTAATTATTCCAGAAAACTGCTACCCTCCAAAAGAAGAAGAGCCTATCTGTTTCCACAGATAGGCTCTTCTATATGATATATTGCTAATCTAGCAGACCTTATCGGCACAGCTCGAACTCGCAAAGGCGTTAGGTTTGGCTTTGAAGGTATAACCCATACCTTTGATATAACCCATCGCTTCTTTGAGTGCTACATTCGACTTGAAAGTCGCATCAGTGTTGATATCTGCATGAATTTCCAAATCAATATCAAACTCGTTCCAAACGTCCGATAGCTCGTAGGCTAATGTCACCGAACGTGCTACTTCTGTAATCATACGTTCTCGGATAGAGCGTTGCTGCTGGTCTGTTTCGGTACTAATGAACATGAACCCACCCTTGCCATCTCGCAAGAACACAATAACCGTCGCAAAAACAGTATCGGCTCCTCGCACTTGCGAGTCAGTGCCAATACATATCGTCAGCTTGTTGCCCAAATCCAATTCTTTCTGAATAGTTTTCTGAACAGCCTCCTTGATGGGCAACAGAATCCTACTACCATTTAATCTACGCCATTTCATACTTTTCTGATTTATTTTGTTTCCAACTATTAGACAATGTGGGTGTTCAATAGAGGTTATGCAATAAATCAATAACTAGCAGAATGGTCGATAAGTTCCAAGTTCAAATATTTGTCCTGTTAAAATATATACAAGTGAGTCTAGCTAAGAGCGTATCTAGGTCTTGATTTCGCAGTCTTATCGGAAGGTAGAAAGACGACCACTGTCCAGCTTAATCAAAATACCCATGAGTATAGAAAAAGACATGAGGGAAGACCCTCCATAACTAATAAAAGGCAGCGGAATACCAATGACTGGAACTAACCCAATGGTCATTCCTATATTGATAAATACATGGAAAAATAGAATTGCTGCTACACAATAGGCATAGAATTGTGCGAAGTTGGAGCGTTGGCGATTAGCTAACTGAAAGATGCGAAAAATCAGCCCAAAAAAGACCAAGATGACAAAAGAAGTCCCCAAATAGCCCCATTCCTCTCCAACCGTACAGAAGATAAAATCGGTCGATTGTTCGGGTACATAATCTAGCTTGGTACGCTCGCCTTGCAAAAATCCCTTGCCAGTCCAACCACCTGAACCAATCGCAAATTTGGATTGCTCTAAGTTATACAGCGGTCCAAGCGGGTCACATTTTTCGGGGCGTAGCCACACCCATATTCGTTCTTGTTGGTGTCTGCGCAATACATTATTGAAAATATAATTGACCGAAGAGGCATACAAAATAGAAGTAGCGGCGACAACCACAGTACCTAAAGTAGATTGTACGTTTTTGATACCAATATTAACTAGCATTAGCCCTGCCAATATCACTCCATTAACTGCTGTAATTAGGACAAAGGTATCTTCTGTAAATAAAAAATACGAGCCTAAACATTGCACCAAAAACAGCCCTAGCCATGTCATATCATGCCGCCATGTGTTCAGTAAAAAAGCACTCGCTAGAATGATAACCCCATTGACCAACCACCAAGTCGTATCGTATAGCAATGCTCCGATAGATAAGGCAGCAACCACCAAGCCTAAAGCATAGAGCCACGCATCCATTCCAGCCAGAAATAGCACCAAAAACAGCGAAAAATAGACTAGTGTAGAACCTGCATCACCTTGCATGAGTACCAAACCCGCAGGCAACAGCAAGATACCGACTGCTTGAAGCTTTGCGTTCAGCGAAAGGTTTTTGTTGTTGGGCAAGCTCAAAAAGTAGGCTAGCATGAGTGCGGTTGTTACTTTGGCAAACTCTGACGGCTGTAGCCGAAAGCTGCCAATAGAATACCAGGAGGTTGCCCCGTTTATTGCCGTTGTGAACAATACCCCAATCAATGCCAGTGCCATCAAGCCATAAAAAATGGGCGTAAAAGCCTCGTAGAACTTTACTTCTATCAGCTGTACGAATCCAATTAATGCGATACTTACTCCTATCCAAAGCAATTGCTTGCCGTAGTTTTTGTCTAAATCCCAAAGCTGCGTAAATGAATCTTGGTCCAAGTAGCCAGAGGCAAAGATCATTGTCCAGCCACAGCATACTAGTATGGCCCATAGGGCAATCGTAATCCAATCATATCCGCCCAGTTCGGAATCTCCTCTTTGTCTCATAATTAATTAGTTGCAGGGGTTGGTTTTGGTTTAGGCTTATTGACTAAATCTGCGTTGAGTATAAATTTTTCGAGTGCTAGACGCTGCTTGCCTTCTATGTGACCACGCAGAAACTTTTCGATCATCAAACTAGAAATTGGACCACCATAGGTAGAACCAAATCCTCCGTTTTCGACATATACTGCTATCGCAATCTTGGGATTGTCTCTAGGGGCAAAAGCGATGAACGTCGAGTGATCTTTTCCTTTAGAGTTTTCTACGGTTCCTGTTTTGCCACACAATACAATATCGCTAATCATAGAGCGGCGTCCTGTCCCTGCGGTCATTACATCTGCCATACCTTTGACGACTGGCTCAAAATGGCGAGGGTGTACTTTGGTATATTGTTTTTCTCGGTATTTTTGTAGTACATTAGAGGTATCTCCCTTGAGCTGTTTGGCAAAGTGCGGTATGTAATAATGTCCTCTATTGGCAATGATACAAGCCATATTTGCCATCTGTACAGGCGTAATTTCTAGCTCTCCTTGACCAATACCAACCGATACTGCCGTTGAGAACTTCCAATTACCTGCACCATGTTTTCTGTTGTAATAATCAGCCGTGGGAACGTGTCCTCTTGCCTCGTTCGGCAAATCTACACCTAGCTTATCCCCCAAGCCCCAAGCATGAAGGTGGTCAGCCAGTCTATCCATTCCCTTTTCGGGATAATAAAAACCATAAATATTCACCAACTCCCTAAATGCCTGACAGTAATAATTATTACAAGAATACTGTATGGCATTGCCAACTGTACTAATTGGTGCATGTCCGTGACAACCGACTCGTAAACCACCATAAATAAATCCACCTCGACAAGCCATGCCTCTATCAGGTGTCAAAATTCCTTCTTGCAGTGCTATTGCCGACAGTACAGGCTTGAATATCGACCCTGGAGGATATTGAGCCATCAAGGCTCTATTGAAAAGTGGAGTTAACGAATCTTGGCTCAATCCTTTGTAGGCTTTTTGTCTGTCCTTATTGACTGCCAATATCTCAGGGTCGTAGCTCGGTGCACTGACCATCGCCAAGATTTCTCCTGTGCTAGGTTCTATTGCTACAATAGCCCCTATTTTATTTTGCATCAATTTTTCGCCATATTCTTGCAGTTCCAAGTCGATAGAAGTAACCAAATCATAGCCTGACTTAGCAGCTATATCCAATTCTCCTTCCTTATAACTGCCCTGTCGCTTGCCCCATTTATCTTTGAGGACATGCTCTACCCCCTTGATACCTTTGAGCTCGGACTCGTAATACAATTCAAGTCCACTTGTACCCAAATAATCACCCCGCTTATACTCGCCATTTGATTTTTTGATTTGCTTGGAATTAGCTTCGCTAATATAGCCGAGCATGTGTGCCCCTACATGATGCGGATAACCGCGCACACTCTTGCGGGTACTCTCAAACCCTGGGAAGCGATACAGCTGCTCTTCGAGCGGAGCAAATTTATTGGCAGATATTTGAGAGAGAAAGGTATATGGTTTTTTTTCTGAAAATTCTTTCTTGCGAAAATCCTTGTTGAGATTTGCCAAAAAAGTGCTATCTGATATTTCTAGTAGTTGGCACAATGCCGCTGTATCTATATCATTTTTTTTGATGGTGTTGTAGGTCGCTTTGAGGTCATACATCGCTTCATTGACCACCAATAGTTTGCCGTTCCTATCCTTGATAGCTCCCCTCGAAGGGTACAATACAACCGCTTGGCGATAACTGTGCTGCTGCTGGTACGAGGTATCCACGACCTGCAGTCGAAAGCACGTAAACAGGAGCATAATCGCAACTACTGCAAATACTCCTTTTAAAATTTTTTCTCTTTCTTGATATATGTTTTGCATCTAGATTATTCCTTAGGATTGAAAATAAATTGATAGACTACTGCTAGCAAAAGGGATATGGCAAAGACCACTATTATCCTAACACCTAACAGCCAAGAAAATTGCAAATATTCTAATAAAGAAACCCAAAAGGTATGCAAAAATAGCAGGATACCAGCGTACTTAATGAACCATGCAACGCCAAAATTCGCTTTCGTCAGCGCCTTGCCTGCGTCATAGCCGCCTCTAGGTTCCAAGAACGCCAAAACAAACTTCCGAATGCCGCCCATAAACAACGCACCAGAAGCATGCAGCCCCATCGTACCATAAAAAGCATCTACACTCATTCCTATGGCAAAACAAGCCAATAACAATAAGCCGTCTGCCATACCTAAGGGCAACATCAGTACAAAGAGTGGATAAAGTAGTATATCTATATTGGGAATATTCACCCCCTTGAGGACAACGCCTTGTATAAGTACAAATACGATAAATCGTATGATATTCGATCTAATTAAACTACTATTCATTTGCCACCTCCTCTTCTAATTTTATTTTTTCTTCTTTGAGCAAATCGTTGATTACATATACATATCGCACAGCATTGAGGTCATTGATTAGATCTACTTCTATGTTATAGAAATTAAGTCCCGAAGGGACATAAAACGAATCGACGGTACCAATCAAAATACCCTCTGGAAATACCGTCGAATAGCCACTCGTGACTACGGTATCACCGACAACAATATCAGCATGTTTGGGGATAGATTGCAGTTCTACTCTAGCAGAATTATGTCCGTCCCATAGCAGTGAGCCAAAATAATTATTGCGCACTATTTTGGAACTCACTCGTATATCAATATTGAGCACTGACATGACGATAGAATAATTTCGACCAACTCGGTGTACAACCCCTACTATGCCATTGCCTTGCGCATTGATAACAGCGGCGTTGTTACGGACTCCTTGTTGGCTACCTCTATTGATGGTAATATAATTGTGCGGGCGATGTATTGTATTATTAATCACTTTGGCTTCGAGGTATTCGTACTTCTGCTGTAGAGTCGTATCCTCGACCGTGATAGGGTTGACCAACGACGAAAACTTGGAACTTGGCAACTGCATTTTGAGGTTCGCATTTTCTCTTGCCAAACTGTCGTTGACTGCCGATAGGTTCCAGTATCTCGATACTCTATTGGTGGACTCATACAACCCTCCAATTAGTCCATTGGCGGAGCTAACAAAAGTCATTTTGTTGTCCGTTTGGTTGCGAGTAAAATAATACGACAGCGAGATTATTTGTAGTAAAATAAACACAAATACGCCATTGTATTTTAATAGAAATAAAAATATACGCTGCATGAAAAAGTAATGAGCCACTCCATCTAAGAGCATATCTAAAATGGAATACTATGAAGGAAGGAAAAATTAATACAAGTTTTCTAAAAATAAAATTGCCGAGCCTACTTTTTGTGGGAGTAGGCTCGGCAACATTAATTATTATTCGTAATACCCGCTAATATCTAAACTAGATAGATTAAAAGTTTTTGGCGGTAATCAAGAACGAATATTTTTGTCTGTTTTTGAGCGCAATACCTGTACCTCTTACTACGGCTCTTAGTGGATCTTCTGCAATGTGTACAGGAAGTTTCGTTTTGGCAGCTATTCGCTTATCCAATCCTCTCAACAATGCTCCGCCACCAGTTAAGTACAAACCTGTTTGGTAAATATCGGCAGCCAACTCTGGTGGTGTATTTTCTAGGGCTTTCAGAATCGCATCTTCTATTTTGGAAATAGATTTGTCGAGGCTGTCGCTAATTTCCGAAGAGGAAACCATAATTTGTTTGGGAATACCCGTCATCAAATCACGTCCATTGACAGCGTAATCTTCTGGTGGGTGTTCCAACTCACGCATAGCGGCACCAACATGAATTTTTATTTGCTCTGAAGTACGCTCACCAATCAACAAGTTGTGCTGACGACGCATATAGTTCATAATATCGAGCGTAAACTCATCGCCTGCCGTACGAATAGATTGGTCACAAACGATACCTGCCAACGCAATAACAGCAATCTCGGTCGTTCCTCCTCCTATATCGATAATCATGTTTCCGATTGGTTCGGTTACATCTAGTCCGATACCCAAGGCAGCTGCCATTGGTTCATGGATAAGATACGTCTCGCGAGAACCAACATGTTCTGCTGAATCAAAAACTGCTCTTTTTTCTACTTCTGTAATACCTGATGGAATACAAATCACCATACACATATTTCTAAACAATTTCCTGCGGTCAGGAATCATGTCTATCATACCTTGTATCATACGTTCGGCTGCTTCAAAATCGGCAATAACACCATCTTTGAGCGGACGAATTGTCTTAATCATTTGGTGGGTCTTCTCGTGCATCATCATCGCCTTGATACCAACCGCAATCACCTCGTTGGTGTCGCGCTTGACAGCTACTATCGACGGTTCATCTACTATTACTTGATCATCACAGATGATTAGCGTATTGGCGGTACCCAAATCAATCGCTACCTCTTGTGTAAAAAATTTAAAGAAGTTTTTCATTCTATTAAATTGTATTTTTATATATCCTAAAAAATGGTTATTTCGCTAAGTTATCCCAAATACATGTACTCCAACCAATTTGTTTTCTATTATAGCCTCAATCACAAACATTTTGCTCACTTTTTAGCTATCTGTAACTACTTGTTTCTATACCTTTTGGAATATTTCCAAAGTTAAGGCTTTATATTTGAAATACTAGAAAAATAACTTTCTAATTTAAGTGTTTTTTGAACTTGTTTTCAAGAAGTCAATTGTTTTGTCAACCAAGGCTTTGCTATCGGCTGGTAACTTGGTCGATTCGTAAGGGTGTTTACCTCCAAAAACGTGGTCTGCATTTGCCAATACTTCAAGTATTGCAGCAGCACAATTTGATTTCAAGTATTGGGCAGCAGCCACCGAAACAGCAGGGTCAGCATCGCCATGCAATATCAAATAGGGCTTAATCAATTTGGATAGTACTTGCTGTATCGAAAAACGACTACTATTGACCATATAATCTTCGTACAACTGGTAATACTGTGGCATCTCTTGCTTGGTTCTGCCATTGCGAATATAGTACACGCCCTCCTTTTTCCATGCCGCTCTATCAAAACCCTCTTTTTGCCAAGCATAATCTAGCTCATTGACACCTGCCCACGTCACAACTTGCTGGACAGCAGACTGTTCTAGTGCCGTTATCAAGGCAATTGGTCCTCCTCGGCTATGCCCAATTATACTGATATTATTGCGGTCTATTGACCAGTTCGCTAGTATCTTGCTTGTCGCAATCCAGTCCAATACGGTAGCCGTATCCGCTAGTTCCTTGCTGTAATTATTTTGCCCAAATGCCTCCAAGTCGGCAAAATCTAGTGGCTGGTCAATCGTAGTACCGTTGTGCGAAAAATTGAATTTGACAAAGCAAAAACCTGCTGCGACAAACGCTTGTGCAATCTCGTCCCAGTGTCCCCAATCTTTGAACCCTTTGAACCCATGACAAAATACAACCACAGGTATATTCTCTTGTTCTTCTGGAGCATAGGCATCGACCAAAAACGGGCGATTATTACTACCTTGCAACACGACATTTTTTATAGTTGACATATATCTTTTTATATTTTCAGAAAAAAATGAAAATTTGTTTTTTATTGCTTAATTTCGTAACTAATCTTTTGTTTTAGGTGTTAGAACGAGTACAGAAAGTAATTAACTTATTCGCTGTTTTGACCTCTATTTGTATTATTCCCTTCAAGTTTTCGGTATTATGCTCACAAAAACATTATCTAGTATTCAGGCACCTATCAATGACGAAATTAAGGAATTTCATTATCGTTTTAAGGAAGCCATGAAGAGTGAAGTTCCCTTGCTCGATAAGGTAACTAATTTTATTGTCAAACGCAAGGGCAAACAGATGCGCCCAATGTTTATTTTTTTGAGTGCCAAACTCTGTGGCGAAATCAATGACATGACGTACAATGCGGCATCGTTGGTGGAGCTATTGCACACCGCCACACTCACCCACGACGACGTAGTCGATGACTCCATGCAGCGCCGTGGTTTCTTTTCGCTCAATGCCCTATGGGGCAATAAAATAGCGGTTTTAGTGGGTGATTATTTGCTTTCCAAGGGGCTTTTGTTGTCGCTCGAAAACGATGCGGTGCATTTGTTGCAAATTACTTCTACCGCTGTGCGTGAAATGAGCGAAGGCGAATTGCTACAAATAGAAAAAGCAAGACGACTAGATATTCAAGAAGAAGTCTATTTTACGATTATTCGCAAAAAAACGGCTTCCTTGATTGCTGCAGCTTGTGCCGCAGGTGCCGCCTCTACCACCAACGACAAGGAATTGATACAAAAACTGCATGATTTTGGCGAAAAAATCGGCATTGCCTTCCAAATTCGAGATGATCTTTTTGATTTTGGTGATGGCGATGCAGGCAAACCACAAGGCAACGATATTCAGGAGAAAAAAATGACGCTGCCGCTCATTCATGCCCTCCACCATACCGACCCCAAACAGCGTGATTATATTATCAATATCATCAAACGACAAAATACCAATCCTCAAAAAATAAAAGAAGTAACAGACTTCGTTCTCAATAGCCCCGGTATAGAATATGCTCGCAATATGATGTATCAATATCGTGCAGAAGCTTTTGAGATACTCAAAACCTTTCCGCTCTCTCCTGCTAGAGAGTCACTAGAAGACTTGGTCAACTATGTCACAGAACGCAAAAAATAAGACCGCTAAAAATAAGAGTGTCGAAAATAAGAGTGTCGAAAATCAAAACGCTGGAAATGAAAACGCTGGAAATAAAAGCATTGCGATAAGCAAACCCAAGCTACAAAACAAGCGAATCTACTGGCAAGACAGCCTTAATTTTGCTTCCAAAATGACGCTCAAACGACTCTGGAACGCCGCCAAAGTATATAGTTCTTTTTATTGGACCAAGTGGCGAGGCAAACCCGTACAATGGGGCTTGCCTTTTTCTATTTCGGTCGAGCCGACTACTGCCTGCAATCTCCGTTGTCCAGAATGTCCGAGCGGTTTGCGAGCTTTTACGAGAGATACAGGCAATTTGAAAGCTGACTTTTTTAGGAAAATAATCACCGAGTTGGGCGACCAGCTTTTTTACTTGACCTTCTACTTTCAGGGCGAACCCTATATCAACCCCAAGTTTTTGGAAATGGTCAAATATGCCAACGAACAAGGCATTTATACCGCAACTTCCACCAATGCCCACTTTCTGAACGACAAAAACGCCAAGGCAACCATCGAATCGGGTCTCGACCGCTTGATTATATCCGTAGATGGAACGACACAAGAGGTCTATGAAGCTTACCGTAAAGAAGGCAAACTCGAAAAAGTGCTCGAAGGTGCTAGAAATGTAGTCGCGTGGAAAAAGAAGCTAAAATCTAAAACACCTCATATTATTTTTCAGTTTTTGGTGGTCAAGCCCAACGAACACCAAATCGACGATGTCTATCGACTGGCACACGAAATTGGCGTGGACGAAGTGAAACTCAAAACGGCTCAAATCTATGATTATGCCAATGGCAATCCACTGATTCCGACCCTCGACCAATACGCCCGCTACGCCAAACAAGCAGACGGCACTTACGTCATCAAAAATGAGCTGCTGAACCATTGTTGGAAGCTGTGGCACTCTTGCGTCATTACTTGGGACGGCTGGGTCGTCCCTTGCTGTTTCGACAAAGATGCTACCTACAAACTAGGAAGCCTAAAGCACGAATCCTTTGCCGAAGTTTGGCACGGCAAGGGCTACCAAAATTTCCGTAAGCGACTGCTCCAAGGTAGAGACCAAATCGACATTTGCACCAATTGCACCGAAGGCTGCAAGGTGTGGCATTAACTTTTTATTCACAAAAAATTAGCAATTTGGAACTATTTGCCGCTCTTTGGCTATTATTATAGACACTAACTTTCTGTAGCGTTCCCCTTCTGCTTATTAGACATTATTCAGAAAAACCCCATTCGCTATGAAATCATTCTATTGGACTACGCTCGTAGTCTTTTTTTGCCTTTCGGCAAATGCCGTTCTGTTGGCTCAAAGCCCAACTCCCCTTACCCAAAAATTTGATGCTTATCAGCAGATTTATACGCAAGAGAAAATCTATGCGGAAACCGATCGCACCCTCTACCAAGGTGGCGAAATGATTTGGTTCAAAGTCTGGATAACCACCGCTAAAAACACTCCGAGCTTAATTAGTGACAAGGTATATGCTGAGCTACTCACTCCCAAAGGTGAGGTTCTCCAAAAATTGCTGTTGTTCAATAATGCAGGAACTGCCCACAATGGATTTAAGCTGCCGACACATGCCGTGGGTGGTATTTATACGCTGCGGGTCTATACCGACTGGATGAAAAATTTTGACGAAAGTCATTACTTTGAAAAGCAACTGACACTCCAAAAAGTGGAACTCCCTGCCGTGTTGATGAAGCTAGATTTTGAACAAGAAGCTTATGGTAGTGGCAGTCTTGTAGCCGCCAAATTTGAGGCTCGCAACAAACAAAACCAACCGCTTGCTTATCAGCCCATTATCTATCGGGTACAGCTTGACGGACAAGTTGTAGCCACCCACAAGACTTATACTGATGCACAGGGCGAAGCGATGCTTTCCTATACCTTGCCCGAAGGGCTCACCTCCAACGATAACCTGCTCAATGTTATCATCAAGCATCAAGGAGAAACAGAATCTATTAGCCGTTCTGCCCCTATTGTGTTGGGCAATCTTGATGTACAGCTATTGCCCGAAGGGGGCAATCTAGTCGCTGGCTACCCCAATCGAGTTGCTATAAAAGTACTCAATGAATTTGGTAAGCCTGCCGATGTGACGGCTATTTTGGTTGATCAAAAGGGAAAACAACTACAGCAATTCAGTACCTACCATCAAGGTATGGGTGCTTTTGTTTTTACGCCTGCTGCCGAGCAGCAATATCATATCAAAGTACTAGAACCAACCAATATAAAAGCAACTTATACCTTGCCGAAGGCAAACCAAAAATCAGTTGGTATTTTTGTGCAAAACAATGATAAAAAAAGCCTTCAATTGGATGTTTACAATCCAGAAAAAAAGCCGTTGACGCTGCTCATTCAGCAACAGGGTACCATATTGTTAGAACAAAAAATATCCGCCCAAAATCAACTACAAAACATTCGGTTGGCGACTTCTAAGCTGCCTGTAGGTATTGTACAACTTACGGTATTTGACGAAAGTCAAAATCCTAAAGCAGAGCGATTGATTTTTGTGAATAAGCATCGCAAAATTAAGACTGAAATCAAGACGGACAAAGCCGTTTATTTGCCTAGAGAATTGGTCAAAGTAGATCTGAAAGTGACGGACGAAACGGGTAAGGGCGTTCGTGGAGATTTTAGTATGGCAGTCGTGGACGACAAAAACCTAACCTTTGCCGATGACAAACAAGATAATTTGTTGTCTTGTTTGCTGCTGTCGAGCGATCTAAAAGGCGAAGTCTATGAACCTAATTTTTATTTTGATGATTCGGAAATCAAAGCAGATACCGCACTCGATTATGTCCTCCTAACCCACGGCTGGAGACGTTATGAATGGGAACAAGTATTCCAATTGGTAGATACGATGCCTGCTCGAAAGCTAAAGTACGTCAAAGGCATTATGCAGCATGATGGTTTTGCATTGCGAAAGCAAAAAATATATATCAGCCAAAATGAGCCTTGTTATGACGATAGCTGTTCCGTTAAAATAGTAGAAACCGATGCCCAAGGTCGTTTTATTTTTAATGCCGCAGGGCTGCAATTTCCTATTTTTCTGAATACTCAATACAAGGGTTACGATGTGAGTAAATTGATCGCTAATTATAATAGTACCGATTCCACTACTAGTACTAGTATTTTTTTCCCGATTGGTGACTTTAGAGAAGTTTCGGGAAAACTAGAACATATTGACAAAACAAACACGCCTAAACTTTGCAGGGTTTACTTATGGAATGCCAATAGGCAGCAGTTTGTAGATTCGACTTATACTGATATGCAAGGTCGTTTTATTTTTGATAATATGCCCTATGGTGCATACGCCTTTATCATTCCTAGTCAACAAAAAAATGCAGATATATATCGTTTTATATTGTATCCTAGTCAAAATGTTTATACCAAAATAGTAACGACCAACCTTGATGGCATTCTGAAGAAAAGTGAGTCTTGGAAAAAACAAATCTCTAGTACTTTAATGCAACAGTACGATAGCTTACCTTCTGTCACTAGGTACAATTATTCATTGACTCGTATAGATACTAGTGCTCACTATAGTAGCAATAAACAAGTAGGTAAAAATAACACTTATACAATAGCTCCTAGACATATTCTGCGCACTCTTACCGCAGAGGAGATTCGACGTTTCGGATATGTCAATAGTGCACCTAGTCCTACATATGATGTAATACAACCATATAGAGACGAGTCTTTAGGTTCCAGTGGCTCAAGGCATACTAGTAACGAGACTTATATTGATGGAGCACGAGTAGTTGGGGACTTTGGAGCAGCTGTTGACATTGACGTAGCAGCACTCCCCCAAACAGAGTTTGCCGATGCAGCAACCGCTATTGCATCCGAATCGGCAGCTCCTCCCATGGATACGATTATTGAATTAGTCCAAGTTCCTACCAAATCCTATTCGACCAAAGAATCAGGAAAGGAACTCTACGACCTCTACTCTACCCATGAGATGGCTCGTCCTACTCCTACTGGATACACCACAGATATTACCTATAAAGCAAAGGAAACAACGGCATTTATCAATCGTTTTGTAATTGCTAGCAATAGCAAAAGGTTTAATTTAGAAAAATACAGTGCTCAAAAACGTTTTTATGCTCCAAAATACCAAACAGAGATAGAGAAAGAGCACTACAATACTGACAATCGCACCACACTCTATTGGAATGCTAGCATTCGGACAGATGCTACTGGCAAAAATACGAAGCCTATTCAGTACTATAACGCTGATGGAGTTACGACTTATCAAATAACGGTCAATGGAATTGGTCAACAAGGAGAATTGGCTGCTGCTCAACAGTCGTACACCACACAAGTTCCCTTCGAAATGTTGGCTGCATTGCCTACTCTACTAACACAAGATGATGAAGTACAAGTAGCGGTACAGTTGCATAACAATACCCACGAAGTCATTGAAGGCAAACTATCTGTAAATCCATCAGATGAATTGAGCGTGCGCTACAATGAGGAGGAAGAGATACGCATAGAACCGAATAGCACGACTATTGTCACCTTGCCTGTCAAGGCGATGCTAGCCATCAACTATACGAGTTTGCGCCTATCTTTTGTTACCACTTCGGGCAAATCCCAGACGCTTAACTTCCGTCCCAAAATCAAGGAAAGAGGGTTTAGCCGTTCTTTATCTTTCGCAAAAAAAGATAGTGTACTACATCATTCGTTTGTAATTGGAAACTACAACGAAAATTCATTAGAAAGCCATCTTACGATTAATACCAATATTTTTGGTGAGCTGCTAGAGAGTGTCGCTGGAATACTACAAGAGCCACACGGCTGTTTTGAGCAAGTTTCTTCTAGTAATTATCCTAATATTTTGGCGTTGCAGCTACTCCAAAAAGCTGGTGCGACTAACCCAAAAATAGAAATAGATGCCCATACTTATCTCAAAAATGGCTACGAAAAATTGGTACAATACGAAATAGAAGGTGGTGGTTTTGATTGGTTTGGTCATGGACCTGCTCACGAAGGGTTGACCGCCTATGGCTTGGCACAATTTGAAGATATGAAAGCCGTTTATCCTGCTATTGACGAGGCGATGATTGATCGTACCAAAGCATTTTTGTTGAGTCGAAAAGATGGCAAAGGTGGCTTTCTCCAAAACAAAGGAAAGTATGGGTTTAGTGGCGAACGAAAAGCAGTTTTTGATGCCTATATTACTTGGGCGTTGACCAAGTCTGGCGTGACGGACTTGGAGCTAGAGCTACAAACCAATACTACATTGGCATTAGCTAGTAAAGACCTTTATTTGCTGAGTTTGATGGCATTGGCAAACCAAAATGTAGGCAACAAAAAGGAAGCACGACAATTGGCAGACGCTATCAAAAAAGTATTCGCAAAAAAAGCCTTATCTAAAATAAATGCTGCGGCTACCTTGACCAATTCGGGCGGAAATGCCAACCACATAGAGACCATCTCTTGGGCAGGGTTGGCATTGCTCCAGACGGAGCAACATGAACCTGCATTACTGAATCAAATCGCTGATGACTTGATGGGATACAAGCAATATGGTCGTTATGGCAATTCGCAATCAACAGTGCTTGCTTTGCAATATTTGGTCGCTTTTCAGCCATCAACAAAAGAGCTGCCGAATCCTGTACAGGAAGTTTTGATTACAATCAATGGTCAAAAAGCGATTCGTGTTGATTTTGGAAAAACGAATCGACAGCAAATCAACGAATCTATTGTTCCGTTCTTGAAAAAAGGCAAAAACACTATCCAAGTAAGCTCGCTTTCTGGTCAAGCTGTTTGGGTCAACTTGAAAGCCAAGTGGTATGTAGATGCACCTGAATCCAATAAACAATGTGCCTTGCAATTGAAAACAAAATTAGAGCAGCCCAAAACAGAACTTGGTAATACCGTCCGCCTAGCAGTTCGATTGCAAAACAAAACAAATACCGTCCTTTCGTCGCCCATGGCGATTATTGGTATTCCTGCTGGTGCCAGCTTGCAGCCGTGGCAACTCAAGCAACTACAAGAAGAGCGAGTTTTTGATTATTACGAAATAAAAGATAACTTGCTGTATCTGTATTTTGACCAAATGGACGTTCGTCAAGTCCATCAGATTGGATTAGATTTAAAAACGGAAACGACTGGTAATTTTGCGGCTCCTGCTAGTTGTGCCTATTTATATTATACAGATGAGTACAAACACTGGGTTGCCTCTCCTTATTTGAATATACATTAATTGCCCCCCTTTTTCCTAGCGGTTATTATAACTCAAGTTATAATATAAAACCGTACACTTTTGTGTTGGGACTAAAAAAATAAAAAAAGTGCCACTGATTACACTGATTCAACTGATTTGCACTGATTTCTTTTCGAAATAGGAGCTAAAAAGCACTTTAAGTTATTATCGGAAGTCTAACTTCTAGTATCTAACAGCAACGTGGTCTTATTAAAAACAACGTTAACTTTTATTCTTTCCCCAAAAATGACGCTAGCTAAAAAGTGTACGATTTTATAGGTTATAATAACCGCTATTTTCAAAAAAAATATACTGCTATGAAATTATACTATTGGGCTACACTTCTAGTCTTTTTTTGCCTTTCGGCAAATGCCGTACTATTCGCTCAGTCGCCTATCACGATGGCTGAAAAGCTAGTCATTTACGACAAAATTTATACCCAAGAAAAAATTTATTTGCAAACCGACCGTACACTCTATCAAGCAGGCGAATGTATTTGGTTTAGTAGCTGGCTAGTTGGTGCAGATAACAAATTGAGCAGCCTTTCCTCCTCGATTATAGTAGAATTGATTGACCCAAAGGGGAATGTAGTAGAGACCCGAATGATGGAAAACAAAACGGGAACAACAAGTAATTGTCTGCTACTCGAAGGGCACTATGCAGGTGGAATTTATACCCTCAGAGCAAGCTCTAGCTGGATGTCTTTTTTGCCTACGGCAATGACCTTTGAGAAAAAAATAACGCTACAAAAAGTACTACTTCCTGATGTACTGATGAAACTAGATTTCGAAAAAGAAGCCTATGGTAGTGGCGATACGGTTCAAGCAGTTTTTACGGCTAGAAATAAGCAAGACCGACCACTTGCCGATAGGCAACTTAACTACACGGTACAAGTAGCAGGCAAAACCATCTTGGAACAAAAAATAATGACCGATGCCACAGGCAAAGCCACCCTACAATATGTACTCCCCAATCCACTAACGACAAGAGGTAATTTAGTAAACATTACGTTTGACTATGCTGGGCAAGTACAGTCTATCAGCCGTTCGGCTCCTATTGTATTGGGCAAATTGGACGTACAATTATTGCCAGAAGGCGGTAATCTATTGGCGAACCAACCAAATAGAGTAGCCATCAAGGTACTCAACGAATTTGGAAAACCTGCCGATATTACGGCTGCTTTGATTGACGAAACAGGGCAACTGTTGCAAACGTTTAGTACCTATCATCAAGGTATGGGAGCTTTTATTTTTATGCCCCAGAACAACAAAAGATATCGTGTCAAAATACTGAAACCTACCAATATTTCGACGACCTATGACCTGCCAATAGCGACCGCTAATACAGTCAATATGTTGCTACAGCAAAACGGTAAAAAAGAAGTTGTTTTTGATGTTCATAATGCCACCAATGAAGCACTGAAAGTATTGGTACAGCAGCAAGGAAAAGTACTATTGGAATCAAAAATTAATGCGACTACAAACAAGCAATTATTAAGTTTTGCTACACCCAACCTACCGATGGGTATCGTGCAAGTCACGCTACTAGACCAAGACAATCAACCCAAAGCAGAACGCTTAGTTTTTGTCAACAAACACCGCCAAATAAAAGCAACTATCACGACCGATAAGAAAGTTTATCGTCCAGAAGAAATCGTAAAAGTCTGGGTCAAGGTAAAAGACGAAACGGGAAAAGGCGTGCAAGGTAAATTTAGTGCAGCCGTGGTCAACGACAAAAATTTAAGTTTTATAGATGATAAGCAAGCCAATATATTGTCGTCCTTGCTATTATCTAGCGAGCTGCGTGGCAAAATTTATGAACCTAATTTCTATTTTGATGCGACCGAACCCAAAGCAGATGCTGCGATGGATTATGTCATGCTGACCCACGGTTGGAGGCGGTTTGAGTGGGAAACTATTGCTGCGATTTCACCCGATGAACAACCTTTATTATTCAAGGAAATTAATGGCATTTTTTATAGCAATGGCTTGCCGTTGCTGCACCATCAAATCTTACTTTCGACAACTGCCGATAACTATGATAGCACTCAAGCGGTAGCCACTCTTTATACGGATCATCAAGGTTATTTTTGTTTCAATAAGCTGGACGATTTGCCGCTGCCCTTGTATATTTCTGCCAAAGATGGCAAATTCAAGCAATCCATATTAGTAGAACGCTATTCGAAGCCTCGTAGCTATGTTTCGCCTTCTTTTCCTGCGGATAATTATACCCTAAAGTATCAAACAAAAGATAGTGTAGCACTCCAAGGCACGGTTTATTCTAGCTATCTAGGAATAAAGAATAGCATATATTTGGCAGACGTGGAAGTATGGAAAGACACACAACTGATTTTGAGCACTCAAACAAATCGGGACGGGCAATATTCTTTTGAGCAGATTCCAGCAGGACATTATATCATTCGATTTTATGACAGAGATACCTATTATACCAATCGTTATGCCGTGCTTATAGACTCCGAACATACTGCTGTACTCAAAACCAACCTTCGCCCTGTGGCGATATTGACCGATGATGAAGAAGGTTATTCGCTCCCACGCTACTCTAGTTACAACTATTTTTCGCCCAATACACCTGCCTTACTGTCTATGTCAGACATGACTTATGACTATAATTCGTACCTTGATTATATCAATAACGACTCTTATCTGCATACCAAATACCTAAGTGAAAGAAAAAGAAAGCTCTTAAAAAAATACTATCGTCGCTATCCAGGAAAACGTCCGATGGAACAAAATATTGATACTAAATTTGCGGTAGTGGCTACGGTTTATACGCCCGACCCATCATTATCAATTGGTCATGTACTACCACCTACCCAGAACGTTGCCCAACCTTTTTTTGACGATTATCCTATAGATTATGTGAGTGCAAATACTAGTGTAAATTCGCTACTTAGCTCAGTAGCTGGAATCAGGGCTTACTACCCAAGTCATTTTGTAGATGATTATGTTGTTGACCAAACGATTGTTAGCAGTAGTTCTTTCCAAACAAAACACTATCTGGTACAGTTGTCTCCTATTCCTAAACCAAGATATACAGGAATTGCTCGCTATAAGGATTTGTTCCCTCCTTACCAAGCATATAAAAACCCCTTCAGGACAACTATTCATTGGGAAAGTATCATTGAGACAAGAGAATCAGGCTATGCCTCTTTTATGTTTCAGAATGACCGCTCCAGTACGACCGCTCGCATTGTGCTAGAAGGCATAGGAGGAGGTGGTGAGGTCGTACACGCCGAAACTACCTACGTCATACAACTTCCTGCTACCCTCACGGCAGTGATACCTCCAGCTATTTATGCTGGCGATACCGTCCAAGTGCCTATCACGATAGAAAACAACACTTCGCTTGACAAATATGTATTGCTACGAAGATTGCTACCCAAAGGAATAAAAGAAATCACTCCCGATAATCGGAACACCAAAGGATACTGGGTCGCTGCGGATTCTTTTCATACCTTCTCGATGCTGCTGACGACCACCGATTCTGCCCAAAGTGGCACGGTCGAGTTACTCATTACGCAAGTTAGCAACATGGAGACCGATGTTGTAACGGTGGTTCATATCCATGGCTCCGATCAGCCGACGCTTACCTTTCCTATTTCGGTCTATCCCAAGGGTTTTCCACAAAGCCATCATTTTGCTGCTCAACAAGTAAACTATTCCGATACTTTTGTAATTTCCAAACCCTTGTCTGGCTCGCTAAACGGTACGCTTCAGCTATACCCCAATCCTAATGCCGAACTTGCCGCAGGTACGGCTAGTATTTTGCGGGCACCTTATGGCTGTTTTGAGCAAGTTTCTTCTAGCAATTATCCTAATATTCTAGCCTTGCAGCTATTGCAAAGCACCCAAAAAGTAGATCGAGAAACCAAACAAAAAGCACTAGAATACTTAAAGTCAGGTTATGCCAAACTAGCTGCCTACGAAATAAGAGGTGGCGGATTTGAGTGGTATGGTCGAGCCCCTGCACACGAAGGACTAACCGCCTACGGCTTGGTACAGTTTCATGATATGAAAAAAGTATATTATGGTGTTGAGCAGCAGATTATAGATCGGACAGAAGCCTTTTTGTTAAGTCGTCGCAATGGATTGGGAGGCTACAAACAGCAGGTCGGCAAATATGGCTTTGGAGGTAAAAGAGATGACCTTTTTGATGCCTATATTACTTGGGCATTAACGGAAGTCCAGACCAAAACCAACCTACAAAAAGAGCTACAAAAAACCAAAGAAGCAGCACTCAAAGACAAAGATCCTTACTTGATGAGTTTGGCTGCTTTAGCCCACTACAATACAGGCGATTCGGCTACAGCACTATTGCTGACCCAACAAATCGAAACACTATTATCGACCGCTGATTGGGATGCTATCCGTGGAGCTTATACGCTGACCTACTCGGGCACTAGAGATAATCATGTGGAAACGATGGCGTGGATGGGCTTGGTACTGCTTCGTGCGAATCAGTCCAATTTGCTGCCGATTTGCGGAAAAATCGCTACGCATTTATTGCCATACAAACGATATGGCGGCTATGGTGCTACGCAAGCCACCATCATGGCACTCAAATTTGCAACCCAATTCCACAGCAAGAACAAAAATATTTCTACACAAAAAAGCAAGGTAAATATCTGGATTAACGACCAACTGGCAGTAGCACAAGATTATGTCCCTAATGAGGGCAGTATCATTCAGCATTCGGACTTGCAGCAGTACTTAAAAGTAGGGACGAATGTCGTACGGGTAGCCTTTGATGAAGGCAGTCCTGCGATTTCGTTTGAGATGGCGACCGAATGGAAAACGGAATTGCCCAATACCGATACGACTTGTGCCTTGCAGCTCCAAACCACCTTGGCAAATTCAACGGTTGCCTTGGGGCAAACCGTTCGTATGACCATACAATTGACCAACAAAAAATCACAGCTAGTACCATCGCCTATGGCAGCTATTGGCATTCCGAGCGGTCTGAGCTTGCAGCCCTGGCAACTCGAACAACTACAAAGCGAAAAGGCATTTGATTATTATGAAATAATAGGCAGCTATTTGTATTTGTACTACAGTGAAATGGATGCGAATGCAACCAAAAATATGGTGTTGGATCTCAAAACAGAAGTAGCTGGTCAATATTATATGCCTGCCAGTAGTGCTTACTTGTACTATGATGATCAACACAAAAGTTGGGCAAGCCCAAAAACGATTCAAATCAACGCTCAATAAACTCGTTCTATAATGAATACGATCGTATTACTTTTCAGAAAAAATAAAGACCTACTTAATAAGCTATTTTTAGGCTGTATTTTTATTTTGCTGTTGCAATATAGTTTGCCAATCCATGCACAGGCGTTGGGCGAAAGCCCCGTGCATACGCACTATATCAGTTCACTCGACCAGCAAGGACGATTGATGAACGAAACAGGATTGGGCAACCGTACTACCCTACTCAATTTGCCTGATGTATGGACATTTCGTTACAAAAAATCGCATTTCTTGCCTTATTTGGGAAGTGCTTGGGGCGACCTACAGCCAATTTTGACAGGGACAAATTCCAAAAAATTAATCCTAGACTTGAAAGGAAGCCAATTGGGAGAACTTGATTTTAATGCTCTTCTAAACCCTAGATTAAGTGACCATATCAAACTAAATATCTTTTTGAATGGACATTGGAACCACACGAAACAAGATCAAAACCAAGATGGTTTCTTGGATTTGCCATTTCGCAAACGGTTGTTCAATTACAATAGATTATTGTTTAAATATAAAGCGTTCAACTCTGAAAATGTACTGTGGTGGTGGGGAATAAACACACAAGGCGGACAACTCGCTTTTGACGAAAAGAGCGATTATATAACAACCAATGCCTATGGCTACGGTTCCAATGCATGGCATGGCGTTTTCAAATCTAGCAACAATTGGCTATTAGATAGCCGAAAAGTAGTGTCGGCTCAATTGCACTTCAAAAACCATCGTCAATCCGATTATTATGGGCTACGGCTTTATGAGGGCGACCAAACAGGCGGCAAAGTTAATGTGGGTTATGTGACGGGGCTAGATGATGACAAAACCAATATTTTGGCAGGCATCAATTATGAATATGTGCAAACAACTGAAAAGGTCGATAGTGTATCGCTGGAGCGGAAAGAATCTATGGTAGGCGGTTTTGTAGGAACTACTACTAGTTTTTTCAAAAAAAAATTGGCAATAGAAGGGCGAATTAATTTGATGTATCACAATTTGGCAAAATTGATAGTTGCTCCCAACCTAAAATTGCAAGTAAGATATACCGATGATTTTAAGGGTAATTTTTTTGGTGGTCGAGGCGTTCGCTTCGCCAATTTGCTGCACGAAAATCGACGCTACTTATTGAGCAACCGCGCCATACAATTCAATCAAAATTTACGCCCAGAAGAGGCTTGGTATTATGGTACTTCGTTGCATTTCTATCATCATATCAACAGGAATAAATACAATACAATCCGAGCTAGAATGATAGCGAACATTACCTATCGCCATACCTTATACCAACAACAAATAGTAGCCGATGTAGAACAAACTCAAGTGCTGCGATTCTATAATCTGGAGGGGTTGTCCAATCGACATACCCTAGAAGCAGGGTTTAGTATTGCATCCGATGAGCTACAAGCCAAACTGGATATCGATTATAAACTAGACGACTGGCGTACGAGTTACCAAAGTGGTTATCAGTTGGTGCCGCTACATTCGGTACATACCTTGCGTACCAAACTAGAGTATGCTATAAAGTACAAACGCAAAAATGAACTCCTCTATCTCCAAACAACGGTCTATTGGTATAGCCCACAGCGACTGCCTCAAAATTCGATTTGGGGCAATCAATCTAAGGGAGTTTGGCGTTGGGATGCACGAGCAGATTTTGAAATCTACCCTATACTGAAGGCTATTTTCAAAAAAGCACGATTCCCCAACAAGCATGAAGCGGCTTTGTACGTAGGGGGCGATAATATATTGCAAAGCATCTTGCAACAGCCCTTTGTAGGAGCAGATACCCCTTTCGGCAATAACTTTGATGGTGGTTTGCGTTGGCAAAGTATGGTTGGTCGTCGTTTTTATGTTGGCTTCAGAATTACCTTCTAAATCCTTGTTGGTTGTTATTGTTAGTACTTTGGTAGAATAAAAACTACTTTTGGGCTTATTTATAGTTTAGTTCTAAACTACTTTAGTTTACTTTAATAGTATCAATAGTATATTATTGATATCGTAACAAAACAAACCTATGGATTCGATTACACAAGCAGTATTGGGAGCCGCTATGGGCGAGGCGGTACTCGGCAAAAAAATTGGCAACAAAGCCATCTTGATTGGAGCATTGGCAGGGACAATTCCTGATTTAGATGTGCTTTCTAGGCTGTTCATAGATGACCAAATCTATGGATTGTTGTACCACAGAGGAATTACCCATTCCATTCTATTTACTTTTTTGGCATCGCCTCTCTTTGCTTGGCTTACCCTCCTGTATTATCGAAAAGGTACACACAAGAGCAAGGTCACGCAAGGAATTATCGGTGGTTTTTTGGGACTATTATATTTGGCAGTGCTCGCTGGCGTGGGTGCATTGATGTTCAATTTCTTTAATCTTGGCACTTCCATTGTTTTCTTTTCGGTGCTGGCATTGGGGTATCCCATTTTCAAAACCTTGATTAACAATACCCTACATCCGCCTAAGCGGGATTCGCCAGCTACCTTCAAGGACTGGACATTGCTGTATTTTTTAGGGTTTCTGACCCACTGGATTATTGATACTTGTACCGCCTACGGCACTCAAATATTTGAACCCTTCTCTAGTGCTCGGATTACGTTTAGCAATATTTCTATTGTCGATCCGCTTTATACCGTGCCAATGATTATTGGTCTATTGGGGGCTTTCTTTGCTGTTCGTACCGCCAAGCGTCGCACTTGGAATTTGATGGGAATTGCGGTAGCGACCTTGTATATGGCGAGTACTTTCTATACCAAATCTATCATGAACAAGGTTGTAGAAGAAAACTTGGCAGCACAAGGAATTGAAGCTATTGGATACACAACCTACCCTTCTATTTTCAATAGTGTTCTTTGGCAGACGACCATCATGACAAAGGATAATTACTTCTATGGCAATTACTCACTGCTGGATGAAGACAACAAAATAGAGTTCGTCAAGTTGCCAAAAAATCATACCTTATTGGATAAATATGCCGACAATGAATCGGTCAAAATACTACTTTGGTTTGCCAATGACTATTACAATGTCATAGAGAATGAAGATGGCAGTATGGTGTTCAATAACTTGCGTTTTGGGCTATTGAGTACGTCCAAAAAAAGTAATATACCCGTAGAAGATCGCTATATTTTTAAGTTTTATTTAGTCGAAAAAGATGGCGTTCTCAAAGCAGAAGAAAACCGAGATATGGGCAAAATAGACATCTCTGATATGGCTGCGACCCTTTGGAAACGTATTTTGGGCGATAAGGATGCATAGATGAAGGTATTGAACAACATAATTTTTCCTGCTGTTTGGTTTTCCAAAAAGCGGTTGCGGCAAGCAACTCGACACAAAACCATTCTGATTACAGGAGCTACTTTTGGTATAGGAGAAGCATTAGCCAAACTGTTGGCTAATGCTTCTGTTACCTTGGTATTGGTGGCTCGAACGAGCCAAAAACTAGCAGAATTACAAACAGAATTGTCCGCTTCAGGAGCTACCATTATATTGGTCGCCTTAGATTTGACGGATAAAGTAGCCGTAGCGGATTGGTTGGCGAACTTTGATATTCCAATTGATATTTTGGTCAATAATGCAGGCAAATCTATTCGTCGTCCGCTGTATCAATCCTTGGATAGATTGCATGATTTTGAGCGGACGATGGCACTCAATTACTTTGCTCCTGTGCAGCTTTTTTTGCATTTTGCCCCCCAAGTAGAACAACGACAAGGGCAATTGATTACGGTTTCTGCCGTCAATGTGCTGCTACCACCTGCCCCCTATTGGGCGGCTTATCAGGCTTCCAAATCGGCACTAGACCAATGGTGGCGGTCGGCAGCTCCAGAACTCAACGCTAGAGGAATAACGACCACGAGTATTTATTTGCCGTTGGTACGAACCCGCATGATTGCACCGACCAAAATCTATGATAAGGTGCCTGCCATGTCGCCTCAGCGTGCCGCTCGCATTATCGCCAAGACGATGTACACCCAAGCCTATCAATATCGCCCTTGGTGGTTGCCCTTTGGGCAATGGTTTGGCTTTCTGTTTGGTCGGCTTTGGCATTGGATAAATGTAAAATTGCTTAAACTAAAATTAAAAAAAATAAAACACTCTAAATAACTCTTTTGACCTGTGCTAACTCTACTTCATAAGCTCTACCGTATTCAGTTGTTGACCTTTCGGGGAATATTTCACTTGCTACAAGCACTGTTTAGTCAAGGCACCAATCTAATGGCATTGGTTAGCTTGATGGCTCGATTGCGTCCGCAACAAATCGCCTTAGTGGACGAGCAAGAACGCTTGACGTATCAAGAATTGGAAGTGGAAATACAACAGTTAATTCAGGTAATTTGTACGACAAAAAAACTTCAAAAAGGACAAAAAATTGGCTTAATGGCAACGAATCAAGCCGTTTGGGTCAAAATATTGGTGGCACTATCTCGATTGGGCATACACGTTTATTTGCTCAATCCTGATATGAGCCAACAGCAGTGGCAGCAGCTCCAAAAAAAAGTAGCTTTCGATGCCCTCATTTTAGACAAATACGCTCATTCGGCATTGCACGAAAGTGAACCAAGCTACGCAATAATCCAAGCTGATTTATTGCAGCAATGGGCAAAAACACCGATTGTAAAAAAGACAAAAATAGCCCGAGCCAATAGAAGTAATTTGGTCATATTGACGGGCGGCACCACAGGACACTACAAGTTAGCGGCTCGTAAGCCTTCTATTTTTACGTTCCTCAATCCTTTTTGTGCCTTGCTGACCAAACTGCATTTGGATAACTACCGCTCTATTTATGTGGCTACGCCAATCTATCATGGCTTTGGGTTGTCGTCTATTATTATTGCACTCGTACTGGGTGCCAAAATAGTGTTGAGTCCTCGTTTTGATGCCGTCGAAGTCGGTAATAAAATACAAACAGAGCAAGTAGAAGTCGTAACGGTCGTGCCTGTTATGTTGCAACGGTTATTGCTGCAAGCACCCCAAAAACTAGATACACTACAAGTTATTTTGACAGGTGGTGCAGCACTTTCGCCTAGTCTAGCACAACAAACTACAACCCGATTGGGGCGTAAGTTAGCCAACTTATATGGCACTTCAGAAGCTGGATTTTCAGTCATGGCTACGCCACAAGATTTGGCAACTTATTCGGCTAGTATTGGCAAGCCAATTGGAGGCGTGCAAACGAGTATTCGTAACGAAAAAAACGAAGCATTGCCACAGGGAAGTGTAGGTGTGCTACACCTCAAAAGTAGGTGGACGATGTCCAATAAAGCGAGTGCTTGGATTAGTACTGGCGATTTGGCGTATGCCAATGCCAAAGGCTATTATTTCTTGTGTGGTCGCTGTGATGATATGATTGTTTCGGGAGGCGAAAATGTCTATCCCGTTGAGTTGGAAAACTTAACGGCTCAACACCCTGCCGTGAAGGCGGTCGCTGCTGTGGGTGTCCCTGATACTGAATTTGGACAACGCTTGTGCCTTCATTTGGTATTGCACCAAAGTTCAACCCTAACAGCTATAGAACTCAAAAAATGGCTACAAAAAAATGCCGCTCGCCATCAACAACCGAAGCGGATTGTGTTCCATGCAGAACTACCTTACACGGCTATTGGCAAAATTGATAAACGACGGTTGTCTATGTTAGATTGTTAGATAGAAGAACGCTTTGCTGGTAGATTTCTAGATTTTTCTAATTGTTTGTTAGGGTTAAGTCGGACAAAGCAAACTACTCTCTTTCGACTTCATAACACTACAATTGGCATCTGGTATCTATAATCTAACTTCTAAAAGTCTAAAAAAATCTAACTATTCCAGCCATCGCCTTCCGTTTCGTCTTGTGCTCGATACTGAATCCTAGACGTTGCTTTTTGTTTTTCTCGGTCAAATATCAGTTGGGCAATTGCCTCACTAGGCATCTCAATAGCACTGGGCGAAAGTGCCTGACGAACTTTCAATTCATTGATATCCAAGCGATACAATACGTAAAATAAATGCTCCATATCGGTATCTAACCAAATACGAACTTGCTCGGCGATGAACGCCAATAACTCGGCTTCGGTTACGTCGTCAGGAATCGCCTCTTCTACCTCAAAATCATGTTGTACAAACAGGGCTGTTTGCTGTAGCACGAGTGCGTTAGTATTCATCTTCATTTTGTTTGTTTTGTATATGCGGAAACGTCATAATAAAGGTACTGCCTTTGCCCAATTCGCTCTGCACTTCAATCGTGCCACCATGAGCAACTACTATCGCCTGCACATAGCTCAACCCTAGCCCAAAACCCTTGATATCATGCAAGTTGCCTGTGGGTACTCGATAAAATTTGTCAAAAATATGCTTACGGGCTTCTTTGCTAATTCCCAAACCATTGTCCTTGATGGCTATCTGCAAGCCGCTGGCTACGTTTTTGGTGCAAATCGTAATGTGTGGCTTGTCTGGCGAATACTTATTGGCATTGTCTAGCAAGTTGTGAATGATATTGGTAAAGTGGGTTTCGTCCGCTTCCAATACCGAATTGGTAGCATTCAATTCCAGGTCTACTTTACCACCTTTTTGATCCACTTGCATGGATATTTTTTCGGCGGCATTTAAGATAACATCATCGGCATAAACTTCTTCTAAGTTGAGTTTAAATTCTCGTTTGTCAATACGTGCCATTTGTAACACTTTGCCGACTTGGCTATTCATTCGTTTGTTTTCTTCTTCTATAATATTGACAAATCGTAGGGCTTTGTCTGGCTGTCCTTTTTTGAGCCATTGCTTGATGGTGTCCGTCGCAATCGTAATCGTGGCTATGGGCGTTTTGAATTCGTGCGTCATGTTGTTCAGAAAATCATTTTTCATTTCTGATAATTTTTTCTGCGTCAGAATGATATTGATTGTGTACGAAAAGCAAAAAATAACAATTCCTGTAAACAGGATCGTACTCAAAATACTGAACCACAACTCGCTCCACAAAAAATTAATTTCGCTCGGAAAATCCAAGTAAATTTTAGCGACTTGCTCATGCGAACTCGGAAAAAGACTAGCCGAATATTTGAACATTCCCGGTTCTTTGTACTTTTTGAGGTGCTCTGTACATACTTTGTTATTGATAACAAACTCATTTTCTTTATTGGAAAAAACAGCAAAAGCACAAGGCGTTTTAATTCCCTTATCGGAGAGCTCTTCTTTGAGCATTTCGTTGAGTAGCGGAATACTAATACGCTGCTGAACTGGTATATCTTTGACGATACTGTGATGAACGAAATAGCGTTCAAAGTACCGCATAAACTCTTTTTTATTGTTTCCTTTTTTCCACGTTCTGGTTGTTTCTCTAGTCGAAAAGCTGTGTGTAATTTGCTGCATTGCTCCCATAGAAAGCGTATCGACAATAGAAGCTTGACACACCATTGTATCGCCTGATTCTAGTGCCGAAGAAATTTCTTCTATTTCTACAATCGTTGCCAATTGTTGTGAGTCGTTGCTACGAATGCTCGTCAATACAGGCAAGTTGTATTTGTTGGCTGTTTCTTCTATTTCTCGTTGCTCTAGCTTGGATACAATATGATCGAGGGCATTGTGTATTTTGTTGTCAAACAGCTCCTTATTGAGTCGATAAGAGGACACAATCGAATAGATCTGCATACCTAATATACCGATTAGGGCGATACTGACGAGCAGTACGATTTGCCAAATTGCTTTTTTTGTCATGATTTATCTTGAATGTATGTCGCAATTTTTTTTGCTAAAATAGTTGCCGCACTAGGTTGAAAACGGAACCACATTTCTGGTTCAAAAACCTCCATTTCGGAGACGACCAATTGATTTTGATTGTCCCAAACCAAATCGACTCGGGCATAGAGTGGCTGCATAGGGCAAGCGGCTACCGTTTGTTGTGCCAATGCAATAGCATCAGCCGTGGGTTGGTAGGGCTTGACACTACCACCAAAATCATCTTGCACCCTAAAGTCGCCTTTCTTGGCGGTCTTGAGCACGGCATGAGTTACTTCATCGCCCACCAACATGAGTGCAATTTCGCCCTTGTCCATGATACGATTCATAAACGGCTGCAACATCATATCTTCTTCCTGTATCAACTCCTGAAAAACTGCCTCGTGGCTTGCCCAATCTTTGGGATACAGTTGATAGGTATGTCTTCCGCCTGCCGAAATCGTTGGCTTCAATACCGTGTGTGACCAACCCAATTGTTGATGCAATTCGGCAAGTGTTATTTTTGTTCCTTTGCGTACAAAATGAGTCGTTGGTATCGGTACGCCCTTCTGTTCCAGTTCTGCCAAGTAGTGTTTATCGCTGTTCCAATATATGGTTGCCAATGGATTGATAAAGTGCGTTTGAGTGCGAGTTGTGGCTAACCAATTGGTAAACGCTTCAAAATTTCGAGCGTAATCCCAAGGTGTGCGAAACAGTGCAAAAGCAGAGCTCGACCAATCAAAATCACTTGACCAAGCCACTCGATGTGCCTTCAATCCTTCGGCTTCGAGTGCAGATTGTACCAATCCATCTTCTTGCAGTACTTGGTCGATGTACCAATCTGTTGTGGTGGGCTGATCATAAGCCTCCGCCGTAATCAGCGTAACATCATATTGTTTGTTCATACTCCTCTAGTCATAATTTTGGACATACTCTCAATCAAGTAGGTGGACAAATATCTATAAATAAGACAGCCTTGACGCCCTTATTCGCAACTTTAATTGATTTTAAGTAGCAATTAACAGCTTCATAGCATGCTCTAAACTCCATCGCCACGCAATCGGCGGAAACGCTTACGAGCTTCTACTGTAAACAGCGAACCAGGGTGATCAAATAGGATTTTTTCGTACAAATCCATTGCCTTTTTATTGTCTTTGAGTTGTATTTCGTAGAGTTCTGCCAGCTGAAAAATAGCGTTGTCAACCAAGATACTTTCTTTGTATTTTTCTGGAATCATTTCCAATAAGGTGACCGCTTTTTGATAGTCTCTTTCTTTCATGGCTATTTTTGCTTTCGCAAACAAAATATCGTCATTCAAGCCGTGCTTGCTATACTGCACTGCCAAACTGTCCATTACGCTGATAGCGGCTTCATTTTTATTCTGAAACATCAATAAATCAGCTCTTGCGAAAAGCTCCATTGGTTTGGGAGTCGTGTCGAGTGCATAATGATCCATAATGAATACGCCCAAGTCAATGGCATCGTTAGAAATCAACTCCGAAGTAGAGCCCTTGAGTACATCTAACTGGTCTTGTGCCCACTCAAAATCTCCTTTATAGTAGGATAGTTTAGCGTTTTTGAAACGTGCCAATTCGCCCAAAGGAGCATCTTTCATTTCTTTATCTACTTGCGAATACAACAAGGTCGATTCCCACACTTCGCCCAACATCAAATAATAATCGCCCAAATCAATTTTGGATCTATTGATCGTTAATCTCGACAAACGAGGCATTTTGATGACTTCATCTAATATCGTTGTCGCTTTGCTAATATCTTGAATATAGAACGCTTCCAATTCTGCCAACTCCTGCATGATTACAGCCGTATTGTGGCTACGCCCAAATTCGTCCAAAAACGCTTCATATTCCGCTTCCAACTCCCTCAAATCAGTCATTGTGTACGCAAAACCACTCAACAGGCGTGCCCTTTTGGTTGCCAATGTTTTTTGCTTGGCGTCTATATAATACGGACAATCTCTGCCCTTATCGTTGATAATATATTCAAATCCTGCAATCGCACTTTCATAATCTTTTTCACGAATAGCGATTTGAGCCAACCCAAATACTCTAGAACCGTTCTCACTGAGTCGCTTGTCTAGGGCTTTTGCTTGGCGCAATGCTGCTTTGAAATCATTCTGCTGCATGTGCACCCAAATCATCATTTCGGGGTATATCGTTTGTTCTGGTGCTTGTTGGATTCGCTCGTAAAGTTGTTTTTTGAGTTCATCAAAACCATCGCCCTGAGAGAGTTCACGCTGAAAAAATGCCTGCACATTCGTCATTCGATTGGGCAAATATGCCAAACTACTGAGATAGCTTTCTATCATCTTGGGTACGTCTCCTTTTTGGGTATAGACAATCCCCATTTCGTAAGCAAATAGATCTTTGATTGCCATCAATTTTTCGCCTTTTTCGTAGGTCTTGATGGCAAAATCATAATTTTTGTTGATGCTAAACGACCGAGCCAAGCGTATAATTTGTGCTTGATTATTAGGCAGCAGCTTAATAGCATTGTCATATTGTTTGTCTGCTTCTTTGGCATCGCCCATACGCTCATACACTACCCCATAATCAACATAGCGTTCCACTTTTTCGGGAGCGGATTTGATTGCTTTTTTGACCATCTTTTCAGCCTCCTTGTAGTCTTCGAGCTCTAGCAAGGTAGCCAAGTAGCGTTCAAAATAATAATCGTTGGTACGATTCCGTTCGTGCAACTCCTGATAGAGCGTTGCTGCTTTCTCAAACTCGCCATCTTGGAAGTACTTGCGGGCAAGCGAAGCCGTTTGGGCAGTAGCAGCCCAAGCCAAACTAACAAGACTAAATATCATTAATATACGTGTCATAGACAATAGGTATTTTGGTCGATGGGGTTATACAGCATCGGTGCTGTTCCCTAAATTAAACAAAAGGTGTAGCAATAGAGGTTATACGTATTAGAATAACTAAATATTAACCCGTATGGCAGTCATTTTAGACATACTCTAAGCCTACTTGATGCCGCAACGCTCCTTCCATTTTGCTTCATTTTCTACTGGCAAACTATCGGTCTGAAAAAGTTGTAGGGCTTTATCAAAATAGAGACAAGCTTGTTTTTGATTGCCTCTTCGATAGTCAATTTCTGCCATCATCGTCCAGTAGTTGACAGGTGTTTTTTTGTTGTTTGTTTTCACAAAAGCATTGACATCGCTCATCGCTTCGTCAAGTTGGTTGGTTGCCAAATAAAGCAGCATTCTGTTATAATACGCTTTGCCCTCCTCGTGCTGAGGGTCTAGTTGGAGGACGGCGGTATAATGTTCGATTCCCTTATTGGCATTGTCAACAACGCTATCCTGCATATATTCCTGATGGTATAATTTACCTACCATATAGTGATGCCCAACATTATCGGGTTCTTTCTCTATTAATCCCTCTATTTTTTGTATCATATCCATCGAACTCTGTCCGCTTTGCTGTTGGGCTTTGTTGAGTTCCATTTGTGCTTGTGGGCTTTTGCTAATCATTTCTTGTAGTTCTTCTTCCGAAAAATCAGGAAATCCATCATCTGTCTTTGCGGTATCTGGCTTTCCTGTCTGGCAAGCTGTTAAGAATAATAAAAGGCAAGCGAGGGTCATTAGTTTGGCTATCATAATTTAGTATCTTTGTTTTTTGCCTACGGCAATTGTTTGTTCGCCTTTGTAGGCTCTGTTTGATTGTTGATTTTTGCTCTTCCGAGCAATTGTTTGTTCGCCTTTGCAGGCTCTGTTTATTTTTTCAATTCTGAGTGTTGAATTTTGTTTGATTGTTGATTTTTGCCTGCGGCAATTGTTTGAAAATTGTTGAATCATATAATTGGCAAAAAAAAGTCTAAAAATCTACCAGCGAAGCGTTCTAACATCTAACCATCTAAACTCAATCTTCCGACTTTGGGCTTTATACTTCATACCTTCAACACTACAAGTGACAAGCTAATATCTAACAATTTACCTTTATTTTAGTTTTTATGCCGTACAATAATTGGTTTTCTTGTATTGGGTGCTGTTTGAGCATCTTGTTGTCGGTCGTTTCGATGGAGGCTCAACTCGATTCGACGGCAGTCGCCTACCCGCCTATCAACGAAAATGTATTCACGCACACGCAGTGGAAATATACCTACACGACTCATGCCGAAAGTAATACTATCGTGCATAAAGCAGACGAAGAGTACCTTTATTTTGTTTTTTTTAAGTACGATTATACCTATCAGAGTTACCTCAATGGCAAATTTTCGGGTGGTATCTGGAAGCTCAACGAGGCACAAAACGAAATTGATTATACCTTTAGAGATATTCCTGTGTGGCGAATTGCCTCGTTTACCGACGAAGCCTTGGTGATAGAATATACCCAACATCGCAAGGCATCATATCGCTACCACTTTGTGCGAGTAGCCGCAGCCGACACGCCATTCAAGCGGTCGCCCAACGAATTGCTAGACGTAGAAGTTGATTTTGCGACCGAAGCAACCGAAGAGAGCAGCTATTTGGCATACTTGGAGCAGCGCGGTATCCAATACAACCAATCTAAGTGGGAAAAACGCAAAGCCAAACTTGCCAAACGCAAAGAAAATAGACGCAAACGGCTTTCTAAAACCGCTAGAGGCAGAAAAAAACTAGAAGCCGAAGAACCCAAAGAACTCCTACAAATAGAATTAGTCGGTGGTGGTTTTTTTGGTGGAGTCGATCCTGTTTATCGCAATATTACCCTTATCAAATCCGATGGTCGAGTGATACAAGAATTTCAGACGGAGCTCCAAGGGCTACGCGTATCCAAACATCAAATAGAACGGGATTCGCTCGAAAAGTTGGTCGATTACATCGTATCCAAAAATTTCTTTGAGTTTGACCAAATCTATACCTGTACGTCTGCTAGTTGCAACAGTCGCCTATCGAGCAAACCTCGACCTATCGCCCTACGCATAGCCGTAACCAAGGGCGTACACCGCAAGATTGTGACGATACCCATGTGGGACGGCGAAGGGATTGGTAAGTCGTATATCAATTATCCACCTGAACTAGATGCCATTGTCAAGGCGATACAGACGGTGAGTATGCCGCCACTTTAGAGTGTGTCTTAGATACGTTTTTGTTCTCAAGCATATTTTCTAAGTAGATGGACATGAGTTTTCGATACTTTTATACAATGGTAGGTAGCTCCTTTTTTGGTGCTGCCTTTCTAATAACCCCAATAGGAAGGCAGCCCCCCCCAAAAAGGTGCTGCCTTCCTCTACAATCAAAACTTTATTGATTTTTGTCCACTTACTTACTTACTTACTTACTTACTTACTTACTTACTTACTTATCACTAGCAATCCCTTGGCAACGCACTAGAAAATACAAAAAGTTACTTACCTTTGTGACTTATAACAGTGATTAGCACGAATAATAATATTACAGATGATTAAGAAGTGGCATTTGAAGGCAGTGGTACAAAAAACCATCTCATTTTTGCCGATGGGACATAAGGTCAATTATTGGTTTCAGAAAAACATAACGAAAGGCGTACAGCTCGGCGACGAATATTTTTATGACCGTCTGGAACACGCACAACACCATATAGATACCTATCAGCAATACAAAGGCAGCTTGACCAATACCCAAACACTAGAATTGGGTACAGGCTGGTACCCAGTAGTGCCGTTTAGTCTGTTTTTGGTGGGTGTCGATAAGATTACGACCATTGATATTTCCAACTTGACCGACCACCAAAAGCTGCTCGATACACTCGCTCGTTTTGTGGTGATTCTGGAAGACAGCAGCATCGAAAAATACTTGCAGCCATTGGCCGAAAGGAAAGCCACGCTCCTACAAGTAGCCAAAGAAGCACACCAATTGACGGCAGCACAAATTCTGCAAAAGCTACAAATAAGCTACCTCATCGAAGATGCGCGCAACCTGACCAGTATCGCTAGCGACACTATTGACTTGGTACACTCCAACAATACCTTTGAGCATGTTTATCCTGATGTATTGGCGGCTATTCTCCGAGAGTTTGGGCGAGTCGTAAAACCGACTGGTTTTCAGTCGCACTTTGTGGATATGTCCGACCATTTTGCTCACTTCGACAAGAGCATTAATATTTACAATTTCTTGCAATACAGCAATTTCGCTTGGGACAAAATAATGGACAACAGCATTCAGCCACAAAACCGCTGGCGCTACCAACAATATGTTGATTTGTATCAACAACTGAATTTGCCACTCACCGAAACAGACTATCGAGCAGGCGATATAGCCGCCGTAAAAACGATAAAAGTACATGCTGATTTTAAGCAGTTTACTACCGAACAATTGGCGATTAGTCACTGCTACTTATACTCGGACATGAGCGAAACCAGCTCCAAAAAGGAGTGAAAAACGCCCTCATTAACACCTATATGAAAATACGACCCAAAAAAGCTAAACGATATACTTAATTTAAATCTAACTCTGCAATATTGCACAAAGCCGTCCTTTCCAACAAAAGGACGGCTTTTTCATGCCCACGACTAAGACTCCACTCTTTTATTTGTACTAATTTGACAATTATTGTTTTTTAATTACTAATTATTATTTAGCTTTGTCTATTATTTTGAAGTTGTGTACGAAGTCAGTTCAAGTGACTACTCAAACAACTTCATTTCATCAAAAGCCTCTTTTTAATTATTAAAATCAACAAAAAACATGAAAAATTTAACGCTAATTTTTGCCCTACTCTTTTGCCTCCTAGGGCTACAACAACAAATCCACGCCCAAACTCGCCAAGCCGATTCCATCGCATTGGTCATGCTCTATGATAGTACCGATGGTGCCAACTGGACGACGACTTGGGATTTGACGATGCCGATGAGTAGTTGGCATGGAGTTACTTTGACTGGAGGTCGAGTGACGACTGTGAATTTACAGAATAATAATTTAGTGGGTACCTTACCGGACTTGAACCTAATCAATCTGATCTATTTATATTTGAATAACAATCAATTGACTGGATCTATTCCTAACTTTACTAACCTGACTAATCTTAACTATTTATATTTAAGCAACAATCAATTGACTGGTTCTATTCCTAACTTCGCTAACCTGACCAATCTGACACGGTTAAGTTTGAGTTACAATCTATTAACTGGCTCTATTCCTAACTTCACTAACCTGACCAATCTGACTATGTTATTGTTAAATAACAGTCAATTGACATTTAGTGCTATTTTACCAAATTATTCGACACTAAGCGCCTTATCTATATTTTACTACGCTCCACAAGACAGCATAGGCACCGCCCAAACTATCAGCGTAGCAACAGGTAGTAACTACACCATCGACTTAGTCATAGACGACACCGTCACGACCAATACCTACTATTGGTACAAAGACGGAACACTCATCGACAGTACTTTTGGTGTCAATGAATATACCATTAGTAACTTTCAAGCGTCAGATATAGGCGTCTATACGGCTAGCATTACCAATAGTATTGTAACGAATCCTAGTGGTTCTTTTCAAAATCTAATCCTATACAGTCGTCCTATCATGCTAGATATGGGCTTGAGCATCAGCCAGACCCAATCTATCCCTACGCTACAAGTACAGCCCAATCCAGTATCCGACCTCCTCTACATCAATACCCAAGCCGTACAAGGTGACTATCTCGTCAGCCTGATTGATAT
>CAKZQC010000030.1 GCA_937139495.1 uncultured Saprospiraceae bacterium | reverse complement strand
TTTAGTTGGGTATCTCCTACCTACTAAAGTAGTGTAATATACACGTTTTGCATAATATAAATTATAGGCAAAATGTGTTTATTCGCTAGAGAGCCTATAAACAAAGGAGAAAAAAAGTGTTCATAGTATAAAACAACTGAAACTATGAGCAAACTATATTATGATTTTGAAGTTGGGGGCCCAAAAGAGACCCCTAAAGAATGGAGGTATCAAAACTTAAAGATTCGGGCCCATTCGCCAGAAGCTGCGGTATTAATCAGATTGTATTCCCTTAGCCTAATGAATGTCAAAAGGAAATGGAAACACAACATAACAACTGACCAAATTTTATACTTGGCTAGTATGATGATTAGGCGAATACATGAGTACGAGTTGGTAAAGACTAACGGCAAAACGGTTTTTCATTACAAGAAAGGTTGTAGCTATGAAATTAACAGCAGATTGAAAGTAAAAGAGATTATCTAATTAGACCAGTATAAAATGAACGAATTAACATTAAATCAAGAACTAATACAAGAGGTAGAAAGCAGATTACCTCAAGAGCTTAAAAAGGCACAAGGAATGGAAGACCTTACCCTTTTTAATGGGTCAATGCAAGAAGCTATACAATGGGGCGTAGAACTAGCGGATGAAATAGTACAAGTATTAGAAGATAAAAAGGTTTCCTTTTCGGAAGCTATCGGCTTTACTAATAACGGAGTTGATCTAATACCAATCATTAGAGGTATTAAGGACATTCCTAACGATTGGGAATACCTAAAGAATAATGATGAGTACATGAACGCCATTTTACAAGGCGTAGAGCAAAAATTGAGTATGCCATCAGAAAAAGTACGAAAGGTAGTAAAACAGGCTATTATAGCAGGCATAGAGCTTGGTAAATTGATTAACTATATCGCAGAGAAAGAGTAACCATGAAAGAACAAAAAAAGGATTGCAAGTGCCATACTTGCAACAAAGAGTATCACAGCAATGGAATAGCTGCACATCGTGCCATGCACGAAAGGAAGCAGCAGGATTGCAAAATAACATACAGCTCAGGCGAAACGATTGCACATAGTTTTGCTCCAGTACGGAGAATAACAGTGCGAAAACGAAAAAAGCACAGAATAAGTAAGAAACGATAATAATGTAAGTAGGCGCTGAATGTTGGCAGCCATGGAGCGTTCGAGCTGCTCCCCTACTTCGAGGATTGCACGTTAGTTATGCTCTTGGTTTGGCGAGCATCAAATATGCCAGACCAAAAAAAAGCCGTGCGATAGGTTCGCACGGCTTTCAAAAAAATATTTTTCAACCTTTTAAATTTAGTATAATGGGTACAAGCGTTCAAGCAGACTATACCGCATACACAAAGGTAAACTATTACGATATTATAGACAAGAAAGAAACACTTTTTAACATAAAAAAGGCTCTTTCTAGCCACAAATCAAAGTGGCTCAAGAAGCACAAAAGCGGTGGAGTTACTAACACTACATTTGATGTGGCTCATGCCCTACTATGTTGTATTGCTCCCACGATGGAAGACATCAAGAAGCACCAACCACAAACATTAGCCAACTTTTGCCCCAATGGGCGCTTGTTTATGTTCGGTACTCGTAAGAGTATCGCAGCTTGTATAGCTGACCGCAGAGAAGACTATATGAAGAATTGCCGTCCTTCTGATAGGACAGTATATAATCATATAAAAACGCTCTTAGATGCTGGTATAATAGCCGAAAAAAAGAATTATAGGGTAACTGATAGAAAAAATATAAACAACCCTCTACCAAGTGATTTTTGCCCTAGTGGGCGTGGAAAATTTCAATTGATTTTTGATAGCAAAATATTAGTTTTTAGAGAAAAATTCAAAGCTCTGTTTGCTCCTGCTACTGGTGATTCATGGAAAAGATTGCCACTAAATACAACCAGTTGTATAATAAATAAGAAGGAACTTAAAACAAATATAGATAATGCACAAGATAGCTCTGATGAGGTATTCGCTAGCGCGAACAACGTATCCGACTGCTCTCGCAGCCGTACATTTGTAAATAAGGAGGAACGAGGACGCATATTAGTTCAAAAAGCAAAAGATTCCGCCCGCCAAAATGGCAGCAAAGAAGATTATTTTTTACAACAGCTCTTTGAATTGTGCCGCTCAGAGATTTACAATGATGCAAAATTCAGCACCGCTGAAATTGAAGCGGCTAAAATAGCTCTCAAAGGACGGTTGATAGCCGCAGAAGGAGAAATAACAGCATACAAGAGCCAAAAAATAAAGTCGTACACCGCCAGTGCGCACTATCAAGAGCTAAAAAATCAACCACTAGGACTACGTAAGTACCGTGAGAAGCTGCCAAACACACAGAGTGCAGCTTTTGAGGTGTTGACCCATGCCATAATCAAGCAGAAAAAAAATGCCCAAAAAAACAACTACTTGCACAAAATAGGCAAACCAAGTGCTTTAATTAGTGGGCCTGTTAATTTTACCAAAGCCATAGGCTATTCTATGGGTGACTTTAGAAAAATGACCTGTTATTATATGGCGAAAAATGAAAAGTTAGAAAGCTATATGATTCTAGTAGCTAAAGTAGATAGAGTTTATACAGGAATACTACACGAAAGTTATTTATCAATAGAAAGAGCCTACTCTTTGGCTCTAACACAGTTGAAGAACTTAACCGCTAGCTTGAGTACTAATGCCAAATTAACAGAATCTAACAAAGCAAGTATAAAAATACACTTCACCAGTAGGATTGCGAGCATTTTTAAGAAGCTCCCCCACCAAGAAAAAATTAGAATTGCTAATCTCCTAAATGCCTAACCATGAAAAGTATAAAAAATCTGCTACGAGTAAAATTCCAAGATTCCGAAGAAATGAAGCGCTTTAAAAATGTTGCTGCTAATCGATTAGCAAAAATATTAGAGAACAGAGGTGCTAACAATTGGCAACGTGCCATTTTGTATGAAGATGGACAGCCGAAAGAATACTATCATCAATCAAAAGGATTACAAGCCTTGACACATAAGCAATTTTTGATTGCTATAAATGAATCTAGAATTAACCTATACATCATCTACACCCACGAATACAAACAGAGAATTAATAATAGTAGAGGACGCTCTATAAAAGATGCTACTATTGAAGAAATGCCAACCTACTGGAGTAATGATGTACTAAAAATTCAAGCCTACCACGGCAAAAAAGTAGTAGCAGAAATGACCGCCTATAATAAAATCATAAACTACTAATGCAAGATAAGTTTAGACAAATGCAGCTACTGGAAGAACAAAAGTTCTCACTCAAACTGACCGCTCAACAATGGGAAACGCTCAAAATGCAAATGCTACATTTTGCAACACAGGTTCCAGGCCCCAAAGAGCTGCCATTTGACAACTTGCATAATTGTTGGAAATACACCCTAGCAAGTCTAGTCGTCAAAGTGAATAACAAACTACAAAAGAATACGAAGGCTGATCTGAGTATCAAGATTAGCAGCGCTGAATATTACGCAATTAAAGAAATGGTTGGCAATATCGACAACCCACAACTACAAATGTACGTCCACGCTATTACCTCATTGTTATAAACTTCGGTATCACTATAAATCAAAAAAGCACCGCCCCCAGTTAAGAAGCGATGCCGAAGTTTACCAAACTAACTACTAAATTAATTAAATAAACAGCTCAAAAGTATGAAAAATAATTCAAGAAGTACCACTTCATCAAAAGAATTAAGAAAACCTATTTATATAGAGTTGGACACAGACAGTCCAAATAGTATGGAATGGGTTGCCATAAATAGTAGCAATGAGCTACCACTTTCTAGTACTGAAATAGCAACCGCAGAAGAAAAAGGAAAAATCGATTTGGTCAAAATGCAGACTTGTAAGGAGTTGCTTTTGAAAGGAAAATCAATAAATGCCATTCAAAAAAGTACTGGTATCTCTCGAAATACGGTGTACTCTTACCTAAAGTTATTCGATGATAGTACACATGATGCACTTGCAGAAGTACAGCCGAAGTACAGCCGAAGTACAGTCGAAAATAATTTTTTATTTCTTAGTTTGCTGTCTATCAGTAGTTTAGGAACTCATAGTACACTTTTGATATTTTACGCAGTTTTGCTCCTCTCCCTTATTGTAGGAGTAGTAGCATACACCAAATCATACAAGCTCAAGCTAGAGCGTGAAGCCTACGAGGAAGAACGCAAACGATTACATTATTTTTATTTGCTGATGCTAGATTTTAAGTTCAATAAAAATCTAGTAGTAGTAGCTTGCGAAAAAGAAGCAGCTCATTATCGAGAGCGTTGCAATGATCATAATAATAAAGATAGAGAAGTTAGGCGGATTGATAGACGTAGTGATTTTTCAGTATCGGCACATCATCGATTGATAGAAAGAGATATTGAAATTTATGCCGAGACAGAGGCATACAATATAAAAAAATTTGAAAATAAGAAAGAAGCCTATATAAAGAAATTGAAGGAAGAAGGAAAATTAGACTACTTCGATTTTAGAAAACGAAATACAGAACAGTTCCACCGCTCCAGGGCCTGCTTGCTAGAAATAACAAAAAAGATAAGAGATAAGCCCCACCCAATAAGAGGACATAAATACGATAATAATTTTTCTCCAAATTAACTACTGAACGTATGGCACAACAACACAAAGAACACCACCAAAACAAAAAATTATTAATAACAAAGAGAGAGCTTGCAGCAGAACTTGGATTTAGTATGCAGACATTATATAAAAAAATGTTTACAGAAAAATTGATAAAATCAATGGGTTTTGAATCCTTACGAGTATTCAAAGGAATCAAAACGTTTGATTTTGAACAAACCAAAGAACTGTACAAGTTCATAGATAAAATAAAACAGAATGCAAAAAATTAAAATAGCTAGCACTTGGTTAGTATTATTCTTAGTGGTTACAGCTCATATTGAGTTATGCACCTTGAGTGTACAAAAATACTTAACACCTAGTGTATTTATAGGATTGTCTTTTGTGGTACTTGCAGTAGAGCTACTGGAAGGAGTCGAGACAATAAAGATAAATAGGTTTATACTCTTTATAGGAGTTAATTTAGTTACCAGTATGTATAGCATCGTTTTAATCGATGGCGTGCAAATAAATAGCTTTCTTTTGGCTTTTGTGGCTCTGCTCCCCTCCATGTTAGCAGTTGATGATAGTATGTTAAGCCTAGGCGATGGCATAAAATATTGGAAGAAACATTTTTCAAAAAAAGAATGTCAAGAGAATGAACCAATAGAACATTTGATAGAAGATTAAGAATTGAAGGCGCTAACAGTACTGTTAGTGCCTTTTTTTATGCCCTATATGCTATACCCCTAGTATATGTACCCTTTAATTACCCTTTAATTACTCTTTAATTACCCCAAAATTACCCATCGTTAACCTATCGCATCATACCGTCACTTTATCGCATCATAGAGTCACTTTAAGTTATAACCTATTGTTTTTTACAATTTTATGTACTTCATTTGTTGGCTAAGAGTATTTATTTATTTCAAAAAAAGTAAGGTATGTCAATCACAACGTTTGCAACAGCTGTCAAAAACAGCAAAATCAAAGAAGGAGTATATACAGAAATCGAAGGAGATGTTTCAACATTGATTCCAGAGGGAAAGACCGCTGATATTATCAGTGTTACTACATCGAAGGTAGATGATATTCGTTCTCATATCTTCATCACCTTGGATATTCAAGATGGCGAATAATTAGCGAAGCATTCAGCGAGTAATCAAAATGAGCAATTAGATAGATTAATACCTATCTAATTGCTCATACAACAAAACACCATGGAAGCACAAAAAGTAGTAGTAGGAGGTTTGGCGATATTTGGAGCAATTACGATTGCTCAAGCAGCAGGAGAAGCCGCCCTAAATGGTTTCATAGAGGGTATAGAATATACCACAGGCAAAGCCAAAACATCATTGGCAGATATTGGCAATGGTAATGTAAGTATTGAAGTACCAGTAACGATACTAAATACAAATGCTTTTGGTGTGTCGATAGATAAATTTATAGGCGCTGTTTATTATGGCGCTGTTTACTTGTCGGCAGTACATATACCTAGCTCATTTAGATTGATACCTAATGAAGCCGTAGAAATCAAACTAAAATTTATTGTCAATATCAATAAAACGGTACAAGGTGTGTTTGGTGCTGCTAGCAATGGGCTAAGTTCTGTACTTGAAAAAATAACGCTCAAGGGAAATATATATGTACTTGGTGGCTCTATGATTGGACAAGTCAAAGTACCAATCGAAACCGCAATAGATATACTACCATGATAGATACTACTTTAATACCTAATTCAGATCTAAAAAATACTTCTCTCAAGAAGAAAGGCAATACCAACGATATTGTAAAAAATATCTTAAAGGCAGACAAAGAAAACGATTTGCGTTTTGCTGCCTTTGCGGCTCAATTTGAGCCAACAGAACAAGGACTACAAAAATTGTGGTCATTCGTTCGTCATCAAATACGATACAAGACCGACCCATACGGCGAACAACATATCAAGTTCCCTGCTGCACTCTGGAAGCTCAAGCAAGGCGACTGCAAAAGTAAAACACTTTTTATTACTCAAGTACTCAAGTTGCTTGATATAGAATACATGATAAGATTTACAGCATTTAAAAAAGGTGCTGATATTACCCATGTTTACCCAGTAGCTATACTCAATGGTCAAACTATCATTATAGATAGTGTTTATCAGTACTTCAATAAAGAATCTAGTTACCAACGAAAAGAGGACTATAATATGACGCATATAAAATCAATACGAGGACTTGATGTAAGTTGTACAAACTTGGTCGAAGAGATACAGCAGCGCAAGGAATATATAAAGCCAAAACAGCCTATCAATTTTCCCAAATATACAACGGGCCAGGCGCTACTCCTTACGCTCGAGCGAAAGTTAGAAATTTGGTCTGTTATGCAAGACCAAAAACATCTATACGAAGAAGGTGTAAACCAAATACGCCAAGCTATGAAAGCGGGCCATTGTGGAAACTACAAACCAACTGGTACGATTAGCGATGAGCTAAAGCCTGTCATGGAGCGTATCGCATTTGCTCAAGCTCAAGCAGGTGCTGCGATAGGTCACGGCATAAAAGGAAAAATAATTAAGCTGCTGCATAATACAGCAGTAGCAGAAACAAAAGCAGCAAGTATAGCAGGTGCAGGTGCTACTTGCTTAGATAAAAGGCATTGGCATCTTTCGGCAGGTGGTAGCGGTAGTAGTTCCGATCCTTACTTATATCAAACTACTAATCCTTTAGGGCAATGTCCTAACTGGTCTAAAGATATAACGGATAGATTTGATGCAGCAGCAGCAGACATCTACTACGGATACGGCAGAAGTACAAAATATCGTACTTCGTGGGCGGATTTTAAACAATCCTACACCAATGTTATTTTGGCAACTCTAAACTATGGCGGTCAAAATGGAACCCCTATAGGAATACGAAGAATAGGAAATAACTTTATGCACTTAGGATACACCACACAAAATGCCATAGATGCACTAGATGAGCTATTAGATATTAGTTCGCCTGTACTCTCCAACTGGTTACATGATACTTATAGAGCAGATAACACAAGAAAAGATGGTACCGTAGGTACTGGACTATATTACGACTTCATTGATACCATCAATGACCCTAATATCAATCTTAATAGTTTTCCTACTGCTGTTGTCGTCAAAAAGGCATTTCAAAGCCAATATATGGCATCTTGTTCCTCTTTTACTACTGTTGACCCTCTTATAATAAAAGACCTCGCAGAGAACTGCTTTTTGTTCGATACTAAAGCCATAGCAAGCCCTCAAGAGTTTTTGAAAGCACAACTTAGTAGGTACCAAATTGGATTAATAGACCCTGCTTCAATCACACTTATAGTAGCTATTATTGCAGCTGTTTCTGCTGGTGCTTCACAAATAATAACGGCAGCTAACGGCGCTGCTAACTCAATAGATGAAGCAAAAAAAGACCTTGCAAAGTTTCAAGATTTATCTACTGCAAATACACCAGACCCAGTTGATTTTTTGACAGTAAAGACAAATAGTAGTAATGGCGGAAGTGGCGGAAACAATGGTACAGACACGCCCAAAGACAATACAGGTAGAAACTTACTATTGGGTGCAGCTGCTCTCTATGGAGCAAAGAAAGCATTCGGCAGTAAATAATCAATCAAAACAAATAAACTATAACCTATCATGGCAAAACGTAAAGCAAAAGTAACGAAATACAACAAGCTGCAAAAAGCAGCTGCCGCAGACTGCAAAAGTGGTACAAAATCAACAGCAGCAGCACTCAAAAAGGCTAAAGCTGATTATATCAATCATGCCGTTAAAAACGGCAAGACAACAACCGAAGCAAAAAAAATAGCTGCCAAAGCTAGTGGTTGTAATCCATTCAAAAAGAAAAAGTAACCTAGTCTTTAGGTATATAAATATTTATTCATTTAACTAAATCAAATAATTATGGCTTGTAGCTGTGAAAATTCAGCCTACGTAGAAGGACTAGGCGAAGACGATATTAAATTATTTGGGGGAGCTGTCGCAGGTTATGTAGCTGCATCTTATGTAGATGATATGCTGCGCTTTGAAACAGACGGCACACCCAAAGAACCGATGATGTTTAAGGATAGCCCCAAAAATGAGCTATACGCACGAAATGCAGCGTTTGTAGCAGGTGGATTAGCTTTAGCACATTACATGGGCGAAGAAGAAGCATTAGCCAAAGGAGCAGGCGTTGGAATGTGCGTGTATGGAGCTAAAAATATTGTAGCATCTCTAATGGAGAAAAAAGAAGATGAAGCTGTAAGCGGTCACTATCATGACACCTCAGCAACACAACAGCGCCAAATCCAAAAAGCGATGAACCACGTTGCTAATCTTCCATCTATGGAGATAAGAACAAAGGCCCCAGTAGCTCAACAACAAAAACAAATGGCAGTAGAAGAGTACTTCTAGTATTGCCCACAACAAAAACGTAATTAAAGTTCAATCAAAATTATAAAACAATGGTAGTTCCAAATATTTATACTTCGCCTAATCGTAATGATTATGCGATGAAAAAAGCTAAAGCATTTTATAATGCGAACATGAAAAACCCAAACGGGTACAAAAAAGAAGTTCAAACCATTCGTAAAGTTGTCGAAGTTAAGGATGGCAAATTGGGCGTAAGTGTTGATTTGCGTAAAGGCGACGGTTTTAATAGCCCTCTAGCTACTGGGGACGCAATGGTTATCTATGGTATGCGAATGGGATTTATCAAAGTTCCAAAAAAAGAAGGCAGCACGACTGAATTTGAAGCAATTGAAAATCAATCGATTGTTTACTATCCAAGTCAAACTATATTTAACCACACAAAAACGGGTGCAGTGCCTCAATACAAGGCATTCAATGCCTTGTACAATGGTTATGGTAAATTTGTTATTAGTGGTGGTAATGTGGCACTAAAAATGGATTTAAGCCGCTTCAAAAAAACACCAATCTCATTTACAGAAGGCGTGCCGTATTATGGCCCTTATGGCCCAACTGTACAGTTGGAGGAAATGTATGTTGTCCTAGCCGATGAAACGGCATCTTTTGAAACAACTGTTCAATACGCTGATACTATCACATCTAGTGGTAGCGATGACGAACAAATATACCTTGTCTTTGAATTTGAGGGATTGGTTTGTATCAACTGCAAAGATGAGATACTAGAATTAACCGAAATTTCAAGAGTGATATAAAAAGGGGTTCTTCTTATTATTCATAGTAACAAAAGGGAGCTGTTGAGCTTTGGCAGTTCCCTTTTTTTTACATCAACAAGCAATCTAAATGGACATCACAAAAATACATGGACTTATTTCCCAAACATTCACTATCCGAACAAAAAATAATATCGCTAGTTATCCGTTAGCAAACCAAAGTAATATCATCGATTACAGAAAAACGGTAGTAGGTATTAGTTTTCGTCTTGAAAACACCGAAAATAGCCGTTCTATTAATGATGTTCGATTGATTAATGAGGAGGTAGCTAAAGGCGGATTTTTAACATTGGTAGATAAGAACAACCGACAGTTAGTCGTGAATCAAAATTTATTTGGTTTTGTCCGTGCTGATGCCAATAGTGATGTATTATTAGAGCCGTGCCAAATCGATTTTAAAAACTCATACATCAACTTCGCAGAATATATAGTAAATGATGAACTTGATCAAAGAGAAATTGAATTTACAGTCTATTACTTGAGCAATTGCCAAACACCAACGCAACCAAATATTTTGCTAGATAGTGGCGTGCGATACAATGCCGTTAAAAAAATGGCTATTCAAGTAAATTTCAACGAGAACAAAAGCGAATTGGTAAGTACAGGAAATCCAATACCTGCAAATGCTACGATAGTAGGGTTTAGCATACCTCAATATAATAATTACACAGGCTTTGGAAATAGAGAAGGTATTAATGATTATAACGGCTTAGGTGCTGTGTTTGTAAACCTTCTACAAGGTACAGATAATATTTTTCGGAATCTGCCGATTAAAGAGCTACAAGGATTTGAACACCTAGGATTTAAGTATTTTCCTATTGAACAAGTCCAATCGAATAATATCGACTGGAACAGGTTTAAGCTTGAATACTCTAATAAAGAGTTAGTTGGAGATGATACTTGTTTACTAATCAATATACACTACTATGAATAGTCCAGAAGAAATACAAGAAAAAATTATTATTTGGTTCAGAAATAATCGTATGGGCGAGATGGAAACAACGCCTTGTTATTGGAGCTTGTACCCAATAACGAACATCAACCAAACGCCTAATAAAACCGCTGGTAAATTAGGTTCTAACTTCACAATAGACACGCTCGAAGAAAGTGTGCAAATGTTAGTAGAGTTGATGAGTAGTAGTAGTGCCAAGTATTATGCAGTTCGCTTGCGTGCAAAGGTTGGCGATGCAGGTTTTTTGAATAATTTTCCTAATCCATACTATCAACCTACCACTATGAGTAGTATTAGTGGAATGGGTAATACTATGGGTGGCAATGGTAATTCTATGGAAATGTACCACTTCATAAATGGCATAGCGAGCGAGCGACAAACAGCACTAGAAATAGCTAACCAAGAACGCATACTTCAGATGGAGAAAGACCACAAAAGAGAGTTGCGCGAACAAAAAAGGGATTTAGAATACAAAAGGGAACGAGAAGATATGAGAGCCGAAATAGATGGCTTGAGAAATAAAAAGAGTGATTCTCTTATTAGAGAAATAGCAGAAGAACTGAAACCGCTAATAGGGCAGCTGGGCGGTAAGATGATACAAAACAAATACAAAGCTGTTGAGTACATCGATGAAGAGGAGCAGCAAGGGGAGCAAGGCAGCGACACCCAAACAAACGAATCTAATGTTTTAAAAATGGGATTAGATGGATTAGCTACCAAAGTAGAACAACCAGAAAGCCTTGTTTTTAAAGTGGGTATGGTGGTGCAAAACCTGCCACCTGCTGAACTAGATATGCTATTGGGCATGATAGAATCAAAGTATCAAGAACTAAGAACCAAAAAACAAACAGAAAATGGCTAAGGGCAACCCAAAAGTAATAGAGATAAAAGATAGTAATAATACTAAGGTAGATTATAAAGAGGCTGTTTTTATAGCCATGACAAACAAGCATCTTACACAAGCTATTCAATACAGTATAGGAGGTGGTCTAGTGAAGCTAGACCCTCAAGAAACAGATGTATATCAATCTAATTATGCTATGACTGGTACAATTAGATTCATCTTCTCGGACAATGAGAAAATTTATATCAAAGTCAAAACAATAGAACTACATGAAAACTAGCACCAAAATAGGCTTGGCAGGACTACTACTTAGTATTGCGTTAAGCAAAAAAAACACCACACCCCAAAAGAAAAAGTTCGTTATCGATAAATCCATATTGGATATGGAGTCCAACGAGTCTGCTAGTGATGACGTATTTATGCACTCATCTACAACAACACAAAACTAATGGAAGAGCTGAACAATTCGGATGATTGGGTTAGACAATTCAACCGCTACCAAAATAACCGCATTTTTGCGGAAGCGGTGCAGTTGATTTGGGACGACTGGAACAGTAGTGGCAATCCTTTTTTTGAATTGTTACCAAATGTTGACAGCTTAATATTTGCCTTAGTCACCCACAGAGCTAATAGAGCCACAGAGCCAATAAATGAACCATTGCAGATAGCAGGCCCACCACAATCGATAGCTTGGAATGATGCCCCTATATATGATACCGTTTCTAATGCTTGGAATGGTCTTATAGATTGGTCTTGTGCTGCTTGGAAACATTGGCATGTAGCACTTGAAACACATTTCAAGGACACAAGAAAGGCAAACGCTATTTGGGAGGTTGCTTGGCAACACCCTGACAATAGTTGTGCTTGGGGCATTTGCCCTGATACGCAATACTGTCGTTATGATTGCGATTTTGTCGAATACTTCGCTACAAAAGATGTTGACATAGGCAACACCTTTTCAAAATCGGTTTGCGACCTATCAAATGTTGTATTGAATCTTGTTTCGGCAGTAGATGATATTTCCGAAGGAGTCAAAAGCAGCACCAACACACTAAAAAAAATTGCTCCAGTTGCTACTATTGCTTTAATAGCTTGGGGCGGAAATCAATTATATAAAGGACTATAAAAATAGTAAGGATGGATAATGATAAAATGATAGGAACGGCTGTGCTGATAGGTGCAGGAGCTTACTTGCTGTCTGTCAATAGCAAAAAAGAAGTGTACTATGATACAGTTGAATTTGGTAGAGTTTCCGCTTCTCAGTTAAAATCTATGGGGTATGTCCAATATGGCGGACATTGGATACACAAAGACAAAATAAATGCTGCTGCTGCAACACTAGGAGCGCCAGTAGGTACAGAAATCGACATAACAACTCCAATAGGTTGGGATATACTATCTATGCTATTAGGTACAAGCTCTACGCTAATAACTACGTTTACAAGCAGTACAGAAGCCCGAAAAAAAGATTTGATAGCACAAATACAAGCAAAATACATGGTAGCAGCTAGCAGCTCCTACAATGCTGCATTTCCGTACACGTTGACTCAATTGGGTACAATGAAGGTCAAAGATTTGGAAACTATCTTGAGTAGTGGTAATGCGATTAGTGGCATTCAGAAAGAAAGAAATTTATTTAGTGGTGCAAAGTGTAGAGATGGCGCATATTCAACAAGTACTGGCAAAGGTACTTGCACAAATCATAACGGAGTTAGAGCATGGCTAAGATAAAAAAATCAACTTTGATTTTTGCAGCAGCTCTTGGCAGTATGTTTTTTTTGAGTAGCAAGAAAGAAAGCGACCCTTTGATAATAGAGGACTGGTATAGCAACTGGGCATTGACAAGGAGTACCGTTAGTAGTTATTCTACAAGACAGCTCTCCCAAATAAAAAGAATTGTTGTACATCATGCAGCAGCACAAAATCAAACTGCCATAGATTATGCACGGTATCATGTTAATTCTCATGGTTGGCCCGGGATTGCGTATCATTTTGTAGTAGAGCGTAATGGTCGAGTAATACAAGGGAATCCACTAGAAAACATATCCTACCACGTAGGAGCAGGCGAGAATACACCAAGTATAGGTATTTGCTTGAGTGGCAATTTTGATATAGAACACCCAACACCAATACAACTAAAACGATTAGATCAGTTGATAAAAAAACTACGCCAAGACCTACCGCAAGCATTAGAGATAAACGGACATAGAGATTTTAAGAACAAAAGTTGCCCTGGGGATAACTTGTACCCACTTATTCAAAAATACAAACTAGCCTAAAATGGAAAGCAGAACTAAGAAAGCAGCAGTAGGATTGCTATTACTATTTGTATTGCCCAAAGTGGCAAAGGGTGCTACTGGAGTAGTACCAATGGCAAATATTCCAAATGCTTTGCCTAGTCCTGTATTGACGGAAGGCGCTGCCAATGAATCATATTTAGGTGCAAATTATTATACAAGAAGTATTTTAAATAATAATCTAGGTAGTATCATCTTGAACCCTAAAGCAAGAACAAACGACCCTTGGCAAGGAAGTTTGCCACTAGCACAAAATACAGATGGAAAATTTGAACAATTCTATACACTAGCATACGGCACAAGGGCAATGCTCAAGCTACTATCTAACTATATCAATCTACACAATCGCAATACACTAACCAAAATTATACTACATTGGGATTTGGGAAACCCTGCCTATACTGCCTTTTTGGTCAGTAGAACAGGGTTTGGAGCTAACCAAGTACTACAAGCAGACAAATCCACACTCAAGGTTATTGCTCAAGCAATCGTACGCTATGAAACAGGATTAGAATTTTTGACCAATGCCCGATTTGAGCAGGGCTATAACTTATTATAAATGACCACAATTGAACTAATACTAAGCTATGCTTCTACTACTGTTGGTGGTGGTCTTTTTGCTACTATACTAACTCACAAAAAAGATACTCAAAAGAATGTCTTAGAAGATAGAGTAGATAACCGAAAGCAGGACGAAAACGAGTTTAGAGCATTGATTGATGTTTATCAAAAAGATAATGGAGAGCTAAAAGAACAGCTCAAGCAAAATCATATCGACAGCGAAGTTTTACGAAAAAAAGTAATGTTGTTAAGCCAACAATTGCACAGCATGAATATTAAGTTATCGATCATGGAAGCATCACGCAATAACTTACCAATACCGTATTGGATTAAAGATACAAATCTAAATATGCTCTATGTTAATAGTGCTTTTGAGCGTAAATTTTTAGCTCCTATTAACAAAGTAATAGATGATTACATAGGTAAAAAGGATGTTTCAATATTTGGGGTGGAATTAGCTAATCAATTTGCTATTACAGATAAAATGGTACACGATACCAAGCAAGAATTAGAATTTTTAGAACCAATGCCAAACCCTAAAGGCGAAATAATATATATCCATTGCTATAAATTCCCTCGAATGTTGGGAAATTTAGTAGTCGGTATAGGTGGTTTGGTGCTTGGTGTCTATGATACGGACGAACATCTAAAACATTTATTAATAAAATAACAAACAAAAATTTGTTTATTCAAAATATAAAATCTATTATTGTGATAGCGAAAAACAAAAACCAAATCAACCAATGTGCAAATAAAGCACGGAGTACAGGACTAAACAGGGGTTTTTTGTTTTTCGCAAAATAGAAACTACTTGTCCAGTATTCCGTGCTTTATTTTTTTTGTCATTACTCAAGTAACTTTTAAATATTCCTACTCAATGAAAAAAATATTTCTATTGTTCATCGTGGCTGCTGCTATATTCTCTTTCAAAACAAAAAGCAATAATAGCCTAGCAGAAGTAAATCAAATAGGAGGGTATTATATTTTTGTAGATTCCAAGCCATCTGCTGAGTACGATTATTTAGGTACTGTCAAAGGAGCAGGCTTTGTATCCTCTGCACAATACCAACCAGTAAGGGATGGCTTAATAAGAAAGGCTAGGAAAAAATTCCCTAATGGCGATGGTTTAATATTCAACTTTGCAAATGGAAGTGTAGATAAAGTAGATGTTATCAAATTCAAGGAGTAACAAGAGAGTAACGGACGTTACAAGTGTGTAACGTCTATCAAAAGTAGTTGATTATGGACAAAAGAGTAACAGTATTAGGAGCAATAGCAGGCGGTTTATTACTCTTGAATAAAAAAAAGCCTTCATCAATTGGGGTGGTATATGATACAAATGTAAGTGATACTATACCTTGTAAAAATGGTAGATATTCAGATTCTCTCAAAACTGGCGGTTGTTCCGCTAATGGTGGAATTGATAAAGAAAAAGTATTCCAAGAGAATCTGAAAGCAAAAGTTTCTTATTCTGCAAAAGAAGTCAATGTAGAAGGTAAAGTATTAACCGCTAGCTTTAAATCCCTTATTCATCACAACGTAAAGAACTTGTACAGCAGCTTTAGCAGGTCTTATATCAAAAGACTATCAGTAGATACGGACACCAATTTACACAATGGCAAATCTACAATACGAGTTGAATATAAGAGTACTAAAGCTATGAATCAACACTTATTAGAGATAGTGCGATCAGGTGTACTTAAAGAAGGTAATTAAGAGCAATTTTTACCAGGAGAAATATCGTCATCGATGTAAAACCCTGGAGCAATTTTTACCAGGAGAATTGCCACGCTCGATGTAAGTACCTGGAGCGATTTTTACCAGGAGAATTGCCACGCTCGATGTAAGTACCTGGAGCGATTTTTTTACCAGGAGAAATATCGTCATCGATGTGAAACCCTGGAGCAATTTTACCAGGAGAATTTCCGCGCTCGATAAAAACGGATTGAAGATTTCATAAAATATGATTGAGGCACTCGCCTCTTTTTTTTGGGTTTTAGTTGGGTATCTCCTACCTACTAAAGTAGTGTAATATACACGTTTTGCATAATATAAATTATAGGCAAAATGTG
>CAKZQC010000029.1 GCA_937139495.1 uncultured Saprospiraceae bacterium | reverse complement strand
ACGGTGGAACCCCTTGAAGTTTAAACGTATTTTCAAGGGATCGTATTCGCTTGTTCTCCATAATGCCCCCTCAATGGTACAGCTTTTACTTAGTTTTACACTTTTAAATAATGTTTTTTAAGTTTTGTCCTGTACTAAAGCATTTTTTATATTAACTTTTGGTCCAAATATTTTTGAAATTTCAGATATACATCTAACTAACGGCATATCATATAGTCGAATATTAGTAGGCTTTAGAGTGTCAACTTCCAATAGAAGTTGACGCTTTTTTTTGTAGGAACTATTTCATTTGTTCAAAAGCATGTTATTGTAATATAATATTACTAACTTCCATAACCATTTTACTTAACTCATCACACATACCAAAACTACATCAACTATGACCTTGCAACAAGAGATAAAGCCACTGAAGCAATTGCTCAAAAAAGAGCAATACGAAGAAGCTATAACAATAGGAAAGCCACTTTTGGACAAATTCCCAGATGAAATAGAGCTGCTTTTGGCATTGGCACAAGCCTATATCGGAACGACCAACTATAGCAGAGCGGAGTATTATTTGATTTCTGCCAAGATGCAAAATCCTAAACACGTCGAAACGTTGTTGTTGTTGGGCACCCTTCAGGTGATATTGCAACAGCACATAGCGGCGCAAGAATATTACAACGCAGTATTAGCGATTGAACCTAAAAATATATTGGCTCAAATAGCCATAGCAGATTTGTTGTATGTCGATGGTCTGTACGAAGCCGCCACGGAAGCTTACCGCAAGGCATTGGAGCAACACGCTCATCAAAAATTGACCGCCGAAAATTTTGCTACGATTATCTACAAAGTAACTTCTAGTTATTTGAATAGTGGAGCATTGGAGGAGGCAGAAGAATTTTTGAATCAATATGCTCCTAAGGCGTTTCAGGAGATGGTAGAACTGGTCAAACGCAAATTGTATATTGCTCAAAAAGAGCAAGAAAAAGTATTGGAAACAACCGAATTGCTACACAAAAAAGTACCACAACAACCGAAGTATATTTTTGAGCTTATACAACTGCTTGATCCTGATAGAGATAGCAGTCGCCTGCTAGATCTCTACACCAAAGTCTTGGAGCTAGAACTGGATACAGAGGAAGTTGCTAGAGCACTACTCGGACGGGCGAGCATCAAGCTCAACGAAGGTGATGCAGCAGGTAGCGTTCAGGACTTGAGTAAGCTAATTGCCATCAATGAAAGTTGGTTTGCTTATCAGCAACGAGCAATCGCTCAGGAGGCAAACAAAGACAAAAAAGCTGCCTTACAGGATTGGACTAAAGCTATCAAGTTGATAGAAGAGCCTTATGCTCCACTCCATCAGAGTCGTGGCGAATTGTTGCTGCGGGCAGGAGCATACGAAAAATCTATTCCAGATTTTAAGCAAGTAATTCAACTTTCGGAAGACGGTGATGCGACGGCTTATTACAATCTAGGAATGGCTTACAATAAGATGGGCGACAAAACAATGGCGTTCAAGATGTTGGTGCAGTCCGAAATGATGGGCTACGAAAAAGCAAGAACATTACTACTCAAAAGCTTTGGGAAACAATTGGGGAAAATCCGCCAAAAGAAAAGTGCTGAATTCGCACCAAAATTTGTAACAGAAGTTGCTCGCAATCAAAAATCTCCTATTCTACAAGCAGCGTTTGGGCAGCTTTGGGTAGCCGATATGCCCAAGTTTATACAGACGATAGAAGAAGAAATGGATACTTATCCTGCTTCTGTGATGCGAGAAGTATTGGCAGAAACTGCCAAAGATTTATTTTTGATAACACCTAATGGCATCTTATTTATAGAAGGTTCGGGAGAGCCGCTGGAGGCTTATTATAGTGTAGAGGTAGAGTCTGAGCATTCTATTTTGCTGAATCTGCAGCCTACCAAAGGCGGCAAAACGACAGGTATGCGATTGTCTCGCTATGAACAAAATTTGATGATTACGTATCCTGTGGGAGAAATGGAAGTACCTGCCAAATACTATTTGCCTACGGCAACATTGACGGACGAACAGCGCAGCCGATTGGTGGCTAAAGATCTCGATATACCTTATTTGGCAGCTATCGAGGAAAGCATAGAACAACTCCTACAAGTTGCTAATTAGTATAATTTTAGACATGCTCTAAGAAGTATTACAAAATAATACTATAAAAATCAATATATTTTTAGTATATTGTCTCGATTTTTGACGGCAGTGTCCTTCCAATAGGCAAGCACTACCGACACAAAAGTACTCGAAGAACAAAAAATAATAATCGCACCTATCTAAAATAGTAAACCTTATGACTTTTGACGAATTAAAAGAGAAGATAAACGCAGCTAATCACGCTGTAGAAGATTGCGAAAAAGCAAAGAAGGATATTCCTGCCAAACTTGCAGAGGTAAGAGTATTGATGGATAACGCATTGGGCGAAATCAGCAAAGCACGTCTTGGTAATTTGGCTGAAGAAGGAGATTCTACAGCAGTCCTTGAAGCAAAAGCAGCTCGTATGTTTGAAGGACTGAAGAACGCTCGCAAAGAACAAATAAAAGCAAGTAAAGTACAGACTGATATTGACGACTTTTTGACCGATATATTGGCAGAACAAATAAATACAGCGGCACAAGAAGTGTTTGTGTACAATACGTTTAGAAAAGAGTTGAAGGCAACGATGATTCAGACTAAAGTCGAAATAGCCATCGGAGTTAATCAACTCAAAAAATATTTGAAGTCTATCGCTAACGATAGCACCTTGGCATTAGTCGATGAATTTTTGGCTGAATTGCAGCAGCTCAATTTCTATGAAATAACTAAAGCCGATGTCAAAAAAGTGATGAAGGCGTTTAGAGAAATGACCGAAAGATTTTGGTTCTCGGATACGGACACCAACAAAGTACGTAGAGGCTCGAAGAAAGAGTACAAAAATAATCTAGAAGACTTGCTTGATAAAGGAGTAGAATATGCTAAAAATGCAGCAGCTGTATGGGAAGCTTGTGAAACGATAAGAACAAAACTCGATAACAATAAATATGTATTAGCGATACGCCAAGAATTGGGCGTAAAAGATGCAGAAGAATATAGAAAATGGGCTATCCAAAACTTGGAGATAAAAGAAGAGGAAATCAAAGAAATGATGCTCGAAATGTCTCCTAACAAAGTAGCAGGTATGATTGAGGAACTCGAAGCAATCGTAGTGCCTGACGCTATTGATTGGCTCAAGGTGACATATAATTTGAGTACTTGGGTGTACACAGAATATGGAGAACAAGCAGGGCAATCTATGAATTTAGAACAAGAGGCTTCTTTCAAATTCTCGATAACTACCCCACCACTTGAGGCAGATGTTTCTATTCCTGTATTTGAGGCGGTATTTGCTAGTTTGACATTTGATTTTGGAGCGTCGTTGAGTGCTACTGCCAATTTTGGTGGAGCGTTGAAGCTGCATAATTTTTTGAGTGCTAACGAAACTAAATATGTATCAGGAAATCTTGAAGCAGATGCTAGTGTAGATGCGAACGCTTTTGCTGGACTTGGATTGCAATTGCTCAAAGTAGTCCGAGCATCTGGTAGAGTGGTACTAACAGGTAGTGCTAGTATCAAGGCAGCCGCTCCTGTAGAACTAGAAAAAGCTAAAATAGACAAAATAGCCATGTTCAGAGCGGCAGCAAGTAATGATATTGCCATCTTACTCAATGGAAAATTGCAGGCGGTAGTTGGGCTGACTGCTCCATTCAAAATTATAGTCAAAGCACTGACTGGAAAAGATGCTGAAGCTAAATTCGATTCGCCTACTTTAGACTTTTTTAAAGCTACTCGCTCAGACAAGGTTCAGTTTGAGATGCCGTTCCGCAAACGTCCAACTACTTTTCCTGAAAATGCACTTAGCGTGAAAAAAGGCAAATGGGACGTTGATTTTATTGCGAAAGCACAAATTGACGCTTTGATTAATAGCTACTTTGGTGGAGCTAAAGACTTTGAAGCTAAGATGAAAGAAAATCCATTGACGGAAGTCGAAAAAGAAAGCTTATTAGAAATATACGGTGTCTTTGGCACTGAAAAAACAGCTTAGGTTATCTCCAATTAATAATGTCTATTGAGCATAAAGAAAATATAGAAAATGAAAAAGAAATTCAAAAATATAGCAATTGTAAAAAAGAAAGGAGCGGCAGAAGTCAAGAAGTTCCTAAAGAAGTATGTACAAGAATCTATTACTACACCAACTGATTTTTTCTACGACACTGCCTTTGATTATGGCGATAAAGACGGTCAACAACCTTTGTTGATTATTGGTCAGTTACCGTTGGTTTGGAAAAATTATATCAAAAAAAATAAGCAATCTACTACCCTTCTCAAAGGCAAATGTGTTATACATGCAGGGAGCAAAGCGGAACTATTATTCTTTGGTGAAATCGGAAAAGGTGGAAAGCTATTGGTAATCAAGCAGCTTAACAAGGATTTGTTGAAGCCGTTTGCGGTAGCTACATTGGTCGATAGCTTGGAACAGCTCTCAAAACCACTAGAATCAGCTGAGGTGGAAAGTGGTAACAAGGAGGCTGCTGGTGATACAGGTTTTGAATTGAAGGCTCTTGAAGAGTCTGCGAAGGCAGTCAGTGAGCAACCTACAGCTACTCTAGTGGCATTATCTGCGGTTGTCAACCAATTGGGGCAGCCATTGCAAAACATAAAAGATACTATTGTAACTGATGCTCTGATTGCAGAAGCTAAAGCTGGACTGCAAACGATAGCCACGCATGATGTTACAGTTGCTATCAAGGCATTGGGACAATGGTTGAAAGAGGCAAGTAATACGACTGTAGAGGGTGCTCAAGCCGTCATCGCACCTGTGGAATCATTGCAAAAAGAATTGGAAGCACTGGTAGAGCCATTGCAAAGTATTGCTAAAAATGCAGCAAAATTGGAGCAAGTACAGGATCCGCTTCAGAGCGAAAATGTAGCTCCTATTAGCGAAGATCCTATTCAGAACTTTCTGAATCAGATGAATAAATCTGCTCGTTCTTCTGGGTTTTCGGCAGCTGTAGAGCAAGCTGCTAAGTTCTAAGCAGCTGTTTTGTATTGAAATAAAATCTAGTAAAAGGAGTAACATTTGACAAATGTTACTCCTTTTTTTGTGCCTACCAAGCTCTAAAAACACGAGGTGCTATTTTGAACAGAAAATGATGTATATTTGTGTACATAAAAAAAACTGCCCAAATGGCAGTACAAAAATAAAGAATAGACAATAGTTATGAAAGTATGTGATCATTTCAAGGCGGCTAATGGCGAAACCTTGATTTCATTCGAAATATTGCCCCCGCTCAAAGGTGGCAAAATCCAATCTATATTTGATACGCTCGACCCGTTGATGGAGTTCAATCCTCCGTTCATAGATGTGACTTATCACCGAGAAGAATTTGTATATCAGAAACGCAAAAGTGGCTACTACGAGAAGGTAGCGACTCGCAAACGCCCTGGTACGGTGGGTATCTGTGCCGCTATCATGAACCGTTATGGTATTGATGCCGTGCCACACTTGATTTGTGGTGGGTTTTCGGTCGAAGAGACAGAAGATGCGTTGATTGACCTAAAATTTTTGGGGATTGATAATGTGTTGGTTTTGCGTGGCGATGCTCGCAAGTTTGAAGGCAAATTTATACCCGAAGACAATGGTCATGCTTATGCGCTAGACTTGGTCAAGCAGGTACAAGGTATGAACGATGGCGTTTATCTAGATGATAATTTGGTCAACGGTTCGCCTTCTGATTTTTGTATTGCGGTAGCAGGCTACCCCGAAAAACACTTTGAGGCGCCTAACTTCGATAGTGATATGGAGTTTCTAAAAGCTAAAATTGATGCAGGAGCGGATTATATTGTTACACAAATGTTCTTCAACAATGCTAAGTATTTTGACTTTGTAGATAAATGTAAGGCAGCAGGAATTAATGTGCCGATTGTACCGGGATTGAAGCCAATCACAAAGAAATATCAGCTCAATTCTATTCCTCGCTTGTTCCACTTGGATATACCAGAAGACTTATCGAAGGCGATTGCAAATGCTGGCGATGCTGCTGCTCGCCAAGAGGTAGGTGTAGAATGGTGCATTGCTCAATCGAAAGAATTGAAGGCTGCAGGTGTTCCCTGTTTGCATTATTATACGATGGGCGACGTCCAGACCATCAAGCAAATTGTAGAGTCTGTTTATTAGGCTCTAACCAAACGATAATAAAAAAGAATGGCAGCAAAGGATTTTCCTTTGCTGCCATTCTTCATTTTGTGAACTACACTCCTATTCGTTGATATACATCTCAAATCGAGAAGGCTCATTGCGAGCAGGAAAATAGTTGTTGTCTCTGTCGGTATCGGCAGTTTCAGAATAAGGATCCAAAACCACTTCTTTTATTTCTTTTTCGGTTACAAATACCTTCGATACTTTGGCAGCATTAAATCGCCAAATTTCAGCAGGGATATAACGTACTTCGGACGTACCATCTGTATATTTGAGTTCTACGATAATCGGCATAACGAGTCCACCAATATTACTAAACTCCATTTCGTAGTAGTTGTAGGCTTTGTCTAGGTATTCTTTTTCTGCTGGATTGAGTGCTCCAAGATATGCCTCGTCTGCTTTTTTCTGTTGCTCCGTAACACGGTATTTATCACGGTCGTTGTATTGGTCACGTAGTTCAGGATATTTTTCCATTACCGTTTGTTTTACTGCTTTCTCTTTATTATTTCTAATACTAGAAATATTGTCATGGTTATTTGCATCCCATTTTTTTTGTAGTGCCATTTCTGCTTCGCCATTACGAGAGTTCATGCGGTACCATTTTACATTGTCAAGGGCAATATCTACATTGTCTGTGCTGTAGAACCAACCTCTCCAAAACCAATCTAAATCTACACCAGAAGCATCTTCCATTGTTCTGAAAAAGTCGGCAGGTGTTGGGTGTTTAAATTTCCAACGGTTGGCATATTCCTTAAAGGCATGGTCAAATAATTCTCTGCCCATCACGGTTTCTCTTAGTATATTGAGTGCCGTAGCAGGTTTGCCGTAGGCATTATTGCCAAACTGCAAGATAGATTCTGAGTTGGTCATAATCGGTACGATACCATTTTTGTCCCCTTTCATGTAATCTACAATGTTGGCAGCAGGACCTCGGCGGTGTGGGTAATCTCTTTCCCATTCTACTTCCGTCAAATATTGGCAAAAAGTATTCAAACCTTCATCCATCCAAGTCCATTGTCTTTCGTCAGAGTTGACAATCATCGGGAAATAGTTGTGTCCTACTTCGTGGATAATAACGCCAATCATACCATACTTCAAACGCTCAGAATAAGTGCCATCAGGACGGGGGCGACCATAATTAAAGCAAATCATAGGGTATTCCATTCCTGTGAAGTTCGCATGAGTAGAAATAGCGGTAGGATAAGGATAGTCAAAAGTATATTTAGAATATACTTTTAATGTATGTACGATTACTCTAGTACTGTATTTTTCCCAAAGCGGATTTCCTTCTTTAGGATAGTAAGACATCGCCATCACTGTTCTATCACCGAACTTGACGCCTTGAGCGTCCCAAATAAATTTTCTAGAACTACAAAAAGCAAAATCACGAACATTGGTAGCTTTAAAGATCCAAGTCTTTTTGGTTTCCAATTTTGTTTTCTCTATTTCTGTCGCTTCGTCTTGTGTAATAATGAAAATAGGTTGGTCGGCATCTTTTGCTTCATCGAAACGAGCTAATTGCTCTTTGGTCAATACCGATTTGCCATTTTGTAGCTCGCCTGTAGCTCCTACGGTGTGATCTGCAGGGACAGTGATAGCTACTTCAAAGTCTCCAAACGAAAGTGTAAATTCGCCTCTACCCAAAAACTGTTTGTTTTGCCAGCCATCAACATCGTTATAAGCACACATTCTAGGATAAAACTGAGCAATGTGATACATATAGTTATCTTCTTCTTCAAAATGCTCATAGCCTGAACGTCCGCCATATTTTCCACCATCATTGATATTGTAAGACCATTTGATATTGAAAGACATCTTAGCTTTTGATTGGAGCGGTTTATCCAAATCAATACGCATCATCGTTTTATTGATCGTGTAGTTCATTTTTGTTCCACGAGTGTCCGAAACGGTTTCAATCTTGAAACCACCTTCAAACGTTTCATGAAAATTCATTTTCAATTGACGAGCATCCATCTCTTTGCCTACTCGGCTGCTTCTAGTCAATTGATTGTCGGAACCCAATGCTCTTACATTTTGATCGAGCTGAACCCACAAGTACGTTAGCTCATCAGGAGAGTTATTATGGTAAGTAATCGTCTCTTCTCCAGTCAGACTTTGGTTCTTATCATTGATTTCTACCTTAATATTATAATCAGCACGTTGTTGCCAATATTCATGCCCTGGGGCACCCGAACCATTTCTATACTGATTAGGAGTTGGCAGTTCTTCATAGAGCTGCTTAAATTTTTCGGCACCTTGTACTTGTGCCTGACAAGTGGCAGCAGTCAGCAGTAAGCACCACGCTGTCATCAAAAAGTGTTTGAACATAATGATTGGTTTGTATGAAGTAGGTGGACATAAAAATCACAGTATTGTAACACCGAGAACTTTTTTCTAACTACTTTATGTATTGAATAAGATCTTTCCTGTTTGCCAAACAATAGGAAGAGTAAATAGAATTAGGAGGATAGCAATCAATACAAACCAAACAGATTCATATATTTTGACTAACTTCACGGCTATAAAGTTAAGGATTAATACTAGGACGAGTATCATTATTTGACCAATTTCTAAACCTACATTGAAGAGTAGTAATGTTTCGGTAATAGATTCGGAACGAGTAATCATGAAGCGTAGATAATTGGAAAAACCTAATCCGTGTATTATTCCAAAAAGTAGTATTACTACTATTTCTTGTGTATGCCTGACTTCTTCCCCTAGCCGATATTCGGCAATACACCGTTTATAAATAGTATGTCCTGCCGTCCAAATAATAGTGAGTGGAATCAAAAACTCCACCCAGCTACTTTCTATTCGGACAATATCGAAGGTGGCTAATGCCAGTGCAATAGAATGACCAATAGTAAATACGGTAACAAAAGCCAAGAGCACTCGCCATCGATCAAGTGATACCGAAATGGCTAAGGCGATAATGAAAAAAATATGATCGTAAGCAGTCCAGTCGGCTATATGAAACCAACCTTCTTTTATGTAATAGAGCCAAGCGTCCATAACGAATGATTTTATTTTGGTTTAGAATTTGTACAAAGGAAAGAAAATAACGTCGTAAAAATATAAAAAATGAAACTAAGAATACTATTGTCCTTGATGGTCATACTGACTTGTCTAGCAGCAAGCGACCACCCTATTTATGTATCGACTGCGGAGATAGATTACAAGACAAAAGAACGTCGTATAGAGATGGCTGTCAAAATATTTAGCAATGACTTGCAATCTGCTATTTCTGCCAAAGAAGGCAATAGAGTCGAAATCGGGACAAAACAAGAAGAGGCGGCTATCGCTACTAAATATATTAAAGAATACTTACACGAGAACTTCAAGTTGTATAGCAATGATAAAGAACTTGAATGGGAATATGTAGGTCGTGAGCTAGACCGTCAAGACGATTTTGCTATTTGGGTATTCCTAAAAGTAGAAAAAGTTAGGAAATTGAAGGACCTAGTGCTATACAACAATATATTGATAGAACATCAAGAAGGACAAAAAAATAAAATATCTTTTCGGACAGATTCTGAGCAATACCGCAAGTTTGATACCTATTTAGATGCGGAAAAAGTAAAATTATTTTAAATTTTATATGTATGTCTTGAAGTAAAAGGAGTGTGTTCCACGTAGAACATACTCCTTTTTTATTTTGAATCGTTAAGCTGTTCTACGTGGAACAATTGCAGTAGTTGTTCTACGTGGAACAACTTAGTTAAGCGAACTACTTGTGTTCTACGTGGAACGATTGTTAGTTTTTGTAAGCCCCCTCTTGATTAATATCTGATATAATTACCCGTGTTTCTATTTTCTTTTCCTCTAGGAAATGAGTGATCGCCTCCGCTACATTGTTAGCTTCCAAGGTGTTTTTGCAAATAGAAAAGAATGCAAAGTCGTTGCTTATAGCAGTGAAATTGAGTGCCTTTTGGTCGAGTGCAATTTGCTTTAGGGTGTTGAAATGCGGTATTTCTTTGGCGAATAGCTCCTCTCCTAATGGAGTCTGTAAGGACTGAGCCAGTAAGTCTAGATTAGACAAGTGAAGTGATTGGACTAGAGAAGCCGCATTTGCAACTTGCTGTATTGTGGCTGTTTTGTTGAAGTTTACTCTAGGACTAGTGTTGATGTTGTGTCTTTTTTTCTTGTAAATAACGACTATTTGGAGCCCTTTTATATTCGGAAGACGATGAATGTCTAATGTTTTGTGGTCGCTAGTAAGTACCATCCCACCTATCAAGCAAGGTGCGATAGTGTGTGTCTTGTCAATTCTCCGTACATCAGTCTCTCCTGTGCTTATTAAAGATAATAGCTGGCGCTTGGGTAAAGGGTCAGTAAAAGATTCATTAACTGCCATTGCACCAGCTACTGCGGAGGCGACAGAAGAACCTAGCCCAAAGCCCATTGGGATTTTCTTTACCAGCTTCAAGTTTAGACCAATGTTTTGTTCTATGCCATGCGTTTCTTTTAGGTAGTCTAGCGTTCTTTTAGCCGCTATTCCTGCGCTATTGCTAGTTGTGTCTAGTAATAAATTAGCCTTGTTATTGATGATTTGTTGGATGTGAATGCCGGGTGTGTCTGCTTCTGTGGCGATTATTTCATCACTAGGCAGGTTTAAGGCCAAACCTAAACAGTCTAGCCCAATGCCCAAGTTGCTGATGGTGGCAGGGGCGGAAATCTTGATATTTGTTTTTAGTTTCATAATTATAAAGACAAGGAATGGATAAAGTTTGTTAAATTTGTACTACTTCCGTAGCCCCACAATATTACAAATAATTCATCAGAAAGGGCGATTTCGTTTAGTGAAAATGACAGCTACCCTACTCTAAAAGTAGCTTATTTTGCAAAATGGTCGTGCCGACATAAAAAAAATAAAGTATGCTTTCTCAACGTCAAATTTTTTTGAACCATATCGCCCAGACTAGCTCCTCGCCTCTTGCACTAGAGATTGAGCGAGCTCAAGGCGTTTATTTGTATGATAAAGATGGCAAAGAATACCTGGATTTGATAGCAGGAATATCTGTAAGTAATCTAGGACATGGACACCCTGTCGTGTTAGAAGCTATCAAAAGTCAAGTAGATAAATACTTGCATACATTAGTATATGGAGAGTTTGTATTGTCACCACAGATTCAGTTAGCTCAATTATTGACACAGCACCTCCCCGATTCTTTGGACTCTGTTTATTTTGTCAACTCAGGGACAGAAGCAACAGAAGGCGCTTTGAAATTGGCTAAAAGAGTGACAGGGCGAACAAATATTGTCGCTTGCAAAAAAGCGTATCATGGTAGTACGCATGGTTCGCTTAGTTTGATGAGTGAATCTTATTTTACGAGTGCCTTCCGCCCTCTCCTACCAAATATTCATCATGTAGAATTTAATGAGGAATCAGAGCTGTCTATTATTGATGAAAATACCGCTGCTGTGATTATGGAAACTGTACGTGCCGAAATTGGCGTTATGCGACCTGAAAGTGATTATTTGCAGAGAGTACGCAAACGTTGTGACGAAGTTGGAGCTTTACTCATCTTAGATGAAATACAAGTTGGCTGTGGACGAACAGGAACTTTGTTTGCTTTTGAGCAATATGGGATTGTTCCAGATATACTGCTGTTAGCAAAGGGTTTTGGTGGTGGCATGCCACTTGGTGCTTTTGTAGCTTCTAGAGAACGAATGCTTAGTTTTACTGATAATCCAATTTTAGGACACATTACTACTTTTGGTGGTCATGCAGTATGTTGTGCTGCAGGATTGGCAAGTTTACAGATTTTGACCAGTCAAAAAGATATTATCGAATCCGTAGAATGGAAAGCAAATTTATTTAAGGAATTGATTCAGCATGAAGCTATTTTAGATTTTAGAAGTGCAGGATTGCTAATGGCAATTCAATTAGAGTCTTTTGATAGTGTTGATGCGGTTATTCAAGAATGTCTAAAAACAGGATTAATTGCTGACTGGTTTTTGTTCAATGCAGAAGCTGTACGAATTGCACCACCTTTAATTATTACAGAAGCTGAAATTAGAAAAGCAGCTTCTATTTTAGTAAACGCACTTAATAAGGTTTATGGAACGAAATAATAACTATCAAACACGAATTAATGATCTAGGATTAGAAATAGTCATTTTTTTAGGTGTTTGGATTTTGTGTATGATTTTGGGTGGCGTTTTAGCTCAAGGAATTTTAGCAGTAAGTGGTGTCGAAAATATTCAAACACTTTTTGAAATAGGAGACAAAAAGCAGATTGGATTAATCCGAATAATTCAAGCAGTAAGTAGTAGCTGTTCCTATATTTTACCAGGGATTATTTTGTCATTTTTTCTGTTTAGAAAAAAATGGAAAAAACAGCTTTTTTTAGATAGAGCCCCCAAATTCAAAAATATAGGATTGAGTCTAGCTATTATAGCTGCGAGCTCTGGATTTATTTCTTTTGTCTATTATTACAATACAGCACTTATTCCAGAAGCGTATATTTCTAAGACAACATTAGCGATGGAGCAGCAATTATTGCAAATGAATAATTTTTCAGAATTGCTGGCTAATGTATTAATTTTTGGATTTATTGCTGGAATAGGCGAGGAGTTGATTTTTAGAGGCTTTTTGCAGCGTTTTTTGACGCAATGGACCAAAAATATTCATGTAGGAGCTTTTTTGACAGCAATTGCATTTACATTGATGCACTTTCAATTGGAAGGATTTTTCCCTAGATTAATCTTAAGTTTATTTTTCAGCTATCTTTTGATAGGAAGTGGTAATTTGTGGATAACTATACTTATTCACATAGTTTTCAACAGTTATCAAGTGATTTTGTATTATTTTGCACCAGAATTGATTGGAAGTGTGGATAAGGTGAGTGTTGTACCATGGAGTTATGCACTTTTTAGCCTGTTATGCACTTTTTTATTGTGGATAACTTTTGCAAAAGTTAACAGAACCTTAAAATATAACTATTTATTAAATAATAATAATAAAGATGAGTTTAAAAGTTAGAACATTTACAGGAGTCATTTTTGGCTTAGTTATGATAGGAGGAATCTTATTGAGTTTAGAAAGCTGTGCAGTATTATTTTGGTTAGTAGCAGCTTTTTGTTTGTGGGAATTGAGTGGTCATACCTTACTACAAGATGGGACTACTTTTGTCAATAGAACTAGGAGAGTCCTCTTCATGGTTTTAGGCTTATTTCTGCCCACATTGACCATCATAAACTATACCTTTGGTATAGCTGGAACACTGCAAGCATGGGTACTTTTCCCAACAATGGCATTCAGTTTATTTTTGTTTGAATTGAGCGGAAAATCGGCTCGACCATTTGACAATATTGCCCAAGTATTTTTGGGGATAGTTTATTTAGCGATGCCTTTTTCGCTGCTAATGCACCTTTTGAGCAATGATTTTGAAGCATTTGGTGGTGCTGCCAACCAATTTGTATTGGCGACCATATTAATGGTCTGGGCAGGCGATGTCTTTGCTTATTTGATAGGCTCCAAAATTGGCAAAAATAAAATGTTCCCAAGAATATCGCCCAAAAAGACTTGGGAAGGTACAATTGGTGGCATCACTGGAGCCATATTGGTTGGCGGAATTTGTTCAGTGGTCTTTACAGCCTTTAATTTTAGCCTTGTTTTTTGGATAGGATTAGCCTGTATTTGCACCGTATTGGGCATCTTAGGCGACTTGGTAGAGTCTATGCTCAAACGTAGCTTAGGAATCAAAGATTCGGGGACTTTATTACCAGGGCATGGAGGGTTTTTAGACCGCTTTGACGCCTTTATTTTCGTGATTCCATTCGTCTATACATACGTTACGATTTGGTTTTACTTCACCTAAAAAAAAGGAAAAAAAAGAGAAAACAGCATTGCTATTTTCTCTTTTTGAATCTGATAGACGACCAACTAAATCTAGTTTATTTGTCGTCCAAATCTTCCGTTAGGGGATTGGCGAAGCTATCAGGAATCAAATTTCTATTGGCAAAATCACACCATTTACAAGTTGGTTTATTGCAACCTACTTCAAATTCATGCTGGCGTATTTTCTGATAGGTTTCCTTAATTAATGCTTGTAGTTGAATGGTGTCTTGTGGAACAAAAGTCAATGTTTTGGTAGGGAATTGCCCTTGGGCATCGGGCGTCAAGTAATCAATAGCAGCCGTACGTATTGGCTGTACAAATTGCTTCGAACTTTCTACCAATAGCTTGTAAAATACGAGCTGACGCCAATAAACGCCACCATGTGGATTGGCAGCAGTTGGGCGATTGAGCCGCTCTTTTTTGAGCTTCCCTGTTTTGTAATCGACCAAGTGGATATATTTGCCTGTTGGCGAGTCTTTTACCGCCATTTTATCGACTGTTCCTGTGATAGGAATTGCTTCAAAGGCAGTATTTTTAAACGCTTTTTCAGTCATAATGACCTCTTCTTGTAGCTGAATGTTCCACGTGGAAACTCTTTGAGCGTAATATTTAGGTAGTTGCCTTCTACCCAACAATAAACGATCTTGATAGACAGTAGGTGACAAAAAGATGCTTTGTTTTTTGAGTTCGTACTCAAATAATTCGACGAGTCGGCTACTGGGTGGAAGTACATTTTCGTGCTTATTCATAGCAGCATCAAACAACCGCTTGAGAGCATTGTGTATAGCGGTGCCGTAGGCGGCTTCTTTGCTCGAAAAAGAGGGAACACACAGCACGTACTCATAGTAGAATCCAATAGGGCAGAAGAGGTAGTTGTTGAGTGCCGAAACACTCAATTTGAAGTTGCTCAACAGCTCGTCTAGTATTATTTTGGGTAGCAGTGGCAATACCGGTTTTTCTTCTTGTTCAGTCAGCAATAATAGCTGCCATTCGGTAGCATTATCTGCTTGTGTACGCTCCAATTGTATAGCGGTATTGGGTACCAATATCAACTCATCGACAAAAGAAGAGGTTGGCATGGCTTTTCCATCTTGATTTTGTTCAAAATAAGAAATTTGCAACTCTTTTTTTGCTCTAGTGATTGCCACATAGAACAAGCGTCGAGCAGCTTCCCAACCATCGGATTCATTAGAAAAAGTAAGCGTATCGGGCAGCGTCAACTGGTAGGTACTGTTGTTTTTGGGTTCCCAATATTCCTTCATGCCATTGATTAAGAACACATACTCAAATTCCAAGCCTTTGGAGGAGTGAGCAGTTACCAAATGAATACCTTCTTCTGCAGGATCAACCTGAAAAAGCCCCAATGGAATATTGTTCTCTTCGAGCTGTTGCAATAGCACTAAAAGCTCTTCTAGGCTCAAGTTTTCTTTCTTGCTGCGTTCTTGGCGAACAAAGTCGAAGAGTGTTCCCAATACTTGGGTAAGCCATACCTTTTGGACGTGCTGCTGCACATAGGCAATCAAGCCGCTTCTATTGATAATTAGCTCAAAAAGCTTCAGAATACTGCTGTTCTTCTGGGCATAAATAGCTTGATTGATAAACTTGCCAAAGGCAATCAAGCGAGTAGGGTTTTCTAGCTCTAAACTATGTATTAATTCTTCGTTTTTGATGGTTTCGTTCCACGTGGGGAGTTCTGAATATTGCTGCTGTTGCAATGCTTGTGTCGTTCGTTTGGCAAACCAAGTGCTCAGTTTGGTGGCGTCATTGGGCGAAAGCCCAACAAAGTCATAATACAAGAACTCATAAAACAAATCTTCGCCACTAAAAGGTCGCTGGCGCTCCAGCACAAGGTATTGGAGTAGCTTGCGCAAATTGCTAACCAAAGGCAGTTCCAAAATATTGACTCTACGCTTGGTTTGATACGGAATTTTTCGTTTGTCAAGCAGTCGGATGATATTGTTTGCTTGCTTATGTTTGGCATAAATTACCGCTATTTCGCTATACGCAACACCTTGGCTATGTAGTAGCTCTATACGCTGTAGCAAGGCTATTTCTTCTTGCAATTTGTTGGGGTAACCAACTACTCGAACAGGTGCAGTACTCTCGGATACAGCAGGATTGGACGAAACCAAGACTTTGTCTATATTTAGCCCTTCTATTTGATTGAGTATTCTGATTTCGTTGTGCTCAATACTCTGTTGGGCAGCGGACAAAATAGCGGGTGTAGAGCGGTAGTTTTGTGCTAACAAAACCAATAGTAGTTCTTGCTTGTAGAAGTCGTAAAAGTCGGTCATGTTTTTGACTCTCGCTCCTTGAAATTCATAGATAGATTGGTCGTCATCACCCACTACAAACAGGTTGGGATTGTCACCCCAATAACTGACCAATTGGCTCAATATTTTGTTTTGGCTACCATTAGTGTCCTGAAATTCATCGACCAAAAAGTATAAGTATTGTTCTTGATAATTGCGTAGCAATAAATTATCTTCCTCAAAGGCATTGACGACCCAAAGAATCATATCTTCGTAATCGTAGCGTTGATGCTGTACCAATGCCGCTTCGTAGAGTGGAAAAAGAGCGACTGCAGCCGACAGTTTGGTCATCTGCTCGACTTTTTTCTGATAAGCAGCTTGCTTGAGGTCGCCTTTTTTGTTGTCGCCTGATTTTCTTTTGTATTTCAATTCTTCTCGGTGGGGAAGTTCCTCTAGAAAGAGGGCTATTTTTTCTTTCAGAAAATCAACTGACCAACGCTCTGCTTTCATGTTACGAAATAGATTGGTGAGATGTTTTTCGTAATAAAAAGCATTTATTTTATCTATTTTGAGTGGATGTTCCACGTCTAACGATGCCAATATAGTTCGGATAATACCGATACGCTCCAAGTCGGAGAGCGGTTCTAGTTCGTGCCGCCCAAAAGTCTCCAAGTTTTCTTGAATTACTTTATTGCAAAAGGAATGAAAAGTATAAATATGGACTCGATGTGCCTCTGGACCAATGAAGGACAACAGGCGTTGTCGCATGGCGTGTACAGCAGCATCCGTAAACGTCAAACAGAGGATATTGAACGCCTGCGTATCTGTCGATAATAATATTTGACCAATACGAGCAGATAAAATATGTGTCTTGCCTGTACCTGGTCCAGCCAATGCTAAAACAGGACCTTCAATTTCTTTTACAGCTTTTAACTGATTGGGATTGAGTCCAGCCAATACTTTGGTGAAATTTGCTTGGTATTGTTCTCTGCTGGTAGGTGTGATGACAGACATAAGGCGGCAAAATAAGGTAAGTGAAAAAAGGAAAAAGTAATAGATAGCAATACCCTTGGGTATTGCGAGTAGCAGTATAACAAAAAACAGCCTTATTTTGATAAAAAAAACAACGTATTTGTTCTCAAAGGATTCTAATAGACCAAATCTAGTCAAAAAATAAATGTAACTTTGGTTTCTTAAAAGCAATAAGTATGTATTTCAAGTCCTTATTTAATTCTATTCGGCAGCTGGCATTTTTTGATACGTTCAAGCATGCTAGCACTTATTTTTCGGGTACCATGCTTATTCATGGTTTAGGTGTCGTTACATTGCCAGTTTTTACGGCATATTTTACAGATGCCGAATACGGAATTGTCAATGTATTCAATTCTTTAATTACTATTTTGGCAGTATTCATGACATTTAATGTTCATTTATCTACAGAACGATATTACCACGAAAAAACAGATGACTATGGGCAGTTTTTAGGCTCAATTTTTTTGTTTACCAATTTATTAGCATTCGTAATAGGCGGGATTGGGCTGTATTATACCAATGGTATTGCCAAAATACTAGGATTACCACCACCGCTTGTCAAGTGGCTGTTTTTGGCTTCCTACTGTGCAGCTATTATTTATGCTTTTTTCAATAATGTAATGGTTGCGACCAAGCAAAGTAAACGCTACACTACGTTTCAAGTAGTTTGGCATTATTGCAAGTTTGGAGTGACAGTTGTTCTGTTGGTTTATATGACGAACTATGCTTATCAGAATGTCTATATGGGCAAGATAATAGGTGAGGGCGTGGTAGGAGCTCTCGTTACCATTTATGCCATCGTGATCGGGTACAAATACATGCGTTTTGATGGTCTTTCGTGGAAACACATTCGCTACGGACTAGTCTTTGCCCTGCCCTTGATTCCTTTCTCTTTGAGCAATAATTTACTAACTTTTTTTGATCAATGGTTTATTAATATTACGTTGGGCAATAGTGACGCAGGATTGTATAGTTTTGCATACAAAATAGGTATGATTTATATGGGGCTAGGCGTAGCGTTGACCAATGGCGCTTCTCCTGCCTATTATGAGTTCATGAACAATAAAGAATACGACAAAGTCGGGCAACAAGTAGATAGTATGAGCAAACTATTGGTGCTAGGTGGTGGATTTTTGATTTTGTTTGCGGTAGATGTAGGAACGGTACTTTCATCCAAAGATGTGTTTCGCAATGCACTACCGATTGCTCCTGTTATCGTAGGAGCTTACCTATTTAGTAGTTTAGCTATTTTCTACAACAGAGGTATCTTGTACCTCAAAAAAAACGTCTATCTATCAAGTATCATTATGGCAAGTGTCGGAGTCAATATAGTGCTTAACTTATGGCTAGTCGAGTCTTATGGCTATCAAATAGCGGCTTATACTACTTTGGCTTCGTATATCATTATGTTGCTACTTTCTATCTTAACGACTACGTATATTCTCAAATTGCCGCCCCTTCCATTAGGGCGAATTCTAAAATATATTGTATTTTTGGGAATTGTAGTCTTACTCAATTATACAGTAGGTCGCCCGAATGTTGGTTTTCACTTCGGGTGGATGCTTTTCAAAACCGTTTTGTTCCTAAGTTTGGCAGGAGCCTTGTTTTACAATAAAATAGGACTTGTTTTTAATGAAAATAAATAATAATAGCAATGCTAAAAGCAAATAACCCCAACTTACAGTCTTGGATTGCAGTCAGTAAGGATAGTGATTTTCCAATACAAAATTTGCCTTTTGGTGTATTCCAAACGGCTTATAAGCAACCAAGCGTTGCTACTATTATTGGGGATACAGTTGTTGATTTGGCGGCTTTGGCAGCAGGTGGCATTTTTGATACGATTGAGATGGATACGACTGTTTTTTCGGAGCAGTATATCAATAGATTTATGGCGTTGGGCAAATCAACGACTCGTGCCGTTCGTGATTTGTTATCTACGGTGTTACAGAAAGGCAATACAACGATAGCTGGCAATAGTCAACTGATGGCAAAATCCTTGTATTCTATCAAAGAAGTAGAAATGTTATTGCCTGTCAAGGTGGGTGATTATACAGATTTTTATTCGAGTAGAGAGCATGCCACCAATGTGGGAGCGATGTTCAGAGACCCCAATAATGCTTTGTTGCCAAACTGGCTGCATTTGCCTGTAGGCTATCATGGACGTGCTTCTTCGATTATTGTGTCGGGTACGCCTGTTCGCAGACCGAAAGGACAACAGAAACCCAAAGAAAACGGAGTACCTATATTTGGACCCTGTCAACGGTTAGATTTTGAACTAGAAATGGCATTTATCGTAGGCAAGTCAACGACACTAGGCGATAGTATTACGACTGACAAAGCTGAAGATTATATCTTTGGTGTGACTTTATTCAATGACTGGTCGGCAAGAGATATTCAGAAGTGGGAATATGTGCCACTAGGACCATTCTTAGGCAAAAGCTTTGCCTCAACTATCGCTCCTTGGGTTGTTACACTTGATGCACTGGAGCCATTTCGCACAGCAGGATATGACCAAGACCCAGCAGTATTGCCTTACTTGAAATACGAAGGCGATTGCAATTATGATATTCAGTTGCAAGTAGGGATTCAGCCAGAAGGTAGCAACGAAAAAATTGTTTGTGAGTCTAATTTCAAGCATCTGTACTGGACGATGAACCAACAATTGGCACACCATACGATCAATGGTTGTAATGTCAATGTGGGAGATATGTGTGCTTCTGGTACCATCTCAGGACCTACTCAAGATAGCTACGGTTCTATGCTCGAAATATCGTGGAATGGAACGAAGTCGGTCGAGATGCTTGATGGAACTCAACGCCAGTTTATAGCTGATGGCGATACCGTCATTATGCGAGGCTGGGGCGAAGCAGCAGGTGTACGTATTGGATTTGGTAGTTGTGAGGGCAAGATATTGCCAGCTAACTAAAAATAGTAATAGGAAGTTGTTTGATAGTTGTTCGAACTATCAAACAACTTTTTTTTGTAAAATAATAGAATGGATTAGCTAAGAGCGTGTCTAAGAGCGTAGTCGAAATTCTAACGGAATAAAGCAATGAAATCATTTATCAAGTTTGTCGTTTTTTTGGCAGTAGGTTGTGCCATTTTGTTTTTTGTGTATCGCAATCAGTCTGCGGCTTACGTACTCGAATGTCAGTGCAAGGGCGGTTGTGAATACGATAGTCTCATGGACAAAATCGGGAATGATTTTGCAAGTGCCAATATTTTTTGGCTACTGGCTATTTGTTCGGCGTTTATGTTTAGCAATCTGAGCCGTGCATTGCGTTGGAATATGTTGATAGAGCCATTGGGTTACCAACCTAAAACATTCAATACATTCTTCGCGACAATGGTCGGCTACTTAGTCAACTTGGCATTGCCTAGAGCGGGTGAAGTGGCGAAGCCTGCTACGGTCACGCAATACGAAAAAATTCCACTCGATAAATTGATGGGAACCATCGTCGTAGATCGCATTTTTGATGTGCTGATGCTATTGGTTGTGACAGGACTTACGTTCTTGTTGCAGTTCGATAATTTATACAATTTGCTTTTTGGAGATGCTCAACCCAGACCAGAATGCGTGAGTGGTTTTGTAGCAGCAGAAGGAGGGTTTATAATTCCTTGGATGTTGTTGTTTCAAGCAGCTGTAATTATTGGTGTGCTTGTGTTAGCGGTGCTTATAGTCAAGTGGAAAGTGATTAAGCAAACAGCTATTGCCCAAAAAGTATTGGGACTACTTGCCAACTTTGGAGAAGGCGTCAAGACGGTTGCTCAGCTCAAGAATCCATTGATGTTTGTGGTACATACCGTACTCATTTGGTTGATGTATTACTTGATGATGTACTTATGTTTCTTCGCTTATGGGCCGACCGCCAATCTACCCGCTAGTGCTGCTTTGTTGGCATTTGTGTTTGGTACTTTTGGTATGGTTATTCCTTCGCCAGGAGGAATGGGAACCTATCAAATAGCGGTAACAGCTGCTTTGGTTATCTATGGCGTGCAGGAAGCCGATGCCTTTGCGTTTTCCAATATCATTTTCTTTACTATTACTATCTTTTGCAATATTGTATTTGGTCTAATCGCCTACATCGTATTGCCAATATACAACAAAGGCTATGAACCCGTACTTCCAGCAGCACATACAGAACAAGATTAAGGATTGGGCTGCAGCCCAACAACAAGTAAAAGAATGGCAAGAAACAGGCGAAACAGTCGTGTTTACAAACGGCTGTTTTGACCTGCTGCATTATGGGCATATCTATTATTTGGCAGCAGCCAAAGAACTAGGCAACCGACTCGTAGTTGCTCTCAATACTGATGCTTCGGTACAGGAGCTCAAAGGGCAGCATCGACCTATCAAAGACCAAAAAAATAGGCTACACTTGATGGCTAGTTTACAAATGGTTGATTTAGTTGTTTTGTTTGGAGAACCAACGCCATTGGAATTGATACAGCAGCTTTCGCCCAATATATTGGTGAAAGGAGGCGATTGGCGACCTAGCCAAATCGTAGGTAGTGACTATGTTTTGTCCAAAGGGGGCACGGTGCAGAGTTTGCCGTTCATAGAGGGCTATTCTACCACTGTATTGGAACAAAAAATTAAACTATCGAAGTAGGGATTCGTAGAGCGTTAGCAGTTGTGTGGTTAGCTGTGTGGGGTCAAATTTTTGTTTGGCGAAAGCATAACCTACATCTATTTTTTGCTGTCGCAAAATATCATTCCCTCTTACTTCCTGTATCAAATTAGCTAATGCCTCAGGCGTGCTTTTTTTCAAATACCAAGCAGCTTCGCCACCTGCTTCTGGCAACGATGAATTGGCGGCAGCAATAACAGATGTTTTGCATAATAATGCCTCTACTATTGGCAAGCCAAAGCCTTCGTACAGCGAAGGATAAACCAGTGCTGTAGCCTGCAAATAAAGTTGTATCAGGGTTGCGGTTTCCTCTATGTTTTGCAACCAAATTAGTTGTCGATTGGCTAACGCTAGCTGCATCAATTTGGCTAAGATACCCGTTGGTTTACCTCTACCGACCAACACGATTGGCAATCTAGCAGAAGCGGGCAATAAGGCTTGTGCTTGTAGCACGATTTTTAGATTTTTGCGCTCTCCGACACCACCTACCACCAGTAAATATTCAACAGGCAAATTATAAGCTTCCAATAGATTGGGATTGGGTACCAATACCTCATAAAAAGCAGGCAAACAGGCTTGATAAAGCACCTCGATTTTGTCTGGGCTCGTGCCATAATAGTGAATAATATCTTGCTTTGTATTTTCGCTGATTGCTATTATTTTATCTGCTTGTTGACAAGCTTTTTTTACTTTGTATTGATAGATTTGGCGATCTATCAAAGGATAAGTGTGCGGCAAACGACGAAACAAGACATCGTGTATTGTCACCACGGATTTGATGTCGTCCTGTCCGATACCAAAGGGGAGTTCGTTGCTCAGTCCATGGTATATCTGAACGCTATCGGATAGGAGCTGTGAGCGAATGCCAACCGAACGCCACCATGCTGCCGACCACTGACGACTAGGAGGGAGCTTTCTAACAAAGGTAGAACTGGCATCAAAAGCGGGATAAGTTGCCGATAGTCGATTACTATACAAGTGATAATGATGCTGTGGAGCAACAGTAGCCAAATTCTGCACTAATGTACGGCTGTAGTTGCCTAATCCTGTGGTGTTATGGTAGAGCCTTTTGGCATCAAATCCGATTTGCATGTATAATTAGTTTGCCATTCAATAATAATAACCTACGCTCATAGAACACTATAAAGATACAGGAAAAATACAGCAATAGTAGTTTTACTGTCAGGATACTGATTGCCTACCTCAAGGCAAAAAAAAACTGAACGGCTCACTACAACCGTTCAGCACGCTACAATAACTGTAACAACAACTATTTACATCTTGGATATTTTTGTCCACTTACTTAGAACAAAGATAGGGTAGTGCAAGCATTCAAAACGGACACTTTTGCCTATAAAACAGCCATATTCAGGAAGTAAGGAACTTAGACGACTGGTGAAAAGAGCAGAAAATCTATAAAAGGTTGTTTTTTTTAAAAAGAATAAACTTTTATTTTTTACATAACTAACTATTTTGGTTAGAATATGATAGCGTGTATTCTAAAGGGGTGTAGCGTTTGGAAGTGGCTAGAAAGCCTATGAATAAAGGCTTCCTAGCTATCTCCGTCAACTGTTAAAGTAGGATACTCTAAGAACTATCAGAGAATGCTAGTGTAGTATGAACGCATGCACTGTACAAATTACTCACAAGGAGTAGTAAGACTCTCTTACAAAATTTGAAGAGTGGATTTCATCTGACATTACTACCAGAGAGTTGGTTCTATAGGCTGAAGTTTACTTTTAACACATTAAAAAATAAACAATGAAAAAAACAATATTTGCAATATTTGCAATGACCTTTTTCGTAAATTCGGTTTTTGCTTCCAGCCATAGAGAAGCCCCTTTGATCGCTAACGATCCATTGGCGGATAATACTGACCTCTATGCTTTTAGGAGTCCAGATGACCAAAATACAGTGACTATAATCGCCAACTACATTCCTGCGGAATTTCCATCAGGTGGGCCCAATTACTACAGTTTTGGCTCAGATGTACGTTATGAAATACACATTGACAACAATACTGCTACTACAGGTGATGACATCATTTACCGCTTTACTTTTTCTAAAGTAAATGAAGATCCTACTACATTCTTTAATATCCGTCTAGGACTAGAGAACTTGAAAACTACGTATATCGTAGAAAGAAGTATTGACGGTGGTACTACCTTCGCCAATATCTTGACAGGTGGTTCTGTACCTCCAGCTAACATTGGAGATCGTTCTATCACAAGTGCAGTTGGTTTGAATACAACTTATGCTACCTTGTTGAACGATGCTATCGAAACAGCTAACACAGGCGAAACAATTTATTGTGGACCTGCAGATGATCCATTTTTTGTTGATTTAGGCGGTATTTTTGATTTGGGCGATGCTCCAAGACAAAATAACGGTGGTGTAGTAAGAGACGGATTGGCTGGGTTCAATGTGCACTCTATTGCTATCAAAGTACCTATTTCTACTTTGCAGAAAACAGGTCTTGCAGTATCTTCTGCTACCTCTATCTTGGATGGTGATTTTGTTATTGGTGTATGGGCTTCTTCTAGCCGTCAATCGACCAAAGTAATAACTTCGGGTACAGCTAATAGTGCCAACCAAACTCCTACCAACTCAGGTAACTGGGTACAGGTTTCGAGAATCGGTATGCCGTTGACCAACGAAGCAGTTATTCCTGTAGGAATGAAAGATTACTGGAACGGATTGACTCCTTACCAAGAGATTACCGATACTTTATTGGACAAATACTTCTACAATCCTGAATTGGCATTGTACATGGATACAGCTGCTTTTGCAGGAGCGGTACCTGCGTTTAGAGGTTTGAGAGTTCAGAAAAGTTCTTTGGGTCTATACAACTTCTCTAACGGAAACGATGGTCTATTTGCATTGAAAGGTTCTGGTGCTGTTACAGGTACTGCTCTAGATGATGCTATCGCTGGTACTTTATTGTTGCCTGGTGCAGGCAAACCACGTTCAGTGGATTTGTGGCCTATATTCCATACAGGTGTTCCTAATCTAGTTCCTTATCAGTTGGCTAGTGGCAAAACAGGTGGACCATTGTCTGCTGGTAAACCATTTATCAACAACTACTTGCCTAACGGTGGAGATATGTTGAGATTGAACATGGCAGTACCTGCTACTGATAGAACAAGTGCTGACTTTAGCTCTTTGGGCTTGATTCAGGCGGCTGTATTGGGTTTGACAGATACTACTTATAGCAACAATACTGCTATTCAGAACATTCCTAACATGGATGGTTTCCCGAATGGTCGTAGATTGGAAGATGATGTAACAAGAATTGAAATGCAAGCAGTAGGCGGTGTCGTACTAGCTGCTATTGGATTGTGGTACGATGATTATTCTGCAGCTACTAGCACTACGCCAGTAACAAATATGTTGTTGAATACACTCAACTATTCTACTGGAGTAGAACAAAATGACACCACATTCAAAGCTGTCTTCCCTTATGTACAATCTCCTTGGGTAGGCAAATAATTCAATCAATTAATAATAATGCGAAATATGAAACAGATAATTATAATATTGTTACTTATTCTCCCTATGACTTCTTTGTTCGCATCGAGCCATAGAGAGGCACCTCTCATTGCAAACGACCCTTTGGCAGATAATACAGATTTATATGCCTTTAGGAGTCCGAACAATACGAATGCAGTTACCATCATAGCTAACTACATTCCGTTAGAGATTCCTCACGCTGGACCAAACTACTATACTTTTGGTACCGACGTACGTTATGAAATACACATTGATAATGATCTTGCCACTCCTGGTGATGATCTTATCTACCGATTTACGTTCTCTCAAACGAACGAAGATCCTACTACTTTTTTCAATATCCGTTTGGGTAATGAAAACTTGAAAACTACTTATACAGTAGAAAGAAGTTTGGACGGTGGTCTTACTTTCTTATCTATCATCACTAACGGTGTAGTGCCTCCACCAAATATTGGAGAGCGTTCTATCGAAGGTGCTGCTGGGTTGAATGCAGATTACGAAACATTGTTTGACAATGCCGTAACGATAGCACCAGTCACTAACGAAGCTGTATTTTGTGGCCCTTCAGATGACCCGTTCTTTGTTGATCTGGGTGGTATTTTTGATTTGGGCGATGCTCCAAGACAAAATGGTACTCCTGTTGATGCACTGAAATGTTTGAACGTACACAGTATTGCTATTCAAATTCCAATTTCTGTTCTACAGAAAGATGGCAAAACAGTAGCACAAGCTGCTAACATCTTGGATGGTGATTTTGTAGTGGGTGTTTGGGCTTCTGCTAGTCGTCAGGCTACCAAGGTGCTAAGTGCTCCTACTGTCAATGATGCTACTTCTGGTACTACTGCCAACACGGGCAATTGGGTACAGGTTTCAAGAATCGGTATGCCATTGACTAACGAAGCAGTTATTCCTATCGGAATGAAAGATTACTGGAATACATTGACTCCTTATCAGGAAATTACAGATACGCTGTTGGACAAATATTTCTACAACCCTGAATTGGCATTGTACATGGATGATTCATTGTTTGGAGGTGCTGTACCTGCTTTTGCTCCATTGCGTATTCAACGCAATTCGTTGGCTCAAGTATTTGGTACTGGCTTTGATTTTGGTAACGGACAAAACGGTCTTTACGGACTAAAAGGTAGTGCAGCAGTGGCTGGTACTGCTTTGGATGACGCTATTGCAGGTACTTTATTGTTGCCTAGAGCAAACGCACCACGTTCAGTAGATTTATGGCCAATATTCCACACAGGTGTACCTAACTTGGCTCCTTATCAATTGGCTACGGGCAAAACAGGGAGAAATCCTTTGACTGCTGGTAAGCCGTTTATCAACAACTACCTACCGAATGGTGGCGATATGTTGAGATTGAACATGGCGGTACCTGTTACAGATAGAACAAGTGCTGACTTTAGCTCTTTGGGTCTAGTACAGGCTGCTGCATTAGGATTGACTGATCCTAGATATAACACGACTGCTACACTTCAGAACATTCCTAATATGGATGGTTTCCCGAATGGTCGTAGATTGGAAGATGATGTAACTAGAATTGAATTGCAAGCAGTAAGTGGCGTTGTATTAGCTGCTATTGGTTTGTGGTACGATGATTATGATACTTCTTCTACAGTAGGTCCTGTTACTACAGGTTTGACCAATGTATTGGGGTATTCTACGGGTATCGAAATGAATGATACTACGTTCAGAACTACCTTCCCATTCGTACAAACTCCTTGGAGAGGTACAACCAACTGTTTGGGTAAACCATACCAGTACACTCAACCTGCTATTTTGTCTTTGGGTAAAATCGGTAACTACACAAATATTCAAGTGAATGCTACTGCTTATCCTAACCCGATGACTAGCTACACTAATATTGAATTCGAATTGGATCAAGCTTCTGAAGTAACTGTCCAAATCATGACGCTTGACGCTAAAACGATGTCTTACGTACCTAGCAAAAACTATGGTGTGAAAGGAACGTACACGATTCCTGTAAATACGGCAGAATTAGCTGCTGGTGTTTATATTGCTAAACTTAGTATTACTAATAGCAACGGAACAAGTGTCAAAGCAATTAAATTGGTTAAAAACTAACCAACCTATGAACGAGTTAATAAACGGACTCTGACATAACAACAATAAGGGGGTAGAGCTAGCAAACACCTGGTTTTACCCTCTTTTTTTTAATAAAATTTATAAGAAAACACCGAAAAAATTACGAAAAATGCTGCACCGAAATATATATATGGTACTCCTAGTACTAGCAACTATGGTTATCACCAGTTGCAATAATGACAAACCCACCAACAAAAAAGAGGAACAAACAACTGGTACGACTTCGAGCTTTCAGCCTGTAGAACTAATGGATAGAAATCCAGATTTGTCTTATGACGAATACCTCAAACTAAAAGAAAGATACGAGAAGCACAAGAAGGCTTACTTAGCGGACAATACCAAATATGATGACCTCATCAAGCTGGCAGAAATATACGTGCTAGAGGCTCGTATCACTGGCGAACACCCCTACTATTATAGTGCCGCACTCCAAGCATTGGACGAAGTCCTAAAGCATGAAACTAAACTTACTGCTGACCAAAAATTCACAGCTCTTTTTGATAAAGCAACCGTAGAGCTGTCTCAACACAACTTCAATAAGGCACTCGAAACAGGACAAGAAGCACTGGCTATCAATTTCCTCAATTCAGGTATTTATGGCGTGTTGGTCGATGCCAACGTAGAGATAGGAAACTATGAAGCGGCAGTGGCTAATTGCGAAAAAATGATGGAAATTCGTCCAGATTTACGCTCTTTTTCTCGTACTTCTTACCTAAGAGAAATCTATGGCGAAGTAGCAGGAAGCAAGGAGGCTATGCTACGAGCTATCAAAGCAGGAGCCCCTTATTCGGAGTACAAGTGTTGGGCTATTGTCACGTTGGGCAAAATATACGAAGATCACGGACACTTGGACAGTGCCTTGACTTGTTATGACTTGGCAACTATCGAACGCCCCAACTATCCATTTGGTATTGCTGGTAAAGCAAGTGTACAAGCCAAAAAAGGAGATTTGGCAGCAGCCGAAAAAACTTACAAACGAGCATTGGAAATGTTGCCAGAAATTGGTTTCAATATCGACCTAGCCGAACTCAAAAAACAGGAAGGAAAGCAAGAAGAGGTCGATAAAATGGTCGAAGAAATCGAACTGATGTTCACCGAAGATATTGAGTCAGGGCATAACATGAACCTAGAGTACGCCAAATTTTTGTACACCTTCAAGGGCGATTACAAAAAAGCATTGGAACTAGGACTCGAAGAGCAAAAAAATAGACCAAACAATATTGATGTCAATAAGCTATTGGCTTTTGTTTATTATGGTATGGACGACTTGGATAATGCTAAAAAACACGCTGAAGTTGCCCTCAAAACAGGGAAACAAGATGCAGAATTGATGTGTATCAGTGGATTGATTAATAGCGATAAAGCAGCCATCAAACGTTCTTTTGAAATTAATCCTTATCAAGCACATTCTTTTGTCAAGAAAGCAAAAACTATGATATAGGAAAAGATACTTTTGAGTGTCTAGGTTTTACAGAAGCGAGTCCTATTCAATAGAATAGGACTCGCTTTTTTGTTTAAACAAGCATTGATAAGGGAACAAAATGCTATTGTTGGAAGTCTAACTTCTAGTATCTAACCGCAAAGCGGTCTGATTAAAGCTAGCTCAAAAGTAGAAGTTTCTAAGATTTTAGATAATCGCTGGGTTTTTTGCCGAAGTGCTTTTGGTAGATTTTTGAGAAATAGTGCGTATTGCTAAAACCAATTTTGTGACTTACTTCGGCTACCGTTTCGTATCGTCCAGCTTCCAGATATTGGCGAGCTACTTCTAGCTTGATGTGTGTAAAGTATTGATTGGGAGTCAGTCCCGTTTTTAGCTTTATTTTTCTGCGAAGTTGGCGTTCGCTCAGATGAAGGTCAGCAGCCAATTGCAAGATACCAAACTGCGTATTGCCTACTTGTTTGGTGGCTATGGCTTCCACTTCTGCCAACCAACTATTGGGAGCTATTTCCAGAATTGGAGGAGTAGCAGCGGGTTGTATTTCAGCTGCTGCCGAATCTAGGAGTTGGTTAGTGGCTTCTTGTTGGGAGTTTTTTCTTTGCAGTGCATTTTGCAATAAATTTTGAATGCGTGCAAACAATTCGGGACTAGAAAAAGGCTTTTGCAAGTAATCATCTACGCCGATTCGCAAGGCTTTGATTTTGTCTTGTCTATTGGCTTGCGCCGTCAATAGAATAACAGGGATTTGTTGCCATGTTTCTGCTACTTTTAGTGCTTGCAGCAATTGCATACCATTGACTCTAGGCATCATGACATCGGACAAAATTAGTTGGGGCAGTTCCGCAGATTCCGCCAACCAATCTAACGCAAATTGTCCATCAGCTACCGCTACTACTTGGTAGTAAGGCTGTAGCAAGTCTTGCAAAAAATTGGACATATCCGCATTGTCTTCTACTAGCAATATCGTCGCCGATTGTTGTGTCAGAATTGCCTTTTGTTCTTTAGTTGCTGCTGCAACCGTTTCGGAGGGAGTTGTCGGAATAGTTAGAGGAAGCACGACAAAGAAGCTCGAACCACTCTCTAAACTGCTTTCTGCACGGATAGTTCCACCCAAAAATTGTGTCAACTCGGAGACTAAAGAAAGTCCGATTCCCGTTCCTTCGTTCGATAGTGTATTGGCTTGATAAAAACGGTCAAAAATATGCGGCAAATCCACTGGAGCGATACCGCTTCCCGAATCTTTTATCAACAGCTGAAAACAGCTTCGTCCTTCGTGTTCTATCGCCTGTGCTGCTATTCGGACAGTACCACCCGCAGGAGTGTATTTGAGGGCATTGATAACCAAATTATTGAAAATAATCTCAAATTTGTGTGTGTCAAGCAGCAACTGGGTTGCATTATCGAGCTGATAATCAAATTCTAAGTTGATGTCTTGCAAATTTGCCTGCGCCCTAAACAACAAAATATGTTGTTGTAGATAAGGCAAAAAAGAAACCGCCATGGCTTTAGTTTGTAGCTTATGATTATCCAATTTCGACAATAGTAAAATTTCCTCTATCAAGTGTTGGAGCTTGTTCCCGTTGTTCTGTACTACTTGTAGCACTTCACTGATTTTGTTCCAGTCCTTGCCGTAATGCTCTTCGAGTATGGCACTCACGGGTGCAATCATTAAGGTCAAGGGTGTTCTTAATTCGTGGGTAATGTTAGCAAAAAAATTAGATTTGGCTTCGTCCAATAATTGCAATTCTTTCGCTTGTTGAGCTATTTTTTTGGTACGTTTTTTTACTTCTTTTTTGAGCTCGGTTTGCCTGTATTGTAGGCGTTGGACTCGCCATCTGGCATACCCCAACAGCATCAAAATAGCAGCGAAAAAAACAAAGAACAAAAACCACAAACTCAGATAAAAAGGCTGATTGACCTTGATGGGCAATCGAATGATTTGGTTTGACCAAACGCCATTACTAGTCTTCGCTTTTACGAGTAGGGTGTACGTGCCTGCTTTGAGACCATTGATTCGGATTGTGTTGTTTGCTAGATTGTTCCAGTCGGCATCTAATCCGTCTATCTTGTACGCATAGCTTACTTTTTTGCTATTGACAAAATCAAGTAAGGCTACTTTGAGAATAAAAAAACGATCGGTATGTTGCAGCACAATTTGGGGACTAGCTTGTAGCTGTGCCGTAGCTTGAACGAGTTCGTTGGTCGTTCCATCAAAATACTGATAATCAATAATCCGAATAGGCGTGCTATCTTTTTGAGGAACAAGAAAATCTTTGGGCTCAAAGCGAACGACCCCATTTAGCCCACCAAAATAAAGATGCCCTGTTTCGTCCTTGTAGAAGGACGTATGATTGAATTCTTCGTGGGGTATGCCATCGCTGGGCAAGTAAGTCGTGAAAGTTTCTGTGCGAGGCTCGAACTGCACCAATCCATAATCGGTACTCATCCAGAGATAGCCAAATTCGTCGGGCAGTACGGCATAAACAACATTGTGTGCCAAGCCTTGTTTCGTCGTGTATTGTTGGCAAGTTTGTTTGGTTCTATTCCATTTTAGTAGTCCACCGCCCTTGGTACTCAACCAAAATATAGCCCCTTCTTGATGAATGTGCATGATGTGCGTATGTGGTAGAGTCTCTAGGTCATAATGAGTAAGAACACCTTTATCGTGGATATTATCAATCAAATAAAGCCCACTAGAGCTAGCCACCCAAAGCCCTTCTTCATTTTCATACAAAAAATTGACGACAGAGTGCTTTAGCGTGCCCAATTGGTTGTAATGCTCATAGATAGAAACTGCTTCTCCAGCAGGTGGAATGTACGACAAACCTTCTGCTGTCCCCACCCAAACGGTTCCTTTTTTATCTTGTAATATACTCCAACCCAATGGGCTTTGGTAGGTGTCTTTATTCTTTGAGATAGGAGGGTAGTAGGACTTGATTTCTTTAGGATTGGTGGTCAAGGAACGAAATGTAGCTATTTTTTCGCTCGTTATCCAAAGGTATTTTCCATCATTACTTTTATCAAAAGCAATTGTTTGGTCGGTATCAATCGCATCAGTTTCTTTGGTATATAAATTATACAAAACTTGTTGACCGTAGCGATTCGCCAACAAAAGGCTGTCGTTGTTCAACGTAATAAGTCCGCGCATAGAACTCCCCTGCAAAAAAGACTGAAATTTATTTTTTTTGTAGCTAACTTTAAGCAATCCCTCAGAGATTGTGGACAACCAAATGTTATGTTGCTTATCCTCGTATATCGTCTGAATAGGGGCATTATCCTTCGCTAGCAGCGTGTAAAAGGATTGTTTATTGCTGTCTAGCAATACTAACGCTTTGCGAGATTTGTAGATGAAATTAGTTTTATCATTCTGATAAATAGCATGACAAGACTTGCCATTGGGCAAATTAGGAAACCAATCAAAGCTATTTTTTTCTGTCAACGTGTCCAAATCCAAATCCCAAACTAAAAATTGATCGGTATCATATTCGTTATTGAGCTCTAGCCAAATACTACTGCTAGTAGGCTCTCCGATCATATCGGTGAATCGACCGTCTTTGTTCTGGTATTTTTCTATCGAAACCTGCTTGATTAGATTCCAAGAAGCATCAAAAGCAATCAAACGATCGTGGACATGTACCCAAATATAGTATTCGCCAACCAATAGCTCATGGACGATGCCTGCTGTGGTGTGTTTATAGACCAGTTCTAACTTTTTGTTGCCCGAATAGCGATAGATTTCACCATTGATAGTCGCAAAGTAAAGGCGTTTTTTTGCATCTGTTTGTATTTTATGGACAGGAGCTACCTCAAATGGCAATGCAGGCAAAAAATCTTGTACCGATTGAATTGTTAAGGTAATCGGGTCGAGTATATCAAGCTCTTTAAATGTTCCTCTGGCAGAATTTGCGTATGCTATCCACATCATGCCCTCTACATCTGTGTGTAGGCTGCCAATGTTATTGCCATGGAGAAGGCTATTTTCGCTTGTAAACGAAATAAAATGATTGCCATCGTAGCGATTGAGCCCGTGCTTGGTGCCAAACCACATGAACCCCTGATTATCTTGCGTAATCGCTTGTACAAAACGATTGGAAAGCCCATCTTCAACCGATATTTTTTCGGAATAGCAGAGGTAGTCTTGTGCTATAGAATGTGCTGTATAGATATAGCAAAATAAACAAAGTAATAATCGATACAGGTTCATACTGTAAGAGCTATTTCGGGGGGATATTTAGAAAAAAAACTTATTGAAAAAAATACCTTCGCAAGGTACGAATCATAGACTACCCAAAAAAAAGACAAGGTGAAAAGTTTTACTTTTTACCTTGTCTTGATTGTACAATACGAGCTATTCGGATTAGAGAATCATACCTGCACCTACTGTTTCGTTAGTGCCTTCATCTACAAAAATCAAAGCCCCTGTTATTCTGTTTTTTCTATACGCATCAACAAACAACGGCTTGGTTGTGCGGAGTACGACTCTACCAATATCGTTCATACCAATATCTTTTTGGTCTTCTTCTCGTTTGAGCGTGTTGATATTGAGGCGGTAACGGACATCTTTGACCATCGCACGTACCTCGTTGGTGGTATGCAGTATGGTATATTTTCCGTTGAGTTGCAGTGGCTTTTTATTGAACCAACAAACCATTACTTCTAGGTCTTGTGTTACTTTCGCTTGATTGTTCTCCCGTACAATCATATTGCCACGACTAATGTCAATATCATCTTCGAGTAGCAAGGTGACCGACATCGGCGGATAAGCTTTTTCTATTTCGCCATCAAACGTATCTATTTTCTTGATCGTAGAAGTAAACCCAGAAGGGTGTACGGTTACTTTGTCGCCCTTGCGCAATATACCACCTGCTACACGACCTGCATAACCTCTATAATCGTGATGCTCGTCGGTATAAGGACGGATAACGTGCTGCACTGGGAAACGACAGTCAATAAAATTGTGATCCGAAGCGATGTGTACATGCTCCAAATGGTAGAGTAGGGTCGAACCGTCGTACCAAGTCATATTCTTCGAACGATTGACGACGTTGTCGCCTTTGAGTGCTGAAATAGGCACAAACTCAATATCATTGATATCTAGCTTGGATGCAAACTCCGAAAATTGTTCTTTGATTTCATGGAATTTATCTTCCGAATAATCCACCAAATCCATCTTATTGATACAAACTACCAAGTGTGGAATCTGTAGTAAGGAAGCAATGAAAGAGTGACGACGAGTCTGCTCAATTACTCCTTTTCGAGCATCAATCAAGATGAGTGCGACATTGGCAGTAGATGCCCCTGTGACCATATTGCGCGTATATTGTATGTGACCAGGTGTATCCGCTATGATAAACTTACGCTTAGGCGTAGCAAAATAACGATAGGCGACATCAATCGTTATACCTTGTTCTCTTTCTGCTTTGAGTCCGTCGGTCAATAGGGCAAAATTTACCCCTTCTTCCCCTCTGCGTTCGCTCGTTTCTTTTATATTTTCGTACTGATCTTCGAATATAGATTTGCTATCATAGAGCAATCGACCAATCAAGGTACTTTTTCCATCATCAACACTACCTGCAGTAGTGAATCGTAGGAGTTCTGTTTTTGTTGCCTTCTTTGTTGTCATGATTTATATAGAGTAGTCGCCTTTCGGCTAATTTCCTTACGACAATGCAAGAAAAAAAGCATCAGTGGCGATATTTTTTTTGTAAAATAGATTCGGAATAATGTCTTGAGACCCGCTTAGAAATAACCGTGTTTTTTGCGGTCTTCCATCGCTGTATCAGAGCGTTTGTCATCGGAGCGACCACCACGTTCTGTCTGGCGAGTAGCAGCTACTTCGGCTACAATTTTTTCCATCGTATCGGCTTCGGATAGCACTGCACCAGTACAAGTCATATCGCCCAATGTACGATAACGAACCGTCATTTCTTCCATTGCAGCTTCTTCTTCAGGACGTTTGTTGATCATGTCCGAATCTGCCAAAACAACGCCATCTCTAACGAAACAACGGCGTTTGTGCGAGAAGTACAAACTCGGCAACTCTACATTTTCTTGCATTAAGTATTGCCATACATCGAGTTCTGTCCAGTTGCTAATCGGAAAAATACGGAAGTGTTCGCCATATTGTTTTTTTCCGTTGAATATATTCCACAACTCAGGGCGTTGGTTCTTCGGGTCCCACTGACCAAACTCATCACGGTGAGAGAAAAAACGCTCTTTTGCTCTTGCTTTTTCTTCATCGCGTCGAGCACCGCCCATAGCGGCATCAAATTTACCTTTCTCTAGCTCGTCTAGTAATACCGCTGTCTGCAAGGCATTTCTAGAAGCATTAAATCCTGTTTCTTCGGTAACCAAACCGCTCTTGATAGCCTCATCGACGGAGCCAACAATCAAGTTGACACCCAAACGTGCGACCAAAGCATCTCTAAATTCGATGGCTTCAGGGAAATTATGTCCTGTATCTACATGTAGTAGTGTGAATGGAATTTTGGCAGGGTGAAACGCTTTTTGAGCCAAATAGGTCATCAAAATAGAATCCTTACCACCCGAAAACATCAGTACGGGTTTTTCGAATTGAGCGGCTACTTCTCGCAGCACAAATATAGATTCTGCTTCTAGCTCTTTGAGGTGGCTAATATGATGCTTCATTATGTATGATTTATGAGTGGTAATAAAAATTCAAACAACTGCTGAACAGATTGTTCTATGGTTTGGTTCTCGGTTTGTATTTCTAAGTCAGGTTGTAGCGGTGCTTCATAAGGCGAATCAATACCCGTAAAACCCTTTATTTCTCCCTTTCTAGCCTTTTTGTAGAGTCCTTTTACATCTCTGCTTTCACAGATTTCTAATGGTGTATTGATATAAATCTCCACAAAGTCAGCTGCTCCAATGGTATCTTTGGCGAGCTGTCGAATAGCCCGAGTAGGGCTAATAAACGAATTGATGGTAACAACACCCGAATGCAAATAGAGTTTGGCTATTTCGGCTATCCTACGGATATTTTCTTGACGATCTTCTACACTAAAACCCAAATTGCTATTGATACCTGAACGAATATTATCGCCATCAAGTACTTGCGGAAAATACCCCGCTTCAAATAGCTTTTTTTCGAGTGCCTCCGCAATCGTACTCTTGCCCGAACCCGAAAGCCCTGTCAACCAAAGTACTTTGCTTCGCTGTCCGAGTCGTTTTTCTCGATCTTGACGCTGTAGCAGCGTATCAAAAATCGGATGAATATTATCTGCCATATTTTTTAATTGATTTCTTTACGTATAAAATAAGACTGCTTTGCTGGTAGATACTAGATGTTAGACTTCCAATAATAGTTTTCAATGCCCTTATCAATCCTTATTTAATAAAAGTTGTTACTAAGAAAGAATTAAAAATTTAGTGTAATCTGTAGATATACTCTAAACTTCCAAACTCAATTATTGTAATGTAGCAACATTTATAAAAGTTCTAATTTATTTCTATTTTTTCAATCACATCGCCAATTTCTAGCTTTTGCAATACAGGCATACCTTTCGATACTTTCGCAAAAAGAGTATAGTTGTTATCCAAGTATAGGGCAGGTGCTTGCGTTATGAAAAATTGAGCACTTTCGGTGTCTTTTCCTGCCGAAGCCATGCCCACCATACCAGCTTGATTGTAGCTCACCTTCGGGCTAAATTCGGACTTGACCGTAATATTAAATCCACTCCAACCGTCGCCTCTCGAACAGCCACCTTGCGCCATGAAGTTAGGAATCACTCGATGAAAAAACTTACCATTATAATAGCCTGCTTTGACCAGATTGACAAACTGCGTCACTGTAGCAGGTGCTACATCAGGCAACAACTGCAACGTAATATTTCCTCTATTCGTTAGTATTGTTATTTGATGATTGTCTTTCAATGCTCGTATCAATTGCCAATCAATTTCGGTGTATGACTTCGACTCCACAGTTACTTTCTTGTTGGGGTTCCCCTCAAAGTAGTTGATTGCTTTTTGCAAATAAATATATGTTTCTATATCGCTCGGCAAGGACAGTTTGGACTGTGCCTCTTTCAGAAATTGATAATCAGGATAGACCGTCTTGAAATCTAGCTCCGCTATAGTCAGCATCTCGGCTACAATCGCCAACATTGCAGGGTCACCTTCTTGTATTGCTTGCTTGAACAATAGATTGAGCTCATTGGCAACACGTACCCTAGATAAGCTCAATTCTTTGCCAAAATCACTCGATTTGCGCAAGCTAACCAATGCCTCCGTAGCACTACTGCGTATCACAGGCGGTATCTTGACCGTATCGGAGGTCGGAAACATAGATTGACTAATAAAACGATAATTCCAGCTATAATTTCCGAGTGCTTTGAGCAATGCCGCCTGCTCATATACATTGGTGCTTTCCTTGTAGAGGGCTATTATTCTGGCACTATAGAAATTCTTTGTTTTTGATTTGAAATAAATCGTATTGCGTAGCGCTGCCCCAAAAAGAAGACTTGCCACATGCCAGTTTTTTTGCTCCAATCCCAATTCAAAATACTTAGGAGCATCCAAGTCATTGCCGCTATAATACAAATACTCGGCTGCGGTGATACGTACCGAAATACTAGTGTCTTTTAGGGCCTCGAATGCCAATGTTTTGACCGAATCGTACACAAAAAATTTGATACCTTTCAGAATATTGACCTTCGCTCGGTGATCTTCTTGGGTATCGTACATCGCCAATAGTCGATTTCTAGCACGGGGCGTGCGAGTTTTTGCCAAACCTATCAGTAGAGGCAGCAGCGTGTTAATATCTTTTGCTTCTTCCACACTATTGAGCAGTACATTCTCGTACCCTGTTAGGTCAATACCTGGCGTGCGAGCCAAATAATTGGCAGCCATAAAGCGAGCCTTCGGAGACATTAGCGAGTTGGCAATAAAATCATTCATAATTTTGGTGGTGCCTTCCTTGTGTACCAATCCACGCAACGAAAAACGATAAATACTAGCCGCTTGACCTTCCCACAACAGGCTATCCTGAATCGGATAAGGCGGAGCCGTAGCCATATATTTGAGGTAATTCATGTCGCCACAATAACCAATAGCCTCCAACATGGCCGCCTGTACCGAACGTACAGTATCCAAGTCAAAAGATTCTGCCAAATAATTGGCAGCACTCAAATTGCCCGTCTGACCAAGTGCATAGGCAGCAGCTGTCCGTATTTCGGGATACTCATCGTTGAGTAGTGTTGCCAAACTCTTGATAGCCGAACTATCCTGTACCGAACCCAACGCTAGAACCGCCATATAACGGTGAGCAGGGTTTTCGACCGACAAATAAGGCAACAAACTTTTGGTATCTCGTTTATTTTTGAGACCCAATATTTGCTGTATCACAGGATTCTGAATATCTACTTCGAGTGGCTCGGTCGTAGTTTTTTTGTCGGGAGTGCAGCCAGCTGCCAATGCAAGTATAGCAGCCGCAAGCAACAGCGATTTGATGAAAAACATAATTTTATAAGAGTATTGGTAAGTCGCTAACGCAACTTCCGAATGAGAACAAACGCCAAAAATAATCAAATAAAAAAAGCCACCCAAGATAATAGCCGCTTTATTGCGAATAAGCAGTAAGTAAGCTAAAAACAGGTCTAAAATACCCCATTGCTAAATGATAAAAAGGAGCATAACCAACAAGGAGCAGCAGCCAATAATTTACCAAATAAAAAATAACAAGAAATTATTTGCATAAAAAACCTTGTATTGGTTTTTATTTTATTTAGATTTATAACAATAATCAATTCTATAAACCAAAAAACAAACAAAATGCAACAAACAAACCCTAATTACTTACAAAAACAATACACCAAACTCACCCAAAATCTCCAAAAAGCCTATCAATCAGGCAAATTCTACCAATACACACAATATAAGCAAAGCCAACTACTCGACAAGCTCGCTTCTTATACGCTTCAGCTTAAGAAGCTGGGTATGGCTGCTGCTGTCGTGACTGGAGTCGGTATGGCTACTCCTGCGGTAGGGCAAGTGACTCCGATACTATTCATGGAGAATACGGGTACCGCTAATCCGCTGAATAGTGCGGATGATACACTGAATCGATGTTCTATTACCTTTGCAGATTTAGATGCGGATGGGGATTTGGATGTGGTTGGTTTTTATTTTAATTACTTTACAAATGAGAACGTGTATTACGAAAATATAGGAGCAGCTGATAGTGCTGTCTATACGAGAAGAAGTCGATTATTGCCCAGTGCCAATATAGAATATCCTTCTTTTGTAGATGTAGATGGAGATGGAGATTTAGATTGTTTTGCAGGTACCATAGATCCTTATTATTCTATAGGAGAATCAGTTAGCTATTTTGAAAATACAGGCGATTCAATCAATCCTTCTTTTACTCAGCGAACAGGAACAGCAAACCCTCTAGATACGATTAACTCGATGTATCCTCAAATGTCGAATGATTCAAAATCTAATAAAGGATCGACTTTCATCGACATTGACATGGATGACGATTTAGACTTATTGTACTACATATCTATACCAGGTGGTGCTGCGTATCATTTTTTCAGGAATAATGGGAGTACTACCAGTCCAAATTTTGATTTGGATCAAGCCAACAATCCATTTCAAGATACGATACCAGGTGGGGCTATTTTTAGGGGTAAAATACAATTTGTAGATGCAGATAATGACAATGATTTGGACATACTATTAGATGACTATTATTATGAAAATGAAGGGAGTGCCGCTAATCCCTTATATACGACTAGATTAACCTATAGTAATCCTGCTAATCCTTTCCGTAATCTAAATAATACAGGAATTAGTAGTGATGTACAATTGCAAGATATAGATAATGATGGAGATTTAGATTTGTTTGGACATAGTAGAGAATTGAGATCTGCGATCTATGCAGACAGAAAGGACACTATACGTTACTTTGAGAATCTCACCATCACTGCCTTACCAAGAATTGAGCAGCAACAAAAAATAAACCTAACCATATCTCCTAACCCTACTACAGGCTATATCCAACTAGATCGCCCTATCACAGGGTCGATGGAGGTCTTCAATACGGCAGGTCAAGTAGTACAATCGGCACAGCTTAATGAGGAGCAGGCAATCGACTTGGGTGATTTGACAAATGGTATTTATTTCTTGAAAGTGCAGACCTTGGAAGGTTTGATTAATGAGAAGATAGTATTGAGCAAATAAATAGGCTCTAAATAACTTCAGAAACAACAACAGCGAATAAAGACCAAAAAAGTCCTTATTCGCTGTTTATTTTTTGTCCACCTCTTAGAAATCTATCCGTCTAGCATATAGAAATCTACTAACGAAGCGGTCTATTATCCTACGTCTTGCGAGGTTTCTTTTTGGCAGCAGGAAATAGCACATTGTTGAGAATTAGGCGATAGCCAGCAGACTGCTTGTGCAAATCCAAATCCGTAGCGGGATCATGCACATAATGGCGATAATCTTCAGGATCGTGCCCACCATAAAAACTCCAAAAACCTTTTTGGAACGTACCATGAATGTAGCGTGCTTCGCTGGCAGGTTTATTTTCGCCAAGTATTAGTACATTCGATTTGATTTGATTCTTGCGGAAAGCGGTCGTTTGACCCATAAAACCCTTGACGGTTTTGGTGTGCGATTGCGTCAGCATAGTAGGAATCGGGTCCCACTTGGCAGAAAAATCAAACAACGTAAAATAATCGACATCGTCCTTGACTCTACGAGCAGGCGAAGTGATAGGCGAAGCATCAATAGACGAATATTCGTATTTGAGTGGATCACGCACTAGCGAAAAATCTTTGAAAGCAAATGTTTTGTCAAAATCCAATTTGCTTTGAGCATCAGGATCAGGCGCATCGCCATCGTACATGTGGTCGCAAATATCGACGCCATCAGCCGCCAACGCAATATCGTAGGTGTCGGTAGCCGAACACATCGCAAACATAAATCCGCCACCTGCTACAAACTCTCGAATACTTTTGACGACTGCTAGTTTGAGTTCGGATACTTTCGTGAAGCCGTTTTTGGTTGCCAAATCTTCCATTTTCTGGACATAATCTTTGTACCAACGCTGATTGCTGTACGTCTTGTAGAACTTGCCGTACTGTCCCGTAAAATCTTCGTGGTGCAAGTGCAACCAGTCGTATTCGTTCAGTTTTCCTGCCAATACTTCATCATCATACACCAAGTCATAAGGGATTTCGGCGTAGGTAAGGACGAGCGTTACGGCATCGTCCCACGGCTGTACTTCTTCTCCTTTGGCATTGACCGTAGGGCTATAGACCGCTACTTTGGGGGCTACTTCGAGCTTCATCGCTTCCATATTCGCCTCTGGCTGATTGATTTCTGCCAATATTGCATTGAATCGAGCAGTGGGTATCAACTCATAAGATACACCACGACGAATACATTCTTTTTTGAATACTTCGTTGTACTGAAAAGCAAAACTACCGCCTTGATAATTGAGTAACCAAAAGGCTTCTTGTTTCGCTGCCAATACTTGGTAGGTGATGCCGTAGGCTTTCATGTGGTTAGTCTGGTCTTCGTCCATTGGGATTAAGATGTAGCCCTGAGCGAGTGCTGCCGAGCAACACAAACAAAGAAGCAATAGACTGCTGTATAATTTTTTTAGCATAATTTTTTGATTGAAATGAAGAGGTTTGGGGCAAAACGTAAACAAAATAGTAATGGTATACCTTGATTGATTTATCGTAAAATACTTCAATTCTGTACCAAAAACTACTAGCTTAACAAATATTAACGTACAAAGATAGATATTGTATCAAAATAACAAAAAACAGGCGAAGACAATCTATTATCAAGCAACCCACCAAATAAGTATTGGCACTACCCAAGGAATACCTAGTATATAATTTGGTGTAGATGGAGCGGATAATGCCGTTATCTAAACCTAAGAAAGAGAAAAAAATGTATAAAACTTTGGTTATGCAATAGGTTTTATACATCTTTGTCAGTGCTTGGAAGAAATGCCAAGCGGCTTATTTTTTATTTTTATACAAAATCTAATAGTTATGTCTAATATAGCTGAACGCGTAACGAACATTATCGCCGACAAACTTACTATCGATGCTTCTGAGGTAACTCCAGAAGCTAATTTCAAACAAGATCTAGGAGCAGACTCTATTGATTTGGTAGAACTTATCATGGAATTCGAAAGAGAGTTTGACCTACCTATTCCTGACGAAAAAGCAGAAGAGATTCAGACTGTTGGTAATGCTATCCAATTTTTGGAAGAAGCACTCAAGGGCTAAGAACGAAGAAAGATTGATTGAGAAATTGTTCTAAAATGGACATTTGTCCGAAAAAAAACTAAACTCCTTTGTGGAGTTTGGGGCTATTATAGTATTTTTTTGCTAATTCCATCAGAGACTAGTAGAACAACGTCTGTTGTTTGACCTACTTTTTGATACAGCGTAATGGAAAAATGGATTTCGAGTCAAATGAAATACTATTTTTGAACAACTCCTAAGTAAGCGTTGAAATTGGTAACAGTTTCAACGCTTATTCTTTTTTGAGCCAGTTGTTTTTTCAACAATTATTGAAAATAGACAACGAACCAGCAGTTTTTTCATCGACCAAATCAATATACTATGCTTATAAAAACTAAAAGAAGAGTGGTAGTAACAGGGCTTGGTGCCTTGACTCCCATTGGAAATAATGTAGAAGACTATTGGCAAGCTCTTCTGGAAGGTAAATCAGGTGCAGCCGAAATTACCAACTTTGACGCTTCCAAATTCAAAACGAGATTCGCTTGCGAACTCAAAGATATAAATATTGAGGAGGCACTTGGCGACCGCAAACTAGCCAAAAGAACAGACCCGTTTATTCAGTATGCGATTATAGCCAGCGATCAAGCGGTCAAAGATGCAGGATTAGATGAGGTCAGCGAAGACGTAAAAGAAAATATTGGTGTCATGTGGTCTTCTGGTATCGGTGGACTCAAGTCACTTCAAGACGATATTACACAATTTAACCAAGGCAACGGAACACCACGGTTTTCTCCATTATTGGTACCCAAAATGATTGTAGATGCTGCCGCAGGCAATATTTCTATCCGTCATGGGTTCAAGGGAATAACGGCCTCTGTTGTTACGGCTTGTGCCTCGGCTACACACGCTACGAGTTTTGCGTACGACCAAATCCGATTTGGTAGAGCAGATATTATAGTAGTAGGCGGTTCAGAAGCATCGGTTACCGAAGTAGGGATTGGTTCTTTTAGCTCGCTCAAGGCACTATCTACTCGCAACGATGACCCCCAAGCAGCCTCTAGACCTTATGACAAATTCAGAGACGGATTTGTGTTGGGAGAAGGTGCTGGTGCCATTGTACTCGAAGAGTACGAGCACGCCAAAGCAAGAGGTGCAAAAATATATGCAGAACTCGCAGGAACAGCCATCACTTCTGATGCTTTCCATATTACGGCACCTGACCCAGATGGCACAGGAGCGATTAGAGCGATGCGAATGGCACTAGAATGTGCAGATTTGCAGCCAGAAGATATTGATTATATCAATACGCACGGCACTTCTACACCACTAGGTGATGTCATGGAAATCAGAGCAGTAGAGCAGGTTTTTGAAGGACACTTGACTAATCTGAATATTAGTTCGACCAAGTCAATGACAGGTCACTTGTTGGGTGCAGCAGGAGCAATCGAAGCCGTCGCTTGTATCAAGTCTATCGTAGAAGATATAGTACCGCCTACCATCAACCAAGAAGAGCTAGACGAGGAAATGTCTCCAAACATCAATGTAACGCCCAACAAAGCACAAAAACGTATTGTCAATACCGCATTGAGCAATAATTTTGGTTTTGGAGGACACAATTCTACCATTATATTCAAAAAAATAAAGGACTAACTAGAACCGCTATTACTTTTTTTGAGTATCTTAGGTTATTAATTGCATCAAAAAAGGATAATACATTTCCAATAAGAGCGTGTCTGAAATTAGTATAATATTAGACACGCTCTAAGTGTATTATCCTTTTCCTATAATTTAAACTAAACAGTTGGCTAGGATTTAGCTAGTACGAATTGTTAGGAATTTGATTATCAGGAGCAATCGCTAAAATTTATTCAGCAGTGTTTAGGCAACTATATAATTACTATTTTTCCAAAAATAAAGAACTGACTAGAGAGCTAACGGCTATACTAGGGTTTATCCCTCGTCGTATTCATTTCTATCAGCGCTCTTTTACGCACAAGTCCCAAACGACCAACGACAAATCCAAGTATCCGACCAACAACGAACGTTTAGAGTTTTTGGGAGATGCTATTTTGGATTCGGTCGCCGCCGAATATCTTTTTAGAAAATATCCGCTACAAGATGAAGGTTTCTTGACGCAAATGCGCTCCAAAATGGTGAAGCGTAAAACACTCAATATGGTTGCTGACAAAATGGGACTAGAGGTGTTTTTGCGCAAGCAAGGCGCTACTCGCATCAGCCCTACCATGATGGGCAATACCTTTGAGGCATTTGTTGGAGCCGTGTATTTAGATGTAGGGTACTTGCGTACCAAAAAGTTTATTGTCAATAAAATGTTGCGACAATATATAGATGTCCATCACCTCGAAACGCTCAATACCAACTACAAAAGTCAACTGCTCGAACACAGCCAAAAGCACAACAAAGAAATTGCCTACGAACTGGTCGAACATTTTCGTACCAAAAATAATCGAGAAAAATTTAAAATTGCCGTGCATATCGACGGCAAAAGCATGGGCGTAGCAGAGGATTACAACAAAAAAAGCGCAGAACAAAAAGCTTCGGAAAAAGCACTGCTCAAAATGGGGGTCATCGAAAAACAACCCCGACCGGGAGGCTAAAACATTAAAAAATAGAATAACACGAACAGAGATTAGTAAAATCAAGTGAGAAAAACCAACTTTGTGTTTTTCTCACTTTTTTGTGTTTAATAGAATGATTGTTATGAAAAAAATGAAAGAGTTACTTTGGATTCCTGTCATTGCCTTGTTGGTATGGGGCGCACTTACGTTTTATAAGGCACCCAAGCATGCGATTGGTAGCGAAGTCGCCGATTTTGTAGGCTATCTGCCCGATGGAGATTCTATTCAATTGTCCGATTTTGAAGGCAATATTATTCTGTTGGACTTTTGGGGGAGCTGGTGCGGACCTTGCCGACAACAAAACCCCATGTTGGTCAAGTTGTACCACAAGTACAAGGACAAAAACTTTGGTGGTGGTGCTCGGTTCGATATTATTTCCATCGCTATGGAAACCCGCAAATCTAGCTGGCTCAATGCTATTGCAAAAGATAAGATGGTTTGGAAAAACCATGTGTCGGACGTCAATAGAATGAAAGACCATGTAGCTGACTTGTATGGTGTCAAGGAAATTCCGACCACTTATTTGCTAGACAAAAACCATAAAGTGATAGCAGTCAACCTATCAGAAGCAGGTTTGGATGCAAAATTGGCAAGTTTGATGACCGACTAGGTGATGGGGACTGCCTAAATTGCAATAAAATATAAAGATAGCTGCCAAAATGTCCTTATTTGTGCTGTGGCAAATTATTTGAAGACAGCCAAGGGCTGCTCTAAACGATCGTGCAGCATTACTAAGAAGTTACTAAAGAAGAGTGGGCAAAAAAGATATTTCATTTTGATTTGAAGTGACTTTTTAAACAACTTCTATTTATAAAAAAAAGATTATAATCGACCATTGCTATGGAAAATAATGAAAAACATATAGAAGACGAATTGGAAAACAAAACCAATATGGCTGAAGAGGAAATAATTGAAGAAGTAGAAGCAGAGGAAGTACTAGAAGACGAAACAACGACAGACGAAGCTGCTACAGAAGAAACGGTCAACACGACTCCCAGCTTAGAGCAAGAGTTGAGCGACATGAAGGATAAGTACTTGCGTATATTTGCTGAGTTTGACAACTATCGTAAGCGTACCGTCAAAGAAAAAGTGGACATCATCAAGTTGGCATCTAAAGATGTTATCAATGCGATGTTGCCTGCCGTCGATGATTTTAGTAGAGCGATTCGCCTAGACGAAGAAGCGAACACAGAAGAGCGTATTCCAGAAGGAATTGTACACGTCTATAACAAGCTCATGAAAGGGTTGGAGCAGCAAGGGGTTCGCTTGATGAACAGTACAGGAGCAGATTTTGACCCAGAAATGCACGAAGCATTGACCAAAATACCTGCACCAACACCCGAACTAAAAGGAAAGGTAATTGATACGATTGAGCAAGGGTATTATCTCAACGATAAGATTATTCGCTATGCCAAAGTAGTGGTAGGAGAGTAGTAATTTGAAAAAAGAAATTAAAGAGAAAGATGGCACAGAAGAGAGATTATTATGAGGTATTAGGTGTTCCTAAAAGTGCAGGCAAAGATGAGCTAAAGAAAGCTTATCGTAAAATGGCACTTAAGTATCACCCCGACAGAAACCCTGACGACAAAGCAGCAGAAGATAAGTTTAAAGAGGCTGCCGAAGCATACGAGGTATTATCGACAGATGAGAAAAAAGCTCGTTATGACCAATATGGTCATGCGGGAATGGATGCTCAAGGCGGTTTTCAGGGAGGTGGGTTCAATAACATGGACGACATCTTTTCGCAATTTAGCGATATTTTTGGAGGCGGTTTTGGCGATATTTTTGGTCAACAAGGCGGTGGAAGACAGCGTGGCGGTCGCCCAGCAGGTGGGCAGCGTGGTTCCAACCTACGTATCAAGGTAAGTTTGACGCTAGAAGAAATCAACGAAGGGGTAACCAAAAAAATAAAGGTCAAAAAATACATTGGGTGCAAAACTTGTGCAGGCTCAGGAGCCAAGGACAAAAATGCGGTCAAAACTTGTACTACTTGTAGTGGTTCGGGTTATGTACGCCGAGTACAAAACACCTTCTTGGGACAAATGCAGACTACTGCTGCTTGTCCTACTTGTAATGGCTCTGGTCAAATGATAACTAACAAATGCGGTGTCTGCAAAGGCGACGGACGTGTATATGGAGAAGAAACGCTTCAGATACAAATACCAGCCGGTGTTAGCGAAGGTATGCAGCTCTCCATGAACGGCTCGGGCAACAAAGGCATGCACGGTGGTGGTGCTGGCGACCTGCTGATCAATATCAAGGAAAAAGAACATAAGGATTTCACGAGAGATGGTAATAACATACTCTATGAAATGGAAGTAAATTTTGCCGATTCTGTGCTGGGTACCAATATAGAAGTACCTACCTTGACAGGCAAAGTCAAAATTCCGTTGCCACAGGGTACACCCGCAGGCAAGATATTGCGTTTGAGAGGCAAAGGTTTGCCGTCTGTACAAGGATATGGTACGGGCGACCAACTGCTGCACATCAATATATTTGTACCACAGAGTGTGAGTGCCGACGAACGCAAAATATTGGAAGAAATAAGAGACTCTAAAAACTTCACGCCCAATGCGGACGAAAAACGCAAAGGCAAAGGTCTTTTCGACAAAATGAAAGACTTTTTTAGTGGGTAATTTTAGTAGTATTACGATAAAAAATGGGCTTAAAAGTATTATACTTTTAAGCCCATTTTATTTTGCTTGAGTACTTCATTTCCAATGAAATTTATTCTTCCGCCAAGCTAACTTGAGGATTGTCTTTTTGTTTTGCATCAAGTGAATGTGATGCCGATGGTAGGATATTTCTACCAGCTCAAACATATTTAGATTATAGAAGTAGAAATTATTACTTCGTTGTACCTGCGGAAAAGTTGTTGTAATTTTATTGTTGAAATCAGCAGGCAAAATATCTCGTGTGGCGAGTTTCCATGCGTTGTCCTCCAGGGTATATATCTGAATCCCAAAGTCAGAATACTGTATCGGAAATCGCAGAATAGAATCTGTAGGTAGGGCAGGCAATTGGCGTTTATCCAACTTGAACTCTAGCACGTAATTTTTTTCTCTTAGACAAAGATACTTATACCAATAAATCTGTTGAATGTCTTCTGTGCTGCGATTGTCAAAATCAAAATCACGGACAAAACTTACCGCCTCTTTTTCCACGTAAGGCGTGTATATTTTTTCGCCGTGCATACTTTTAATAAACAAAGGCGGATTGATTTGCTTGACCACTGCTATTAAGTCAATTTGTGCCGTAGTAGTGGTTGTTATGCTTAATAATATTACCCAAGCTATCCATTTCATGTTCTTGTATATTAACAACAGGTTGATTAAAGAGCTGTGTTCGACTGCTTCGCCGCTTGTTTTCCACCCCATTCTACTACCGTCAAGCCGTTGCGTTTAGTAGGTTTGGTAGGTAGATTGTGTTGGGGAGCTATAGCAATAGGAGCGTCTAGCGGACGATAGACCATAAATACTCTAATCAAAGTCTGCGGAGCTGGAAAAATTTCCAATGGTGCATTCTCTGTATATTCTTGGGTAGAAAAATGAATTAGATTGTAAGGATTGCGTTGTAGTTCAGGAAGCCAATAGGTAATAAAATCGGTGGCTTCTCTTCGGTTGAGTCCTAATTGAGCGAGTTTATTATCCAGAAAATCAACCGTAGCAGCTTGAGCTACTACAGCACCAGCATCTAGCGTATATTGAAAGTCGCTTTGTCCTTCCCAAAATAAATAAGGATACTCTTTGCCTGTCGTTTGGTCAGTCAACATACCATCAGGTTGAGCCGTTACAGACCAGCCCTTGTGGGTGTCGTAGGCAGGGTAAGAATGCGTGATTTCCCCTTTGAAGTTGACTTTAATATCCACCTGTTGTTCTTGGGTAGGATATATATATACGACTGGTTTGCGAACATTGCTAGGATTATCAATATTTATCATTTCTTCTTGGAACGACTTGGTGTGTATTCTACCCAAATTGGTCCATACCGTAAACATACTGACACGTTTACCATTATAAAAATTAGCTTCCAGTATTTTGCTCTTAGAGTTGGTATTCATGCCGACCAAAACTCCAGAAAAAGGTACGCCGTTGACCCAAAGCAATCGTTTATAATTACCATCTCCTTCCATCTCGCTTAGTGGGTGTGTCGAAATAAACTTGAACGTTTTGGGATTTTCTTTAGCAATATGCTTATCGAAGCCGAGCCATAATTTATGTTGTACCAATGCTGCTGCTGCTGCCTCATTTTCTGTCTCGTCAATAGAGATTTCATTTTTAGTCTTGTCGTATTTCCACTTTTTGAAATAAGTTGTTGGCTTCTCTTTGCCCAAACGATCATAGGTTTCTTGAGTTGTTTCGTGGTCATAAGGAGTACTGGCATATCCACTGATTCGCTCACTGTCGTTTTCTATGTTGGAGACATCAGTACCACAACTAGTCCAAAGCAAACAGAAGGAAAGTAAACAAAGTCCAATTTTTGATGTAATTTTAGGCATAACCATTTTTAGTTATTTTTGGTAATAAAGGTTGCTTGCCCAATAAGGACAGGTTGCGTTTGGTGATAAAATAAGAGCATGTCTAAGATTATATTAACTTGTAATTTGAAAAGTCTTATCTAATAGAAAAACCCTACACAAATTATTAAAAACTATAATTTTGTACACACTCTAAATAGTAAACAACTGTTCAACTAAAGAACTACTAAGTGTAGTAGTATGTCTTAATTTAATATTTTGTTACCTTAATAAAACATAAAGTATACTTTTGTTATCAAAAAAGATAGCATAAATAAACAAAATAAACCATGTCAGGACAATTATATCTTCTGCCCACTACTTTGGGTGCCGACAATCTTCAAACGATTCCACCATACGTTATTGATCGAATTCATCAGCTAGAGGTGTTTATTGTGGAGCGCGGCAAAACAGCTCGCCAATTTATCAAACAAACAAAAACACCCATTCCGTTTGCCGAAATGCAGTTTTTTGAACTCAATAAGCGGACAAATCCAGCCGACTGGAAAAGCTTCTTGCTACCTGCGCTCAACGAAGGCAAAGATATTGGACTGATATCGGAAGCAGGTTGTCCAGGAGTGGCCGACCCTGGGGCAGAAATAGCACAACTAGCACATCAATTAGGCATTCGGGTCAACCCAATGGTCGGTCCTTCGTCTATCTTGCTCGCACTCATGGCGTCAGGTATGAATGGGCAGCAATTCGCTTTCCACGGCTATTTGCCTATCAAAAACCCTGACCGCAAGAAAAAATTGCAACAGCTAGAACAAGAATCCAGAAGAAATCAACAAACGCAACTGTTCATAGAAACGCCCTATCGCAACAATGCCTTGTTGGAAGAATCGCTACAGTGCCTTCATAATAATACGCTTTTTTGTGTCGCGGCAGATATTACGCTGCCCACCGAGTATATCTATACCTTGCCTGTGGGCGAATGGCAAAAAGCAACGCTTCCAGACCTGCACAAACGACCTACTTTATTTCTATTGTTAGCACCCTAAAAAAAAATAGTACATGAATCAAGTAATAAAAATTAGTGCGACTACGCTTATTGTCCTTTTGTGGGGCTGGTCGCCTACGATGGCTCAAAAGACACTTGACGAAACGGCAGAAACCAGGACAATTAAGAATATTTACAAAAATATGCTCCTAGAGAGTCAATCCCATGATTGGCTACATTATCTATGTAAGAATATCGGTGGTCGATTGGGCGGTTCGCCCGAATATGCCGCAGCCGTCAATTATACGAGTTTTATATTGGATAGTATTGGGGCAGACAGTGTTTGGACACAGTCCGTAGAAGTACCTTATTGGCGTAGAGGCGAAGTCGAAAAAGCAACCCTCATTAACTCCCAAAAAATGGGCAATGTGACGTTGCAAGTAGCTGCACTAGGTTTTTCGGGTGGTACAGAAGGTAGCGGTATTACCGCTCCAATTATCGAAGTGCGTTCTTTTGAAGAACTCCAAAAACTATCGCCAAGTCAAGTCCAAGGCAAAATTATATTTTTCAATCGTCCCATGGATAGAGCTCGACTCAATACCTTTCATGCTTATGGTGCTGCTGTGGGGCAACGCACGAGAGGACCAAGAGAAGCCGCCGCCTTAGGTGCGGTAGGGGCTATTATTCGCTCCATGACCGTCAAGTACGATGATGTGCCTCACTCTGGTGTAACGATATTCAAGGACCAGACGCCTATTCCTGCCGTAGGCATTGGGCTACAAAGTGCAGACCTTTTGAGCGAAATACTAGCCGAAGAACCCAATACAAGGGTTAATTTGCAGCTCAGTTGTCGTCATTTGGGTATGCGTACCGCTCATACCGTTATTGGCGAAATCAGGGGAAGTGAATTTCCTGACGAGATTATACTCGTAGGCGGACATCTCGACTCTTGGGATATAGGCGAAGGTGCGCACGATGATGGAGCGGGTTGTGTGCAAGCAATGGACGTGCTACATACGTACAGACGATTGGGGATACAGCCCAAACGCACGATTCGCTGTGTGCTTTTTGCGAATGAAGAAAACGGTATGTATGGTGCTAAAGAATACGCCCGATTGGCAAAGCAAAACAAAGAAAATCATATCGCTGCTATCGAGTCCGATGCAGGCGGGCACACTCCCAGTGGCTTCCGTATGGATGCGATGGCAGGCGTAGCCAAAACCAGTTTTGAGCGAGTCAAGGATTGGCGAAGTATTTTTGCTTCTCTGGGTGTGTGGGATATACAAGGTGGCGGTTCTGCTGCCGATATTTCGCAGCTCAAAGACCAAGGAACTGTTCTGTTTGGGTATCGTCCCGATAGCCAACGCTATTTTGATTATCATCATGCCGAAACCGATACATGGGAAACGGTACACCGTCGAGAGTTGGTGTTGGGTGCTGGAGCAATGACCGCATTGGTCTATTTGATTGACAATTATGGTATAAAATAATGCAAAAAATAACCTACTTTATATTCGCACTATGCGTATTGGCAAGTTGCCAAAAAAAGCAAGCCTCTGGCTATGTGTCCGAACTTTTGGAGCTGCCTACTGAGCATACGATTCGAGCTATCTGTGTACAGCCCAATGGCACGATTCGAGCCAGTGGCGGTACTATATTTGGCAGTGGGATTGTGCTAGAACGCTTACCGCAATCCACTACTTGGGACACCATAGCAGTACCCAATCAAGGTGTGCCGAGCTTAGACTACCGCAATGGAGAATTTTCTTTTGTGCAGGCTGGCAATACGCTTTATCGAGCACCAACAGCTCAAAACTATCAAACGTATTTGGCATTGGGCTGGTGGAATTGGCAGCAGCACGTAGCACTAGATAATGGTAATATTCTACTAGTAGGTGGCGAAAATTTTGGTAGAGGATTTATACATATACAGGAGGCTGGACAAAGTGATCTGACGCTAGTCGATACCTTTGAGCATGAGCTGAGAGATATTGCCTATACCAGCCAGCAGGAAATCTATGTGGTGGGCTATGGGCTAGTGATGCAGTCGAGCGATGGCGGCTATACGTGGCAACATCGGAACGTGACAGGAGATTTTTTTGTGGGAGTGGACTTCCCGACTGCAGCAGTCGGGTATGTGCTAGGCGAATACGGCAGTGTACACAAAACAACCGATGCAGGGGCGACTTGGAAACAAGTTCGCTTAGGCAATTCGCTGTTTGCGAGCGGCAAAGTTCGATTTAGAGATCTTGCCTTTTGGGACGAAAATCAAGGGCTGTTGGTGGCTACCAACAACCGAATTTGGAGAACCCAAGATGGGGGCAAAACATGGCATCAATTCAACGATTTGGAAGTGGGAGCCGATTTTGAATCGATTACGATACAGGACGACCGAGCTTATTTGGGTGCTACCCACGGCAAAATCCTACAAATTGATTTGGAATAATATTCGCAAGTAGTGTCTAGTAGGTCGTTCAGACCACCTTCATTTTTACAATTATAATCTATGAAAAAGATAACGTATTATATAGGAGCCGCAAGTTTGTTGCTAGGCGTTTCCGCCAATGCTCAACTGTTGCCCTTGGCAGAACTAGAACAAGCACCCATTTATTATTCGGTGGATCATGCCGAGCGCGAACCCGATGAGGCTCGCCACTTGCGTATTTTCCGCAAGGCATATACTTTCCCTACGGCAGTGCTACGTATGGAACAGTTGCAGTGGCTCAATATGCAGCGAACACTACTAGAGAGTGTCCCTGAGTCTATCCAAAACATGAAACAACTGCAAATATTGGAATTGCAAGGCAATAAACTCAAAACATTGCCGAGTAGTATTGGCAATTTGCAAAACTTAAAGCAACTCAATATTGCGGCAAACCGCCTAGAAAAACTACCAACAAGTTTCGGTAGTTTGACACAATTGGAATGGCTGAGTATCAGCGACAATAAGTTTTTGGAGAATATGCCTGCGGCAATCTTTGAGCTCAAAAACTTGCGACATTTAGAATTGAGCCAAACAAAACTGCTAGAAGTACCTGCTGCGATAACGCAATTGACGCAGCTAGAGTTTTTGGATATTAGCGAAAATAAATTTAAAGTAATACCGTCTAGTATCGAAAGCTTGAAACAACTACAATACCTCGATATTGGCAATAATCCACTCGAAAGCCCCAACAAGGTTTTTGATTGGCTACCGCAAATGATACAACTGCAACAAGTCCGTATCAATGGATTGGGATTGACTCAATTGCCTACTAGTATTAGTAAACTTACCGACTTGCAGGCATTGGACATCAGTCTGAACAAAATAAAAGACTTGCCGACTGTTTTGTATCGAATGAATACACTCCAAACATTAGATGTAAGTAGCAATCTGCTAGAAAATTTGTCGCCTTCTTGGCAATCCTTGACCAACTTGACAGAGCTTAATTTGGGTCGCAATGAATTTACGGAATTGCCTGCTATTTTTGGCAAAATGACCCAACTCCAAAAATTGTACTTGGGTGTCAATCGTATTCAATCGTTGCCCAACGATATTGCGCAATTAGCAACACTGGAAGTACTAGAACTGCCGAATACCAATGTACGGACATTGCCACAAGGCATGCAAAAAATGGCACAATTGCAAACGCTCAATATTGCATTCAATAAGTACCTCAGTTGGCGTCAAGCCGCCAACGAAATTGCGAGCTTGCCACAGCTCAAAACATTGAGTATGCGTAGTTGTAGCCAAAAAACATTGCCAGAAGCATTTGGCTCTATGCCAGCAATAGAAGCATGGGATTTGCAAGAAAATAAATTGACAGCATTGCCTGTAACGATTGGGAATTTGAAAACATTAAAACAGTTGGATTTAAGATACAATGATTTGCGCGTGCTGCCAGCGAGTATTGGCGATATGGAAAGTTTGGAAGAATTGGATTTGGGGTACAACCAACTCAAGGAGTTGCCAGAGAGTATTAAGAACCTCCAAAATCTAAAAAAACTCTACCTGGAACGCAATCAATTATCGGAAGAAATGCAAGAAAAAATAAGAACATGGTTGCCAAATACTCAAATAGCCTTCAAGCACTAATCTTAGATAGGTACTTAATAGTTAAATTAGGATTAAGATGAATGAAAAGTAGTAATTCGGACTACTTTTTGCCGCTCGGCTTTCGTAAAAAACAAAAAATGCAGAACCTTTTGGTCTTGCTATTGTTTTATACTCAAACATGTCTAAGAATACATCGAAGTAATGAAATGTGTTCGAAGCGAAAATTTTTATTCACATTTTTCAAATTTTAATTATGAATTTCAAAAGTATCTCAAAAGCATCTCTATTGCTATTGGCTCTTTCTGCAGGATTGATATCTTGTGATAAAGAGGATGACAAACAAACAGAAACATTTAATTATTCTTTCAATACTAGTGGAATTGCACCTTACACAGGTACACACGCTACAACTTTGAGTGCAGAGTTGACTGTTACGGAATCAGATGACGACAAGTCAATGGTAATGATAACTCTAAACGACGCCATTAAAGATGAGACGTACATGGTACATGCTCATGACAAAGCAGATGCTACTTCTACTCCAAACGGAACTCCTTACTTGGAAACTCCAAACTCTAATGTATTGGCAGGTATGATTGCTACTACTAGTACTACTGGTTCTTACGAGCAAGAAAGTTCTATGTCTTTCACTGATTTGACTACTACTTACGATGGTTTTTTGGTAGTACACGATCCATTGCAGCCAGTTAACACTGCTGACCCGAGCACTTATGTAATCTTGGGTGATTTCGCAAGAAACTAAGCATAACGCTTTATTATAGGTAACCTTAGGTTATCGCCAAAGTCCTACTTACAGATTGTAAGTAGGACTTTTTTTGTTATATGAACACCTACTTAAACATTTAATTGATGCAAGTGTTAAAAGTATATTATTAGTCCTATTTTTATATTGAACCAATCTTATGAATACTGCACCTACCAACACTTTGAACGGTAATATTACACTTAATGGCTCTAAGAGTATCAGCAATCGTATGTTAATCATACGGGCATTGACCAGTAGCAATTTTAAAATAGCAAAGCTATCGAATGCAAACGATACGGTTATTTTGGAGCGCTTACTGAAGCAAAACGAACCCTTGATTGACGTAGGTGATGCAGGAACAGTTTGTCGATTCATGACGGCTTACTTGGCTTGCCAACCTGACAGAAAAGTACTAATGGGCAGCAAACGCATGAGTGAGCGACCAATTGGGGCTTTGGTAGAGGCACTCAATACATTGGGGGCAAGTATCCAATATGTAGGCAAAGAAGGATTTACACCGATTAAGTTTAATCTCACTCCCGGCAATTTGCAAGGAGGAAAAGTATCCATGAGTGCCAATATTAGCAGCCAATTTATATCGGCTCTATTGATGGTCGCCCCTCTACTAGAAAACGGAATAGAACTACACTTGGAAGGCAAAATCGTGTCGAGTCCTTATATACAAATGACGCTTCGACTGATGGAAGAGTTTGGAATAGTTTCTGTTTGGCAGGGCAATAATATCAAAGTTCCCTCGCAGGAGTACGAACCCCAAAACACAACGGTAGAAGCAGACTGGTCTGCGGCTTCTTATTATTATAGTTTGGTTGCCCTTTCGGAGAATGCCAGTATTCAGCTCAACGGATTGCACCAAGATTCTGTACAGGGCGATGCGGTACTCGTTGATATAATGAAACCCTTTGGGGTAGAAACTACCTTCAACGAGGAAGGTATTTTATTGACGAAGGTAGCTAGGGAGATAGAGCGATTTGAATATGATTTCTCGGATTGTCCCGACTTAGCACAAACACTAATGGTAACTTGTGCTGGACTCAATATTCCTGCACATTTGACAGGGCTAGAAACATTATCTATCAAGGAAACCGATCGTTTGGCAGCACCGCAGACCGAACTCGAAAAACTAGGTTGCAAGGTCACTATCACTGCCGATAGTTTTCAGCTGCGCAAAGGTATTGACAAACGCAAAAAATCGGCTACTATCGACACTTACCATGATCATCGCATGGCGATGTCTTTTGCTCCACTCAAATTGTTGATACCCAAACTCAAAATCAAAAACCCCAAAGTAGTCAATAAGTCTTATCCCAATTTTTGGCAAGACTTCGAGAAACTAGGCTTGAAATTTTAGACATAGCTAATCAAAAATACCGCCCTAAAAGAACTAATCTTTTAGGGCGGTATTTTTTTGCTTTAAATCAACGGCCATTCTACGCTAATGAATTTTTCGAGCCACGGCAATTTAATAAAATTGAATCCCCACGGCAACGATTTGAGTAATACATCAAATGCTTTTTTGTTGATTTGAATCAACCATTTGTCTTCTTCTTCCACCAAGGTACCTTCTCGCATCAAGAAACTAGCTCTAAACGCAGGCGGCTTCATCGTCTTCATTTTGGGCCAGTTGCCAGCGGCACCCATCAGCAGACCATCTGCCATTTTGAGTTCTTCTTCTGTGAACTCCACCGAAAGCGGGACAGGAGTCGTTAGTGGCAGGTTACAAATAATCTTATTGAGTACCAGCTCATTTTCGGGCGCTTCTGTTTTGCCTGTGGCAATATATTGCAATAAATGCACCGCCTTAAATTGTGCTTCTTCGCTCACAAATTTTTTGCCCTGTGTCAATTTGAATACTCCAAAAAGCCTAGAAAAATAAGGCCATAACAAGACCAAACCTGCATTGTACAAGCGAAGTGGTTCTTCGATTTTGGGTGGTGGCGGAGCCTCCACTCTCTTTTTGCGTTTTGGTTTCTTGACTACTGGTTCTTCTGCTTTCGGTTCTTCTACTTCTTGTATTTCGTCTATCACAAAATCTCGTTCGCGCTCCAGTTCTTCCAGCTCAATAGCAGTTCTGTCCTTGCGTGCCGCTACTTCCTCTTGCTGCTCTGTTATCAATTGATTGGTTTGGCGAATGCGTTTGTTTTGCAAGGCGACCAACTGTTGTTCCATCTGAGCTTGCAGTTGCTCAAAATCTTTGCGAATATCGGGTTCGCGAGCGGCAGCTATCAAGTCACTCAATTGGTTGTTTTGTTGCGTACGCAACTTGTCTATTTGCTGTTGTGCAGCTTCCAGATCAGCTAAGGTATCCGCTTTGGCAATAGCCTGTTGTGCTTGCTGCTGCACCTGCAATAGGGTAGCGGTCAGTGTAAGTAGATTGGCTTGATGCTTTCGCTTAATTTGTCTGAAAATTTGTTGTTGTAGTTGGTCTTTTTCTGGTGTTTTTAGTATCGGGTTATTGGCATAAAAGCCCTGCAAATTGTCCCAATCCTGCCACAGCTCAAAAGGTGATGCTCGATTGATTTTGCTCAACAGTGCCTGTTGTCTTTTATCCAAGTCGGTGGTTTGACCTGCTTGATTTTGTAAGCGAGCAATCGTTGGTATATCGGTCGCATATTCGCCTAAGCCAAGCAAAACCGCACTGCTATAATCGACATCTTCCATATTGGCAGCCAACTGCTCTAGTTCTTTGACGAAAGCATGGTGCGTTTGGTCGCTGTCCTGCATACGAGCCAATACTTTTGGCAATAAGTCCAATCCTGTTGGAGCTTGTTGTTGGAGCAGTCGATATAGTTCTATTTGTTGTGCCACCAATGCTTCTTCGACCGCTTCTTTTTCCTCTTGTAGTGCTTCTACTTTTCGTACTTCTTTTTGCTGCTGTTCGAGCTGTGCATTAGCTTCCGCCAACCGCTTTTTGGTGGATTCTATTTGCTCATTGAGCAACCTAACCGTAGGCGGTACTTGTAGTGCTAGCAGGCGTATTTCGGCTTGCAAGCTGACGAGTTGTCGCTTCAGCGTAATCTCTTCCAATCCTTTTTTATTGTCGAGCTGTTGCTGCAAGTCATTGATTTGAGCAGTCAAGCGTTTGGTCGCAGCGGTTACTTCGGATAGTTTGTATTTTTTTTCGGCTATGCCTTGGTTTTCAGCCATTTCTTCGGTCAATATATCCAACAATATTCTGCTTTGGTCGGTATATTCTTGCGTCAGTTGCTCTATTCTGGTTTGCAGATTGATACGAAGATTCATATCTTCCTGCTTGGCTTGGTCTTCTTTGATGGCCTCTAACTCTAGGGCATAAACCGATAATAGAAACGAACTATTAGCAGCTATATTTTTGCTTTTTCGTTTCCAATCTTCTAATATCGCTATAATTTTTCTGCCTGTATTCTGGTGCAAAATGCTCACCAAAGCACGGAGATATTCCAATACTTCAAACTTACCTTGGTGACCCAAAAAGTAACTTAACAATAAATCTTTCTCCAAAATCAAATCATCGTTATCCAATGCTTTTTTCATGTCCGAAAAATAGCGTTTGGCTGGTAGCGTAGCACTTGGTTTGACTAAGTTGACGGCTTCCCAAAAGACTTCTTCTGGAAAAATATTGATCAATACGCTTCGAGTATTAGAAAGCTGTAATAGGCTGCTTATTGTTCGGCGGACTTCGCTGTTGTTCTTTTGTATTTGTTCGTAAAATAAATTTTTGAAATCGCCTACGGCATTGTATTTATACGATTTGGCAACATCAGAAATACGACCTGTTTCCAAAAAATCAACTAGAATAGCTAGTTTTTGACTATTCGTCAAGTCCAAACCTTCTTGCCGCATACGCTCTTTGCGAGCTCTAGCAACTATTTCTCTATCAACTTGTGCTATTTCCTCATCTTTGGCAAGCTGGAGCGTGATTTTAGTATAGTCCTTATTGTCGTTATTGTCCGCAATATTGTGCGTGAACTCTAGTAGCCTGCCTGCAGATAGACCGTAGTTACGGGCGGTTTGTACGGTCATTTCTCGTACAAATTTTTGTTGCTGAAACGTATCGCCACCAATCAACAGATATTCCAATATTGCCAACCATTTGAACTCCTTGGCATTGGCTGTACGTAGGTTGTCAAATACTTGTGAATAATGAATGGTTGCCAATATTTCGGCTTGATCAAAAATAACCCGAGCAGCATTGGTGTAGGTCTTGGATATGACGGTTCTAATAGCTGATTCGGACAACTGATTGACCACACGTTGCCACACCACAGGATACTTGCCGACGGTGGCAAAGGCTCGTTTGAGCTTGACCGCATCGTTGTTGGCAAACTCCAAGAAGAGTTCTTCGATGGTTTGCTGTTTAAAATCTTCTGCCCACCAAGGTGTAGAACCATACTTGAGCAAAAAAATCAAATAATCAAGCTTAGAAGTACGTGTATTTAACGCTTTTTCTTCGGTGTTAATCATTGGTGCTGCCGATTGTTCTATGGCTTCGTTGAGCTGCACGGCTTGGGTGTCGAGCTGTTCGAGATAGGCTCTCAGCGTTTTTACTTCTTTCTCAATACGTTCTCTTTCTTGACGCAATTTACGTTTTTCTTCGGTGCTTGCTTGTCGGAATGCCACACGGATATTCTCCAAAAAGAGAATAAGATTCTTTTCGTCCTGCTGGATTTTATCCACAACATTCGATACGGCTCGTTGATACTTTTTGAGGCGATTATCAATACGCTGTATTCTTTTTTGGCTAGCAGTCGTGTTGTTTTCTTGAAGTTTCGTTTTGCTGTCAAACATTTTGGTCAAATCTCGACCTAATCCTGTCTGCAATTTCTGAAACTCTTTGTCCGAATTAGCCAATCTTTTTTCTATTTTTTGGCGTTCCTCTTCGAGTATCGTACGTTGTATTTGAGCTTGTAGCAATTGACGTTGCTGCAAGACTAATTCAATTTCGAGTGGCATATCATCGCCGCCCAATTCAATTATATTTTTTTCGAGTTTAGTTAGTTTTTTCTGAAGACCGTTTTGTTCTTTGGTCAGTCGTTGTATTTCTTGGTCAGAAAGTCCTGTGCGATTGAGTTTTTGCTCTATTTTCTGAATCTTTCTGTCTATATCTCTGTAGTCTCGTTGCGTTGACCGCAATGCTTGTTTGTCCTCATTGAGTTGCTTACGCAAATTGAGGTCTAGAGTTTCTAGGGCAGAACGCACGGCGGTATCTGCTTTCTTTTGGCGTACTGCTTTGTAGCTTTCTCTAGTGAGCGTATCGAGTGGCGTCGCCGACAATTCGGCAAAATCTTCCAATAGTTGCTTGACAAAGGACTGCTTGACGAATCGACTTTTGCCACGAACAAAGAAGTAATCAAGTGCCGCCATTAGCACGACTTCTCTAATTTTGGAACGGCTAATTCGGCTATTAATTTGGCTGCGATCTTGACTCAAAAAATCGAAGTCATGAATACTATCTTTGATGAAAACTAAGTTTTCGCCAGGGGTAGGCTCCAACAATTGCAATACATCTTCGGTATCAAATTGATAAATTAGACGTTTGATAAACGCACTATTGTTGGCTTGTCTTTCTATCAGGCGTTGTACGCTCGATAGTCGTGTACTCGTTAGTGTATTGAATAGTTCTTTGAACGATTTTTTGGAATCGACATCTGCCCAAAAAGGTATAGCACCATATTCCAAGAAGTATTTCAATATTTCTAAATCGGTATAACTGTCGGCATAGCTGGCTCGGACCTTGGAGGTGGTGGCTACATCTACTTTTCGAGTTTGTACATTTTCGACAATAGCTCTAGCAAAAGAGCGGTTATTAATGGTAGTCGTATTGCCTACTTGTAGGATATAATCAATAGCGGCACCAATGATTGCCTTTTCTGCATTTTTGCCCAATCGTTTTTTGATAATATCCAATTGGGTCAACATCTTGCTAGCTTTGGCACCATAGAGCAAGTTGGCAAGTTGCTCCAAATCCTCTTTCCGAAACTGTTGATACAGTCGTTCTCGTGCTGCCGAAATATCTTTGACTCGCATGATGACTTTGTCGAGTCCACTGGTACGTTTGCGAAGCAATTCTGCAAAAATTTCTTGAATATTCCCATTCTTTTCATCTGCCCAAGAAGGGTAGAAGCCATAGCGAATGAAGTGTTCAAAAATTGCAATTTTTGATGCTTTTTTGACACTTGTTTTGGTACTAGCGTTGCGTTGAACCTGACGCATTTTTTTGCGCACTTCTTTTTCGACAGCTGCTTTGACTTGCGTATAGAGTTTTTTTTCTAAATCCATCAAGTTATTGAAAGAGACTTCTTTCAGGTCTAGGGTCAGATTATCGAGTGTGATATGGACATCAGGTGGCACCAGTGCCGATAACTTTTTGTCTAGTTCTTCGCCCAATCGACTCTTAAAGTAATACGCAACGGCTTGTTGTATTTCTTTGATTTCGCTATCGCTCTGCACGCCTTCAATCTCCAAATTGATAATTTGGTGCTCTATCGTATGTTCTTGTCTTCTTTTGCTCAAGTTTTTTGCTTTTGTCTATAACCTCTAATGGGTACTAAAAATACACTTCCTCCACAACAATACCAATCAACTATCCTTAAAAAATCAATTAAAAATGATAGCCGCGCCTCTTATTTGGTACTAGTAGCTATTGCAATAGCTTAACATTTATATAAAAAGAAAAGCAATAGACACGCATCAACTTACAATTTTGTACCTTTGTGGTCTATTACTCATCTAGTATTTTGGAATATCCCAAATAAGGTATTCTAATACAAAAAAAACTTCCAGAATAATTATGCAAGAAGTATTAAAAGCACTAGGAATAAAAGCAATCAATGACGGAACCAGTACAGGACTACAGTCTTCTGGCGAACAGTCTACTCAGCTATTGGAATCGTATTCGCCTGTAGATGGCAAACTTATCGGCAAAACAACAACGACTACCAAAGCAGAATATGAAAAAGTAGTGACCGCTGCACAAGCTGCCTACAAAACTTGGAAAGTAATGCCAGCACCACAACGTGGCGAAATCGTTCGTCAGTATGGCGAAGCACTACGTGCCAATAAGGACAACTTAGGTCGTTTGGTGTCTTACGAAATGGGAAAAAGCTTACAAGAAGGTTGGGGCGAAGTTCAAGAAATGATTGACATCTGTGATTTTGCAGTTGGTCTTTCTCGCCAATTGTACGGTTTGACGATGCACTCAGAGCGTCCGAATCACCGTATGTACGAGCAATGGCACCCAATGGGTATTGTGGGTATCATTTCGGCTTTCAATTTTCCAGTAGCCGTATGGTCTTGGAATGCAATGATTGCGATGGTTTGTGGTAATGTCAATATCTGGAAAGGCTCAGAAAAAGCACCATTATGTGCGTTGGCTTGTCAGAATATACTACACGATGTACTCCGAGCAAATAATTTGCCTGAAGGTATCTCTTGTATCGTAACAGGTGATTATAGAGTAGGAGAGTGGATGAGTGCCGATAAGCGTGTACCATTGGTTTCGGCTACAGGTTCTACTCGTATGGGCAAGATAGTAGCACAACAAGTAGCAAGCCGTCTGGGGCGTTATTTGTTGGAGTTGGGTGGCAACAATGCCATTATCATTACTCCTTCTGCCGATTTGAATATCACGTTGGTTGGTGCTGTATTTGGTGCCGTAGGTACTTGCGGACAGCGTTGTACTTCTACTCGTCGATTGATTATTCACGAAAGTATGTACGACAAAGTAAAATCAAAATTGATTAAAGCATACAAGCAATTGCGTGTAGGCGACCCGTTGGATCAAAAGAACCATGTAGGACCATTGATCGACAAACAATCTGTTCAGACGTACTTGGAATCTATCCAAGCAGCGAAAGAGCAAGGCGGCAATATACTAGTAGAAGGTGGTGTACTCGAAGGCAATCGCTATAAGAGTGGCTGTTATGTCAAACCTTGTGTGATTGAGGTCAAAGAGCAAACGGCTATTGTGAAGCACGAAACTTTTGCTCCTATCTTGTATATCATGAAATACAGCACACTAGAGGAGGCTATCGAGATGCAAAACGATGTACCTCAGGGATTATCTTCAGCTATCATGACGACCAATATGCGCGAATCGGAACGTTTCCTTTCTGCTGCTGGTTCGGATTGTGGTATTGCTAATGTCAATATTGGTACTTCTGGTGCAGAAATCGGCGGTGCTTTTGGTGGCGAAAAAGAAACAGGTGGTGGACGTGAGTCTGGTTCTGATTCTTGGAAAGCATACATGAGAAGACAAACCAATACTATCAATTACAGTACAGAATTGCCATTGGCTCAGGGTATCAAATTTGATTTGTAAGCCTACGTCATTGCAATAATAAATAAAAAATAGCCCTTCTTGTAGTCTTGCAAGAGGGGCTGTTTTATTAATAAACTCTAAGGAACAGTAGTTTTGGGAGGGTGATGATGCTTGTCTTTTTAGTAATTAATCGACTAGAGGAAAGTCAACAAAATGCAGGCTAATTGAAAAATAACAAATTATTGTGCCGACTACTCCACCTAAAAACCTTACTTTTGTTACTCTTTTGGCGTTACTTGAAGTAACGTCGTGCTTACGGTATGTAGGCAACGTCTATTTTTAGTTTTCTTAAAAATTTATAAAATACGAATGAAATATTTTTTGACAATCATAATGGTACTTGTTGCTATTGCTACTCAAGCTCAACGCCAACAAGTAGATAAAGTAATAGCGGTAGTCGGTGGCAATATTATTTTGCAGTCCGATATAGAATCGCAATACAAACTCTACCAGAGCCAACGCCAAGGGATAGACGAACCCGAAAATATGCGTTGCATTATATTAGAGCAACTGCTAGCGAATGGACTTTTGTTGGCGGAAGCCGAAAAAGATTCAGTAGAAGTAGAAGACAGTGAAATCAATACACAGCTCGATTCTAGAATCAATCAAATATTGCAGTACATGAACAACGATGTGACGAAGTTCAGAGAATACTACAATATGCGTCCTTCCGAGATGAAAGATTTTATGCGTGATCAAATGCGCGATCAATTACTATTGCAACGCATGCAAGCACAAATAATGGCTACGGTCGATATTACGCCTAAAGAAGTGAAGGAATTTTTTGAGCGTATTCCTAGAGATAGTTTGCCTTATTTCAACTCAGAAGTAGAGTTGGCAGAGATTGTTATCAAGCCAGAAGTAAATGCTGTAGAAGATGCTAGAGCCAGAAAATTGGCTCGTAATCTATTGTTGCAAATCGTAGAAGACAGCGTTGATTTTGGTGTACTTGCCAAAAAGTATTCTGATGACCCTGGGTCAGCTGCACTTGGTGGTGAGTTGGGATCACAGCCTAGAGGAACATTGGTGCCTGCTTTTGAAGAGGCTGCTTATCAGCTCAAAAAAGGAGAAGTATCTGATGTCGTCAAATCTGTTTTTGGATACCATATCATCAAGCTCAACGAGCGTTTGGGGAATACCATCAATTGTAGCCATATTTTGATTCGCCCGTCAGTAACGAATGAAGATCGTCAAGTAGCTGCTGACCATTTGGACAGCATTCGCAATTTGATTATGATGGATACGATTAGCTTTTCGTCGGCTATTGCCAAATACTCGCAAGAGGAGTTTTCTAAAACTAGAGCGGGTAGAATAATGAACCCAATGACAGGCGAAGGCTTTTTTGAATTGGGCGATATTGATCCAGAAATTTATTTTGCGATAGATGGTTTAGTGATAGGTGATATTTCTAAAGTAATCGAATACCGCACGCAGTCTGGACAGAAGCAATTCCGTATCGTTAAGTTGCTTAATCGTACCGAACCACACGTTGCCAATCTGCAAGATGATTATTCCAAAATCCGCATGGCGGCACTGGAAGAAAAGAAAAACAACTACATTGCTAGTTGGGTCGATAAAAAAATAAAAGATAATTATATCGAAATAAAAGTGGAAAATTTGGGTGTACACTCTAGCGAAACAATGGCTTGTGATGGGCTACAAAAATGGCTAGAGGTCAATGTATTGCGTCCTTAAATGAGATAAGAGATAAGCTATTGCTAATCCTAATGGAGAGCATCTAAGTACTTTTTATAGTAATTAGATGCTCTTTTTTTTGTAGTAATTAGATGCTCTAAGATGTTAAACTTATTTTAGCAAACGAATAGAGTAGATAGCTCTCAGTTATTATCTTTATTTTCAAATGATTTAGCCTTATTTTAGATTCCAAGACCTAGCAATTAACAACAACTTCTGAATTATGAATAGTATTTTGATGCAATCCAATTTGATTCTACAATACCCTACTTGGTTTATACTCATCTGTATAGCGGTGGGCGTTGCCTATGCCTTGGGTCTGTATTTCAGAGATCGGAGTTTTGGCGAGAAATCGAAGCAACTCAATTGGGGATTGGGTACGTTGCGGTTTTTGACCGTCACGATTATCTGTTTGCTATTGCTAACACCTGTTATCAAGAGTACGACAACAGAAAGTGAGCCACCTATTGTAGTGTTGGCGCAAGATAATTCGGAGTCGATAGGGCGAAATATGTCCGAGGAAGCGAAAGCGAAATATCAACAAGATATGGAACAGCTTGAAGCGGAATTGAGCAAAAAATACAACCTCAAAACGTATTCTTTTGGCGAGCAAGTTCGTTCCGATATTGATTTTACTTATACCGACAAAGCGACCGATATTGGTGGTTTTATGCAGGAGATGTATGATTTGTATAGCAATCAAAATATTGGGACGATTATCTGGGCAACAGATGGCATTTATAACCAAGGAAGCAGCCCTATTTATGCAGGTAGCAAGCTCAATACGCCTATTTTCAGTATCGCACTGGGCGACACCGTACCCAAGAAAGATTTGATACTAAAGAAAGTCTATAATAATCAAATTGCTTATTTGGGCGACAAGTTTAAGGTGCAAATAGATGTAGCAGCTATCAATTGTGGTGCGACGAGTACCCAACTTACCATAAGTAATGGCAGCCGAACCGTACACAGTAGTAGCGTCACGCTGGCTAATAATGATTTTTTTGAGACGATAGAAGTGACTTTGGACGCTAGCAGAAGTGGTGTGCAGAAATATACCGTTAGTCTTTCGTCGGTGAGTGGCGAAGCGACCAAAGCGAATAATACTAGAGATTTTTATATTGATGTACTAGATGCTCGCCAAAAAATATTGCTATTGGCAGAATCGCCACACCCCGATATGGCAGCTTTCAAAAAAACGATAGCCATCAACAAAAATTATGAAGTAGCGATAGAATATGCAGCAGATTTTAAGGGGAACTTGGCAGAATATGACTTTGTGTTGTTACATCAGCTACCTAGCCGCCGCAACTCGATTGTAGAGGTAATGGCTACGATTCGCAACAAGCGAATACCACACCTTTTTGTGGTAGGCACACAAACAGACCTGCCTAACCTGAGCCAGCTGCAAGGCGTACTACAACTCACGACTAGAGGTAATCAAACGAATGATACCAAGGCGACCTTGGCGACTAATTTTAGCCTATTTACGCTCGACGAAAAAGTAAAAGAAATTGTACCCAATTTTCCACCGCTGACGACTCCTTTTGCTGATTTCAAGGCTAAAGTGGATGCTTCGACACTCTTGATGCAGCGGATTGGCTCCATCAATACCGAATACCCGCTATTGGTATTGGGCGAAGAGCAAGGAGTCAAAAAAGGTGTATTGGCAGGCGAGGGGATTTGGAAGTGGCGTATTTATGACTATGTCCAGAACAAATCTTTTGACCGATTTGATGAGCTATTTGGCAAGGTCATACAGTACTTGGGTACCAAGGAAGACAAACGGAAATTTAGAGCCTTTGTTGGCAATACCATTTATAATGAGAATGAAACAATAAGTATAGATGCAGAGCTCTATAATAGCAATTATGAGCGTATCAATACGCCAGAGGCGAATATTACGATACGAGATGACAAAGGCAAAAGTTTCCCTTATACATTCAACAAAACAGAGAATGCGTACGGACTGACAATCAATGGATTGCCAGAAGGCAGTTATCAATACGAAGCCAAAACTAACTTTGGAGGCAAAGAGCTGAAATCAGGTGGCGCATTTGCAGTGAAGTCCATTCAGCTAGAAGTATTTGAAAGCACTGCTGACCACCAGTTATTACATCTTATTTCGAGTGGCAATGGCGGGCAAGTGGTTTATGCGGATCAAGTCAATCAGCTTGCCGAAATGATAGATGCCAAGGGTTTTGTGAAACCCGTACTTTACGATACCATCAAAACTCGTTCGTTGATTCACCTCAAATGGATTTTCTTTTTGCTGTTAGGCTTGTTAACTTTGGAGTGGTTCTTACGTCGCTACTTTGGTAGCTATTAAACAACTTTATTGCTAAAAGCAAAATATCTACAAAGAAAGAAGGTCTATATTCAATACTGAATATAGACCTTCTTTCTTTGTACAATATCGTGTAATACGACCTATGTTGTTTCTTCTTCTGAAGGAACTAATGCTCCTTTTTTGCGTTTGGTGTACAAATCCATGATGGCGATAATTGCCATATTAAAAAAGAAAAAAGAACCTACTTTGTCGGTCTCAATCATATCGTTCATCATTAAGAAAGCATCTATAATGATAGAAGATAAAATAGCTGCCATGACTAAATCCCTGTCTTCTCGGGTGGTACAATTATGATACACTTTTTCGCCATAGACCACTACAAAAACGATGAGGACAACAAATATAAGTAGTCCCAAAACACCTTGTTCTAGTGCTACCATAAGGTAGTAGTTGTGTACGCCCGATTTTTCGGGGTTGTCACTGACATAGGTCGAAAAGCGCTCCAAAGTATAGTGCTTATAAAAGTGGTAAAAATTACCAGGGCCAAAGCCAAAAACAGGTTTTTCTATAATCATTTGACCTGCGGCAATCCAGCGGTAATAGCGCTCCATCGTCGATACATCTTCTAGCTTAGAAGTAGAGTTGACAATGTCGGTTAGTTCGGTATGTGCAACCGTCCTTTCGGAAGGAGCAAATTCCATAAACGCATTTTCGGCTACCAAGAAATTGACACCACCAATAGCTATAATAAGACTAAGAGTAACCGCCAATCGACTCAATCGCAATCGAATAACCCAATAGGCAGCCAAAGCAACAGCCAACGCAACATAGGCTGCACGAGTATAAGCGGTAACAATCGCAAAGAGTAATAGCACGAAAGAAAACAGAATAAATGTCTTGGCACGTTTGGAATTGGTCCAGCGGTTGAGGTACCAAATAAAGGGTACAAACAAGGTCAGTATAGCGGCATAGTTAACGTGATTCCTAAAGAAAGGAGGCGTAGCCGTATTGATTTTTTTGAAGCCAAACTCTAGTATAGCATGATGTCCTACTACCTTGGCAGTAGCGATAGTCAAGGAAATCGTGATGAGCCACAAAATCAACTTGATACGCTTGGGTGACTTAATGATATAACCTGCAAAAAAATAAAAAGTAACCAAATACCAAGTTTTGGCTAGCAGAAACTTGAAAGAAAAACCAAAGGCAGACGACGTTAGTGTGGTCAATACTGTCCAACCCAAATGCACACCAATGGCGATCGTAATGGGGTGCCGCAAGAAATTTTTGTCAATGGTTTTGGGCTGAAGGAGGGCAATTAAAAAATACAAAACCATAAACCCTACAATGAGGGGTTCGGTAGGCAAATCTGTAGCCAAATGGTCGCTCAAAAATACTTCCGTAGAGATAGGAATACATAGAAATAAGAGCAAGTAGATTTTTTCGTAATCTACTAACAATTGAAACGCTATGAGCAGGACCGCAGGCAGCAAAGCCGGTAAGGGCGATTCGAAATAAATAGCCGCAAAAAGCCCTAGCATGATACTCAACCCATAACCTATAAATAAGTTTTTGGAGGTCTTACGAATTGCTAAGTGGCTTTTCATACAATACTTCTTTCCAGTCTATACGCTTATACGTATCCAAAATAATAACACCAATCACACCCAATATCATGGCTGCCAATATCGAAGAAACGACGATAAAGGAGCGAATAGGATAGGATTTTAGATTGGGAACCTGTACAGGTTCTAGTACAATAATACCTGCTATGTTAGAGTAGGCGTGGGTTTTGAATTTGGCAAACTGAGTGATGATATAAGAGAGTTCTTCGTTGAGGTTGTCTATTTTGGTTTCCCAATAAACAATTTGATCTCGACCTTTATTGAAAGCATATACATTGGCGGTTGTTTCTCGGCTAGAGCTATCGCCACCACGCATCAAAATCAGTTTTAGTCTAGAACCATTCAAGCGAGCAGTCACGTTGATAATAGAATCCCGAGGAGCTTTCATTTCTGTGAAAATGCGCAGTTTTTCTTGATCTTCTACAATAGCCGTTTCGGTGGTCGTCAATGCAGCAGACAATGCTTCACTTTGTGCTTCTACATCAAATATATTGAATTTTCTGCGCAAAATAGTAAGCGTATCAGACACTCGTTGTAGCTCTACTTCTTTTTCTTGTATAGCTTTCTCGTAGGTCTTTTTGATTAGTTCTTTATTGCCAGAAGTAGCTTCTCTATAAATCAATTCTATCTTGCGAAGTGCTTCCTTGACCATCTCGGCAGCTACTTTTGGGTCTTTGTCTTGTATAGTCATCTCTATACCACTATACTTGTTGCGCTTGACATCATAGAGTTTGCGAAAACGCTTTTCTATTTGATTTTGTCCCTTAGGGGTCGTTATATCAATATCGTAGCGCTCGGCAAGCCTAAATTTTTTCATCATGTGTTCGACTAGCGGAGTGGATTCCGCAAAAATCAAAGCACGGCTGACAGCATCATCATTGCCATATAAACTCAAGTTACCAGCAGAGTCAAAGAGTTTTTGCTCCTCATTGGTCGGTACAAAAGTCGTATAGGCTGTGTAATACTCATCGAGCATCAAACTGATTACTACCGCTCCTATTGCAGTGCCTAAAATCAAAATAATTAGGGCTTTGTGCCATCGGTACAAGATACCTACTATGTCCAGTAAGTTATAGCTTGTTTTTTGTTTAGTCATGTCTATATCTGTAGTTTCAATAAAAATCTACACAAAGGTAGAAAAATTTAAGAGGGTTTTGTTTTGAAAAGTCCGAAAATAAGTCGCAAAGGCAAAATTTGAAGGGCTACGGCAGCTAATACTGCGACTACTCCTCCCGCCACAAACTGCAATTGCCAAGGCATTGGACTTAAAGTCAATAGGTAATTCATAGCAAGAATACTCAATAAGTATAAGGTAGCTTGTCCTACAAACAGCAAATTCCAAGAAAAATTAAAGGCTCTTTTGACAATCGCTAATTCGATAAGGGCAACCAGACTTTGTGTGATGATAGTCGTCAATGCTGCTCCCCAAGCGCCATACCAACCTATCAGAATGTAGTTGGTGACTACATTGACGGCTATTCCTACTACAAAGACGATGTTCATCTGCTTTAGGTTGCCATTGGCAGTCAGCAAAGTGCCTACAATATGAATAATTCCGATAGCATTGAACCCTAAGATAAGCAAAATCAATACTTCGGACATATAAACACTGCTATCGGTGTACAGCCATTGTACAATAGATAAGGCATGAAAACAAACCGCTATACTGAAACTACTGCTAATCACGAACATGATGCGACCGCTCAAACTCAGCAAGTCATTGATAGGGGTTTTTGCTTTGAGCATTTTGGAGAACATCGGCAGCAACAAACCTGCAAACAGATAGCCCAACATATTGATAGCATCTAGTAGGCGATAGCCTGCGGCATAAATCCCCGTTTCTACTTTTCCTGATTGTGGCAATAGTCGTTCGAGCATCACGGCATCTATGCGAGCATACAAACTCATCAGTAAGACCACCAACGCAAACGGAACACTCTGCTTCAATATCGCCTTAAATACCACAACGTTCCATCGCAAGCGGACGGCTTGACGCAAGTAGCGCCGAGCAAACCAAAACGACACTAAAGTAGTTGCCCCAAAAGCTGCCGTTTGGATATAAACAAAGTGCTCGATTGTAATCGTTTGGCTGCCAAAATAGAGTAGCGGAACGCAGCCAATTATCATCAATAGCTTGTCTAGTATCGACAAAAAACTATCTAGCCGATAATGCTGCAAGCCCGAAATATTGGAGCGAAAAAAGAACGTGAAGGTGATAAACACTTGATTGCAAAGCAAAAAAAGAAGCAGATACAATGCCGTAAGCTCGTAGCCTAATATCCAGGCCGTACCTAAGGATAGTGCAAAAAACAAAACCCCTAAACCGCCTTTGAGCAGCAAAATAGTAGAAAAATACTTGTCCAGCAAAAAGCTGTGTTGAGCGATATTTCTGTTGTTGTATTGCTGTATGCCGAGGTCGGCAAATATCTGAAAAATGAACGAAAAATTGAATAAAGCAAAGTACAAACCATAGGCAGCTTTGCCGACTTCGTTCTGTACTTGCAAGTCCACCCCAAAGACATAAAACGGCTTGATGACCATATTGATAGCCATCAAGAAGAGTAGGTTAACTAAAAATTCTCTGTTCACTACCGCTTATTTTATACTTATTTTTCAGTTTCCTGAAATGCTTCTTTGACTTGTGCCTCATCTTCCAATAACTCGACGGCTCCCTGCTGGAAGAAGTAATCGTAGCTCCAAAACAAGTCACGCAACACAATGTGTTGAGCCAAAAAGAAGTTGTCTTTGTCTATGTCAATAAAATAACGCTGAATTTTTTGACGGTGTCCGACTTCGCCATCACCACGGTCGGCATTAGGATTGTAAAGCGAATAAATTCGCATTTCTTGTGGCTCATTGTGGTAGCTTGCCTTGTAGCGAAGAGTCGCAAAAGCAGGTTGCAGGATAATAGAATCACGTAATCTTTTGTCGTACAAAATACGCTCTGCCGATACCACATCGTAACTCTCCAAGTACGTCAAGGCATTGGATTGATTGACTTGCTCTTGGGTATATTTGGGCGAGCTGCCATCTAGTGGCTTGACGCTTACCTGCTCTTCGTTGAGTCGATCAACTCGAAACGAAAAAGGCTTTTGGCTAGGGGCGTGGTATTGCATTTCGACAAACTCTATGGCGTTCACTTCATTGCGCAGCACCGCTTTATCTCTCCAGTTTTGTTCCTGTGTCACAAATCGAGTATCAATGGTACCAGGGTTGTTCGGAATATAAGCGACATATATTTTTTCGGAACCGTCCATATTGATAAAGTTCCCCGTGGCGCCATCGGTCATAGAGCCCACATTAAAGACCCGAATTTTAGTGTCGTTTTGGTCATAGACCTCCACCTTGATTCCTTGTGATGCCAAGGCTTTGACGGCATTGGCTTCGCCTGCTTTGCTGACCGCTTGGCGTACTCGTACGCGCTGCAATGTTTGGAGTAGCGTATAAATAATATTCGGATTAGCACGATATTGCGTACCTGTTACTTTGTTGGTATATATCCAGTTGAGGTCGCTGACGCGCTCTACGAGAGCTTGATTGCCTAAGCGATCGGTCAAAAATATACGTTTAATCTGGTTGATATCCTGTACCGCAAACTGCGTCAATGGGTTAGCGGCAAAGGTATCTTCGACAGGTTTGTTTTTGGTGACCAACCAGTAAGCTGTTCCTCCCAATACTAGAAAAAGAGCTAGTAGAATGACATTTTTTAACATCGTTTTTTTTTGTTTTACTAATAGCACAAAGCTACTACTTATGAATGTATAGAGGGAACGAGTAAGCGTACAAAAGTACTATTTTTTTTTGTGTGATAAGCTCTAATATAAAAATAGCCGCTTCGCTTGTGAGGCAAAGAGGCTATTTTTAAAATTCCTTAACAGGAAATGAAGCTTTGGAGGCTATTCTTAGATGGCAACAATTTTCCATTTTCCATCGACTTGGCGCAATAAAAAACGAGCCATATCACTTGCCTTGAACAGGCGAATCCCAGCCGTATTGGGGCGACCACCCAAATACAGAAAATCTCCTTTTTGTAGTTTCAAGTGACTTGCCCACATCGGATATTCTTTTTCGACTTGTGCGGCATTGAGTACCTGTGGGGTATAGTTTTGTTGATACAATTCGTAGCTGACCGCAATATCGGTACGCAAAGGCGAGTCTTCGCAAAAGAGTGCTTCCATTTCAGATGAAATAGGAATAGATTGCCCGCCCTCTATACTGATAATAGACGTATGTAATTGTTGAAATACAAAACGGCAGTTGTTGTCAAAATAACTTTTGACGATGGCATCGCCAAACTTGGTAGCTGCCGCTTCATTCTGTGCCGATAGGCTCGTGCTGATAGTAGTGGTCAGTAGCAAGCACCAAAAGAGTATTTTTTTCATCGTATTTTTTTATTTAGTGAATTTATAGTGCAATCCTGTTGAACAAGATAACAATTATTGCACCATTTACCAATTCGAGTAATAACCTCTAATATACTATGACGACTTTTTTAACAACTTCTATAAGAGTGTGTCTAAAATTAATATAATTTTGGACACACTCTAACATCAAGTAGTAGATTACTCCGTGGTGAACTTATTTTTATACAATATCAGTGAAGTAAGATTAGGTAGATGAGAAAAATCAGGAGTTATACCCGATAGTTGGTTATTATCTAAAAACAAAAGATGAAGATTATGTAAGTTAGAAAAATTAGGAGTTGTACCTGCTAATTGATTGTAACTCAACTTTAACCATTCCAGCTTAGTTAGGTTGTCGAAGTCAGGAATAGCACCCGATAATTGATTGTTAGTCAAGAATAACACTTCCAGCTTAGTTAGGTTATCGAAGTTAGGAATAGAGCCTGATAATTGATTGTTATACAAATATAAGTGTTCCAGATTGGGCAGGTTATCGAAGTTAGGAATAGAGCCCGATAATTGATTGTTATTCAATAATAACTCAGTCAGATTGGGCAGGTTATCGAAGTTAGGAATAGAGCCCGATAATTGATTGCGATGCAATAATAACTCAGTCAGATTGGGCAGGTTAGGGAAGTCAGGAATAGCACCAGTCAATTGGTTGTCATGCAAATCTAAGTGTTCCAGATTGGGCAGGTTATCGAAGTTAGGAATAGAACCAGTCAATTGATTGTTATCTAAATATAACCATCTCAGATTGGTATGGTTAGCGAAGTTAGGAATAGAACCAGTCAATTGGTTGTAACTCAAATCTAAATAGGTCAGATTGGGCAGGTTAGGGAAGTCAGGAATAGCACCAGTCAATGGATTGGCACTTAAAGATAACTCAGTCAGATAGGAAAGGCTAGCGAAGTTAGGAATAGCACCAGTCAATTGATTGTTATTCAGATGTAAATAGGTCAGATTGGGCAGGTTAGGGAAGTCAGGAATAGCACCAGTCAATTGATTGCGACTTAAATATAAATCAGTCAGATTGGGCAGGTTAGCAAAGTTAGGAATAGAACCAGTCAATTGATTGTTATTCAAATCTAAATAGGGTAGATTGGGTAGGCTAGAGAAGTCAGGAATAGAGCCTGACAATTTATTGCCGCTTAAACGTAAAGAGATAAGTTCCTGTAAATTCAAGTCAGGTAATGTCCCTGCCAAATTATTACTATATAAATTCACCGACGTCACTCGACCTCCGATCAAATTAACCCCATTCCAACTACTCATCGGTAGGGTGAAATCCCAAGTCGTCGTCCAATTGGCACCATCAGTACTATCATAGAGCATGACGAGCGCCAGCGAATCGGCTTGGCGAGTTTGGGCGTGGGTTTGTTGTGGTAGCCCTAAGAGGCAAAAGAGTAGGGCAAAAATTAAGGTTAAACTTTTCATGTTTTTTTAATAATTAAAAAGGTGGATGTAAAAGAGCCTACCACCACCGATAAGGAGAATGGTAGGCTCGGATTAATTTTGATAAGATTAGTCTCTAAAGCTTACTGCTTGACCACTTTCTGCTGCCAAACCTTATCGGCTTGCTGCATACGTACGATGTAGGTGCCAGCAGGCTGCTGTGCCATCGGCAACATAAATACGGTACTACCGCTACCTTGTAGCTGCTCCACTACTCGCCCTTGCATATCAATCAGGCTGACGAGATAGTCACCTTGTACGGCTTGGGTATTGATGTAGAGGAGGTCGGATACTGGATTGGGTTGTACTTGTAGAGTAGGGATAGTAATTTGGCGAATAGCTGTCGCAATTTGTAGCGTGGTGCCTCTGCTGTATAGGATTAAATTTTGTTCGTTGACGGCCCTATTAGTGACTTTGCTATTAACTACTTGAGCATAGAAGGTACTGGTGTCATTTTGTTGTGTCAAAAAAGTATAGTTATTGACACCCAAAGTACTATCTACAAGTATATTATTTTGGTACCAATAATAGGTATTGGTACTAACGGTGTCATCTATTGCCAAGTTGAGTGTATAGTTAGAAAGTATATTGAAACTCAACACTTGGGTGATACCAATACTATCCTGATTGTTATATCTAAATTGAGTGCTACTAATTTTGCGAGTCAAGCTATCGTAGGCAGGTAGCAAATCTTCAAATGTGAATTGATTGTTTTCTATAAATAATCGAATAATATTAGGCGAGCCAACAAAGTCAGGTATCATACCTGACAATTGATTGTAAGACAAACGTAAATTTGTGAGATTGGGCAGATTAGCAAAGTTAGGGATAGAACCAGTCAATTGATTGTTGTGCAAATATAATACAGTCAACTTGGGTAAGTTGGAGAAGTTAGGAATAGACCCCGATAATTGATTTTCAGACAAAATTAAGGTTTCCAGATTCGGCACACTGGAGAAGTCAGGAATAGAGCCCGATAATTGATTTTCAGCGAAAATTAACGTTTCTAGATTCGGCAGGCTAGTAAAGTTAGGAATAGACCCAGCCAATTGATTGTTCTGCGAAGATAATACAGTCAACTTGGGTAGGTTAGTAAAGTTAGGAATAGACCCAGTCAATTGGTTGTTATCTAAAAATAAATAAGTCAGATTGGGCAGATTGGAGGGGTTAGGAATAGACCCAGTCAATTGGTTGCTAAACAAAAGCACCTCAATCAGATTGGATAAATTAGCGAAGTTAGGAATAGAGCCTGATAATTGATTTTCAGCCAAAATCAACGTTTCCAGATTAGGCAGGTTAGTAAAGTTAGGAATAGATCCAGTCAATTGATTATCTTCCAAAGATAACTCAACTAGATTGGGTAAACTTAAGTCAGGTAACGTACCTACCAAATTAGTACTAGATAAATCCACCGTAGTCACTCGACCTCCAGTCAAAGTAACTCCATTCCAACTACTCATCGGCATCGTCAAGTCCCAAGTCGTCGTCCAGTTGGCACCATCGGTACTATCATAGAGCATGACCAATGCGATGGAATCGGCTTGGCGAGT
>CAKZQC010000028.1 GCA_937139495.1 uncultured Saprospiraceae bacterium | reverse complement strand
AAAGCGGTCTTATTTAAGAGCAACGTTAACTTTTATTCTTTTTCCAAAAATGATGCTAGCTAAAAAGTGTACGGTTTATATTACTTTTATAGCTCAATTGCAAGAGAATAGCACTAGAAGGATTTTAACTAGCAATCAAAATTTAAAATTCAAAATTAAAACGCTACTTTTGTTTGATACCAGTTATGGGTATTAACCGAAAGGCAACAGAAAAAAGAACAACAGAAAAATAGGTTATGCTACAATTCGAAAAAGTACAAGCAATACAAGATACCATTCTAGCCGCTACTATTGGCGACAAGGAGCAACTAGAAGAATTTAGAGTGCGTTATTTGGGCACCAAAAATACCATCAAACCACTGTTCGCAGAAATGCGTAATATACCAAACGAACGCAAAAAAGAGTATGGTCAATTACTCAATGCAGTGAAGCAGTCGGCAGAAACAAAGTTTCAGGAAGCTAGTGAAAGCCTAACGGCAGCAGCAGCCAACGAAGTAGAACCCATCGACTTGACCGCTCCAAGCGAACCCATGGAATTGGGTTCTAGGCACCCTGTGTCGTTGGTACTCAACCAAATGATAGAAATATTTGATCGTTTGGGGTTTGTGGTAGCCGAAGATATGGAAGTGGAAGACGATTGGCATAATTTCACGGCACTCAATACGCCGCCTGATCACCCTGCTAGAGATATGCAGGACACCTATTATATCCTCAATGACCCGACTCGGTTGTTGCGTACGCATACCTCTTCGGTACAGTCGCACGTCATGATGACCCAAAAGCCACCGATTCGCATTATTGCCCCTGGTAGAGTGTATCGCAACGAGACGATTTCGTCCAGAGCACATTGTCAGTTTCATCAAGTAGAAGGCTTGTATATTGCCGAAAAGGTAAGTTTTGCTGACTTGCGTCAAACGATTTACTACTTTGCGAAAGAGATGTTTGGAGCGACCAAAATACGAATGCGCCCTTCTTTCTTCCCGTTTACAGAGCCAAGTGCCGAAGTAGATGTGTGGTGGGGAATGGAAACAGAAGCAGACAAGCGCATCACTAAAGGTACTGGTTGGTTAGAAATATTGGGTTGTGGTATGGTTGATCCAGCGGTATTAGAAAACTGTGGTATTGACACCGAAAAATATTCAGGTTTTGCCTTTGGTATGGGCGTAGAGCGTATCGCTATGCTAAAATATCAGATTGACGACATTCGTCTGCTCTTCGAGAACGATGTACGTTTCTTGAAGCAATTCAAAAAAACAGCGGTATTTTAGGTAGATGCTAGACAACTAGAAGCTAGACTTTGCCCATTGTGATGGAAATAGTCGGAAGTCGGACGTTCAAAGTCGGAAGTCGGAAATGTTTGGATTGAAAAAAACTTCCGACTTTAGACTTGCAACTTTCGACTGAAAAAGACCGTTAACTATAAAAAAAATTATGAAAATTATATCTTTAGTAAGTAGTGTTTGTTTGTTGTTGCTACTGATGGTGGCTTGTGCCTCCGAGGGCGAAACAATCGACCAAAGTACGGCAGCGATTAGTGCCAAGGGGTTTATGCAGGCATTGCAAGAAAAGAAATTTGATACGGCTCGAAAATACTGTACCGAACCTGCTGCCAAAAGTATTTTTGATTTGGAGACAACTTACAAGATGAGCAATCCTGAAGAAGTAGCCGAATTGAATAGCAAATATGATTTTCGGGTAGCGAAAGTCGATTGTAGCGAACAGGCTGGCAATACGATTTGCAAGGTTTGTTGTCATGCCGAGGGAGCAGAAGCAGAATTGCAGTTGGTGCAGCAAGACCAAAAATGGTTGGTCAGCACGGAACTAGGAATGTAAACAACGTTGTTGTTGTCAAAGAATAAAAGAATCATTTTATAACCCAAAAACCTAATATTATTATGAAATTACTTAGTGTAATGATTATCCTTTTGAGTGGACTATTTATTTTGAGTGCCTCTAGCTGCGATGGCGGTTCAGGTAATAGCGATTCGGCAGAAGCTGTTGCCAAAAAATTTGTACAAAGTATTCGTGACAGCGACTTTGTAGGAGCTAAAAAATATACGAGTAAAGAGACTGATGCAGCAATGGATTTTTTGGGAATGCGTATGGAAATGCTCAAAAAAATGAATAAAGAGGAGGATATGAAACAATCGTTTGATGATCTTGATTTTAGCAAAGCAACGGCTACTTGCAAGGAAGAAGGCAATAAGGCTGTTTGTCAGCTTTGTGAAGAAGCGGCTAGCAAATGCAAAGACATTGACTTGATCAAGGAAGGAGGACATTGGGTGGTACACATGCCTAAAGAAACAGAAGCCGCTAAATAATAGCCGCCATGAATCATAAATATGATAACAAAAAAGGACTGCTATTAGCAGTCCTTTTTTGTTGGTTGGTGGCTTGTCAGTCGCCCGATATTCCAACTAATATAACGACAGAAAGTGGCTTGTTTGATACGCTTACTATTACCGAATTAGAACAGCTCCAAACAGGTGATGTGCTGCTACGCAAGGGCTTTGGTTGGGTGAGTGAGACGATAGCGGATTATCTGGACGAAGCGTATCCGATTACGCATTGTGGGCTAGTGGTCAAGTATGCGACCGACTCTATGGCGGTACTGCACACGCTCTCTAGTGAGCGACACAACGGAATGCTACTGGAGCCATTGGCGAGCTATTGTCAACAAAGCCAAAAAGGCAGTTTGATAGCCGTTCGCCTTCGGGCGAATGAGGAACAAAAAGAGCAAATTATACTAGAGGCGAAATACCTGCTCGCTCAAAAAGTGCCGTTTGATTTGGGATTTGATGACCGAGATAGTAGCAAACTCTATTGTATAGAAATGCTACGGAACGTGTACCAAAACGTACTGCACAAAGATATATTGGCTCGAAGAGCCACTGACAAAGGAATGGACGTTTTGTATATGGATAATTTGCTAGATACGACTAATTTCGATATATTATTCAATCATTTTGATAAACAAGAAAAAGATGAACCTAGAACAGAATAAAAAAAATGCAGTGGCTTTTTATCGCATGGCGTACGAGGGGAATCCGAGTGGTGCAATAGAGCAATATGTAGGGCAGGAATATATACAACACAATCCTGATGTAGCTGATGGCAAAATAGGATTTATCAGTTACTTTGAACGAATGCAAGTAGAATACCCCAACAAAACGATTGATTTTGTACGCTGTATTGCCGAAGGCGATTTGGTGGCATTACACACGCATCAAGTTTGGCCCGACAATGATCAATATATTACGATGGACTTTTTTAGGTTTGATGAACAGGGCAAAATTTGTGAACATTGGGACTCCATACAACAAGTGCCTCAAAAATCAGCTAATCCCAATACGATGTATTAGACCTAAATTTTAGCTTAAAAAATAAATACTATGGGACTCAAATATTCCAACCTAATCCCTATGATAGGGTACAGTATTATATTGTATCTAGGGTTTTCATTTTTGTCGATAGCCGAAGCTATAAAAGAAGAGTTCTTTCGAGTAGGCTGGGCAAACTACGAAGGATTATCGTTGAATCATGCCGAAAACTCTTACTATGGAATATATGCTATTTCGCTGATTGGTTCCCTCTTTTTTTTATTTAAGTTTGGTGATTTTGCTAAAGGTTTTAGGGCATTTTTTACGTTTTTCAATTTGCTACTTTTATTATTGTATAGTAGCTTATATTTATTTGAGGGAGCCAGCTTGAAAGAGATGAAAATCGTGTGGATAACGACAAGCATAGCTCAAGCGATGGGGTATTTTTTATTGCTGATAGAACCTTATGCAGAACAGCATAGAGCGAGATTATCCAAAGGACTTTGGTTGTTCCAGGCTATTTTTTTTGTAGCGCTTTTGGGTGTTGGGGTTTATTGTTGGCAATGGGATTTGGAGTTGGTAAATGAACAGCGTAGAATGGGCAACGACCATTTCAATAATGTAATGATACCAAATGGAAGAGATACTAAAATACCCGAAATGACGTATCACTTGCTGCTCGTTTTTACGAGTTTAGTCGCCATATCAATAGGTATATTGTCCAAAAACGCTAGCAAATGGCTAAAAGTAGCACAAGTAGTGAATGTCGTTTTGCTGCTGTACAGCATGCTCGTTTATGGGAATGGTTATTGGCTAGATATGACCGAAACATTCTATTGGTGGGTGAGTCTGTGTGTATTGGGAGCTTTATTAGCCAGTATCTTGTTTTGGAAAACAGAATACGAACAACCCCGTCAATCTAGTTTAGATCTATTAGATGATTTCGGATAAATTTGAATAAAAGCTAAAACCATAACAAATGGAAACATCAACCCCTCCCAAAAAAATCTGGCTCAAACTAGGATATAGCTTGCAAATTCTTTTGCATACAGGACTAATAGGTGTCGTAGGCTATTTTATGAATATACAAATGAAATTTCCCCTGTGGGAGCCTCCCCAAGATTTTGAGTTGAGTTACTATGTCAGTTTTGTAGGTGCTGGAATGTACTCCATAGGTTTGTGTAGTGCCACCTATAAGCAGCAGCAGCAAAAAATTAATCTTTATTTTTTGAGTAGTACAATTGTGTTTTTTCTGGGGAGTTGTCTGTTCTTTATTGACCATGTTGACTTTACGGTCATGGGCACCAGACTATACTGTATATTAGGTTGTTTGGTTCAGATTGGCTTCGCCGTAGCATGGCTAGGAGGCGGCGTATGGCAAAAAAGAATGTCGCACCGCATCAAGTTAGTTATGTTACTGATGGCAGGGTTTTATTTGTTTTTGATACTGTTGTTGAATATTACTATTGGGAGTAGATTTGGCTTTAGTCAAGGTGCAGGGTTGCTTGAGAGAATCATTGTATTTATGATAACAAACTTATTTGTCAACTGGGGGACTATTTTGATCCTTCAATTATTTCGGATACGAGGAATTGTGGGTAGCTTTTTTAGTCTATTGGCTGGAGTAACTATTTTATTGAATCTGTACCTTTATAGTAGTATTAGCGGTAACCAAATTCAGATTGCTTCATTTGATGTGCTGTTGTATGCGAGTAGTGCAATAGGCGTATTGTGTAGCCTGAGTTTGTTTTGGCAGTATCGTCAGGTGCAATCCCCTTACTTGGTCGATAACGAATTGCTCGACGATTTTGGAGAAACCCTAAATAACTAGAAATGGAAGAAATAATAGAACAGCGTCCTCAATGGCTGAAAGTTGGATATGTATTGCAGATAATTATTTATACTTTATTATTGGGTGTAGTTTGGTTGTATTCTAGTCATTTGATTAGTGATTTTAGATGGAGAGCGGCATGGGAATTACCACTTTATCACAGTTGTTTTGCTATAGCTGCAATCTATTCTATAGGCTTATGTTGTACTATTTACATAGTGCAAAAAAAAATAAGTGATTACTTTGCTATTAGTTCGATTTTGTTTGCGTTGGTCACTTACTTCTTATTTTTTGGAGCATTGAATGCTCAAATAGTAAAAAATATGCTGTATGCTACCTTATTTTGTCTCCTCCAAATTGGATTTTCAGTTGTTTGGTTAGTAGAAGCAAAGGTGGCGAATCAATTGGTGTATCATTTTAAGTGGGGATTTTTGGCATTGATAGCAATGTATAGTGGCTTTATAATACTATTGTACGGTGCTACTCACGGGCTGGTACTTAAATTTGAAGGTCTATCTAATGTAGGTACACTTTACCTTTCTGCTAGCTTTTTATTGGTCAATTATGTGGTTATATTGATTTTGCGAATTTTTCGAGAAGGAAGTAAGCTTAGTAAATTATTTCAGTTTTTGTGTGTATCTAATATTGTATATGTTTTGTTTGAGTATAGTTTATGGGATTTACGTTCGCCACTTTCCATGAATTTTGAAGAGTATTTATATAAGTTGAGTGCTACTAGTATCGGATTTTGTATCATATTAGGGTATCAACATTGGAAAACTAAGAAAGTAGCCCCTCAGTCTTCCGACCCTAACCTGCTCGATGACTTCGAGTAAGTTCAATAAAAGAAAATACCTAATATTAAATGCAGCAGTAAACTATGAAAAAGCCAAAGTTTGACCGACCAACATTCAACGAAGAAGTCTATGCCATTACTCGACTTATCCCCAAGGGGCGAGTGAGTACCTATGGAGCGATTGCGGCAGCCATCGAACAGACCAACCGAGCCAGAATGGTCGGGCAAGCCTTGCATATTTGTCCCGCAGGTACGCCTGCACATCGAGTAGTCAACAGGAGTGGCATCTTGACAGGCAAGTTGTTTTTTGGTGGCAATCGTATGCAGGAACTACTCGAAGACGAAGGAGTAGAAGTTCAAGATGACCGAGTGGTTAATTTCAAAACCCTTTTTTGGAGTCCACTAGAGGAACTATGACAAGATTACGCATACAAATCATTGATGACTGACCAAACGAGTGGTGATTCAAATCCCCGTTCTTGTGCATAACGTGCTAATTTTTGCTTATATTTGTAGGCGTTCGGCTCTCGGAGGGTGCGGTCTTTTTTTTCGAGTACTTGCAGTAATGTCTGATAATAGTCCTCTTCGGGAATTTCTGTTTGTAGAGCTTTTTTGATACAATACTCAGAAATACGCTTTTGTTTGAGTGCCAATTTGATTTTGATACGCCCCCACTTCTTGATTCTAAATCGCCCGCCCGCAAACAGCGTAGCGAAACGAAGTTCATTGAGGTAATTGTTCTCGATAAGATGAGCCGTAATTTGGTCAATATCTTCTCCAAAGATGCCCAAGTCTTTTAGTTTTTGATGGACTTCTTGATGACAACGTTCTTGATAAGCACAGTACGATTCGAGCTTCTGAACGGCTTCATCGTAAGAAACATATTTGTTGGACATACTTAATTTTTAATTTTGGACGACTTCGAGCACTAAAAGCCTAGTAGAAGTGCTAAAAACGGTAAAAATTAACTAAAAAAGTAATAGGATTGCCTATTTTATTTAATAATTACAGGAATAAACGTATATTTGCAGCAGCATAGGGAAAAAGTGTAACAATAGAGGGAACATAAAATGTTCCCTCTATTGTTTGTATCCTATTACATTAGCCAGTATTTTAGACCATATATGATTTCGCTCAAAGACAAGTTAGAACAGCTATTAGACGATAAGTTTCAAGAAGAAGAATTTAGTAAACTCTTTTTGGTAGATTTAAAAATCTTACCAGGGGACAATATTGAAATTTTTCTGGATAGTGATGAGAATGTACTTTTTCAGCATTGCGCCCGTATTAGCCGTTACTTGGAGGAGCATATAGAGGAAAACCAATGGTTGGGCGAAAAATACAAAATTGACGTTTCGTCGTCAGGTGTAGGCTCACCGCTTATCCTTCACAGACAGTATGTAAAAAATATTGGACGAAACGTAGCAGTGCAAGTGGATAACGATCACAAAAGTATCAAAGGTACATTGACGGAAGTCAACGAAGATACGATTGTAGTGAGTTATGAAGAAAAGGTAAAGATAGAAGGGACGAAGAAGAAAGAACTAGTTACGTTCAATAAAGAAATTCCCTTCAGCAATATCAAGAAGACAATTGTAAAAATATCTTTTTAAGACGAAGCCAATTTGAAGGCTCCACAATTAGATAAACTATAAATATATATGCAGGCATGAGTATCAATCTAATCGATTCCTTTAAGGAGTTTACGAATATGAAGAGTATTGACCGTCCGACTATGATTAGAGTCTTGGAGGACGTTTTTCGTACCCTTATTCGCAAGAAATACAGTTCTGATGACAACTTTGACATCATTGTCAATGCCGATGAAGGCGATTTGGAGATTTGGAGAAAGAGAGAAATTGTACCTAAAGGAGAGGTAGAAGATGACCGTTTTCAGATTGCTATCCAAGACGCTCTTCAAGTAGAAGATGGTGAAGATTATGAGGTAGGAGAGGAATGTTATCAGCGTATCCAAATCGAAGATTTTGGACGTAGAGCCATTATGGCAGCTAGACAGACACTCATATCTAGAATATTGGAACTAGAAAAAGACAAAATCTACAAAATGTATGTAGATAAAGTTGGTCAGGTCGTACGTGGTGAAGTTTACCAAATCATGAAACGTGATATAGTAGTACTTGATGACGAAACAGATGTAGAACTAATATTGCCAAAAACCGAAATGGTACGTGGTGATTTTTTCCGCAAAGGCGATATGCTCAAAGCAATTATTCAGAAAGTAGAAATGCGTAACAATACGCCTGCTATTATTTTGTCAAGAGCAGATAGTCTGTTTTTGGAAAAATTGTTAGAACAAGAAGTACCAGAGATAGAAGATGGATTAATTACCGTCAAGAAGATTGTACGTCAACCAGGCGAACGTGCCAAAGTAGCGGTAGAATCTTATGACGAACGCATTGACCCAGTAGGGGCTTGTGTAGGGGTGAAAGGGTCAAGAATACACGGAATTGTGAGAGAGTTGCGTAACGAGAATATTGATATTATCAATTACACAACCAACGAGCAATTGTATATACAACGTGCTTTGACGCCTGCCAAAATATCTTATACCGAGCTAGATACTGTCAAAAGACGTGCATCTGTTTACTTGAAATCAGAAGAAATTTCGAGAGCCATCGGGAAGAAAGGTATCAATATCAAGTTGGCAAGTCGCCTAACCGAATATACAATTGATGTATATAGAGAGGGGGCTGACAACAATGATTATGATGTAGAACTCGATGAGTTTAGAGACGAAATAGAAGATTGGGTCATTGATGAACTCAAATCTATTGGCTGTGATACCGCTAGAAGTGTATTAGAATTAAATATTGAGGAGTTGATTCGTAGAACCGATTTGGAACAAGAGACTATCAATAATATAGTAACCGTACTAACTGCAGAGTTGGAAGAAGAACAAGAAGAAGAACATGATGAACAATAAATAACCAAAATAACGAAACCTTACAAGCCGTCAGACCTCGTCTGATTGTCGGTAGTTTCGTCATCATAGCCTACTTCTTTCGACATTAAGTTAGTTTATTTTTTAATAAACAATACGATAGCTACTTGCTATCCATCAGATCCGACAGGCAATGCTGCTCACGTTGGGTTGCAAACACTGTTGAATTATAATATAGACCTTTGCCGAAATTACGCAACGTAGGAGGAGGAACTATAATATTCGTATAAAATTGTATAGAATGTCAAAACGCTTAGTTAAAGTAGCTAAAGAACTTAATGTTGGAACAAAAACTATTGTAGAGTTTTTGAATGAGAAAGGCTTTGAGGTCAGCAACAAACCCACTGCAAAGGTATCGGACGAAATGTACGAGGTCCTAGCCGTGAAATTTAAAGGGTCGATTGCTCTCAAAGAGAAAGCCAATAAAATATCTATTGGTGCCAACCGAAAGAAAGAAGAAGAAAAGAAAAAAACAAAATCTTGGGAAGTGCCGACAGAGCCTACTCCCAAGCCAGACGATGTGGTGCCCACTCCTGAACCCAAGCAAGAAGAGCCTAAGGTAGAGGAAGTGACCCCACCAGAACAAGAAGAAAAACCGAAGGCGGAAAAAGAAAATACAATCAAGGCTCCTATACTACAAGGACCTAAAGTATTGGGCAAAATTAACTTGGAAGATACCAAGCAGAAAAGAAAATCTAAAGGTGACAAAAAGTCTTCTAAAAAAGACCCTGTCGTACCTAAAGATAAAGCTCCGACACCAACGGTTAAGAAAGAACCTAAAAAGGTAGAGCCAACACCTAAAAAAGAAGAGGTGGTAGCTAAGACTACTAAGGTAGAACCCAAAAAGGAAACGCCTAAGCAAGAAACACCAAAGAAAGAGGAGACTCCTAAAGAGGTGCCTGCCAAAAAGGACGCAACCGAAAAACCTACTCCACAAGAGGATTCTCAGACGGCTATGCTCAATGATGAGCAAGTGGTGTTGAAAACTGCCAAAAAAGCAGCAATAGACATCAAAGTAGAAGCTCCGCAGCTTAAAGGACTCAAAATTCAGGGTAAAATCAACCTGAGTGCGTTCAATAAGAAGAAAAAGAAGAAAAAAGGCGACAAGAAAAACGACGACAAGAAAGATCCTGTTGCTTCTTCGGATAGCGGAACTAAAAAACGCAGAAAAAGAACACGGGTTTCTAGTAATAACAATACCGATAAGAATACCAATAAAGATAGCAACTCTAGTAATAATAAGGATAGCAAAACATCTAGCTCTACTCCAACCAGAAAAGTTCGCAAGAAAGGCAAACGCAAAGAGGTGGATAAGAAAGAAGTTGGTGATAAGCTAAAAGATACACTCAACAAACTCCAAGGTGGTAGAGGTAAGAAAAACAAACGTTTTGGTACTTCTCGTAAAGAAAGAGATGAGCAGCGTAAAGATCGCTTGCGCGAAATGGAGGAGAAAGGCGAAGAAACACCGAAGATCAAAGTAACAGAATTTGTTACGGTATCTGAGTTGGCTGGTTTGATGAATATTGGTGCTACTGATATTATCATGGCGGCAATGTCTGAAAAACGTATGGTATCTATCAACCAACGTATGGATGTAGATCTCATCGAATTGATGGCATTAGAGTTTGGTTTTGAAGTAGAATTTATTTCTGCCGAAGATCAGATGGAAAAAGAACTCAATATCGAAGAAGAGGACTTGGAAGATAATGTTTCAAGAGCTCCAATCGTAACGGTAATGGGACACGTGGATCACGGTAAAACATCGCTATTGGATAGTATCCGTAAAGCGAAAGTAGCTGATGGTGAAGCAGGTGGTATTACACAGCATATTGGTGCTTATGAGGTAACTATGGAGAATGGATCTAAAATCACATTCTTGGATACACCAGGTCACGAAGCCTTTACTGCGATGCGTGCCCGTGGTGCGAAAGTAACCGATATTGCCGTAATCATTATTGCAGCAGACGATAATATCATGCCACAAACCAAAGAGGCGATTAGTCACGCTCAAGCAGCAGAAGTTCCTATTATTTTTGCTATCAATAAAATTGATAAAGAAGGAGCTAATCCTGATAGAATCAAACAAGAGTTGGCTAGTATGAATCTCTTGATAGAAGAATGGGGTGGTAAATACCAATCACAAGATATTTCTGCCAAAAAAGGCTTGAATATTGATGCCCTACTCGAAAAAATACTGCTCGAAGCTGAAATGCTAGAGCTAAAAGCAAACCCAGAAAAACGTGCTTTGGGTACGGTGCTAGAGGCATCGCTCGAAAAAGGACGTGGTTATGTTGCCAAAATATTGGTGCAAAATGGAACATTGCATGTAGGTGATTCTATGATTGCTGGTTCGTACAATGGTAAAGTTAAAGCGATGTTCAACGAACGTGGCAAACGTATCAAATCCGCAGGACCTGCTACTCCAGTACTTGTACTTGGATTGCAAGGTGCTCCTCCAGCAGGTGAGACTATCAATGTAATGCCTTCCGAAAAAGAAGCGAAAGATCTAGCATCAAGAAGAGCTACTTTGGTTCGTCAGCAGCAGATTAGAGCAACTCGCCGTGTTACTTTGGGCGATATAACCAACAGAATCAAGATTGGTAACTTCCGTGAATTGAACTTGATTGTGAAAGGTGATTTTGATGGTTCTGTAGAGGCACTATCGGATTCATTGCTCAAACTATCAACCGAACAGGTACAAACAAACATTATCTACAAAGCAGTAGGTCCTGTTACCGAATCGGATGTTAACTTGGCTGCAGCTTCGGATGCGATTATCGTCGGTTTCCAAGTTCGACCAAACCCAATGGCAAAACGCTTGGCGGAACAAGAAGGTATCGAACTCAAAACGTACTCTGTTATCTACGATGCGATTGATGAGATTAGAGCCGCACTCGAAGGACTACTCGAACCTAAAGAGGTAGAGGAAGTAACTGGTATGGTAGAAATACAGCAAGTATTCACGATATCGAAAGTGGGCACTGTTGCAGGTTGCTTGGTTCAAGAAGGTAAAATACTACGTAACAGCTTTATCCGTATCATTAGAGAAGGTATCGTAGTGTATCCTAAAAAAGAAGGAGTACACGGTGAACTGACTACCCTACGTCGTTTCAAAGACAATGTATCAGAAGTCAAAAACGGTATGGAATGTGGTTTGACCATCAAAAACTTTAATGATATTAAAGAAGGCGATATGGTGGAAGCATACGAAATTAAAGAAGTTAAACAGAAACTATAAAAGAATAATTACTGCTTGCAGTAACACTATTCTTACCAAAAACAAAAGTCGCTCACTACATTTAGTGAGCGACTTTTTGTATTTTGGTGGTATTCTATTTTGCTTATCGCAACAACCTATTTCAATCTCCTACTCAATGAAAAAAGAAGACAAAAAATCTGCCTTACATATTGCGAAGGGTACTGCGATGCCTCCTAATGTCAATCAAAATTTCAAGCTCAAAAAGCGGAAAGTAAAAACAGCGGAAGAATACGTGCAGGGTATTTTGAGTGGTAATACAGTTCTGTTGAGTCAAGCGATTACGTTGGTAGAAAGTACACAGCCTAAACATCAAGTATTGGCACAAGCCATAGTAGAACAGTGTCTAGTACACAGCGGACAGTCTTTTCGGCTGGGGCTAACAGGTACACCGGGGGTCGGCAAAAGTACTTTTGTAGAATCCTTTGGTATGTTGGCGATAGCCGAAGGCAAAAAGGTAGCTGTACTAGCGATAGACCCCACTAGTCAAATGACAGGTGGCAGTATATTGGGCGACAAAACTCGTATGGAACAACTTTCTGTACATGCTCAAGCCTTTGTACGCCCGTCGCCTGCTGGCGATACCTTGGGTGGCGTAGCCAAAGCAACCAGAGAAAGCATTGTATTGTGTGAGGCCGCAGGGTTTGATTTTATTATTGTAGAAACAGTAGGAGTCGGACAGTCAGAAACAGCAGTGCATTCGATGGTTGATTTTTTTCTACTATTGCTATTGCCGAATAGTGGCGACGAGCTGCAAGGAATCAAGCGAGGAGTGATGGAAATGGCAGACCTAATCGCTATCAACAAAGCTGATGGAGCGGCACTAATGGCAGCCCGATTAGCTAAGAAGCAGTGCAAAAATGGCTTGCATCTTTTTCCTCCCAAAGCAAGCGAATGGATAGCTACTGCCGAACTCTGTTCGGCAGTACAAGGAACAGGGCTAGACACGATATGGCAGCATTTGCAAACCTATCAAGCACACACTCAAATCAAAGGCTATTTTCAACACCACCGACAACAGCAAGCCAAATATTGGCTAGAAGAAAGTATTGGTCAAGCACTCAAAAATCGTTTTTATCAGCACCCTGCGGTAGAACAGCAATACGAACGTATCGAAAAAGAGGTGCTGAAAGGAGTTTTATCTCCGTTCAAAGCGGCACAACAGCTACTTGATTTGCTGTAAGCAAAGTGATAAAAAAATAGGCTACCCCTCGTCTGAGAAATAGCCCACTTAAACACATCTATGAAAACACCCTAAAAAAGGTTAACTTTGTTCGATATCTAAGAACCTCGAATGTTCTTATCTATTACAATAGATTTATACTAAAAATGTTTAGTTTTATCTATACTTTATTTGAATTAAGAATAAGTAAGTGGACACAAATTCGCAGCGTTTTGGAAGATGTTTTGAAATGCTAAATGAATAGCCTAAAAACCAGGCGAGTGTATTTGGTTACCACCTTTGAGGTGGTAACCAAGTCTGCCAATGGCAATGAAAATAAACTTATAACACCCATTATTTGTGCCCACTTACTTAGCTCCCCATACAAAAAAAAGACAGCGCTAGCGTAAAATTATTTTGACTATGAATCCACACCTGAAAGCAACGTACACCATCAATATATTCATTGCCCATCATGAAAAAGACCAAGTCAAATTTGAAGAATTGCGAGAGCATTTGAACGAATTGGATATCAAGAACCCAGCCTACAAAATCAATAAAATCGGAGTTGATGGCACGGGCTTAGATGCAAATAAGCTAGAGGAAATTCAGGAAATGGTAGCGGTCTCTGATTTGATATTGTTATTGATGAGCGATAACTCTATTTTGTCGCCACTTTTTGGCTCCGACCCTATCAAGCAGACGCTCCAGCAGCACAAGAATGGGCGTAGTATTGTCGTGCCAATTATTCTAAATACGTGTTGGTGGGAGGATACTATTTTTGCACAGTTGGAGGTACTGCCAAGAGGCGGATTACCTATTTATGATAGTATGAATGTCAAAAACCAATTGTTTGAGCAGCTGATAGATGACTTGGATAGCAAACTGCTCGAAATAGAAAGGCGAAAACATGCTTTAGAAGATCTTTTTGATGAGACGATTGCACAAGCGAATGCCATATTTGACGAATGGCAAAAGCAACCCGAAACATTGCGAGCAGCATTGCCACTATTTAAGCAAGCAAAGCAATATTGGAGACAAGGATTTTTGCCAAGTGTACGACAGATAGAAGCTAAGATTGCTATTTGCTTGCGCGAAATTGATTTTAAGCATTATGCCAATGCCGCCCAAGAGGCATACCAGCAAGGCGATTATCAGACCTGCTATTTCAACTGCAAAGATGCCCTGCAGTTAAGAAAAGATGCCCTGATTCTCAAGCTTTACAACCGTGTAAGTGAATACTTGGAAGAAGAGCGTTTTCTGAAAGAAAAAGCTCCTTTTGAGACCGTACTCAAAAAAGCACAAGGACATTTTTTGGAGCTTGATTGGCAAGCGGCACAATACTATTTTGAGTTAGCAATAGAGAAGCACCAATTTAATTTCACGCCTACTCTTGCTACTATTCAACACAAAATTAAGATTTGTAAACGAGAATACATCGTAGAAAATGCCTTGGAAGAGGCGGAACGCCTAAGAGATTCACAACAATACCAACGCATGGCAAATGTACTGCTCGAAAGTATCAAAGAAGTCAATCAAGAGGCGTTTGACCAAATTGATTATGCCGTACGCTTGATTGATAACCTAACCAATGTAGAAGCCTATCGAGACCATAGACTAGACAAGTGGGGTTTCAAAAACCTGATAACGAGCCATGTTATTATCGCTCCAAAATATACGGCAGCCTATAATTTTAGCGAGAATTTGGCAGGAGCCAAAAAGTGGGACAAATGGGGTTTTATTGATATAGAAGGCAACGAAATTATCAAGTTTCAGTACGATTATGTCAGTAGCTTTCAGAACGGAATCGCACAGGTGATACTCAAAGATAAAACATGGTGTATCAATCACGAAGGCAAGGAAGTACCTGCGGATATTATTATCAAGGAAGTGCCAATAGATCCGAAAGCTGAATCGTAAAAAAGACAAACTTTATCGCACCACCACCCGAATCGCCTTCGGCAGCATGGTCAACTGTATCGGTGTTTGACCTAACAATTCCCCATCTGCTTCGATGTACGCAGGTTGGTCAATAGGGCTAGTGATTTGAATAGATTTTGTTTGTGTATAATAAGCTTCTTTGTGGTGAATAATATTGCCTGAGTAGAGTTTTGGCGTATTGATAATCAAATCCCACGCACTAATATCTTTAAATACCGTCAAGGCAAAAAGTCCATCGTCAGGCACGGCGTGCGGCACCAATTTCGTACCACCTCCATTGTATTGACATTGCCCAATCGTGATATTATAAAAAGCGTGTTCCAATTGTTGACCATCAAGCTCCAATTTGATTGGCTGAGGAACATAACTGGTCATGCACCGCAATATAACGTACAAATAATAGAGTTGTCCCTTCCCCCAAAAAGGGCGTTTTTCGTTGGTTGCCTTGGTCACAAAAGCATCGTAGGCTAGACCAGCTACATTAATGAAATAGCGATGTTGAGGGTTTCCTTCTGGTGTATGATAGTCAATTTTTCCAACATCGTGTAGTTTGGTATTAGCTGCTTGTAGCAGCAATATCGCTTTTTTGTAATTGTTTGGAATATTATGCGTTTTAATCCAATCGTTGCCAGTACCGACAGGAATCAACCCAAAAACAAGTTGATCAGAAGGCACAGCCGTCTGTTCTATCATACCGTTGACAACCTCATGTGCCGTGCCATCACCGCCTACGGCAGCTAATCTACGATAGCCCTTTTCGACAGCTTCTTGTGCCAATACCATACTATGTCCTGCCGATTCACTCCAAGCAAAATCGTAGTCCATCGCCATTTTGTTGAGTAGCTGCTGGATTTTTTTCCACTTGCGCAATCCCTTACCACCACCTGCTTTAGGGTTGATGATGATAAACCATTTAGTTTCCGTCATGGTTTATTTTTTAGATTTTAGGTTCTCTTTGTCAGGCACTGCAATTTCTGAAGGTCTGCCCTTGAACTGTTCCATGCTCGTATGTACGCCAAACATTTTGCCCGCTACAAAATCGAACATACGTCGAGGTAAAATACCTTTGAGTACAGGTACCGACTTGACCATCATGGGTTCTTGTAGTATAATCTCGTTATTCTCTACGGCTTCTATAATTTTATCTACAATGTATTGAGGTTTGAGGAGCGGCGTAAACATCGGCGGTTTGACCCCATCAAACATACCTGTATCAATATAGCTAGGCATAACAGTCGTGACGTGTACGCCCGTGTCGTTGTTTTCCATTTCGAGACGAAGGGAATCGGACCAACCAATAACCGCCCATTTGCTAGCGGCATAAACCGACATATTAGGATTGGAAATCAGTCCTGCGGCTGATGCTAGATTGACAATATGACCATCGCACTGGTCGAGCATATCGGGCAAAAACTCTAATGCGGTGTGCATGACACCCGATACATTGATACCAATTGTTTTTTGAATATCACGGTGGGTGTGCTGCTCAAACGGTTTGCCGACTACAATTCCAGCATTATTGAACAAAATATCGACGGTAGTATGTCGCTCTTTAACCAACGCAGCAGCTGCTTTGATATCGTCCAAGCTGGCAATATCCACTACATGGGTATCAATATCCCAACCTTTGTGTGCAAATTCAGTTTTTGTTTCTTCCAATAGCTGCTCATTGATGTCCCAAAGAATAACTTTGTACGCCTTTTTTTTGAGGCATTCAGATGCCAATAGTTTTCCGATTCCTGAAGCACCACCAGTGATCAAGATACATCTACTTTTTATTTGTGTCATGGGTATCGTTTGTATTTATTGTACGAAAGCAATCTACTTGCTAAACAACAATTTGTGCCTAATGGTTATGTTTTAGTTTCCTTCTACTGTTAAGTTACGTATTCCATACGAAAAACACTAAAAAAGATGTCTAGGGCTTTGTTTTTTTGGAGCTGGTGCAAGGGTTAATCGTAGGGAATGGTTTGGTAGATAGGTGACGTAGTTTGTGTTTTTATTTCAATCCCTTTTTGAGTCAAAAATAATTGCTTCTGTGGGATTTTAAGTGTGTCTGTTGAGAAATCAAGTATTGGATTAAATGTAGAAGGTTTTCTAGTTATAGCAATATCTTTCCAAGGGCTTTTTTGAGGTATGTCAAATTCATTTAGGCTATAAATAGTGTATTGAATTTCCGATAAATAACGTGGATAATCCCAAAGAGCTGCGATTACTATTTGATTATTTACTAGATGAATATATGTTACCTCATCTGCTAATTTTGTCAAATAATCTAATGTATCGACAGGCTCTCGTTCAGAACTGCCACAGCATTTTTTGTAAAAGACAATTTGATTATCTTGATTGCTTGCATATATTTTACATTGTGCTTGTGTGGTATTGTGAGCAGACATAAAAAGTATAATGCCTAAAAATAAGTAGAACGTAAATTGTATCATTAAAAGATAAAAAAAATCCCTACAAACGGCTCTCCTTAAAATAGAAAACGTAGGTAGGGATTTTTTAATAAGGATAAAATTATCTTACTGTGGCAATTCATTCAATCCAAAATCTTGGAGCATTTGCTCTTCCGAAACCACCAAAACTTCGGCACAATCTACCGTAGGTAATCTTTTGTGGAGAATCTCGCAAGTAGTGGCATCGTCTGCCGCAGTCAACGCAGCAGGAGCATCATTTTTTTGACAACTAACGAGTAGGCTAGTTGCTAGAGCGGCAAATAATAGGTATTTCATCTGGTTTGTTTTTAGGTGTGTTAAGAATTAAGTTCGTTAGAAGTAACGAATGAATGTAGTATTTTAGTATAAATAAAGTTACTAAAATGGAAGTAAATATAAACCACAGAAGAATAGTAAATTGATAATACCTCACCAACTCCATACACGAACAGCCATATAGTTAAGTTTGGCGACGCTTCAATTCTTGCTGAATCAACGAAAACTCTCGACTCATCTCGCCATCAACAGAAGAGTTTTCTCTGGCTCTACGAATCAAGTAAGGAATCACATCTGCGACAGGACCATAAGGGACGTATTTTCCGACATTGTAGCCCGCTTTCGCCAAATTGAACGTCAAGTTGTCGCTCATGCCATAGAGTTGGCAGAAGTTGAGGTGCTTCGTTTGTTTTTCTAATCCTTTTTGTTCCATCAGATCTATCTGATATTGTGTACTGTATTCATTGTGCGAAGCAACACAAGAGGCAATATTGTCGTAGTTTTCTACACAAAACTCTACTGCCAAATTATAATCTCGGTCAGTGGCTGCTTTGTTGGGCTGAATAGGCGAAGGGTAGCCTTTTTTGCTGGCACGCTCGCGCTCCTTTTCCATATAAGCACCACGCACGAGTTTCGCACCCAAGATGTAATTACCGGCTTCCGCTCGCTCAAACGATTTTTTGAGGAACTCTAAACGATCGTGGCGATACATCTGAAAGGTGTTGTAAATGGTGATGTAGTCCTTGTTGTAACGACTCATCATAATATCTGTGACTTCGTCAATAGCCGTCTGAATCCAACTCTCTTCGGCATCTATGAAAATGGCGACTTTGTTCTTGTGTGCCTCTTTGGCAATCTGCCCAAAACGACGAATAATCGCATCAAATTTTGTTTTCAATACTTCGCCGAGCGGCTCGCCCTTGTCCATTAGTATCGTAATATCTTCTAGCGTTTTGTTTTCGCAGAGTCCAGTTACTTTGCAGCTAATAACAGGCAGCGTAGGGTGCATGGACGCAAACTGAATCGACTGGATAGATTCCTTGACGGTAATATTGAAGGCTTCTAGGTCTTCCTTGCCTTCGGCTCCATAGTCTAGTATAGTAGAGACCTCGTATTTTGCTAGTTCGTCAATCGTCTTGCGGCATTCCTCAAAGGTGGATCCGCCACAGAACTGCTTGAAAATGGTTTGTTTGATTGCCCCTTGTACGGGCAATTTCATTCGGAGAGCCAACATGGTCAAGCTACTACCTGCACTGACTAGGAGTTGGCTATTCATGAGCTTAAATAGCCAAGCGGTATTTTTGAGGGCTCTATTTGATTTGCGTTCGAACGCTACTTTGGTATTTCTGAAATCCACCATGATGTATTAGGAGTTGTTGGTAGTTGAAACTTGGAACAAAAAATAGGTATCAAATGGTTAGACAAGTATTTTTCTATTTTGTTGAGAAATAAAGCCGTGGAACGAAAGTATTTTTTCGCTTCAATAGTAAGCGTGTCTAACTTTGTTTCAAAATAACTAAGGAGTTGTTTAATAAGTTGTAATAAAATGATTGATAAGTGCTTGGAAATCAATACGATGCTGCTTTTTAATTTGGTAGCCATAGCTACCATGTTCAAAAGAGCAGAAGTATTTGGTTTTAAATGGCTTGTCAAGCGATTATTGACGACTTTTTAAGCAACTTCTAAATATTATTTGAACGGCTTTATTCAAAAGCGTTAAAAAAAATACTTCTTAGCTCTAATCCACATAAAGAGGTATATTTACTTGGAACCGCCTAATGGAGCAGCGTTAAGGTTTACAAAAAAAACGTTGTTTGTCGTCTGCACGACACCTCCCAAAAGCTAGATTATTTATTATTGTAAAGTAATAATAGACAAGGGGTTAAATGTCTTATTATTTATTCTTTTTTGGAAGAAGCTTTTTTTGAAAAAAAATAGCGGAGACTAAAAAATAGTATGTCCTAGCCTTTCGAGCTTTAGAGGGGGTTCTTTGTGCTCGGAAGGCTTTTTTATTTTATACATATTTAGGATTGCAATTATGAAAAAAATACTGTTATTTGTTGTGTTGTTTTTGGCAAGTGCTGCCTTGTCTGCTCAGACCTCCTTGAAGCAATTTTATGACAATGCCGATGCTTTTTTTGAAAAGAATGTGCAAGACAATCAAGTCAATTATGCTGCTATCAAAGCTAGCCCGAAGACACTCCAATCATTAACTGATTTTATTGCGACAGCTAATGTCAGCAACTATACGGCAGCAGAGCAAAAGGCGTATTATATCAATGTCTATAATTTATTGGTGATTAAGACGGTGGTAGAGCATTATCCGCTGAAGCAGCCAACGGATGTGAGCGGCTTCTTTGATAGAATCAAACAGACGGTAGGTGGCAAAAAATATACCCTCAACAATTTGGAACAAAAAGAACTCCTCAATAAATACAAAGATGCTCGCTTACATTTTGTGTTAGTTTGTGCAGCGGTGAGCTGCCCACCTATTGCCAACTTTGCTTATAGACCGAATACGCTCGAAGAGCAGCTTGATGAGCGAACCAAAGCAGCCATGAACGATGCTACCTTTATCCAATATGATGATTTCAATGGCAAAGCGGAAATTTCTGAAATATTCAAATGGTATGTTGATGATTTTAAACCCAATGTCAAATCATTTATTACTAAATATAGAAAGACGCCCCTAGATGCAGCTACCAAAATAAGCTACTATCCTTACAATTGGACACTTAACGATATAAATACGACTACGGTCAATAATGGTACGACTATCACGCCTCCAACTGCCGATGACAATGGTTTTCAGCCAATCATAGTAGCAGCTACGATGCCCAAAGGCAAGTATGAGCTCAATACCTTTCATAGTATTTATACGGCTAGTTATCAAAGTAGCAATGCTAAATATTCAGGCTATACTGGCTTGTTTTATTTTAGTTATGGAGTCAATGGAAAACTAGATTTGGGGTGGGATTTTATACTCAAATCCAGTCGTTTTGGCGATAAACTCAATCGCTCGCCTTTTCTGGCTATGGATTTTCAGCGTGGAGTAGATAGTACTTCCCAAGCAGATGGGCAGCAAGTTTTTCGAGATTATGGATTGAGTCACTTGGGACCTCGTGTTCGGTTTTCTCCTTTCAAGAAATTGCCCATTACGATAGAGCAAGCGATTTACTTTCCTATTTCGGGCTTGCCTGCTGGCAATCAAGTAGATCCTTCCTTGTATTGGGTCACCCAGCTTTATTATGACCATCAGTTTACAGGGGGTAAGTTTAGTTTGTTTGGGGCATTGACCTTTTGGCAGCCTATTCGTACAGGCGAACAATTTGAGTTTCAAGTGCCTTACCTCAAGTTTTTCTTTAGTTGGTTTACCACCAAACGATTTACGCTCTATGCTACTACGACATCGCTTACGGAGTGGGGGGGAGGAGCTAAATTTTTGTTGACACCACAATTTGAAATACAAGCCATGTACACCTATTACGTTCCTATTCCAGGGCTATCAACTATTTATGTAGGCGAAGGAGCTAGCAATGTACAGACCTTTAATATTGGATTGCGATACCGCATATAAGGAAAAATAGACCACTTTCTGTGACTAAAGAAGCTGCATTTTAGGAAATTGATAACTAAATGAGTACTAATGCTGTTAAGAGCATGTCTAAAATTATGCTAATTTGTAATTTGAAAAGTCTTTTCCTGCTATATTTTACTTATTTTTTGCTTCATAGCTAGGGCTATGCAACAAAAAATGAGGTTTATCTATCAGAAAAAACCTACACAAATTATCAAAACCTATAATCTTAGACATGCTCTAAGCTTTTTATTAAGTTAGAGCAGACTTAGCAACCTACTAGACAAATGTTTACTGCAAACAAAGTTTTAGTTATACATATTGGTAGCAATGTTACAAACATTTGTCACCAATTTTTTAGTAGGATACTTATACACTCTAAGCAGAATATTGCTCTAGGAGCATAATAAGATATAGAAGTGGTTGAATAGTCGGCAACTTCATGAAATACAATACCATCTATGGCACAACAAGAAAATAAGGTACAACAAGTAGAACATATTGTTATTATTGGTAATGGCATTAGTGGCGTTACGGCTGCTCGGTATGTCCGCAAACTGAGCGACAAAAAAGTAACGATTATATCGTCAGAGACGAAGCACTTTTTTTCGAGAACGGCACTCATGTACATCTACATGGGACACATGCCTGCGGAAGATACCAAACCTTATGAAGATTGGTTTTGGGCTAAAAATAGATTGAACTTGATTCAAGATCACGTCCAAAATGTCAACACTCGAACACAAACTCTATCCATGTATAAGGGAGAGCCGATTCATTACGATAAGTTGTTGATTGCTTGTGGTTCTAAACCAAATAAATATGGTTGGCCTGGGCAAGATGCAGAAGGAGTACAAGGCTTGTATTCTATGCAGGATTTGGAAGGCATGGAGTCTTATTCGCCTACTACCAAGCACGCTGTTATTGTTGGTGGAGGACTGATTGGGATAGAAATGGCAGAAATGTTTGCTTCCAGAGGAATTACGACCACGTTCTTGGTGCGAGAGAAAAGCTATTGGAGCAATGTACTACCTGCCGAAGAATCGGAAATGATTAGCCGCCATATTCTGGAACATCATATTGACTTACGTCTAGGGACAGAACTCAAAGAAATATTGACAGACAGCAATGGACGAGCAAGAGCGGTGGTGACTACTTCAGGCGAGGAAATCGCTTGTCAGTTTGTAGGATTGACGGCTGGTGTTAGCCCCAATATTGATTTTGTCAAGAACAGCAAGGAATGTGATATTGATTGCAAAAAAGGCATCTTGGTCAATGATTTTTTGGCGACAACAGCACCCAATGTGTTTGCGGTGGGCGATTGTGCTGAGCTTATGAATCCCGAACCAAGCAGACGACCAATAGAAGCAATCTGGTACACGGGTAGAATGATGGGCGAAACAGCAGCGTACAATATGTGCGACAAACGAGTGAAATATTCGCCTAAAATGTGGTTCAATTCTGCCAAGTTTCTGGATATAGAATATCAAGTATATGGCGAGGTGCCGACCAAACCAACTGAACACGCTACGGCTGTGTATTGGGAACAGCCCGAAGGTAGAAAATCAGTACGTATTGTTTTTAACAAAAATACGAAGGCGGTCTTGGGTTTCAATTTGATGGGCGTGCGTTACCGCCACGAAGTGTGTGAGAAATGGATACAAGACCAAACGCACGTCGAAGAAGTGCTGCAACAACTTGGTTTAGCTAACTTTGACCCTGAATTTTTTACGGAATACGAATCTAAAATTATTGAGGTTTATAACAAGGAGCAGAATAGAAATTTAGAATTGAAACAAAAAAGAAGTCTGTCGGCGGTATGGCGTTTCCTAAAAGGAAAGTAAGAGCTGATTTTATTCAAAATGATCAAATAAGAACAACACAATATGCCAAGATTTGTACATAAACAGAAAAAAGAAATTGGGCTTTCGCCTGATGACTTGCTGTTTAGAGGGCAGAAAAAAATGGACAAAGTCGTGCTACGAATTATTGATTTTGACCCTGCCAAAGTAGCAGAAAATGATGTTGCCACTGTTCAGCAAGTGATTGAATATCAGCATACCAATTCGGTTACGTGGTTCAATGTAGATGGATTGCATAACACCAAAGTTATGCAAAAAATAGTAGATGGGTTTGGTTTTGAGCCAATGATGTTGGCAGATGTATTGAATACCCATGCTCGACCCAAAGTACAAGAGTACGACAATTGTATCTTGGTGTCGCTCAAGATGCTCAAAGCAGAAGAAGATGGAACAATATCGGTCGAAAATCTAAGTTTGATTTTGACCAAAAACGTACTTATTTCTTTTCAGGAACGTACAGGCGATGTATTTGAACCCGTGCGAGAACGCATTCGGAATCAAAAGAAAAGGATTCGAAATTCGGGCACCGATTACTTGCTCTTTGCTTTGTTGGATATTGTTATAGATAACTATATCTACATTATTGGGTTGCTTGGCGAACGTATCGAAACGCTAGAAGATGACTTGCTAAATGACCCTAATCAAAAGGTAATTGACAAAATAAATACTTACAAACAAGAGCTGAATTTTTTGCGCAAAAATATCAAGCCAGCCAAAGAAATGATTCTTTCGCTCGCCAAAATGGAATCGGACTTGCTCCATGATTATATGGACGTTCATTTTCAAGAATTGCAAGATAACATCAACCAAGCCAACGAAACATCGGACAGTTATCGAGAGATATTGTCTGACCAACTTAATATTTATCATACTACGATTAGCAGCAAGCTGAACGATATTATGAAATTCTTGACCGTTTTTTCGGTTATTTTTATTCCGCTTACTTTTATAGCAGGTATCTATGGTACCAATTTCGAGTACGTCCCCGAATTGCGTTACAAGTACAGCTATTTTGTCATGTGGGCAGTTATGATTGTAGTTGCGGTCGCTATGCTCCTTTATTTCCGTGTCAAGAAATGGCTTTAAGCCAACCAAATATAAAATACGATTATGAAATACACTAAAATAATAGGTCTAACGATTTTTATTTTTTCGTTTACGCTATTCTTTGTTAGCATTCTTTTTAGTAGTCATCGACTCAATGATAAGACGCTCGAAGGCATAGAAAACGAGTATCATCGTGCCGCCATCAAGCAAGTCGCAGGGGCTGAATGGGAAAAGGAATACGATCTGAATTTCAAGTTTCATGAGGCGATGAAGCCTGTCCTGAAACGTGCTCAAGTACTGCAAGATAGCTTAGCAGGCATCAACCCCGAAAAGAATATCTGGAATGCTGTCAACCTACCTGAAGGGGTAACCGATGAAGGCGAATATCGTATTTGGGACGACATTGTGAAGAAATATGCTGCCACCTTGACGGAAAGTAATGTAACCAGTATTACAGCCAACCGCAGTGGTTTATTTTTCTTTTTGGTATTTGTACTCGGTACAATAGGAGCTTTGTTATACCTATTGCCAGGACTCAAAAAGCTACCAGGAATCAAGCATGACGGCATCTTTTTCAATCAATTTCAGAAAGGTATCATACCTATACTAGAAATGGTAGCGGTAGCAAGCGTAATAGGAATAAGCCTATGGGTAGTCTGGCAGAACGAAAATAACAATGGTCCTGCTTACGTCCGTACTACCTTAATATTTACAGCCTTGATATTGGTATTGATTGGCTCGTACGAATATTTCAAAGAAGGTCGAATGCCTTGGAAACCTGGAACTAGTTCTGTCGGAAATGGTTGGCTAGGAATGCTATTGGGAACTTTTTTGATTGGTTTTTATGTCATTTTGTATTTTGCTCCACAGTACTTATACAACTGTATTCGTATAGTTGACCCTGTCAAGCAGTTTATCCGAAATGATCCAGATGCACGTGCTTCGCAATGGTTCTTGTATGGCTTTTTGTACACAGTAGTCATGTTTGTAATGGGTATTCGTATGATGATCAAATACCGTCACAACCGTTATCAACTGATTCGTACAGGCTCCGTTTTGTTCTTTCAGTTGTCGTTTGCGTTCATGCTGCCCGAAATATTGGGTATGCTCAACCAGCCAGAAATAAACCTCACGACACCTTGGCCACTAGATTACGATTTATATGATCATTATAATATGACGAACCTACTCGAAGAGAACAAAACTACTTTTTTGGGTATGAATGTCGGAGTGATGATGTTTGTGTGGGGGATTATTCTTACGCTAGTGATTGTACCACTTTTTACCTATATCTATGGCAAGCGTTGGTATTGTTCGTGGGTGTGTGGTTGTGGTGGACTAGCCGAAACATTAGGCGATCCTTTTCGCCAAGAATCAGACAAATCACTACGTGCATGGCGAATAGAACGGTACGTTATTTATGGTGTTTTGGTGGTAGTTGTACTTATGTCGGCTCTGCAAATTTATCATTATGCCTTCGGAGGTGACTCCAGCGAAATCAACTTGGGTATTGTCGATATCAATGTATTGAACCTTCGCAAGTGGTATGGTTTCATGATTGGTTCTATGTTCGCAGGAGTAGTTGGTACAGGTTTTTATCCCTTGATGGGCAATAGAATGTGGTGCCGTTATGGTTGTCCTTTGGCAGCAATATTAGGGATTGTTCAGCGCTTCAAATCTCGTTTCCGTATTACCACCAACGGTGGTCAATGTATCTCTTGTGGCAATTGTTCTACCTACTGCGAAATGGGAATTGATGTCCGTTCGTATGCTCAAAAAGGACAAGATATAGTTCGTGCTTCTTGTGTTGGTTGTGGCGTTTGTTCTGCCGTATGCCCTAGAGGTGTATTGCGACTAGAAAACGGCGATACCGACGGTGAACGTGCCTTGGATATTCGCAATATTCATATCCAAATGGAAGATGTCAAGATATTGAATTAGTAAAATAAGCTACTCTAAATAAGAAGCGGTCAACCACACTCTGAGTGTCGTTGACCGCTTTTATTTTGTTGGCAATACGCCAATTATTCTTCTATTTTTTCCTCTAGTGGCTTCGCCACCAATGCCCAAACCACCCACAATAACAAGGCGGTGGTTGTGGTAGCCCCTAAGGCGATGTACCAATCCATGGTTACCAATTCATTTTGCAAGCTCATTTGTCCTACTTTCAGAACATTATAAATAGGCAAACATAACGACACGGTTGGTGTGATTTCCCAAGGGAATAGACCACCAATACCGACAAGTAGTATCATAATAACCACCCAAAATGAACGAACATAAGCAGCCGTTACATTTTTGGTCGAGAAAATAACGACACCCAATAGAGCCGTTACCAACAACCAAGTAGGTAGCCAAAGCAATAAAAAAGCATAACTTTTTTGCCAATTTAATAAGCCATCAATCGTAGTAATAACACCTTGAATCATGCCCTTTTGGTCGATGTGTACACCCCCATAAAAGCCAGCAATTACGGCAACCATTGCCAATAGTGTCGCTATCCAAGTGGTCAGCCCAATGACCAATATTTTTGGTTTGTCAGGCTGTTTGCGATAACGCAATAAGGTATTGCGCGTCAGCCAAAGTACCAATAACAGCAGCAGTATATTGAGCAAATTAGATAGGCTACTTTTTACGGTTTGTAGCAAATTATTGAAGGCTTGCATGGGGTCAAATAGGTCAGTTTGCTCCACTTCAATCGGCTTCAAGATAATTCGGTCAATGCCCAAGCTATCCAATGATTGCCCAATCAAATTTTGCTTATAATCTCGTAGCGCATCGACTACTTTTTCTATGGCTCCATTATTGGTCTCGCTGTTGTAAATGAATTGTATTTGGCGACTATTATCGAACTGCAACAACACGTCAATACTATCTGCTTGTAGCTGTTCTTTGCCTGTGGACAAATCTTGGACTGTTACCAAGTTCCCTATTTTTCTCAGCTTGTATCGCAATCCAGAATCTATATTTTGCTGCCCAATTACACCCAAATCAATGCGTTGTGTAAGTTGGTGGAGTTGCTCGTTAATCTGCATGGCGGTTTGTTGCGTCACTGCCGTGAATAGCAAATAAGGAATCAGGAAAGCTAACGCCAAACGTAGCCAAAATTGTAAAGAAAAGAAAGTTGTTTTCATCAGTTTGATTGCTAAAAGGTTGTTTTGGTGCAGCAAAAGCTACAAAGTATTGGTTTGCGTTCGTTTGTTAGAGAACCTCTATGGTACTACTTTAGTAGAATATTAACGTATTGGAGTTACAATCTAAGAACTATAACCCTAATTTCTGCTAACTATTTTATAGTTTTGCTAAACAAATAACGAACTATGCCAAAATTAGACAAATATTATACGATTGTAGAACAAGCTATCACCAAAATTGGGCTTGATCCTGCCTCTTTTAGAGGCGAACAAATGGGCGACTGGACGCTTCAGCGAGGCGATTACAGCATCTGGATTGATGTTTGGTACGACCAGAACGAAAAAGTAAGTTACGTACAAGTCGTGGCTCCTGTTATGGAAATACCTGAAGAAACGCAGAACTTACTTTTTAGAGAATTATTGCAAATCAATGTGCAACTCTGTGGTGTTGCTTTTTGTGTACATGGCAATAAAATTATACTCAAAGCAACACGAGTGGCAGAAGGACTGGATGTGGAAGAAGCATACGCTATGATTATGCTCGTAGGCAAATACGTCAACAACTTTGCTCCTCGATTGCTCAAAAAGTATTTTAATGGTGGTGCTCCAGGTGCAGCACCCAAATAATACACCTTTTATCTGGAAATATGTTGGAACGAACGCATTATGATTCGCCTATCGGCAGACTGGTTATCGAAGGTGCCGAAGGCGTTATTCGCTCTATCGTAGTGGACAATGATTATTTGCCAACGGTGCAAAAGAGCTTAGCTCCATTCTTGAAGCAATGTGTACAAGAATTAACAGAATATTTTGAAAATGGTCGGCAACATTTTACCGTGTTATTGAATTTAGAACAAGGAACGGTCTTTCAACAAAAGGTGTGGCGAGAATTATTGGCTATTCCTTATGGCATGACCACGACCTATCTCAAGATTGCCGAAAAGGTAAGCACCAAAAAAGCGGTGCGAGCAGTAGGCAGATGTGTCGGGAGCAATCCTTTTGGGATTATCAATCCTTGTCATCGAGTCATTGGCACCAATGGCACACTGACAGGCTACGCTTATGGATTGGAAAACAAACGCAAATTATTAGAACTCGAAAAATCAACGAAATATGGCAAACAACAGCAATTATTTTAGAGGACTAATCGGCATCTTGATTTTGTGCTGGACAGCTTCTGTTATGCAAGCACAACACCAAGATTTGCTCAAAGGTACAGAGGCTTATCAAGCAGGGGACTATAATGGTGCAGCGATTCGATTCGAAAAGGCGATTAGCGAAAATGATAATTCTGTCAGTGGCAAGTACAATCTTGCCAATAGTTATTACAAAACCAAAAAATATGACGAAGCAATTAGTCGCTACCGAGAAGTAATTGGTCAGTCGGACGATGACTTGATTCAGTCGAAAGCGTACTATAACTTAGGCAATAGTTATTTGGCACAAGCCCAAGCAGGCAGCCAAGGTGGGCAGATGGGCGAAAAAGAACAGGAGCAACTCAAGAATGCTATTGATTCGTACAAAGATGCTTTGCGCAAAAATAATGAAGATTATGATGCGAAGAATAACTTGGGCGTTGCGTACAAAATGATGCAACAATTGCAACAGCAGCAGCAAGAACAGCAGCAAAAGCAAGACCAAGAAAAGAAAGACGACGACCAAAAAAACGAGCAAGAAAAAGAGGAAAAAGAGGAACAAGAGAATCAAGAAGATAAACAAGACGAAAAGAAAGACGATGAACAGGACGAAGGCGAACAAAGCGAGCCTGACCCCAATCAGCCAGAAGAGGAAGATCCTATCAAGAAACAAAATGACTTGGAAAAGGGGAAACCACAAGATTTAGAAAAAGATCAAGTCGAACGTCTTCTCGAACGCATAGAGGAGGAAGATAAAAAAGTGCAAGAAAAATTAATGAAAAAGAGACGAAGGGACGGTTCCAAAATCGAAAAGGATTGGTAACCTCCTTGCTGTACTTTGGTGTGGCTTTTGTCTATGAATAACATTGATTTCTTTTCTTCATCTAAAATAATATTCATACTATGAAAAAATCATTATTTTTAATAACCATCGGTCTTTTGATGTCCTTTTGTAGTGTTGCTCAATATGATAACACGCCTATCGTGAAGACCATTAATTTTTCGGCTGCGTTGAGTTATGATACAGCTGCTGTTGATGAGTTGATACAGGTTACTTATACCGTCAATAATGCCAAAGTGATGGAGGATTTTACGCCACCTAACTTTTCGGGTTTGACATTGGTCGCAGGACCTAGTATCAGCATGCAATCAAGTTACTTTAATGGCGAACAGAGCAGTTCGCACAGTTATACTTATCACATCAAAGCGAATGCGGTAGGAGAATACTGGATACCTAGTGCAACAGTAGAAACCGATGCAGGGAAATTGATGGCGGCAGGTGTGCCACTGGTCATCGTGAGGCAAGTAGATAGACCAGCAGTAGCACCGAGTACTAGTCTAGAAGAACAAAACCCATTTGATAGTAATTCTTTCTTTGGAGAAGATTCGTTTTTGGGTGATGCCCTTGGCGACGAACTCGACAATCTCAATATAGATGAGTTGATGGACAAGGCGATACAAGAAATGGAAAAATCGCTACGAGAAGAGTTCAATGACTTGAATGTAGATGACTTATTAGAAGAGGAATTTAGCGATGATTTTTTCGAAAATTCGGACAGCAAAAAGAAAGAAAAACAACAAAATAAGCCAACAGGCAAAACTTACAAACTCTAATAGAAAGGTATGCCATTATTGTTAAAATATAGTTTATTCTTACTACTGTTATTGCCTAGTGTAGCTTGGAGCCAAGTATCGTTCAAGGCAATAGCTGACCAAAAAGAAGTTGCTGTTGGGCAACGTTTTGAAGTTGCTTTTCAGCTACGAAATGCCAAAAGCCGTACTTTTACGCCACCTACTTTCAACGGTTTTCAAGCAGTAGCTACTACCGAAGGGTATGCTACTTCGTTTAGCAATGGAAAAGCACATGTCATCTATACGATTACTTATGTGCTAGTTCCTAACCGAATAGGCAAGTTTAAAATAGGAACTGCCAAAATACTAACGACCGAAGGCAAAGAGCTACAAACAAAATCCTTTGATGTGAAGGTCGTTTCGGCTGCCGACAAGCCCAAAACATCAGAAGAGGAAGCAATAGAGGGTAAAGTATTTGTCAAAACAGAAGTCAACGACAGTACACCCATCGTTGGACAGCAAGTGATTGTAGATATTAAGATTTATACACAAGTCAACATCGAACAGTTGGAAGTAGTTAAAGAACCCTCGTTCAAAGACTTTTTTTCGCATCAAGTACGTAGCTACAAGGGACCAAAACTACAAGAGACGATTGACGGTAAGACTTATACGGCAAAGGTACTGCGTCGCTTGGTGGTATTTCCTACTAAGAGTGGTCAATTGGTGATAGAACCTGCGGCTGTTCGGGTTGCCTTGCCTGTCAATGGCAGCCAGTCGTCGCAATTTAACCCCTTTTATCAGTTGGCAACGCACACGTTGAGCTCCAATCCCATCAACTTGCAAGTACGTGCCTTAGATGGTGCTCCAGCTGGTTTTTCGGGTTTGGTAGGCAAGTTTGAGATGCAAGCTCATGTCAATAGAAATAAAATCAGTGGCGACGATGTATTCCAATTGCAATTGAGGATACAAGGTGAGGGTGATATCAAGCAAGTTGCAGCCCCTAACTTGGGTATCAACCAAAAGTACTTTGATCAGTTTGCCCCTGAATCTAACGAACAATTGCGCGAAGTACGAGGTGTGTTAGGAGGTACCAAAATGTTTGATTATGTACTGACACCGAAAGCTGTCGGGGATTTTACGATACAACCCAAATTTATTTATTTTGACCCAGAGCTCAAGAAGTTTGTCAAGCTCGATACTACGATTCAGTTGAGTGTACAGCAAGGCAAAAATCAACTACCAACATTGGAGGAGATAGATAAAAAAGAAACAAAAGTAGCCGTGCCAGTCCTCAATGAACCTACGTTAGTCCCTCGTACAGCACTTGCCAATAGTCGTTTTGAGGGAATGCCGACTTCCCTTTGGGGAAATGCCTTATTTTGGCTGCTAATGTTGCTACCTTTAGTTGGTTTGGGCATGGTGTATTACCTCAAAAATAAAAAAGATAAAAAAGCGGCGACGCCTTTGGCGGTTATTCGACAGCAACAAGCTGCTTCACAAGCTGCCAAGAGATTGGCGACCGCCAAAGCCCTTCTACGTCAAAAAGAAGCAAAGCCTTTTTACAACGAAATATCAAAAGCTCTCTTGGGTTTTGTAGGCGACCAATATCACATTGCTACCATTGATTTGACCAAAGATAAGGTCAAAAAACAATTGATAAAGCAAGAAATTGCCACCGATAAAATTGATACGTTGATGGCTATTTTGCAAAAAAGTGAAATGGCTCTCTTTGCAGGAATGACCGATACACTAGCCATGCAGCAGGTCTATGACGATAGTGTTGCCTTGATTAAACTAATGGAAAAGTAATATGAGCGTATCTAATCTATATCTAGTGGTACTAATTTGGTTGGCGGCTATGACAGGGGCTATTGCCCAACCAAATCCTATCGCTACTTTTGATGCCGCATTAGCGGCTCAAACAAAAGAAAATAATGCCGCCAAGAGCATTGCTTTGTATCAAGAATTGGTACAGTCGGAGCAGCTATCGCCCGAAGTATTCAATAATTTGGGTTTGGCATATTTATCCAATAATCAATTGGGAAAAGCGATTGTGAGTTTTGAACGTGCCTTGTGGCTACAGCCCAATCATGCCGATGCTCAATATAATCTGCAAGCAGCACAGCAGCGTATTGTGTCACCCATTGCAGCTACCGAAAGTGCTTTTTTTGTACGTTGGTGGAATGCTGCTATTGGAGTTTTTTCTTCTACCAGTTGGGCAATTATTTTTTTACTACTTTTTGCGATAGCAATAGGAGCACTGGGGACGGGGCATTGGCTACAAAAGCCTATTTTTCGTGCCGTGGCTATTGGTGTTTTGCTGGTTAGTATCTTTCCTTTTGTATTTGGCTGGCAACAACGTGCCATATTGTTTGATCAAACGAAAGCTATTATTATCAAAAAGGAAGTGGGGCTTCGACAAAATCCACAGTTGGTGAGCCCAGAAATGGAACTTATCCACGAAGGAATCGCAGTACGTATTTTGGAAGAAAAAAATACCTGGACAAAAGTGCAATTGCCTAATTATTTAGTAGGTTGGATTCCTAGCAAAATGATAGTGCGCGTCAAGAAATTGTAAGGAAAATTGTTTGTTCGCTCTTCGAGCTTTGTTTAAGTTATAATTGACTCAACAATTGCCCTGCAAGGGCAAGAATCAACAATCAAACAATCTTCAAGTGGGCAAAAAAATAAACAAAAAAAAGTTCCTACCACAGCACGGCTGTAGTAGGAACTTTTTAGTTATTGTTAGAAATACAGGAATCAATTATTGATTCATTGTATTCAAAAATTCATCGTTGTCTTTCGTGCCACGCATACGCTCTAGCAAGAACTCCATAGCTTCTTCGGTGTTCATGTCCGCAAGATAACGGCGGAGAACCCACATTTTGCTAATGGTCTCTTTGTCGTGTAGCAAGTCATCGCGTCGAGTGCTAGATTTGGTCAAATCAATAGCAGGATAAACGCGTTTGTTTGCCAATCTTCTATCCAGTTGTAGCTCCATGTTACCAGTACCTTTGAACTCCTCGAAGATAACTTCGTCCATTCTAGATCCTGTATCAATTAGAGCGGTAGCGATAATGGTCAAAGACCCACCGTCCTCGATATTACGAGCAGCGCCAAAGAATTGTTTTGGTTTGAGCAATGCACTAGATTCTACACCACCAGAAAGTACCTTGCCAGAAGATGGTGAAACAGTATTGTGTGCTCTAGCCAAACGAGTAATAGAATCTAAGAGGACAATTACATCATGCCCACATTCTACCATTCTTTTTGCTTTTTCCAATACAATATTGGCAACACGAACGTGGTTGGAAGGAGGCGAATCAAAGGTAGAACCAACTACTTCCGCACGTACACTACGCTGCATATCGGTTACCTCCTCAGGACGCTCATCAATCAACAAAATGATTAAGTAGGATTCCGGGTGGTTTTGAGCAATAGCGTTTGCAATATCTTTGAGCAAGTATGTTTTACCTGTTTTGGGTTGTGCTACAATCAAGCCCCTTTGTCCCTTACCGATTGGTGTAAACAAATCCATCATTCGAGTAGAATAAAGATTTGGTTTGCTGGCTTCTACGATATTGAGTTTCTCTTCTGGGAAGAGTGGCGTGAGCAAATCGAAGTGTACTCTATCTCTAATGTCGTTAGGGTGCCAGCCGTTTATTTTTTCTACTTTGAGCAGAGCGAAATATTTTTCGCCTTCTTTGGGAGGGCGTATAGCTCCCTCAATCGTATCGCCAGTCTTGAGTCCGAAAAGCTTGATTTGAGAGGGCGAAACATAAATATCATCAGGAGAGTTGAGGTAGTTGTAATCGGAAGAACGCAAAAAGCCGTAGCCTTCGTTCATCATTTCGAGTACACCTTCGCCCACCACAATACCATCTAAATCTACATTAAATTTAGGTTGTGGTTTCTGGTTGCGCTGACGTTTGTCATTTTGTTTGTCGTTACGATTGTCGTTACGTTTATCATTGCGATTGTCGTTACGTTTATCATTTCGTTTCTTTTCGTCGTTGTCGTCGTCTTTTCTCGTTGTCTTTTTGTTACGCTCGTTATTGTCCTTTTTGTTACGGTCGTTGTTGCGTTCTCTTTTTTGATGATTGTTGTTCGACTTTTCGGTCGCTTCTTCTTTTGGAGTTTCTTTTTCGTTGCTCGTGTCACTATCTGCTTTAGGTGTTGTCTCCTTTTTGTTCGACTTTTGATTGCGATTATTAGGCGTACGTTCTTTTTTGGCAGGACGAGGTTTGTTATTTCTCTCACTTTTTTCCACAGGTGTATCAGTGGTAGTCGCTTCTATAACTTCATCGATTTTTTCAGTTACCGTATCTTCTTTTTTGTCGTTTTGCGATTTTTGGTTTGTACGGGTATTCTTGGATTTAGCTTTCGGCTTACGCTCTGTTTTTGAGTTGTCTTTGGTGCGTCTATCCGTTGATTTTGTCTTTTTGGCAGCAGGCTTTTTGGTTGCCTTGTCTGCGGGAGTTTCTTCTTTGGTGTTATTGTCCGTTTTGGCGGGGGCTATTTGTTCTTCAATAGCACCATTATCAGCTTGATAGTCCAATATTTTGTACACCAATTCTTTTTTTGTTAATCGTTTGTAGCCCTTCAGTTGTAGTTTGTCGGCTATGTCTCTCAGCTCTGGAACGAGCATTTGGTTGAGTTGAAGTATGTCGTACATACAGGTAGGTAGGTTTATTATAAAATTATTGAAATAGGAAAGTGTTTAGCTTGTAATCACTTTTTTGTTTGATGTGTCGTTCTACTTTACACCATATTATAATAGCTGCTAAGCAGTATATAGTTAGCAATAAGTTGTTGGTACAAAGTAGTGTTGTCCTTTAATACTCAAATTAATGGCGTTTTATTATCAATCGCAGTTATCTTACGAAAGTATAAGATTATTAGCTAAAGCTAACAAAAGCTAAATAAAAAGGAAAAACTATGTTGAGATGGGAAGTAGAACGATTGGTAGTAAAAAGCAAGCTAGAAGATGGATTCTTCTAGTTTTAGAATGTATATTGCTTTCTTTTGAAGCTCAAAAATACACTTTAATTTGAAAAACGAATAGTATTTTCTATAAAAAAAAATAATCTAGCCTTACATTAGCTGTATCAAATTGTCCTAATAGACAAATGCAGTGCTTTATTGCCATCAAAACAACAATCATTATACTATGCTAACTATACCTTTCATTAAGGAAAACAAAGAAAAGATAGTCGTTAGTTTGCAAAAACGCAATCAGAAAGATACGACGATATTGGATACCATCTTGGCAGCCGATGACGAACGCAAAAGGATATTGCAAGAGCTAGAATCTGACCAGTCAGAGAGTAACCAAATATCTAAAGAAATCGGACAACTCTACAAGCAAGGTAAAGCAGCCGAAGCTACTTCGATGAAAGAACGTACGGGCGTATTGAAAGCCAATATCAGTACACTCAAGGACGAATTGGCGGTACAGGAAGCAAAACTTGAAGATTTGTTACTGCAAGTGCCTAACTGTGCACACGAATCAGTGCCTTATGGCAATTCGGACGAAGATAACGAAGTGAAGCAAGATTGGGCTAAACCATTGCCTGATTTGGGTGCAGACCCATTGCCACATTGGGAACTGGCAAAAAAATATGACTTAATTGATTTTGAGTTAGGAGCAAAAGTAACAGGTGCAGGTTTTCCTGTCTATAAAGGGAAAGGAGCTATTTTGCAACGTGCGTTGATTAATTTCTTTCTGAATGAAGCCGATGCTGCTGGTTATTTGGAACACTCGGTGCCACACGTGGTCAACGAAGCAAGTGCTAGGGGTACAGGACAACTTCCCGACAAGGAAGGACAGATGTACTACATGCCCCAAGATGATTTGTACTTGATACCAACTGCCGAAGTTCCATTGACGAATTTGTATAGAGATGTGATTGTGTCTCATCAAGATTTGCCTGTCAAATTGACCGCTCATACACCTTGTTTTCGTAGAGAAGCAGGCTCGTATGGTGCACATGTACGTGGACTCAATCGCTTGCATCAGTTCGATAAAGTAGAGATTGTACAAGTACAACACCCTGATAATTCTTATGCCGCACTAGACGATATGTGTGCCCATGTAGAAGGACTATTGAACAAATTGGAGCTGCCTTATCGCATTTTGCGTTTGTGTGGTGGTGATTTAGGATTTACGGCTGCATTGACATTTGATTTTGAGACGTATTCTGCTGCTCAAGAACGTTGGTTAGAGGTGAGTTCTGTTTCTAATTTTGAAAATTTCCAAGCGAACCGTCTGAAATTGCGTTACAAAGACGAAGATGGCAAAAACCATTTAGCACATACGCTCAATGGTTCGGCATTGGCATTGCCTAGAATATTGGCAACGTTACTAGAAAATAACCAAACGCCTACGGGCATCAAAATACCTAAAGTATTGCAAGCCTTTACTGGGTTTGATTTCATACAGGAGTAGAGAGAGAAACTAGAAGCTAGGTTGCTAGAAAGTAGATAAAAGGTACTAGAAACCTAATCTAATCGTACAGCGGTCTAGCTTCTAAAAGTCTAATAATCCATGAACAACGATCAATTATATCTGCAACGAGCGATTGACTTGGCTCAGTTAGGAGCGGGCAATCATGCCCCTAATCCTAGAGTAGGGGCGGTCGTGGTGTATCAAGACCGAATAATAGGAGAGGGCTATCACGAGCAGTATGGCGAAGGACATGCCGAAGTCAATGCGATAGCGAGTGTAGCAACAGCAGACCAAGTTTATCTGAATCAAGCTACGATTTATGTTACGCTAGAGCCTTGTTTTCATTATGGCAAAACGCCCCCTTGTGTGGACTTGATTCTGAAACATCAAATCCCTAGAGTGGTGATTGGTTGTGTCGATGATTTTGAGCAAGTAGGCGGCAGGAGTATCAAAAAACTGCGAGAAGCTGGAGTAGAAGTCATTGTTGGTGTATTGGAACAAAAAGCGAAGCATTTGGCAAGGCGATTTTTGACAACAGTACAAAAAAAACGCCCTTATATCGTCCTCAAGTTTGCGCAATCTAAGGACGGTTATATTGGTCAAGTCGGCAAAGAAATTGCGATTTCGGACAGCCTGTGCAAGCGATTGGTACACCAATGGCGAACAGAAGAAGCGGCTATTATGGTTGGGACAACGACTGCATTAGTCGATAATCCTCGGTTGAATAATCGCCACTTTTTTGGTGTAGCGCCAGTACGTATTGTGCTGGATAAGGAATTGAAAATTCCAGCTACCCACCATTTGTTAGATGGCAATCAAACGACTTTGGTGGTCACTACCCAAACGCCGAAGCAACAGCTAAATAATGTAAAATATCTTAACTTGGATTTTGACGACCAGCTATTGCCCAATCTATTGGAAGAATTGCAGCAGCAGCGGATACAATCCGTTTTGGTGGAAGGTGGAGCTACTTTGTTGCAGCATTTTTTTGCTGCTAATCTATGGGACGAATGTCGAGTGATAACGTCGCCTAAATTGCTGCACGAAGGTATAGCGGCTCCTCGCTTGCCTATTGCTGCGGATAGGCAGCACCAACAGTTTATTGGACAGCAGTCTATTGACTATTATTACAATTTCAACATTTGATACCGCCCCAAAAAAAATCCCTTTAACTAGTGTGGCTAAAGAGATTTTTAATAGTAGTGTGTTGTTGTACAGTAGTGTAAATAGCGTAGTGTAATAGATTTAACCTTGGTTTAGTAATAACCAAACCTCAGCACTGCCTGACTAGTGTATCAGGCAAATGGTGTCTAATGTGGTAATTGTAAGGCAAAAGTAGTTAATATTCGTTGAAACTCACTAGAAAAAGGAGCTTTGATAAGTATATTTTGATTGTCAGATGTACGTTTCAAGCCAAAACTTTGAGCATGGAGCAGCATATTGGTCAATTGCCACTTCTCTTTGAATAGACGATTTTGTTTGTTGCAGCCATGTGGTCGGTCGCCCACAATAGGGTGTCGTAAGTGGTTGCAATGTTTGCGGATTTGGTGCATTCTGCCAGTACGAGGGTAGGCGGCAATGAGCGAATAACGAGAGGTTTGGAAATTGCCCAACGGCACAGGTAACTCTATTTGTTCCAAGCATTCAAAATCGGTAATGGCTTCTTGTGTTTTGCCTCGGTCGTTGGTCAGGGGGTGATCAACCGTGACACGGTCAGGAAAATAACCACGCACTAAGGCAATATACTTTTTCTGGGTGCTAGGCTCGTGTAGCTGTGCTTGGAGTTGTGTGTTGGTTTGCTTATCGAACGCAAAAAGCAATACGCCAGAAGTCTTGCGGTCGAGCCGATGCACAGGGTACAGATACTGCCCCAATTGGTCACGAAGCAACTGCAAGGCAAATTCGGTGGCATCGGTCGCAATGCCTGTACGATGCACTAGCAAACCATGAGGCTTATTGATAGCCACAAAATAATCGTCTTGGTAAAGTATTTCTAACATAATGCTGGTTGTTATTGATTCGAGCTGCCTAATGTAGATAATAATTCAAGACTTTTTTAGAAACAACAGCAATAAAATACAGCAAATGAAAGTAGTATTGCAACGAGTAAGCGAAGCAGCGGTCTCTATTGATCAGCAAACAAAATCAGAAATAGGCAACGGATTAGTATTGTTGCTGGGCATCGCTCCTGAGGATACCAATACGGATATAGATTGGCTCTGCCAAAAGATAAGCAAACTCCGAATATTTGCCGATAAGGCAGACAGAATGAATTTGTCAGCCCTAGATGTAGATGCTGAAATATTGGTGGTGAGCCAGTTTACGCTTTACGCCAATGTCAAGAAAGGAACTCGTCCATCGTTTGTGCAAGCGGCTCCACCTGCTATAGCCATACCGCTCTACGAAGCGTTTGTGGCGAAGATGAACAGCGTGATGGGCAAAACGGTGCAGACGGGGACTTTTGGAGCCGATATGAAAGTACAGCTCGTCAATGATGGTCCTGTTACGATTATTCTGGATAGCCAAAACAAAGGTTAAGTATTAGTAGAGTTTATTACGAATAAATTTGTATAGCAAAGAAAATATCTTTTTTCGACTAGTATCATAAATGCTCGAATTCATAGCTAAGGCTATGAGTCTGTGCGTTTATTTCACTATTCAAAAAAATCTCTCTCTTCACTTCCATACAACTCCATTCGTAATGAACTCTCGTGAAAACTACATCAAAAAGCAGCTTATTTTGAACACTTCTGTTGATTGATTGTCTAAAATAATGTAACTTTGTTCAAAAGATTCAGAAATAATTGAAAGTTGTAATTATGCAAGTAGATAACTTATTGGCAAGAGCCTTAAAACTAGAACATTTAACCGCAGACGAAGGCGTTTTTTTATTCGAAAATGCTACGACTGCGGAGCTGATGTATGTTGGGGACAAAATCAAAAAATACCACGTCCCTCACAACAAAGTGACTTGGATAATTGATCGCAATTCTAATACAACTAACGTATGTATTGCCAACTGCAAATTCTGTAATTTTTATCGTCGCCCCAAGGATCCAGAAGCCTACGTGACAACCATAGAAGAGTATAAACAAAAGATAGAAGAAACGTTTGAGTTTGGTGGCGAACAGCTACTACTACAAGGCGGTCACCACCCCGATTTGGGGCTGGAATATTACTGCACGCTATTCAAGGAACTAAAGGGATTGTACCCCAACTTGAAGCTGCACGCATTAGGACCACCAGAGATAGCTCATATTACCAAACTCGAAAAATCAACCCATATAGAAGTATTGCGAGCCTTGAAAGAAGCAGGTTTGGATTCACTGCCGGGAGCAGGGGCGGAGATACTCAACGACCGTGTACGTCGTCGTATTTCTAGAGGTAAATGTACAGGCAAGGAATGGCTAGAAGTCATGGAAGCAGCACATCAATTAGATATTACGACAAGTGCTACCATGATGTTTGGACATATCGAAACCAACTACGAACGCATGGAACACTTGGTTTGGTTGAGAGAAGTACAAGACAAAAAACCAGCCAACGCCAAAGGCTTTTTAGCGTTCATTCCGTGGCCGTTCATGGACGAAGATACGATTCTGAAAAAGCTAACTAAAAAGCGTGATACTTATACTGGCGACGAATACATTCGTATGATAGCCATGAGTAGAATTATGCTGCCCAATGTGGTCAATATTCAAGCTTCTTGGTTGACGGTAGGAAAACAAGTAGCACAAGCGTGCTTGCATGCTGGTGCCAATGATTTTGGTTCTATTATGATAGAAGAAAATGTAGTATCGGCAGCTGGAGCAGCTTTCCGTTTCACGGCAGATGGTATCCAAAAAGCGATTGCAGAGGCAGGTTTTGAGCCACAGCTTCGTACACAACAATACGAATACAGAGAATTGCCTGCTCATACCAGACAGCAGGAATTAGACAAAACAACGATGATTGTAGATTAGGATAAAGTCCAAAGTTCAAGGTCGGAAGTCGGAAGGTTGCCAATTGGTAGCAATAAAATACTTCCGACTTTGGATTGGATACTTCTGATTAATAAACTATGCTCGCACAGAGGAGATGTGTACTACTTTTTTGCTGACTCTATCGGTGCCGTTGGTGACCGTTACGTAATAGACCCCAGAGGGTAATCCTGGCATATTGAAGTAATATTTTTTGGTTTGGGTGGCGTGCATAGGGATTTCGTAGATGAGCTTGCCCGTGCTGTCGTAGAGCTGCATTTGCACATCTTGTTCTTCTTTGAGATTGACATCAATGGTCAATTTCTCTTTAAGTGGATTCGGAAAAATGCCAATAGCCTGCTCAAAGGAACGTGTTTTTTCTATTTCTGCATCTACTTGGAGTAGCAACGACTGAATACAAACCATTTGCATATTGGGCTCGTCGCTCGTACTAGCCGTAAATCCAATATAGACATCTTTTTGCCCATCAAAAATATCATTGATGAGATCTTTCTTGTAGGTAATTCGCTTTTCGTCATCAAAATAAATGACTAATTCTTGTGTAGAAGGTGTCCACTGAACGCAGACCGTATGGTATTCGCAATCTCGAATGTCCTTGCCGTAGGTTTTGGCACGTACAGGAGGTATAAGCGGTTGATTGAGTTTGCCATCTTTGACGAGTGCCAAATGAGGCTGATAAAGATCCTTGTGGTTTCTATTGAATTTGGTGTCTATTTCTATTGCAAAAGAGGGACTAATCGCGTCGCAATTGGCGGAAGCCCCAAAACCCATTTCTGAGCCAGAGCAGCCGAGTGCATCATATTTCTGTTCGGAAGTGTGCATGACCATGGCTATCCCTTCGCCACCATATTTGCTACAGCCAAGATTGACGGCAAAACGAAATTCGATGGCATTGTCTAGCCCAATGGGTGTTTCGCACCAAATGCTGCCCACATCATTGCCGACCTTATGAGAGGTTAGTCGATAACAATTCTCCGCCACCACAATAGTAGAACCATTGAGCGTGAAAGAAGGCTGTGCCACTATGATAGTGACCTGACTAGATATGGTAATACATATCCACAGCAAGTAATTTTGGGCATTTTTTTTCATGTGGAATTAAGACTGATAGCCAAGATTATAGCCACAAAGGTAATTCTTTTTGGTCTAAAAAACGTTTTTTTGTGATAAGTTGTTATTTTCCCTCATATTCGACATAATTACGTGGCGTTTCGTAGAGTCGGACTGCCAAATCAAATTTAGCAGCGAGTTCTGCACGCAGTATTTGCCAAATAACATAACAGATATTTTCGGCAGTCGGATTGAGTTCTGCAAACTCGGCTACTTCTATATTCAAATTCTTGTGGTCTAGCTTGTTTTCTACTTTATCTTTGATAATATCGGATAGATATTTCAAATCAATCAAGTAGCCCGTGTCGGGATCCACTTCGCCACTCACTTTGACTTCCAAATCGTAGTTGTGACCATGATAGTGAACGTTATTGCATAAGCCAAAAATCTCCTTGTTTTTTTCTTCCGACCACTTCGGATTGTGCAAGCGGTGAGCGGCATTAAAATGAGCTTTGCGAAATACAGAAATATACATACCTTTGTTTTTAGTTTCCCTAAATATAATACTACTTTTATAACCACAAATATAGTATAGAGTTGCAATAATGGCAGCCTATCGCATCGAAATAGTGCATATAGGCACGAATGCAATTTGCAATAATTTTTACACAACCAGTTTATCTAACACCAACTATTCATGTTATTTCAGCAAGTATTGGGTCATCAAAAAGTAATACAGCACTTGATCGAGGCACATCAGGCTAATCGTACGGCTCATGCTCAGATATTGGTCAGCAAGGAAGGTAATGGTGCCTTGGGGCTAGCCTTGGCTTACGCTCAATACATACTCTGTGATGCACCCACAGCGACCGATGCTTGTGGTGATTGCCCCAGCTGCAAAAAAAATAAAAAGCTTGTACACCCCGATGTGCACTTTTCTTATCCTACTATTGGTAGCAAAAAAATAAGCACCGATTTTATCAAAGAATGGCGTGCTGCTGTTTTGCAAAATCCTTATTTGGGTATCAATGAATGGCTAGAAGCGATTGGAGCAGAAAACCAGCAAGGAAATATTACCAAAGATGAATGTGTGTCTATTGTGAATCGTCTGAGTCTCAAATCAACAGAAGGTGGGTACAAAATAATGATTCTTTGGTTGCCCGAATACTTGGGCAATGAAGGCAATCGATTGCTCAAACTCATAGAGGAGCCTCGACCCAATACCTTGTTTTTGTTGGTGTCCGAGCAGTCAGGCAAGATTCTAAATACCATTCTTTCTCGTTGTCAGCTGGTCAATATTCCTCGATTGGACGATAGCTTGATTGCTACGCAACTCATCGAAGAGTTGCAGATACCTGCCGAAAAAGCAAAAACCATTGCTTATTTAGCGGAAGGCAACTATAACAAAGCTCGACAGTTGACGGAAGATATGGACGACAACAACGGAGCTATTTTTGTCGATTGGCTGCGTGCTTGTTATCAAGGCAAGCCGAGAGAAATGGTCAGGTGGGTAGAAGCGATTGTGAGTGGCAAGCACACCGAAAAAGACTATTATATAAAGATGGGCAGAAAAGACCAAATTGTATTCCTGCATTATGGTTTGTATTTTCTCAAAGAGTTTTTGAGCCTAAAATTGGGTGGTGGAGCATTGGCGGTACGCCTACAACAGCAAGAATTAAAGACCGCCCAAAATATGCTCAAAGTTATTGGCGTAGCACAAATGCAATCCCTCATTCAGTTGTTTGATGAAACGGCTTTTCATGTAGAACGCAACGGCAATCCACGTATTTTGCTTCTAGATGCGTCTATCCAAATCCATCATATTTTGCGCAAGCAAGTCATTCCTATCGTATAGTTTAGGGAGCTTCTTAGCGGACTAGTTTTGCTCTTCCTGTACTTCGTCAATGTATTGCTGTAAGGCAGTTAACGAATATATTTTGGGCGATAACTTCTGCATCTTGAAGGTGTATTGGTGGACTGTTTTGTTGCCTTTGGGCAATGGCTGACGGCTGTAATAGCTGTATAATTCGCCTTTTTTTGTCCAGAGCAAGAATATATTTTTTGCTTTGTGGTTGCACAAAAATTGAGTTGGCTCAAAGCTATAAGCTGCCCAATAATCCAAATCAATAATCGACAAAATATCTGCCTGTTCAATCGGTTTTTGCTGTGCATCAATATAGGTTGCTCGTACGAGCAATTGATTGGCGACTGTGTAGCGATTGCCACAATTATAGACCCCAAAAGTAGCCATTTTTAGCCCCTTGATTAGTTTGGGATTGCTGCGATGCTGCACAAAGTGCCGCTTAGCAACAGTATCTTTTGACTGCTTGATCGGAGTCAATGTCATGCCCATACTGATTGTATTCTCATCTGCGTCTATATTGGCACTGTCACTAGCGGTTTGTGCGGTGTTTCTAATTTTTTCCAATCGTTCTTTTGCTGCTTTTTCAGCTGCTGCCATTTTTTGTTGAGCGGTAAGCGGAAGCGGCATGGCGACGCTTTCGATGACCTTCCAAGTTTTGTTATCATCTTGATACAGACTCCAGTCCAATGAAGGAGTATAGTAGCCATTAACTTCATAATCTACCGTAATCAAGTGTTGGGGATTCATCGTTAAGGCTCGACCATTTTGGTAGGCGACTACTTCGAGCATACCGTTGGAGCTGTATCGGCTGCTGTCGTTTTGGTGCATTGGCACACCGCTAAACATCAGTTGGACAGGTGTCCTGAAATCTCGATAACGAAGCGTATAATCACCTGATATAGATTTGCCCGCAGCAGAAAGTACCGCTTTGGCAGGAATATGAATAACCGTTTTGGAATTTTGAATACGAATCGTACTGCCCTTGCTATTATTAATGGTTTGTTGCTCAAAAGGCACTACAAAAGGATTGCGAATAGATTTATTGGGAGTGGTAGTCAAATCGTTATTGGTAGGATCTGCTGTGACTGTATTGCTTGTAGCGGGCTCGGCTTGTGGCTCTGTTCCCCCTTGATTAGGCAGTTCTCCATCTGTGGATTGTTCTGTTTTGTTATCAAGGCTAGAAAACCAAGATACGCTATCTTCTCCTCTGCTACCCCAAAATAATATTCCTACCAAAATAGCAAGCAAGGTGGCGACAAAGAGAGCCAACCACCACCATTTTTTAGTTTTTCGGGTTTTGCCGTAAGTCTGCTGATAGGCTTGTACCTCTTCCAAGAACGCCATTTCTTGGATTTGATGAACCAAATCTTGTTGCAACTGTACTTCTTTTTGGAGTTGGGGGTTTTGTTGCTGCTCTTTTTTGAATTGAGCTTGCTCGGCAGGAGGTAATTTTTTTGCTAAAAAATCCTCTATCTTTTTGATATGTTCAAGGTCTGGACGCATATATAGTTTAATAAAGGCTAATTAGGCAAATTTGTTGGTAGTAGTTGCCATTTTTTTGGCACGCTCCAAGCATTTATATTTTTGAGTTTTGACACTGTTGGTACTGCTGTAGTTGAGTTGGGTTGCTATTTCTTGCATACTCATTTTTTGGTAATAATAGGCGGTGAGTATTTTTTTGCATTTATCGCCCAACTGCTCAATAATAGCTTGCAGCGTAGTATTTTTTTGTCGAATGGTTTCTTGTTGCTCTAGTGTATCCTCAAACTCTACTCGTATAACGGGGTGATCTTCTTGGAGCTCTACGGCTCTATTTTTTTTGTGCAAGCTATCTTTCCACATGAATCGAGCAACACTGTATAGGTAAGTGCTGGCGGCACAGGTTAGCTCAAAATCTGCTTTTTGGGCATTGCGAAATAGTACCAAGAGTGCTTCTTGGAATATATCCTGTGCATCGGCATCATTGCCGCCATTGGTACACACCAACTGACGAATCATTGGATAGTACTGATAGAGAGTCGCAATCGCTTTTTTGTTTTGACCACCACGAAGTTGTGCAAGAATGTCAGGTTGTTTAGGCATAAGCAAGAAGATCCTTTTTATTTTAAATGGGGATAAAAGTGATTAGTAACCTAAAATTACAAAAAAATAAAATAGTTTAGGGAGGAAGTGGTTTATAAACATACTGTATATTTGCAGGCTGAGTACAGGAGTATTCTATAGCATGACAATTAATAACTTTCAAAACAAGTCATAAAAAAATAAATATGTTTAAGTGTCTAACAGTTGCCATCGTTTTTTTGACGATTAGTTGTACGTCCGAAACTAATTCTACGACTGAACAGCCTATAGTAATGCCGCCTCAAGTCGAGCAACAACCAGCCAAGGTTGCTACTGTCGAAAATGCGTGGGAAACGGAATTGGCGGAAGTCAAAACTACCTTGGCACCTTATCAGAAAGACGCTCCAACGATACGAGTAGAAAAACGAGATATGCTCGCTATCAAAGTAGCGGACGATGGGAGCATTACCGCTCGACGGAACCCTATACAAATAGAACAAATAAGGGGCTTAGTAAGGCAGTTTGTTATTAGTCAAGAAGACGAAATGGCAGAAAAACCAACGCAAGCTATGGTCGCTGTTGTCTATAATTCGACAACAAATGCTGCTGTATATGCCCAGCTCGATAAAGCAACCAGAAGTGCCTATATGGACTTGTGGGAAGCGGCGGCTATTACTCGTTTTGATCGTGCTTATCAAGCATTGGAAAACAGCCAAAAAGAAGTCATACAACAAGAAATTCCTGTAAGAATATATGTCGTTGATTTGGCTCAACAATAGTAGATTTGTTCAATATTTTAGTTGCTAATAAATATAAATAAAAGTGTCTTTACTCAAAAAACTAGCAGGCGAAACTGCACTCTATGGTCTTAGCTCTATTTTGGGTCGAGTACTCACTTTCGTTTTTCTAACACCATTTTTGACGCGTGTTTTTGCCAACGACCAAGCACAAATAGGCATTCAGTCCGATTTGTATGCTTGGACAGCCTTTCTGATGGTTATTTTTACCTACCGCATGGAAACGGCTTTCTTTAAGTTTGGGAGCGATGTCAAGCAGCGACCTACTGCCTACCAAACAGCAAAAATGGCACTAGTGGGAACTAGCATTATCTTGACGGTGCTGTTGGTGCTTTTGGCGCAACCTATTGCCAATGTATTGGAATATCCAGACCATGCTATTTATGTAGTTTGGTTTGCCCTAATATTAGGTTTTGATGCCCTGTGTGCCGTGCCTTTCGCTTTGCTTCGACTGGAAGGCAAAGCCGTTCGGTTTGCAGGAATTAAGCTACTCAATTTGTTTATACATCTTGGGCTAGTACTTTTCTTTTTGAGTGTCATGCCTGTCTATTTTCCAGATTGGTATCATGCAGATATGGGCATTGCGTACGTATTTGTAGCCAATCTAATAGCCAGTGGTGTCACCTTTTTATTATTATTGCCTACCTATTTCTATAAGCGTCCTGTTGCTGTTGGGGCAGACGAAACGATAGCACCTCCCAAGTTTGATAAGGTACTTTTTCAGCAAATGTTTTGGTATAGTTTGCCGTTAGTTTTTGCGGGTTTTGCGGGTATTGTCAATGAGGTATTGGATAGAATCCTTCTCAAAAACTTGCTAGAAGGTGACATTGATTATCGACTCACACAATTGGGGATTTATGGCTCTTGTTACAAGATTGCCATCTTAATGAATCTGTTTACGCAAGCGTTCAATTATGCGGCAGAGCCTTTCTTTTTTAGGAATGCCAACAAGGCTTTTGCACGAAAACTATACGCTCAAATTGCTTTTTTGTTTGCGTTGGTGGGCTGCTTTGGTTTTTTGGCCGTGATGCTGTTTATGGATATTGCCCAGCATTTTGTAGCAGCAAGCTACCGAGAAGGTTTAGTGATTGTGCCTATTTTGTTGCTTGCCAATTTATTTTTGGGCTTGTATTACAATGTTGCCATTTGGTTCAAGTTGAGTGGACAGACCAAGTACGGTGCTTACATAGCTGTGACAGGAGCAGTGATTACGATTAGTGCCAACTTAATACTGATTCCTTTATTTATGGACTGGGGCTATGCGGGCTATTTGGGGGCTGCTTGGGCTACCTTGATTTGTTATGTATTTATGGTTGGGGCTGCTTATGTGCTAGGGCAGAAACATTACCCTATTCCGTATGATATTGTCAAAATTGGCAGTTATATCTTGATAGCCGTGGGAATTTACTTTTTGCATCGTCAAATCATTTACCCTTTCTTATCTGTGGTCAATCCTTGGGCAAACTATTTAGCGAGTTTATTGCTCTTACTAGTGTATGCAGGTATCATAATGTTAAGAGATGGTCAAAATATCAAGGCAATCATTCAAAAGTCACCAACAGACGTATAGATTACTATAAGAATTTGTATTTTCGCGGCATGAAGCATTTGATTTCCATACTACTCATTTTAGTAATAGGTTGCCAGACAACCTATCAGGGAATCGTATATGCTTATTACACCCTCCAAAAACAGTACATCACGACCACTTATTGTGTCAACAAAGCTAAACCGCAGCTAAAATGTGACGGCAAATGTCACCTCAAAAACTTATTGGCGGTAAGCGAAAAAGTATCCATAGAGCAGCCTAATGAACCTGTTACACCTCCGAGTTTATTAGATGGCAAACCATTGGTTTTATTTTGGCAACAGCTCACTACTTTTGCCTTGATAGCTACACTCAAAAGCTCCAATTACTTATTGCCAGAGCAGCACGATTGGTATCATTTCGATTACCAATATTTACCCATCTTTCAACAACTACAGCCCCCTCAGATATTGACAGTTTTTGAATAATCCTTTGTCAATAAAAAGAATAACATGAACTATAAATATAAGCTAGCAAGAAGGCTTTATTGGTCTTGCTGCATACTGTTATGTCTAGGGCTTACGCCTACGGCACAGGCTTGTGATGGCGGCTGCCCTGTTGTGAGTAGCTTTGATAACGGCTTGTTTCCCAACTATCAAAAGCATTATATTGGGTTGAGGGCAAGATACAGCAGCCTACTGGCACACAATGGACACGACGGACTGACAGCAGGTCAAGCGACGCAGGAATCGTACTTCGGTATGGATATACAAGCTCGTTTTTATCCGCACCGTCGAGTGCAAGTGTTGACTTATTTGCCCTACAATTATAATGTACAAACGATAGAAGGTGGAGCAACTGAAAAAACCTTAGGTTTTGGTGACATGACTGTTTTAGGTTTTTACAATGTATATAATACCAATTTTGTCGATTCGGGGGCACACGTACAACATAATTTGTTGGTAGGTGGAGGACTCAAAGTCCCTACGGGCGATTATCAAGTGAAGGGGAATGACGACGTACTTTTGTCACCGACCTTACAATCTGGGACGGGAGCTTGGAGTTTTTTGTTATCGGCAGTATATACGCTACGCCACGATAAGTTGGGGCTCAATGCGAGTGCCACTTATCAGATTAATCTAGCTAATCCGCTTGGGTATAAATTGGGGAATCAATTCCAAAGTAGTATTGTCGGTTTTGGGGTCTGGAAGACAAAAAAAACAACCTTTGTCCCACAGCTTGGCATACAGCTCGAACAATTGGATTATAATACCAACGACGGTTATACGCGTCAGTTTTCGGGTGGAACGCAGTTGTTGGCAGTAGCAGGCATGAGCCTGTATTATCAAAGTTTTCAGTTTGGTGTACAATACCAACAGCCAATCTGGCAAAAAATGGCAAGTGGGCAGCTTCATAACGCTGCACGATTCACTGCCACTATCAATTATTTATTCTAAATAAAAACAATAACATGAACTACAAAATGATTGTAGGTAGCTTAGTGCTACTTTTCGTAATGGCACTTAGTGCTTGTACCAAAGATGATGATACCAATATTAGCAAACCTACGGCTGTTGTTAGTGCTCCTACAGATGGATCTACTTATCATAGCGGGGACCAATTGCCTATAGAAGTGGTGTTTGAAGATGCAGATGAACTGCATGAGTACAGCGTTGAGGTACTAGACAAAAACCTAAATACTACGATATTTAGTATGAGTGGACATAGTCACAACAAGATAATGACGATTGATACCATGGTGACACTTAATGTGGCGATGCACTCGGATTTTGAGATGACAGTAGAGGTTTCTAATCACAATGGGGAGGAAGCTAAAGAAACCGTTGAGTTTCATGTACATCCATAATACTTTGCAATAACGAAAGTTAGTAATACCCAGTATATAGAAAAACCTAGCAGAGAATTTCTCTGCTAGGTTTTTTCTTTTTTTGGGTAAATTGGTGATACACGAAGTTATTGACTATTATCTATCAATTGGAGGAGTTAGGACTTGGTTTTTTGTTATAGGCAAAGCCAATAACGGAAGGTGTTCCGAAGAACAATGACTAACAAAGTCGAATAGCAATAACTTCTACCACAAAAGTAAGTTAGTTGGAGCTATTTTTTTTTGATAACTTCTGAAATGCACGAAAATCGACATGAAATGTAGGTTTGAGTTTCTAAAGGGTAATATATGGACTACAATTTGGGATGCAATTCTTCGTACAAAAGCTGTACTTTGTACATATAAGTCGCCAAAGCAGGTGGCAAATCATTGGGTAATAGTGTCGTTGTTCGCAATCCATGACTATGAAAAACGACAACACGAGTACAAGGATAACGACTTTCCATGTGGAGATGAACCAAACAGTTGCCAATATTGGATTGGTCAAGATAACCAGTAGGCAAGCTATCCAATACAAAAAGTGCCGATTGATGGATCGAATCGGGTAAATAACGAGGATATAAATTAACTTCGTTCAAGCTATATTCTACCCCAATCGTATGCACCAAATGGGTTCGGCTAAGGGTGAAGCCATAGATACGACCGTCGTCCAAGAATAGTGTTGGAGGACAATCACAAAGATAATCGGTACGAAAGGCGATACTATCGACAGCTATGGTCGAATTTGGAGATTGAGCCATTAAGTGGTTTTGTAATAGAAGTAAGAACAAAAAAAGTAGCGTGTTTTTCATAAGTATTGTTTCTTACTTAGTGATGTTACGCAAGAACAGTTTGAGTTTTGAGTTAAGAAATTTTTTGTTCTCCTTTCACTCAAGAACCAAGCCTACTGAAAATGTGGGAATTATGGAGAACAAGCGAATACTATCCCTTGAAAATACGTTTAAACTTCAAGGGTTTCCACCGAAAATAGCCAAATGACGTGTTTATCTAGCAAAATACGTTATTGAACCTAAAAGAAAGTCTAAAAATTCCCTTGAAGTCAGTATTGAAAGGTGATAGTATCTTGTTCGTAATATTGAACCTAGACTTTGCTTCTTTCGGTAATGGAAAGAAGAGGAGGTATAATTGACCTGCTCAATTGGCAAATTTATCTCTTGTGTAACATCTTTTACTTAGATGCACACTAGCCTACTTCTGGTGTATTCGTAGAACTCTCTTGTAGCAATAATCGAGCAGCTTGTAGTCCCGAATCTGCTGCCTCAAAGAAGAGTGGCAACCGTCCAGTATCTACGCCTGCATAAGCGATACGGCTGGTCATCGCATCTTGATTATAATCTTGCAGTAGATAATTGGGTATAGGGATTGGCATGGCGTGTCCCATCACTTTGACATATACTTTTTCTATACTTTTTCGGATAGGTTCGCCCAATACTTTTTCCACATACTGTATGGTTTGCTCCACTAGGGCAGGAGCATTTTTGTCTATTTCCAATAAATTATTGCGATCCTTTGGAGACAAGCAATAATAAGCCGTTAGCGTTCTGCGTGTGTCACTGAGCGTCTTGAATTGCGAAGCAGAATCAACAAAACCCATAAAGTTTTGCTCTGCGGCTAGGTACTCATTTTGCCAAAAAACAGCGGCGGTAGTGGTGCTATCCAATACAATGTTGATCGCTATCCAAGGAGCATATTGCACGCCCGAAAATTGCGGGTAAGCTGCTGGGTAAATGTATTTGAGTGCGTGCTTATGAGCTGCATAAATGATATTTTTGGTGTGTATTACCAATTGTTTTTTAGTGTCGGCTTGCACGACTTCCACTCGAAACCCGCCTGTAGCAAGTGGCTCAATTTGACGTACTAGGTGCTGCGTATGCAACCGCTCTTGCGGAACTTTGCTAATAAATTTTTGAGCAAAATAAGCATTGCCCTCAGGCGGCGAAAAAAGCTCTGGCTGCTTGTCGAAATAAGGACGACAGGTATAATAATGAATGCCTGCCAATGCCGATACTTGTTGGGCAGTACCGCCCCAATCGTCTAGCATAGCGTAATCAATGGCCTGCAAGAAAGCAGCATCTTCGGGCAAGTGTTCTTGCAAATAATCCGCAAAAGTCAGCTCGTTGAGATAATGTAAAGCAGGGGCAATATTGTTAGTTGGCATGGGCATTTTGCCCACAAACGGACGCAACAGGGCTTCAAATTTGTCTTTGGTATCGCCGTTTGGCAATACTTCTGCTCGTTTATTGTTGGTCGATTGCACGTAAGTACGACTTTCTTTGTCGTGTGGTATCAAGAATTGTTTATCGACAAACTGCCACATATCGCTGGCATAATCAAAGTCAATAATATCTAAATCAAACAGCGTTTTGAGCAATTCCTTGCCGTAATATTTAGGATATGCCAAGTCGTAGTGAGCCCCTTGTGCAAAATGTTGGTCTTTGTGATTATTGGAAGCAGAACTACCGCCCAATGTTTCGGATAATTCGCACAACAAAAAATCTTGATGGCGCAATTCGTAAGCAGCACTCAAACCTGCGATACCACCACCCACTATCAAATAATCGGTCGTCAAATCTGTTCCTTGTTCGTAGTCTTGGCTTTGCCAAAGTAAATGCCCCACGCCTGCATCGGACAGTATTTCTATATCAAAGGTATTTTGCTTGGCGGTCGTGCTGCTCCAATCGACCAGCGATTTGACCAAAATAGGGCTCAAAGCCAATGCTCCTAAACGGACAAAATTTCTTCTATTCATGGTCACTAAATATTGGTTTGAGATACGGATTTTTGTCGTTGGTTTTCCAGATAAACCCATCAATAATATAATGGGTCATTTGCGGAACGGTCAAGATACCAATTGCGATAGCAATCGGCAATGGTTGCTGCAATAGACTTTCGGAATAAGGTATTATTTGACCAAAAAAAGCAGCACGGTCACCATAAATCAGTCGGTCCCACCAGTATTCTTCCAAGAAAGCCAAAAGAAATACGATGGGAATAACCACTAAAGCACCTTTCCAAATGGAAGATGCTTTGCGATGAATGATACCTTTTTTTTGTTGATTGTAATACAAAATAAGAGCAAAATAAGGCAGTCCATGCGCCACAATATTGGTAACGGTAAAAGCTAAATCAGAATTGAAATACACAATGCCACCATACCAATTGATGGCAGTAGTTCCGACCCAAAGTAGCTTGCCCCATTGCAAGCGAGTGGATAGCTGGACTTCTTCTCGCAACCAAGCCAATAGCACTAACCAATACAAGATATTGGCAACCAATAGCACATAAGGTAGCCAATTGGCGTAAGCACCCCAATAGCTCGACAAGGACACAAAGTCATTGGTCACAAACCAACTGAATTGAATATCAGGTGCCAAATGCCAATACAAAACAGGATAAAGCGTTGCCCAGTAAATGATAAATTTGTCGTTCCAGAATTTGCGCATTGCCCAATCTTTTGCCTTAGTTTTGTAGAGGGCCAAAAAGCCATATTGCTGCTTGATAAAATGAAAAACAGCTAGGTAGGCGAGTCCTCGCCAAAACCACTCGATACGATACCAAGCCAAGCCCATTGCCATCAAAAAGCTAACCGCAGGAGCGACCAAAAGTAGGGTTCGATGTTGTCGAAATTCTTGCTTATCTAGGTAGGTTCTGAAAATAGTACTCCAAACGTGTCCGACGTCAATCCCCAATACAAACAAGACCCATACCCAAAGCGGAATATCGGTCAGCAAGATATTATTAGGCAACAGACAAAGTACCGCGCAACATACCCAAACAGGCAAGTAAAGCGTCAGCAAGTCCATTTTTTTGGAGAATAACCACATACAACAGAGAGATAAAAGAGGGCTGCTTCCTAATCAAAAATCTAATTCATAAAACTTTTGATTAACAAAAATCTAAAAATAATAAGACCAATTACCTTGGGTATAATAGCGATAGAGGATGGGATTATGAATCGTATTGATTTGTAAATCAGCCGTATCCACAGGCACCAAATCACCTCCGAAGGAAGTCATCATAAGCATGGATTCTTGATTGATCCATCGAGTATCTACGCCCTCAAAAGTTAATGATTGCAACTGCTTTTTGATGGCTGCCGCAGGCGGCTCTTTCATGCCAATCACCCAACCCCATTCGCCAAAAGTGTAAATGTGGTTATGAATAGGCACGGCATGAAACCCTGCACTTTTTATTGTTTTTTCAATGGTTCGGAATGCTTTGGTCGTATAATAAGGGCTAGCCGCTTGGGTGATAAAAACACCACGAGGACGCAATCTTTTTTGGCACAATTGATAAAATTCACGCGTGTAAAGTCGATTGACATCTACGCCTTTTGGGTCGGGAAAGTCAGCAATGATAACATCATAAAAGTCCTTGACTTGATCCAGATAAGCAAACGCATCGGCATTGACAACTCGTAACTTCGGCGAAAAATAAGCTTCTTTATTGAGTTGTTTGAAAATAGGGTGGTTCTTACCTACGTCCGTCATTTCTGGATCGAGATCGACCAATATAATACTATCGACGTCGTCGTATTTGAGGATTTCTCGAATGGCACAGCCATCGCCAGCACCCATGACGAGTATTTTTCTGTGGCTTTTTGCCAATTGCATGACAGGGTGTACGAGTGGCTCATGATATAGCCATTCGTCAAAAGTACTGAGCTGTTTACCCGTATTGAGATAGAGCCAATAATCGCCTTGCCACTGGGTGACTGTTATTTTTTGATAGGGGGTTTGTTTGGTGAAAACGACTTTCTCTCGGTAGCGGCTTTGTTCGCCATACAAGACAATTGGCTCTGCCAAAAAGAAACCAATACCAATAATACCAGCGGTGAGCAAAAAACCTAATTGCAATCGGAGCTTGTATTTTGTCAAAATAGAATCTCGTAGATTGTAAAACAATAATAAAGCGACCACAAAATTGACAGCACCTACCACAAAAGGCGTGTAGGTCAGCCCCAAATAACGAATGCCAATAAACGCAAAAAAGAGTCCGCCAAAAAGACTACCATAATAGTCTTTTTCCATAACGCTCGATATATTGGAGCGAAGCGACTCGTAATGCTCGTTGATGCGAGTCACTAAGGGTATTTCCATACCAATCAGCAAACCAATAAGAATTGCCAAAAAATAAAGTACAATCCAGAGGCTTGTCATGTAGGGCATGACAATATAAGTGACCAAAGCACAACAAGAAATAAGCACAGAAAGTACCAGCTCGACGCCAATAAAAGTTTCTAAAAGATGGTCTTCGAATCGTTTGCTAATCCGACTACCAAAACCCATAGAAAAGAGCATCAAGGAAAGTACAATCGTCCATTGGAAAACAGAATCACCCAAAAAATAAGTGGCTAAAGTCGCCAAAACATATTCTGCTACAATCCCCGAAAGTCCTGTGGCAAAAAGAGCCGTCATTAATATCCAAGATTGTCTTTTATCGTTCGATTTTTTCATTGTTGATAGCAGTAGCGATATAGTAGGTTGTATTGTATGTCGCTTAGAGCGAAATAATAATCAAAATAGAGGCACTAATGTAGGCAAATGCTTCGATTAGACCAATACCAAAGTTAGGCTTAGCTTGATTGATTAACTCATCGGTAATACTGCGCTTAGGCAATAATAGTTTGTCGGTTAGTAACCTAAAAATAGGGAAGGTAACTAAGGCTACGCCGAGCTGAATACCAATCGCTACGGCAGAATCTCCCCAGTTGTTGTGTTCGGTTTCGATAGCGTAACGAATGATATTCGCCATACCAACCAAAAAACCTGCTAACGCCACAGCTACGGCTGAATTGCCCGTATAAATTTTAGTAAAAACAGGATAAGGCGTTACTCTATTGTAGAGCATTGCCAACAAAATCAACAATACTTGTGCAACGAGCCAAAAGATAAGAGCGGTGAAAATATGCTCCGATTCTACTCGTAGTACGCCATATATAATCAATCCATTGGCAATAGAATTGGCAGCTTCTACGATTCCTACGGCTTCATTTTCTTTGTCAACAATGCTTTTTTTGAGTTCCAATGCCCCAAAAACTAATTTGTCATGCACAATAATAGAAAAGTTGAGCAAGGCAATAGCACCTAGTCCAAAAGCAAATGTAATCATCAAGTCATCAAGTAAATGAGGGTTTTTGGCACCCGCCATAGCACCACAGATTGCCAATAACAATCCTACAAAATAACCGACATGAGAGACCGCAAAGGCTAGGTTATCTTTTTCGACCAGCTCAAAATCTACGTCGATGTCTCGATGCAGAATTTGGTACAGAAATTTGCCCACCAAAAATAGGACAAAGCAAACCAACATATATATAATTGGCTCGCCCCAATACGTGTAATCTAAATATTTTTCCATTGGATAATTGTATCTCGTAATTTATCTAAAGTAATATTTTTCTTTTGGTTTACTTCCCAGAGCCACCGCCACCTCTTGACCAGCTTTTGCCTGTTCGGTAGTTGTTGTACTGCGTACTGTTAGTGCCATATCGTCTGCCACCTATACTGTTGAGGACACCATAATAAACAATGCCGCTAGTATGGTATCGACGTGCGGTAGTGTAGTTTTTTTGTGCAATTTTGCCCGTAGGGATTTGCAGTATTGGCTTGACATACTCATAGTTAGGGTAGAATACCCAAAAATCATTACCATCGTTAGATTGATTGTAAAAGTACTTTGTTTTACGGACGGATTGAGCAGGCGTGCTGTCTGTAGCAGGTATGATTTCTTGGCTAGGTAGGGGCAACAGAGTAGTCGTATTGCTCCAAACACCGAATTTTGTATTGCCAATATAGTTGGTATATCCTGGAGGCGTGGCTACACGGTAGGTCTTGCCAGCACTATCAATAGCTGCCAACTCTAGCCCCAAATCACTTTCGTATTGAGCAAAATAAGTAGATGTTACATCATACCATTGACTTTGTTTGGAGACAACAGAGTCACCAAGCATAGATACAATACGGTACTGGTGGCGATATTTCTTCGAGAAAAGAAAGCCACTTTTTTGCATGTCAAATAAAATAACCGTTAGCAATGGAGCAGTTTTTTCTTGTTGTAGAATAGCTGCAATAGGATCTTGGGTAGTTTTCTGCTCGTATAGATAACTGGAAAATTTGGAAAGACCAAAAATACTCAGAAACAATAATAAGAGAATCCACCCACAACCTAGTTTACCACTGCGTCGTGCACTTCATTTGCCTTGTATGATGTTAGAAATAGCAAACTCTTTGACGTATTCGCCCGCATAAGACTCAATAGAATTGTCTTCCCATTTGGAGACATAAATAAAGTGGCTATTATCGGCAGTGACATATTCCCAGCCCTTGAATTGAGCCCAGTCCTGTACTACATCTTCTGTAAATTTGCCTTGCGACTGCTCTTTGAGCATATATTCTACGCCTTGCCAAGTCACTTTGGTGAGGGGTTGGTCTTGTGCTACGCTGTTGCGCAATCGAGCATCAACATTATTGATATTGACTTCTTCGCTCACACTCAGTAGCAAACTATTGGCATCGGAAACATTCAGAAATTTGGTCTGAGAACCCGAACGTATTTTGTATTCCTTGGCAGAATAACCTGCATAACTATAAGTATAAGAAGCGATGACTTCCCAGCTGTCCATGTCATAATCCAAGATGTAACGAGGCTTAATATCATGTACCGTCAGATTGACGTTAGGAGCTTCTTTTTCTTCTTTTTTCTTTCCAAATAAATTGGATAGCCAATTTAACATAGCTTAGTAGATTTGTTGTGTATGAGAATAACTAGTCGAATCTATTCGTAATAACTAACCGTACATTAACTTATTTATGCACGGTTAATTAACCTCTAATTTATTGACTAATAATAAATCGCTTGGATTGTCGAATCCCTTTTGGGGAGGTAAATATCACAATATAAATACCAGCCGCCAAATTATCTTCTAAATAAAAATTGCCTTCAGGGCTCAACTGGCTTTTATGCACCATATAAGTACCCGTTATGTTCGTAATCGTCATATCGAGCTGCTCGCCTGTATAAAATTTGTAGTAAATAGTGGCGGCATATTGTAGTCGTGCATCAACATGAATATGATTTTTGGGCGATACCAATGTGGTTACCGAAGTAGTCGCCGTACTCGAAAATACACCATAAGTCGTGGTGTTTTCCATCAGCGTCAGCCAATCAGCAGCTTGATTTTGTTGTGTCGTCAGATTGACCAAGTCAACTCCTGTTAACCATTTGGATATATTGGCAGTTAAGTTGATGTGCAGTATATCGGTGGTAGTGGTCAGCTCGGTCTCTAGCGATACTTTTTCTTGTAGTTGATTTCCTGTTACAGCGATTTCAAAAGGTAAATCAGGCACCTCATCGCCATCGCTATCTACTAGCCCTCTAATCGCAATAAGAACATAACTATTGTCGTCTGCTGCGTACATATTAGTATTCGCTAGAGCGTGTGTCGCTGCATAATCACTGGGGCGGGTTTGGTTGGTATTGGTATCAACTCCCAAGTCAAAAGTAATATTTTCGAGTGCTGCAATGGAAACCATGGTATTGCCCAACTCGTAGTCTGTCTGTTTGCTATCTACGAGCAAGTATTGACTCGAAAAGTCAAGCAACTGACCACCATCGTGGAGCAATTCCAGATTGGATAAGTAATATTGAACGCTATTGATTTGTACAGCCTGTCCATTATCCGTTAGGTACGTTTGAGCGGCTACAAAGGAGGTTTTGTCAAACTGATGCTCGATGTGAAGCTGAATCGTGGTCTGTGCCAATATCCAACTACTACTAAGGCAGCAGCATAACCATATTAAGTAAATTTTTTTCATAGTTGTGGGAAGTTATCATAGACAGTGCCTTCATAGCAGTTGTCTGCAAACTAAGATACGAAAAAAAATAGTACTTTTTAAGATTCGTTTAGCTCTATTAACTTATGTTGCACCTCGTCCATCGTTAAACTTACCAGTTGTGTTAATTGTTCTTGTTGTGCTTGGTTAAGGTATTGGTATATAAACCAATAACCTTTTTGGAAGATTTGATAACAGAACGCAGCCATTTTGACGGCATCTAAATCAGCAGCACGAACAAAAAAAGCTAAATTTTTTGCCAATTGTTTTTCTGACAAACTAGCTTGTAGCCTTTTTTTGCTTTGCAATAGCTGAACAAAATTTACCGAAAAATGAACGCTTGCCAGCTGCTTTAACTTTCGTCGAATGGTAGCACTAGATTGTCGGCGATACGCCCAAAAAATAGCTTCTTGTAAGCTAATAGGAATGCCGCCTGCTTGCAGCAAATCAATCGCTAACAGCACATTGTTATTATCTGCCGACAAGAGTAACTGTGTGATGTTTTGAAGCTGTTCGGTTGTGTTTTTATTGGCAGAAGCCAATAAGTAAGGCGTATGAAGTTGTTGCAAATGAGCCAACAGCATTTTTTCAGTTAGCAGTGTCGCTTTTGGAGCTATTTTTTGCCATTTGGCTCGATTAGGCTTTCTGCCTATCAATATATATTGAGTAGCAGCCGTTACTTTTTTGCCGAGTTGCCAGCCTTGTTCTTCGATTCGCAATTGCAGTGCCGAGAGGCTGCCTTTTAGGTTTCCTTGCACGATTATTTTGCTGCCTTTGGCAATAAATAAACAAGCAGAACGAGTCGGCAAAAGTTTATTTTTTAGCAGCTCCAATGCTTCAGATTGCAATACAGAAAGATGACTATCTAATAATAAAAATAGCTTCTTTTTGGTGTAGCTTCTTAACTGTTTCCTATCTCGAATAGCGTCCAAAATGAGCTGTTGCAAAGCATTGCTATACGCATGTTTTTTGCTGTGTCGCAACAATTGCAAAAACAAGCGAACGGCTGTTTTATCGACTTGCTTAGAGTCTGTAATTGTCAAGTTAGCGATGTGTTGTAATCCTAGGCTACTGCTAGGAAAATTAGCAAGGGCACTTGCAGGTAATACCAAGGTCTGTAAGGCAGGTAATTGCAATACAAAAGCAGGAAAATTAGATAATGGATTGTAGGACAAATCCAATGTTTTTAGGGCTTGTAATTGCTGTATTTCTTCGGGTAAGGTGATAAGTTGGTTGTTGGGCAAGTGGAGTGCTTCCAAATTCGTCAATTTGAAAATTTGAGTAGGCAAGGGTTGCCAATTGCTCAAGCAGTTGGACAGCTTCAATGTGCGTAGATTGGTCAGCGGCAGCAGCCGATTCCAATTGGTTGATTTGAGTAGCAAACTATCCGAAAGCAGGAGCGTATCTATGTTGGCAAGTTGCCCCAATCCTTTGGGCAATTGCTTGATGGTGGTAATCTGTAAGGTGTGCAGCTGCGGCAAGTCGCCCAATTCAGTAGGCAAGTATTGTAGGCGAGTGCAATTGTGAATATGAAGCGAATGCAGCCGATGGAGGAACGAAATTTCGTGTGGTAGCTCCGTCAAATAGCGATAAGATTGCACCAAAAAAGAAAATTTTTCTTGCTGTGCAGCAGGGTGGTGGTCGTAATCAAAAATAGACTGTACCAACCGATCATAATCGTCTAATGCGTTCTTATTCATAGTAGTTAGGCTACCTCCGTAGGGTAGAGCAAAAATTAGAGGCGAACAAATGCCTTTTGTTAATCTGTACTTAGCAAGCTAAATAAGCAATTTTTTTGCTAAAAAATACTATTTTAGTAGTAGAACTGCCCCCATCTGTTGGCTGTAGCCACCAATTGAGATGCAAGCGACACTCTATAATACACCTAAAAAAGCCCCGAGCAATGTCTGAAACTGATTATGATAGGATAGAGCATTTGCTGAAAAGCGATGAAACTGCCAACCACGAAATAGGGCTACAAATATTAGCTGCTTTGGGCGAACAGCCTCACGTAGGTATTGCCCGTTTATTGAGTAAACAACCTGCATATCTTTTTAGATGCTTTGAGCAAGAATGGAAACAACTGCTTGGATTGATGCAAACGATTGAATTTCGTTATCATGATATTCCGCAGCTACCCGACCAAATTCATTGGTTGACCAATTTGCGTAGTTTATCGTTGAGTCATTGTACATTGAGCAGTGTCCCTGCTAATATTGGCAAACTTGAACAATTGGAGCGTTTGGTATTGAATTACAATGTACTCAAAACGGTTCCTGACGAGATTGGACAACTCAAAAACATCAAAGAATTATCGTTGGTGGGCAATGCCTTGGACGAAGTGCCAAGTATCATTGGAGAGCTCGAACAGTTGGAAATTTTGTCGCTTATCGACAATCATTTGACCTCGCTTCCTCGAAGTATAGCAGGTTTGTACAATGTACGCAAGTTGATCTTGCGGAGCAATCACTTTACAGATTTGCCCATAGAATTGGGCTTTTTGGAAAACTTGGAGACTCTCGACCTTTCGGAAAATAAACTAACCCGTTTACCAGGTTCTATTGCTGCCTTGCAGAAGCTCAATATTCTGTATCTACAGAATAATCCAATCTCTAAGCGAGAACAAGAAAAAATTAGCCACACATTGAGCAATACGATTATTTATTTTTAGGAGGGTCTATTTTCCGTGTATCCAATTGCTTGAAATAGCAAGTTGTATTGTGTATCTTTGTGGTTCACAGAATGAATAGATAAAATTATGAGTACTACTTTTGCCGACCTAAAAATTACCCGCCAATTTTTGAATGCAATCGAAGATTTGGGTTTTGATCAACCAACGCCCATTCAGATTAAAGCAATTCCTGCCATTCGGTCAGGACAGCACGTGATTGGGATTGCTCAAACAGGAACGGGAAAAACGGCGGCTTATATGCTGCCCGTATTACAAAAAATAAAGTATGCTCAAGGTACTGCTGCACGCTGTGTTATACTCGTTCCTACCAAGGAATTGGTGGTGCAAGTGACGGAACAAGTGGAGCAATTGACGAAATATACCGATATTCGTACCGAAGGGATTTATGGTGGCGTAGGTCGCAAATCGCAAGCAAAATCCGTCAATGAAGGGGTCGATGTATTGGTTTCTACCCCTAGAAGATTGCTGGAGCTTTATGAGTTTGAGAATGTGATGCTGCGCAAAGTCGAAGTCCTAATATTGGACGAAGCGGATCGTATGATGGATATGGGTTTCATGCCTCAAATCAATACGCTGCTAGATATTATCCCTACCAAGAAACAAAATCTATTGTTTTCGGCTACTTTTTCGCCTAGAGTAGAAGAATTGAGCTGGAACTTTATGGATTTTCCTGTCAAGATAGAAGTGACACCAGAAGCAACACCCGTCGAAACGGTAGAGCAGGTGCGTTATGATGTGCCTAATTTTCAGACCAAACTGAATCTATTGGCTCACTTGCTAGAAGATGAAGAGGTGTTTCATCGTATTATTATTTTTACGAAAACAAAATCTGCCGCAGATCGCGTTTATAAGCGATTGAGCAAGGGCGACAACAAAGAGCACGTTCGTTTGATTCACTCCAATAAAGGACAAAATACAAGAATCAACTCGTTCAATGATTTCAAAGAAGGTTCGGTGCGTATATTGGTTTCGACCGATGTAATGGCGAGGGGAATTGACATCAAGGAGGTTAGTCATGTTATCAACTTTGATGTGCCTTCGGTACACGAAGATTATGTCCACCGTATAGGGCGTACAGGACGAGCGTTCCGCACGGGTGCTGCCATTACGTTTGTGACCAAATCAGACAAATATCACTTGCTGAAAATTGAAGAAAAAATAAGAATGTTTATTCCGATGGAGGAACTTCCGTCCGAAGTAGAAGTGACTGAAACACCTTTTGAGGAAAATCAACTGATTGAGCGTGCGTTAGATGCTCAAAAGAAAAAAGCTGACCCCAATTATCAAGGAGCATTTCACGAAAAGAAAAGCTATAAGGTCAAGCAGAAAAACAAAAAAATAAAACGCACTAAAAGCTTTACGGGTAAAGGCAAAAGTACGTTTGTCAAAACTCCTAGAAAGCAGAAAACAACGTCTAAAAGTAATAGAGGTAATAAGAAATAGTCTGAAGTCGAAAGTGGTTGAATTAAGATACAAAAGAGCTTGATTGGAACGCTTTCGACTTCGGACTTAATACTTTCGACCATTTTACACACTAAAAGGCTTCCAATATTTCGTCCTCCCATTCTGGGCGATTGATAAACTTAACGCCTGCCGATACTTCTAATGCAATATTGAGAATTTTTTCGGCTGGATTGATGTACGCAACAGAATACAAGCCTGTACTTTGATTGAATACCAAGCGTTCGCGCTTGACTACTTGTGGTGTCAAATCTGGACTCACATTGATTTCTATAAAGAAACCAAAAGGCGATTTGGGTGCTTCCCACTCGATACCACCACCCAACCAAAAGCCAAGCATAACTCTATTGACTTGAGGTTGTGCTACATTCACTTGTCCATCAGATACCAAATCAAAATCAACGGTAACATCACCTCGTATTCCCCCAGCCCAGTAAGGAGCAAATTTCCCCCACTGGTAACTTCCTTTGAGCAGTGCCGCAACAGAGATATTATGGAAAACATCTTCTATGCTATAATTGGCGGCGTTGCCACCAAAGGAACGCCCATTGGTGTACGAAACCCCCTTGCGATGATAGCCTAATTGACCGACAAAACCAATGCGGGATTGTTTGCCTTCGGTGTCGCCTTTCCATTCGGTGAGCGACTCATAAAATATATCTCCATGATAAGAGACCAACGGGTAGAGTTCTTTTTGGAGACCAATAGTCAAGCCTCCCTTGACGCCAAAACCTGTTTGTTGAGCCAAGAGAATATTGCTCGTAGAGCAGCAAAATAGGATAGCAATCAAAAGTAATATCGCTTTCATAGACTTAGATAGTTGTCGTTTTTTTTGATAATAGTAAGATACGATGCTGCAAAAATACACAAAAAGGCTCGGCTCTCAATCATAGTAACGTAAGAATTGCGTAGCACAAAAAAAAGCAGCTACCAGAACATACGTCCTAATAGCTGCTATATCTTTTATATTATAATAAGAGCATGTCTAAAACAAAAGCCTTATTTTAGTATTTTTCTAGAAATAACTAATTTCTGTATTTCGGAAGTACCTTCTCCGATGGTACACAATTTAGAATCACGGAAGAATTTCTCTACAGGAAAATCCTTGGTGAAACCATATCCACCATGTATCTGAATGGCTTCGGTAGCTGCACGAACACAAGTTTCGGAAGCATAGTATTTAGCCATAGCCGAAATCTTAGTAACAGGCAAGTGGTTGTCTTTGAGGTAACCCGCTTTGCGTGTCAATAACTCCGATGCTTCGATTTCGGTTGCCATATCTGCCAACTTGAACGAAATAGCTTGGAATTGAGAAATTGGCTTACCAAATTGTTCTCTTTCTTTAGAATATTTGAGCGAAGCGATATAAGAACCCTTAGCGATTCCTAAAGACAATGCTGCAATAGAAATACGTCCACCATCTAGTATTTTCATAGATTGAATGAAACCATCGCCTTCTTTGCCCAACAATTGGCTTTTGTGTACACGACAGTTGTCAAAAATCAACTCCGCAGTTTCAGAGGCACGCATACCGAGTTTGTTCTCTTTTTTGCCACCCGAAAAACCTTCCATACCACGCTCAATAATGAACGCGCTCATACCGTGGCTATCTAACAGATCGCCTGTACGGACGATAACGACACCTACGTCGCCAGAAATACCGTGTGTAATCCAGTTTTTGCTACCATTGATTACATAATAGTCACCGTCTTTTTGGGCAACACACTGCATTCTACCAGCATCACTACCAGTATTAGCTTCGGTCAATCCCCAGAATGCCAAGTGTTCGCCACTTGCCAATTTAGGTAAATATTTTTTCTTTTGTTCTTCTGTACCAAAGCTTAATATATGATTGGTACCCAATGAATTGTGGGCTGCCAACGAAAGCCCAATAGAGCTACAGACTTTTGTGATTTCTTCTATAATAGTGATATAGGCTTGGTAAGCCAATCCCGTTCCTTCGTACTCGTGAGGAACCAAGATACCCATAAAACCGAGTTCGCCCATTTTGGCAAATAGTTCTTTTGGGAAATGTTGTGCTTCGTCCCACTCCATAACGTGTGGGCGAATGTGCTTCTCAGCAAAGTTTTTAGCACTCTCGCGTATCAATTCTAATTCTTCCGATGCTTCGGGTGTCATATAATTTGTGTCCATTATCTTTTTTCTGTTTAGCACTGTAATTTCTAATTCCCAAATTTAATAATTAATTTTTAGAATGCAGGAAATTAGAGCAACGGAAAAGTAAACAACTGGTCAAATTAAATAGACCGGGCTTCAAATGTTGAGCGAAATGTAGTTTTAAGAGTCTCTAGCGACAGTAGGAGGAGCATTGTTGACTTTTACCATCAACACTTGATTGTAGTTAGATATTTCTTTTCCCAATTCGATAGCCGAAGAGATAGGGTTGATAGAGTGTGCCTCTACTACACGCATATTACCTTCTATACTAAAGGTAGAGTCTTTCTGCAATCCAAAATCTGCCAAAAGTGCATCTAGTTCTTTTTCTTCAAATTCATAGACAATCGTAAAACTTGGTGGAACCGTTTCTATCTGAGCGTGCACCGCTCTACTCATCGACAAAGCACTTTGATTTAGGGTGATTTGCGGCAGGGACTCTTCGGCAGTGCAACCGATGGCTAGTGTGGCTAAAAGGAGTATAAAAACGCAATAAACAATTTTCATGACTATGTAATTTTGTAGTATATTTTAGTTGGGTTAAAATAGTAACGATGATGTTTTAATGTATCAACAGCTATTTTTGTTTTAATATTAAAATGTTTTAATGTCAAAACTTATTACTTAATGGCAAACCTTACTACTGTGTGATAGTTTGAAACAAAAAAATAGTACAAATAATTGTGTTAGAATAAGAGGTGTAGAAGAATAATAAAGGGGTTTGTGAATTTGGGATGGTAAAATATAAGGGTATTTGATTGAAATGCCAAATAATACTATTGTTATACTAAAGTAAGCAGCTATAATATTTTTTTAACAAAATTTAAAAGTAAATTAACAACAGCTAACCAAATGGTCAGTTTTTGATGAAAAGCTTGAAAAAGTGCGAACGATTTGAGAGCTCTAGTTGGGTTATTCCGTTACTTTTCTATTGATTTCGGTCAAGGCACGCTGTACCATAGCATCATCATCAAATAGTACTTGGTAATGTTCTTGGTCGGTATAAAGCTGACGACTCAAAGTTGCTTTTAGTAGCATTCTTAATTTAGGTGTTGCCTTCAGCAACAATTGATTATCTCGTTTGATGTCTTTTTGTTCGGTGAACGCAATAAACTGTTCAAATAACGCAGGCGAGATTTCAAATGAGCGTTTGAAGTCTTGGAAGTTAGGATACTGAGCCAATATTTTTTTGCGGTTGTTGTCTGTATATTTATAAACAAAAGTAGCAATATAAGTACTGACAGCTAAGTAATAATTATTGCGATACAAGGTATCGAGAGGAATAAAAATATCGGGCATAATACCACCACCACCATACATAACTCTTCCTGTGGTAGTGAGGTACTGGGTCGAGTCCGAAATTTGGATACTGTCTTGATAATACAATTCGCCCGAGTCAAAGCGGTCTTGCAAGTCGTTGCCGTATTCTTCGCCACCTTTATCATAAGGCTTTTGGATATATCGCCCTGCGGGCGTAAAATACTTGGCAACTGTCAAGCGCAATGCCGAACCGTCGCTCAAGTTATATTGTTCTTGTACCAATCCTTTTCCGAAGGTGCGTCTGCCTATAATTAGTCCTCTATCATTGTCCTGAATGGCGCCAGCCATAATCTCTGATGCCGATGCCGAACCTTCGTCAATCAACACCACAATCTGATCAATATTGAATTTATTTTTGCCCGTAGAAAAATACTCTTTCTTGTCGTATCTTCTGCCTTCGGTATAAACGAGTAGTTTTTTGGTGTTGAATAATTGATCCAACATTTTGACTGCTTGATCCAAGTAGCCACCGGGATTGCGACGCAAATCTAGCACTAAATTTTGCATTTCTTCTTCCTCTACCAATCTTTTGGTCTCCAGCATAAACTCATCGTAAGTAGTACTGCTGAAACGATTGATTTTGATGAGGCCTGTTTTGTCGTCTAGCATATAAGCAACATCGAGACTACGTACAGGGATTTTTCCCCTAGTGATAGCAATCTGTTTGATCTCAGGTTCTCCTGCACGTTTGATACCAATCGTTACGGAGGTATTTTCTTCGCCTTTGAGCTTGTCCATTACATCACTATTATAGACACCTTTGCCTGCTACGAGTGAGTCATTGATGGTGACAATTTTGTCTCCGTCAAGTATGCCTGCTTTTTCCGAAGGACCGCCTTCGATTACGTTAACAACATAAATGGTATCATCAAGTATAAAAAACTCTACGCCAATGCCCGAAAAATTGCCCGAAAGGGATTCTTGTACGCCTTGAATTTGCTCTAGCGAAATATATCGAGAATGAGGGTCTAGTTTTTCGAGAATGGCTTCCGAAGCCTCTTCTTCTAGCTTGCCCAGGTCTTCTTCTTCTAGGTAGCGACTATCAATAAAATTCATAATTTGATTGAATTTGCCTCTACTCGCTTTGTAGTCAACTTCGCCATCGGACATGATGACAAAAGAGTCGCTAGCTGGCTGAGTCGTGCCACCAATAAGGTAGCCTAGCCAAATGCCGCCTGCTAACGCCATAGCAACGATAAGGGGCAAAAAAATACTGGTCTTTTCTCTACTGGACAAAGGTTGGTGGTCTTGCATTTTTTTTTGTAATTTGTGGTCGGAGTTAGCTTCAAAAGTTGCTCCAATACGGATTTTGATAGTCGAAGATAACTTTAGTCTGCCAAATTTCGTTATCAATTGCTAATAAAAGATGGTTTTTTGACTTTAGAAGAACTATTGGAGTTCTTCTAACAGCTATTTGAGACCTTTATTATCAACTCTATTTTTTGTTACTTTGTTTAAGAGCATCTCTATTTAGACAGGCTCTAATAATGCTTGCTTAATCATCAATTTTTTATGAAGCTCATCGCCGATAGTGGCTCAACCAAAACACAGTGGTATGTGGTTCGTTCAGCGGACTCCAAAGCCTTCCGAACGATAGGTTTTAATCCTTATTTTTATACGACTGCTAGCCTAATAGATACACTAAGGACAGTACTGCATTTGGAGATTCCTTTGCTAGAAATAGAAGCGGTACAGTTCTATGGGGCAGGCTGTGGCGATGCCACACAACGCCAAAAGCTACAAGGAGCATTAGCACAACTAATGCCTCAAGCTACAATCGAAGTGCAGACAGATTTGTTGGCAGCGGCACGTGCTACAGCAGGTCAGCAAGCTGGGATTTGTTGTATATTAGGCACAGGTTCCAATTCTTGTTATTATGATGGTAATCAAATAGTAGATAACCTTCCTTCGTTGGGCTACTTGTTGGGCGACGAAGGAGCAGGAGCGCATTTGGGTAGAATGTTGCTGCAAGCTTATTTTTATAGAGAAATGCCTGCAATGGTAGCTGCCGCAATGGAGCAACAGTATGAGATGAATAGAGTAGCTATTTTGAACGAATTGATACAGAGCAAAACGCCCAATCAATACTTAGCTTCTTTTGCTGATTTTGCAGTTGACCAAAAGGCACAGCCTTTTATACAGGGGCTTATTCGTCAGAATATGGAATTGTTTATCACTAGGCATGTCCAAAAATATCGAATGCACGGCAATTTGCCCGTTCATTTTGTAGGGAGTATCGCCAAGGGATTTGAGTTTGTTTTGCGACCGCTGCTGCTGGAGCATGGTTTGGCAGTCGGGCAAATTATCAAAGAGCCGTTTCCGAATTTATTGCATTACTAACAGTTGTTACGCAAAAACATTCTTAAGCTTTTTGTTGTAATAACCTCTAGTAATAAATAATAAAAATCAAGAAAATTATGGGTGGTACTTTTGGTGTTCCAGAATTGATATTTATAGGCGTTTGTATTTTGGTCGCCCTACTATTTTTCAAGCGGTTGTTTATTACGGAAGAAGAAAATAAAGAAATACTCGACAAGCAAGTAGAGCAAACCAGTGGCAAAATCAATCGAGGGTTTTTAATCTTCGGGGCGATACTCATACTCGGTATCATGATTGTGATGGTACTTGCTAAATATTGAATAATGAAAAAGAAAGAACTGGATCAGATTGACAAACAAATTTTGCACCTATTGATACAAGATGCCAATGCTTCTTATGTCGATATAGCCAAGCAAATCTATGTATCGGCAGCTACCGTGCATGTACGTGTCAAAAATCTGCGTGCCACAGGTGTCATCGAATCCGCTCATACGCAAGTCAACCTGTCTGCCTTGGGTTATCAAGTAGTTGCTTTTGTAGCTATCTACCTGGATCGTAGCTCCTATTATACCGATGTGTTGTCTGCCTTGCAGCAATTGCCCGAAATTACCAATGTGCATTCTACCACGGGTAGTTATAGTTTGTTTGCCAAAGTGGTCTGCAAAGACCACACGCACTTGCACGATTTACTACATCTGCATATTCAAGAACTAAAAGGCGTACAACGCACCGAAAGTTTTATTTCGCTCAATGAGCCTATTAGTCGAGGGGTTTCTTTGTTGTAGGCTTGAAATACTCTTGCGATAATACAAAAAAAAATAGCGATTGCTCCATTGGAACAATCGCTATTTTAGGTATAGTTAGAAGTCTATATTACCTACATACCGCCACTTGTATTGAGTGTTTCGCCTGTGATATAGCTAGACAAGTCCGATGCCAAGAAAATAGCGACATTGGCTATTTCTTCGGGACTACCTAAGCGTTTGAGTGCCGTAGATTGTACCATCAGGTCTTTTAGTTTTTCGTCTAGGTCGTCGGTCATTTCTGTCGCAATAAAACCTGGTGCAATAGCATTGCAACGAATATTACGAGAACCTACTTCTTGAGCAATAGACTTGGTGAATCCAATCATACCCGATTTGGAAGCAGCATAGTTTGCTTGTCCTGCATTACCTTTGAGCCCTACAATCGAAGAGATATTGATGATGGAACCTTTGCGAGCTTTTAGCATCGGGCGCATCATTGCTTTGGTGAAATTAAAGATAGATTTGAGGTTGTTGTTCATCACATCATCCCAGTTCGATTCGGTCATGCGCATCAACAGGTTATCACGAGTAATACCTGCATTATTAACCAGTATATCAATGGTTTTAAAGTCTTTCAATACTTGCTGCACTACTTCTTGGGTTTGGTCGAACGAGCTTGCATCGGAGGCGTAAGCCTTGACCGTAACGCCACTTTTGGCAGCTTCTAGAGCAATAGCTTCGGCTTGTTCTGCTGATGAGCGATAGGTAAACGCCACGTGTGCTCCTTGTTCTGCAAAAAGTTGAACCATCGTCGCACCTATTCCTCTCGAACCTCCTGTAATGAGGGCTACTTTATTTTCTAATAATTTCATTGATTGTTTGGTGTTAGTTTTATTCTGTAAAATGTGTTTGTATAGATTTATAATTAACCGTTGGTTAATGTTTCATTATCAAACAAAGAACAATATTAGCCAAAAAGCATAACTTGGCAAAGAAAAGCCAAAAAGGTTTTAGTATATTTGTCCAAAATTAGAGAGCGTATGAAGTTGAATAAATCAGTTACAGTACAAGAACTTGCTCAGCAGATTGGAGCTAAAATCATAGGTGACCCCCTCGCCAAAGTGCTACACATCAGCGAAATACACAAGGTAACGGAAGGTAGTCTTATTTTTGTGGACAACGAAAAGTATTATACTAGGGCTATTTATTCTTCGGCAGTGGCTATTATTGTCAACCAAGAAGTAGAATGCCCAGAGGGCAAGGCTTTATTGGTGGTCGAGAATCCATTTGAAGCCTACAATCAGCTGGCTTTGTATTTCAATCCCTTCATTTCGCTGCAAAGCAATATCAGTAAAAGTGCTCGCATTGGCGAACATACGATTATAGAACCGGGTGCAATCGTAGGACATCATGTTACGATTGGCGACAATTGCTTGATTCGTGCCAATACTGTCCTGATGGACAATACCAAGATAGGTAATAATGTAATTATTCACCCCAACACAACTATCGGAAGTGATGCGTTCTATATGAGTCGCAATCAAGACAAATCCTACAAGCGATGGCACTCTATTGGGCGAGTAATCATAGAAGATGATGTAGAAATTGGAGCAGGTTGCACGATTGACAAAGGAGTGTCGGGTGATACTGTAGTAGGAGAAGGTACCAAAATAGATAATCAAGTACACATCGGACATGGGGTAGAAATTGGCAAGCATTGCCTCATGGCAGCTCAAGTGGGTATCGCTGGCAAAACTATCATACAGGATTATGTAACCATATATGGACAGGTGGGCATTTCCAAGTCGTTGGTTGTGGGAGAAGGAGCAACTATACTCGCCAAAACAGGCGTGTCGAAGTCTATTCCTGGAGGCGACAAACAATACATTGGTATTCCTGCAGGTGAAGCCAATACCAAATTTAGAGAGATGGCGTCGATGCGACAGCTGCCCGAATTGTTCCGAAAAGTCAATGAAATTTATAGTGCTTTATTCAAAGCAAAAAATAAAGAATAAATATTTTTTTGGCAAACCTTTTGTAATATCTAAGGACTAATGGCTTGTTTTTTAGTAAATAAGTCTATTTTAAAAGTCTAATCTATTTAAACGAACAAAAAAACAACTAATGAAAAAATTAACCAATAGTATCTTTGTGCTAGCAGTAGCTGTACTTTTGATGGCAACCAATGCCGTTTCTGCTCAAATCACCATGAACAGCAAAAACTGTGTAGGTATTTGGAAAACAGTAGATGATGAAACAGGACGTACTAAGTCTCACGTAGAAATCTACAAAAATGGCAACGACTATCATGCGAAAATTATTAAATTGTTGGACCCACAAACACTAAAAGACAGTGGTAAAGATAAGTTTGAAGACGTGACTTGCGATAAGTGTGCCGATGGACATGGCAAGGGTGGAAAAATGATTGGTACTGAGATTGTTTGGGATATGGTTGCTGATGGCGACAAATGGGGAAATGGAAAAATCATGGATCCTAAAAAAGGAAAAATCTATACTTGTACAATGTGGATGGACGGAGAAGACAAAACTGGTGACACACTCAAAATACGTGGTTGGGTAGGTTTCTTCTACAGAACTCAAACATGGTACAGAGTCAAATAATATCTCGGAACTGTACACTTCTTAGACAGCGTAATTTTTTTGGACAGAATGATAATGAATGTTGCTATTGGTGAGACCGCTTTGCTATTAGATACTAGAAATTAGACTTTTAATAATAGCTGCATAGTCCGCTTATCAATGCTTATTTAGTAATCAAACGGTTGAAAAATTTGCAGTATTAAAAAAGTGTACGTTGCCAATAGGAATACAAAAATAACAGAAAAGCCTTCCAATCAATTTTGATTGGAAGGCTTTTCTGTTATTTGAAGCAGGCACGATGGATACTATTGTACCATTATTTTTCCGCTACCCAGTAGCTGCTGATTGCTCGAAAGGGTATAATAATAAATGCCAGCAGGCAGCTCGTCTCTATATACGACTATCGTCGAACGCCCAGTCGTTTGTTGCTGCTGTACCGCTCTGCCTAGAGCGTCATAAATGACCAATTGTAGCTCCTCAAACGCTTTGCCATTTACCGTCAAGGTAGTACTTTGAGTCATGGGATTAGGAGCAACCAAAATCGTCACGTCGCTTTGATAGACCTGCTCTACGGCTACATTGAGCTTGACAAAATCTAGACCGCCAATCGTGTGCCACGTCGTGTTGGTGGCAATAGGAGCGTTGTAATCAAAGTAAATATGAGCGGTGTTTTCTATCAGCGTTCCTGTTGGGTTATTTGCCTTTTGGCGAATGTGGTATCTGAAAAACCCATTGGACAATGCAACATTTGCATTGCTGTCAGGCAGCATAATGTTATTGAAATAAACCGTAAGAATATGGTTTTGAATCGACCAAGTATAAGCATGGCTACTCGCACCCATCTGCAAGCTGTTTTCGTCCAAATGAGGCGACAGGCTGTCGATTATTACGATATTGAAGGCGGTATCATTGCCTGTATTCTGAAATCTTATTTTGTAGTCCAACGGCACGTTGGCATGCAAATAATGAAACGTAGTATCGTAGCCCATTGGTTGAGCGGTTTTGTCGTTGGGGTCAAATGCACCGACATTTTTTTGGCAATCAACCGCCTCAAAAGGCGAGCTGTTTCCGTTGGAAAACTGTGTGACAAAATCAGTATAGAAACTACCATCAGGAGCAGGAACACAACCTTCTATAACAGCTGTTGTGACTGAATCGCCTAGCAAATCAGGATAGCCATTGGCTTGCTGCACTTGTATACGATAGGTACTCGCCGCAGCAGCAGGAACAATAATAGTGGTGTCTTGACCACCACCCAAATTAATACCGCCAGTTCGCATCATAATGTCATCTTCAAAGATAGAAAATTGTTGTGTTTGTGTGGTTGAAGTACCTAAATTGCTAATCTTGAATGTAATTTGATTGTTGGTACAAGCCGCCTCACTACTCAATCGAGCACCTGTCCAGAGCTCGCTAATACACAAACTATCAGGGTAAATATGAGCCGTAGCACAATGCGTTTGCCCCATAATAGCACTCGTATCGACCAATACTTGCAGCTGCAAGCTGCCTTGTTGACCAACGCCTATTGTACCCAAGTTGAAGCGGTACGTTTGGTCTTGTTGACTAATAATCGGCTGACTGGTACTCAATACATTAATGTCGGCATCTAACGTGACGGCGAGCCACGCATTTAATGCTGCTTGTGTTCCTTGATTGCGATAACGCACGGTGTATGCCGTTCCTTGTCCTGTCATACGCAGTAGTGGTGCAGCTATATCTACTTGTAGCAGTGGACATTGTAGCAGTGGCTGTAGTGACCAATGGATTGTTTGGAGGGTGTAGCCTGTATCAATTACTACTTGTTGTGTGGTGGTACAGGTGTTCCAGTAAGGGCTAGGAGGCTGTACCGAAACTTGATAGGTTCCCGTATCTAAATTTGCTACATAGTTTCCTAAGCTATCCACTGTATTGACGGTATAAATTTGGTTGCCTTTCTGGAAGGTAATCAAGCTACCGACCAAGCCTATTTCGCCTACATCGGTGGTGCAGTTGTTGTTGGTGTCGATAGTTACTCGACCAATAACTGCCCGAGGAAAGCAATTGGACGTATAGTTGGCTCTTGTTGGCTTTTGCCACAATGGTTTGGCGGTTGCCATCGCTACATTATCAACACAAATAGAAAGATTGCTAGGATTGTTGGTACAATTGAGTTGGTTCAGAATGCCACTACCCAATAGATTGAGGTGCTGCAATTGATTGTTAGTACACTTGACAAAGCTAATATTGGGTTTGTTCGCTAAATCCAAGGTTATCAATTGATTATTGGAGCAATCCAAGCTATATACGGTATTCTGATAGAGGTCTATTTGGCGTAGTTGATTGTTGTGGCAATCAATATAAGAGAGTTGCGGGTGTTGGTCTGTCTGCAATTCTTGCAATTGATTATTGGCACAATAAAGCGTAACTAAGGCTCTATTTTCACTGATGTCTAGTACCTGCAATTGTGTGTTGGAGCAGTTTAGTACGCTCAAATTGGGCAATAAACGCAAATCAATACTTTGGAGTGGATTGTCTTGGCATTCTAAGTGGGTGAGGGCTAGATTATTGCTACTAAAATTTAAGCTACTAAAGTTATTGTCATAGCAATGCAAATAGTTAAGTGAGGTATTGTTACTAATATCTAAGCTGGTGAGTTGATTGTGCTCGCAAAGCAATGCTTTGAGACGAATATTACTTTGCAGATTAAGCGTGGTGATTTGATTGTAGGAGCAATAGAGCGTGTCCAAATCTGCAAAGGCTTCGATACCTGTTAGGTCTTGAATAGTCGAAGGATTGGTTGCTGTTCCTGATAAATCTAGTCGAAAAACACCACTGGCGTCGGTGGTGATCATTTCTCCATTGACCAATCCGTCGGTGTCGATGCCTAGCTGTACTAGTTTCTGCTCAAATGCAGCATCGGGCAGCAGCGTAACTTGGCTATGTGCCAATGCCAAGCAGCACCAAAAAAGAATAAAGGTATAGCTGTATTTCATAACGATGAGTTTTTGTAAACTTTTTAGTTAGCGTCATCTTTTGGAAAAAAAATAAGAGTTAGCATTGCTTTTAATAAGACCACTTTGCTTTTAGATACTAGAGGTTAGACTTCCAATAATAGCTTTCTTAATAGCGAATTTCCAAGAAGGGATTAAACAACTTAAAGAGATTTTTGACCTTATTCTGAAAAAGGAATCCGTGGAATCCCTACGTCCGTTGGTCGAAGATCCCAACTTCACGTCGGGAATCTTTGATAAGGGGTGCTTTTTTTGAATCCAAGAGATAAACTTTAGGACAATACTAAAATACAACACTAAAGTAGAACTACCAATAACATAAACCTTTAATTGTCCGATTTTGAAGATTTATTTTAGTATGTTAGTACCAAATAAAAAAGTATGTTGAGTAGTAAACTAATACAATTATACCAGACCCTTTCTGGCAATCAACTAGAGGCGTTCAAAAAATGGGTGCATTCGCCTGTGCACAACAAACATGAGGGCGTGTCGGCATTGATGGATTATATTTTTGACAAACAAAAATTGACGGAACGCACCTTGCAGAAACAAAAAATATTTGCAGCAATTTACCCAGATTTACCTTTTGATGATTTGCGGCTACGGCATTTGGGAGCGTTGGCAGTGAAGCAGCTCGAAGGTTTTTTGGTGTATTGGAATACCAAGGATGATCAATTCTCGCAGCAATTGTTGTTGGCTAAATATGCGACGCAGCAGCAGCAAGAAAAACTAGCAAAACAATACTTGAAAAAAGCGACTAAAATTCAAGCTAAACATTCCACAGAAAGTGGTGCTTTTTTTTATCAAAATTATGAATTAGAAGCTGCTATATTTGAGCAAAAAGGAACACAAACGAGAATAAGAAGTACCAATTTGCAAGCTATCTTTGATAGCCACAGTACGGCTTTCGCTATCCGAACATTGCAATACGCTTGTATCGCCATTACGCATCAAAATATATACAAAGGTAGTTATCAAATTCCACTTTTGGCGACCTTATTGGAGTCGATAGAGCAGGGCGATTATGACGATTGTATCGCTATACAATTGTATTACCACAGTTATCAGTGCCTGCATTTGCCAAACGAAGAGCAGCATTTTGAGCAGTTGCAACAGCTTTTGTTTGATTATCCCAATCTGCTTCCTGCTGGGGAGATTAAAGATACCTATTTGATTGCCATCAATTATTGTGTCAAACGACTCAATACAGGGGCAGAGCAGTATATAAAGGCTGTTTTTGAGCTCTTCAAATATGGATTGGAGCATCAGATATTGATAGAAAATGGGCGTTTGAGTCGATTTACTTACAAGAACATTGTCACGGCAGCCCTCAAGCTGCAGCAGCATGACTGGACAGCTCAGTTTATAGCTACTTATACGCCCTTGTTATCTAGTTCGTATCAGCAGACGTATGCACTATTTGCGGAAGCCAAGTTGGCACTTTCCAAACATGAGCTAGAACGAACACAAGAGTTACTTTGGCAGGTCGAATTTGATGATTTGCTACTCAATATTGGAGCTAAAATGATGCTAGTCAAGGTGTATTATCAGCAAGAAAATTGGGCAGCGTTAGATTCATTGCTACATAGTTTTTATGTGTTTTTGCAACGCAAAGAATTGATGGGGTATCATCGTACCAACTACAAAAACATACTGCGACTGCTTCAGAAAATTATTCGCACGCCTAGTTTTGAACGAGCTGCTCGCCAAAAGCTTGTCAGAGAAATAGAAACAACCAATCCGCTAACAGAACGTGATTGGTTATTGCAGCTATTACAATAAAAAAAGGCTTAACTGCCGAAGCAAAAAAGCCTTTAATGTACTTAAATACAGTATCATGGATATATGCATAATAGTGCTATACTAAGCTATTGGGTCCCTACCTCCAAGTCGCTTACACTTATATTCATAACTATACCAAGATACTTTATTGTTTTTATTTATTCATTGTCAGCAACTCAACTAAAGCCTTGCATTTCTTTAGTTGTATTGCTGTTTGTTTATCACTCTACAAATATAGGTACTCGATTTACTAATCTCAATAACAAAAAAAAGACATTGTCCGATTTTGAGCGTAAAATAAACTTCTGTTAATGCTACATCAGTCCTTCGTCGGCTAAGCTCGTGTAGCCTTTGCCAGCGACTATGATATGATCCAGTACGGCTATATCCAATACATTACCTGCTTGTTTTATTTTGGTAGTAATCGCAATATCTGCTTTGCTAGGTTTTAGGTTGTCGGAAGGGTGGTTGTGAGCCAATATAATGCTAGCTGCTCGATCATGTTCGAGTACCAATCTAAATATTTTTTTGACATCGACGACCGTGCTAGAGCTACCGCCCGTACTGATATACAACTCCTTGATTACTCGATTGGCTCTATTGAGCATCAGTACCATAAATTCTTCATGCGGCAAATCTGCCAAAAAGCCATAGAGGATATCAAAGGCGTCTTTGCTGCTGGTGATTTGTGGTAGCGTATGTACAGCAGTCGCCTGCCGCCGTGTACCGAGTTCTAGTGCAGCGGCTATACTGATGGCTTTGGCAGGGCCTACGCCCTTGTATTTTTGTAGTTCTCGAAGTGTAGCCAAACCCAACTTGTTGAGGTCGTTATCGAAGCCTGCCAAGATGCGCCTAGCCAAAGCCACTGCCGACTCGGTCGCATTGCCCGAACCCAGCAGAATAGCAATAAGTTCGGCATCACTAAGGGCTTTTCGCCCTTTGGTAATGAGTTTTTCTCTAGGTCGGTCGGCTTCCGCCCAATTTTTAATAGAATTGAGCTTGTTGGGAGAGGGAGTGTCGGGGTTCATGTTTTTCTATGCTTTTCCTGTCAATATATTCGTCAAGTTCTTTTTGACCCATTTGGTTGTTTGTAGAGCTGCGGCTACTCGTTTACCTCTGTTTTGAGGGTTGACAATAAACTCCGCATCGGTTTTGGAGGTATGGAAACCCCACTCTTCGAGTACCGCACCAAACCAAGGAAATTCTTGCAGGTCAGTTTCTCTCAATACTTGGAAATTGACTTCATAATCAACATCTCCATCAGCACTTTTTTCTTCTCTAAATCGCCAGTTGTCGGCACCAACAATAGTTTTGATATTCTCAAAATGTTGGGTCGCAATAATATCCGAATAGTTATTGCCTCGGGTACTGAATACCATCAATCCACGAGTTGCATTTAGTTTTTCGGCAGAGTTGCGGCTTGATATAGCATTGGAGTGGAACGACAGCATAAAGCCATAATAGCCACGGCGAAGCCAACTTCGGACGATTTCGGTGCGTTCACTGAGCGAAATATCCTTGTAGGGGTGATAGGTACGAATGCACATAATACCTTCTTCCGTACATTTTTCGATAAATGCTTCTGCAATCATTCTGTTTTCGTAACCTTCGTAATAATGTCCTCGCTCGTGTAGTCCTGAGCCTTCGTGATAGGCACGTTTGCCAGGGGTGACATAGTCGCCACTTTCGTCAATTCCACCATGCCCCGCATCTACAAATACGACAAAACGGCGTTTGCCAAAGTGCAATAGCCCTGAGTTGTAGCGGAATATGGCGTCATAAACTTGTTTGAGTTTAGCTTGTGTATAATTGCCCGCTATACCATCGGCAGTCAGGTTATAGAGTCGCTGAAAAAGTATGACCATGCCTTCCGTGGTCGGTCCATAATCACCATCTATCGAAATAGAGCGATTGAGTACTTTTTTGAGTTTATATTGTAGGTCTTTGACAGCTTGTCCTTTGCTGCCTCTTTTTAGTAATGCCATCTGTTTTAGTTCTATTTTTTTGGTTCAAGATTAAATATTATAATCAAGGAATAGTAGCGATTAGTGCAAGCTAATCGCTACTATAGTATTACTCAATAACAGATACCTTGAGCATATTCGTTTTCTTGCGCATGTGCAGCGGCATAGAGCCTGTATTGATGGCAATATCACCTTCTACGAGATAGCCCATTTTTTGCAATTCGTCTTGTACGTCCTTAAACGTATCGTCGGTACTCGTAAATTTATCGTAATAAAAACAACGAATTCCCCACACTAAATTGAGCGTATTGAGCATTTCTTCATCGGACGAAAAGATAAAAATATGAGCTTCTGGACGATAGCTGGACACCATAAAAGCGGTGTAGCCCGACTTGGTCATACCAATGATACATTTGGCATCTACTTGGCGAGCAATACGGCAGGCGTTGTAGCAAATCGCATCTGACAAGAACGATGGCGACTCTTCGTTTGGCACCAATCCTCTATAATAAATAGAAGGCGTTTTTTCAGCTTCTGCTATAATTTTGTTCATCGACTCGACTACCTTTACAGGGTGCATACCCATAGCGGTCTCGCCACTCAACATCACTACGTCGGTGCCATCAAGTACGGCGTTCGCTACATCAATAATCTCGGCACGAGTAGGCGTAGGATTTTTGATCATAGAATCCATCATCTGCGTGGCTACTATCACAGGTTTGGCTTTTGCCAAACATTTTTGAATGATGAGCTTTTGCAAAATAGGCAATTTTTGCATCGGTACTTCTACACCCAAATCACCACGAGCAACCATAATCCCATCGGAGATATCAATGATGGAATCTAGGTTTTCGATCGCTTCAGGCTTTTCGATTTTAGCAATAATTTTAGCACGGTGACCGCTGGCTTCCATGCGTTGCTTGAGGTTGTCGATGTCGTCAGAGGAGCGCACAAAAGAAAGTGCAATCCAGTTGAATGGATATTTGAGAATAAACTCCAAATCAATCAAATCTTTTTCCGTCAAGGAAGGCAAACTAATATTGGTGTCAGGCAAATTAACTCCCTTGCGAGAAGACAAAAATTCGCCATACAATACCTTTAGTTTGACCGTATCTTTGCCATTGGTTTCGGTGACCATCAGCTCTACCTTGCCATCATCAATGAGTACTTTTTCGCCCGCTTGCACATCTTGTGGAAACTGCTCGTAACTCATGTATATTTTTTCAGAATTACCGATACATTTTTCATTGACAAAAGTCAAAATATCCCCTTGCTTGAGGGGCATTTTGCCATTTTCTATTTCTCCAACTCTCAGTTTTGGTCCTTGCAAGTCAGCTAGTACACTGATGTTTGTTTTGTACTTCTTGTTGATGTGCTGAATGTATTCAAACACCTTGAGGTGATCCTCATGAGAGCCGTGCGAAAAATTGAGACGAAAGGCATCAACGCCTGCTTTCGCCAATTCCAATAAGGTGCTATAATTATTGGACGAAGGTCCAACAGTTGCTAATATTTTAGTTTTTTGAAACTTACTAATTTCCATAATGTTTATTGTTTTAGTGGTGGGTGCTTCCCCAAATAGGAAACGCCTGATAGAGCTATTTAGTTTGGTATGCTCCAAAGACGTCTAAAAAAGCGTTTGTATAGAAGGCATTATTAAAATGATGCACTTCAATCTATTAAAATACAATTCTTAGATAGAATAAGATTAGATTTAAGCATTATTTTTTTGTTTTATTACCTTTGGTAATAAATAGCGGCATCAAAATACTAGATTATTACCCCTAATAAGGAACAAGAAATTATGAAGAAAAAAGTATTAGTAACAGGAGGAACAGGATTCGTAGGAAGTTATCTGATTCGATATTTATTGCAGCAAAACTATCAGGTCAAAGCCTTGCGAAGAGCGACGAGTTCAATGGATTTGGTAGCTGCCGTACAAGACCAAGTGGAATGGGTAGAAGGCGATATTCTCGATGTGCCGTTTTTGGATAAAGTAATGAAAGGAGTTCATCAAGTGTATCATGTGGCTGCACTCATTTCGTTTGATCCACGAGAAGCCAAAAAAATGCTAGAAGTCAATGCCGATGGCACGGCTAATATTGTTAATATGTGCTTGGAACATCAAGTAACAAAATTGGTACACGTCAGCTCAATAGCAGCATTGGGTAGGAAACTGAATCAACCGCATATCAATGAGACGGCTCAGTGGGAAAATAGTAAAGAAAATAGCAATTATGCGATTAGCAAATTTAAAGCAGAAGCAGAAGTTTGGCGAGGCATACAAGAGGGGCTAAACGCTGCTATTGTCAATCCTGCCGTTATATTGGGGGCAGGCTATTGGGACAGTGGTTCGTGCAAGGTGTTTGGTCGGGTTTGGAGTGGACTCAAATATTATCCAAGCGGTAGCACGGGGTTCGTGGATGTGCGAGATGTGGCGAAAGCAGCCATCGCCGTTATGGAAAGTGATATAGTGGCGGAACGTTATATTCTCAATGCCCAAAATACAACGCACCAAGATTTTTTGACACTAATGGCAACAGGATTGGGCAAACCCCAACCGACTAAACCTGCTCCTGTTTGGCTTATTCAAGTGATGGCACAAGCTGAATGGTGGCGCTCCAAATTTTTTCGCTCTACGCCACTACTGACTGCCGAGACTATCCGAACCATGCAATCGGTCTATTATTATGACAATCAAAAAATAAAAGAGCAATTGAATTATCGCTTTATTCCGCTAGAACAAACGATATCGGAAACGGCTGCGGTATTCCGAGAAAGCAAAAAAAATAAAGCTACTTATGGCTTACTTCCCTTATTGTAGTAATTGCCTTTTTAAACTTTCAAAAACTTTTGAAAGTACATAAAAAAACCTATCTTTAGAGTATGGAACTAGATGAAGCAAAACAAAAATTTATACAGGCTTGGGGCACACTTGGCTCCAATTGGGGTATCAATAGAACGATGGCTCAAGTGCATGCTCTGCTGCTCATATCAGTAGAGTCGCTTTGTGCTGACGATATTATGGAAAAACTCCAAATATCGCGTGGCAATGCCAATATGAATATACGTGCTTTGATCGACTGGGGATTGGTCTATAAAGAGCTAAAACCAGGCGAGCGAAGAGAGTATTTTGTAAGCGAAAATGATATGTGGAAAGTTGTCCGTCAGATTATTACGCACCGCAAGAAAAAGGAACTAGAACCTGTACTAAAAATTCTAGAAGAAGTACAACATATAGAAGGCGAAAGCAAGGAAAAAAAAGAATTTCTGGAAGTCGTCCAAGATATTGAATTGTTTGCACAACGTGCCGATAAAGTATTGGACAAATTCGCCACTTCTGATTCGAGCTGGTTGCTCAATATACTGATGAAAGTAATGAGCTAAGAATGGCTGTTGCTACAAAAAATGAAAAAAATAAGTCCTCTGAATAATTAAATTCAGAGGACTTATTTCTTTTGTTAGCTCAAGTATTTGCCGACAATCGGTATTCTTCGACCCATTCCAAACGCCTTGGAGGACACTCGGAGTGCAGGAGCCATTTGAGCTCGCTTAAACTCGTTGCGATCGACCATCTTTAAGATACGCTCTACTAATTTTGCATCAAAACCTTGTTTGACCAATGCTTTTGGTCCTTTCATTTTTTCGATATATTGATACAATATTTCATCTAAAATGTCATAATCTGGCAAGCTATCGGAATCCAATTGGTCGGGGCGAAGCTCTGCCGAAGGTGGTTTGGTAATGATGTTTTGAGGCAATACTTCACCATCTTTGTTCATGTAGTTGGCGAGTGCATACACATCGGTTTTATAGACATCGGCAATGACGGACAAGCCACCTGCCATATCGCCATATAGCGTTCCGTATCCTACGGCTGCTTCACTTTTATTGGAGGTGTTGAGCAGAATAGCACCAAACTTGTTGGAAAAAGACATGAGCAACATTCCTCGTATGCGAGCTTGTATATTTTCTTCGGTCACGTCAAAATGAGTGCCTGCAAAGTGTGGGCGAAGTGCCAATTCATAAGCCTTATACATGGGCTCAATTTCTATCAAGTCGTATTGTATATTGAGGTTTTGAGCGAGCTGGCGAGCATCTTGAATCGAATGATCGGAAGAGAATTGCGACGGCATCAAGATGCAGCGGACGTTTTCTGCTCCTAATGCTCGTTGAGCCAATACGGCTACTACGGCGGAGTCGATACCGCCCGAAAGTCCTAAGATAGCTTTTTTGAGTCCGAGTTTGCCAAAATAATTCTGAATACCGACGACTAGCGCATCGTGTATTAAGCTAATTTTTTCTTTGGGTTGTACTTGATGAATACCACCTTTCAGGACAGCGTCCAAATCATACGTTTTGACTAATTCTTGGAAGTACGGCATTTCGTCATAGACCTTGCCATCGGGCGACATCACGATAGAGCCACCATCAAAAATAATCTCTGTTTGAGCACCCACATGATTGGCATAAAATAGAGGGATTTGGTAGCGTTCTACATTGGCACGCACGGTGTCAATACGGTCTTGTGCATGTTTGCAATCGAAGGGCGAAGCCGACAGATTGAGTATGAAATCAGGGTATTGTTCCTTTAGTTTGTCCAATGGACAAATCGTGTACATGGGGTTTTCGTTGCCTACATTCCAAATATCTTCGCAGATAGAAAGAGCAATTCGTTTGCCTTTGTATTCTACTACTTCAAAGGTAGAAGCAGGCTCAAAATAACGATATTCATCAAAAATATCGTAGGTCGGTAGCAGAGCTTTGTGCTGTACGTGTAGTACTTCTCCATCAGCTAGGAAATAAGCCGAATTGTACAAATCTTTGCCTTCTATGACAGGATTGACCGTAGGTGCACCGACTACGATAGCAATGCCTTGAGCGGCTTTCGCCAATTCTTTGACGACAAACTGACAGCGCTCAATAAAGTCTTCGAACTGTAAGAAATCACGTGGCGGATAGCCCGTAACGGCAAGCTCTCCAAAAAGTATAATATCTGCTCCTTGCTCCTTGGCGGTAGCCGTGGCTTGTAGCATACTTTGTAGATTTTTTTCAAAATTTCCGATGTGGTAATTGAGTTGTCCAATAGCTATTTTCATCTATTATTGTTGTTGGAGGTTAGTAGTAAGTTTGAAAATAAAGCAAACTAATCGTAAAACTAAATTTGTGGGGATTTAGTTGCGGTAGAGTACTAATTTAGTTGCTGTAAAAAGGTATCTTAGATGAAAATCTATAAACCATGAAAAATTACAACATCTCAGAAAAAATTATCGAAAAAACTTTCTATGTAGCAGTCTGGACATTGGAGCACTTTTCAGATACGGCGACATTAGAGGGTAAAATAGAGGCACTAGATAAATTAGAAGAAGGAACATTAGGCAAGGAGATTGCCAAATGTCTTAGTGCTAATAATTTGAGTTTAGTTCCGAATTATGAGAGTCATGATTTGAAGCATGTGTTGCTAGATTATGAAATGACACCTTTAGGAGAAATTAGGCTACAGGCATTCATGCTGGGTAATGGCAATTGGTCATTGCCCAGTATATTAATTTTTATCTATGGAGCGGTTTTACTGCCCAATAGATGGAGTTTATTTGCAGCAGATTTTGAAAAAGGCAGCAGAACTATTCCCATAAAAAAATGGACAATAGAAGGGTTTGCCAATCAATCGCTAGAAGAACTAAGAGCAGAGGTTTTTGATCTAATAGAAAGAGAAGTCAATCCAATGAAAAAAATAAGCATCAGAACGCTAAGTCAGTATGGGAGTTTTGTAGTGATGGTAGCTGGAATAGCTGGAATGTTATTTTGTTTTCCGTTTTTGTGGTCATCAAATATGGCAGATTTAGTTGGTGCAGGATTTCCATTTGTTGCAGGAGCTATCTTGACAATAGGAGGATTGATAAATCTATCTATTTTATCAGGAAAGGCAGCCCAATAACCTCTATTGTAATAATAAAACAACAACAACACTCAAAAATACACTAGCAATCACCAATCCTACCACCAACACCACGCGCAAGTTGGCATCTAGGGAACCAATCAAGGGTATAAACTGCGATTTGCGTTTGAGTTGCTCGACTATCCAAAAATCTGCCTTGCTGTCGGTCTCGGTCATGATGCCCAAATCCAATAATATCTTGGACGCGGCAGCATAATCTTTCTTTTGTACCATGAGGCGAGCACCACCGATAGCACGTGCTTCTATCTGCAATACATTGGTGGTCATTTCGTCAAAGATAGTTGATTCAATATTGGCGTTGGTGAGGCTGCTGTGAGCCAAATTGAGCTTGATGGTGTCATAAAAATATTGCACAGCAATCAAATCCTGCATTTTTGAAGGCTCTCTGTAAGTAGAATCATCATCTAGTAAGTTGTTTGGGTCGTTGATATTCATCGTATTAGTTTAGATGTTAATTAGGAAAACGAAAAAAAGAAAACTGATAAGAATTAAAAAGAATGCTAGTAAAAAAAGTACTCTCAAATCAGCATTTAGAGAGCTAAATAGAGGTATCCACTGAGAATTTTGTTTGAGTTGTTCAATAAAACTATTTTTGGGCATTTCATCATTTGCTTCTTTTCTCAAACCTGCATCTAACAGAATTTGTGTAGCGGTCTCGTAATTATCTTTATGAACTAGAAGTCTAGCAGCACCAGCGAGACGAGTTTCTAGGGGAAGCCCACCATCATACACGACTGTTTTAATATGGGCATGTTGAAGACTTAAGTAGGCCATATTGAGTTGAACGTGGTTTGATATGTATTGTAGAACAAGCCAGTTGTCCAAATCATTGGGGGGGATGTCCGAAACACGCAACCAGAGATCATCGTCTAGTAAGTTGTTTGGGTCGTTGATATTCATGTTTTTAGGAATTTCTAAGTATAAAGTTATCTTGAAGATAACAATATAAGGTAGATAAAAAGTTCTTTGCGTACTTAATCCAAACGATAGGTCATAGAAAGCCCCAAACCATAAGCTCCATAAGGACTAACCGATACTTTTTTCCATTCTGAGTCAATGCGTTTACCATTGGCTTTATGAATACCATATTTGACGAAGTCAAACACCAACAAAAAACCACCTTGCACCATCATACTAGTCCCAAAACCTTTCCAGCGGTCTTGTGTCGCTTGGTCAGGATTGTTTTTACCCATTTCTCGCATCAATAGCCCTGCCGTAATGTACGTCAAATCCAATGCTCCATTGAAGAGATAAACGGTTTCGATTTGGTATTGACGCTTGACGGTTTGCTCTAGTGTTAGCCCCATTTGTTTGTCTTTTTTGGCAAAAAGCCCAGGTATGCCTAATCCTAAATTGACAATATTAAAATAGACATTCATTTCGTGGAAATGTTTCCATTCGCCCTTGGGCGTAGCAAGATAGCCAATCGTACCACCTGTTATATTGGCACCTGCCCAACTGGTCAGTGCTATTGAGCCGTTTTTGGTATGGCGAAAACGAGTTGCGTTGATGTCGTCCAATGTTTGTGCTTGAATAGTAGTGGAAAAAAGGCAAAAAAGTAGTAGTATGGATAGATATTTCATGTTATCGTGATTAAATGTTAAAATTTTTTCATGAAATGAAAACAACACGACTATTAATTAAGTTGAAAGAAAGCGAACTTCTCTAGTGTTAAAGGGGTTTGCATAACAACTAGATATCCGTACCAACCAAACAGTACGTGGTTTCTCAAACAAAACAGAAGATATAAACTATAAAATATGGCAAACGAGTGGAACTTAGGAGAGCAGAAAAGAGATTTGCTCAAAGAGGAAGAGACGGCAGTGATTGTAGGTGTTATTTCCGACAAATATACAGAAGAACAAGCTATGGAGCATCTGGCAGAATTAGAATTTTTGGCAGAAACAGCTGGTGCGAATATTCGTAAGATATTCGTACAGAAGCTCAAACACCCCGATACCCGTACTTTTGTGGGGAAGGGAAAGGCAGAAGAAATTGAAGAGTACGTCAAGTTTCATGAAATAGACATGATTATTTTTGACGATGACCTTTCGGGTAAACAAACCAATATGCTAGAGGAAATGATGGAATGCAAGATTCTGGATCGCTCTACCTTGATATTGGATATATTTGCCAATAGAGCCCAAACGGCTCAAGCTAAGGCACAAGTAGAATTGGCTCAAATGCAATATATGCTTCCTCGATTGAGAGGAATGTGGACGCACCTCGAACGTCAAAAAGGGGGTATCGGTATGCGCGGACCGGGAGAGAAAGAGATAGAAACAGATAGACGTATTGTCCGCAAAAAAATATCACTCCTCAAAGAAAAACTCGCAAAAATTGACATGCAGTCGAAAACGCGCCGCAAAAATCGAGGCGACATGGTGCGTGTGGCTTTGGTGGGTTATACCAATGTAGGCAAATCGACGATTATGAATGTGCTTGGCAAGGCGGAAGTCTTGGCAGAAGACAAACTTTTTGCTACCTTAGATACTACGGTACGAAAAGTAGTGGTCGATAGAATGCCGTTTTTGTTGTCGGATACTGTTGGTTTTATTCGTAAACTACCGCATCATTTGGTCGAAAGTTTCAAATCTACACTAGACGAAGTTAGAGAATCGGATTTGCTGATACACGTAGTGGATATATCGCACCCACAGTATCAGGAGCAACTAGAGGTTGTACACAACACGCTCAAAGATTTGGGCGTAGAAAATATTCCTGTGTTGCACGTGTTCAACAAAATGGACTTGTATGTCCAAAATAACTTAGACGAGTTTCTGCTGGAGGAAGAGCGCGAAGGAGTGATTCGAGAACTCAAAGAACATTGGCAAATAGAAACAAAAAATACTGCGTGTTTTATTTCAGCTATTACCCAAGAGGGAATGGCTGAGCTAAAAGAACGCCTCAAAGATATTATTGATAAAATATACGTTAAGCGTTATCCTTACAAAACTAGATTTTGGTAATGAACAAACAGAACAACCGTTTTAACAATAGAATAGTAGCCTTTGCTGCTATTCTATTTGTTTTTTGTGCTCCATCGGACGCAACTAGCCAGCTATTGCCCAAAGGCAATTATATAGAAACGAGCCTGCATGCAGGGCAACCCATCAAGCACCGTTCTAGTATTACGGTCGATTTGTCCAAACCCAGTTTTGGAGCAGAACTCAACTATGAGGTACAGACGTATGGCAAAAAACATTGGCATCAACGCTGTGGTTATCCTCGCTGGGGAGTGGCACTGTCTTACCAGCATTCGGGCAACGGACAGCAAATGGGGAGCGGAATCGGAATTTTGCCCAATATTACGGTTGATTTTATTCGCAAACCAAAATTTAGGCTCTTCGGGCGTATGGCGGTAGGCTTGGCGGTCATGACGAAGCCTTATCATCGCATCAACAATCCCGAAAATAATATTATTGGCTCGTATGTCAACAACAATACGGCTTTTAGGGTCGGAGCAGCTTGGCGAATTGGTCGCCATTTTGAGTTTCGTCCTTCGGCTACTTTTACGCATTACTCCAATGCTGCTTCGCAATTGCCTAACTTGGGTATCAATGTCCCGACGCTGCAATTTGGATTGTGCTATATGCCCAATGCCGTCGAATCAACTGATTATATCCGTTATCCAAAGATATTGCGAACCAAAACTATTCAATTTTCGGCGGTAACGACTGTAGGGTTTAGAGAAATGGAAACGAGTGGCGGAGCCAAGTACGGTATTGCTCAGGTTTCTGTTGATGCAGGTTATTATATTACGACCAACAACCGCCTAAAAATAGGTGTCGAATACGATTACTTGGGCAATGTCTATAGTTTTATTGCGAACAATGGCGGATTTGAGGGTAAAGATTTGAGCTGGTTGGCGAGTAGGGTTTCTGTATTCATTGCAGACGAAATTATGATCGGCAGATTTAGTGTGGGTGCACAGGTCGGTATCTATTTGACCCAAAATCCACTGCAACCATGGTTTATGTCCTTACGTTTTTCGGGGAGATACTATTTAGTGGACCCTTATTTCAATCGAGTTGCTCCTTTTTTGACTGTTACGATGAAATCTCATCGTATTGTAGCAGAATATTTTTCGGTTGGTATCGGAAGTGCATTTTGATGAAATGTTAAATAATGATAATTTTTTTTGACAATAACAAAAAGCACTTTTAGGTGTAAGTTATTGGTAATTAGTTGATTGGGGGATTTTGGTGCTGTGTGTGGAGTTACTTTTATTTAGGTGGAAATAGAAAAAAATAAAAAGGAGTAACTGCTTATTTTAGCTCGCTACAATTTTTACCTTTGTGTTTAGTTAAAAATAACCGTGTATTTTTCAAAATGAAAAGTGACAAAATAGCGGTATGCTTCGTAACAAGTAAGATTTTTTTATTCAAAACACATCAACTATTTAAGATGAAAAACACATTATGGATACTACTTTTGGTAGTAATGACTTTACCTAACCTATTGCAAGCACAAGATAAGAAAGAAGATCCAGACGGCTGGAAAGTAGGTGGTGCGCTGGGATTGGATTTCTCTCAGTTGTTATTTATCAATCCTAAAGTAGGGGCTGGTGAAAATAGAATTGGTATTGGAGGAAACACTGCTTTTTTTGCCAACCTCAAGAATGGCAGACTAAGATGGGAAAACAAAGCTAGCTTGGCGTTTGGTGTACAACGCTTGGGTAATGGTGATAAAGTACCATTCCAGAAATCTGTAGATGAACTACGTATTAGCTCTGACTTTAGCTACGGAATCACGGACAGCAGTCACTTCGGCTACTCTTTAACAGGATTATTGGTATCGCAGATTACACCAACTTATCAGGGTAACTTCTTGACTCGTCAAGACCCAACAGGACCTTATCACCCTATCGCCAAGTTTATGGCACCAGCTACATTGACTATCTCTCCCGGCATTTCTTATCACAAGAAAACAAAGATTGGAGAATTTAAAGCACAACTATCGCCTGCTTCTATCAAGGCAATAATGGTACTTGATGACTCTATTGCTAGACTAGGACTACACGGTAACCCTTATTCTGAAGGTGTTACAGAAGAGGAGTTTGTTGATAACTGGCGCGTACGTCCTACAGGAACACTGGGTTCATCTGTAGCACCTATTGGCTATTACTCTAGTACTTATCTTCAATTTGGAGCATCATTCACAGCAGGCTACAAAGGCAAATTCTTTGAGTATCAAGATGGTAAAAAGAAAAATCATCGCCTACTTGTAGGAACGACTATTAACTTGTACTCTAACTATTTGCGTCAGCCACAAAATATTGATGTAGAATGGATTACTAATGTTGATATAATTATATTCAAAGGACTTTCTGTTTCGTTGATGACCAACTTATTCTATGACCATGATATTATGGTACAAGTAGATCGTAACAACGATTTGAGCAAAGGTGTAGATGGCGATGGCTACGAATCAACTGGTCGTAGAGTTTCTTTTATGCAGCAATTGCTCATTAAGTACAATTTTTTATTCTAAAATAAATGCTTCGTTAACAAATGTAGCTACAGTTATTAACCAAAGTGAAAATAGAGATTTTATATGACACTAGTTGCGGTTTATTTAGCTTTGTAATTGGTTGATTTTCAGAGTTTATTTTTTTGGCACAAGTTTGGCAAATGTCTCATTGTTGCTGAATATGGCTTTTTATTTTTTAACATAAAAAGCAAAACTAAAACATGATTTGAATGTTTGATATAGTAACAAACAAAAAGATAAATACAGAGAAAGAGAAAATATAAAGATTTGGGTTTTAATTGAGGTGATTTAGGACTAGCGTGCATGGGAATACATGCTAGTCCGTTTTTAAACTTACCTAACTTACATCAAATAATACTTTCTTCAGAAAAATAAAAGTGACGAACTTCAAAAGGAAGCGTCTAAGATACAAAAGAGAACATAAAGATTTGGGTTTTAATTGGGGTGATTTAGGACTAGCGTGCATGGGAATACATGCTAGTCCGTTTTTTCGCTTTCGGATTAGAAATAAAAAGACCAAACAAAGAGAACATAAAGATTTGGGTTTTAATTGGGGTGATTTAGGACTATACATACTTAGGTATGTGTAGTCTTTTTTTTTGTGGTTATCACAGCAATATTATAGCACCTTACTTTTGTAGAATGTCTAACTTGCTTACCTTTACTCTATTGCGATAAGCAACAACTATAAAAAAATACCTACCATCAAGAATAACTTCTAACTGACATGAGAAAAATAACAGCAGATTATATTTATCCGATAGATCAAGCACCTATTGCTAATGGTGTCGTTATCATCGACAAAAAAGGTAAAATTGTAGGACTAGACAAACGAGAAAACTACGCCCCAAAGGATTTGGAGTTTTATGATGGAATCATTGTACCTGGATTTATCAATACACATTGCCACTTGGAGTTATCGCACATGAAAGGTAAAGTGCATACAGGTACAGGATTGATTCCTTTTATCACTTCGGTGGTGCAGCAGCGTGGTGCTAGTGAGGCAGCTATACAGGAAGCCATAGCCGAAGGCGAAAAAGAAATGATAGCGAACGGAATTGTAGCCGTAGGCGATATATCGAATGTAGTAGATACATTTGCCCAAAAGGCACAAAGCAATTTGCGCTACTATACATTTGTAGAGTTTTTTGATTTTCTGCAAGAAGAAAATGCACCTGCCGAATTCGAAAAGTACAAGGCAGTTTATGATCAGTTGGCATTGCCCACAGGGCACCACAAAAGCTGTGTACCGCACGCGCCCTATTCGGTTTCGCCTCGCTTGTTCAGTGCTATCAACCAAGTCAACAACCAACACCCGAGCGGCACGGTTAGTATTCACAATCAAGAAACACCTCCTGAGAACGAGCTGTTTTTGACCAAAACAGGTGATTTTGTAGATTTTTATGCAGGTTTTGGTATCTCGCTCGACAACTTTACTGCCGATGGCAAGCCATCTATCTATTATGCGTTGCAGCATCTTGACCCCAACCAACGCACGTTGTTTGTACACAATACATTGACTACAGTCGAAGATATAGACACGGCTCAAGCATGGAGTGGGCATACGTATTGGGCGACTTGCCCCAACGCAAATTTGTATATAGAAAACGATTTGCCAAACTATCAAAATTTTCTGGATACCAATGCCAAAGTAACCATTGGTACGGATAGTTTGACTTCCAATTGGGAGTTATGTATCCTTTCGGAAATGAAAGCGATAGCTAAATATCAATCCTATGTTCCCTTTGCTACGCTGCTACAATGGGCTACGCTCAACGGAGCGGAGGCACTCGGTATGCAAAAAGACTTGGGGAGTATCACGGTAGGTAAAACTTGTGGACTCAATCTACTGACCAACCTCAATAAGCAGGGCGGTATTGGGGCAGATACACAAGTGCAGAAATTGGCATAACTCTTTACTTAGCATATTCTATAAATATCAGACCTGTATTCGTATGAAAATATTGTATATCGTATTGTGCTGTCTAGCAGCAATAACGCAACTAACCGCACAAGCCACTACCAATGTCCCACTCAATGATCGGAATCACCATATTCAGACACGTTTGGAGATAAAATCAGGCGACTTTGGTGGAATACATACGACGACACAACCGATTGGACGAAAGTCGATTCGCACCTATATAGATACGATTATAGATAGTAGTTATTGGCAACAGACGAGCCAAAGGCAAGCACAATATCAGTATTTGATCAATGATAATAACGACGAAGATGCCAGTTTGGTGAGTAAGCAACCTTTCTTAAAATTGCTTTATCCGAATAAGGAAAAATCATTCTTGGGGCATTTTTATCGCTCACCCGCTCATCTGCTAGAGCTTCGTAAGCCTAATTTTTATGTCAATATCAATCCTATTTTGCATTTCAAGGCAGCCTACGAATCGCACAATGGTACTACGGGACTAGTGTTTCTGAATAGGAGAGGAGCCGTCATACGAGGCAATATTGCAGAGCGGGTATATTTTCATACCGATATTATCGAGAGCCAAGCCTCTTTTCCGACGTACGTCCAGCAAATCATAGCACGAGATAATGCCGTGCCGGGAGCGGGGTATTTTAAAGAATATAATAGTTCTTTTCGTCCAGATTCGACCGACGGAGTCGATTATTTGTTAGCGACAGGATATATAGGTTTCGAATTGCTCAAAAATCATATTGGAGTACAACTTGGACACGGTCAAAATTTCATTGGCGATGGTCATCGCTCCTTGTTTTTGTCCGATTATTCGCCCAATTATTTTTATATCAAGCTCAATACCAAGGTATGGCGATTGCAATACCAAAATATATTTGCCCAGCTTACTCAAAACTATACGACTCGCCAACGAGCATTTGATTTAGCCTTTGGACGTAAGTATTTGGCTGCTCACCATTTGAGTATCAATATATTGGATAATTTGAATATTGGACTTTTTGAAGGTGTTATTTTTAGTAGAGGTGGGCAATTTGATTTGCAATACCTCAATCCATTGATTTTTTATAGAGCTGTAGAACAGGCTGCTGGAAGCCCCGACAACGTGATGGTTGGACTGAACTGGAAGTGGAATTTCTTAGGGCATTTTTCTTTTTATGGACAAGCAGTACTTGACGAACTCGCTATCGGCTCCTTGGCTCAAAATGGAGCAGGCTGGTGGGGCAATAAATTTGCCTTTCAGGCAGGGCTGAAATATATAGATGCTTTTGGTGTCGATCAACTAGATATACAAGGTGAAGTCAATTTGGCTAGACCATTTACCTATACTTTTAGGGATAGCACTGCCAACTGGACGCACTACAACCAGCCATTGGCACACCCATTGGGAGCTAATTTTTACGAATTGATAGGGATCGTCAACTATCAGCCGTTGCCCAATTTATATCTGCGTGCACAGCTCAATTATGCTGTTTATGGGCAAGACGAACCCAATACCAACTGGGGCGGTAATGTTCATAAACCCTACACGACCCGTCAATTAGAAAATGGCAATGCCATTGGTCAAGGCGTAACGACACAGCTCTTGCTGTTGCAGTTTTTGGCTACCTATCAGCTACGGCACAATCTATTTGCCGATTTGCAACTGACTTATCGTAGAGCTGATGCCAATATTGATATCTACGATAGTAGTACGCTCCTCCTCGGAGTAGGGCTACGTTGGAATATCAGCGAAAAAATGAAAGATTGGTAATCTACTTACCCCAAAAAGAGTAGTGCGATAAGACTACTTTGGAGTATAACTCCACCATAAACAGCACAACCGTTCAATTATTCGGAATGCCCCTTTTTTCTAGCGAAACTATTGGCAATAGGGCTTTCTATGTCCAATGAAACATGAAATTTAGTATTTATTTTAGTGCTTTATTAGCTTTATTATAATAATAATTAGCAATATTAAATTAATTGTGTTAGATTTATTGCTTAGGCTTGATTTGACGGTATTATATTCTAGTGATAGAATGAGTGATGAAATTAAAAATTATTTTTTAATTGATGTGCCGTATAAAGTATGATTTTTTTGATTGAAAATGCTGTTTTTTGCCAAAAAGAGCCACTAAGACTCAATTTGATAGATTTTGGCTGCTGATTTTTCTTTTTACTTCGTTAACATAAAGGAAATTAGTCAATTATATATTTTATTACTGACAGAATAACTGCCTATCTGATCCAACCTCATTTTTTTGAATACCTATTTATTTAATACAAAATTAAATTATGAATACAAATTTACGAACTTCCCGCATTAGTGTCATTTTGATGACCATCATTTCTTTGCTTTGGCTGGCCCCAGAAGCAAAAGCATCTCACATACCAGGTGCTAATATTACTTATACTTGTAATCCAGCCAATCCATTAGAATATACATTTACATTAACCTTATTTAGAAAATGTCCTGGTACCTTAGGTACGACCAACAATAACGTTTCTATTTCTAATACTTGTGGATTAGGCAATCCGATAGTTCCTACATTCAATCAAGTAGGAGTAGAAAGAGATGTGAACCAACTTTGTGCTTCGGCTACAAGTTCCTGCTCTGGTGGGAGCAATCCTAGTGTATGGATGTACACTTATGAAGCAGTCATAACACTGCCAGCCGATTGTGATAGCTGGAATGTTGCCTTTGAGCTTTGTTGTAGAGATGCTAGTAGCAATATGAGTGGTGGGTCGGGCAATACGATGGCAGCATCTACTACCCTCAATACCCTTACCGCTCCTTGCAATAATTCTCCAGTAGTTACGTCTGCACCGATTCCTTATGCGTGTACGAGTACCCCGTTTACGTACTGTTTGACTACTACCGACCAAGAAGGAGATAGCATCTACTTTAGAATGATATCGCCAGCGGGTTCAGGACAAGCTCCCATTATGCACAACGCAGGTTTTACCCCTGCTACGCCACTCAATGGTTTTACATTAGATCCGCTTACAGGTTGTATTGCATTCAATCATCCGACAGTAGGAAACTACGTAGTAGCCATTATGATAGAAGAGTACGACCGCAACGGGAATCTCAAATCATCTATCGTGCATGATTTTCAGATATTAGTGGTCAATTGTACCAATACGCCACCTAATGACCCTGTCGGAGGTATCTCCAATGTATCGGGTTCTGGCTCTCAACTGAATTCTAATACTGTTGCAGCTTGTCTAGGGCAGAGCTTTTGTTTTGAGGTGACCTTCGAGGACATAGTAGATGTCAATGATTCGATTACCATTGTGACCGATGCTTTATCTCTTTTTCCAGGAGCTACGTTTAGTCAAACAGGCATTAATCCTGTGAGAGGTACTTTCTGCTGGACAGTAGTACCAGGCAATACAGGAACTGTAGCTACTTTTATAGGAGAAGATAACGGTTGTCCTGTAAAAGGAACAGCCTCATTAGGAGTCAACATAGATATAATACAAGGCGTATATGCAGGACCAGATGCTAGTGTATGCGGAACTACTCCCGTACAGCTTAATGCAATTGGTGGTTCTGTATTTAACTGGTCACCTGCTGCAGGTTTGAGTTGTACCAACTGTCCTAATCCAATCGCCAACCCATTGGTTACCACTACTTATACCGTGACAGGAAACCTTTCTGGTAGCTGTACCAACTCTGATCAAGTTACAGTATCAGTCGAAAATGTACCACCGACAGCTGCTATTGCTGGCAATATTGGTATTTGTACGGGAGGAGCTATCAATAGCAATACGTTAGTTGCTTCAGGAGGAACTAATTATCTATGGAATACAGGAGCGACCACCGCATCTATTACAGTGTCGCCCCTCGCTACGACCGACTATCATGTTACGGTTACGAACCTACCGAATGGTTGTGAGGCGTACGATACTGTAGCGGTAACGGTAGCCCCAGCTCCAGAACCAAGATTGAGCGATAGAACTATCTGTAATGGCAATGCAACGACATTGACTGCTAGAGGTGGTGGTACTTATCTGTGGAGTACAGGAGAGACTACCGCAGATATTATTGTTTTGCCCTTGGCAACAACAGATTATTACGTAACGGTTACCTTAGGGAGTTGTGCCGTCCAAGATACCGCAACAGTAACTTTAACACCAACTTCAGCACCTGTATTGACTGGTTGCCGTAATGATACAACGCTTTCTGCATGTAATGCAGTTCTCAGCTTTGACCCGCCAGAAGCACTCGACTACTGTGCCGTATCGGCTTGTATTTCTAGCGATATAGCAGATGTATTGACCGAACTAAATACCAATGGAGCTAGTATAGCAGGGAATATCTCTAACCCATACAGTATGACCGATGGCTTGACAGGAACTTGTGTAAGCGATGGAGGTAATGATATGTATGATTGTGGAAATCAACTCAATACCGATTTAGGTACCTTGATATCTTATACCAATGGAGCAATGAGTACTAGCCCTGCCTTTGGCGGTGGTTCTTATTTTACTGCCAAGTACAATAACTTATGGGTCATGACAGCTGACCTTAATGGGGTATCTACTTTCTTTACTTCAGGAAATAATGGAGCAGATGGCAGTGGTAATGCTGATGGTTTTGACTATACTGTTACAGTAGGTTGTCTAGATTATTATGTATTCGTCAAGCGAATCAATGGAGCGGGTGACCCTTCGATTAATCATATGTTCATAGTGCCAAGTGATGGCTCTAATCCTCCACCAACACAAACGTTTGCGACCAATACCAATGATGACGAACATCGAATAACAGGTTTATCAGGTTACGATCGTTTATACTATATGTTATTAGCAGGTAATAGCGGTTACGCTTATACCAATGCAGAAATAGAAGCTGCAGTACTAGACTTTTTGACACAAACAAATGCTACTGGTGGTGGTGTTGCACAAGCACCCATTACGCAGATAGGAGGCTTGCCAAGTGGTTCTACTTTCCCAGTAGGGACAACTACCATTACGTTCCAAGCAACTGGAACAGGTGGCAATAGTACTTGCAGTTTTGATGTAGTCGTGCCGCCTAATAATGGACCAGTTATTAATTGCAGACCCGATACAACAGTGGGCGAGTGTGCTTCTACGGTTACCTTTGGTTTGCCTATAGCAAGCGACCCTTGTAACGCAACTTGTGCCAATGCAACAATCGGAGATGTACTAACGGATTTGAATACGAATGGAGCTAGTATAGCAGGGAATATCTCTAACCCATACAGTATGACTGATGGCTTGACGGGTACTTGTGTAAGCGATGGAGGTAATGATATGTATGATTGTGGAAATCAACTTAATACCGACTTAGGTACCTTGATATCTTATACCAATGGAGCAATGAGTACTAGCCCTGCCTTTGGTGGTGGTTCTTATTTTACTGCCAAGTACAATAACTTATGGGTCATGACAGCTGACCTTAATGGGGTATCTACTTTCTTTACTTCAGGAAATAATGGAGCAGATGGCAGTGGTAATGCTGATGGTTTTGACTATACTGTTACAGTAGGTTGTCTAGATTATTATGTATTCGTCAAGCGAATCAATGGAGCAGGTGACCCTTCGATTAATCATATGTTCATAGTGCCAAGCGATGGCTCTAATCCTCCACCAACACAAACGTTTGCGACCAATACCAATGATGACGAACATCGGATAACAGGTTTATCAGGTTACGACCGTTTATACTATATGTTATTAGCAGGTAATGGCGGTTACGCTTACACCAATGGAGAAATACAAGCAGCGGTACTAGATTTTATCAATCAATCCAATACCACTTCGGGTATCGCGGCACCCGTTACGATAGCACAGATAGGAGGATTGCCGAGTGGCTCTACTTTTCCAGCAGGAACAAGCACAGTTACTTTTAGAGCAACTAGTAGTGTTACTGGACTTACAGCCGATTGTAGTTTTGATATAAACGTAGCACCTAATCCAACGGCTGCTATTACTGGCGGACCAACAGCTTGTGCAGGTATTGCTACTGCCTTGACAGCTAGTGGAGGTAGCACTTACCTTTGGAACACAGGAGCTACGACACCAGTTATTTCGGTTACGCCACTTATTGCCACTACTTACACCGTTACCGTTACAGATAACAACACTTGTACAGACGACGAAACAATAAATATAACCTTACAACCCCCTTCTACTGCACCTGTTTTAGCACCTTTAGCAGGGTCGCATTGTCCGAATACCAATATAACGTTGACAGCAGCAGGTGGTATAGCAGGACTAGGTTCTACGATTGAATGGTACAGTGGACCAGGCGGAACAGGAGCCAATCTTGGTTCGGGAGGAAACTTGACTATATTGCCTACCGCAAATAGCACGACCTACTATGCACGAAGAGAAGGCGGATGCAATATCACACCAGATGATCAAGTAACCGTTACGCTCAAAGATTATATCTATGCACTCAATGCTACTAGTACAAATACATACTGTACTGATAATGCAGGTTGGCATCATTTCTTTAATGGCAATGAAATATACTTATCTATACAGGGTGATTTGTCAGGAGCACCTCTTACTGGACCAGTGATTACCATCAATGATAATGGATCATTTTACCAAGAAACTCAAGGACCATTTACACCACCTTCTTGTGCTGCTAGCAATCTGACTCCTGGAGAAGAGCGGTTTGAGATGGAACGTAGTTGGAATGTTGATTTTGGAGGAGGAACACTTAATCCTCCTTACAACGTTCGTTTTTATTATGAGCCAGCAGAACGTACGGCTATAGAAACCGCTGCCATTAATCACATGAGTACTTATCCAGCATGTGGATATAGTTACAAATATGCTGTGCCACAGGGCTTGTACTTCTTTAAGAATACAGGAAGTAACTACACAGCACCTGATTACGATGGATTACATTTGCCATTTGCCAATAATACAACACCAAATGGTATCAATTATAGTGAAATGACAGGTGTCACGAGTTTCTCAGGGGGTTCGGCGGCAGTTATATTAGTACCAGATGTACTGTTGGCTGCGGATTGGTTGTACTTCGATGGTACTACCGACAATAAGACCAACTATCTACGTTGGGCTACTGCCTCGGAGCAGAATGCTGCCTACTTTAATTTGCAACGTAGTGCTAACGGGGTTGACTTTACGACTATCGGAAAAGTTGATGCTACAGGAAATACGACTGCAGCACAGCATTATGCGTTCGATGATGAATATCCTTATCAAGGAGAAAACTATTACCGCTTAGAATTATTTGATGTCAATGGAAAAATAACCTATTCCAATACGATTCTGCTAAACTTGACAAAAGGAAACGAAGTCTATCACTTCTATCCTAATCCTACGGATAAGCTCGTTAATTACCAATACGAAGCTGCTCAAAAACAAGCATTGTCGATTGATGTGATTGATGTATATGGTCGTGTATTAAGTACCAAAACCTATACAAGCGAAGTCGGATTGAATCAATTCCCTGTTAGTTTGGAAGATTATCCAGTCGGGACGTATGTCGTGAAGGTAACACACGTAAATAGTGGTGCCGTGCATACAAGCAAGGTGGTAAAAGTACAGCCATAAAAAAGGCTAAACTAAGCCAGCTATAATAAGAGCTTATACAAGTCCCATTTGCGAATATGGCAAATGGGACTTTTTTTACTAAAAAGAGTAATTGCAACAAAGTTGTACCCCATTTTAGGTGTACAAGCCGTTAAAAAATAGCATAATATCCAATAAGTTTATAAAAACTTTTGTAAAACCATATTATACTGTATCTTTGCGGCAAAATAGAACTAAATAATTCATTAAAAAATAAGAAGTTGTTACTACTTAGCGGTATGTACACAGTACTACGCTCCGACAGCTTCTACATCAAAAGTCCAACAAAATTATGTCGCAAAATACAGGACGTATTAAACAAATTATTGGACCAGTAGTGGACGTGAGTTTTGCTGCTGAGGGAGCCCAATTGCCAGAAATTCTAAATGCCTTGGTTGTTACTCGTGACAATGGAGAGGTATTGATTCTGGAGTGCCAAAAGCACCTAGGAGAAGATAGTGTACGTACCATAGCTATGGATAGTACGGAAGGTCTCCGCAGAGGAATGGACGTAGTTGATTCGGGAGGACCTATCACTATGCCTACTTCTAATGCTATCAAAGGTCGTCTGCTCAATGTAGTAGGAGATACGATTGATGGTATTCAAGAAATTACGGATAAGACTAGAAACTCTATTCACAGAAAGCCACCAAAGTTTGAAGAACTTTCTACTAGCTCGGACGTATTGTTTACGGGTATCAAAGTAATTGATTTGATTGCTCCTTACCTCAAAGGTGGGAAAATTGGTCTTTTTGGTGGTGCTGGTGTAGGCAAGACGGTATTGATCATGGAATTGATTAATAACATTGCCAAAGGATATGCAGGTCTTTCTGTATTTGCTGGAGTAGGAGAGCGTACCCGTGAGGGCAATGATTTGCTACGAGAAATGATCGAGTCAAACGTAATCAAATACGGTGAAGCGTTCAAGGAAAGTATGGAAGAAGGTGACTGGGATTTGTCGAAAGTGGATATGAAAGAATTGGGCGAGTCTCAAGCGACTTTGGTATTCGGTCAGATGAATGAGCCTCCAGGAGCACGTGCTCGTGTAGCTCTTTCTGGTTTGACGATTGCGGAATATTTCCGTGACGGTGATCCATCAGAAGCAAAAGGACGTGATATTCTTTTCTTTATTGATAATATTTTCCGTTTCACTCAAGCAGGAGCAGAGGTATCGGCACTACTAGGGCGTATGCCTTCAGCAGTAGGATACCAACCAACTTTGGCTACAGAGATGGGAATGATGCAAGAGCGTATTACTTCTACTAAGCGTGGTTCTATTACCTCGGTACAAGCAGTATATGTACCTGCAGATGATTTGACGGATCCAGCTCCTGCTACTACATTTGCTCACTTGGATGCGACAACAGTACTAAACCGTAAGTTGGCTTCTTTGGGTATCTATCCAGCAGTAGATCCATTGGATTCTACCTCTAAGATTTTGACGAAGGATATTGTAGGCGATAAGCACTATGACTGTGCTCAACGTGTTATGAGAATACTACAACGTTACAAAGAACTACAAGATATTATCGCTATTTTGGGTATGGAAGAGCTATCTGAAGAAGATAAGCAAGCAGTACACCGTGCACGTCGTGTACAACGTTTCCTTTCTCAACCATTCCACGTAGCTGAGCAGTTTACAGGTTTGGAAGGTGTATTGGTAGATATTGAAGATACTATCAAAGGATTCAACATGATTATGGATGGAGAAGTAGATCGCTATCCAGAAGCAGCCTTCAACTTGGTAGGTTCTATCGAAGAAGCTATTGCCAAAGGAGAAGAAATGCTCAAAGAGGTAGAAGCCTAATTTCTTTTTGAATAAAAGACCACATCGTATTGCTCTGCTCTTAGGAGCAGAGCAATATTAACTTATATAGACTATGGAACTGAGTATTCTTACTCCCGGCAAGACAGTTTTTGAGGGAACGGTATCGAGTGTAAAAGCTCCAGGTACAAACGGTGGATTGCAGATACTAGAAAATCACGCCCCGCTGGTAGCTTCGCTAGCAGAGGGTACGATTAGTATCACCACGGCAGATAACCAGACCGTAAACTTTACAACTTCAGGTGGATTTTTGGAAGTATTGTCCAATAAAATTTCTATCCTGTTGGAAACTGCAAAATAATTCTATGCTTTAGCGAAAGTTTTTACCGACTATCCGAATCATAAATGAAAGTTTTCTATTATCTTAAAGGGTAGTAGAAAACTTTTTTTGCGTTATAAGCTATGCTTAGAGCATGTCTAATACCGTCATTTTGATTGCCAAAAGGACTGATTAGGAAATTAAACTAATCTTTTAGGTTAAAAAAAAGCACAAAGCGTATTGGCTTTGCAAAAAAAAAATTAAATTTTAATTAATTATGAGAAATGGTTTAGTTATCGTTTTTGATGAAACATCAAAAATTGATAAAGAGGTTTTAATAAAACCTTGTTTTAATAAAAAAGTAAAAATTTGCCTTGTTAAGAACGGAAATGTGCAAAATATATTAGATTTGCTTTATAAGTTTAAAGAACAATCTGATTGTGATATTTCTATATTAGATTTAAAAAAGCAAAAAAAAGAAATGCTTGCTATAAAAGCTGGTGCTAGATTTTTATCTAATGATGAAGAATTAGGTTTAATTTTATATTCAAAAAATATTTCTTTTTTAAAGCAGAAAGCCTACAACGTGAAATTATTCTAATAAAAAGGGAGGTTTCCGCAACCAAAAAAGAAAATAGAGACTTAATCAAGGCCACGGATCGTTGAAGTAAACTGAGATGCAAAGCACTAATACACATTGATTGTGAGGGAGGGCGGCAATTAAAAAAAGGTTTTCGATAACAAATGCAAATAGTGTTCGCAGAATGCAAGGTCATCTATGAAAGATGTGGTGTTCGTGCCTTCCTTTGCTCTCAGATAGAGTGTATGTAAAGAGAGGCATCAAGCAGCAGGGTCAAACTGCATTGTGGAGACAGTTTCTAAAGAATAAGAAATAAACACCACTTCAATTCAGCCAAATTCACAAATGATTTGCCCTTGTCTCAGCTCCTGAAACACAGAAGTAAGTCTCTTCTTCTCTTATCCGTTAATCCCTTGCCAAGGACTTTCTTTTTGGCTGACACCATCAGAAGTGCTTAGTTTCTCCTTTATTTCATTATAATCACTCTATGATTTAACCTACCACCATCAGCTTTTGCAGATGCAATCGGAGGTCTGATAATATCATGGTTAGCGCCGTTTGAAGGTCAGAATTCAGGGCGCAATTAGTTCACCTCGACTTTATCGGGGAATGTGGATCTGCTGCATAATCTCACC
>CAKZQC010000027.1 GCA_937139495.1 uncultured Saprospiraceae bacterium | reverse complement strand
AGAAGAGAAGATATAATTGGAACAACTATTTTTAGCCTAGAATACATCCTGAAGTAGGATTGCTGTTATTTTACGCTTCTTCAATATTTCCTATGATATAGATAAAAAAAAATTTGTCCTGTACTAAAAGAAAACATCTAAAAAGTAATTTTATTGAACTTGTATGCTGTTCTTAGTTGCCCAATGCTTTATTTTCGATATAAACCCTCAAATCCTGTAGCTGAGCATCGGACATTTTTTCTAGTGGATATTGCGGCATATAGGCTTTTTTTCCTGCATACGAATACGTACCATGTCGAGTAATTTTGTAGATAGAACTACGGTCGTTTTTCTTTGTTTTCTTCAATAATTGCTTAAACGATAGTTCGCTATCATCTAGATTGAAGAACGAATATTTCTGCTCGCCATGACAATGCAGGCAACCACGCTCATAAATCTGCTTACCATTCTCCAATGATTTTTTGTCATTGAGTTGACCTTCGGTCAACGGCTTATATTCCATATCTTGCTCCGAGAAGTGAGCAGGAGACGAACGCAAATAATGATCTTCCATCAAGTGGATAGCACGAGCAACATTTTTTTCATCTTTTAGCGACTGATTGATTTTTTGCTTTTCGTCCTCTTTGAGTTTCAAGTCTTTGACGAGTAGTTCTTTTGTCCAAAAGTACGCCAAAATAGATTCTACTTCCCAGTCTTCCAAGGCACGCCCTTGGGCACATTCTGTGGCACAAAAACGGATAGCTGCCCGAATATCATTGAACGAATTGCGAATGCCTTCTACACCATTATACTTCTTTTGGTAGTCATCATTATAGAACGTCGCCCTATTGACAATCCCATGAAAAGTAGAGCCTTGCAAGAACGGCAAATCCTGCTCAATGGCATATTCGAGCCTATCTTGTGCATTAATATCCGCCAAATCTCGAACTTCCTGTTTGGTATTATGGCAAGCGGTACACTTGAAATGCGGACTTTGTAATTTAGTTTTTCCTTCGCCATCTTGCTCTGCCGAATAGCCCCTGAAAATAAGATCTGCCCCTCTCTGAGCGGATACGCCAGCGACGTTAGGATCTACTTGGTTCATTTTTATTTTGCCGAGTTGGCTTAGTACGTCCCATACAGGCGTATCATCGCCCAAGTCCAGTGTCGTGGTCGGTATTGCCGTAGGCAACGTCGTAAAACTAACCAAGCCCACCCCAATACTCATTAGGGCGACTAAGCTTATTTTTTTTATAGATTGTTTCATTATTTTTATTTTTTTGGTGGCTTTCGCCCAAATAAACAACTTCCCTTACAAACGGAATGCTCTCGCAATCGTAAACCCTAAGCGGAATTGTCCATCTGCCCAGTTCAGGTCAGTATAAGGAATATAATCGGTCGGAGCGATGCCTGCCGAATTGGTTATATTGATTTGGAAAACGTGTCCTCCGCCCGTATCAAATTCGAACCCAACGCCAATCGGGACGTGATAGCCACTACCAGATTTCCAACGCAAACCATCAAATGGCAAATTAGCATCTATAATAATACCGACTACTTTGGTTACTTGATATTTGGCAACCACGCCCATACTGATAAGGGCATTGCTATCATTGTAGTCCACCAAATTTCTCCACACAAAAGTAGGAGAGAGTTGCAACGAAAATTTGTCGCCAAACTTACGTGCAGCATGTATCTGAGCCGAATAGGACATACGAGCTGCAAAGCGTTTGTAACTGTCCGCCCCTTTATTGAACGAAGCTAATGAACGAGGATTGTCGGCTGCTAGCATCGTAGAAATAGCGGCTGTTCCTGCCAATGTCAGCGTAATAGGCATACCGTTGCCTTCAGTTTGCGAAAGCATTTTATATTTGACAAGCGTATTGATATTGGATTTTAGTGGACCATAACTAGCCGTACGACTAATACCAACCATCAAGTTGTTGGTGATGCCGTATTCTACGCCAATACCCACATCAGCCGCCGCTTCTAGCCCAAAGAACGTCGCCCAACCATTGACGAAAGTCCAGTTGTTGATAAAATCACCAAAACGGTGCGATACTCGGAAATCTAACTGGCGTTTTTGCAGTGTCTCTACCGAAAAAGTATTGATGACTCTAGTATCTTTGAAGGTCTGATAGACGTATTTTTTTTCGGTATCTTGAGCAGATAATTGCATAGCATAACCACTTAAAAAAAAGCATAATAAAGTGTAAATAGAATTTTTCATAGCAATAAATTCATTGATGAGTTGAAGGCGAGTGCCTTCTATTAGATATGGTCTTAGTTTTAGAAAAAAAGGAACTTAGTTTTCGGGATAGCCAGCTAACTTCCAGCAGTTAATGGTATCGACTTGTGCTTGTGTTAGTTGAGGAGTAGCATAAGAAGGCGGCATCGAGCCATCTTGTACTCGAAAGTGGGCATAATCTCTACGAGCGGCAGTCATGCTATTGTAGGAGGTTAGTGTACTTTGACTAATATCATCATGACAACCCGAATAATTGCAACTAACATCAAAAATAGGTTTGACATGAGCATCAAAGGTAATGGTCACCGAATCGCAAAGCGAACCCGCAGCGGTATTGTTGGGATCTTCTAGTTTTTCGGCAGTACAAGCCGAAAATAAGCCTGCTCCAATTAATAGCAAGGACAAAAGCGAACCCATAGATTTTGAACGTGTAGATTTTTTCATAAAATTGAAATTATAGACGAGTCTTAGAGTTATGTCAACGGCAAATAGTATAAATAAGCATTATTTTGACACAACTATGATATTAATAAACCGTTAAAGCTAATTGATTTGAAACAATAATTTTTATTTTTGCATCTAGCAATTTAGTATTTATAAGTAATGAATTGCAATTTATTAACACAAAAGTAGTCTCTCCATACTTTAATATATGGAATAGAAGACTTCCTAAATAATAGTATAGCATGTATCCAGAACATTTGACCACTCCGATGGAAAAAGATTTGACTGATTATGGTTTTAGAGCGCTCAAAAGCTCTGAAGAAGTAGCTCAGTTACTAGACAAAAAAGAAGGAACAACATTAGTTGTTGTCAACTCGGTATGTGGTTGTGCTGCTGGCAATTGTCGTCCAGGAGTTAAATTGGCTGCTCAGCACGCCAAAACGCCAGATAATATGGTAACTGTATTTGCAGGAGTAGATAAAGGGGCAGTAGATGCTGCACGTGGCTATATGTTGCCTTACCCTGCTTCTTCGCCTTCTATTGGGTTGTTCAAGGACGGACAATTGATTCATTTCTTGGAGCGTCATCACATTGAGGGCAATACTGCAGAAACGATTGCTGCTAACCTCAAAATGGCATTTGACAAATTCTGTTAAACTGCTAACAAAAAATTAAATGCGAATGCCTTCGGAAAGTTGGGGCTAAATTTGCTATTTTTAAGGTATAAAATGACACTTCATTTTATACCTTAATTTTTTTTAATAAGTAATCAGACGTATTCAATCTATTTTGTTTGGCGTGATTGCTTAGGGTATCTAAATATATTTTGTGAAAGCTTCTCTATTACTACTTGTACTATTTTTCTGTTGTTGTCAGCAAGCTGCTGCCCTTACTAGTCGTTATCGTTGCATGATTCGAGACAATCCTGCTACGACTATTACGATTGGTTGGGAGTTGGTGAGCGGTAGCAATCCAATGATATATTATGGCACGACTGACTATGGTCAAGATGCCAACAAATACACCAATCAAGCCTATCCGCAGCGCACAGTGCATGCCAAAGATATGCACAATCATTTTGTTCGATTGAGCAAGCTGCGACCCAATACGGTCTATTATTTCGTAATCAAGGACAGCGAATCAACGAGCCAGCGTTTTTCGTTTCGCACCTTGCCAGATGACCACCAAAGTCGTCTTTCTATAATCGGTGGTGGCGATTCTCGCAATCACAAAACTGCTCGCCGAAATGCCAATAAGATTGTTGCTAAAATTCGCCCGCATTTTGTGCTTTTTGCTGGAGATATGACAGGCGGAGACAGTAGCAGAGAATGGCAAGAATGGCTAGACGATTGGCAATTGACAATAGGAGACGATGGGAGAATGACAGCTGTGATAGCTGCTAGAGGCAACCACGAACGCTCTGATGTGTCGATTGTAGATATGTTTGATGTCCCACACCCAACGGTGTTTTATGGGATTACTTGTGCTAGAGGATTGTTCCGTATCATGACGCTCAATAGTATGCAGCAGAGCAATGCCGAACAGTTACAATGGCTAGAAAATGACCTCAAAAAAAGTCAGAAAGTAGCTTGGCGAATGGTGCAGTACCATCACCCAATTCGCCCACATACTAAACGGAAACATGAGCAGGAATATATGCGTCGTTATTGGGCTCCCTTGTTCTACAAATATGGGGTGCAATTAGCACTAGAGTGCGATACACATATGTCAAAAATAACTTGGCCCGTACGAGCGACAAATGATAAGAGCGAAGTCGGTTATGATGAGGGCTTTGTGCGTGACCCAAAAGGAACTATTTTTATGGGCGAAGGTGGCTGGGGGGCTCCACTGCGTGATGCTGATGACGCCAAAAAATGGACAAGAGCTATCGGAAGCTTCAATCAAGTGAAATGGATGATGGTAGATTTGCACAAAGTAGAGCTTAGAACCATCAAGACAGAAAACGCCGATAAAGTAGGCACCTTGACAGATAATAACCGTTTCTTTTTGCCCGAAAATATCGACTTGTGGGAAGTGTCAGGCAATGATGAAGTCATTGTATATAACGAAAAAGCACCTACCTTCGTACCAGAAGAAGCTCAGATATTGATGGAAATCAAAGAATTAGATGCACGTTTTTTGGAGTCGCAAGTATATTTGGAATGGAAATCAGTCAACGAAATACCAAGAGCGAAATTTAAGATACAAGTATCAACCAATAAGCTTTTTTGGAATACCATAACGATACTTCCAAGTGCAGGTCCTACGGCTAGCAAAAAGCACACCTACAGTTATATTGACAAAACAGAACGTCGTGGTGGTAAGTATTTTTATAGAGTAGTCGTGACCGATAGAGCAGGCAAGGAACTGCTACTAGAAGTAGTGGAAGTACGTACGCTAGGGAAGCAAAGTTTAGAAAACCTAACAGCCAGTATCGGCGAAGGTCAACTCAAAGTACCCCTCGATTTGACCGAAGAGTCTAACGTAACATTGGAGCTGTTTGATATTAATAGAAACCCTGTGTTTGTGCGTACATTTAGCGCCGAAAAAGGCTATCAAGTCCTTCCGTTGAGTATCAGTCACTTGCCTGTTGGCAATTATCTCTTGGAGTTGTCTATCAATGGTAAATTGCAACGCAAAAGTGTTATTATAAATCCTTAAATCCTTAAATTATGAAAGTAATGTTTTCGGCAATTTATGCCATTTGTTGTGTCGGAATACTGGTATTGTTTACACAGTGCGATATTCCTATTAAAAAAACTGTTGTAGAAGAGCAGCCTGTCCTAAATACTGAAGTGAATAGGTCACGCTCTGTAACAAATTTACTTGTAAGTAATCCCCCTCCTATCGATTGGAGAGATTCAGTTGATTATTACTTCGAAGAGGAAGAGAGCGATATTATTATTGAGTCAGTAGATCCACTGACGATGAGAATAAGTGCTGACGATGACTTCGTAATAGACTGTTCAGAAGGTGGAGGTAATCAGTTGGAAATGAATTTTTGCTCCAAGGCAAAAAGAGTACTTGCCGCTCGTGCATTCAGGCATGTGTATGATTCGCTACAAGTTGTACTGGTAGAAAAGCACAAAGACTCCCCCGAAGTATTAGTAAACAGACAGCAAGATCAAGCACAAAATATGTTTGATTTTTTACAGTTTTTACAAGAAGCAGCCGTTACGGAAGGCGAAGAATATGAAGGTGGTTCTATGCGTCCACTAATAGAAAATGAAAAAGCAACAAGCCTTTTCGAACAATATATCAAGGATATAGAAAATTTTTTGTACTAAAAATCAAACAGTTTCGTAGTTAATTCCGAGCATCAATGCCCCACTTGAGTTTTTCTCGAATCATGTACAAGAAATTGCGGTCAGTTAATCGTACTAGGCGTGTCTGAAAATCGGCACGCCTTACGGCTAATTGAAAACTAGAATCAATGGTGCGGTAGCGCGAATCTAGCGTACACAAGAAATTTTTGGCTCGTCCTTCTACTTCAAACGAAATAACGGCACTGTCCGAGAGTACAATCGGACGTACGTTCAAGTTGTGCGGTGCTACGGGCGTAATAATAAAATTGCCTGATTTGGGCGAAATAATAGGACCGCCACAACTCAACGAGTAGCCCGTAGAGCCTGTTGGAGTGGCTACAATAATACCATCTGCCCAGTAAGAATTGAGAAATTCTCCATTGACATAGGTATGAATAATGACCATCGAGGAGGTATCTCGTTTGAGTATCGTGAAGTCGTTGAGTGCAAAATTATTGTCTTCAAAAATAGGTGAGGAAGATTCCAAATAGAGCAAATTGCGAGCATCAATAACAAAATTATTATTGTAGAGCGACTCAATCGCTAACTCAATTCTGGACTGTTCTATCATTGCCAAAAAGCCTAAGCGACCCAAGTTGACCCCCATAATCGGTACATTGGTATCCTTGACAATCGTCACGGCATCGAGAATAGTTCCGTCACCTCCAAGCGTAATGAAAAAATCAATATTATGCTGTTTGAAGTCTTCGTATTTTTTGAAAAAAATGAGCGGTGTATCTATTTGCAGCCGCCCTTCAAACGTTTTGTAATAGTCTTCATAGACAAATATTTCAGCATTTTTTTTGATCAATAAATCAAAAAGTTGCTGAACAATAGCCACATTTTTTGGCTTCAATAAACGACTATAAATAGCTATTCTCAAAATAAAAAAAATTGAATAAGAGTGTGTCTGAAAATATAGTTTTTGATAGTTTTAGACAAGCTCTAAGTAGATTCAAAAAATAAAATTAATACCACTTCAACGCCTGAAGGTGAACCAGTTCAAGTCTAAAAATGGAATTTGTAACGTAAATATAAGCCATTTTCGCCACTTTTGTTGACAGAATATTCTATTTGAAAAATTACATTGTAATTGTACAAAATAATATCTAAGCCTACGCCCGTAGCGACTAAGCTACTATTGGAGAGCGGATTGCTGGTGGCGTAGTACCTGTCCCACACATAGCCCACATCTACATGATACCTAAAATGCAGTTTGATAGGCATTTTTTGCAAGTACGAAATTGGTGCTTTTTTCCAAAGTGGTATCTCGAAATTGACCAGCCTAAAATTCAATTCCGACTGTATCAACCCAAAGCTCTGCCCATCAATTGTATAGTACTGATACCCTCGTATAATGTCCTCATAACCCAACGCTCGATTGTCATAATAAGGCATTTTATTGGTCAGCATATTATATCTAGCTTTGAGGTGGGTTGTCCAATACAAATCAGGATGTAAGCGAATATGAGCACTCCAATGATTGTACCATTGAAGTTGATTAATGTCCTGAAATACACCCAAACCTTGCTTGGTCAGGCTACTGTGAATATAGTACCCTTGTAGCGGATAGATTTGTATATCTCGCTTATTGAGCGTATAGGAGTATTGCAACTGAAAAGAACGTTGAATATGTCTGTTATCGCCAAAAAAATCAGTATTGAGTGCTAGTACCTCCTTGCTGATAGCGAGCTGCAAGTAGGTCAAGCCCAATTGATGATTCTCTGTCAATCGACGACGATAATACCCTTTGAGACTAAATCGAAGGCGGCTAAATTGGCGTTCTTTACTATCGTAATCATTATAAAAAAGCGGTTGGTTTTGAGCGGTGGTATAGTTGATTTCTTTATTGTCAGAATATAAGGCATTGACCAAAAAACCAAATTTTCGTTTTCTACCCATAGGTGGCAAATAATAATCCAATTCAAACTTGCGTGTATAGCCAAACTGCACTACCGTTTTGAGCAGATCATTGTAGCCGCTTACGTTTCGCCAAAAGAACCACAGCCCAATATTGGCACGTCTCAAATCCCTATTTTGCTGTACCCACCAAACATTAAAATTGCGGTCAGCCAACTCAAACTGTGGTATCGGGACAATATACCAAGCCTCTTCGACTAGCACTTTTAGATGCACGTTCGTTCCTTCCCACTTTACGATTTTGATTCGTGTAGAAATAAACAAACCTGTATTGAATAAATAGCGTTCATTTTTATTGATCATGGGCATCAAATCAGCTAAGGGCAGAGAGTCGCCCACCGTCAAATTCAACTCATTCCGAATTAGTTGCGATTTTGTTTTTTTGTTGCCTTCTATGTCTATGGCGGCTATATAAACCTTGCTGATTTGAGCCAGCGTGACTTGCCCAACTAAGCAGCACAAGAGTACTAAAAATTGTTTCATGGCACAAAGGTAATTAGTTTTGCAGGGCTTTTTTATACTTAACTGTTAAGTAGGTCTATTTTAAGTAAAATCATGCGACTCGTACACTACTATTTTATCTAATAAAATACTTATCTTGCTGTACACCTACAAAAACAAAAAAACGATGTCAGATAATTCAAACAATAAAGGAAAACTACTAGCTGCTGTATTGATATTAGGGTTGTTGATTGCTTCTTTGAGCTATTTTTATTTTGGATTCACCTTGTCGGAATAGCTGATTACTACCACTAAGATTTGGATAAATTTTTGTAGCGGTTTTACTGCTACTCAATGAAGTACGAAGCATATCAAAAGTCATTTTTATGAAGTATTATTATACACTTATACTCGTTCTAGTTTGCTGTTGTGCACTATTGGCACAATCAAAGATAGATCATGTTCCACAACAGTTTTTAGTACAGTTGGCACCAAATACAACCATTCGACAAGCCATGAAAACGGTCAATCAATTGTCGGGTAGTATCGAGTGGCAAGCACCAGAGCGAATCAGTCCAGCGTTGGATATTTGGAAAATAACGTATCGACAGGCGGCAATGACCGAGGACAATATATTGCAACAGCTACAGGAAAAAAACGACCTACAAGTGGTGCAATACAACCATTATATCCAGTTGCGAAAGCCAAGCAGTACCACGCCCAATGATCCCCTGTTTGCCAATCAGTGGCAACACATCAATACAGGTGCAGGGGCAGGGATTGATTTGGATACCGATTTGGCTTGGGACGTGACCACAGGCGGACTGACAGCATTGCAAGATACAATCGTAGTGGCTATTATTGATGACGGAATTAGTCAAGCACACGATGATTTGAAAGAAAACTTATGGTACAATTATGCCGAAATTCCATTCAATGGAATTGATGATGACAACAACGGTTATGTCGATGATTATCAGGGTTGGAATGTCAATGCAGGCAGCGATTTGGTGGCTGGTGGTTCTCATGGCACTTCGGTAGCAGGTATTGTAGGAGCCGAAGGTGACAATAGTATTGGCACGGCAGGGGTCAATTGGAATGTAAAGATGATGATTATCAAAAGTGATTTTAATACAACCGAATCGGTGGTGTTGGGCAGTTATGGCTACGCCCTTCAGCAGCGCAAAATTTATAATCAAACACAAGGAGCCGCAGGTGCTTTTGTAGTAGCGACCAATGCCTCGTGGGGGCGTGACAATGCCAAGCCAAGCGACTCACCGCTTTGGTGTTCTTTTTACGATACACTGGGCAGGCATGGCATACTCAATGTAGGTGCTACCGCCAACAACAATGTAGATGTAGATATTCAGGGCGATTTGCCAACCACTTGCCCGAGCGACTACTTGATTTCGGTAACGAATATAGATAGACTGGGCAGAAAAGTACCAGGGGCAGCTTATGGCAGCACGAGCATAGATTTGGGGGCGTTTGGAGATGGTGTTTATACTACTGCGTCACCTAATACTTACGGTGGTTTTGGAGGTACATCAAGTGCTACGCCTCATGTTACGGCGACTATTGCACTGATGTATGCCGCAGCGTGTACCAACTTTGGGCACTATGCTAGAATACACCCCGACAGTGCCGCCTTGCGGATGAAAAACTATATTCTGCAAGGAGTAGTGCCAGCACCTGACCTCAATGGAATCACTACTTCTGGAGGACGGCTCAATATCAACAATAGTGTACAAAATTGCCTGCAAGATTGTCCAACAGATAGTTGTTTTGCGGCTTACCGAATTGGTATTACTAACCGAACCGATACAAATATGGTACTGAATTGGCAAGCTGCCAACAGCACTGCTTATGTAGAAGTCAGTTGGCGAGAAAAAAATACTGGATTGCTGATTGGAGTCAACAAAGTAGTCGCACAAGTAGGTACGCAGGTGTTATCTAATTTGCTACCATGTACAGAGTATGACGTAACTTTAGAATCTATTTGCTCCGCAATAGCAGGAGAACGAACGACCATAACGGTCAAAACAGATGGCTGTTGTGAGCCACCATCAGCTGCCAACGTTAGAGCTGTATTAGCAGACTCAGCTCAACTATATTGGCAGCCAGTGTTAGCAGCACAACACTATTGGATAAGATACCAGCCACAGGGCGACACCACTTGGGATTATACCACCACTACCGATACAATTGTTTGGTTGACTAATTTAATGCCTTGCACGTACTATCAAGTAGCGGTTGCTACGATTTGCCAAAACGGCGATACAACGGTCTTTAATACACCTAAAACATTATTGACTAGAGGCTGTCAGTCGTGTGCTAATATTAATTATTGTGTCAGTCGAGGGGACAACTCCACCGACGATTTTATTAGTCGTTTCTCTATTGATGATTTTGAATATCAATCAGGTAATAATGGGGGCTATTTGCTGTTTGATTCTATCCCTATTTTGCTTAATATTGGTGATTATCACAGCATGAGTATTACACAAGGAAAATCTTATGTAGAGCATATACAAATTTGGTTGGACATCAATCAAGATGGTGATTTTTCGGACGTAGGCGAATTGCTTTATCAAAATGTATTTAATAATTCGGATACCGTCAAAAATGGTTCTTTTGTGGTGCCAAGCAATGCCCTGTCTGGCACAAGTCGTTTGCGGGTTTCGCTGCGTTGGAATCGCTTACCGCCTCGTTGTGGGAGCTTTACATATGGCGAAGTAGAAGATTATTGCGTACAGCTCGTGCCAGGTACGCCTGTGCGTACGCTAGAAGAGGTTGCCAACCAGCTTCACATTTACCCCAATCCATTCGACGAAAGTGTCAATATTAGTTATGAACTGACCAAATCAACGACGGTAGATTTACTATGGTACAATGCCTTGGGGCAATTGGTCTATCAAAAACAACTGGGGGAGCAAGCTGCAGGAAAGCAGCAAATTAGGCTACGGCCCAATTTGCCAAAAGGAATTTATTGGATACAACTACAAACACCAATGGGCTATATTAGCCGAAAGGTAGTACAGCAATAATTCTAACCCTGAATAGCTAATAATCTGCTATTTTTTTATTAATTTGTCTGCTACAAAACAAAAGCAAAATATGAAGACGAAAAAACAAATTGTGGACAATTGGTTGCCACGCTATACAGGAACCGCCTTAGATGAGTTTGGCGAATATATTTTGATGACTAACTTTGGCAACTACGTCCGTATGTTTGCAGAAATGCACGATGTAGAAGTGAAAGGAATAGGCAAAGCGATGCAAACGGCAACGGCTGATGGTATCACGATTGTCAACTTTGGTATGGGTAGTCCCAACGCTGCGACTATCATGGATTTGTTGTCTGCCATCTCTCCAAAAGCTTGTTTGTTTTTGGGCAAATGTGGTGGTCTGCGTTCCGATAAGAACAAAATTGGCGATTTGATTTTGCCGATTGCTGCCGTAAGAGGAGAGGGAACTTCCGATGATTATTTTCCACCAGAAGTACCGGCTCTACCAGCTTTTGCACTCGAAAAAGCTATATCAACAACTATCAGAGATATGGGGGAAGATTATTGGACAGGGACGGTCTATACGACCAACCGTAGAGTATGGGAACACGATCAAGAATTTAAAGATTACTTGCGTGCCATTCGTTGTCTGGCAATAGATATGGAAACGGCAACACTCTTTACTACAGCATTTTACAACAAAATTCCTGTAGGAGCTTTGTTGTTAGTGTCGGATATGCCGATGACTCCAGAAGGAGTCAAAACCTCTAAGAGCGATATAAGCGTAACGGAGCAGTTTGTGAAAAAACACCTAAAAATTGGTATTGATTCGCTCAAGCAATTGATTAATAATGGCAAAACAGTCAGACACCTTAGATTCTAAGAGCATATCTAAGAAGAACAACAAAAGGTGAAAATTATACAAAAAAGGCTATCGGAAATCTTTCCGATAGCCTTTTTCAGAGTATGTCTAAGATTATAGTTTTTGATAATTTGTGCAGGGTTTTTCTGATAGATAAACCTCATTTTTTGTTGCATAGCCTTAGCTATGAAGCAAAAAATAGGTGAAATATAGCGGGAAAAGACTTTTCAAATTACAAATTAGTCTAATTTTAGACATGCTCTTAGGTGGTACGGCTTAGAATACCTATTTTTGCCCCCTAAATAAACAACATAACTTATGAAATACAAACAGCAAGTAGTACTCGATATTCCATTTTCTACGGTGATTGAAATTTTTGAAAATCCAGAAAACCTCAAAAAATGGCAACCTGATGTTATTAGCTTCAATCACCTAAGTGGTACTATCGGTCAACCAGGAGCAGTATCGGAACTAGTGGTAGATATGAAAATCAAACAAATCAAGCTGAAGGAAACCATTCAGAAAAGAAACTTGCCAGCAGAGTTTGTTTTGCTATACGAAACAGATGGTGGAAGCAATACGGTGACCAATCGCTTCAACGAATTGGGTAATAATCAGACGCAGTGGATTATGGAAAACGACTATAAATTTGCTGGATTGCTCAAATACGCACTCTTGCCAATGAAAGCAATTTTCAAAAAGCAAACACAAGTAACAATGGATCGATTTAAGGAATTTTCTGAAAATCTAGCGAACGACAATAACGTGTAAGGATAAGTTATGAACCATCAAGATACTACGCCTGCTATGGATTGGCAAAAAAAAGGCTTGCAAGGAATATTGCTATTGTTAGGTATTTTCTTTTTGTCAAAAATGTTGCAAATCCAGACACCACTTTTTCACGATGAATTGGGGGTGTATGGGCGTGCCTTGTTCTATATGGTCGATAACGGACCAAGTATGTTACCGGGTAGTGTCGATGCCGAAATATCGAGAGGACACCCGCTGTTTTTTGCCTTTTTTGTAGGGCAAATAGCGAGTTGGTTTGGTGGAAGTTATATGGTGGCACGTGCTGTTATATTGTTGCTTTCGTTGGGCTTGTTGGCTACTACTTATGCCTTTGGTAAGGCAATTTGGAACGAAAAAATGGGCTTGCTAGCAGCTATGATACTAGCTGTGCAGCCTATATTTTTTGCACAAAGCACCTTGGTGCTACCCGAAGTAATGCTTGCCCTGCTGGGTATGTTGAGTTTGCTTTTTTATGTACAAAAACGCTATTGGGCATATTTTGTAGCGGCTAGTTTATTGGTCTTGACCAAAGAAACAGGAATTGTTATTCCAGCAGGAATTGGGCTGCATCTTTTGTTGCTCAACAAGTTCAGATTGGATTTGCCGCTCATTGGTCGAGGACTAAAATGGGCAGCACCTTTTTCGCTCTTTGTCGGTTTTTTAGTCTTACAATATATCCAAAAAGGCTGGGTTTTCTTTCCGTATCATGAGAGCCTTATTTCTTTTGCTCCATTGAGTTTGTTGATTCGCTTGACGTTAGGATTGTTGATATTATTTTTAGATCAAGGTCGGTTTTTACTGACTTTTGCTACCATTATCGCCTTGCGTCGTATGCAGCAAGAGGAGCGAGCTATTTTTTGGCAAAAAAATGCTTTGTCTATTTGTATTGTTATCACGATGCTCGTTTTTTCGAGCCTCAATTATTTCATGCCTCGCTATTTCTTATTGGTGCTGCCGTTGGTGTTGCTAGGGCATCTGTCGGTACTCACTACAAGAGGTTATACCATCAAGCATTTAGTGATTTATTTTCTATTGTGTCTGCCCTTTCAGTGCAATTTTTTTGTATTCAGAAACGACGACAATATGGGCTATTTGATAGTAGTCAAGAACATGCAAAAGAGTATTGCTAAACTAGACGAAGTCACCGCAGGCAAGCAAGTAAAAGTGTTTGCAGAGTTTCCTGAAATCAATGCCCTCGAAGAGATTCGTAATGGCTACACGACCAATCCTAACTATATTTTGACGACGGTCTATGACGAAACCGTAGATTATATCATCAAGAGCGGAAATGAGCATTTGATTATGGACGAGACCATCAATAACGTGGATTATGGACTCGACAAAAATGTGGAAGGAGTCATCAACGACCCGAATTCCAAGATGGATTTGCTCTACGACGAAACGTCTTTTTATAACCGTCAGCGAATCTATCGGACCAATAATTAATAGAAATATAGACTTTTTGGCTAGCATCATTTTGGGAAAAAGAACGAAAGTTAGCGTTGCTTTTAATAAGACCGCTTTGCTGCTAGATATTAGAAGTTAGACTTCCGACAAGAGCTTTCTATTTCCTTGTCCATGTTTGGTTAATAATACCTACTTAAATAACCGAAAGTGCCATTTAGCCGTAAGGAAAAAAGTGTACAGAGCTAAATAATTAAATAGCCTATTTGCGATAAGCTGCAACAAAATAGCCTAGTTTTTTTTTGTAATACTCTACAACCATTTGTAGTTACTACTTACTCAAACCAACTAGATGAAATGCCTACTTCTGATACTACTTTGTAGTATTGCCACTACGTTATTTGCCCAAATCAATACCTCCGAAATTCAGATAGCTAGAGATGAATGGGGCGTACCGCACATCTTCGCACCAACCGATGAGCAAGTTGCTTACGGACTGGCTTGGGCTCATGTCGAGGACAATTTTGAGCAACTACAAGAACCACTTTTAATAGCAAAAGGACTGCTTGGAAGTGTGAAAGGAAAAGACGGTGCCGTCATGGATATAGCTTCTTTTTTGATCAATACCGATAAGGTGGTAGCCGAAAAGTTTGACAGTACTTTTTCGCCCAAATTCAAGAAAATATTGTCGGCTTATGTAGCTGCACTCAACCAATATGCCGCCAAGCACCCCAAGGAAGTACGTCACCGCAAGCTGTTTCCGATTACTGAAAGGGAAGTCATCAAAAGCTATCTACTAGCGACCACTTTTATATCGAATGTGCAAGATGATTTGATACGTATCTTTCAGAACAAAATGGATGCGGTGCAGTTGCGACAACAAGATTTGCCAGAAGGTTCCAATGGATTGGCAATAGCCCCCAGCAAGACCAAAGAGGGCAAAACTTATATGCTCTCGAACTCCCACCAACCGCTACGCAGCTATCTTTCTTGGTACGAAGTACACGTACAATCCGAGGAAGGTTGGAACTTTTTGGGGGCTACTTTTTGTGGTGGCATCACTCCGTTTGTGGGCACCAATGAGCATTTGGGCTGGACACATTGTGTCAATTTCAATAACTACTCTGATGTCTATAAATTGGAAATAAACCCAAAGAATAAGCACGAGTACAAAATGGATGGAAAGTGGCTGCCACTAAAAGAAAATGTCTATAAAGGCAAAGCAAAAGTATTAGGATTTTTGCAATTCCCTGTTCGTCGCAAATTCTACGAAAGTGTACACGGTCCTGTTGTCAAAAACAAGTCAGGTTATTATGCCTTGCGTTTTCCTGCCAACATGGTCATTGGCGCACCTCAGCAATGGTACGAAATGAACAAAGCAACCAATTGGAAAGAATTTAAAACGGCATTGGAAATGCAGCAACACCCCAGTATCAGTACGACCTATGGCGACAAAGATGGCAATGTTGTTTTTGTAGATAATGGCTTGTTTCCATACAGAAACCCTGCCTACAACTGGGATAGAGTGTTGCCGGGAGATACCTCGGCGGTCATTTGGAAACCTAATTTTTTGCCACTCGACAGCCTATTGATTATACAGAACCCAAACTGTGGCTATGTGTATCACATGAACGGCACGGGGTTTTCTTCGACTGGGGTCGAATGCCTGCCCAACCCTGACAACTACTCGGCAGCCTATATGCAAGAAGACGTAGCGAGAAATAAACGCATGAAAGAGCTCATGCCACAATATGACAAAATTAGTTATCAAGACCTCAAAGATATTAAGTACGACCAAAAAATGAAGTTGCCACTTTATGGTAGAAGAATGCAAAATATTGATGAAATATTGCATCTTTCGGTAACTGATTATCCCCACTTGAAACCAACGATTGAGGCACTTCAAAAATGGGATGGCAGTGTAGATGTCAAAAATAAGCAAGCCGCTATTTTTTCGTTGGCTTTGCAATATTGCTTTGATTACTTAGCAGAATCAGGAGCCGATTTTTTAGCAGGTGATTTGCCATCGGAAGTGTACCCAAAGGCATTGGAACACGCTCAGAAACACTTGTTGAAGCATTTTGGTCGTGTAGAAATAGAATTGGGCGAGCTACAACGACACATAAGAGGCGACAAAAATTATCCGATAGGGGGAATCCCTGAAGCAATTTCTGCTATGTACACGGTGCCATACAAGAAAAAATACCGTCAAAGTAATGTCGGTGATTCGTACATTTTGTTTGCTACTTATGGCAAACAAGGTGTAGAAAAGGTAGAAAGTATCAACTGTTATGGAGCATCCAATCGTCCAGAAAGTCCCCATTACAACGACCAGATGGATTTGTACATAGACCATCAACTCAAACCCATGACGCTAGATAAAGCGACGATACTCCAAAACGCAAAAAAAGTATATAGCCCTCAATAAATAGAACGATGAAAAAAACATATTATGTAGATGAAGTCAGATGGGCTGGATCTGCTTGGCTAAAAGAAGTAGATTATTATGAACTATTGGATTTGCTAATGCTTCCAGCTAGTCGGTGTCTTAATAGTTATGGCGGCAAAGAGCCTGCTTATGCTGCTATGTTGAGAGCAGCCGCTTTTGAGGAGTTTTTGAATCGTTGTCAGCGTAGCAAATTGACCAATAATAAACCTATTGAGAAAGGCAGCCGCTTAGTGATGATTGGGAGTGAGTCGGCTTTTGAATATCGGAAACTAAAGGAGCGATTAGCACTTTTGGGTATTGGAATGACCGTGAAAGTAATTCCGAACGAAACAACGCATGTGCTAATGAGTGCTAGCCCCAAGACACTCAAAGGGCTCGATGATATATTGATTAGTGAAGTTACCATTATTTCCGATCATGCTTTGCAAGCAGCATTGGATAGACTGGAGCAGCCTTATTTGAAATCGGAAGAGGACGCTACTGATAATAAGCAAAACTTAGAGGCGATGTTATTATCTAAGAACGAAGAAAATATAATCATTGCTATACAAATAATAAATAATGGTGGACTCCTAGACTCCCTAATAACGCCCCTGTTTATAGCATTCAAAGCTCTAAATGATAAAGAAACCAAAACTCTCGCCAAAAAAATTCTTAAACGGCATCTGAAATATCCACTCAAAGCTACTTTGAGATTGGATTATGAAATGACAGAAAAACGGCTGAGTGAAAACTTAGTGAAATATGGTCGCCAAAATCCTTGGTTGGATACCAATCTGGTGATTGCTTTATTTTATCAATATTACGGAGTGGGATATCACTATATTTTTAAGTATTGTACGGACACGCAGCTAATTGACAAAGTACTACAGGCACATCTGCAAGATGAAACACTTGACCTAAAAGATAAGGGGATTGATGTATTGCCCAAGCAAATAAAAAACTACAAGCAAATTAAATTTGTAGAGGTCAGTGGCAATAATTTCAAGGCAATGCCTAGAGCAATAGCAAATATGCCTAATATCACACATCTCAACATCAGCAACAGTCGTTTTTTGAAGCTCACGAGTGCTTTGAAATATTTTCAACATTTGACAAATGTCAATTTGACGAATTTGCATAATAGGGTATCTATCCAAGATATAGCACTACTAGAGAACTTGAAAAAACTAACAATTAGTAAGCATGCAGTCAGGGTGGAAGATATAAAATGGCTCAAAGGTAAATTGCCTGATGTAGAGGTAATTGTCAGCTAGAAATAAATTTTGTCTAATCTTTTTTGGTTTTGGTTAAACAATTTGAGTGAAATTGGGGTTGTATAAATAAGAAACATTTCGGAACGAAGCAATTTATTGACTATCAGGAAGGAATGAAATATAGAAGTTGTTTAAAAATTCACTTCAAGTGAATTCTTAAACAACTTCATACAAAAAGAGATTCTCTAACTAAAAAAAAAGAAAGATTATGTCTGACAAGAAAAAAAAATCAGTAGAAGAGGTATTGCCTGAGAATAAAAAGAAAACAGCAGCAGAATACCCAGACCACTTACATTCTCCTTTGCATGATATTAAGAGTAAAGGTGAGGTAATCAGAGAAACAGAAAAAGAAGCGGACAAGAATAAAAAAGAATAAAATGCAGCTGTCTGTTGGAACACCCACGAATGAAATTTGTACACAGAAAATCATGCTGAAACATACTCAACGAAGCTAGATTGAAGAAGTAAATAGTGCAAATTATTTTGAAACACTACTAAAAAAAAGAACTATGCTTACCAAAAATAAATTTGAAGAACTCCGCCAAGAAACTGCCGCAAATTGTGTATCTATTTACGTACCTACCGAGATAACAGGAGATTACGAAAAAAATAGAATCCTCTGGAAAAATGCTTGCCAAGAAGCAAAGCATAAACTAGAAGCCGCAGGAGCAGAAAAGACCAGTTTTTTGCAACCCGCTTTTGACCTGATTGAAAACGTCGATTTTTGGGCACACCAAACAGCAGGTTTAGCAGGCTTTTATTCGCCAGAAGGCTATGCCGAAACGATTCATCTCAATACAGTAAGAGATAATCATGTAGCCGTGATGAGTGGCTATGAACTAGCTCCTCTACTACAAGAAGTACTCAACGAAGATAGAATCTTTATTTTGGCATTGAGCCAACACCAAACACGCTTCTTTGAAGCTGTACAAGGTGGCATCTACCCTGTGTATATCAACGATGTAGTCGTCAAGAATATGGAAGAAGCATTGAATATTGATGAAGTAGGTAACAACTTGCAACACCATTCTTCGGGAGGCAATAAAGCGGTTCATCATGGTAGTGATGCAGGACTAGACAAGGAAGAGGTTCGTATAGAGCAGTATATCCGTAGAGTAGATGATGGGTTGTTGGAGATCATACACGACGAGCGGGTGCCATTGGTGCTAGCTGCTGTAGAAGAATATCACCCTATCTACAAAAGGGTGAGCAAATACAATCATGTATCTGACCACATCATAGCAGGTAACCCTGAGCGTTTGAGCCCAAAGGAACTACGAGAACAAATTACACCCTTTTTTGATGAAATTCGTGCCAACAGAGTCGCCAAGTTTGAGCGTACACACGATGCCAAATCAAGAGAAAAATTGAGCTGCCACAGCTTGACCGATATCGAACAAGCATTGCAATACAAAAACGTAGAACAAGTGTTGGTCAATCAATCTTATATTGACAAATTGTCGGACGAAAATCGTATCCGTTTCAATAAAATGGCACTCGACCTGCACGATCAAGGAGGTACCTTACTGGTCACCAAAGATGACGAAACAGAGCTGAGAGATATTCACGCTATCAATCGTTTTGCGATGCAAACTGTCTAGGAATTTAGATGCAAGCAGCGAAAAATGAATTGATAACCAGAAAAAAAACAGCATGGATATATTTGAAGCAATCAAGAAAGATCACGATATACAGAGAGATTTGTGTGATCAACTTACAGAAACGTCAGGAGAAACAGAGAAGCGAAAAGTTATTTGGCAGGAACTAAAAAAAGAACTTAAAGTACATGCCGAAGCAGAAGAACGCTTTTTTTATACCGACCTGATTCACCACGACCAGACACAAGAAGATGCTCGCCACGGCATGGCTGAACACCATGAAATGGACGAACTGGTAGAAAAGCTAGAAGAAACAGAAATGTCTAGCCCTTCTTGGTTGGGCTACGCCAAAGACTTGCGAGATAAAGTCTATCATCACCTCAAAGACGAAGAAGAAGACTTCTTTGTAGTTGCCAAAAAAGTGTTGGACAAAAGCAAGCAAGAAAAACTAGAAACAGCCTACCGAAAATATATGTCTGATGAAAACTGCGGTATCAAAGCAGTGGCACATTAGAGGTTATTACGAATAGATTCGTATGGCAAGAAAAATATCTTTTCCCGATTCATTTCATAAATGCTCGACTTCATAGCTAAGGCTATGAGTCTGTGCGTTTATTTCATCAATCAAAAAAATCTATCTTCTTACCCTCATACAACTCCATTCGTAATAACCTCTATTGATAGACAGAATAAAAATTATAACAAACGAAAAAAGTATCTAACCCCTCTAGGGGTTAGATACTTTTTTCGTTTGTTAATAACCCTCCTGTTGTTCAAAGCTATAGATTAGAATTAAGGGGTTATATTATTGACAATAAGTTGTATCTTTGGGGTATTCATTTTGCTTTCTTAAAAAAAATCCATGAAAAATATTTTCCTATTCCTATTCTTTAGTTGTCTATCACAACTGCTCTTTGCACAAGAAATATGTGACAACGGTATTGACGACGACAACGATGGACGTATTGATTGTGTCGATACCGAATGCCCCTGTAATGAATGTTCAGGAGAACAAGCCAATATTTGGTATTTTGGCAATAGGGCAGGACTGGATTTCAATTCAGGAAGCCCCGTGGTACTGACCAATGGGCAAGTCAATACAGGCGAAGGTTGTGCCACGATGTCTGATGCCAATGGCAATTTGTTGTTTTATACCGATGGGCGAAATATCTGGAACAGAAACCATGTGCTGATGACGAATGGTACAGGACTAACAGGACACCCTTCTTCTACACAGTCTGGTATTATAGTGCCGCACCCTGGCAATAAAGCATTATATTATGTATTTACGGTCGATTTTTCGAATGGCAGTCAAGGGCTACGTTACTCTGTTGTCGATTTGTCGCTACAAGCTGGACTAGGCGAAGTGACCACCAAAAATGTATTGCTGATTGCGAATACGACCGAGAAAGTAGGCGTTGTCAAACACTGTAACAATAAAGATTATTGGATAGTAGGACACGAATTTGGCAATAACAACTATTACGTTTACGAACTCAATTCAGCTGGGTTTAATGCCACCCCCAATATACAAAGTATAGGAACTGCACACAGTGGTGCTACCTCTAATAAATTGGGTTATCTCAAACCTTCTGCCGATGGCAAACACCTAGCTGCAGCTATCTTCGGAAGTGCTACTATCGACCTATTTGATTTTGATAATAGTACAGGAATACTATCCAATGCCAGAGCGTTGGTCAATAATAATTTTAGCGAAGCTTATGGAATTGAGTTTTCCTTGGATAGTCGCTACCTTTATGCCACCAATTTGGCAGCTCCAGCCAAGGTCATGCAGCTAGATTTGAACGCAGGGAGTACCACTGCTATTGTTGCATCTACTACTATATTGGCACAAAGTGCTGCACGCTACGAATTTGGTGCTTTGCAGATGGCGCCCAACGGCAGAATATATGTTTCTCGTAGAGAAGTAAATGGGGCATTGCCGCAGCGTACTTTTATTTCTAGTATCAACAACCCAGCAATAGGAGGTGTAGGAGCTAACTTTGTGGATACCGCAATTGTTGTTTCGCCCGGATTGAGCAACCTGAGTCTGCCTACTTTCGTGCAAGGTTATTTTTTGCCGATTACTAGCCAAATTACTAGCCAAGTAGCAGGCTTAAACGATACACTTTGTACGACTACAGGGTTGATTACTTATCAGTTGACGAGCAATGTCGATGAATGTGTCTTGGATACCGTTAGTTGGATACACAGCGGTGTCAATACAGTTGCCAATACGACCGATTCTACACTTACTTTGAATGCCACCATGATAGGGGTAGATACCATTATTGCACAAGTGACAACAGCGTGCCTAGTCAAATTTGATACCCTTATTGTGACCACTATTGTTTGCCCTGAGATCTGTGATAATCAAATAGATGACGATGGTGATGGGCTGATTGATTATTTTGACGAAATAGATTGTCCTTGCAATAACTTGGCTTGTAATGGTGCTACCTACAATATATGTGCAACTTGTTCCAAACGCCCTACCACTATCTCCAATTGGGCAGTCAACAAAATATGGACTTCGACTGCAGATGCACTCGATATTTCTACAAGCACGCCTGTGGTGGGAGATATTGATGGAGATTGTATTCCTGAAGTTATTTATAGTTCTAATGATAGCGTTTATGTGCTAGATGGAACGACTGGATTGGTCAAGTATCGCATAGGAGCAAGTGCAGGGATTAACTTCACGCCTTCTAGGTCTGGCAATATAGCAATAGCTGATGTGGACAACAATGGACGAGGAGATATATTTGTGACTACTGATGTAAGTAGCAATGCAGGATTGCGACAAAAATTAGTTCGCCTGGAATACAATGGAGCAGGAGGCTTCAATCAAGTATTTGTTAGTACCAACACCATTGGACCTTATGTCAATTACGACCCCAACAATGGAGCACGGACACACTTTATGAGTATCAATATAGCCGATGTCAATCAAGACGGACGCTCCGAAATCAATATAGGGAATCAAATTTTTGATGCCACCAATGGCAATCTACTAGCATCAGGAATTACAACAGGCGGATTGGGTAGTGCCATCGCATGGAGTGGTGCGTCCAATTTAGGTAGAATCGGAACAGGGTCTATCATCGTAGATATTTTGCCCGATAATTTTTGTGCCGATTGTGCAGGGCTAGAGCTGGTCGCAGGCAATACGATTTATACTATAAACATACCTGCTGGAGGTGGTACAGGCACTATGACCGCTCAAGTAGTTAATTCGAGTATCAATGATGGCTTTACGAGTGTAGCCGATTTAGATTTTGATGGGCAACTAGAGGTCGTCACAGGTTGGGGGACAGGTGTTTCCCATGAGTTTACTATTTCTGCATGGAATCCCTTGACGGGAATTTCTTACGATCAATTTACACTGCAAAGTAATGCAGCGATAGCCTTGGGACGAATAGCAATAGCTGACTTAGACAATGCCGCCACCAAGGATTTGGAAATTGCTTTCCATTTCAATCCTAAAGTATATACCTACAAGTTCAATCCAGTTACCTACACGTTTAGTCCATTAGCAGATATTACTGTGTCGGACGCTTCTCGTACCAGCTTAACCGTTTTTGATTTTGATGGCAATGGAGCCAATGAAGTCGTTTATAGAGACGAAACGACATTAAGAATACTATCAGGAGGTACTCTAACTAATGTGGTCGCACCACTTTCGTGCAATTCGAATACCGATATAGAATATCCGCTCGTGGTAGATGCCAATGGCGATGGACAAACCGAAATATTAGTCGCCTGTGGTAATTCGTTGGTGCTGTTTGGCAATGGACAAATAGGAGAACAATGGGTACCTTCTCGCAAAATATGGAATCAGTTTTCTTACTTTTATACCAATATTAACGATGATCTAAGCATACCTATCCAGCAGCAAGCACAACAACTAGTGGGAGATAGTATTGTCCTCAACCGCTTTTTGTCGCAATATGGCGACAATGATATTTTGTTGCCTGATGCCGATTTGCAGATTCTGACTGCTGCCAATGCACCGCCAGATAGTTCAGATATCACCATTCAGATTTGTAATATTGGCAACAATGTATTGCCTGCTCAAACACCTATTACCTTCTACAACAGCAACCCTACTACAAGCAATGCAGCCGTAGTAGGTAGTATAGTACCCATCGGGCAAAATGTAGAAGTGGGAGCTTGTGTCACGCAGACCCATAGAGTATTGGGTACTAGTAGCGATATTTTTGTCGTAGTCAATTGCGATAATTCAGTTCCGCCTATTTTTGATTTTAGTACTGATTTCCCAATGACCACTACTACCGAGTGTGATTACAATAATAACATGGACAGTGAGCGGATTTTGCTCAGTCAAGATTTGCTCCACTTCTCGGTCAAAAAACATCAAATCAAACAAGGGCGTGTCGCTTGGTTGCTAAACGATCCAGCACAGTATGCTACGGTCACGATAGAACGCAGTGCCGATGCTCAAAACTTTGAAGTGTTTGCCAGCAATATAACTCCGACACAAGAGCAGTATTTTGATATGGCACCACGTAGTGGACACAATTATTACCGCTTACAAGTGTTTTATCCAGATGGCACTTATTTTTATAGTCCAATCAAAGAACTATATTTCGAGCCAACACAAGTAGGATTGCTAACCATACCCAATCCATTCGACGAAAGTCTGCAACTTGAGCTACAAGGCGAAACGAATGCCGTCATGCAAGCTGTACAGATTGTCAATGTGCTTGGGCAAGTAGTCTTTTATGAGCAACTCAATTCGACGACCAAACAAACACTTTCGTTGCAAGTGCTACCAACAGGCACCTATTTTATACAAGTCAAAATAGCAGATAATTGGTTGCAACGCAAAATTGTAAAACAGTAAATAATGAAGTTGTTTAAGAATTTAACCTGTCAATAAAGTGAATTTCTAAACAACTTTAATACCTTGGTTATATGCTAGCACAATAGTATCTTTAGACACGCTCTAAAGATAGGCAGCAACATTATCCAATCAACGAAACATTAATCATGCGTTATTTATTATCTATTATTGTGGCGATACTTTGCCTTTCGGCAAACAAACAAGCTACCGCCCAATACTACGACCATGCTATTGGTTTTAGAGCAGGAACGTCGTTTGAGTTGAGCTACAAACGCTTTATTTTTTATAAACCACGTTACTTCCAGCAAGCATTTGAAGTATTGGTGGGGTATCATATTGACGAGTGGGACAAGCGCTACAACGGATTTGTAGCCGAAGGTTTGTATCTATTTCATTTAGATGTAGGATTTGATACTGGTTTTTCGGCTTATTTGGGCGTAGGAGCTTACGCAGGAGTTTATACAGAGACTGCCAAACAGCCTTACTTTGGCGGTGGTGGGACTATTGCATTGGGTATGGAATATACCTTTACGCACGTACCTATTAGCATCTCGCTCGACTGGAAACCCTTATTTGGTTTTCCCCGTTTTCCTCCTCGTAGTTTGGCTAGGGGAGCCTTTACCTTGCGGTATGTTTTTCCTACACCGCCTTAGAGCGTGTTTTAAAGTACTCCAAAAATAACGATTAATTAGTCACGAAAAAAGAGCCGAAGATGAGTACCTCAATGGTTACCCTCAATGCCCAAACGCTACAGCGAGAAATGGATTGGTTGCAAAAAGTAATCAATATTCGTATCCAATTGCGTTTCCCTACGACCAGAAGTGAAGAAGATGCACTGGTCGAATACCAAGATGTAACACAAGTGCCAATGCCCAGTGTTCAACAAGATCCCTCTGTATTGGGACGTATTATCAAGGCGTTGGACTTTACTTTTGAGGAACGCGTGATATTGGCGTTGAGCCTAGCACCACACGTACGCCCACAGGTATTAGACGCTTTTTTTCTGAAAGACAAAATTCATGAGCGCTACTATACCGAATTTGGTGGGCTCAAAGGGCGTTTTCACAGTGGCTTTTTGCCCACTGCCGAAACCGCTGCCTTTGTTATAGCAGGGGAGGACATTGAGAAACGTGTTCGATTAATCGAGCTGTTCAAGCCAGAGCACCCGTTTTACAAAAATAATATTCTCAAACTAAACCTCAACCAAGGAAACGAACCACTTTTTAGTAGTGGGTTACATATCAGCGACGAGTATTTGACGATGTTTACTTCAGGTAGCAGCTACAAGCCTGACTTTAGTATGAGTTTCCCTGCCAAACGACTTGCTACACGCTTGGATTGGTCGGATTTGGTCTTGGATCCTTATGTATTGAGCGAGATTAGCGAAATTTCTGCTTGGATAGAACACCAAAAAACAATCATGGACGAATGGGGCTTGAGCAAACAGCTCAAGCGAGGCTACCGTTCTCTTTTCTATGGTCCTCCTGGTACAGGAAAAACTTTGACGGCTTGTCTTATTGGCAAGCAGATGGGACTCGATGTCTATCGGATTGACCTCTCGCAGGTGGTTTCCAAGTATATTGGGGAAACCGAAAAGAACATGGCAAAAATCTTTGATCTTGCTGAAAATAAAAACTGGGTATTGTTTTTTGATGAGGCAGATGCCTTGTTCGGAAAAAGAACGAGTGCGTCGGATTCCAAGGATAGACACGCCAATCAGGAAGTTGCGTATTTGCTACAACGAGTAGAAGATTTTTCGGGGGTCATCATCTTGGCAACCAACCTCAAGGCAAACATGGATATTGCATTTTCCAGACGTTTCCAAACCATTATTTACTTTCCAGCACCCAATAGTAGTCAACGTTTACAGCTTTGGGAAAACAGTTTTAGAGGATTGGAAGTAGATGAAGATGTTGATTTCCCATACATCGCAGACCGGCACAACCTCACGGGTGGTAGTATTATCAATGTACTTCGATTCTGTTCGCTAGCAGCTCTCCGACGAGGTAGCAAGAGTGTCAATAGTGCCGATATTGAAGAGGGCATCAAGAGAGAAATGCAAAAAGCAGGAAAAACAGTTTAGAGACACTCTTAGTACTTGTTTAGAACAAAAAAAAAGAGACAGGATTTAAGTCCTGTCTCTCTTTTCAAAACCCGCTAGGGTTTTCATAGAAGATTAATCTATAGAAGCGGTGTTTAGTCTCTTCTTCTTCTTTTTTGATCTCTGCTACTGCTATCGCCAGTTCTGCGTTTGCTTTTTTTGTAGCCTCTTGGTTTGTTTTTATCTCTATCGCCACGGCTGAATCTTCTGTTTCCTCCGCTGTTGCGTTCGCTTCTTTCTCTCTCTTCAGGAGTTGCTGCTGCTGCTATTTCTGGAAGTAGTGCATTGCCATCAAATTTCTTGAGCTTCATACCTGAAACCAATTCTTTGATAACATCTTTTTCTATTTCGAAGAAAGTGAAACTCTTCTGTATATCAATCTTGCCAATCGCCGCAGTGTTAGAATCTAATGTATCGTTGATAAGACCAATCAATCTAGGAACAGTCAATCTGTTTTTGTTACCTACATTGAGGTACAAACGCCCCATATCACCTCTGTTTCTTCTACCTCTTTCGCCACGTTCCGAGCGTTCCTTACGGCTACTACCTGCTTTGACATTGATATCACGAGCATTTTTGTAGTAATCCAAGAAGCGATTAAATTCAGCAGAAATAAAGTGCTTAATCAATTCTTCACGGTCTAGCCCTTCTAGTTTTTCGTAGATAGCAGGCAAGAACGGCTCAATTTGATCGTTGTTTACTTTTATGTCTTGTACTCTGTCAATCAAAGCAAAAAGCTGCTTCGTACAAATATCTTTGCCCGTAGGAACATCAGCATATTCAAACTGAAGCTTAGAAATACGTTCTATATCTCTAATTCTGCGTTGTTCTCTATTCGTGATAACGGCAATAGAAATACCATCTTTACCAGCTCTACCAGTACGTCCACTTCTGTGAATATATACTTCAGGATCATCTGGCAAGTTGAAGTTGATAACGTGTGTCAAGTCATTGACATCAAGTCCTCTAGAAGCAACATCTGTTGCTACTAATATTTGCAAAATACCTTTTCTGAAACGCCCCATTGCTTCATCACGTTGTGCCTGCGAGAGGTCACCGTGTAGCGAGTCTGCATTGTAGCCATCAGCTTGTAGTTTTTGAGCTACTTCCTGAGTCTCTCTACGAGTTCTACAGAACACAATACCGTAAATATCAGGATTGAGGTCAGCAATACGCTTCAATACTTCGTAGCGATTCTTAGTCAATACAGTATAACAAATGTGTTTGACATTAGCAGCAGCCATATTTACTCTAGCGGCAGCCAACTCCACAGGGTTGTCCATGTATTTTTTGGTAATCGACTTGATGCGCGAAGACATTGTAGCCGAGAAAAGCAAGGTCTGACGAGTGTCAGGAGTTACCTCCAATATAGTATCCAAATCATCTTTGAATCCCATGTTCAACATCTCATCTGCTTCATCTAATATCAGACGTTCTACATTGTCCAATATCAATTTGCGACGCTTAATCAGGTCAATAGCTCTACCGGGAGTAGCGACTACGATTTGAGCACCCTTACGGAGCTCCTTGATTTGAGTACTAATGTTAGCACCACCATAGACGGCTACTACATTTAGTCCTCTGTCATGCTTAGAGAAAGCAGTCAAATCTCTAGTGATTTGTAAACACAACTCTCTAGTAGGACACAAAATAAGGGTCTGTACGTCTTTGTTTTGAACATCCGTTAAGTGTACTGCAGGCAAACCAAAGGCAGCTGTTTTACCAGTACCTGTTTGAGCAGAAGCAATCATATCACGGTTTTCTGCTATTAATGTAGGGATAGCTTTTGCCTGAATAGGCGTAGGTTTTTCGAAGCCTAAATCGTTTAGTGCTTCTAGGATTTCTGGACGTAATCCTAATTCTTTGAAAGATTCCATTAAATATATTGGTGTAGTGAAACTGTCAAGGTTGTGTATAGACAATCTCTTTGTGAAAACATGTAGAAATCACAACCAATGGAGCGAATCTTTGAAATTTTTACATGTTAGTATGAATAGTTTTTTAGTGCCTAGGGTCCCAAGTGGCAGCTAAATTGAGGGACAAAAGTACGACTAATTACTGGCATTATTGCCAAATGGTTGAACTATTCCTAAATTGTATCGTTATTTAATGTTTTGTTTACATTATAAACACACTCTCAGACGGCAAGCTGATGTTATTGAGAATCGCTGCTCAAAATCAACTCTTTTGCCAATTCCAACAACTCTTTTTTTTCTGCCAACGTATGCTCTAGTGGCAACTGTCCTAAGCCGATAAGGCGACGCATGATTTCGATTCCAGCTAGTTGCTGTACCTTTTTTTTGTCTATGGGCAAGCTGTAATTATCCAGCACCCAATCCAGTTTATTGATATTGCCTGTGGCAATAATCAAATGAGCCACAAAAACACCGACATCATAATAAGCATCGCCTACAAAACTAAACTCGGGGTCTATAATACAAAGGGCTTCTTGCTGCTGCATCCAACTTCCAGGATAATAATCGCCGTGGAGCAGCGTAGTGCCAGCCGAAAGATAAGCTTCGCCCAACTGAGTCGCTATTGTCGTTAGGGCGTTGTCTTGTTTGTAGGCTTGCGCCAATGCCTGTAAGCCTTGCTGGACGTTATCTAAATCAAAGCCATTGTCTGCCAGAAAGGGCAGTACAAAAATATGTTGGTGGTTGAGTTGTCGCAATCCTTCGTTGATAGGGTAGCCTTTGGGCGGCACTACTTGATGTATCGTTTCCAAAAACCGAACGAGTTGTTTGGTTTGCTGTTCGCTGATATGACGAGCCGCATAGATACTCGACATATCTTTGCCATGTCCCAAGTCTTCTAGTAGCATCAGATGCTCGTCGGCATCATACTGCAATAGTTTCGGAAACGGCGATTTTTCCAACTGTTGGGCAGCTGCCTGCATGGCGGTATAAAATTGATACTCCACATCAATACGATTGAGTGGGGCAGCCAATTGTGGATACTTCTGTACAAATGGACGAGATTGTTTCAGTATCAACGTTCGTTGATTGGTCGTCAGACGTACGACTACATTCATATTTCCAGCACCAGGAATAGCAGTGTCCGTTATGATTTCTGCTGCATGAAGCCAACCTTTTTTTTGCAAATATTGCGTCAGGTCTTGTAGGTTGGTTTGTGTATCAATATAGAACATACAGAATTAGTCTTATCTTAATTGCGAAAAGAAATATAACGTTGTGGGTTGATGGCTTGCCCATTGAACCAGAGTTCAAAATGCAAATGAGGACCGTCGGTCATTTCGCCCGAATTGCCAATAATCGCAATCCCTTCGCCCGAACGGACGATATCGCCTTCTTTTTTGAGCAACGAAGAATTGTGCTTGTAGAACGAAATAGCGTTATTGTCGTGTTGTATGCCTATCATGTGTCCTGTTTCTGCCGACCATGTCGAAACGACGACTGTACCACGTTGTGTCGCTCGAATAACTTCCCCTTTGGGGGCGACAATATCAGTTCCGAAATGCCCTCTGAACGGGGCGAAGGTGTCGGAAACAATACCTTTGAGTGGCGGGTTGAATATAATAGCGTCCACGCTGCCATTTTCTAGCATCGTACTTTCTACTAAGTTGCCGAGTTCGGCTTCATTATCTACTCGTTCGATTAGCTCTTGCAATTCTGCCGATTTTTCGGTGGAGGGCAATTCGTCGGGTGTGTTGGCGGCATTGTCTTCCTCTTGGCGTTCTACATCTTTTTCGTACTCAAACTCCTCAAACACCAAACCGCGCATATTTTCGATGTACTCATCTCTAGTCGTTACGGCTATTTGGAGCGAATCTACCAACGTGTACATTTCTCGTATTTGCTTGCGGACTTCTACGGTGGTGTGCTCGGGTACCAATCGACCCAGGGGCGAATAAATCATAATAATAATGGTAAATAGACTAACAACCATTATTACGCCACCAATAGCAGCAAATACACCAAATTTTGTCAATCGAAAAGAACGTTCTTCTTGGAAAGTTTCATCATTGACCAACACCAGTCGGTGTTTATTATCAAACAAATTAGACATGCTTATTTTTTTTATTGCAATAAAACTCTTTTGGCTAATATAATTAGCGGCAAAAAGCTTCCGTAACTACTACTTCAGTTAGAAACAGAACGGAATGGACACAAAAATAACAAATAGTAGCTAGTATCTAAGGGTATAGTCCTTAGACTTTCGTTAAAAAGTGGTTACAAAACAGCAAAAATTAAATAAAGACCTTAATTTTGTAAGCATCCTGCCTGTTTTCTCCGTTATTATTAGGTAAATGGCTTCGTTGGAGCCAACCAATAGCGGATAAGAGCATGTCTAATATTATATTAATTTGTAATTTGAAAAGTCTTTTCCTGTTATATTTTACCTGCTTTTTTTGCTGCATAGTCTTGGCTATGAATCAAAAAAGGAGGTTTACCTAACAAAAAAATCCTATCACGGGTCGCAACGAACGTCGGGACACAAGTTATCAAAAACTAGAATTTTAGACACACTCTAAGCAGACTACTATTGTTGCAAATCTAATCAAAACAGTCCTATCATTTTATGAAAAGTACCCTTCTAATCATAACAACGTTAATACTTTCGTTTCTATTAACGCCAAGTTGTTCCAAAGTCAAGTTTTATCACAATGTAACGGGAAGATACAATGCATATTACAATGCAAATATGCGTGTCACCGAAAGCTTTGCGATGCTCAATAAGCAACATAAAGATAATTACAACAAACTGCTACACATGTATCCTTATGCAGCCGTAGCAGATGCAGGAAGTGTCAAAACGCCTCTTGATGAAGCAATCACGAAAGCAGCTAGAAATGTATTGCTACACGAAATAGGCAACTGGACAGATGATAGCTACTTGCTGATGGGCAAGTCGGAGTACCTGATGAAGGACTACGAAAAAAGTGCTGCCACGTTCTTGTATATTACAGAAAAGTACAACCCTGAGGCATTGGAAAAGGCAGAGGAGTTGCGCAAAAAAAAGAAGAAGAAAAAGAAGAAGAAAAAACGTAAAAAAAGACGCAAGAAGAGGAAAAAGAAAAAAACAAATAAGTCGAACAAAGGCGGCGATGATGAAGAGGAGGAAAAACCCATCAAATATGGTGTTAAGCACAAGCCTGTACATCACGAAGCTATGCTATGGCTGGCTAAGTCGCAGATAGAGTTGGGCTTGTTTGATGAAGCAGGGTACAACTTGCGTAAGCTAGAAAACGACTTGACATTGCCCAAAAAGATGATACCACAAGTGGCGGCTGTCAATGCGTACAGCTGGATTCAACAAAAGGAATTGCAAAAAGCAATAGAACCACTTCAGCAAGCAATTGACTTGACCAAAAAGAAGACAATTAAGAATCGCTATGTTTATTTGTTGGGGCAAATCTATCAGCAGCAGGGCAATAGTGAGTTGGCGATGGAGAATTTTCATCGTACGCTCAAGCTACGCCCCAGCTACGAAATGGAGTTCAACGCTCGCCTGAATATGATTAAAAATGCCGCTTCGGTGAGTGGCAAAAAACCAGTTGACCCAGAGTTGGCACTCAAAAGAATGTTGCGTGATAGTAAGAATGCAGAATATAGAGACCAAATCTACTTCGCACTCGCTCAAATCTATATCCGAGAGGGCAAGGTCGATGAAGGTGTAGCTGCCTTGCAGCAGTCACTCAATATTGGTAACAATCCGATGCAGCGTACAGAAGGAAGTTTGTTGTTAGGAGATTTGTATTACCAAAAAGAAGACTACATCAATGCGTATGCTTATTATGATACGACGCTGATGAATATGAAAAAAAACGACGAACGCTATGTTGCGACGGACGATAATAAACGAAAACTGGAAGGTGTGGCTACTAATTTGGCGATTATTGCCAAGCAAGATAGTATGCTGATAGTAGGCAATTGGGAACGTCGCCAGCAAGAGCTATGGGCGATAGAGGGCATGGAAAAAGATGCTCAGAATCCAGCTGCTGCTAATAAGGACAACAATGGACCTATTGGTGATATGAAAGTCAATAGAAGCCAATCAATGAACCGCCCAACACAGAGAGTTAACAGTGGTACAGTAACCATCAATGAGAATGCTAAACAGCAGTCAAAATTTGCGTTGTACAATAGCAATTTGCTTAAAAAAGGAGCTAGAGAATTTGAAAAAAGATGGGGCGAAAGAGCTTGGGCAGAGAATTGGCGTAGAGCCAACAAGAAGGACGAAGCAGAAGATGATCAGTTTGCTGCAACTGATGCACCGCCCAAAACGCAGTCTGAAATTGATGATTATCTGAAAATGAAAGGGGTGCCTCAGAACGATAAAGAAAAAAAGGCAGCACAAGATGAGTTGGCGGAAGCCACCTTCAACGCTGCTAGACATTATCAAGATGACCTCAATCAATCGGACAAAGCATTGGCACTGATACAGCAATTGGTGAGCGATTATCCTGAAAGTCCGTATGCCGTAGAAGGCTTGTTTTTGGGGTACAATATCTATAACAATGTTCAGAATACAACCAAAGCAAATGCGTACAGAGACCAAATCCTAGAGGGGTATCCGAATACAACGATTGCTAAAGTGTTGAAGGATCCTGACTTTGCGAATGCGGAGCAAAAAAAATACCAAGCAGTCAACAAATACTACGAAGATACGTACCAGCTTATCCGAGATGGTTCGCCACAGAAAGCACTCGACAACGTAAAAGCAGTGCCGACTAAATTCGGACAAAACTATGAGATGAAAGCTCGTTTTGCGATACTCGAAGCGATGGCTCAAGGAGCACTAAAGGGCGAAAAGGAATACATAAGAGCCTTGCGTGTGGTAGTGACCAGCTTTCCTGATACCAAGGAGGAAAAACAAGCGATAGCGATGCTAGCGGTCTTGACGGACAAAAAAACAGATAGCACGCCAAGCAAAAACAGTAAAATTTCACCTTATAGGGTTGACAATGATCAGAACCATTATGTACTGATTGTATTTGATGACAAACGATCGAGAGTAGCACAATACAAGGGTGCTTTGAGCAATTTTAATACTAAAATGCTGCCGAATACTCGCATGAATATATCTAATATCACGGTCAATGATGGACAACCAACATTGAGCGTTCGTACATTTGAGAATGCTGAAGAGGCAATCAAATATGTGGTAAGTGCTAGGAGCGACAAGCAGTTTTTGCCAGAGGTAGAGGGCTATAACATTTACATTATCTCTAAGCAGAATTACGCTATTGCGTTATCTACACAAAATTTTGCGGCGTACATTCCATTCTACGAAAAGAACTACAAGTAAGGGTAATTTAGACACGCTCTTAGAGCTAGAGCTTACCGAATACTAATTATACGTTACCGACTACTAAAATTGGCATCTCTTCCAAAAAGAGATGCCAATTGTTTTTGTATCTTTGTTCTTCCGTTTTGGCTTAGGGCAATAAGCCAACTTTTTGATATAAAACATTAGACGAAAGTCGAATACAGATATAGTATAAATTATGAACGAAAATCCAGAACAACAGAAGATATTGCGAGATGCTCGCTTAGCCAAATATAAGAAATTTTTCAAAAGGCTGTGGGTTGTCTATTTTTTTGGAATAGCTTCAATCGTGGGCTTATTTGTGTACCTGTCGGGGGATTTGCCCTCTTTCGAGGAACTCGAAAACCCCCAAAGCCGTGTGGCTTCCAATGTATATTCTGCTGATGATGTACTGCTCGGTAAGTATTTTATTGAGAATCGGACACCAGTAGTGTTTGATAGCCTTTCGCCTCATTTGGTCAAGGCTTTAGTCGCTACAGAAGATGCCCGTTATTACAATCATTCGGGAATTGATGTCGAAGCTATTGGTCGTGTGATTGTTGTGACAGGTTTGATGGGCAACCGCAATGCAGGTGGTGGAAGTACCATATCGCAGCAGCTCGCCAAATTATTGGTCGGAAGACCGAATACCAAAGGAAAAAGTAGCTTGACAAGAGCGTGGCTCATGGGCACTACTAAATTTAAGGAATGGTTGACGGCGGTCAAGTTGGAGCGTTCTTATACCAAGCAGGAGATTATTGCCTTGTATTTCAATGAATTTGATTTCTTGTATGGAGCCAATGGCATCAAATCAGCTGCCGAAATTTATTTCGACAAGCAGCCACATGATTTGAGTATCAATGAAGCGGCTATGTTGGTGCGTATGCTCAAAAATCCATCGCTGTATAATCCGCGCAAGTATCCTGACCGTGCTAAACTTGGTAGAGAACAGGTACTCTACAATCTGAAAGAGCAAGAGTATATTACAGAGCCAGAATACCACGAACTAAGACAACTTCCAGTAGATGTATCCAAATTTAGAGTCAAAGATCACAACGATGGTTTGGCTCCTTATTTCCGTATGCACCTTCGTGATCATCTCAAAGAGCTGTTGGTGCGTTTGGCGAAAGAAGATAAACAATACCAAAAACCGAATGGCAATCCGTATGATATTTATAGAGATGGATTGAAAATATACACTACGATAGATTCGAGAATACAAGCACATGCCGAAAAAGCAGTTTGGGATCACTTGAAGAATCACCAAGAGAAATTCTGGAAAGTTTGGTCGGATTGGGACAAAGATGACACGCCGATTAGTGTGCGCTCCAAAAACCCATGGACCTACAAACTATCCAAGAATACGGATATGGAGATGGAAATGCGTCGAATTGCATTGCTCAAGCAGGTCTGGAAAACAGAACGCTATCGGACTATGCGCAAAGAGCTGATGCCCACCGTCATCAATTACGAATTGAGGGATATAGATGTCGATAGAATATTGCAAATTGTAGATTATGACAAAGAACCTCGCAAGAAAAACCGTCAAACTATAGATGGCAAAAAGCTATTGCAAACTTGGAAAGAAACAGGTTTTGTGACAAACAAACAAGCGGCTACCTACGAAAAAATAATGCTATCGAAGGCAATAGATTCGGTGCTACAGCAGCAGCAGGCAATGGATAAATATATGCGTACGCCAGTGGAAATGACAATTTTTGCTTATACCAAAAGAGGCGAAAAAGATACGCTGATGAGTCCATTTGATTCTATCAAATATCACCGCATGTTTTTGCAAACAGGGTCTATTTCGGTCGATCCCAAGACAGGGCAAGTCAAATCTTGGGTAGGGGGGATCAACTACAAGTATTTTCAGTTTGATCATGTCAATAAAGAAAAATTTGCTCGTCAGGTAGGTTCTACCATCAAACCGTTTTTGTATGGTTTGGCGGTGCAAATCAAAGGTTATTCGCCTTGTCAGAAAGTATGGGATCAGCCTACGACTATCTCCAAAGGAGAAGGACAGTTTGGGCTGTTGGCAGACTGGACGCCTAACAACGTAGGCGGCTACTCGGGCGATGAAATTACACTAACTGAAGCGCTTAACCGCTCTCTCAACTCTGTATCAGCTTACTTGATGAAAGACCTGAAAGGAACAAAACCTTTTGTCGATTTTTTGGCAAATATAGGTATTGATACTTCCAATCAACGTGTACCGAGCCAGCCTTCTATTTGTTTGGGGACACCCAACTTATCGCCTTACGAAATGGCAGGAGGCTATACCATTTTTGCGAACGAAGGGGTTTATACAGAGCCTGTATTTATAGATAGAATAGAGGATAAGAATGGCAATATCATTTATACAGCAGGAGCTGACCAGAAAATAGAATCGGTCTTGTCGGAGCAAGATGCTTATGTGATGAACTCGATGTTGCAGCGTATTCAGAGCGGACGACTAAGAGGCGTGAAATCTGATTATGGTGGCAAAACTGGAACGACCAACTCATATGCTGATGGTTGGTTTATGGGGATTACGCCCAATTTGGTAGTAGGAACGTGGGTCGGTTGTGATGACCGTTATATTCGTTTCAAGGGAATCGGCAATGGACAAGGTGCAAGAATGGCACGTCCTATTTTTCAGAATTTGCTGCTCAATTTGGAGGCGGATTCTAGCTTGCTAGAAGATCGCACGTATAGTTACAAAGCAAAATTTCCAATGCCCAACCAGATTGATAGAGAAATGAACTGTATCAAGTTTCAGGAGATGTCTAAGAAATCGAAAGGTACGAGCGATGCTACTTCGCAAGATATTTATGACGAAGATTACTAAATTTTAATCCCTTATTTTTATGCTAGTTGTCCATTCCTTAAACGCATTGTCGCAAGTCAGCGATAAGACTACAGTCAAAGCAGTAACAGTGCTCGATAGTGACAAGGATAGATTTATTGCTCTGCTGCTCCAATGTCCTAATTTGGAACAACTGACGCTGTTGGACGTAGAATTTCAGTGGAAAAAAAGCAACTTGTTAGAAGAGACGATTTATAAGCTAACGACTTTGCGTTCGTTGATTATTTCGGGTGGGCGGATTCCTGAATTTGATAGAAGGATAGCCAATTTGACAGAATTGCGACAGCTTTTTATTTTAGGGTTGGAGTATGGGAAATTTCCCAATGATATATTATTGCTCGACAAACTAGAGGAACTAGATTTGAATAACAGCAAGTTGTACAACTCAGATTTGTCCAATTTATATTTGCTCAAGCGACTAAAATATTTGAATCTCTGGCGGACAGGTATCCGAGAGTTTCCAGATGATATAACAGAATTGACGGAGCTACAAGAGTTGATATTGCCCAAGTCAGGCTATAAAAAAAATCTGAAAGAACAACCTGATTTTTGTGCCAAGTTGCCTTATTTGTTTCAAGAGAAACCACTGGAAAAAAGGTCACTGACAGGAGTGGTTAACTATGCTCGCAAGATGGGTTATAGTTGGGAGTTTCGTTCGCTGCTGCTCAATCTACTAGGCGAAAATGAGGCGAGAATAGAACAATTGGCAACAGTCGAAAACCTGTTGGCGATTACCAATATACCAAGACAAGAAATGTTGCGTCTGAAGGCATTAGATTACTACCAAGCACATTTTGCACCACAGGACTTGAGCTTTTTGGGAGCGGCAGAGGGTACGCTAGCGGTGCTAGGTAAACTCGGAATCAATAAAAACGAGTTGCGCCAAAAACTCAAAGATATTGGTATAAAATATACCACAAAAGTAACAGACAAAACCACAGCGGTGGTTATCGGGCAAACTCCCAAAGACAGTTATTTAGTCGCTTTAGAACGAAAAATACCGATACTAACGGAGTCCAAGTTAATAGAGTATTTGGATAGCAAATTAGATTTGTATTTGTTGGAAGGAGAGGAGGAAATCAGCCCACCAGCCCAAACGCAAGAGCAAATAGAACAAGTCGGTAATCTATTGCGTAGCAATAATGACGATAACCGAACATTGGCGTTGACTTTCTTTAAGTATGGAGGATTTCCCAAAGAATTGCTGACGAGTGTTTTTATTGCCTTGCGACAATCCAATAATACGACGATAGAGCGCGATTGTCAGCGATTGATTAAGCAATATGGCTCAATAATGTTGATTAATTATAGCAAGCAGACATTTCCTATTTTCTCGGAGACCATTTCCGAATCTAGTTGTCTTTCTACGCTCAAACGCCTAGCAAAAAACACGGAATTGGACACCGTCCAAATTGCCCAATGGGGGCAGCAATATTATGGTCGTGGCAAGACCTATCTGTTGAGCTTTCATAAAGGAAAAGATAAGGTTGCGTATCTGAAAACATTGTGTGAAGGGACGCAACTGGAATTGAGAGGCAACAGCATCAAAAAATATCCTGAAGCGATTAACGAATTGAATTTTTTGACGGAACTTGACCTGTCGCAAAACCACTATTTGGAGGCTATTCCTGATAGTATTGCTCAGTTGACAAATTTGCGTAAGCTCAACATAAGACGCTGCCGAATAAGCTCTAGTCCTGCCAAAATAGCTGTGCTCAAACAACTTTTGCCACAGCTTGAAATTATTACGAAGTAAGTTTTTCTATTTCTTCAAAATAGCGATTGATGATGGCTTGTTCGTCAAAAATATCCAATGCCATTTGTCTGCCGACTTTGCCCATTTCGGAGCGTTGAGCAGGTGAGCATTCGTACATTTTTTGTAGGGCTATTGCCAATGCTGTACTATCTTTGACAGGCACCAAAAAACCATTGCGTGTGTCTTGTATCACTTCTCTACAGCCTGCTACATCAGTTGTCACAATCGGTTTAGCCATGGCTAAACTTTCCAACATAACACGAGGCAAACCTTCTCGATACGAGGGCAAAACGACCACGTCGGCATTTTGCATAATCGAGCGTACATCATCGGACTGACCAAGATAGTTAATCGTGCTGTCGGCTATGTATTCCTGTAGCATTTCTTCTGAGATAGCAGAGGGATTGCCTTGGTCAATTGCTCCCACTATCCAAAATTGAGTAGCAGGGTGCTCTTGTTTGAGTTGGCGAGCGGCAGCGAGCAATTCCACTACTCCTTTGTCATAGAGCAGCCTACCAACAAACAAGTAAATCAAATCGCTGTTCTCTTGTGTTTTGGGCAACGGGCAAAAGTAGGTGGTATTGATACCAGAACCTTTGATGAGGGTTGTTTTTTGTGCAGGGCAAAGTCCTAAATCTTGGAATAAAGCTTGGTCATCTCTGTTTTGGAAGGCTACTAGCGAAGTCGCCGAAAAAGCTTTTTTGTAGAGCAGTTTTGCAATTTTGTTGACCAATCCATCAGACAAAAAGCTATAGCCCAATCCAGTGACCGTCGATATACTTTTGATGCCTGCTCTACCTGCTGCCATACTGCCATATATATTGGGCTTGATGGTATATTGCAGTGCAATATCAATAGCCTGCGCTTTGTATATCTTGTATAGTTCTTGGCTATATTGCCAATCTTTGACGGGGTTGGTACCCTTGCGGCTAAGTTTGTGTGTAGGCACAAAAGTACAGCCCGTAGCTACAATCTGTGGCACAAACTCATCAGGTGGCGCAATAGCAACCACTTCGTGACCCGCTGCTATCAAGGCACGAATTAGCCCCAATCTATAATTGTAAATATTCCAAGCGGTGTTAAGGACAATCGCTATTTTGAGGTTAGTGCGGTTCACGTGCATAGTATTTGATAAAGTTGCGTAACTTTGTAAAGCATAAAAATGGCATTTTGTTACGATTCGATTTGTGACAAAACGCCTTTCAAAAGTACAAACTTTAGGTGTGAATGCTATTATTTGAATACAAAATACTTTTTGCAGCAGATTTTTTGTTAGCACCACTCTTGATAGTGATGTGGATAGGCATAGCGATGCTTATTCGCAATCGAAAATATAAAGGAACCGTTATATACAAATATTTTGTCCCTGCATTGGTCGCTCGAATGGTAGGAGCTGTTTTGACCGCCTTGATGTATCAATACTATTATGGTGGTGGGGATACCTTTATGTATTTTTTTGGAGCTAAAGACATATTTGATGCTCTGCTTGGGGCTCCTGATGCTGCCTATGAAATGCTGTTTGTAGATATGAGCGATTGGAAATTGCAGACCTTTGATCATGTCAAGTTTACTACTTTTTTTATTAAGGAAAAAGAAGCGTTGGTAGTGAAGCTAGGAGGGCTGTTTAGTATTGTTGGCTTGGGTACTTATATTGGTATTTCGTTAGGGATTACTTTCTTTAGTTTTTTGGGTTGCTGGTGTTTGTTTTTGGTGTTTTATCACATTTATCCACACTTGCATCGTCCTTTTGCCTATGCTTTTCTGTTCCTGCCCTCTATGTGTTTTTGGAGTACAGGACTGATGAAAGATCCTTTGGTAATTGCAGGTTTAGGCTTTTTTGTCTATGGTATTTATTTTCTATTAATGAAGCCAAATGGCAAATGGATTCGGGATGTGATATTGATATTATTGGGTGTTTGGCTCATGAAAAATATCAAAATTTACGTAATTGCTTCGGTTTTTCCTGCTACTTTAATATGGTTTTTCTTGATGTTCAAAGATAAAATAAAAAACCCGACACTGCGTAAGATAGCAACGCCAGTGTTTATGATAGGAGGCGGTGGACTGGCAGTGCTTGCCGTACAGATGTTAGGGAATTCCTTTGCGGCTTTTTCGCTAGAGGGCTTCTTGGAAGAGTCTGCCAAAATGCAATGGTGGCTAACATTGAGTACCGACCGAGATGGGGGGACAGGCTATACCCTCAATTTTGAACCGACTGCTATGGGACTGCTCAAAGTGTTTCCAGAAGCGGTCAACGTGACGTTGTTTCGACCTTATCTGTGGGAAGCCCGCAAAGTGATTGTGATGCCATCTGCATTAGAGGCTTTATTCTCACTGGGGTACACGGTTTATGTGGTTTATAAGGTAGGATTGGGTAAGATATTACGCTATTTGATTACAGAACCTACCGTAACGTTTTGTTTTATTTTTGCCTTTATTTTTGCCTTTGCTGTTGGATTTACTTCCATGAACTTTGGAGCATTGGCACGCTACAAAATCCCTTGCTTACCGTTCTATTTTGCGGGGCTTATCATATTGCACAGCAAGATTCGTTATCCTCACTTAGGGTCAACTACTATTGCGGCATCTAAGGCCCCAAAAGAGAAGCCTGCTTTGGTGTAATGCTCCAAGATAGCAGGTAGTGTTTCTTTTAGTCTATTCCATGACTTGACATTGTCATGCAATAAAATAATAGAGCCATTGGTGGCATTTTTGATGATTTTTTGAGTGCAATCATTAGCCGAAAGGCTAGCTTCAAAATCCCAAGTAGTAATCTCCCACAGTACAATTTTGTATTGCTCAAAAAGAGCGGCTGCTTGACGAGGTGTTATCTTGCCATAAGGCGGACGAAATAAGTTGGACTGTGTCAACTGCTGACAATCAGCTACATTTTGCAAATAGTCTGCTGTACTTGTTTTCCAACCATCTAAATGATGATAAGTGTGGTTGCCAATCGTATGCCCTGCTGCTTTTACTTGCTCAAAAATAGCAGGATATTTCCGAATATTATCCCCTACACAAAAGAAAGTCGCTTTGGCTTGGTATTGCTCCAGCTGCTCCAATATCCAAGGCGTAATGTCTGGAATAGGACCATCATCGAAGGTCAAGTAGAGCGTCGGAGGTATCGTAGCAGGCATTCGCCAAAGGAACTTTGGGAAAAACTGCTGAATGAGCCAAGGCATTTTTGGTGGATAAATCATGTGCTTACATAAATTTTTCTAGCTCTTGCACTAATAAATGTACTAGCGTACAAGATTCTGACTGAGCAGGCGTGTTCCCTTCGTCAATATGATATTGTAGGTTTTTTGCTGCTCTTTCTTGTGCTAACTGTCTATAAGTTTTGCCTGTTTTGGGGTCTTTTGTTAGAAGTAGCTCAAATATATCAGAGGTTATTACTTTGCTTGATTTAGCATCATAAGATATTCCGAAAGGAGTTAAGTAGGTATTTAGTGTATTGCCGTAATCACTACGAGGTTTGGCGCCACCTTGATGGTCTTCAAAATGTAAAATTAGCCAATATTCGAAGGCTTGATTGGAATAAGCCACATTGAACTTATAGCCTTCCGCTATTGCAATGGCGTTATTAAAATCATTATCCGCAAAGTCGTCTTTGTCAAAAACGCACCATACTTGGTCGTATTTTTCTTGCTGTGCTAATCGATGGGCTTGCTGCACTAACGAAACAGTATTATAACCATCTCCAATTGCTTTTACAGTAGCTGTCGCTAGTCTAAATTGATTGAAGTAAGATGGTTCTGTGTTTTTGCCTTCGCAGACAATTAGGATTTTTTGCTTCTGTAGCTTGGTAGCTGCTTTTCTATTTAGACTAGGTTTTTTTCTTCTAGCTAGCTTTCGAGCAGCTCTTTGAGCGGCTTGGTCTGCTTTCTTATTTTTCATTTTCATAGAGCCTAGCTTTTTGTATCTTCAAAAAGTTTATCAAAGTCTCCTAGATAAGGTATCGCCCCATATTTCCCTTGAATATAATTTTTTTCAAAATTATCATCTTTGCGAGCCTTTCCTTTTTTGAAATCACTTAAAGCATACATATCGGCTGCTCCATATCGGTCTTTTTCTACAAACCATATTTGGTCTCTACGAAACAAACCACTACTCAATAAGTTGGTGTCATGCGTATTGAAAACTAATTGTGCATTGTTGGGATTTGTCTTCTTGGAGTTGAATAACTCAATGAGGTGACAAGTTAAGTTAGGATGGAACTTGTTGGCTAGCTCGTCTACGAATAGAATATCACCTTCTTGTAATGTTTCAAGAATAAGACCAGACAGTGCAAAATACTTTTTAGTGCCTTGCGATTCATCAGCATTCATGGAAAATTTTATTTTGTCAGAAACAGATTCTTGCTCGTCATATACTTTGTGCAAAGCAGATGACTCATAAAAATTAGCATTATCTACCTGTGCAAGCAATTCGTCAGGAAGACCTTCCATATCCATTTTTTCAATCTCAATAGAATCAATTCCTAAATCTGCTTTTTTTAGAAATTCAATCGTTTGCTTTTTGTTCTGCTCATTATCCATCATTCTGTCTATAGTAAAATCACCATATCCATGGTCATGTATACCAGAAAGTACAGACATATTATTCATGTAGTAAAGTACACTTTGTGCAACAGGATCATTGAATTGTGCTGCTATGGAAAGTAGTAAAGTATTTTCCCTAATACGCTTTCTATCTACTAAGTCTTTGACTTTAAAGCGAGTTTTGTGCAAACTAAACTCTTGTCCTTCTCTATAAAATAATTCAATTTCTTTAGTTTTAGGACGGTGATATAACCATTCTGCATGTACTTTATATTTATCTACTTCATAGCCGTAGCGGTACAATTCGTTATCAAGGATAAAGATTATTTCAAATACAGTAGGGGTATTTTTAGTAGTGGTACTTAGTCGGAAGCTATCAATATTAATCTCATCTCCTGCTTGACCATCAGATGAGTTCACAGTGAAATGGCGAAAGAATCCCATTGCCGCTATAAACTTAGTCTTACCACTAGCATTAGCACCATACAATACGGCACTTTTCAAGAGTCTAAGATTGAATTTTTCTATAAAGAAAGTATTGTCTTCTATACGAGTGTCTTTGTCGTAATTGGAGGCAATCATACTGAACTTGACTTCTTCTTTGAAGCACTTATAGTTCTGTACTGTGAATTGTACTAACATATAGCGTTGGTTTTTGCTTGTTTTTCACAATTAACTGCTTTATTTCTGTATTTCCAAGTATTTCAAACGATTTCGCTGCAAATACAAAAGCCTTCCTAGCCCAATCAAGACGCCAGCAGGGAAGAGTGCAGCACTCAATCCACCTATAATGATGACCATAATGATAGCAATAACCATAAGGAGCATCAACAAAATATTGGAGTAGGCACTTACGGCAGGTATCAGCAGTCCCAATCCTCCACCTACTTCTGCTAGACCAGCAGCGAACATAATTTCACTGCCCAATTGGTCATAAATGGCTAGCATCATGGGCTCTTCTCCTGAGCCATTCAGTAGCTTGTTGTAGCCTGCCATCAAAAATAAAGCAGAAAAAATGCCGCGCATTAACCAAATAATAATCGTATAATATTTCATAGGCTAGATAAATCTGAGAGGGGTGTTTATTTTTTTCAAAAAAACAAAAGTAGTTTGCCAAAAGGCAACAAATAACGTCGCAAATGGTTGTAGATAAACAAATAGGAGCTATATGAGAATACTGATGGTTTGCTTAGGCAATATTTGCCGCTCGCCGCTGGCAGAAGGCATTTTGAGACATAAAACCACCCAAAAGGGATTGGATTGGGAAGTTGATTCGGCAGGTACGAGTGGCTATCACGAGGGAGAACACCCTGATAGCCGTTCCATAGCGGTGGCACGTTCGTATGGTATTGATATTACGGCTCAGCGTTCTCGCATGATTACGCTCCAAGACTTGGAGGATTTCGATTGGATATTGGTTATGGACAGTAGCAATTACAATAATGTCAAAAAATTGTGTCGCTCTGCCGAGCAGCTACATAAGATTAAGCTTATCATGAACTATGTCAACCCTGACTACAACACGCCTGTACCAGATCCCTATTGGGAAGATGATGGTTTTGACCAAGTGTATCGAATGTTGGATGTGGCTTGTGATGCCTTGGTCGCCAAGCATACGCAAGAACTATAGTAAATAGGTATTACTACATAAAGAATGCTCCTACTGTCGATAGACAATAGGAGCATTCTATGAAGTTGTTTTAAAAGTCACTTCATGTCCAAATAAAATATCTTTTCCTCCCACTCGGCGTTAAAAATCAGCTAAATATTACGGGGTTCTCTCTGTTGAATGTTTTCAAAACATTCACTCTTCGAGTTCACTCGTTCATCATCGAATTTTTAACTTGATTGAAAGAAAAATCTTACTTATTTTCCCACAAATTGATTTTTAAAACAACTTCTATATTATAGAGCAATAAGAATTGCTTATTATTTTTTATCAGCCAATGCTTTTACCATCATGTTTCCGATGTCAGCAGGAGAATCTACAACATAGATACCAGACTCACGCATGATTTTTTTCTTAGCTTCAGCAGTATCTTCGTCACCGCCTACAATAGCACCAGCGTGTCCCATTGTGCGACCTTTCGGAGCAGTTTCGCCAGCAATAAAACCAACAACAGGCTTAGTGCCGTGTTCTTTGATCCAGCGAGCAGCGATAGCCTCTAGGTTACCTCCAATTTCACCAATCATAACGATACCTTCTGTCTCTGGATCGTTCATAAGTAGTTCAATCGCTTCTTGTGTTGTTGTTCCGATAATTGGATCACCACCAATACCGATAGCAGTCGTTACGCCTAAGCCAGCTTTTACGATTTGGTCAGTAGCTTCGTACGTTAGTGTACCAGATTTAGATACAATACCAATTTTACCTTTCTTGAAGATGAAACCAGGCATAATACCTACTTTAGCTTCGTCAGCAGTCATAACACCTGGGCAGTTAGGTCCTACCAAACGACAACCTTTATCATCGATAAACGCTTTAGCTTTGACCATATCCTGTACAGGAATACCTTCTGTGATACAGATAATAACTTGGATACCTGCATCAGCAGCTTCCATGATAGCATCAGCAGCAAAACGTGGTGGTACAAAGATAATAGATGTATCTGCACCGACTTTTTCTACAGCTTGTGCTACGGTATCGAATACTGGGCAGTCCAAGTGTGTTTGACCTCCTTTGCCAGGAGTAACACCACCAACTACATTAGTGCCATATTCAATCATTTGACTAGCATGGAATGTTCCTTCTTTTCCAGTGAAACCTTGTACAATGATTTTAGAATCTTTATTGACTAGTACAGACATATCAGAATTATATTAATTAAATGAGTTAATAGTTATGTATGGTGTGGAGGCTCTTTGAGTTGTTATTTGTTGCCCCAAAGGGCTAAAATCAAACATAGGAGCGACCGAATTGCCCAAATTTACAAATTAGCGAACAGCAAACAAAAAATAAAGCGTTGTTTTTGAATAAACATTTCGTTTACTAGGAACAAGTTGGGGGAATTGTGGCACATTACTGTCAAGTACTATACAAAAGCCTACTTACTCTGAGGTTTGTCAATAACAAAAACATCTTCATCTGATTTTTTCATGAAGTAGGTTTCTCTAGCAAATTTTTCTTTGGTTTTGTCGCTCGTGAATAGCTCTTGATGCGATTTTTCAGCCTTTTTGATTTCGCCATCATGGTACGCTTTTTTGTCCTTGAGTCCTTGCAAGGTCGATTGCAGTCGATATTGGTCGATAGCACTATTGTTATCAAAAAAGAGCATCCACACCACAAAAACAGCCGTGGCAACAATAAATTTATTTTTGAGTGGGGTAGGAACGTCCTCCAAGAACAATTCCCATTTGGTTGGTTTGTGTGCCATCGTCTAATATTATATCAACATAAAAAAGCAAGTGACGACTTTTGTCCAATCAAGTAACAGAAAGCCATTGTTTGCAAATATAATTGATATTCGATAGAATAGAGCAAGAGCAGGTTAATTTAAGTATTGGGATAGTAGAAAATAGCTTGTTGGTGTTGTCAATCTAATCCACATACTGATACACTATGCGGATATACTGATGACAATTGATAGTAAGTAAACCAACTGGTTTGAATATCACTTGATAAGTGATACGAATAGTCAAGGCACTTCTATTTTGGGAACAATCTATTTTGTTCAAACTTTCGAGTAGATACCAATTTGTCTGTACTAACCCAGTTTCGGGTACGATTAAACTATGGTTTCTGTCAACAGGAGCGACCATACTAGCACCATTGCCTCTAAACATATTAATAAAGTAATATTTGCTGGTATCTGTACCGATTACACGAATAGGTATTCGATAAGTTCCGTTGCCACAGGCTGATTTTTTGATAGGGCAATTGACAGTAGGTTTTTCTACCATCATCAAACTATCTAAATGGATGATTAGCGTATCATTTTCTACTAACAGGGCTTGTGCATTCATCGAATGATGACAAAAGAATAGGAAAAGTAAGCCAAATACTGATCTAGTAAGATGATTGAATCCAAGATGCTTTAGCAATAGCATGCTATTAATAACCACTTCAGACTCTTCGTTTGATAGCAGCGATATTTTAGAGAAGTAATTGACAAATTTTTCGTGCATTAAGAATTTGGTTTAATTACTGATAATGGTCTTGTATAAGAAACGTTGGGCAGGTGATAAGCACTTTCGTTTTGGTTTATTATTTAGCGGTCTTTGTACATACGCATAAACCTTTCAGTTTAGCACAAACGCCCTATATTTTTTATACATTGTTAGCTGCTACCTTTTCTATTTATTCTAAAATGTCATACTCATATTCATATTCCAATAAATGTGGTGTTGGTGTTTTTCCTTCGGGAGCGTGATAACTATGAACTGCTCTTCCTTTTTCAGAAAGGATATGTAAATTTTTCCTAGCTCTTGAAGCTAAAACATAAAGCATTTTTTTTGAGTTTTTACTTCCATTTGCATCACTAAAATGTGGTATGTAATCATCTAGGATTGCAAAACCAATCATAGTATCATATTCCTCTCCTTTAACTCCGTGAACAGTTGAAACTGTTATTCCTTCACGTTGTTTAAAAACCTTTCTAAAGTTTTCAATGTCTCCAATGAACTCGTTACCTTCTTTTACAAGTCTTTCAATTCTTTTACGAGAACTATTAAAGAATGAATCATGATGTTCAGTTAGAGTAGGGTAGTTAACTATGTTTATAGATAGTAATTTACTAACTTCATTAAAGAATATTTCCAAATGAGTTAATCCATCAGTTTCATCTACTTTTATAGAGTTACAAATTTTTAAAAGTCTTTTACTAGTTAATTCAGTAACGTCAACACCTGCCAACTCTAAATCATTTATAAGTTCTCTGCTCCATCTTAAACGTCTTATGTACATGTGTGGAGAAGGCTCAGTTAAAACAATTCTAGATAATTTATACCAAAAATTTTCTATATCTCTAGAGAACGGAGCCATTCCTGGGCCATCAAAACTATAATCTGGCATTTTAATCATTAGTTGTCTAGTGATACCAGCTAAATGAATCCATTGAGGAGCTACTATACAAATCTCATTTGGTAATATTTTCTCTTCGTTTATATTGAATAGAATTAGTTTAGAAATTTCATCTATTAAGTTTTCTACTAAAATTGTTGGGTTAAAAGTTATTTTACTAGGGTAATCCTTGTTTGTGCCTTCTGAGCTAATTTCATTATTAAATGACTTGAAGTACTCAAAATACTCAATGATTTTTTTAGATGATCTATAGTTTTTTGAAAGACTATTTTGATGTAAATTAAATCCAATTAATTTTTCTAGTTCTTCTTTTGGCATTGGGTAACCGCCAAGAGAATCATAAATGGATTGATTAGGGTCGCCTACAATTAAAGTTTTTGAGTCTCCATTGTTTGCTTTAAGAATTGAAGCAATAATGTTATACTGTATTTCTTTAGTGTCCTGATATTCATCAATTAGTATAAAAGGGAATAGCTTGCATAAAATTTTTGAAATAATTGGATTATTTTCTAGTAATTTAAAACTAAAAAATAGAATTTGTTCAAAGTCAATTTGATTGTTTTTCTCTAAAATCTGAAAGTACTCAGATATGATACTTTGAAGATTTTTATGTTTACTTGAATCTAAGCAAGTTAAATGAATACCATCTGTTTTTGCCAGTAAACCACAATCCCAATAAGTGATTTTTTGACTTTTATAATCCTTACATAATTCAGTTAGTATTTCCTCAGATTCATATGAATTTATAACTCTAAACCCATTCTTTAATCTATCAGAGTATAGGTGGTAGGGTTTTAAAATCCATTCTAAGCAAAAAGAGTGGATTGTTCCAATCCATAATTGCTCTGTATTAACTCCTAATAATTCAATTCTGTGCTTTATCTCATCAGCAGCATTATTCGTGTAAGTTATTGCGATAACAAACTCTTTACTCGATTCTAAGCGACTTAATTCGTATGCTATTTTATAAGTAAGAGTTCTTGTCTTTCCACTTCCAGGACAAGCGATTAATAAAATGCTATCAGGATTTAGAATTGCATCTTCTTGTTCTTGATTTAAATCTTCTTTCTCCCAAACAAACATATTATTTCACTTTTTCTATAAATATTAATATTTGGTCTTCTGGTATTCTATTTTTTATTTCAACAATTATTTCATCAACTGTAGCTTTATTAATTCTATAATTTGATATTATTTTTTTTAGTAACGTAAAATCAATTTTGTCATCATCTTTTAAGTTTTTCTTCATTCTATATTCAATGATATCAGCAATAATATTTTTAGAATATGACTCTTTAGCAAATGCAATTGCTTCAACAATATAATCAGGGACGATTGTTTTATATGAGATATGTTTACCTAACATAATAGCAAACCAACCTTTTCCTTCTTGATTAGCCATAGTTAAAACTCTTTTTCCGAAAACAGCAACATCTTTATCTTCTAACTCTTTTTTAGCTAGTTTTATAGTTGGTTTGTCAACATATATGTCATCGATTAACTTCACAACTCCCCTAGCATTTCCATTCATTACAAAATCAACTTCAAAAGTATAATCAGCATAAAATGTTTTAATCCAATCATTACCTTTTTCGAAATCGTCAAAATCAATTTTTCTTTCTAATCCCTTTTTTTTAGAATTTTCAACTTTTTTCTTATACTTTATTGAAGCTTCATTGTCACCATCATTTATTGTTGTATCACAAATTGCATCATCTAAATCGGTGAGAATACTACATTTTCTACGGATTCTATTATCGTGAAATAATTGAGCTACATTTTTAAATCCTGTGCTTCTTATGTTGATTAAGCTAATTCCTAGTTCATCAAGACTTACTCCGTAAGCCTTTTTTACCATTTGAGGAATTAAAATTTCTTCGGCATCACCTTCAACTAATATCACCCCTTTTGCAAATAATAAATTAGTTCTAATTGCATCTAAATATCGTTGAATTTGATTTATGCTTTTGGGTTCTAATCCATTTGAAGGTTGAAAGACTTCTGCGAAGTTTAATTTTTTAGCAAGAATGTTTATGTTTTTTACATTGCTTACTTCTGAAATTTGAGTTGAATGAGTTGAGTAAATAATTTGAGTGTCTGTATAATCTAATTTGTCAAATAGTGTTTTTTGAATATGATTATGTATGTGAGCTTCAGGCTCTTCAATTATTAAGAAATTTGCAAACGTGTCTTTAGATTTCCGATACTTAAACTCCAATAATTTGAGAGTTAAAAAGATTAAATTTGCACCACCCAAACTTAGCTCGCGTATTCCTCCTTCGTGTTCTTCGTCAGGTTCACCTATAAACAATTTTAACGATTGTAAAAGTTTATCCGCTTCACTGGGTAAACTTGACTTGATAGATAAGGAAGAAGGTGAGTAAGTTAAACCTACAGCATCTTGAATTGTACTTTCTATGTCTTTTCTAATGTTTTGTACATCTTCTAAACCTTCAATTCCTTTATTTAATTTATCTACTAAATCGCTTATTGGTTGATAATCAGAATCTTTTATTTCTCCACTTTTGTTTTTTAATAGAGTTAGTAAAGGATTTGTTCTATTATTGTGAAAATCACTTACTACATCTCTTAAAGCTTGGATGAAGGTAAATGAAACTTCTTTTGAAATTGAAAGTTGATGAGGGATTTTTGTTCCGAATTTTGAAGTATCTATTGTTGAAGGAAAATCGATATTTTCGAAATCGCCTACTAATTCTTTATAGATTTCTGGGTCATTAAAATCAGCAGTGCTTTTTCCAGTAAAAAAAGTTTCGTAATTGTCATTTATTGTTATCTCATTTAAAATTTTATTTAACTCATCTTTATCTCCTTTTGCTAATTCAGAAAGTCTTTGTCTAATATCAGCTTTTGGTCTAAAAAATAGATTGTAGGAAGCTTTCTTAACAAAATCTTTTTCTGCAACACCAGCTCCGTGTATAAACAAAGATTGTATAGCTTCTTCATCAGTTATTTCATTGAATTCTAGGCTAATTATAATCCAATGTCCTTTCCAAGAGTCTCCTTCTAATACTCGGTTAAAATCATTCTCTGTAAGTTTATACGAATAATGCAAGGAAGTATCTTCAAGTAATAATCTAATTGCTCTAAATACATTCGTTTTGCCTGAACCATTTTCTCCGATAATGGTATTAATTCCTTTGTTAAATAGAAATTTCGCATTGGCAAAATTTTTATAATTGATTAAGCTTACTTTCGATATGTACATTTATAATTTTATTTTTTTGTTAATTGTTTTCATATCACGAGTTGTTTTAGGTTGCCGATAACAGAGCACAGCCCAGAACTAGGGACTGGTCCCCGACTCGAACAATTGCACAAACACAATTATACAAAAAATAAGTATAAATTTTAAGGAATATGCTATTATCCAGCTATAGGAGTAGATATTGATAATAAGAATAGATAATCAATCACTAAAAACAACAAAAAAGGCGACACTTTCATTGAGGAAAGTATCGCCTTTTTTATCGTTATGCTTGTGCATTCATCGAATGATGACAAAAGAATAGGAAAAGTAAGCCAAATACTGATCTAGTAAGATGATTGAATCCAAGATGCTTTAGCAATAGCATGCTATTAATAACTGGCTTCAGACTCTTCGTTTGATAGGGGCGATATTTTAGAGAAGTAATTGGGTTAAACCCAAAAGCCCTATGTTCTTTATACATTGTTAGGTATTGGCTTTCATATCTTCAAATACATTTTCAGAATGGTAATAGCGATTAGTGCTTTTCTGCCAATGATATGATGAAGCTACAATTACTTTTAAAGCATTAATATATTTTTCAACGATTAATTTGTCATTTGATTTTAAAGATTCAGTATTTACTTTCTTTATTGTTAATTTAAAATCAGAATGAATCTCATTTACCTTGTCTATAGCTTTAATTACTGCTTGATTATAATTTGAAGCTTCATGAGAAACTAAATATGCGTTTATCAAATTGTAATCACTATGTTTTTCTTTTGCATAAGAGAAAATATCATTAGATAGTGCACCTATTAAGGCACATTGCTTACAAAGTTTTTTAATGTAAATGTTTTCATCATTTATTAACTCTTCACTTAAGTAAATAGAATGTACATATTCGATTAAGTCAATAAGTAGATACATACCTCCAGTCATTAACCTTATAGATATATATTCATCAACAGTTTTATATTTTTTTTCTATTAATGAAGCTGATAAATGTTCAATTACAGAATTAGTGTATTTATTAAAAAAAAAAGTAGGGCTATCTTTTCTTAATGTTTTACTTATGTAATTTATAGAAGTATATAATTTTTTTATTTTTTTATTTTTAGAATTATGTAATTTATCACCTCTCCAGATATCTAAAATTTCACGAACATCAGGAAGCTCTCCTGTATTGGTGTCTTCACCAAAAAAGTCATCTAAAAAGTACAAAACATCGTAAGTAACAAGAACGTTTACCATCTTATCAATAGAACTATTGACATAAATATAATTAGTCATTGTTGAATGTCCAGAGTATAATTCTTCATCAATAATTCCTAATTTTTCAGATATTATTTTAGCTTTTTTAGAAATAATAGAGGCATCTTTATGAAGATACAATTCAGTATTAGATATAGTTAGAAGTGCAGAGTTGAAATTCATTTTTTTTTTTTTGCTTATGCCTAACATTTAGTATAATCGAAGTAGCAGAGTTTAGAAACTAAACTTAGTAGACAAGAACAGAATAATAGAGGTTATTTGTGCCGTAATAATAGTTAAAGTAGTTCATTTTTTTTAATTAAAACAACACCAATGAAAAAAAATATTAGCATTATCAGTAATTCTTAGTTTAACACAGGACAAAACTTAAAAAACACTATTTGAAAGTGTAAAACAAAGAAAAAGCTGTGCCATTAATGGGGCATTATGAAGAACAAGCGAATACGATCCCTTGAAAATACGTTTAAACTTCAAGGGGGGGCACAGTGGCTAGCGGCAATACTTGGTATGAGATACCAAGTATTGCCCTTCACTTCGTTCATCCTTGAAGTCAGTATTAAAAGGTGATCGTATCTTGTTCATGAGCGAAGCGAACTGGGTGGCTTGATGCTTGGCATCAACTGTAGAGGCTCTTTATTCGCCCTAGACTTTGCTTCTTTCGGTAATGGAAAGAAGAAGAGGTATAATTGGAATAACTATTTCTAGCCTAGAATACATCCTAAAGTAGGATTGCTGTTATTTTACGCTTCTTCAATATTTCCTATGATATAGATAAAAAAAATTTGTCCTGTACTAAAAAAAAACACAAAAAAAATATTTTTTTTGTGTTTTTTTTATGCTTTTCAAGAACTTTTTGTATTGATTGGCGTTTCAATAGTGTAATCATCGCCGAGCAGTACTAAAATATATTACTGCAAAATATATAGAGCAAGCGTTACACAAAAAAAAATATTTTGGTAGTAAAAAGAAAAAAATAGTGCTGGAAACAAAAGCAGCCTTCTACCTTACCAAAAAAGTATAACCATTAATTTTCTAGGTTTTTTTAGTATAATTTTTTAACTGTTTTTCACTGAGCGAAATTAGTGATTAGCATTTTGTAATTAATTGTATTAAATTTAGAATTATGTTTTTTAATCAAATTAATAATATAGATATAATGAGAATGACTATTACTTTATTGATGCTTGCCTTTGTTTTGGCTGCTGTTGGTTTTGGCGGCATGGAAGGAATGGTAGTAGATGTTTCGAGGGTAGTCTTCTATATATTTCTAGTGTTAATTATTGTTTCTGCAATAGCAGGAAAATTTATTAAGCCTAATAAAGCTGGAAAGAGAACGATTAGATAGAGAATAAAAAAAACTAAAAAAGAACATTTCAAACTAAAAAAAAACAACAATTATGATTAGGGCAATAATAGCATTACTAATAATAGCATTGATAGCAGGAGTATTAGGATTTGGAGGGATAGCAGGTGCATCTGCAGGTATCGCAAAAATCATCTTTTACGTATTCTTGGTGCTACTCCTTATTTCTGTAGTGATGAGCTTGCTACGCAAGGTATAAGTAGAAGAAAGGCGTTCTATTCTATAAGAAATATTCATAAACTAACTTCAAAAAAAAATAACAATTATGAGTGCATTTAATGATAAATTGAAAGGGAACTGGAATCAATTGAAAGGTAAAATGAAGCAAGAATATGCTGAATTGACGGACGATGATTTGGAATACACCGAAGGGAAAGAAGATGAGCTATTAGGTCGTCTTCAAGAAAAATTGGGTAAAACCAAAGAAGATGTCAAATCATGGATTGATGGAATTGGCAGCTAGTCAGGTTTTATTATAATGAACAAAATAAAAACGAAAGGCGACGAACTACAGGTTGGTCGCCTTTCGTTTTTACGCTGGTCTTAGAAACGTACACTTTTCATTAGAAGGGCTTGTCCTACATAATTCCCAGTTTTCAGAGTGGATTTTTGCATCAGTTCTTGGATTTAGGTATTCTCTCCAATTGCCTTATTATTGTCATTCCAAAAGTGTACGTTTTTAATACGCTGTTGAGTAATAGCATAAAAAAAAGTAGCAACCTTTTAGATTGCTACTTTTTTTTATTGAACAGGTCAGAAAAGTGGATTATTCATTGCCACGATTCATTTTGTTTTTCTTCTTATCTACAGTAGATTCTGTATTAGATTTTGTTCCAGTACCCATTTTGTTTTTCTTCTCTTCTGTGCTAGCTTTGCCATCACCAGACATTTTGTTTTTCTTGTCGTTGGTGTAGTCTGGTCCAGTTGGTTGAGTTGTTGTAGTAGGAGCAGCAGGAGCAACCTCAGAACTTCCTGTGCTACCACTTTTGGTAGTAGGACGAGTAACAGTACCACTGCCAGTACTTGGTTGTACAGCAGCTTCACCTTCTACTACGTTTGCACGTTGAGCTTCTACTTGAATGATTGCTTGTTGTAGTGCATTATCTTTGCAGATTTGCATTTGCTCGTTATTATAAGCAGTAACCATTTCAGCGTAAGCTATATCAATTTTACCTTGGTTAACATCGCCATCATTATCGAAAGCAGTAAATGTACTAGCACCTAGTACAGTACAAAAAAGTACACCAAATTTATATATTGTTGTTTTTTTCATGACAAATGAATTTTTGTTTTTGATAAAAATAAATAATGCAATATCGACTCGACTATTGAGTAATACGCATTAATGAATCTTTAGAGTTTTGAATATACATAGCAGTATTGTTATCACATTCTGCTTCTGCTGCTGCCTGAAGTTCAGTTTTGTCAGCCTCAAATTTTTCTTTTGCTTTTGCTTGGATTTCTTCTGGAGACATTTCGCTAGCACAGCTAGTCAATGCAGCAAATGCTAATACAGCAGTTGCAATATTAAAGATTTTTTTCATTGGAAAAAAGATTAAATTGATGAATAATATAAGTTGTATAAACTGGATAAGTGCAGTATTCAATGGCACATCAACAAGACGAATAACAAATTGTTCGTTTGGCGAGGTACTATTTTTGTAAATACTACTAACCCCCAAAAGTAAGATAATTAATTACCTTAACAAAAAGTTAAGAATAATTATTATCGTACGTACACTATTATTACACAAATAAACGCATATAGTTCTAAATAACCAGCTATTCTGTCGGTTTTTTCCACTCTATTTCTTCAAACAAGATGTCAAAGAAATTCTGATAGCGAATCAACGCAGCAGGGGCATCGTTTCTATTGTAAATTGTTTTTTGTTTGCCATTGAGGCTGACGTGCGTAATACAAGTAGGAAAATCAATGATTCCTAAGCCTTGTGCGGGATATTTGTTTTGCAATGACCAATAATCAATGCTTTCTGCCATCGCCAAAATCATCAATACCTTGCGGTTGCTGACTACGGTATAATAAGACCCGATGGGTTCTACGTGTTGTTTGCCTTCATAGACTACGATTCCATTGCTATAAACCGATATTTTGTAATAGGGACAATTGCCATAACAAGTAGTTCGCTCCAAGGAGGCTATCAAAAGGGAGTCATTGGCTTGTGCCAATAACGTAACGGAACTGAATAACAAAAACAGAGAGAGCAATATGATTTTCATGAATAAACTAAAGTTTGTAAACGTAAAAAAGCCTATAAAAAAAGAGAGTATTCGGATACACACTAGATTAGATCTTAGATAGTTGTCCGAATACTCTCCTTAAAAGTACATTTTATTTTGCTAATAAGCTAAAACCTTAACCCTTAAAGTCAGGATTGCTAGGTGGCTTAGTTGGGTCAAAATTATCTGCCATATCTCCTGGCATAGGAAAATCAGGATTGTCCAAATCTTCTGGAAATTCTGGAATATCAATCTGGTCAATATCATCGCCAATCTCTACATCAGGATTGCTTGGTAGGATAGGTTCTACACTATAATCATCTACGATAGGCGTATAAAATTCTTCATTACCATTAACATCTACAGGGTTGGTTTTAACCTCTACGGAAGTAGGATCTACAGGTGGATTGGTGTCGAAGTTGACGTCAAGTCCATTGACAGGTTTCATGGTGTTGTTCATGATTTCGTTAATCTGCAATTGCAAATCTTGTGGTCCAGCACCATTGGTGATTTGCTGTTGCATTTTCATCAATGTCAAGGTCGTTTGCATACGTTCCATGGCATTGTTTTGTGCATTTTGTTGCTGCATGGCAGTTAGTTTGTCTTGTAGTTGCACTTTTGCAATAGCCTCTCTGGCCTGAACCATATCACGAGCAGATCCACTAATGAATGTTTCGATAGACTCTACCAAGCTGTTGAGTATCTTGTGTACTACTCTAGCCGAAAATCCACCCAAAAACGCCAAAAGTGGCTTGTTGGACATGAACCCATTGACTTGATCTGCATTGTCGGCACTGCTAATGAATATAAACTGAGCCAAAATAACACCTGATACAATACCCAATACAAAACGAATCCAGTAAATAGAATCATATTTAGAGTCATACTCGTTTTTGGAAATATACTTGTGTGCCTCAAACAACGCATAAAATGCAGAGCCGAGTGCGGCAATCGAAACGATGACTAACTCATTGAGCAAAAACGTCATTGAATCAGGATACGAGAGAATATCACCATTGATAGAAGCCGTATTGACCTTGCCAGAGAAGAAAAGCCCTAGAAAAGCAAGTAAACATATAATCGTGATGAAGTTAAGGCGACGTACCAAGGGGACTTGACCAAACATACCCGCTATTCCTTTTTTGCGATTGCGTTCGAGCATCAGTACGGTGGCAGGCGATGCTGGTGCAATAACAGCAGCTAGTTCTTTGTGTACTTCGCCAATGACTGCCATGCTCAATGATCTAGGGTCGAGTTGCTCGCCTTTACCTTCGGCGGCAGCTTTTTCCAAGTCGGTGCGTATCGCTACTACATCGGTTAGTATTTTGAGTGTGTATTCTGGAATAGCAAACCCTTGGTTTTGGGCATAATGTACCATTACTTCGCATTCATCAATCGCATTGAGTTGCTTTTGGAAGTTAGGGTAGCTGGATAGTTTTTGTGCTGTTTTTCTTGCCATGATATTGAATCGTTCGTTTTATTAGGAGACACCTTATATATTAAGGTATGAATTTTTTTCTAGTATTAGAATAATGTCTAATATTCTACTATATTCTGTTGTAGAATGGGTAAATATATTAGGAAGTTCATAAAAAAAGAACAAAATTGTAAAATGAAATACTATTTGAGGCATAATTTTGCTGTTTTGGTGGTTATTCGCAAAGAAGTGATTTAAAAACCCACTAAAAAAAAATTGGAGGACGCTTCTCTGTACCCAAGCCAAAGCCCTCCTCAAACTGCCGTAACAGGGATAAAATATAGCAGGTTCTTACTTTAATCCTCAACAAATATTATTTTTTACGGAAAAATACTGTACTTTTGCAGTGCTAAAATATGATTTACATAATCTTGATTAGTATGCCTAAAGAAATATTGCCAACAAATTAAGGTGATTTTAGGCACTCATCAAACAATGACATTCTAACAATGGGATATTACCTATCAAAAGAAAAAACTGCTGAAATTTTCAAAACTTACGGCGGTTCAGAAAACAACACTGGTTCTACAGAAGGACAAATTGCTTTGCTTACTTTCCGTATTCAAGCAATCTCTGAGCACCTCAAAGCCAATCACAAAGACCACGGTTCTAGACGTTCTTTGTTGAAAATGGTTGGACACAGACGTTCTTTGCTACAATATTTGGCAAAGAATGATGTAGTCAAGTATCGTGAGCTAATTCAGCAAATCGGTATTAGAGATGTACTTGGTATGAACAAGTAATGACTTTAAGAAAAAGAAAGTACGCTCGTATTCGAGCTACTTTCTTTTTTTATTTAGAGCAGAAGCATACAAAAAAATACACTAGCCAAATGGATTCATTTGGTTTATAAAAAGACACTCATTTTAGATACCAAAAAAAGTTTGGTATCGAGATAGCATAAAATGAAGTGATTAGATGAATGATGATCAATAAAAAACAAACAAACAATGGGTAAGAAAACACCTACAACCGTATCTGCTACGATAGCAGGACAAGCAATTACATTAGAGAGTGGCAAGCTCGCTGCTTTGGCAGATGGTTCAGTCGTATTGCGTCATGGCGACATGATGTTGTTGGCTACTGCAGTAGCGGATCCAGTCGCTAAACCAGGACAAAGCTTTTTTCCACTTTCTGTAGAATTTAGAGAAAAATTCTCAGCAGCAGGTCGTGTACCGGGCAACTTTTTCAAGCGTGAAGCTCGATTATCAGACAGCGAAGTATTGGTTTGCCGTTTGATTGACCGTGTTATTCGCCCAATGTTCCCTGACCACTTCATGAACGAAACACAAATTTTTGTGTCGCTCATATCTGGTGACAAAGAAGTAATGACAGACGCTTATGGTGCTTTTGCAGCATCAGCAGCATTGATTGCTTCCGATATTCCATTTTCGGAGCCTATCTCTGAAGTACGTGTAGCACGTATCAATGGTCAGTTTGTAGTCAATCCGACTCGTACGGCATTGGAAGATGCGGATATGAACTTTATGATTGGCGGTACGATGGAAAACATCGTAATGGTAGAAGGCGAATCACGTGAGTGTCAAGAGTCTGACCTAATCGAAGCTATCAAAGTAGGACACGAAATTATCAAAGAGCAATGTCAATTGCAATTGGACTTACGTGATAAATTGGGTATCACTCAAAATAGAGCGGTAGAAGAGAAAGCAACTAACGAAGAGCTAGAGAAAGAAATCATTAGCTTGACTGAAAGTAAAATACATGCTATTGCGAAAGGTGCTTTGAGCAAAGTAGAACGCAAAAATGGCTTTAGCCAAATTAAAGATGAACTCAAAGAAACATTGCTCGAAAAGCATGGAGAAGAGTTTATGGCTGAGAATGGTCACTTTGTAGGAGATTATTTCTACAGTACCATGAAAAACACCATTCGTGAAATGGTAATGGCTGAAAAAGTGCGTTTGGACGGTCGTAAACCTAACGAAATTAGACCAATCTGGTGTGAGGTAGATTATTTGCCTTCTACACACGGTTCTGCTATTTTCAATAGAGGCGAAACTCAAGCATTAGCAACTATCACATTGGGTTCTAAGTTGGATCAATCAATGGTAGACACTGCTATGAACCAATATTATGACAAATTCTATTTACATTATAATTTCCCGCCATTCTGTACCAACGAGGTGAAACGCCCACGTGGTGTCTCTCGTAGAGAGATTGGTCACGGTAACTTGGCTAGACGCTCGCTAGAGATGGTATTCCCTAAAGATTACCCTTATACCGTACGTGTAGTTTCTGATGTACTAGAATCTAACGGTTCGTCTTCTATGGCTTCTGTTTGTGGTGGTGCTTTGGCACTAATGGACGCAGGTGTACCTATCAAGGCTCCTGTATCAGGTATCGCAATGGGATTGATTTCTGATGGTACTCGTAGTGTTGTCTTGTCCGATATTTTGGGCGATGAAGATCACTTGGGTGACATGGATTTCAAAGTAACAGGTACTGCAGATGGTATTTGTGCTTGTCAGATGGACATCAAAATTGATGGCTTGGATTACGATCTATTAGCTACTGCTCTAGAGCAAGCTAAAGCTGGACGTATGCACATCTTGGGTATCATGAACGAAACGCTTCCTTCTGCTAACGAAGATATCAAACCACACGCACCACGTATTGAGCGTATGGAAATTCCTTCGGATAAAATTGGTGCTATCATAGGACCTGGAGGTAAAATCATACAAGGAATGCAAGCCGAAACAGATACTACTATTACTATCGAAGAAGAAGGTAATAAAGGTATTGTATTGATTTCTGGTGTAGGACTAGAGACAGTATCTAGAGCGATTGCTATGATTAAGAGCATCGTTGTAGAGCCAGAAGTAGGGGAGGAATACACTGCCAAAGTAGTAAGTATCATGCCTTATGGTGCATTCGTACAATTTATGCCAGGTAAAGAAGGTCTATTGCACATTTCTGAAATGTCTTGGTCTAGAATCGAGAATGTAGAAGATGCTGTAGCTATTGGCGATGAATTGCAAGTTAAATTGTTGGATGTAGATAGTCGTACAGGCAAATACAAATTGTCTCGCAGAGTGTTGATGCCAAAACCAGAAGGTTTTGTAGAGCGTCCTAAAAAAACATTTAACAAAGACAAAGATCGTCGTCCACGCAACAACGATAGAAAATAAGTAGTCGCATAAAAGTATCCGAACTAAATTTTTTTAATTTTTAGATGGATAATTACTAAAAATCCTATTCAGCAACTTGTTGAATAGGATTTTTTTGTAGTACTTTTGCGGAGTTTATCCTAATAAAAATCGTATTTTTGTCCTGATTTTTAAGGTGTACTTTTAGACATGCTCTAGGAAGCGTATTTATTGTAGCGTTGTAAACACGCACTTCATTTTTTCATTTTTATAATCCAGAACAATATGGTTCGTTACTTCCAAAAACAAGGCAAGCATATCAACGAACTGGAGCAATTGACTCCAAGGTGCTGGATCAATATTTCGCCACCATTTCACTCAGTGGAGTTGGAGCATTTGGCAGAAACACTATCCTTACCAATTGATTTTTTGATTGACCCATTGGATATTGACGAACGGACACGTTTCGAAGTAGAAGATGATGTTCGATTGATTGTACTCAATACACCTGTACTCAACGAGTCGTCAGAGACAGAGATTTTGTACATCACGGTGCCGATTGGTATTATTACAACACCAGAACACATTATCACGGTTTCGTCCTATGATACAGCCGTTATACGTAAGTTTATGCAAAACAAAGTGCGCAATTTTAATCCTGCGGATTATGTACTTTTTGTGTTGCAAATACTAGAAGAAAATGTATATACTTACTTGAGTTGTCTCAAGGATATTAATGTCCGACAAAATACCATAGAACAAGACGTATATGAGTCAAGTAAAAATCAAGATTTGAAACGATTGTTGAGTTTAGAAAAATCTTTAGTTTATTTTGTTACAGCCTTGAGTTCCAATGCTTTGTTGAAGCAGCGAATGCAGCGTATGAACTTGTTTTCGATACAGCAAGATGCCGAAAAAGCCGATTTGCTCGAAGATATTATTATTGATAATTCGCAAGCACAAGAGATGGCGCATATTTATTCCAATATCTTAAAAAATACGATGGACGCTTTAGCTTCTATGATTTCCAACAATCTGAATGAAGTAATGAAACGGCTCACGTTGATTACCATTATATTAATGGTTCCTACTTTGGTAGCGAGTTTTTATGGAATGAACGTTGATTTGCCACTCAAAGACGAGCCTTTTGCTTTTATTATGTTGGTCGGTGGTTCTATCTTTTTTGCAGCGTCATTAGCCATGTTTTTTAGGAGCAAAAGAATGTTTTGATACACGAGACAAAAAGAGATGGTGCTATCATCAATACACATTTTAGTATTTCCATAAAACACAATGGTTCTTTTTGGTGTTTTTTTTGTACTGAAGTTGTTTAAGAAGTCACTCGGAGTGACTTCTTAAACAACTTTACTGTATGGCTTAGTCGTTTTTTTTTCGTCAAAATGACCATACCTATCATAACCTCAACTTCAATATATTATTAATATGATGAACAATAATTTTTTTAGAATTTTAATGCTTTTGTGCTTGATTACGACTAGTATGCAGGCACAAGATACGGAAATCATTTATCTAGAGAATCCTTCGTTTGAGGGGCAGCCTCGCCCAGGTACAACACCCGAATCATGGGCAGACTGCGGTCAAATGCAAGAGTCGCCACCAGATATTCAGCCCTATGGCGGATTCAATGTGACGCGCCCTGCACAAGATGGCAAAACCTATGTAGGGTTTGTGACTAGAGACAACAAGACATGGGAGGGCGTTTCGCAGCGTCTTTCTTCTCCATTGCAAAAAGGAAAATGTTACAAATTTTCGTTGTATGCCTGCAAATCGCCTACTTATATTAGTCCAACCAAGAAAAACCAAAGCGTACCTATCAATTTTGGAAAAGGTATTATTGTGCGTATCTGGGGAGGAAACAATCACTGTGATAGAGCCGAATTACTCGACAAAATTGAGGCTCCAGTAGAGCATTTTGATTGGAGAAACTACAAGTTTGAGTTCAATCCAACACGTGCTAATTATAGTTATATCTTGATTGAGTCGTACTACAAAACACCAACACTCAATTGGTACAATGGCAATATATTGGTAGATAATGCGTCGGAGATTTTCTCTTGTGATATTCCAGACGAAAATCCTATCATTGCGCAAGTCGATACGCCCAAAAAAGACCCAAAGGAAATTAATACAAGTCCCAAAAAGGATCCAGAACCAAAGGAAGATCCACTCAATCCTAAACCAAAACCAAATGTATCGGCGGAGAAACTAGACTTGGTTGATAAAGGTGATTTTGCACCCGAAAATATCAAAGTAGAAGACTTGAAAGTCGGTAATTTGTTTCGATTAGAAAAATTATACTTTCCTGCGGATTCGTCTAAAATAACTCGAAATTCAGAAAAAGTATTGTATGATTTGTATCGTTTCTTGCGTGACAATCCTAAACTGTACGTAGAAATAGGAGGACATACCAACGGATTGCCTCCAGATGATTATTGTGATAAGCTATCGAACGAACGAGCTAAAAATGTATCGTATTATTTGAAGCGAGAAGGGATTGACGCTGACCGAATTTCTTACAAAGGATACGGAAAACGCAAACCAATTAGCGACAACAAAACGGTACAAGGGAGAAACAAAAACCAGCGCGTAGAGATTATTATTACAGATATTCGAGAATGATAATCTATTTGAAGTCGCCATAAAATAACGAAAGAGAGCCAATTTGCAGTACTGCAAATTGGCTCTCTTTTATGTTTATAGTAAAAATATATGCTGCTTGTTCTTAGTAATCTTGTTGGCTATGGATAGCGGTCAAAAACTCCTTGCGAGTATTCTCATTTTTGAACGCTCCACTATAAGCGGAAGTAATCGTGCTGCTCGCATTGTCTTTGATTCCTCTAGTAGAAACGCACATGTGTTTGGCATCTATATAGACCGCTACATCTTCTGTTTCAAGTGCTTTTTTGAGGTCTTCCAGTATCTGGATAGTAAGACGTTCTTGTACTTGCGGACGTTTAGCGAAGTGCTGTACGAGTCGATTTATTTTGGAAAGTCCAATAACTCGACCGCTAGAAATATAGGCGACATGAGCCTTGCCATAAATGGGCAAAAAGTGATGTTCGCAAGTAGATTGCAATACAATATTCTTTTCGACCAACATCTCGTTGTACTGATATTTATTGTCAAAAAGTGCCATCTTAGGCTTGTTGGCAGGATTCAATCCGCCAAATATCTCTTTGACATACATTTTGGCAACTCGGTAGGGGGTTCCTTTGAGTGAATCATCGGTCAAATCCAATCCCAAAATGTCCATAATTTCCTTAAAATGGTTCTGTATTTTTTCTACTTTCTCATCATCTGATAAGTCAAAAGCATCTGCACGCATGGGCGTATCAATAGTAGTCAACATGTGTTGGTCTCCTGCTTCTTCGTAGATTTCTATAGTTTTTGCGTCTAAAACGGTTGTTTTATCTTTGCTCATTATTTTAACAGTTTTAAGGAAATTACCTTAGTTAAAAAATATACATTTTGTATAACATAGCACAGCTTTTAGCGGTTGTTATAAGGGAAAATACCCAACCTCTAGATCTATTTACCAGTTAATATTTGGTAACAATAATAGACCATTGTATCATGTTTATATAGTAGAAACAGTCATTCCAATTGATTGGTTCATTGCGTGAGCAAAACAAAAAGAGGAACCTGTTTTTGAAGTAGTAGAATTTGATTGTCTTTAGATAGGCTCTTACTACCTTGTTTCTTTTGCATCAAATCTAATACCATAAGCGATGGATTCGACAAGATGACCGATATAGTTTTGTCAGATTTGAGGAATGACTTATCCATCAAATGGTCGTGCAATAACTTGTTTTGCGATGTGAGTTTTTAAGTAGTCGCTCAAAAGTACCCGTATTAAAAAAGTCTAGTTTTAAAAAGAACTTCGTTGAAAATACTCGCTCTAGCCCGCTAGGGCTGCGTTTTTCGCCTCGTCCCTTTCAAAACTAGCTCTTTTTTCATTATACGGTTTCTTTTGCTTGACTACTTAATAGAACTTCTGTATATTGAACACAAATTAAAAACTATAGAAATGAAACAGCCATTATTGACACTTATTGCTTTGTTTTTGACGACTTTCGCTACTGCCCAAAACGGCATGCCACAGAATGCTGGAGGGCGAGGGGCAGGCTTGGCAAATGCCTCATTGACATTTACAGACATCAATAGTATTTTTGTGAATCAAGCAGGTTTAGGATTTCTCGAAAATCTCTCTTTTACAGCGTATGGCGAAAATCGGTTTTTAGGTACTTCAGGTATCAATTCTTTCTTGGTTGGGGCAGCCTTGCCCACCGAAAAAATGGGAACCTTCGGACTTAGTTTGCATTATTTCGGCTATGGTACCTACAACGAACAAAAAATAGGTTTGGCATATGCCCGCAAACTATCAAGTCGCTTTTCGATAGGAGCACAATTTGATTATTTAGGAACACGGATTGCAGAATATGGCTCTGCCAATACGTTTACTTTTGAGTTGGGGATATTAGCCAAAGTGACCAAGCATTTTGATTTGGCGGCACACGTATTTAGCCCCATACGAGTAGAGTTGCCCAACGGCGACAAACTACCTTCGATATTCAAGCTGGCAGGTACGTACAGTCCTTCGGAAATGGTGCGGATTACGGCACAAGTAGAAAAAGATTTAGAACAAGATTTTGTAGCTCGTTTTGGTATAGAATACCACCCCATGCACGCCCTGTATATCAGAGCAGGCGTATCAACTTCGCCACTATTGGCTAGTTTTGGTTTGGGACTCAATCTCAAAGGATTGAAAATAGACGTAGCAACCAGCTATCACTTAGCGTTGGGTTTCACGCCTAGTCTAGGTGTCAGTTATGTCGTAGGCGAAAAAACGCCAGAAAAAACTATTGCTCATTAAAAGCAATTTCATTCTTCGTTTTTCATTTGCCTATCCTTCTTATCCATTATAACTATGATACGTTTTCTCCTTTTAGCGATATTGTTACTTTCTTTGAGTGCTACTACATTGGCTCAAGAGCCGCCTTCAACACCTACTGAAGAACCTGATGAAAATGATGTCGGTGGCAATACACAGTTTTTGATTGAAAATCTAGTGGAAGATTCGGAGTCGGAGGAATTTGACTTTGGGACTCAATTCGATTATCTGGAGGTCTATGAAACAAATCCTCTGGATTTGAATAGTGCAACAGAAGCCGAATTTAATGAGTTTGGGTTGCTCTCTGCTTTGCAAATTCAAGCGTTGATGCTGTACCGCAAAAAGTATGGTCAAATTTACTCGCTGTACGAATTGCAGGGCGTACCAACCTACGACCTCAAATCTATTATGCGCATTTTGCCTTATGTTGCTATCTCCAAATCGAAAGAAAGAGAGAAAATGAACTTTGGTAGAATGTTCAAATATGGACGTCATCAGATTTTTGCTCGTTGGCAACGTGTATTGGAACAGCAAAAAGGCTTTTCTACACAGAATGATAACCGATTTTTGGGTTCTCCTGATAAGTTTTATATGCGTTATCGCATGACCTACAAGGACAGAATGAGTATCGGTGTGACGATGGAAAAAGATGCAGGAGAAGAATTTTTTAAAGGGTCTAATAAACAAGGATTTGATTTTTATTCAGGACATTTCTACCTCAAAGAAGTTACTAAAAATATACATAGTGTCGCTATTGGTGATTTTCAAGCGTACTTCGGTCAAGGACTCGTGATGTGGGGCGGATTTGGAATACGCAAGGGAGCCGATGTGCTGAATGTGAAACGTATTTCGCTGCCGATTCGAGCTTATACTTCCGTCAATGAAGCCTTGTTTATGCGAGGAGCAGCAGGACATTTTCAGTTCTTGAAAGAAAACGCATTAGAAGTTACGGTATTTGGATCGCATCGTTTTAGAGATGCCAATTTGAGTGCCGAATTAGATTCCTTGACACAGGAGTTAGATTTTGCAGAGGTAAGTTCTCTTCAGGAACTTGGGTTCCACAGAACGCCTAGTGAATTGGATAACGAAAATACAACCCAATTATTTACGACAGGCGGACGAGTTCGATACAAAGGAAATAGCTGGTATGTGGCAGGTAATTTTGTGTACAATTATTTGACCAATCCGCTGGTTCGAGATAATACACAACTTTATCAAAAATATCAATTTTCGGGTAACGAAACTTTCAATGGTAGTTTAGATTATTCGTTTCAGTACAAGAATATGCAATTTTTTGGTGAAACGGCAATTAACGAAGCAGGTGGAATCGCAACGATTAACTCAATTCTTTCAGACTTGGACCCTAGAGTAGGACTCGCTTTGGTACATCGTTATTATTCCGAAAAATATCAGACGCTCAATGGTGGTGCTTTCGCAGAATCAAGCAGCCCATCTAATGAACATGGCTTTTATGTTGGTTTGCAAACCAATTTCGGGAAGGGCGTGCGCATGAGCAGCTATTTTGATGTATTCGAATTTCCATGGTTACGTTTTTCGACAGATGCACCATCTCAAGGATATGAGATATTTACGAAGTTGGAGTACAATCCTAACTATAGAATTAGTGCTTATACGCAATACCGTTTTGAGCGAAAAGGCAGAAATATCTCAGGTAATACCACTAATATTGACCAATTGATAAATAATGACAAACAAAATTTGAGATTTCATTTTCAATACAACGTCAGTAGAGAATTTTCTTTGCGTAGTCGCATAGAATTTGCTTGGTACAAAAACGAAAATAACAGCAAAGGAGTGATGATGTACCAAGATATTGCGTACACGCCCAAAAATTTTCCACTCAAAGCACAGGTACGTTTAGCTTTCTTTCAGACCGATGATTTCAATACTCGAATTTATGCGTACGAGAACGATATTTTATATGCCTTCTCGGTCTTACCTTACTATGGGCAAGGAATGCGTTATTATCTGAACCTAAGTTATAAAATCAATCGCAACTTTAGTGTGTGGGTGCGCTTTTCGCAAACGTATTTTACCGACCGACAAACGATTAGTTCTGGACTAGGCGAAATTGACAAAAATACACGTTCAGAAGTCAAAGTACAGATTAGAGCTAAGTTTTAAATTTGTGCTAAATAGCACGTTTAGTTATTTAATTTCGCTCTTTATAGATATTATTATACAAGCATTGAAGGGAATAGAAAGCTATTATTGGAAGTCTAACTTCAAACAGCAAAGCTATCTTATTAGAAGCAACGCTAATTTGTATTCTTTTCCTGAAAAATGATGCTAGCTAAAAAGTGTACGTTTCTATACTCAAAATACAAATCCATGAGCATACTTAAAGAATACGACGTTCGTCAATCGACCAATCTAGAACTACTAGCCAAGCAGGTTGTAGAAGGCTTTATTATTGGTTTACACAAAAGTCCTTTTCATGGATTTTCGGTAGAATTTGCGGAGCATCGTATTTATAATCCCGGTGATTCGACCAAGAATATTGACTGGAAAGTCTATGCTAGAACCGACCGTTTATATACCAAACAATACGAAGAGGAAACAAATTTGCGTTGTCAAATTGTCTTGGATACCTCTTCTTCGATGTACTTTCCAGAAGCACCAAAGGGCAAGCCAATGATCAATAAATTGGCATTTAGTGCTTTGGCAGGAGCTGCCATTATGAATATTCTCAAAAAGCAACGAGATGCCTATGGTTTGAGCACCTTTGATACCGACTTGCAGAAGCACACCAAAGCCAAGTCGAGCACCAAGCATTACAATATGTTGATGGCACACCTTGATCAGTTGCTTGACAATCCGACACGCAATACGACAACCAATACCGCTGCCTCGCTCCACAAAATAGCCGAAGCGGTGCACAAGCGTTCGCTTGTGATTATCTTTAGCGATATGTTTGATCAGTCGGAAGATGCTGACGAAATTTTTGCGGCATTACAACACTTGAAATACAACAAACACGAAGTTATTTTATTTCACGTAGTGGACAAACAATACGAAGAAGATTTTGAATTTGAGAACCGCCCGTATATATTCGTAGATATAGAAACAGGCGAAAAAGTAAGGGTGCAGTCCAATCAAGTCAAGCAATATTATGTAGAGCAAGTCAAAAAATACAAAGCTCAATTGAAGATGAAATGTATGCAGTACAAAATTGATTTTGTAGAAGCGGATATCAACGAAGGATTTGAGCAAGTGCTTGTGCCGTACTTGGTCAAGCGTAGCAAAATGATGTAGCCAAAATTCCCCTAAAATGTACATTCCACCTTCATACCAACAAGTAGATTTTGACCAAGCGCTGCAATTTGTAACCGAATATCCTTTTGGGATATTGACGACCAATGGCGAAGACTTTCCGACGGTGACTCACTTGCCATTTTTGATAGAAAAAGAAGGCGAGGACTATTACTTGTATAGCCACATGGCTAAAGCCAATCCGCAATGGAAAGCATTAATCGACCAACAGGTACTCGCTGTTTTCGTAGAGCCGCACGCCTATATATCACCACAATATTACACTAGAGAAAGCGTGCCTACATGGAATTATGTAGCCGTACACTTAGCAGGCAAAGCCACGCTAATCGAAGATGCCAACGGAATGTTGGAGCTCATGGAAAAGAGCATTCGCTTTTTTGATGAAAAACAACTGGAGCAATGGCACAAAATGCCCAACTCTTATGTACAAAAGTTGTTGAAAGGAATAGTTGCCTTTCGGATACAAATAACCAGTTGGCAAGCCAAAGAAAAATTAAGTCAAGATAGAAATGCGGTAGAACAACAAAATATTGTAGCTGGACTACAAGACTCCACCGATAGCATGGCACAACAATTGGGCACTATCATGAAAAAGAAATACAATCCAAAAATATGAAGTTGACAATCCTGTTTATCCTAACGATACTACTGATTAGCTTTCAGTCCTGCACCTACACGGAACGCATTACGAACGGCAAAACTGCCTACGAACGCAAGCAATATGCCGTAGCGATTCCGATGCTCGAAAAAGAGTTTAATAAAGAAAAAGACATCAACGAAAAAGGACTCAAAGCCTATCAATTGGCGGAGTCTTATCGCAAAACCAATCAACCACAGCAAGCAGCGGATTGGTACAAAAAAGCACAAGATAGCCGTTTCGGAAAGGATACGGACTTGAAACATGCTCAAATGCTGTTGCAATTGCAGGAGTATGATGAAGCCAAACAGGCCTTTCGCTCGGCAGGTCGTTATGCTGGAGATGCTCGCATGTATCAGGAGCAAATGTATGCTTGTGATGCTGCCAAGCAATGGCTCAAAGATGCAGATAGCTCGGATTATAAAGTAAGTTCTTTGGCGACGAATAATGCCGCTACCGACTTTTCGCCAGTGGTCTATGCCCCCAATCAATTGATTATTTCCTCAGATAGGGTCGAAGACGACGAAAAAGATAATTATAAATGGACAGGCAGCAAATTTTTTGATTTGTACTTATTGGACATAGAGTCCAACACGGTAGAACTGTTTGAAAATGAAAAAATAAGCGATGCTTACCATCAAGGAAATTTGACTTTTGGTGCCGATGGCAATAGCGTATTTTTTACGTCTTGCGGAAGTGACTCCAAGGCACGATTTGACTTTTGCAAAATCATGTACAGCACCAAAATGAGCGATGGCAAATGGAAAACACCTGTTCAGCTAGATTTAGGACCCAAGGCACAAAACTATATGCACCCCACCTTATCGGAAGATGGCAGGCTTTTGATTTTTTCGAGCAATCCAGAAGAAGGTTTTGGCGAATATGATTTGTATTATAGTATCAAAATAGCAGACAGCGAAGACGAATGGTCAACGCCCGTCAATATGGGCAATCAAATCAATACAAAAGGCAACGATGTTTTTCCTTTTTTGAATAACGATACCCTCTACTTTTCGTCCGACGGACATGCAGGCATGGGCGGACTAGATATATTTAGAGTAGAGAAAAAAGCACAACGCTGGCAGCGTCCCCAAAATCTAAAAGCTCCTATGAATTCGGGGGGTGATGATTTTGGTTTTGTGATAGACTTTAAGTCCAACAAAATGCCTGATAGCAAAGAAATAGGTTATTTTTCTTCTAATAGAATAGGAGGGAAGGGCAGCGATGATATTTATAAATACACCAAAGTATTTCCACCTGTATTGGATACGCCTGTGCTAGATCCACCAGCGTTAGTATTCAAAATAGACCTTGATGGGCTAGTACAAGAACGGATACTACAAGATCCGAGCAACCCTAACAGTACCGTGACAGGTTATCAGGCACTAATGGGGGCTTCGGTACAAATCAGCACTGCCGATACCGTTTTTACGATCGGTTCAGATGTAGATGGCAGCTTTTACACTACGCTACAATTGGATAACGATTACCAATTGAGAGCCACTAAACAAGGATACTTTACAGAAATAGCAACAGTTTCGACACAGGGAATCGTACTGACAGCAGCACAGCCCGACACGACACTCGAAGTCAAAATGGCACTCACCAAAATTGTCACGAATCAAGAGATTGTACTCGAAAATATCTACTACGATTTGGACAAAGCCAATATTAGAGAAGATGCTCAGCCAACACTCGATACACTCGCGCTGTTGCTACAAAAAAATCCAAGCCTAAATATTCAACTCTCTTCGCACACGGATTGTCAAGGGCAAACAAGCTACAACGAAAAGCTATCGCAACGCAGAGCCGAAGCGGCTGTACAATATTTGATACAGAAAGAAATCAATGCGGAACGCCTTACGGCGGTCGGGTATGGCGAAAGCCGCCTAGCGGACGACTGCAAGTGTAGCGACTGTACCCCCGAGCAGCACCAGTCCAATCGACGGACTACTTTCTTGATATTGGAGTAGGGAGGTAGGAGAGATTGAAAAATGGCTGGTTGGCTACTAATATGGTTAGCATATCAGTAGATTGTTATCAACCATCAAAGAACTGAACCCTGAAAATTAAGCCTGAATAAATGATTTTAGATAAATACCAATTATACGGAGAAATCCAAAACAGAGGTTATTCATCAACCGCCAAGGTAACAGATGAAAGTGGAGAAATTTATTTTGCCAAATGGATAAAAGGAATTGAAAAAAACTCACAACCGAGTAAAATTCTCTATAATAAATTAAGACACTTAAAAAAAGCAGTCCACTCTTCTCTTCCGAAAATTATAGAATACGAATGGGACGAAAGCCAAAGTGCTTATTGCATCATATTTGAAAACAAAAACGCAACTTCTTTAGATGAAAACATTTTTGAAATTAAACCAACACATTTTTTAAAAGGGATTGAACAAATTGCAAATTGCTTACAGCAATTGCAACAGAAACATAAACTTGCTCACGGAGATATAACACCTGCTAATATACTTGTAGATGAAAACTTTGATTTTTACTTAATTGATTTTGGAGTTTCAGATATTTCTGCAACATTAAGCCAATCACAAGAATTAGAGATTTTCGCAAAAGAATTTGCGTCACCTGAAAAAAGGGATAGAAAAATTCCAAAGGGATTCCCCTATCAATCTGACATATACTCTATTGGTAAAGTTATTGAGTGGTATTTTACAAAAAATGAAATTAACGAGTTTGAAGAGGTTCAGAAATTGGTTGACAAAACCTGTGAGCAGTTACCAACAAATAGAATAAATTATATTTCGTTTTTAGAGAAATTATCGAAAATTAATAGTGAGATTTCCTTTGATAACCAAAACACAGTTTTAATTTCAGGTGAATATACTTCCGAATTAATAGATGAACTTAATAATGATTTTGTTGGACAAACAATTAATTTCATTCCAAAATTTGATGTTAGTCCTAAATCAGGAGAAAATATACTAATTGATATAATTACTTATAGTTATAATATACATTGTCTATGGCTAATTTCTGAAGACAAATTGCTTATTAGAAATTACTCCCATAAATCAGAAGATGAAAAAAAACATGAAATAACAAGTAAATACGGTAGAAAATTAGGGCTACCAATCGTATTTACTTCACAAAATGGTTATAACGAAAATTTCAACTTAACACCATTTTTCAAGAAAATACAAAAAGAAAAACAACACGAAAAAAGCTATCAATCAGGAAAGTATAAGAGAAGTAAAGAGTTAGATTTTTTTAAAACATTAATCAAAAAAGAACTAGAAGTTTTAGAAAAAAATTCTTTGAGGCTACGCTTCACAAATTTTGAAAAGAAAGGAAATTATGAAATTTCCTTTAAAATTCAAGATAATAAGAAATACAGCAAGAATGGTTTAATTTTTTCTCATATTGACAAAGCAACTCCACCAAGTCCAGAAGATTTTGAATTTATCGTAAGTGAAACTGCCGATAAAAAACAAATGAAAGACCCAATGAAATTTTCGGGAGTTGCTTATGATTTCAATACAAAAACAAGAGTTCTAAAATTTAAGGATTGTAAACGATTAGATTTTGAAAAAATCCCCAAAACTGGTTACATATTTGAAAACATCAGTAAACAAGAAGAGGAAAAGAAAAGACAATTAGAAGCAATACGAAAAGTAGAATATAATGAAGTTCAAAATAGAGATTTAATACATTACGTTTTTAATCCTGCTGATTTGCAAGGAAAATATCTTGAATTTCAAGAGCTAACAAATGTTTATCAAACAGACGAAAAGGGAAATGACTTTGTATATAGTTTTAATCAACAAAAAGCAATACTAAATGCAATTCATAGAGAACCTTTAACAATTATTCAAGGTCCACCAGGAACAGGAAAAACAACTGTAATCACAGAAATTGTTTTTCAAATTTTAAATAAAAATCCTGATGCTAAAATTTTAATCACTTCTCAAACAAATGATGCAGTTGATAACGTGTTAGATAATCTATTGGAAAAAGAGATTCCAATTGTTCGATTAAGTGGTATTAGAAAACCAAAACCAAGTTTACAAAAACATACTTTAGACAGAAAAATTGAGGGTTGGAAAGAAGAAGTAAGAAAAAAAACTAAAGCCAATTGGAAACCATACAAAGAGCAATTTAAAAAAGCGTTAGAAAAAGAAAATATTATTCTATTACCAATTTTTGAAATCCTTTCTTCCAATAAACAATGGAAAGTAAAAAAACAACAAATAGAAAAAATGTTGGAGCGTTTTAATGCGTTTAAAGGTGTTGAAGAGTCACTGACTTCCAAAACTGAATTTATAAGCTCTATCAATAAATTTGTAAAGATAAATTTTGAAGAATACTTTTTAAAACAACAAATACATAATGATTGGTTAGCAACAATTAGTTCCTTAGATGAAAATAGCAATATAAATCAAAAATTAATAGATAGTATTAGAGTAATTGGAGCAACGACTAATCATATTGCATCAAAAAAGTATCAAAAATATAATTTTGAGTTTGACTATGTAATAATGGACGAAAGTGGAAAAGCAACCACAGCAGAAGCGTTAATACCAATAGTTTTAGCCGAAAAATTAATCCTTGTTGGCGACCATAGACAATTAAGACCAATGCTAACTGCAAATCGTGAAGTTGAAAAATGGTTAAGAGAAAATTTTAAAACCGACACAGATGAATTTGACAGTTGGGATGATTATTTTAATAGACCAAGTTTATTTGAGCAAGTAATAACAAAAATTGATGATGACTTTAAAAGTCAGTTAGAAGAATGTAGAAGAAGTTCAAAAGACCAGGTTTTACTAACTTCAAAATGCTTTTATGAACCTTTTGGAGATGAACCGATAAAACCAGTTGAAAGACCACAAGAAAAAGAACATAATCTTGATTTAAAAATTGATAGTTCAATCGTCTTTCTTAATATTGGCAATTCAGATAAAAGTGAAATTGATGGAAATGGTTCGTCTAAAAATAGAGAAAGTGCTAAACTAATTCCTGAAATTTTAAAGAAATTAGATAGGTTTGAAAAAGTAAAGAATTATACAATTGGTGTTATCACAGGTTATTCTGCACAAGTAAAAGAAATAAAAAAAGTTGTTAGAAATAAAGTTGATTATCGTAAACTGAAAAATGTAAAATCTAACAATGTAGTTATATCTGTTGTAGATAAATTTCAAGGTTTGGAAAAGGATATTATCATTTTTGATCTAGTAAGAAGTCAGCAACAAACATTAGGTTTTTTATCTAATGCAAATCGTATAAATGTTGCCTTGTCAAGGCAAAAAAAACTATTAATTATTGTTGGGAATTTAGATAGTATATTAAGTGCTAACCCACCAAAAGATTTGGAAAATACAAATCAAAAACCAGCATTGCAAAAATATTTAAGTGAATTGAAGAAAGATTGGATTGTTAAAAACGTAGAACAAATATTTTAATGGACATACAAGAAATACATAAAAAGTTAGACAAACAATGTCCAAGCGATTATAAGATAAATGAAATTATCCAATTTGCATATCCTTATAGACGAGTTCGTATAAATGCAACTGTAAATAAATCGCCTGAAAAATCAATACAACAAGTGTATTCTGTTTTTTTGAGAACAATAAAAGCAGGTTATAATAAAGAAGAACAAATAATTAAATTTTTAGGTCTTAACAAAGAAGATTTTATATTAAGAGAATTATATTTTTTGCGTGAAAGAGGTTTTGTTGATTTTGCTTCAGGTATTTGGTTAGTAACCGAACAAGGAGAAGACTTTGTAAAAGATAATAGTATTTTAAAAATTCTTGAAGAAGAAGAATTTGAATTTTTAATTGATGCCATTTCAAATGAAGCAATTGTAAAGGACTTTAGACTATATAGCGATAAAAATATTGAAAGCAAACTTAATCCAGAGGTAGATTACTCAATTAAAAATCCTGAATTACTAAAAGATAAGAATGAGCAACTTTCTGATATTTACAAAAAACAGAATAACAGAAAAGCATATTTAGTTGATTACGACAAATCAAGCATTAAGTTTGACAAGAAAGAAAATCACGATTATTATTTAATTGAGTATATCCCAAGAAAAGAAAAAGAAAATGAATTAGAGCCTTATATTGAAATAAGAAATACAGATAAAGATGTATCAAAAGAAAAACGACTTTCAAAATCTTTATCTGAAAAATATCCAAGTATTTTATATCAATTTACAACTTCCGATAGAACCAGTTTTGCGAAAATTCAAGAAGAAAATAATAGTGAACTATTAGCAGAGTTTAAAGTAACTGAAAACGAAAAAAAGATAACCGAAACACAAACACTTTCGGTTTGGGAAACGCAAGAAAAATTTGCAGAAGCATTAAAGACAGTTAAATCTAAAATACTAATAGAAAGTCCTTGGATAAAACGTGCTACTTTAAAGTATATTAATAGCATTGAAAAAGCATTACAGAGAAATGTAAATGTGGTTATACTTTATGGAATAGAAAGTAATGACGAGCATCATTATGGAACAATTAAAAAACTGCGAAATTTAAAAAGTAAATACCAAAAGAATTTTCATTTAATCCATTTGCCTACTCATTTTGAAGAACAAGGGAACTATAAAATGACAGGAACACACAGAAAATTGATAATAAAAGATAATGATTATTACATTCAAGGTAGTTTCAATTTTTTATCTTTTAATAAAGAAAAAGGACAAAAAATAGCTAATGAAGAAAGTGTTTTAATCCCCCAAGGTGTAGAAGCGAAATGGGGCAAAATACTGAAGGAATACGATATAAATACGCTGTAACTTAAATGTGATGCCAACCAATTCAAGAAATGCTCAAATCATTATTGATTGATATGAGATTAAATAATATAGCTTTGTCAGATTGTAGGATCCTTTCAACAATCTTTGATGCGGCAAAAAAAATATTAGTAATAGAGAGTGAAGGAAGTTTTCTTATTGAAGAACAAATTTCAGTTTCTAAGACTACAATAACTTTCAGAAATTGGACAAATTTTGATGTGATGAAGTTCGTATCAGTTAGTCCGTTTTCTGAATCATACAAAATTGTTATTGACATCGAAAAAGACTTTGAGCAATTTGAGTTTATACAAGAATTGGAGATTGAAGATAACTGTATTTCCATGAGGGGATTTAGCAAAACGAGTGGGGAATGGCTAATCTATGAATTGTTGGGCTGTGAATAGGAGGTCGTTTATTAAGTAAGGAATAGAGTATTCTTCCTCCAAAGTAAGCCAAAATCCTCCCACCACAAAAAAAAAGAACGCACACTACCAAGAGTAGTATGCGTTCTGTCTGTAAATAGTGTATCGTATTTTTAAACCATTTCTAAGTCCTCTTGAGGACCAAAGAATTCAAAGTGAATATTAGCGTCCGCTACGTTCATTTCTGCCAAAAGCTGCTTGGTTTTTGCCATGAATGGGGTAGGACCACAGAAATAAAATTCGCTATCTGGCGTGCTGTATTTTTGCAATATTTCTTTAGAAATATAACCTTCATGCTGGTGCTTGTTTTTGGCGGTGTCCGCATCGGTTGGGTGGCTAAAAACGGTGACATACTGCACTCTTTCATTCTGAGTTGCTTTGATCTCTTGCTCAAAAGCCTGTACTTCTCCGTTTAGTACACACTGTATCAATACAATATTTCTTTTGGAGTTTAGCAATAAATCTTTGTACATACTCAACAAAGGCGTGATGCCGATTCCTGCTGCCAACAAAACCGCAGGTTTGTCAGTATTTAGAGTAGGCGTAAATTCGCCAGAAGGCATAGGCAATTGGAGTTCATCGCCTACTTTGAAGTGCGAATGCAAGTAATTGGATACGATACCGTCTTGTTTTCCAGTTTCCTTTTTGACGCTAATTCGTAGATATTTGTTATCTCCAAAGTTCGATAAACTGTAATTTCTGGTGTGTTTGTGCGTCGTACCTGGTATTTCTATCTGTACTGCGATGTACTGCCCAGACAGGAACGCAGGAAGCTGTTCTCCGTCGGCTCTTTCCAAATAAAATGATTTGATAACAGAAGATTCTTCGACTATTTTGGCGATTCTGAATGCCTTTGTGCCTCTAAATCCACCAATAGCATTTTCTCTTTCTTGATAAATATTTTCCTCTCTACTGACAAAAATAGCAGCCAAAGCACCATAAGCTTCTCCCCAAGCGCCGATAATCTCGTCCGTAGCAGCATCGCCTAGCACTTCCTTAATCGCACCCAATAGATTTTCGCCTACGATGGCGTACATTTCTGGGGTCACTTGCAGACTAGCGTGTTTTTGAGCGATTGTTTCTACGGCAGGTCCCAAGGCTTCTAGTTTGTCGATATGAGCACCATATTTGAGTACCGCACCTGCCAATGCTCTCGGTTGAGTGCCGTTTTTTTGGTTCGTCATGTTGAACATATCTTTGAGACCAGGATTTTTTTCGAACATATTTTTGTAAAATACTTCGGTGATGGTTTCTCCATGTATTTCCAATACAGGAACGGTTGATTTGACAATGGCAATCGTGTTTTCGCTAAACATAGTCGTACTATTTAATTTGAAAAAATGAGTTTATTTGTTTATTAAGATATTAATACCTTTTTATCCTTTTTTAGTGCAATTTTTTTTATTGTTTCAGAAATGAAAGTCCAGTTTGTAAATCCTGTGCTAAATCAATTATTTTATTTTCGACCAACATCGCTGTTATTTTTGTTCGTACCTCCAAGAAATGTTGGTGAAGGGGACAAGGTTTTTCCGAATTGCAAGCCTTGAGACCCAAGCCACAACCTTCAAACAATTTATTGCCATCTAATGCGATCACAACATCTATCAATGTAAGTGTCTGCATTTTGTCTTTATTGATTTCAAAACCTCCATGCGGTCCTTTGACCGAGTCCACCACATTTGCCTTGGACAAATTTTGTAGAATTTTGGCAGTAAAAGATTCTGGAGAATCTATGGCGGCAGCTATTTCTTTCAGTCGCACTCGTTTATCTTGGAGTGAATTCGACATGATGAATATCATCGCTCTTATCCCATATTCGGTTGTTTTAGAAAACATACGTTCTTATTGTTTGACACAAATGTAGTACAAAAATCTATTTAGGACAAGTTTATCTTAAATAAAATAAAGTTTTTTTGAACTTCCGTAATAATCTCTAATAAAGTTGTTTAATAATTTGTAATAAGATGATTGGTAAGTATTTTGGTCTTCAATAGTTTGTCAGGCAATTATTGACGACTTTTTAAACAAATTCATCAATAAAAAGTTACTTTTTGAGTCGATTAACTATTAATAGCCTTCATTTTGTTTTGTTATTAGATTATAGTTGTTAGTTTTAATTGTTAATAGATTTTAACAGATAGACAGATAATAACACCATGGGAGAAGAAAAAGTAACATTAGCCTCTAGCCAAGACACCGCAGAAATGCGTAATTTTGTACGTCAATTGCTCAATGACGTACAGGCATTTGAATATATGCTCGAAAATGACTGGTTTGAAGACAACATTGTCCGTATCGGAGCAGAACAAGAAATGTGTCTGATTGACAAATTTTACAAACCTGCCTGCAAGGCGATGGATATTTTGGAGGACTTTAGTCCGCCATGGTTAACGACCGAATTGGCTAAATTCAATTTAGAATTTAATCTAGATCCGCAGCTATTTGCTGGCGATGCGTTCAGCAAAATGGAAGCAGAATTACGAGGCTATTTGGCACAGCTAGAAAAAGTAGCCGCCAAACACGACACTCGAATTCTATTGACGGGTATTTTGCCTTCCTTGCGGAAATTCGATCTCAATCTCGACAAGCTAACCCCCAAGGAGCGTTATTTGGCATTGATGACCGCTTTGCGCGAAATGCGAGGTTCTGATTATGAACTGCGGTTAGATGGTATTGATGAGCTGAATATTCGACATGATTCGCCTCTTTTGGAGGCTTGCAATACAAGTTTTCAGGTGCATTTGCAGGTCAAGCCCAAGGACTTCGTTAAGATGTACAACATTGCGCAAGCTATCACGGGTCCAACCTTGGCGATGTGTACCAATTCGCCTGTATTGTTTGGCAAAAGGTTGTGGCACGAAACTAGAATTGCACTGTTTCAGCAGTCGATTGATTACCGAAAAACAAGTGATCACCTTCGCCACAAAACTGGTCGGGTCAATTTCGGTACTGACTGGCTACATGAGTCTATTTTGGAAATTTATAAAGAAGATATTTTACGATTTAGAGTACTGCTAGGAGCGGATATAGAAGAAAATTCGCTCGAATCGCTCAAAGCAGGCATTGTGCCCAAACTGAAAGCACTGCAAGTGCACAATGGTACCGTTTATCGTTGGAATCGCCCTTGCTACGGCATTAGCCCCAATGGCAAACCACACTTGCGAATAGAAAATAGAGTATTGGGGGCAGGTCCCACAGTGATTGACGAGATGGCAAATACCGCTTATTGGTTAGGTCTGATGGAAGGCATGGCGGACAATTATGACGACATTCGTCAGCACATGAGTTTTGATGATGCTAGAGATAACTTCATTAAAGGAGCACGATCTGGTATGGATTCAAAATTTACTTGGCTTGATGATCAAAAAATATCGGCTAGAGATTTGACACAAGAAATTCTGTTGCCAATGGCACGCCAAGGATTGGAAAAACACAATATTGATACGGCTGATATTGACAAATATTTGGGCGTAATAGAGGAACGCACCAAGCGTCACCTTAATGGCTCTCGATGGATATTACAAACTTATTCTAAATTTAAAAAAGAAACACATATTGACGAATCTTTGACTTCCTTGACAGCCGCTATTTATCACAATCAACGTACGAGCAAGCCTGTGCACGAATGGGATATTCCCGAACTGCACGAGTTTGACCAGTACGATCCATCAAAGTTGGTGGTCGAAGAGTTTATGACAACCGATATATTTACGGTACGAGAAGAAGACTTGATAGAGTTTGCTTCTACGCTCATGGATTGGTCAGATGGGAGTTATATGGCGGTAGAAGATGCCGAGGGCAATTTGACAGGAATTATTACGGCTAGACGAATATTGCAACACTTATCCAGAAGTAATGAACTAGATAACGATGCTACTGTTGGAGATATTATGGACGAAAACCCAGTAACCGTCAATCCACTTTTGCCGATAGTGGAGGTAATCAAATTGATGAAAGAACACAATTTGAAAATGATACCCGTCGTCAAAAACAAAGAATTGATGGGGGTTATTTCCGAACGTAATTTTGTAAATATGTCTAAACGACTCATACAGCGCATGCACAATGACGAAGCCAAATAATTTGCGAGAAATTGCACAGGTTTTTCTGAAATTAGGCATCATTGGTTTTGGTGGTCCTGCGGCTCATATTGCCATGATGCAAGAGGAGATTGTAGAGAAAAGAAAATGGCTAACGATGCAGCATTTTCTGGACTTGATGGGTGCCACCAATTTGATACCAGGACCTAATTCGACCGAAATGACGATGCACTGTGGACATGTGCGAGGAGGTTGGATTGGGCTAGTGGTAGCAGGAACTTGTTTTATAACGCCTGCCGTTATTTTGACGATGATTTTTGCGTATTTGTATCAATCTTATGGTCAATTGCCAGCGGTACAGCCGTATATTTTTGGTATAAAACCTGCTGTTATTGCCATCATTTTGTCGGCAGTGTACAAACTGAGCAAAAAGGCAATAAAAGGCAAAACGACAGGGGTATTGGCGGTACTTGCCTTGGTAGCTTGCTTGCTGGGTGGTTCCGAAATAATTACCTTGTTTGGTAGCGGACTTTTGGCGGTACTCATTCACTATTATTATAATAATAAACAAAGCTCCACAGATATTCAACAACAGTATTGGTTGCCTGTTTTGTTGTTGCAATCCAAAACGATACCGACCGCAGCGACTGTGGCAGGCTGGAAGATATTTTGGATATTCTTGAAAATAGGCGCTATCTTGTACGGAAGTGGCTATGTTTTGTTTGCTTTTCTGGATACAGAACTCGTACAAACGGGCTTATTGAGTCAACAAGAGTTGATAGATGCAGTAGCTGTTGGGCAAATGACTCCAGGACCTGTATTGACAACGGCTACTTTTATTGGTTGGCAATTGGGCGGCTGGCTAGGTGCTTTGGTCGCTACATTGGGTATTTTTTTACCTTCATTTTTGTTTGTAGCTTTGCTACAACCGCTAGTTACCAAAATGCGAAGCTCCAAACCATTGGGAGCATTTTTAGATGGTGTCAATGCTGCTGCGGTCGCCGTGATATTGGCAGTCTGTATCACGATGGGACAAACAGTGTTAGTTGATTGGCGAGCTATTATTATTGCTATACTTAGCGGAATTGTAGTTTTTCAGTTCAAGCAAGTTAATGCTGCTTTTGTAGTAATAGGAGGAGCGGTTTTGGGTTATGTTTTATTATTGATTTAACAAAAAAAACGATCACTATGCGTCTATTATTTTTTGTCTATTATGGTAGTCTAATTTTCTGCTTTTCGAGTTGTTACCCAGTGCAGGAAGTCAAAGAACGAAGCGATCAGCAAACAAAAGAATTGGCAGAATATTTTGCCAAAGTGCATACACAACGTTTGCTAGCATTAGAAAAAGAAGATGTAGAAACTTTCATCGCTTTCTATACAGAAGAGGCAGCTTTGTTCGATATTGGAGCGACCGCTATCGGCAAAAAAAATATTAGGCAGCATGTACAAAATGTGCTCAGTAGTATGTCTATTAAAAACACCAAAAACGTACAGAAAGAAGTAGAAATATCGGGAGATTTGGCGTACGATTATGGTACGACAAGCATGGAACTGCACTATATTTATGACGGACACATAGAAGAAGTAACATCTAAATACGTTGCCATTTGGCACAGACAATCCGACGGGAAATGGAAGATTGTTAAACTTATTTTTAATCAGGAAGGATAATGAATATATTAGTAACAGGAGCTAAAGGACAAGTAGGACAGGAGTTGAAGGCGATAGCAGAGCAGTATCCTGATTTTAATTTTGTATGGTCAGATAGACATTCGTTGGATATTACTAGACAAGTGTCGGTAGAGCGGCTTTTTTCGTCTCAACCGTTTGATTATTGCATCAATTGTGCTGCTTATACAGCGGTCGATAATGCCGAAAAAGACGTAGAAAAAGCAAGGGCTGTGAATGTAGAAGGAGTACAATATTTGGCAGCTGCCTGCCATGCTTACAGTGTTCGCCTGATTCATTTATCCACAGATTATGTCTATCATAACGATAGCCAAAATACGCCATTCGTAGAGACTGATAAGACATCACCTAAGGGCGTCTATGCCCAAACTAAGCTCGCAGGAGAGCAAAAAGCACTGGCAGCACCGATTGAGTCGATTGTTATTCGTACTTCTTGGGTGTATGGTGCCTACGGCAATAATTTTGTAAAAACAATGTTGCGATTAGGCAAAGATAGAAAGGAATTGACGGTCATTTTTGACCAGATTGGTAGCCCAACCTACGCCAAAGATTTAGCGATAGCGATGTTGGATATCATACAAAAAAATCCAACTTCTTTCAAGGGGATTTATCATTATAGCAATGAAGGCGTATGTAGTTGGTACGACTTCGCTACCGCTATTTTTGAGCTAGATAATATAGATTGTCAGGTATTGCCTATCGAAACCAAAGATTATCCGACACCTGCCAAGCGTCCACCGTTTAGCTTGCTCAACAAAGCCAAAATAAAAGCCGATTTTGGTCTCCCAATACCCTACTGGCGTACGAGTCTGAAAGATTGCTTGGAGCGATTGGGAGCGGAATTGTAGGGATTTGAATAAAGGAAGAGAGTCATATCAAACAATAACCTCTAATGAATAATACTTAGTGGAGGTGTTTTATTAGTAATGTTTATTTTTTAAAAAGAACACTATGACGAAAAGAGGAATCACAATTACAAATTATTTAGTAAATGGAAATCCAGAAGGAGTTATTTTTGCTTATATGTCTAATTGGACAGGTCAAGCAATCAAAATTCCAAGAAATTTATTTCCAGATTCAAAAAACTACCTAGAAATCAATAAGCCAGGGATTTACTTTTTAATAGGGCAAGATGAAAAAAACCCAGATGATAAAATTGTTTACGTTGGAGAAGCCAATAATATTGCAGAAAGGCTAGTTTATCATATTCGAGACGATAGCAAGTCATTCTTTGAAAGTATAATTGCATTTAGTTCAAAAGATGAAAACTTGACAGTTTCTCATACCAAATATTTAGAATTAAAGTTGATAGATCTTTTATTTAAAAATGCTGAATATAGAGTTGCAAATAAGAAGGAAGGAAATAAAGTTAACTTGCCTAAAATGGTGATTGATGAAATGGATACTTTCTTAGATAACGTAAAGGTTATATTGCCAACCTTAGGGTTTGATTTGATAGAGAGTAGTGGTATAATCAGAACAAAGAAAGAGGCAAGGGAATTAACACTTTTCTTAGATGTTTCTAATTGGAAAGCAAAAGGAAGGCTAACTTCAAATGGGCTATTGGTAGAAGTAGGAAGTTATTTTAATCCCAAAGAGACACCTTCCTTATCTGGAAGTTACTCAAACTTAAGACAGACACTCCAAGAAAAAAAAATAATAAAACTAAAAGAAGGTAAGCTGATTTTTGTAGAAGAATATGAGTTTTCAAGCTCTTCTCAAGCTGCTGCAATTATTCTTGGGTATTCAGTAAATGGAAGAGTAGCATGGAAGAATAAAGATGGTGAAACACTAAAAGGTATCGAAGAACGAAAATTGAACAGCATTAATAATAGTCTATAAAAAAAAGTCCAAAGTCAGAAGTATAATACTCCAAGGAGCAAAAAAACTTCTGACTTTAGACTTGTTACTTTGGACTAAAAAAAACATTTATTCGCTCAATCGAACTTTTATTTTTTGATTAGTACCACTTCTATTGACCGTCACCACTACATCATCACCGGGATTACGGCTACCGATTTGTTCTTGCAATTGTGATACAGAATTCGTTTTTCTGCTGTTCACTTCCGTGATAACGTCACCTGTTTGTATCCCTGAAGCCTTGGCAGCACCACCTTCGAGCAATTCGCTGACATAAACGCCTGCATTGACTGCCAAATCTAATGTTTTGGCAACATCGCTATCTACATCTTGAATCATAATTCCCAAAAAGCCTCTTTTGACTTGACCAAAATCAATCAAATCCTGCATTACTTTTTTGACCAAGTTGATAGGCACCGCAAACGAGTAGCCTGCATAAGTGCCAGAAGGAGCGTAAATAGCGGTATTGATACCCACCAATTCACCATCGGCATTGACCAAGGCACCACCACTGTTACCAGGATTGACAGCGGCATCAGTTTGTATGAAAGACTCAATACTTGATTTGCCACTCAATATACTAATATCTCTTCCTTTCGCAGAAATAATACCTGCGGTAACGGTCGAATTGAGGTCATAAGGGTTACCTACTGCCAACACCCATTCGCCTACTTTGGCTTCGTCAGAATCTGCCAATCCGATAACAGGAATAGCACCTTCGGGCTGGATTTTGAGTACGGCTAAATCTGTAGATGGATCGGTGCCAATCACTTCAGCGTTAAATTTTCGATTATCGTGCAAGGTGACTTCTACTGATGTCGCCCCGTTGATAACGTGATTATTGGTCACAATATAGCCCTTGTCACTAATAATAACACCTGAGCCAGAAGAGGCGGAAGGGCGAGGAGAACCAAAATATTTAAAATAGCGTTCCTCTCGTTCGTTTTTAGGTTTGTAAACCGTCGTAGATTTGATACTAACAACCGAGGGCATCGCTGCATCGGCAGCGTCCACAAAACTATTGGGACGGTTTAAGTTGTTATTGGTTACTAATTGGTTGGATTGATTCGTGCGAACGTTTCGTTCGGATACTTGCTCTACTTGATTGCTAAGTGGAGCATTATTCTGATTGGGTAACAATTGAGAACCTCCGAGAGCCAAAGCTCCTCCAAGCATTCCTGCCATAACCAAAGAAAGAGATTGTTTCATATATTGTAGCTTTTTTTAGTAATTAAATGATATTACGCAGTATCTAATAAACAAGTCAAACAACTTGCTACTGCCCCTAAAAACGAAAAACCTCACAGGGAGGTTTCTAAAAAAAGATAGATTAACAATCTATTAAATAAAGGATAACTAATTATTTAGTTGTTTGAGCATAAAAGTAGTCATCTGGTATGTTCGAAAGTATTTAATTTTGCTCTATCGGCTTGCTGAGACTAATAATTTTGGCTTGCAGCAATCTAGCAAATCTTCCATTTTGGGCAGAGTAAGTGGTTTGGTTGTGCATTTGAGTACAGAAGGACAGCGTGCTACTTTTTGCAAATCAGCCTTATCTTCAGAGCTGGTCAACAGACAAAGTGTAAAACAATGATCTTGATAAGAAATAGCATTTTCGTAAACACTCAAAAACTGAAAACCGTCCATGACAGGCATATTCAAATCAACCAATACCAATGTTCGCAATTCGGAATCAATCGAATTGAGTAAATAAACAAGTCCTTTTTCTCCATTCTCAAAAGTGCGAATGGTAGCCGTCGGTAGGAGGTCTTGTATTATTTTCTGATTGACCAAATTGACCGTTCGGTCATCGTCAATTAGAATGACTTCATCAAATAAATTGTCTTCTAGTGCTGGATAGGTAAGTAGTGCTTGCATAAGTTTGATTTTTTTGTCGTAACAAAGCAGGGGATACTTTGAAATGGTATTACTAAATAGTGAGTAATCTATCAAAAAAAATAGTGTGCTGGTTTTTGTCTAATGCAATATAGGATTTACAATAAAAAATAAGAATTAACTCTTTGTTAAAGTTTTGTTAATAAATATTCTAAGCTCGAACATTTTATATGGTGCATTTAGTTAATATATGGCACTTGTCTTTCCTTGATAATGATACGACCCTTTGTGGATACTTCCGTAATGGGCGTAATAATTTTCTCTTGGTAGGTTTCTGTGCGATAGTGTTTGTGCTGCATTACCGCTACTATTTTAATACCAATATTAATGCCATTTATAATATTATCATTATCTAATTTGAGATTAATGTTTCCTTGCAACTGATGAAGCTCTCTGCCATAGCAGACCGTCACATTTCCGTTTCCTACGGCTGTTTGATTCACCAATAGTTCATACTTAATGTTATCGCCTTCGGGCGGGTTGACGGCTAGGGCATAAGCTCCTAAGGCGATTCCTGCCAACATATTTTTAGAACCAACTTTGACAGATGCTTGTAGCAAAAATTTACGAAGTTCCTGATTGTAATTTTCCATACCTTGCTGCCCGACACCTATCCAGTACGCCCATGCTACTACCTTTCTACTTGTCAAATTAGTTTGGGTATTAGGCGGCAAGTCAAATTGCAAATTGCTGCGATTGCTTCCTGTTAGGTTGGTATAAGAATGGACTCGTTCTTGGCGATCTGCCACTGTGACAAACTGCGTATCTATTCGCACTAATACCTTCCTTTCTTTGGTGATCCAACTGGTATCGTGCGTGGTGGTTACTTTCTCTCTATAATTTTTGCGAATGCTATCTTGTACCGTTTTCCATTTCACGGTTGTATCAAAATTTCTTTTCTTGGGGGTGAAAGGAATACGTTGTAGCGAAAAATTTATGACTTTGGCATTGCCCGACTGAAATCTAAATTCATAAATGCCTCGATGAAAGATACGTATTTTATTGCCTTGCAATTTTTCTACTTTTTGTAGCAATAATTTGGACGTATTGGGATAAGCAATGATTTCAAATTCTTTGAGATATTTTCCTTTGGTGACCTCTAGGTCAATAACCAAGACATCACCCGCTTCTAGGGCGTAAAACAAACGTTGTTCGCCTGAGAGGTCGAGTGTTTGTTTCGTAATAATAATTGGCTCTTGTGGTGTCAAGCACAATGAAATATTGGCAAAAGCTAAACAAAGAAAAATTAAAAGAAAATAACGCATCGTATAACAATATTTAGAAAAGTGAACTTAGCAGGTACAATTCTTGTTTTGAAGAAACACATTAAGACAATCCCTACCATTCACATCAAAAAAACAACCAAATGAATAAAATAAGCAGCTTGTTATTGGGAGCAATTTTTATGCTCGTTTTTAGTCAATCTATATTGGCTCAAAAGCAAAATTATAACTTCAAAGAAGGAACAGTAACCTATCAAATTAATATCAAAGAAAAAACGGCAGGTGCCGCTAGCGGATTAGATATGCTCAATGGTTCTACGCTCACTTGGTCGCTACAAGACAAGAACCAACGAGCCGATTTTGTGCTGGCGGGTATGGCTCAATTGGCACTGATGAACAACAGCCAAGCCGATTTGTCGGTATTCTTACTAGATGTCCCATTATTGTTAGATCCGACGGCTGTCAAGATAGATAGTTGGCAGGAGATTACCAATTTATTGGACGAAAATACAGACTCTGCACTCAATGAAGCTCCTAGTGAAACAACGGATGTAAAAATCAACTACGATAAAAAGAAAAAAAAGAAAATTGCAAAATATAAATGCAAAAAAGCATCGGTACAAATCGGAGAAATGACTGACGTGATGACGGTTTATGTAACCGACAATTTGCGCTCGGAAGCACTACAAGGCTTTCAGGAGAACTTTGGTAATATGGAAGGTTTTCCTTTATCGTTTGAGCTAGATTTGGACGATATTACGATAGAAATCGTTGCGAAAGAAGTCAAAAAAACAAAGCTAGATAAAAGCTTATTTGAAATCAGCGATAAATATACGACGAAGTCAGTCAAAGAGTTTGAAGAAGATATGAAAACAGAATTCGGAGAAGAATCCGAAGAAGGAACCTTTGGTTTGTAGCAGACTAAAATAGAATGCTTATATTGGGTCATCAATTGCAATATTGTAGTTGATGACCCTTTTTTTGTGAAAAAAATATGGAATTACTTGCAGAGGAATTGGCAGAAATAAAACTGATGTTGCGAGGCGACAATGCGGAAGAAAATATTATGGGTTTGCTTTGGTGTCATCAGTTACCCTTAGATTTTAATACCGAGTGGCTCGAATTGCTAGAGCAAATTGGGCAGACTTATCAAGCATTGATACCCAAAATATATACGCACCCAATGGCGTTCAATGCCTACCAAAAAGCGATGTTTCAACTAATAAAAATGTTGCTTAATCATTTTGATGATGGACAAATCGAAGGGGTCTTGATGCCGTTTTTTGAGCAATATGCTGCCGAAGTTGCTTTGTGCAATTTTGAACCTAATCAGCGTTTGTGGGAAGTAATCGCTGAACAACTTGATGTACAAAAATAGCAACCATGGATACCGCATTGACTAGGGAAGAACAAAATAGATATAGTCGCCATATTTTACTGTCGGAAATAGGCGAGCAAGGGCAACAACGCCTCAAAGCTGCCAAAGTATTGGTGATTGGTGCAGGTGGTTTGGGCTGTCCTGTGCTGCAATATCTGGCTGCTGCTGGAGTTGGAACGATTGGTATTATTGATTTTGATAAAATAGAAGAAAGTAACCTGCAACGCCAAGTTTTGTACACAACTCAAGATGTAGGGCGATACAAGGCGATAGCTGCTCAAGAGCGGCTAGAAGCCCTCAATCCATTGCTAGAAATAGCAGCCTATACCGACGAATTAACACCTCAAAATGCACTAGAATTATTTGCAAAATATGACATCATCGTAGATGGAAGCGATAATTTTGCGACTCGATATTTGGTCAATGATGCTTGCGTTATCTTGGACAAACCGTTGGTGTATGGTTCTATTTTTAAGTTTGAAGGACAAGTAGCGGTATTCAATTATCAAGGCAGTGCTACTTATCGTTGTTTGTTTGCTACGCCACCGCCAGCAGGTAGTGTGCCGAACTGTTCTGAAATAGGTGTTTTGGGTGTTTTGCCTGCTATCATAGGCAGTATGCAAGCCAATGAATGTCTCAAATTGATTTTGCAAATTGGCGAGCCGCTCGCCAATCAATTATTGATTTATAATACATTGCAAAATAATATGCAAACACTAGCATTAACCCCCAATACAGCAACTATTGCTACCACCAAAGCGATGCAAGCTGATTTTGAAAAAACGAATTACCAAAAATTTTGTGGTTTGGAAAACATAGAAAAAGATAACGCCGTAGCAATAATTACAGCGACTGAATTGAATGAAAATTTAGGAGATTACACACTAATAGATGTGCGAGAATTGTACGAGCAACCACGCCCCGAACGCCTAACGGCTATCAATATTCCGTTGCCTCGTTTGTTGATGACGCTTGACCAAATTCCAAAAGGTAAAGCAGTCGTGATGATTTGCCAGAAAGGTATTCGTAGCAGAATAGCGATAGAAACACTCCAAAATAAATTTGGCTATACCAATTTGATAAACTTGCAAGGCGGTGTATTGCAGTGGGAGCGAGAAGTGGGAAGCATTAATTAGATATTCGCAAAAAAATAAGCGTTTGGTACTGTACCAAACGCTTATTTTTTTGCTGAGAATAGATGAAAATTACACCAAAGCCAAAGTACGACTCGGTACATAATTATTCCAAGCCGTAGGCAACTGTACACCCTGCATACGCAAAGCTTGTACACGATATAAATACGCTGCTCCCTGCATAATATGCTCTGCAACGGCTGCTGCGGTACGCTCTTGGTATTGCTCCAAATACGTCCCTTCCACCCAATCGTTGAACGAACCCATCGCAGGGCCACACCAAATTTGCATATCAGAAATACGATCTTTTACACCATGGTTGGCCCAATTGGACGAAAGTCCTAAATACCACCTAAAGATAAGTGCCATTTTTCGTTTCGGATTATCTTTGGCTCGCTCAATCTGTTGTGGATCTCTCGCATTGAAAAACTCAACACAACCTTGCCAAATTTCGTCCAGCGATTTCTTGAAAACCGTTTTTTCTAGTTTTTCTATTTCTGCTGCTGGAATGTCTTCCAACGAATTATAATTCATATAATAATGATAGAGTTTTTTGGCTCTAGGACCAAATAGAGTACCTCGTTTGAGGACTTGCAATTCTACGCCCATTTCGAACATATCAGAAGCAGGTGCCATCATCACATCGGTCTGAGCCACCGTCGCCAAAAGCTTGCGTACATGCTCGGAAGTACCTGCTTCCACACAAGCCTGATTGACAGACCCTGTCACGATATAAGCAGCTCCCATCATGTAGGCAGACAATGCTGCTGCAGGTGTCCCAATGCCACCAGCCGCTCCAATACGAATAGGCGTCGCAAATTTGTGTTTGGCTTGCAAATCATCGCGCAGACGCAAAATAGAAGGCAGCAACGCCACCAAAGGACGATTGTCCGTGTGTCCGCCAGAATCCGCCTCTACCGTGATGTCATCCGCCATTGGTACAAGCTTCGCTAATGCTGCTTGTTGAGGTGTTATTTTGCCTTGCTCTACGAGCAATGTTAGGTATTTGTCTGGAGCAGGCTGCATGAAGCGACTCGCCACTTCTTTTCTGGATATTTTAGCAATAACCTTATTTTTGATACTGATTTTTCCATCCTTGTCTTGACTCAATCCAGCTACACGATAGTGTACAATATTGATAGTCAAATCCAAGAAAGCAGACGCTTCAACGACGGTTACACCTCTTTCCAAAAACAATTTTACCGCTCCTTCTTCTAGGGCAGGCTCATTGGGGCTGTGTATCAAATTGAACGCATATTGTTGCTGCTCATTGAGTTGACTTTGTATGGTTTCAATGGCTTGCAATACACGGCTAGGGACTAAGCCTGCTGCTCCAAAAGAGCCCAAGAAGCCAGCTTTGCCCATCGCAATGACGAGTTCTTCAGAAGCAATACCGTTTGCCATTGCTCCCGTTTTGTACGCATATTTGAGTTGATAATCTTTGCGAAAAGTATCATCGCCCAATTGTTCGGCAGCCATCGGTGCCACCATCGCCAGTACTTGTAGCCCTTTGCCATCGGTCGTCAATTCGCCTGCATTGGCTACGCCAATTCGACCAGCATGGTCAAGTACTACGAAACAATTATTTTTTACTTGTTCAATTTTTTCTCGTTGTCCTGCTTCGTCCCAAGAAATAGAGCGAGGGGAGCCAATCCAGAACAGTTGTTGTTTATTACCTGTATGTTGTATCATTGTATTTTTATTTTAGACGCTAGCTTACTAGAAGCTAGACGTTATATTTTTGATTTTTGCCTGCGGCAATTGTTTATTCGCCTTTCAGGCTCTGTTGATTTTTGCCTGTGGCAATTGTTTGATTGTTGATAGGTGTAATTGGCAAAAGAAGTCCAAAGTTCAATTTTTTTTGAGCTATTACAATAAAAAGAAATCAGTGAAAATCAGCGGCTAAAAAAAATCTAAAATTAATAAGTCCAATTTCACCGATTTACACTCCAATTTGAAATCCAAAAATCCTAGAATCTTTAAAATCCAAATACCTACATTTTATTACTTCGCTTCCATCACACCCAAAGCCAAGTCCGTTACTTGATAAATTCGAGTATCGCCATTCCAAAGATAAGCATCAGCTACGAGCTGCAACGTACCATCTTTTAGCTCTATAGATTTGAAGTGTGCTTCGCAATGCAAATATTCCGCAGGTTGCAAAATTTGACCACGATATTTCCACTTCGTTTCGTGATTTGGCAATTGCACAAAAGCAGGATTTTTAAAATCTTTTGCTAAATCTTGTTGCAATACAAACGTCTGCATCGCTTGCAAAATAGCTTCTACACCCAACGACCCTGGCATAACAGGATCTTGATAAAAGTGACAAGTGAAAAACCAATCGTAGGTACGTACTTTGCGAGTCGCATGCACATAACCTTTGCCGTGTTCTCCACCATCTTTTACGATTTTCAAATCGTCTAATAGTAGTAATTGGTCAGCTGATAATTTGTAATGTGGCTTATTGGTAGGAGCCTTGAATAGCTTCATTTTGCCATACAAAGAATCTAATTTTATTTGCATATAATCTTTTGCCTGCAAGTTTTGAGTTTGGTACCAAGCCGCTACTGCTTTGCCATTGTCTAGACCTACTTGTTGAGCCAACGCATCGGCAGGGAAGAAGCCAAAAGACGAACCACCTTTGTAGAATACATGTCCATCTACACTACACTCAAAGGTATAATTTTGTAATACCGTACCCGCCAACGAAACAGAAGAAACCAAAACCGCTTTGTTGCTAATTACTTTACCTCGGAAGTCGGTGCCTGCTGGCAAGTCAAACATTTCGCCATTGCCATCTAGGTTACGGAAATACAAATCTTTGTCCGAATACTTGAGCGTGCTGCCCATGTACGCCCCAAGGAGTCCACAAGGCTGCAAGGCAATTTCCATCAATACCGAATACGGCATCGTGCGATAACTGTTCTGCTCATAATACCAAGCATTTTCTGGCACATCATATTCCGCATAAATAGTAGAAGGTTTTTTGAAATACCCTCGTTCGCCTTCTACTCGCAATACTCTCGAAATGAGTTGCAAATCAGTGTTGGGTTGTCTCGATACTTTTCTACCATCATAACAAGCAAAATCTTCTCCGAAGGCTTTAGATAAATTATCCAACGCAAAGTTGGTAATGTCTTCCTCGTTGAGCAAGGCACCTTGGGAGCGAGGCGAAATAGCGACGCCTTTTTTGCCATCTTTTTCTTCCAAATATTTTGGATTATCTTTTTCTCGGAGCTGCAAACCTAAATTCTCGAAATGCACCGTAATAATACCATCAGAGATAATCTCCAAATCCGCAATTACGTAAGGATTCGGCACGAGCCCAATCTCTTTGACTTCTAGTTTGTAAATCAATTTGGTATCCTTAGTTGGGGTTACTTGTTTGCGGCAACGCACTTTCTGAGGCAAATCAAAAATAGGCTGATAGCGAGCATCTTTTGTTAAGCGTTGTAATCCAAGCATGAGCATGAAGAAACGCAATAAGTTTCCACCTCCTTCGGCTTGTAGTGAGCCTGCCAATACTTCATCGTCACGGAAGTGACACGGAAAAAACCATGCATCAGGCGTCAAATCTTTTTCGGCAATAACAAGCCCTAAACCGAATGCACCGCCTTGCAAATCAACGGAAGTAATGCGGTCAAGCATCAATATTTTTTCGGGTGGTAAACACAAAGAAGGATTGCGACCATTGGCAAAATAACTAATATCACCAAAGCATTTTTCAGCTTCGCCATTAATCAAATGTTGCAAATCTTGTTTGTCAAAACTTCTCTTTTTTGTTGCTAACAAAGGCGTAAATTGAGGCTTTTTGGCATTTTGTTTTGCTTTCAATTCGTCTGCCGAATAGACCACGCCATTGCCATCTTGTAATTGGTCATCTTGGAAGAATCCAGCACAACCGCCACGCATTTTGAGTACTAATCTATCTTGTACATAACAATCGTAACTAAAGAAGAAGAGTAAATTTTCGCCATTCCTAACAAAGGAATTAATAGAAATATCATAACGTAAGGTTTGTCCCTCAAACGGCAAATCATCGACAAAAGTCAAGGTGCAATCCAATAAGCGATAGACCAAGTTGCCTTTGTTCTCAAAATCAATTCCTAAGTACGAAATCAATAATAAATCGCATTGTCCAGACTCTACCGAAACTGCCCACGGAATTTGTCCATCAGTTGTGTACCAAGCACCATACGGAATATCGTATTCTGTCTGCATGAATGAAGGTTCAAAAACGCCTCGTTTGCCTTTCAGGTCAGTCACTCGACTAACCAACAAATAAGGATCCATTGGTAACATGACACGACGACGATAGGTGTCAATAATCCCATATTCTTCTCCAAAAACTTTAGCAATTTGACCTGTGGCAAATTCAGCTAAGTCTTCTTGCGTGAAGACAATTTTCTTATCTTTTAGGTGTTGATTGTCGGTATAGTCTTGTAGCAACAACCCATTTTCGCCTACTTTTTTGGTCGTATCGGTTGGTGCTGTTGTTTGATTATTATTACTCAATATTGGAATTTCCATAGTTGCTGTATTAGTTGGAAGAACGGTGTTTTTACGAATGTTTTTGATGCGGTTAGGCATTTTTTTTGCGTTAGCCAAAGCCAAAGCAGGTTGTGTTTTTTCTCTTTTGATGGTGGCAAATTGCTCTAATAGAGCAGGCGTAGAAAGTACGTCATAGATGTTAGCTCCACCCAATTCTATTTTCTTCTGAAACGTGCGAACCTTGGCTTCTTTGATGGCTATGTCTTCAAATAAACTGCTCAAATCTAGCTCCACGCCATGGCTTACCAATTGGGCGAAAGCCTCCAATAGGCAAACGCCATCGGATTTGCCTTTTTGATTGAAACTGACTGCCAAATGTGGGCGGTCTTTGAGTATAGTTTTTATCCAAGTGGTGCAAGTAGCATTTGCTCCCAGCTCTACAAAAATGCGATGTTCGTCGCTGTACATTTTATTGACTACTTTCGGGAAATCAACAGCTTGATAACAAACTTTTGTCGAATTTTCTCCTATCGCTTGGCTGTCTATAGGCAATTTATCGAGCGTCAAGCTCGAATAAAAGTCAATAGCAGGCTGTTGCTGCAAAGGGAAAGTGTGCATATCCAACAATCCTTGACGCTCTACGGCACAAAAATCATGGTGTATCACATTCTGAAAAGGAACTTCAATAGATTTGCATTTTAGCTGTTGTACGATTCGCTGACAAGCTACTTTATCACCCGATATAATAACTTCGTTGGCAGTATTGACAAAGGTCAAATAAACTTTGTCTTTTGTCGTTACCATCGCTTTTACTTGTTCGGCATCAGCCAACAAAATCAAACTTGTCCAGCGTTCTTTGGCTTCGTCTGTCGAGATATTCCAGTGCTTCGCCAAGGCTCGCAAATCGCCTGCAAACTCCGTTTGGAAAATAGGAGAGTGGCGGAATACTTCTGTTTCTTCTGCCGACCACAGCCCCAAAGCGTAATACATACTGCTGCATTCGCCCATACTATAGCCAAAGGCACTATCAGGCTGTAGCCCAAAATATTGGCGAGCCAAATGCGTATAAGCGGTAGCGAAAAGTACGCCCGTGGACATCATACTAATAGTGTCGCTTTGTATCGGAGCGACTTCGTCGGTGGCATTGGTCGTTTTTGGGTAGATGTAATCTGTTCCCAAAAATGCCTGTAAACCATCGGGTAGAATATTTTCAAAATGATTTTGCAAGTCAGGGAAAAGCTGAAATAAATCTTTGCCTAAGCCACGATATGCCGCAGCAGAACCAGGATAAACAAAGGCAACTTTTCCTTTTTTTCCTTGTGGCAATGCTGTGAAATAACTGCCTTTGGGCGTTCGTATTGTTTTTTGTTGCTCAAAAGCAGTGGTTAGACTACGCTCAAAAAACGTAATTTCTTGTTGAGCGATTGTTTTGTTTTTTGCCAAAATAACTAAGCAAAAATCAGCAGTAGCTGTTTTATATTTTTGATGAAATTGTGCCGCTATGGTCGTCAATGTTTGCGAACTTTGCAACGCCATTTCCAATGCGGCTAATTGCAATTTTAATTCCTGTTGGTTATTGCCTTGTACTATCAATAAGCTGCCTAATCTACCTTTTTGAAGCGGTGTTTTTTTGCTTTTTGGAGCAGGGGTAGGAGCTTGACTCACCAACCAATTTGTTGTCATTCCCGTGTTGACCAAAGCGGTTCTTTCCGTTTGTCCTTGCTCCAATATCCAAGGAGCAGAATCCGTAGGGAAGTAATATTTTTTGCCTTCAAAAGCCTTGTTTTTTGGCTGCTTCCAATTCGGAATAGCAGGTATAAATTGATGATAGACGCACAAGGTAGTTTTGATAAGTGCAGCAATACCGCTTGCGGCTCCTGTATGTCCTACGGTCGTCTTGATACTGCCCAATGCTCTAGCAGTAGTCGGCAAAAGAGTAGCGTCCAATAATTGGTTTTCCTCTTGTTGCTCTTCTTCGCTATTGCCATTGGCAACCAATTCTTGATAGCCAATTGTTGCTCTTTGTTTGGCTAGGTCTTTTTTTGAAATAGGCTGTACCGTAGCATATATTTTTTGGTCTTTCTGATTGTCTTTTTGTCGTTGCAATACGATAGCACCAGCGCCTTCGCCTACTTTCCAGCCCGTATTGTTTTGGTCTAGACTAAGGCTAGAAATCGTGTTCGTATGGAGTGGATTTTTTTTGCTTTTGAGCAATACATTTTCCAATCCACCCGCCAAATCAACTCCACCAACTACCACAGCTTCTACTTCGCCCAAAGCGAGTAGATTTTGAGCCACTTCCAATGCTTTGAATACCGAATCATCGCCACAAGACACCGTGAACGCAGGACCCGAAAAGTCCCACAATGCCGCAATACGACTCGCCATAATATTACCTACAAAACTCGTATGCTGGCTAGGTGTTTGAGAACCTTCTCTAAAATAAAGAGCGTCTTTACTTTGCTCTAGTAAGGTTTTTTGCTGACTTTCGTTCAATTGGATACCACTTTCTTGTAGTGCAGCTTCGAGCTGCCAACTGCTATCCCAGCGAGCCAAATAATGATGGATAGCCAATTCGGATTCCATGGCGATAAGCACCGCTACATTTTTGCTTTCTGCCAATTGGGCATCTTGCAGTGCTTTGTCGGCTACTTTGAGAATGAGAGCCTGTTGAGGCTCTAGCGTTTCGGCTTCTTTTGGCTGTATTTTGTATCGCAATAAATCAATTTCAAAATCAGAAATATACGCTCCCTCAGGAGCGGTTTCCAAACCATATTTTTGTAGTAAATTTTTGTTGTTTTCAAATCCTTTCCAACGACGAGTTGGCAGAGGCGTGAACAGTTGTTTGCCATTGTGAATAGCCGCATAAAAATCGTCCAGATTGGTACAGCTACCGAAGTGTGTCGCCATGCCAATAATCGACATAGGAGCTAACGGAATCGGCGTGAACACTTCGGTCGGTTTCGCCACTTCTTTTTGTACGACCATGTGGGCATTGGTGCCACCAAAACCAAAAGAATTAATACCAGCTTGATTACCTGACCAAGACGTTTGTTCGGTTATGATTTGAGCATCTTGAATCCATTGATTATTGGTCTGTACGGCTTTGGTTAAGTTGATATTAGGCGGAATCGTACCTTTTTGCATGGCTATCAATACCTTTAGCAATCCAGTCATACCTGCTGCGGTGAGCAAGTGTCCCATATTGGACTTGACAGAACCTAGCAAGGGCTTATTTTGAAATGGCTCAAAAAAGTCGGAAATTGAGTTCAGTTCGGTGACATCGCCCAAAGGCGTACCCGTGGCATGACATTCGAGGTAACTCGTATTCTGTGGTACAATATCGTGCAAGTTGTAAGCACGCTCAAAGGCTAATTTCTGACCTTTGGGGTTGGGACTCAGTAAGAATTTTCCTCGTCCATCATTGGATAAACCAATGCCACCAATGACACCCAAAATGGTATCGCCATCACGCAACGCCTCGTCGTAGCGTTTGAGTACCACCATGCCAGCACCTTCTGCGGAGACCAATCCACCAGATTTGGCATCAAGTGGAGCAAACTTTTGGTCGTGTGGTGCGTAGGCATGGAAGATGGAAAACCCCATGTGAATAAACAATTGGTCGGAGGCACAAACGGCTCCTGCCAACATCAAATCGGTTTTGCCTGTAAGCAGCTCATCGCAAGCCAACTTGATAGCATACAGAGAGGTCGCACAAGCGGCATCTAGGGCATAATGCCCGCCTTCAATACCCAACGCCTGACTGACTAAGTCGGATGGTGTCGGCATGAGCACTTCATTGTCAGGAAGTGGCTTTTTGCTTGCCTTTATTTTGAAATTTTTGTCTCGCAATAATTCTTGTAGTGCTTGTTCGGTGGTCTGCGTGTAGATATCAGCTAGTAACTGATGAGAGCTACTCGTCGGGAACGATAAATTGCCCAAGATTAGACCACATTTCGCTAATATTTCGCTATTGTTATAATAGCCGCTATCCATCAAAGCATCTTTGGCAACGTGCAAAGACCATTGATATAACTTGTCTTGTTTCGCCAAATAATCAGCGTCCAATTGATAGCCTGAAGGATCAAAGTCGAATCCTCGAATATAACCACCTCGCAAGGAATAACACTTATCTACTACGCCTTTTTTATCTTCAAAAAAGGTAGCAGGAGACACCCCAAAATCATTGCTATTGGCAATGTTTGTTAAGTCTTTTTCTTGCATCAAGTTGTCCCAAAACTGCTCCTTGGTAGCAGAACCGGGGAACAAACCTGACATTCCTATTATTGCTATTTTCATGAATCGATGAGTTATTGTAATTCTGAGTACAGGACAAAAATTAAAAATACTTATTCCAAAGGCATTGTTTAGCCTCCAAATAAGGTGCTAAGCACTTTCAAAGTGCTTAGCACCTCGTTGAGAATAGTGTTTTGTCCTGTACTCAAATTGTAATTATAAAAAGAAGGAACTATTGGAGTTTATTTAGACATGCTCTTAGGGCAATTCTCTTTTGATTAATTTTCCTTTATCAAAATGTAGTGCATATTCAAAGTTGCCATCTCTATCCCAATACTTCCAAATGCCATGGGGTAAACCGTCCACAACAGTAGAACTCCCTTTCTTCTGACCATTTCCATGATGGTACGAAATAGAGGTTCCTGTATATACTAATTTAGTATTAGGAGGCGATAATTTATAGTAATAGCCATTCTCTTCGTAGACTACTTCACTCAGAAGTATTTCTCCTTCCACCACAGTACGTTTGGAGCAAGCGGTAAAAAGGAGTAGTAATAATACTATAGTAATAATAATTTTTTTCATTAGAATATTGGTTTAATGATCTCCTAGATAAGGAGCTATTTCTTGCCAAGTCATGCTGATAGTAGGGCGGTCTAGGTATTTGCACATCTCAGGGAATCCAAAATCATTATAAAAGTGAACACCTTCTTTGTCAAAGAGTACTCCTAGGTCATTCATACTTGTCCAAGAATAAAATGGACTATTGACACAGTCTCTATCTTCTACTGCAAAATATTGTGCATTGAATGTTTGATTAAGTTGTTCTAAAAGTTGATTTTGATGACTATTAAAAAAATCCATATTATCTATGGGGACAAACTGTCCTTTCTCTTCTTCAATTTCCAAATTAAAAATAGAAAGAGGAGAGTGTCGAAAGTACAGTACTTTGGAGCGATAGTTTAGATACTTAGTAGTATGATTAATTGAGGTTTCAGCGATTTGTACCGTTTGTCTAGCTTCATTATATGTAGGTATTAGTTGCTGTGTGGGTATTGTATCAGTGTTGCAGTTTACTAACCATTTTGTTAAGTCAATAGTATCAAGTGCAGTAATAGTTTCTTTATCCGACTCATCTAATCTATAATTTTTGATTTCGATAAGGTGCTTATCTAAGATTTGAAAACTACTATACTGTTCTGGATAGTCAGCATTGCAAAAGCTCATATCGAACAATTGGATTTCTTTTTTTTTGAGGGTTTTTTTATTGTGAAATACTAAAATCGGCAACACTATATCAGCGGGATAGGTGTACAGGATAGGATAATAGCCATTAACAGGAGGTAAAGTGCCCAATAAAGATGCTCCCTCAGGAGTATGTCTACTTTTAGGTAATTCACTAATGGGGAGGTCATCATTACAGGTGTAGCTAGTAAGAGAATTAAACATGGGTAGTGAATAAAAATAGGATTTAAAGTCGTCCTGATCTGCTAATAAAGCCATAATTTGCTCCCCTTTTTGTGGTACAGTACCCATCTCTTCATCAACCCTATATAATTTATATATCATTAGGGTGTCTTGATGCCATTCCCAACAGGCATTGGCTCTGAAATCTCGATCATCGCCATATTCCTCTTTGGGATACAAAGCGTCTAAAGTCATTAGATTTAAGGGAGTAGAGAGTTTATCTAAGTAATAATACTCCACTGTAGCCTGATAATGCACTGTTTCATTAATAGAGTTTGCACTAATAATAATTTCTTCTCCTGTAACTAAGTTTATATAATCCCCCATCAAGCAATATTGTCCTATAATGTCATCTATACTAAACATAGACTTATCACCTGTTTTTCGGTATTCTCTCGAATAGCTACAAGTAGCTAAAGAAGTATTGTTTTTAAATACTTCCCCTTGGATTTTTTGCGTAGAAGTACTAAAACTAAATACAAGATGTAAGGTACGATCAGCTGTTTCTACTTTTAGAGTCGTATCATTTATCCATACTTGTTCATAACCCCAAGCTGCATTATTAAAAGTGCCTATTTGGGGGGATATTTGTTCCTCATCTTGTTGTACTCTAATTTGCGAAAATATTAAAAAAGCTTTGTGAGGTACCTCAATTGTATAGTATTCTTTACGTTTTTGGATACGATCAATTAAACCCTCGAGAACCCAATAGCCACTAAAAGTACTCAAATCTACTCGTTCAGGAATATTTGTTGTTGTACCTGAGTGGTTAGTTGTAGTGGTAGTGTCTTTCTCTATAGCTGAACTGCTACAACTCACTAGGCACCAACTAATGAAAATATAAATAAAATATTTCATGATGTATTTGATTGATATGTGATTTACCATTCCAATCCTGGTGAAACGGTTACGGCTGCATTTTTAGTAACCATATAAACGGTGCCTTGGTCGTCATAGACGGTGCAAGTAGCGACCATTTTGTGGCTGTTGCTGCTCACGACGGCTACGTGTACTTGCAGTTGTTTGCCGAAAGGAATCGCTTTGTAAATCGTACAAGATTCGGTTGCCAACGGCAATGATTTTGCACCATTATTATAGCGCTGTACCCAAATGACCATACCTTGATATTGTATGTCAGAGAAGAACGTATTGACTGTCAATACTGGAAATTGTCCTTGCTCAGAAACGGGTACTTCTGGAGCTTGGCAAGCCAATATAATTTGCTCTTCGTTCCAATCTAGTATTTGGTCAATCCCTCGAAAATATTGATCATGAAACAAAGAACCATCTTGATATAAATAAGCACCTTCTTTTATATCATATTGTCCCGAGAATGTAGGCTTAAAAGTAGGAGCAATAAGTTTATTTTTTTTGCTAGTCAACGTAATCAATGCCTTGTAATGATAAGTCGGTAGTTTAGCCGTTTTCGATTGACTTTGTATCGTTGCTTGTAGTTGTATTTCGTTTTCGTTTTTGCTCAATTCTTGTAGCACCACTTCAAAATCAGTCGGTTGATTGCCATCAAATACAACCCCTTTAAACAGTTGGGCATTTTGCACTTGATGCACCATAAAGTCAGGAAAAATCTGCTCGCAAGTATTGGTCATCCAACCTACGGCATTGACGACAGGCAACACCGCATTGCCTTGTATGACGTGGTGATTTAGAAACGGATTGGCTTCCAATGTTAAGTGTCTTTGTATGGTATGCTGTTGCAATTCGCCTTGTGTGTAGCTGATTGCCGCAGGCAATGTACCTCCAATAATCACTTGTGGTTGATTGGCGTAAGCTATATTTAATTCGTTGACCAACATAGCAGGACCACCTTCCGTGCTGACTAATGACACGCCCATTTCTTCAAATTTCTTTTTGAGTGCTCCACTCACCATGCCCGAATCCCAAGCACCCCAGTTGATGGCAGAAACTTGTGTATTGGGGTGGTTCGTACGGAACAAATGAGCTGCTTTACTGAGTATTTCATTCGCTATGGCGTAATCGGTTTGCCCCACATTGCCATAAAAACCAGCCACAGAAGAAAATAAAATTAAGTGCTGCAACTTATGTATATCAATGGCTTGCAAAAGCGATAATAAACCATCTAGTTTAACACTCAAGACATTGTCAAAATCTTGTGCGCTTTTATCTTGGATATACTTATCGGCTAATCGACCTGCGCCATGGAGTACACCTGTGATGTCGCCCCATTGTTGCGTAATCGCTGTGAGTTGTTCTTTGAAACTGTTGGTATCGGTGACATCGCCTTGGATATAAACGGCTTCGCCACCATTATTTTTGATTTGTTGGAGGGTGGCTTGTATCTCTTTTTTGGCAACAATATTATTGTAGATTTTTTTGACGACTGCCAAGTTTGGCTTTTCGCCTTTGGCTTTGAAATCGTTCATGATTTGCCCTTTGAGAGCTGCTTCTGCAATACCGTTTTGGGCATAGGCAGGAATCGTGAAGTGATAATCAGAGCGACCAAGGAGTACAAATTTGCATTTAAATGCTTTTGCCATTTCTATGACACATTTGGCAGTAACGCCCTTCGCTCCACCGCTGACCAAAAACAAAGATTCGGAGGTTACGGCTGTTTCAATCGCCGTATTTTCTGTTGTGGTTACTTCTTTGCCCGCTAGATAAGCTCGACCAGCTTCGGCATGAATAGCGACTTCTAGCACATTGCGTGCAGGGTCGTGTAGTTCAGCTGTTATATGATTGGCAATGGTGTTGTTGTCCAATTCGGGTTGTATATCTACGGCTCTACAAAATACGCTTGACCATTCGAGATTAAGACATTTGGTCAAACCAGCCAAACCGCCACCAACTACAGAAGTGTTGCTACGTTTGCCCAAGCCCAATTTGCCATCGAGTCGAGTAATCGTCAAAAAGCTGGCTCTTTTGTTTTGTTCGCCCAATTGATTGAGTGGTGCTTGCAAGAATTTTGAAAGTAGAAATACACTTTTTACAATCGCTCGTTCTGCTTCAAAATGTTGCGTAAAGCGACCTGACTGAAACTCAAAATGTGGGTGCAAGTGTATGAACGTACCCACTTTACCATATTGTTGAGTAACTTGTTCCAATGCTTTTTGGATAGCATCAGCCGTATTTTCAGAAACCCGAATATTGGCGGAAGCCTGATAAGTAGCTTCAATAGTCGGTAGGTTTAGCACTACTACTTGATTTCCTTTTTGTTGCAATGCTTGAACAACGGTAGTTGTTAAGTTGCTACCATCATTGGTCACCAAAGCGATGTGTGTGCTAGGCAATTGAAATTGCAAATAATCGGGCTGCGGCAAATAGTGCAGATAAACTTCTTTTCGTTCAACACCATGAAAAGAAGAAGTCGTTATAGTGTTAGTGTTCCTCGCACCAAAATTAACTACAACTGCTTCTTCCTTCACAGTCTTGATTGCACTGGATGTTCTTATACTAGTGCTTTTTTTTTACTTTTACTCATCAAATAATCGACGATTTGCCCCAAAGTACGTAGCTCTGTCAACTCGTTCGGGTTGACGCCTTGTACTTCTGGATAATCTTCGGTCATAGCACCGAAAATCTCTACTCTTTTGATAGAATCAATACCCAAATCAGCTTCCATATCCATGCTCAATTCGAGCATTTCGGCAGGATAACCTGTTTTTTCGCTCACGACTTCTAGCAAAATGGCTTCGATACGAGCTTGGCTCAAACCACCTTCATTTGCAGGAGCAGCGACTTGGCTTACGTTGTTATTAGCATGTTGTACAGGTGTCGCGATAGAAGTAGGAGCAGTTGCGTTACCTGATTTGCTCATCAAGTAATCGACGATTTGTCCAAGTGTACGCAATTCTGTCAACTCGTTCGGGTTGACGCCTTGTACTTCTGGATAATCTTCGGTCATTGCACCGAAGATTTCTACTCTTTTGATAGAATCAATACCCAAATCAGCTTCCATATCCATGCTCAATTCGAGCATTTCGGCAGGGTAGCCTGTTTTTTCGCTCACCACTTCTAGCAAGATGGCTTCGATACGTGTTTGGCTCAAACCGCCTGTTGCTGGAGTAGCGATATTTTGACTTACATTGTTATTGATATTTTGAACGGGTTGTTGTACAGGTGTAGCGACAGAGGTAGGAGCAGTTGTGTTACCTGATTTGCTCATCAAGTAATCGACGATTTGTCCAAGTGTACGCAATTCTGTCAACTCGTTTGGGTTGACGCCTTGTACTTCTGGATAATCTTCGGTCATAGCACCGAATATTTCTACTCTTTTGATAGAATCAATACCCAAATCAGCTTCCATATCCATGCTCAATTCGAGCATTTCGGCAGGATAGCCTGTTTTTTCGCTCACTACTTCTAGCAAGATGGCTTCGATACGTGTTTGGCTCAAACCACCAGTCTGCTGAACAGCTGTTTGAACAGGAGCCGCTACAGAAGTCGGTATCGTTGCAGTTTTCGGCTCAATTACCGAAGTAGGAATAGTAGTAGCGTAATCATTTTGCAATTCTACATTGGCGACTGCCAACATTGGTTCTACAATTGGCTGTGGTGTGGGAACGTGATTAGACGTATCCATAGCCGTTTGTGGTTGGCTATTGGTTGGAGCCGTTACTGTTTGTGGTTGACTAGTAGTATTTGTCTCCGTTTGACCAACTTGCTGCGTCATCAATTGTAGCAACAATTGAGATTGTTTACTTTGCTCTTGTAAGAAATTTTGGAAAATTTCTAAAGATTTAGTTTGTTGCGTGGTGATATGCTCCACGGTATGTTTGAGTGTTTCTAATAGTTCTTTGTTCATGGCTTCGTCTTCTAGATTGGATGAAGAAATGGTAGTAGCGGTAGCAGGTACTTCTATGATTTTTTCTACAATCCGTTCTACTTCTTTTATAACAGGCTTTTCTATAATTTTTTCTATGATTTTTGGTTCTGCATTGCCGTAGCTGATTTTGTGACCATCGTTGAGGGCATCTTGATAAGCTTTTTGAGTAGGCTTACTGACATAGTTGTAACCACTCAGTGAGACATTCATTTTAGATACAGGCACAGGAGCCGCTTTGGGTGCTGCATAGGTATCGACATTGCCCAAAGGCAAACCTAATACTTGCAATTGTAGTACTGCTTGGCGGAACTGATAATCACTGTCTTTTTTAGCATTTGCATTCAATGCAATAGCCGTGTGCTCTCTGCCGTTCAATATCGTTTTGACCAAATTGGTCAATATATTTTTAGGACCAAACTCTACAAAAATACGTCCGCCATCGGCATACATTTGTTCTACTTGGTGTTTCCACCAAACAGGGTTTAATATTTGACCTTGTAGCGTCTGTTTGATGTCGTTAATATCTTGGCTGTATCGCTTGGCTGTGCTGTTCGCATATACTGGAATACGTGGCGACTGGAACGATTGCTGTGCGACAAACTGTGCAAAAGGAGCTTGTGCGTGTGCCACTAATGGCGTATGAAAAGCAGCAGAGACCGACAATGGAACGACTGCAAAACCTTTTGCTTTTAGTTGTTGCATTGCTTGAGCAATGGCATTTTTGCTACCGCCCAATATAATTTGTTTATCGGAATTGACGTTGGCAATCTGTACGCCTTGCATACCTTCGATAGCGGCTTTCACTTGCGTGAAATCAGATTTGACGGCAAGCATAGTACCACTGTCAGCATTAGGGTTTTGAGTAGCCATCGCTTCTCCTCTGGCTTTCGCCAATGCTAGGAAAGTCGCTTTGTCATAAGCACCTGCCGCCCAAAGAGCGGTTAACTCACCAAAACTGTGTCCTGCTACAAAATTAGCTTCAAAACCAGCTTCTTTCAGTACCTCATACATTGCCATGGAAATGGCACCAATAGCAGGTTGTGCATTTTGTGTCTGCGTCAAGTTGGTTTGTAGTTGTTTGGCAGCTACTTCATCAAAAACAGGTTGTGGATAAATGCTATCCGTCAAGGCAGGTCTGCCTTGTTGCTGTATCGTTTTGTTGGTTTGTTCTAGCGTGTGGCGCATACTCGGAAAAGCATTGACCAACTCTTTTGCCATGCCTACATACTGGCTGCCTTGTCCAGCAAACAATGCTACTACTTTTCCATTGGTATTCATCGCTTGTGGGCGATAATAAATACCTTTTGGATGTTCCCAAGCCTGTTGGTTTTGTTCTAGTTGAGCAATTGTAATATCAAGTAATTCAGTAGTATTGGTCAATCCGTTGGCAACAAAACCTAAGCGTGCTTGTGCAGCAGTCGGTTTAGTTGTTTTAGATTGTTCTAATAGCTCATGAAAGGCTGTTGGGGCATTGGCGGAAGCCAATTTAGTACGCCATTCTTTGGCTTCTTGAAGTAAGGTCGAAGCATTGGCGGAAGCTAACAAAATAGCTTGATAGGGCTGATGCAAACGGTAGTCCTTATTCTTAGGCTGTGGATTATATTCTTCGAGTGCAATATGTACATTGATACCACCAAATCCGAAGGCAGAACAAGAGGCACGGCGAGGCGTATCTGTTGCTATCCAAGGACGAGTTTCGGTATTGATGTAAATCGCAGAATCTTTTAAATCAAATTTGCTGTTTGGTTTCGTAACGTTGATAGTGGCAGGCAATATTTTGTGGTGCAATGCCAATACTGCTTTAATCATACCTGCTGCACCTGCGGCAGCTTTGGTGTGACCTACTTGTGATTTGACCGAACCTAAGGCAATATGTGGTTGCTTGGGTTTGTCCTTGCTAAACACCATATTCATAGAAGTGAATTCGGTAGGGTCACCAGCTCCGGTACCTGTGCCATGTGCTTCCAATAATCCGACTGTGTTAGCTGGATAGTTGGCATCTTGGTAGGCTCTTTCCATTGCCAATGCTTGACCAGATGGGCGAGGAGCATAAACGGACTTAAATCGTCCATCGGAAGAAGTTCCCACTCCTTTGATGACCGCATAAACGGTATCGCCATCACGTTCGGCATCTGCCAAACGTTTGAGCACTAACATACCAACACCTTCACCGATAATCATACCATCAGCGGTATCGCTAAAGGGCGAAATTTTGTTGGATTTGGAGAATGCAGGTGTCTTGGAAAAAGACATATACATAAACGGTGAATTATCGGTATCGACACCACCTGTTAGCATCATGTCGGCACGCCCTTCCACTAGCTCACTCAACGACATTTTGATGGCACTCAACGAAGCTGCACAAGCGGCATCTACCACAGAATTGATACCACCCAAATCAAAACGGTTGGTGATTCTGCCCGAAATAACATTGCCCAACATACCGGGGAACGAATTTTCGTTCCAGCCAATATAGGCTTTTTTCATTTTGTCCACAATCGGTGGAATATCTTCTTCTGCAATGCCAGAAGCACGCAAGGCACGCTCCCAAATAGGATATTGGAGGCGACTTGTGAGGGGTGTAATCAATTTTTGACCGCCACCAACGCCCATCAATACGCCTGTTTTTTCTTTTAGCTCTTTAGTGAATCTAGCAGAGCTTTTGCCATAGCCAGCATGCTCAAAGGCATCTCTAGCAGCAATTAGTGCCAAGAGTTGTGACGCGTCGGTTACTTCCAAAATATTAGGCGGAAGCCCATACTCCATAGGATTGAAATCCAAGTCTGGAATAAAACCACCTTTCTTGCAATAAGTTTTGTCGGGCACACTTGGGTCTGGGTCGTAATAATCATCTATGCTCCATCTAGTATCAGGTACATCTTTGATGCTATCGACCGACTGAATGATATTATTCCAGTACTCTTCTAGGTTTTTGGCATCGGCAAAGAGTGCGGACATACCAACTACGGCGATAGGAGTTTTGCTAAGTGAGCTATTGATATTCATACCTTTTACTTAAAGTTGAGTGAGTGTATAGTTGATGTAGTGTGGGTGTGGTGGTCTGCTTAGAGCAATATTTTGAATAGTTCTTCTTGCTCCTTGAGTATGGCGACTCCTGCTGGCGTACAAACGCCTCGTAAATAAGGAAGCATAACGCCAAAACTCAAGCGTTCTTTACTGAATTTTTCGATAGGGAAACGATTGTTGTCTTTGAGCAACTCTAGCAATGCCATTACGGTTTTGCTAGTTACTTCTATATCCAATTCGGGTACAAATAAGCCATCTCGAATGCCCCATTCACCTAGTTTTTGGAGTCCTCTATGTGCGAAATTGCCTGCTGCACGGTAAGATTCTTGCAATAATCCTGGATAATAATGGAGTATATCGTTGTAATAATTGGGGTTGGTTAGATTGGCTCTGTGAATAATGCGCTGGTGCATGTAGCCCATGGCTTGTATCGCATTGTCCGAAGCTTCAATAATCTCTTCATTTTCTGCTTTGATTCGCTCATTATGTGCCGCCAAGCAAGCTTTGAGCAATTCCGTTTTGTCTTGAAAATGATTGTAAATAGTACGCTTAGAGGTATGTAACTCTTTAACAATACGGTCTATCGTTACAGACTTGACTCCATATTCTACAAACAGTTTGTTGGCGGTAGTTATAATGTTTTCTCTCGTAATCATCGTGCTATTTTTAAATTAATGTAGATAGGCTTCAGTACGAATGGTAATATTTTATTACTTTCAGTACCGCAAAGAACAGCAATATTTTGATAAAAAGCAACTTTGGGTACTAAAAAAGTACTAATATTACCCAAACTTAACGTTGCTATAATATTAACTTCTAATCTAGAATCATGCAAATACCGATTTTGTATTATACGAATTCGAATCCTACGAATAAGATGCTCTCCCTGGAGGCGTTAATTTCGCTGTTGCCTAAGCCAATGAGAGCGAGAGCAGTTCGCTATCAGCAAGAAGAAGCGGCATACAATTATGTATTGGGGCGGTTATTATTGAAAAAAGCATTGGAAGAAAGTCAATCAAATTATACGCTATCGGATTTGTATTATAATGAAGAAGGAAAGCCGTTGCTAGATGGTTTTCCTTTCAATATAGCTCACAGTCAAGACTTGGTAGGAGTGGTCTTTGGTGGTACTGCAGCCTTAGGGTTGGATATTGAATATCCAAGAACAATAGAAAAAAAGCATTTTCGACATTGCTTTTCGGATACAGAATGGGCGGCAATAATAAAGGATTCTAACTTAGAAACTTTCTATCTATATTGGACACAAAAAGAAGCGATTCTGAAAGCGGCAGGCGTAGGCTTGAACCAATTGTTGAATATTGAAATACAAAATAAACAGCTCGCTAACTTAGCAGGGCAGGTGTATCACTTACAGCAATTAAAAATACCTAATAGTGGTGCTTACGTACACGTTTGTAGTACAGAATTGTTGCCGAGTATTGCGATTCAACAAGTTGTTTTTTGAGGGAATAATGATGTCTAATACTCTTGAATGTTTTTGCCGAGGAAGTAGGGGGCACTCAAAACACCAACTAAACCGATGCCATACCATTTGACCTGATAAGAAAATAGCTCATTAAAATCTAAAGAAAATAGGTAGCCGATTAATAGGAATGGTAAAATAATAGGATTAGTATAAGAAAATAAAATATAAAAAAAATATATAAAATAGAAGAATAAAAATGAAATATCTGACAGTAGATAAGGTTTAGATTTTGGTACTCTTTTAAAGAAACAATAAAAGCCAAACAAGGTGTAAAGTATGAAGTGTATTCAGATTTGGACTTTGAATGAGAAATTTTCTGGCAATATATGGGTCAGTCTATTGAGTTGTTGTAGGTGGAAACAGCCATAAGATACCGCAATGAATAGAACAATATGAAGCCCTAAAACAATTCGGAGCGACATCGATAAATAAACCCAATCAAAGTCGAAAGAAAAAAAAGGTTCTTTGGGTTTAATGTGATGATCATCTAGCAATTTTTTGGACATAATTTTGTGCAATTTTCACTTCTGAATATGATTAGAAACAACTTTCTGAAAGAGGGCATCTATACCTTAACGTCAAGTTAGTACTTATTGATTCGGTCATTTGGTATAAAAGATGTATTTTTGTAGTTCTACGAAAGTAGCAAAAAAAGCAATATGGAAGAGCAAGAAGATATGGTAATATTGATAGAAGCGTTGAGGGAACAATTATCGAAACGTGGACATAAAGCTACTGCAAGTCTTAGAATAGGTGTAACGGAGGGGTTGATGCAGCAGATACACTGTACAACCAATCCTGCTGGTTTTGAATTGCTACTACAAGAACAGTTAAGAATATTGCAGCAAATGCTGCAACGCAAAGATACAACTGTAGAGAAGGAACTAGCGGAAGATTTTGCGGATAAAGTGTGGCTACTAGATATACGGGAAGATATCAATCAACCACTGCCGTGGGAAATAACTCCTCCTGATAGTTGGCAGAACAAACTGGCTAGAGTTGGCTACATTGCCATTATTTTGGTGGTGTTAGGTACTTCGTTGGTCGGGATAAAAACAATTTTTGATTACTTTTTTTTTATGAATAGCTAAAATTATGGTGAAGATAGGAGATGTAGAATTGGGTGAGTTTCCATTGTTGTTGGCACCCATGGAAGATGTAAGTGATCCGCCTTTTCGTGCCTTGTGCAAGAAGCAAGGTTGTGACATGATGTACTCCGAGTTTATATCGGTAGAAGGATTGATTCGTGATGCCAAAAAGAGTGTTGTCAAGTTAGATATTTTTGACTACGAACGCCCAATTGGGATACAGATATTTGGTGCCGAAATGGACTCAATGATTCAGGCAACTGAAATCGTAACCGATGCGAATCCAGAAGTGATTGATATTAACTTTGGTTGTCCTGTCAAGAAAGTCGTTTGTAAGATGGCAGGAGCAGGTATTCTGCAAGATATACCTCGCATGGTAGAGCTAACGGCAGCAGTAGTCAAAGCGACCAATAAGCCTGTAACGGTCAAAACACGTTTGGGGTGGAATGATGAGACAATCTTCATAGAAGAAGTAGCGGAACGCCTGCAAGATGTAGGGATTCAGGCACTTTCTATACACGGACGTACGCGTAAGCAAATGTACAAAGGGGAGGCGGATTGGACTAAGATTGGCAATATCAAAAAGAATCCTAGAGTTAAGATTCCTATTTTTGGGAATGGTGATATTGATAGCCCACAAAAGGCGAAACTTTACCGAGAAAAATATGGTGTAGATGGCATTATGATTGGACGTGCCGCCATTGGTTATCCTTGGATATTTAGAGAGGTGAAACACTACTTTGCTACAGGCGAATTGTTGCCACCACCTACTATCGAGGAGCGCGTAGCTGCGGCTAGGGAGCATCTCGAAAAATCACTTATTTGGAAAGGGGAGAAGCTAGGCGTATTGGAAATGAGAAGACATTATACCAACTACTTTAGAGGGTTGAGAGGAATTAAAGAATATAGAAAAAAATTGGTAACACTAGATGACCCTGCCGACCTTTATGGTATTTTGGCAGAAATAGAAACGGTTTATAGTGGCGTAGAATTTATACATACTTAATGAAATTAGTAACAAGATTGACAGAGGTAATAATACTACTATTATTGCCTCTTTTTTGTTTGGCACAAAATAATGGTATAGGAACATTGCAGTCGGTAGCGTCAGTCTATGATACGACTTTGCATACGCACGGATTACAATTGAAAATACTGTTGCCAAGACTCCAGAACAATAGCCATACTGCCAATTTTAGATTGTCCAAAAAGGGTAATCAAGTGGCTCGCCTGGAGCGCGTTTATACCATAGATAGTGCAGCAGTGAGTGATTCTGTACTACTAGAACAGTTTATTCCTTATCGAAATATAAACTTGCTAGAAGGCTACCAACAAGCTATTGAATTGGAAGTGGAGGTGAATGGTCAACTGGCTATCCGTACACCTGTGTATTGGTACCAACCCAGAAAATATCGTATTGATATTGATTTGCAAATGGTGCAGGTGAAGCAAAAACTAGAAGATTATGATATTGATTTCACGATAGAGGAACGATTGCCCGATCCATTTTTTGAATTTTATGTCAATGGTAGTACAGTGCCTATTTATACGAGTGAAGTGAAGCAAAATAGTTTCTTTTATGATGCACAAACCGTTCATTTGGAAATATTGCAAGGCGATACCTTGACATGGGCTTTTTATGAGCAAGATGATTATGGCACTAAGGAGTACTTAGGGACATATAGCAATTTTGCCAACCAAGGCGATTTTCAAGACCAAGTATATGGTGTTATGTTTGGGCAAATAAAAGGCTTATCATTCAAGATACGCCAAACGGAATTGCTGCCGCAGCCGATTACGATTTACAACAAAGGAAGACAAACTATAGCAGGCAAAGAAGGGGTGCGGTTGTTGGTAGATTATGCGGTGTCAGGTGCTGTGACAGGACAAGAAGTTTTGCCTATGTTAGAGCTGTATGATGCTCAAAACAATCCATTGGATTTGGTATATTATCAATCCTTGAATGAGAATACACCTACAGTGGGGGTTCCTTTTGAGCTAAAACGACAAGGTGTTCTAGAGTATTTTGTTCCTTTTTATGCTTGGAAGGACGACTGCAAAATTATACGACTGCGATTGGAAAACAGGGAGAGCGACAACGAGCTTATTTCTACGCCTTGTTATTTGTCCAAGCCTATCCAATTTGGTAAATATATCAAGTATGCCGACCTGCAAGTGCAAGAAGGTTATGTCTATCAGCAAGCTAAAGGATTGCTATTGACGATGGATTATCAAGTACAAAAAATACAAAGTCAAGCTGATTTGTTGTTAAAATTAAATACGACGGCTCGAAGTTATTTACTAGAAACAGATGGTAGCCATACGATAGTCGAAAGCTATCCTGTAGTCATCAAAGATGCAAAATCAAAACAACAGGTGCGTTTGTTTTTGCCTTATGGGCAATGGCGAGATACTTCACTACAAGTGACACTTGATTTGACCTTGGATTATAATATTCGATTGCTTCAAGAAGAGGTGATTACTACTCAAAAAGAGCGAAATGCGGTCGCGCTAGATTGGCAAGAACAAAAATCTGGTTTTCTCAAAAACACGTATGGTCATTTGGTGGCTTACCAAGCCGTATTGCCGGCTTTGTATCGACAAGATAGGTTGCAAATAGCAATCAAAGCCACTCAGAACGGGCAAGTATTTGAGCAATATTTGATGAATAATACAAGTACTCATTCCGATACGATTAGTGGACAAATATTGATACCTAGCCGAAAAATAAACAGTAAAGATAGTTTGCAATTGCAACTAAGAGTGGTGGACGAAAAAAATCAAGATTGGAGCAATCTGTTGCAATACGACTGGGAAGCTCCTGCGGAGTTATGGAATAAGAAAATTGTTGTTTCTTTGGATAAGTTTCTGCCTGAAATAATCAATAGAAAAGATACTATCGCACGTTGGGAATATATAGTGAAAATAGGAGAGGAAATGGTACAGCAACAACCAATAGTAGGCAATAAAATTAATAAAAGAAGTGCTATGAAAACGCCCTTGTTTATCAATAGAGAAGATAATATACAAGTCTATTTTAGAGAAATCAAGACGGGCAGAAAAATCTCTATCTGGAAAGGAGATTGGGGCAAATGGAAACAAGCGAATTATCAAAGTGAACTAAAAAAGAAATTTGGTATTCGTAAAGCAAAACTAACAGCAGTAGAAATTAACTAACGATGAAGCGACTAGTGCAACAAATAGAAGAATTAATTAGCTATGTTCAATATACGGACAAGGTTAACGAAAGTGTATCTAAGACGACCGTAGGTTGGCAAATTGATCATGCGGCACAAGTTTTGACAGGTATTTGCTATACGCTAGAGCAATCCGACCCTAAGCAGTATAAATGGAAATTTAGTTTGGCGGGCAATTATGTCATGCTAACGGGCAAAATCCCTAGAGGGGTAGGCAAAGCACCCAAAGAGGTACGCAGCCAAGAACGTTTTTTTGAAGAGCAGCACTTGTTGGACAGGCTTGCCCAAGCGAAAGCAGGGGTCGAGGGGCTACCGAGTATGGATGATAAGGCTTATTTTCATCACCCTTACTTTGGTGATTTTCGCAAGAAAAAAGCTGTCAAATTTGTGGGGATTCATACGGAACACCACCTCAAGATTATTAGAGATATGCTTCGCTAGGGTTGTTGGAACTAAAAATGCCCTCCAAAACAAGTTTTGAAGGGCATTTTTTAAAAGATTGTTCTTTGCAGAACAGATACCATTGTTGCTTACTCAGCAGCAGTATCGTCAGTAGCAGGAGCTTCTTCTGTAGCAGCTTCTTCAGTAGGAGCAGCTACAGGAGCTTCTTCTACTTTTTCTTCTACAACAGGTTTAGCAGGAGCTACACCAAATACTTTCTTACGACGAGCTTCCAAAGTATCCAATTGTTCTTGTCTACGTTGTTCGACTTTAGCCTCTTTAGACCCAAGCCATTCTTCGTACATTTTGTCAGCAGTAGCTTGGTCAAATGCACCTTTTGTAACACCACGTTGTAGGTGTTTACGGAAATAAACGCCTTTGAACTTTAAGATAGCGCGAGCAGTATCCGTTGGTTGAGCTCCATTTTTGAGCCATTTCAACGCTATGTCAGCATCTAGTTCGATAGTAGCAGGTATCGTCAAGGGATTGTAAGTACCGATTTTTTCGATAAACTTACCATCTCTAGGAGAGCGAGCATCTGCTGCTACAATGTGATAGAATGGTTTCTTCTTGCGCCCTTTGCGCTGTAAACGAATTTTAACAGCCATGTGTTATTAAACTTTTTTGTCAAAAATACCCCGATTAGCTTGTCTAGCAAGTGGCAGGGCTTATCTCTGCAAAAGTACGCTTTTTTAGTAAGCTGCCAAACTATTTGTTTTAATTCTGCTATTTTAAGGTGTTTTTTATAGAATCTACTTATCTTTTTAGACAGAAGAGCTCATTTTATAGTAACCAATGCTAAGATTGTGTCTTACAATGAGTATAAGTTAATACAAGTTCTTAAATGTAATAAGTTATAATACCTTGTTAACTTTTATAACAAAACAGTTGTTTAGTAAAACAGGAGCCTTTGAAAAAGTATTAGAAAAGCATAATAAGCTATTAAATAAATATTGACAAACACTGACACACATAAAAATGAAAAAAATGAAATTACAATCTATTGTCCTTGCCTTTTTATTGATTGGATTTGCGTCGAATATACAAGCACAAGGAATTGAATTTGAAACAGGAGACTGGGCAAGCGTATTGGCAAAAGCCAAAAAAGAGAACAAAATGATATTTGTAGATGCTTACACGACTTGGTGTGGTCCATGCAAGTGGATGGCAAAAAATGCCTTCGTAGATGAAGCCGTAGGCAAGCAGATGAATGCTCAGTTTGTCGCCTACAAATTGGATATGGAAAAAGGAGAAGGTGTGGCTTTTGCCAAACAACATCAAGTTAATGTCTTTCCTACGTTGCTTTATTTTTCGGCAGCTGGCGAATTGATACACAAAAGCACAGGGGCTAGAGATGCCGAACAATTGATGGCTCTCAATGTGGAAGCTACAGACCCTAGCAAGCAAATGGCAACCCTGCGTAAGAAGTATGAAGGGGGAGCAGATAGCAAGGAGTTTTTGGAAAGTTATATCCAAGCTTTGGTCGATGCTTACGAGATGGAAGCAGTAGCGAGCCCATTAGAAAAATACTGGGGCAAAATGACACAAGAAGAAAAATTGCGTCCAGAGGTATTGCGTTTGGTGTATGAAGTGACTGGCAAATTTTCGGATTTTAATAGTCTTTACACCCAATTCTTTTTGAGAAATAAAACAGGATACAGCGAAACGCTAGAGGCGGAAGATTTGGCTTATTATCGTCATACTGCACTACAAAACGCAATGAAAAGTATTGCTACCATCGAAGATAATGCGGAACGTACAGCAACACAAAGTCAGCTCGAAAACCATTTTGTCAATGATAAGAAAGAAATAAGAGCAACCCTAGATTATTATGTGGCTCAAAAAACAGCGCCCAAAAAAGTGATTGAAAAGAAGAAAAAAATATATCTCAAAGAAACTAAAGAATGGTATATACTCAATCAAGAAGCTTGGGCAATGGTAGGCGAAGACCAAAGCAAGAAGGATACGAAACAAGCGTTGCGTTGGGTCAATCGTTCTATTGAGTTAGATTCTAATTATTATAACCTAGATACCAAAGCAGCTCTTTTGTATCAACTAAAGGATTATAAAGCAGCGAAAGAAGCAGCGAATAAGGCTCTACAATGGCTGGCAGATAATGATCCAGAATATGAGGCGGAAGAAACAAAGGAATTATTGAAAAATATAGAAGCGAAATTGTAAAATCGTACAAGGTTTTATCCCGAAAAATGACAAAACGTTGATTTCATAACTATGAAATCAACGTTTTTTTTAGAGCGTGTCTAAAATTATAGTTTTTGATAATCTGTGTAGTAATTAGACATGCTCTTACCCAAATACAAGGCTCAAAATAATTAATAAAACCATCAAAATAGCTCCAGCAGCCATCAATATATACTTGGTCGGCAAAACTGAAATAGCTGCTACAGGCGGTTGTCCCGAAGCGGCACGTACTTGATTGACTAAGGTATCAATACTTTGATAGGGTTCTGTTGTGGGATTGACCGATCTGGTTGGGTCTATTGGCAATAGATTAGCCGCAGGTAAATTATCTTTGATCGTTGTCAACTCAGTTTGTAAGTGCTGTTGCAATTGCTGAATTTGTAGCTGGACTTGCTCAACAGGGTCCTGATGCTGCTTATCCAATATGCGAATATAGTCGCCTGAAGTCAATTGGTTTTCGAGCAAACTCTTATCCAAATCCAAAGGGGTTTTTCCTTTTAGCAATATCAAGTCAGCTGCATTAGCTTCGAGCAAATTGTTATCCAATACATGCTTGATAATAGCCGAAGTTGGTACGTTTGCCAAAAAGTGAACAGGCACAATCAATACTTGGTTGGGGTGAATGAGGTGTAGCGTTAGTGAGGGTGTAGGAGCTTGCTCTTTTTTAGGTGTCTTTTTGTTCGTAATAATTCGAATAACATTGCCGTCTTCTAGTGCTTGGATTTCTCCAAACAAGGAATCATTGGCTAATATTTGTTCGCCCAATGCCAATTTGTATCCTGCCTCATAAGGAGGCAAAAAACCACTCAAAATTAGATTTTCGGTCATTTCTGCTACCGTAAAACTAGCATCAATATCGGCATTGAAAATAGTGCCGTAGGTAGGGTGCATAAAATTGAGATTGTATTCCATAGGTTTTTTGGTATTAAGGGATTGCGATAAGCTGAAACAAGATAGCAAGAAAACTATTAACTTTGCTATAACTATTAATACAATTTTGACTAGAGTAGTTCCATAGAGTTAGACAATAGTTGTTTCATAACTAGGATAAGCCACCGATAACTGAGCGGGCGAATAGCAATTCGCCCCAACGAAAAACCAACAATAATACACTCATCGGTAGACGTAAGGGCGAATTGCCATTCGCCCAGCACCCATGGTAGGCAGCACCCACAATAGGAAAAAGTCCAAAAATCTCCCAGCGAAGCGCTCTAAAATCTAGTAATCTTAAAAACTAACATCCACCACCTCGGCATCTTCCAAGATATAAGGGAGACCTAAAGGATCAATTTTATTCAATTTCAATTTTCCTTTCAACGTTATTTTTTGTTTGGTATAACTAATAGGTTCTTTCGGGAATGCCTCTGCAACAGATTCTGCACCAGCACCACCACAAAAAAAGCAGCTCGCAATAGGAAAAGCCGAAAACATAAACCGCTGACCGTCATCGCTCATATCCATAGACGTAGAAGCAATGTCATGCGGAATAATAAAGCCTTCTAGCTCTACGATTTTGCCATCAAGTCGCTCAATAGCAGGCGTATAAAGTGGCTCATGAATGACCAAATCTACTTTGCCATCATAACGAATATCGAATTTCAAATCCAGCATCGTCTGCCACGCTCCAGGAGGCGGAGCTTGTTCTTCTATCGGAAACATTTCTTCATTGTCGGCAATGAAAGCCGCTCCAAAATCAGAATCCTCATAACCTTCGGCGTATTGGGTTTCTTGCTCAAACATTTCGTCGGCAGTTTCTGCCAATTCTTGGTTCTCAGATTCGGTTGTTTCTACACCAGCTACTTGCTGCCACAAGGTAGGGCGTAGTGCAAAAACGAGTACCCCAACGATTACTACAAAACCAATTACTTTTACCATGATTTATACTTTTTCTACTTCAAATTTTTGTATTTGATAGCCATTCAAGAAGCTCTTGATGTCCATTCGCTTACGCTTCGTCAATTGCACATCTAGCAAATTGACAAACCCATCAGCGGTCGCTATTTTGAGGTACTTTTTGCCATCTGTCAATACAGTACCAAAAGGGTGATTGTGTGCTAAAAGTTCCTTTTCTGTTCGGAATATCTTTAACTTTTGTTCGTCCAAGGTAGTCCACGCAGCAGGAAAAGGACTCATGCCCCGTATAAAATCGTGTACTTTTTTAGTCGTTTGACTGAAGTCAATTTGACAATCTTGATGAAAAATTTTGGGTGCGTGACTCACCAAGCTATTATCTTGCATTTGAAGGGAGTAATCGCCCTGCTCTACCGCTCGGATACTTTTGAGCAACAAATCAGCTCCTACATATTTGAGACGGTCGTAGAGTTCTCCTGTTGTTTCGTTTTCGTCAATATGTGTTTCGGCATGAAACAGCAAGTCGCCAGTATCAATTTCGTGTTTCAGAAAAAAGCTAGTTGCACCAGTTGTCGTTTCTCCATTGACAACCGCCCAGTTGATAGGGGCAGCACCTCTGTATTGAGGCAACAGCGAACCGTGAACATTCATCGTGCCCAAAGGCGGCATATTCCAAACAGCCTCAGGCAACATACGAAAGGCAACGACTACTTGTATATCGGCTTTCAATGCTCGCAGTTCTTCCTGAAATTCGGGCGATTTTAGATTTTTTGGCTGCATGATGTGCAATCCTTTTTCTTTTGCATACTTTTTTACGTCCGACTCTAGGAGCTTTTTGCCACCTCGACCACCACGCTTATCGGTAGCCGTAATAACACCTACCACATCATATCCATTCTGTATCAATATATCCAGAGAAGGCACCGCAAATTCGGGGGTTCCCATAAAAACTATCTTCATTACAATATTTTTTCTATTCCTATGTTTTTCAATCGACTAATCATATCCTTAGGGTTGTCGGCTTTGAATATAGCCGAACCGGCCACCAATACATCGGCTCCAGCTTGTAGCAATACCTCTGCATTTTGCATACCAACACCACCATCAATTTCTATTTTGGTAGCTAGATTTCTAGTCGTAATTTCTTCTTTCAAGTCACGCACTTTTTTGAGCGTGTTGTATATAAATTTTTGTCCGCCAAACCCTGGATTAACAGACATTAAACATACCAAATCAATATCCTCCAATACGTCGGACAATAGTTTGACACTAGTATGAGGATTGAGGGCAACACCTGCTTTCGCTCCTGTTGCTTTTATTTGTTGCAACACACGGTGCAAGTGGTTGGTTGCTTCATAATGAACCGTAATAATATCCGCTCCAGCTTCCGCAAATTGCTCAATAAATTGTTCGGGGCGTTCTATCATCAAATGCACATCCATGATTTTGTCGGTCAATGGCTTGATTGCCTTGAGTACAGGAAATCCAAAGGAGATATTCGGGACAAACTGTCCGTCCATCACGTCCACGTGTATCCAGTCGGCGTCACTTTCGTGCAATAATTGTATATCTTGGCTCAAATTGGCAAAATTAGCTGCCAATATAGAAGGTGCAATTAAGTGTTTCATTTTTAGTTGAATTATTAGAGAAGGAAACGACCTTTAGCAGCCTTGTAAATAAAAATTGCTAAAGGTCGTTTTCGTACTACTTAAAGTGTTTGATCAAAATATTGATTGAACGATTCCAATTCAATATCGACTTCTTCAAACCCTACGCCATACTCGGCAAGTTCTTTCATAACGGGCTCATAAATATTGGCTTCAATCGGAATCACTACGCCTGTGGATTTGATATTGCCTAGTAATATATGTTTGACACCAATAGCCAAAGGCAAACCCACTAAACGAGCCATAGCTGTTTTGTCGCTATTTTCGCCATAGTTAACAAGCGTCGAAATATGTCTTTTCTTTTTGCCATTTAGGATATATTCGACTTCATGCTGCATGATAATCATGTCCTTATCCTCTGGCTCCAAATTCCATTTTTGCTCCAATACATGTTGTAGTATCTCGGCAGGAGAGGCGTTGTCTAGAGGTATTTTTTTATCTGAAAACAAGCCCAACCATTGTAGTTTGTCGAGTGCTTCATCGGCAGCATTCAAAAAGAAGAAAGCCGCTAATTGCGAACGAATATTACCGTTGTTGTCTCGCTCCAAGTTGTGTGGCAAGTGGCTACGCAACCATTGACGATAAGTCAAATCATCGGCATATTCCATCTTGTAACTGTCGTCGGTCAAGCCCAATTGTACCAATAAATCCCATGCCTTGCAGAATCCTTTGTGGCGCAACGTTCCGCGCATAATAGTCGGAATGTCATCTAATCCATAAGAATCTTTGTACTTGAGAGATGTGCGATTAGGATAGGCATCATACCAGCCCATACTCGGGATATAGACCAAGTCGGAAGTGGAAAAAAGCTGATGATAAGGCACGTGTCGATATCTATCTTCATAGAGATATTTGGCTACTCCTTGTCCTGCTAGTACCACATTGCGAGGGTTCCAAGTAAACTTGTAATGCCATGGGTTATTGTCGCTCTCTGGAGCAACTAAGCCGCCTGCATAAGAATAAAAGGCTTTGATTTCTGCTCCTTTATCACGTATTTTATTGATCATCTGCATGGCAGACATATGGTCTATACCAGGATCAAGACCAATTTCATTCAAGAAAATTAACCCCTTCGCTTTTACTTCTTCGTCTAGTTCTTTAAGTTCGGGCGAAACATAAGAAGCTGTCGCTAGGCTTTTGCCTAATTTTAAGCAATCTTTAGCCACATGAATATGAAAATGAGCAGGCAACATAGAGACTACAAAGTCAGCTGCCTCCAAGTGTGGCAGGCGTTCTGACTCGTCCAAGGCATTGAAACTAATTGCTTTGGCTTGGTCGTATCCTTTTATGCGTTTTTGAGCCAGTTCTAGCGTCATATCCGCTACCGTTATTTGCCAATCGTGGGTTTGGCTATGCTCCAACAAATAACTAATAAGTGAACTAGCAGAGCGTCCTGCTCCTATGATGAGTATCTTTTTCATGTACTTTTTTTGATAGTGAATGAATGCCACAAAGTACTAAAATCATAGCACAAAATAGGTTCTTTGAGCAATAGATTGTAGCAAAATAAGTTAGCTTACCACTCTCTTGGAGCAATCATTTCTTCAATATCTGCTTCATAACCATAAGCCAAAGCAATCATATTGAAATCCAAGGCAATTGCTTCCCGAGCAGCTGTTTCTATTTCGCTTCCAGCGGCACCAAATTCTTCTTCCAAGTCATTGAATTGCTCGGTAGCAGCATGCGTAAGTGCATAAAAAGCACTCAATTCTTTTGGCTCTTGTAGTTCTATTTGTTGGCACAATTGCAGCAAAATTACTTTGCCTTTATCAACCAAATCATTGGGGAAATAATTGTCTTGATACATCTCTTTCAAGAAATTGTATTTTTTGATAATGCTGTTATGCAAGGTATGTTGTTCCATGACTTATGTTATGTTTTGATGATTCTCTTGAGCATAAAATAAACTCAATCTGTCTTTTTGTAAAGGGATTACTTGAGTAAATTCTTCATCCAAGAATTTAATTCTGGAAGGACCAATTTTTCTGTATTGGCGATAAATTTTTTGTAAGTCTTTGGGTTGAGTCATAATCCAATTTTCAAAAAATGGCTCATGTTGATAGTCCTTCGGGATCCTTTTACTTAGAGTTCTATTTAAATCTTCCTCACTTACTTGTGCAAATATTTCTCTGTGTACAGAGCTGTTACTTATAGTTATAAGTTTTGATAGAGTTTTTTTTATTTTCTCTAAAGCACTTTCACTAAAACAAACTTTTTGAGAGTAGTCTTCCGAGCTTGCAAACCAAACTGTTTTCTTCAAATCTGATTCAATCAGATGATCTATTAATTCTCCTTTTTGTTCACCAAAAGGTAATTCAGTATGGAAATTAGGAGAGTTTTGGTATTGATGTTCTTCGTCTCTAAGACCAAAGCAAATATACTTCATAAAAAGTCATTTTAGGGGGCGCTTAAACATTGAAACCTTATGGTCTAAAGTTTAAGAGTCTAATTGCTAATAATTTATTCCTCTGACGCAGCAGCATCATAACTCAATTTCCAAATAAGACCAAAAGACTCTTCGGCTTCTAGTTCTCGCAATCCAATTTTGTTATTAAAGCTATCGGCAATAGCGGTCATTGGTTCAATCGCTACACTTTTGTGGTGACTTGGCGTATAAATCTGAACGTAATTCGGTGGCGTACTGCCAATGCTCTCTATTGCCAAACTATAATCGGGCGTATGGAAATCAATTTTGTTGTCGGTCAACTCAAAGGCATCGTCCAGCTCCAAATCTTGCTCCAGCCAAATAGGACCATCGAGCTCAAAAGGCAATACTTCTGTCGGAATCATTTTGGTATCGACCTTGACACGTTTGTTGACTTCGACCTGAATACAACTTTCTTCCAAGTCGCTGCTACAAAAGTAAGGGTGCCAGCCTAAGCTGAACGGGAAGGTGTCGCTTCCTGTATTGTTGATGGCTACTTCGAGGAGCAAATCATCGGAAGTAATGGTATAAGTCAGTTCGATGCGAAAAGGAAACGGAAAACCTTCGGATAAATAATGCTCATAACGCAAGACTACTTGCGCCATTTCTGCGTCGGCACTTTGCGAAGTTAGCTCAAAGGGGCGGTCAAATACCAGCCCATGAATCGCATTTTTTTTATCTTTTTCGTTGCAATACAAGTCATACAGCGTACCGTTATAGCTGTATTTGCCTTCGGCAATACGATTGACAAAAGGAAACAAAATAGCACCACCAGAGCTGTTGAGCCAGCTGGTTTGGTCGCCTTCTCCTTGGAGGTTGTTAATTACGGGCGTTCCATGCCAATAAAGTTGCTGTAAGCTACCGCCACTTGTCAAGCAAATTTTTGCCAAACAGTTCGTTTTTTTATTCTGTATCGTAATATATTGCTGGGTAGCAAGTTCTTGTGTCTGTATAATAAACATAACTGAAATGGTAAGGTTGGTGTTAATGATTGAATGTGTGAGATGATAGACAATTTTTGAGATGAAATTGTCATTTATTAAAATGAATTTATGGCACAAAATGTTGCCAAGAAAGATACAAAAGTAAAGAACTTTTCTAATTTTTAGATATTCTATAGATATAGACTTATTTTGCAGTAGCTTATTCGCACAAAAAACACACAAAAAACAAAATAGTATGAAAAATATTGTAGTAATCGGAGCAGGAACAATGGGTAATGGTATTGCACATGTCTTTGCTATGAAAGATTATAAAGTATCGTTAGTAGATATTTCTAAAGAAGCACTAGAGCGTGCCGTAGCGACCATCACCAAGAACTTGGATAGAATGGTGAGCAAAGAAAAAATTAGTGAGCAGGACAAGGTGAATACTCTGGCTAACCTAGAAACGTTTACCGATTTGGCAGCCGTGGCACCACATGCTGACTTGATTGTAGAAGCCGCAACCGAAAATATAGACTTGAAACTAAAAATATTCAAGCAAATTAGCGATGTGGCGGGCAAAAATACCATTTTGGCAACCAACACTTCTTCTATTTCTATTACCAAAATAGCGTCTGTGACCAATCGTCCTGACAAAGTAATCGGTATGCACTTCATGAACCCTGTACCTGTTATGAAATTGGTAGAGGTAATCCGTGGTTATGCAACTTCTGACGAAGTAACAAAAACTATCATGGAACTTTCCAAAAAATTGGGCAAAGTTCCGACAGAAGTGAACGATTACCCTGGATTTATTGCCAATAGAATCTTGATGCCGATGATCAATGAAGCGATTTATTCATTGTACGAAAGTGTAGCTGGTGTAGAGGAAATTGATACCGTAATGAAACTCGGAATGGCACACCCAATGGGACCCTTACAGTTGGCGGATTTTATCGGCTTAGATGTTTGTTTGTCTATTATGAAAGTATTGCATGATGGTTTTGGCAATCCTAAATATGCCCCTTGTCCACTGTTGGTCAATATGGTAACGGCAGGTTATTTGGGTAGAAAATCTGGCGAAGGATTTTATAAATATACCACAGGTAGCAAAGAAACAACCGTTTCCACAATGTTCAAATAAGAGCGAAAAATATTCGCATTCTATATAAGAATAGCCTACTAGATGTATTTCTAGTAGGCTATTTTTTGTTTAATCTTCTCGAAACACTTCTACCGCAAAATTATCGACGGCAATCGGAATTGTTCCGACGTTCCAGATACTAATTTCGATAGATGTACACGCTTCATCAGGGTAAGCCGTATCGAGATAGAGGCGTTTTTTTTCATTGCCGTAAAGGCTATGACGCTGCACCCTAAACATTTGTTCTTTGATGGTTTCTTCGCCTCGCTTAAATCGAACAGCAAACTGTGTCATGCTCCAAATATTGCCTTCTCGCTGCTGCATATCGAAGTCGGCATAAGCCCTGACCCAATCAAAATTAGGAGGAATGGCTACCCGTATCGCAACATCGCCATAATGTTTATCTCCTGCCAACTCAAAGCGATAAGGTTTATCAATAGGAAGTGATTGAACGTCTGTTCGTTCGCCCATGTATAATTCTTTGGTGTCTAGTAGCTTGAGGTATTCGCTGTTGTTTTCGTAGCGTCCTAGCGTCCGCCAAAAGTAAGCTTTAGTCATTTCGGAAGCCTTATACAGACCGCCTTTGTGTGCCTGATGTCCTATCCACAAGCTAAAATAGAAGAGCAAGAAAAAGATAGGGGTAAATATAATTTTTGCGTACCTGTTGGAGCGATTGAACCACACAAAGAAGCTTGCCATCGGAAACGCCAAAACAGGGTAACATTGTACCATAACACGCTGCCCAATAGAGCCGCCATACCACCAGATATCCCAAGCGAAAGCAATGTAAATAAATAGGGAGGTAAACAAAAGCGTTGGTACAAAAATTGCCCGTTTGTAGGCATACAAAAAGCCAAAACCAATCAGTGATGTCCACATAAAAGGGGAGTAGGTCAACCAGCCACTTCGGTAGCTAAATAAGCCATCGAGCAAGTGCGGACGCAGCCAACTAAATCCTTGTTCTTGGTAGGAATAAACGATCCAATGTCCACTGGCATATTTCCAATAAAAAAGCTGAATACTGCCTACTGCACCACAGCAAATAATAGCGACTACGATTTTGACCCAGTGGGTCAATAAGAAATTGAATTGCTGCTTGATAGCTGCGATACTAAATCCACCAACGCCCCACAATACAGGAATCAAGAGTGCAATCAATTCGGTTGGTCGAGTCAAGGCAGCTAAACCCACCAATAGCCCGATTGCAATCGCTTTGGCGTAGTTTGGGTTTCGGTAAAACTGAATGGTCTGATAGAGCAACAGACTATATAAGGTAAATAAAGTATTGTGGGTCATGGCTCCACCAATAGCCGAATAAGCTAGGTAATTGCTACCCAATACAATCCCCAAAAGTGTCCAAGCAACTGCTTTGTCTTCAAAGTAAAATAACAAAGATTTACGTAAGTAAAACAGCCCCAGAAAGGCAATGAGCAGGCTGCCCATCGAAATCATAAACTGATAAGGAAAGGAAAAACCATCGGCTGGATAAGCCGTGCTATTGCTAGCCCAAGCATGGGCAACAAAGAAAAAAGGACTGAATTGGATGGCTTGTCCTGCGGAATATTTTAGCACATAATTCCCAGATTCTTCGTGCAAAAAAGCTTGCTGAAAATCGGGCGTAGGGCCATACTTTTGTATAATATCATCTTGGAACTTACATTCCTTAATATCTTGATAAATAAAAATAGCTGGTAGGTACATATAATAGCCAGAAATGTCCCAAGCAATCGTTGCTTCTGTACCTGCTTGTTTCCAGCGAGGGTAATAGAAAATATTGGTCACTGCAATAACTACGACTAGCAGTAAGTATATTCTAAAGGAAGTAAAGTAGGATTTCAAAATACAGTCAAGTTTGTGATGAATAGGAAAGTATAGAATAGTAAAGGTAAATATTCAGTGCTAATTGATAACAAAAAGCGAAAGAAGATTTTATTATAGACCGTCTTTTGAGTATATTGGGAGATAGTATTACCTCTTTAATATAGAAACATGGAAGCAGTTGTAGAGTATTTTTCGGATATGCCTAAGGCACATCGCTCGTTAATTTTGTTTGGTGGATTGTTCTTTTTCTTAATGGTCGAAAGTGGTCTGCCGTTTTTCAAGAACAAGTACAACAAAGTATCCCATACTGGACTCAATGTTTTTTTTACATTGACAACAGTACTGGTCAATCTAGGAATGGCTGGCATTTTGCTTTTTGCTGCTAGCTGGACTACCAATAACGGGTTTGGTATAGTTCAGTGGGCAGGCTTGATGGATGTAACCAACGCCCCCAAATTAATCGCTGGAATCATAATTGGTGTATTGTTAATGGATTTTTTAGGATCTTGGTTGCCGCATTTTGTAGAACACAAAATTACTTTTTTGTGGCAATTTCATGTAGTGCATCACAGCGATATGAATGTAGATGCCTCTACTGCCAATAGACACCACCCAGGGGAGAGCGTTTTGCGTTTCTTGTTCACGACAGCAGCCGTGTTTATTGTGGGTGCTCCTTTTTGGTTGGTTATGATTTATCAATCTATGTCGGCTATTATGAGTCAATTTAGCCATTCCAATATGGCGTTTCATGGCAAGCTAGACAAAGTCATGCGTTATGTGTTCTGTACGCCTGCTATGCACCGAGTACACCATCATTATCGTCAGCCGTATTCAGATACTAACTACGGCAATATTTTTTCTCTTTGGGATAGAATATTTGGCACTTATGTAGAGGTGGACAATAGCAAGTTGGTCTATGGAGTAGATACGTATATGAACGAAAAAGACATCAACAATCCATTGTTTTTGTTGAAAATACCGTTTGCGGGCTACAAGCCTACGCCCAAACATGAAGATGCCGAGCAGTTGTAAGAGATTGAAAATGCTTTAGTTTCAGAACTTTTTGAAAATTATGTAGTTAATATACTGTTAACATAATTTTATAAAAAAACTAACGTATAGATGAACTCCATTCTTAACTATTTCTATCAATTTTTACCACAGCTCTATTTTCAGGCACCAGATACTACTGCTACAGGAGTAGTCGATAAAGCTACGGAAGTCAATGTAAGCTTTGATATGTTGCTAAAAAAAGTGACAAATATATTAGAAGCCGCTTGGAAAATGCTGCCTCTAATCGGCATTGCTATTATAGTGCTTATTATATTCTATTTTTTGGCGAAGCTTGTTGCGGCTCTAGTTCGGAATGGCTTGAAAAAACAAGGAAGGGCAAACTTTGGTGAAATATTGGGTGGCTTTGTTTGGTGGGTAATGATGCTAGTGGGGCTAGGTGTTGCCTTGACTACGATATCCCCTAATATGACTTTTGAAGACTTAATTGGTGGGCTAGGTATTAGTTCAGTGGCTATTGGTTTTGCCTTCAAGGATATTCTACAAAACTGGATGGCAGGTATTCTTATTTTGACACGCCAACCGTTTGAGATTGGCGACGAAATCGAAGTCAACGGCATACAAGGTCGAGTAGATCGAATAGAAACACGTGCTACTATTATTTACCGTTACGACGGTCAAGAGGTAGTGATACCGAATAGCGAAATTTATACGAACTCACTTCGAGTAATTACTTCCAATGAGTATATTCGTTCGCAATATGATGTTGGTGTAGGCTACGACCAAGATTACGAAAAGGCAATAGAATTGCTACGCACGACACTAGAGGGTATTGATGGAATCAACCAAGATAAACCAATTGATATATTGCCATGGGATCAAGCAGATAGCTGGCTCAATGTGCGGGTACGTTGGTGGACAAAATCAGATAGAGGAGACGTTGTCAAAACGTTCTCACAAGTTATTTTGAAAACACAACAAGCGATGAACGAAGCTGGTATTGATTTGCCATTCCCAACTGCCGTGCGTGTCAAAAATGCACACGATGTAGCAGAATCTCAAAAATGGGAAGAAGAAGTGAAAAGAAAAATGGCTAAAGATGTTCGACTTCAGTCGAATAATGAAACAGGAACGGAAGAAAAATCAACAGAACAGAAAAATCAAAAGCCTGCAGATAGTCAAAATAAAGATAAAAAGTAAACTACTTTTTACCAACTAGAAAGCCCTATTTATTGAATTTTGTTCAATAAATAGGGCTTTTTTATTTATAAATAATTGAACTTGTTTAAGCTGCAATTTTTTCGAGTACTTCTATACATGTTTTACAAGATACAGCACAGCACTGGCAGTGGTCGTGATTATGTTCCTTGCATTGGCTATAGCACCATTCGCAAATTTCCTTACACAATTTGACATAATCTTTTGCCCATTTGCTATCGGCAGTCATCATATCAATGGCAGTACGACAAGCCGTAATACACTGGATACAGCATTTGGGGCAGTCGTTCATACTTTCTTTGGTAGCCATTTCGTGTAGACAAATACTACAATCAACAATACATTGCTGACAAGCGGCTATTGCATCTAAATATTTTTGGTTTAACATGGTTATTTTTTTTGATATTTAAGTCAGTTAATATAACTAACATTTTAAGCTCGCCTATTATAACATAGAGAATGGTGTATTGTTCTTTGTTTATTAGTTTTTTTTATTTTTAAATTTTTAAATAAATTATTATCAATTGTTTATGTATTTCAATTTTAATTAAATGAAATATAATAGCCAAAAAAAGTATTTTTTTTATTTCTGTCAGTGTCTTATTATTGTACCATCAAAAAAAACTAACTAATCTTTATTCTAAACTATTTGAACAATGAAAATAATCAAAACCATCTTATTTACGATGCTTTGTCTATTGGTAGCTCCAAGCTCCGTTAGTGCTCAGTGTCCAGGGTATCAAGCAAATTTCAGTTATACTTACGATAGCGTTGGTACAACTATTAGCTTTACCTCCACAGGTTCGGCAGGAGCGCAATTTTGGGAATTTGGCAACGGAGATTCTATCCTGAGCAATAACCCTTCTTATACTTATACTGCTAATGGCTGGTATTTGGTGTGTTTATCTACTTTTGATACCATCAATGGTTGTACTTCCTCCTATTGCGATAGCATTTATATACAAGGTGTATTCGGCAACCCATGTAACGTAGCCGCTACGATGTTTGACTCCGTACATGGCAATAGCAATACGGTTGATTTTTATGCTTACGCAACAGGCGGTAGTCCTGCCTACACTTATTCGTGGAGTTTTGGCGACGGCAATACGGCTAGCAATACTTCTGGCAATACGACCCATGTTTATTCCGCAGCAGGTATCTACGCTGTAGATTTGCTAGTGACCGATTCGCAAGGTTGTACAGACAGTACTTCTACGTCAGTAATAATTACTAATAATACTCCTTGTATTGTAGCCGCTACGATGTCTGATTCGGTACATGGCAATGGTAATACGGTCGATTTTTATGCTTACGCAACAGGCGGAAGCTCACCTTATATGTATTTTTGGAATTTTGGAGACGGCAATACGGCAAGTAATACAACAGGTTTTGTAACTCACACGTATGCACAAATAGGAGCTTACAATGTTAATTTGGTAGTAACGGATTCTATGGGGTGTGTAGATAGTACTAGCTATACAACGACTACTTTTGGTACTACAGCACCTTGTGCAGTAGCTGCTACGATGTTTGACTCCGTACATGGCAATAGCAATACGGTTGATTTTTATGCTTATGCAACAGGCGGAAGCCCATCGTACAACTACTCTTGGAGTTTTGGCGACGGCAATACCGCAAGTAACATGACAGGTTTTGTTACGCACACGTATGCACAAGCAGGAACCTATTATATAGGTTTGGTAGTAACGGATTCGTTTGGTTGTGTAGATAGTACCAGCTATGCTACGACTACTTTTGGCAATAGTTGTGCTAATTATTACGCCAACTTTAGTTATACCATCAATGGAAATGCGGTAACCTTCACAAGTACAGGAACGTCTAGCAACAGCTACTATTGGGATTTTGGCGATGGCACATCAGGTTATAGCAACAATGCAACTACAACACACCAATACAATGGCAGCAATAATTTATTCAATGTTTGCTTGACGACACAAGATACACTCACGACCAACTGTATGGACACGTACTGCGATAGTTTGTATATCAATACCGTACCAACGAATTGCAACCAAAATGAAGTCATACTTCTAATAGATTTTGACCGCTATTCTAACGAAACTTCTTGGAATATTACCGATACTAATGGAGTCATTGTGGAATCTGGTAGCAATTATACAAATGGTGATACGGATAGTTTAGTATTGAATCTTTGTTTGCCAAATGGCTGCTTTGATTTGAACTTCTTCGATAGTTGGGGTGATGGTATGTGCTGTGTTTATGGTCAAGGTGGCTACCAATTATTGGATAGCAACTACAATGTAATCGTATCAAGTACAGGAGGGTTTACTACTACAGAAACTACTAATTTTTGTGTAGGTGGAGCAACTCCTAATCCTTGTAGCAATTTCAATGTAAGCTTCAATTATACGACCAACCCGAACGGATCCACACAATTTGCACCGCAAATAAATGGTGGAACTGCTGGTTATACATACTTCTGGATGATTAACAACACCACTTCGTTCACGAGCAACCCAAGTTACAACTACAATGGAAACGGAGTCTATGCGGTGAACTTGGCAGTGACAGATGCCAACGGTTGTAGTGCTACGTATTTGGATAGCATATTAGTGACAAACAACAACAATAACCCTTGTACTAATGTGGGCATTAGCTTGGATATTATGCAAGATTCTACTAATCCATACCTACTTTGGATGCAGCCAATTATTACCAATGCACCTATTGGTAGCCAATACCAATTCTCTTGGAGCTTTGGTGATGGTACTGGCGTAATGAATGGCAATCCTGCCCATCAATACAATAACATAGGAACCTATGTCGTCTGTGCAGTAGGAGTGGATACGCTCAACGGTTGTGCATTGACCATTTGTGATACCGTTACGATTGATTCTTCTGGAAACTTCAGCCGTTTTGCAGGAAACAAGCAAAGAATGTTTGTCAATACATTGCCTCCGAGTATCACTTACATTACGAGTACCACATTGCTAGACAACCAAACTAAGGTTGTGTTGTATCCGAATCCAGCCAATAGCCAAATTAACTTGGCAATTGAAAGCGATAGAGCAGAAGATATACAATTGACAGTAGTCAATGTACAAGGACAAACGATTGTGCAACAGCAACAGACTATATCCAATGGTCAAACTACCATAGGCGTTTCTGTTCATGACTTACCTGCTGGGGCGTACTTTGTCCGATTGACAGGAGCTGCTACACAACAGACTATTCCGTTTATCAAACAATAACAACGAACGACCTACGGTCGTGTACCAATATACCAATTAACTATCCCGTTTTTAAGAGTTGCCTCAAACCCGAGGCAACTCTTTTTGTTTTTGGTAACAATCACTTATTACATCATAGTGCTATTTGGTACTTCATTTGTTAACTTTTGTTGTATAATCCATCACTTCTGGTTACCTTGTCGCCAAATACAGCAGGTGCAGGTCGCATTGGGTGTATTGGACGTTACTACACTGCTTCATTTTTTGTTTAAAATAATACAAATGAATAGCCACTCTATTACTTTTTTGTTATTACTCCTATTGGGTACCTCCTGTACCTATGCTCAATCCGATGAAGAGCAAATCCAGCAACTAGAAACAGAACAACAAACATTAGAAGAACGACAACTCAAGATACACGATGAGTTGGAACAACTTCGTTTGGCAGTGATTCGGCAGGATTTAGAAGCACTAGGGACTCCCACTAGTACCATCGAACAAACCGAATTGGTCAAACATGCAGGTATGTTTTTGTTGTATGATGAGCAGCACGAGCAAGCTCGTTGGGTGACACACATTATATTACCGCAAGTTAATGTTGGTAATTTGTCGAGAACCAACGATTTTAGAATTGACCCAAAGGTCAGTACAGGTACCGCCGACAAGCCAGATTATTGGTACAGCGGTTTTGATAGAGGACACATTGCCCCTTCGGCAGATTTCAAGTGGTCCAAAACAGCGATTAGCGAATCGTATTTTTATTCTAATATGGCTCCACAACGCCCAGAACTCAATCGAGAAAAATGGGCAGAACTAGAAGGCTGGGGCAGAAGTCAAGTATTCAACAACAAAGAACAATTAGTGGTCATATCAGGTCCTATTCTAACAGATGATTTGCCAAAGATTACGCAAGGCAAAAACAAAAAATTGAGCGTCCCCAAGCAGTTCTACAAGATTTTCTTGGATAATGAAGGGGACGAAAAAAAAGCCATTGCTTTCTTGATGGATAATAGCAGTTGCAATAAGCCATTGATAACCTATGCGATGACCGTCGATGAAATCGAAAAATTGACAGGAATTGACTTTTTTCCTAATCTAGATAAAGCGCTACAAGACAAACTCGAAAGTACTGTTGATTGGGCAATGTGGGACAGAGCTTCGGACAAAGGTATGCCTGATGCAGTGCCGTTGAGCATGAAACAACGCCCCAAAAATACAATCAATACACTAGAGACAGATTTATTTATAGATAAAAATATAACGGTCTGCGGTACCGTCGTTTCTACCAAAAAAACAAAATCAGGAGCCGTGTTTTTGAATTTAGATACGAAGTTTCCGAACCAAATTTATTCGGTCACTATTTGGGCATCGGCTATACAGAACTTTTCGTATAGCCCAGAAATAGAGCTACTGGGCAAAAAGGTCTGCATTCGTGGCAAACTGACCAAAAAAGACGGCGATGCACCTAGTACGAACGTAACCAACGAGAAAAAAATAGAAATTATTGATGAGGAAGATTTTTAAAGACTTGCGAGTGATAGAACTCGCCTCTGTGCTAGCAGGTCCTGCTGTTGGGCTGTTTCTAGCAGAGTTAGGAGCCAAGGTCATCAAAGTAGAAAATAAAAAGACAGATGGTGATGTCACCCGTACTTGGCGACTACCTCAAGAGGACAAAAAAGCAGCGGTATCGGCTTATTATTGTTCTGTCAATTGGAATAAAGAAGTACTCTTTTTGGACTTGTCCAATAGTCAAGATTTGAAACAATTGTACGAGTTGGTGACACAAGCTGACATCGTGCTAGCCAACTACAAAAAAGGAGCAGCCGAGAAATTAGGGGTCGATTATGATACCCTTCGGGCAATCAACAATCAATTGATTTATGCCAACCTAACAGGTTTTGGCAAAGACTCTGGTCGAGTCGCTTTTGATGTGGTACTACAAGCCGAATCGGGCTTTATGTACATGAATGGACAACCCGAAAGCCCACCCACCAAAATGCCTGTTGCCCTCATTGATATATTGGCGGCTCACCAGCTCAAAGAAGGTATTTTGGTCGCCTTGATTCAGCGAATGCAAACAGGAAAAGGAAGTTTGGTGCAAACTTCACTACTAGCAGCAGCCGTTAGTTCGCTCGCTAACCAAGCCACCAATTGGCTTATGGCAGCACATATTCCGCAGCAGCTCGGCAGTCTGCACCCCAATATCGCTCCTTATGGCGAGCTATTTACCACCCAAGATAATCAGCAATTGGTATTGGCGATTGGCAATAACAAACAGTTTGTCGCTTTGTGCGAATGCTTGGATTTGGCAGCCTTGGGCAGCGATCCGAACTACAAAAATAATCATAATCGAGTAACCAACAGAACGGCTTTAGCGGCAAGTTTAGCCCCTGCTTTTGCTACCCAAACTGCCGACATACTACTCCAAAAATGCCACGCACGACAAGTACCTATCGGTTTGGTGCGGAATATGAAGCAGGTTTTTGAGCAAGAGGGTATGCAGGACTTGATATTGACAGAGGATATAGAGGGCGTAGCGACCAAGCGAGTGAAAACGGTTGTTTTTGAGATAGAGTAGTTGGTCGCTTAGATCTACTCTTATCCTAGGTTTAATTTCAACCTTAAAAAAATTACCCCAATGTTAGAACACGAAGAAATACTACTAGACGAAGAACAAGAAACCACAACGGGACTGACCTATGGCGAAGCATGGGAATGGTGGCAGGGCAAACGCTGGGTTTATAATGCAGCTGTTTTTGGATTTTTTGCCTTGGTTTGTCTGGGAATTTACTTGTTTTTTGATTTTCCAGTTTATGCCAATTTGTCCACTGTTTTTTTGACCGTAGGAGTAGTCTATGCTACTTTGGGCAATGTTGTTTACTTTTTGGGTTGGGGAATAGAAGCCCTTCTGAAGCGGTTTAGCAATATTCATATAGAAGATAAGACACGCAACACAATGTTTTGGGTAGGTGTCGGTATTTCTTGTGTGCCATCGTTGCTGTTGTTTGGTAGTATGCTTTTGATCAAAGCAACAGGCAAGCTCTAAGATAGCATCATGCTGTTATTTTTTATAAAACTATACTTTTGGCTGAGGACTAAAAATCACTTTAAGTTATTTATATTCCTTCTTGGAAATACGCTCTTAAGAGATATTCTTAAACAAGCATTAAGAACGCTATGATAGGAAGTCTAACTTCCAGGATCTAATAACAAAGCGGTCTTGTTAAGAGCAATATTAACTTTTATTCTTTCCCCAAAAAATGACGCTAGCTAAAAAGTGTACCGCTTTATATTATTTCTGAGGGCTACAATCTTCCAGTGCTTTTTGTACGGCTTGGAGTGGCACAAACTGATTTTCGTTGCCCCAAGCATGATTGATATAGTTGATAATATTAGTGACCTCTACGGTCGAAAGCCCTTTAATGGGCAGCATTTTGTTGTCGTATTCTACGCCATTGACGATTATTTTGCCTTCCATACCATTGACAATGGCACAAGCAGTAGTCGCTCCCATTACACGCAACATATCCGATTGAGCCAAAGGCGGATAGAGTGCCTCTAAGCCTGTTCCGTCTGCCATGTGGCAGCTTTCGCAATGCGTTTCGTATAAGATAGCTCCTTCTCGATAGGTTTTTGTTCCGTCATTGCACGAAAGTGCGACTCCAAAAAAACTACTGATTAGGACGAGAAAAACGATACTCTTTTTCATAATAGTTGGTTGTTTATTCTTGCAATAGCAATTCAATATCGAGCATCAATTGATTGACACTAGCGGTGTCGGTACCGTCGTACATGCCACGAATATGGCGCTGGCGGTCTATCAAGGCAATAGAACCACTGTGGTCAAATCCTCCAGGGGCTTCATCGTCTTCTTTGGCGGTCAATAAATACTGATAAGACATACGCAGTAGCTCGTCGTAGCTGCCTGTCAGCAAGTGCCAATTGTCGGATTTGATGTTGAATTTGTCGGCATACCATGCCAAACGACCTACTGTATCGTACCGATAATCAATAGAGTGGGAGAGTATCAAGAGGTCAGGACTGCCTTGATATTTGTCATAAATACGCTTCATGTTCTTTTTGACCTTGGGGCAAATCGTGAAGCAAGAAGTAAAGAAAAAATCGGCTAAATAAATCTTGCCTGCTACTGTTTTTTCTGTAATCAAAGTAGAATCTTGATTGCGAAAGGCAAAATCTGCCACTTGATGATCTACGGTATCAACGATTGTTTTGCCGTCAACGACACGCTCTACGAGCGGACGATTGCCGAGCTTAGGAAGGGTGCGTTTATTTTGTTGGTCACAACCAACAAGCAAAATCAACATCAGAGCAATTGCCAAACCTGTTTTCATTTTTCTTTTGTTTTTTAGTTTCTACTATTCGCCGAAAGGCACACAAAAGTACGGATTATTAAGAATGGCTACAAATAAAACTGGGAATAAGGGCTTAGTTAGTTCAATTCTAAATAAGAGGTTTGAGTGCAGGATAAAAAACTATTCTTAACGAGGTACTAAGCACTTTCAAAGTGCTTAGTACCTTATTTGGAGGCTAAAGAATGCCTTTGGAATAAGTATTATTAACGCTTGTTCTGTACTCAAATTAGAGATGATAAGCTCTAATAGTTGATTAAATGATCATAGAAATCATCTGTTGAGTTATCAGATGAGTTAAGGGGGGCGCCATTGTATTTTCTTTGGTAAGTTCGTTGCGAAGTTTCGGCTCGTAACAGGTCGGCAAAAGATAGGAGTGTATCTACGATGTCAAAGTATTGTTTGAGTTCCAGCAATACTTGATTAAATAGTTGTTTGGGGTTGACGGGAGTATGGAGGTACGTCTCAAAAAAATCGTGTGTTATTTCTATACCAAAAGATAAGGTATCTTCTTTGCTCTGTAAGTAAAATTTTTCACTCCAGTTGCCCATTAGTGCTTGGACGAGTTTTTCTATGTTAAGGAGTTTTATTTGTCGAATAGTAGATTCGTCATCAGCGCGAATTAGACAATTATTATGCAAATAACGATTGATTCTAGCCAAATTTATATTTTTTAGTTCATCGTCCTGTTTCTTAGCCAAATAGAGTAGGTTGGGCGGTAGTTTTTTAGCGAAAATCGAAAAATTGGGAAGACTTTTTTTAGGAAATTTAAAATTAAAAAGAACGCTTTTTGCTCTCCTAAACCGTTGTAAGGGACTTGAGTTGAATTCTAAAAAATTAAATGAATAATCGTCTTGCTCAAACTTGAATACATCTTCCACCGAAAAATCTTGGTGATATTTTAGTTGCAGAACAAACATAAATAGGTCAATTTTTATGGGTAACTTATCGGTGTCATAGTGCACATTTGGATAATATTCTTTGACTATAGTTTTGACAATGGTAGCCTTGAACTTGCAGGAATAAGAACGTGCGATGGGGCTAATAACGAGATAGTGTAGCACTACCGAAAGTAATATTGGAGCAAGCAGCAAAAAAAATACAATCCAAAATGGTTGGTGTGGGGGAAACTGTGAAGAATATAGAATGGAAATAATTGGTAAAACATATAGACCGTGAGCTGCTCGGTATAATGGGTACTTCTTTTTTCGATTTTTTTCTAACTGAATTATATTGTCCTGAATTTCTGTTGTCATGGCTAATAATTGAATAGGGCGTTTTGGGAATAGACTTTTAAAATAACTTCGTTAACAAAAATAGCTGGAACAATTAATTAATAATCTACCAAGTGCTCATACAAATCATCGCCTGATAGGTTACTATTCAGACGGTCTTTGTAGGCTTCCCCAAATGTTTGATTGGTAATATTGCCCAATGCAATCAAAGATAAATCTACCATTTGGATATATTTGGCTAGTTCTGTTTCTATACTAGTACTCAATCCTTCGGTTTCGGTAAGAGATTCTTTTAATTGTATACTAAACGAATCATAAGCCTTTTCTATGCCTATAAATAACGTATTTTCATCGAGATATAAGCGAAATTTTTCACCCCATTTCCCTTTGATAAACTTCATCAATTGTTCCAATTCCAAAAGAACTTCTTTTTCTTTTTTTTGCTCCATAGAGGAATGATAAACTGTATATTTTTTGTTGTTTTTGATAGGAGGAAGCGATTGCTGGATTTTGAGAAACGACTTGAGTTCCCGCTTGTCGTTGAGGCTTTCGTTGGAGACAATCTGAATCGTGGGAAATATTTTTTCTTTGAATTCAAAGAATAGGACTACGTCTTTTTCTGATTTTGTAGCACGATAGTGCGGTGGGTTTATGGTAGATAAACGGAAGGTGTATTTTTCGGTAGAATCAAATTTGAATACATCTTCTTCTGTAGCGTGGGGACTCCTGCGATAAATATCATAATCCATCATTGTGCTTGGAGGAAATTTATCTTGGGATTGATAGACAATTGCAGGGTAGTATTCTTGTACAAATAGTGCTACTATTTTGGGTTTGAAATCCGCTGCATAGCGATTGGATATGGGTTGGAGTATAAAATGATTGAACAGCAAGTAAAAAATTAGTAGAGAACCTATGGCTAGAAGTATAAATGGAAATTGCGTCAATGTATAGATATACGGAAGTATATACTCTACCATAAGAAAGAATAATGGCAGGAATAATAGATTGATCGTATTATAGAGGGTTAGCTTTTTTTTGCGCAACTGCTCCAATCGCTCTAGTTCTTGTTGGTTTTGCTCTTGCATAGGGTCGAATGTACGAATTAATAATCTACTAAATGATCATAGAAATCATCGCCTGATTTTTTTTCTTCTGTGAGGCGTGCTTTTTCGCTAATAAAGTCACGATTTAGTTTTTCGTTTTGTATTTCCTCGACTATTGCCAACAAAACATCTGCTACTTCAACACACCGTTCTAAGTCTTCTGTGAGTTGATCGGTCATTGCTTCATCAATAGCATGTTGAAGCGGCAAGTCCATCAAATCTGGCGGAGATTTTATAGTCAAGAGCATTTTTTTATCCTCTAAGACCAAATGAAATTCTTCGCTCCATTCTTCGATCAAGAATACAATGAGATGTTCAATTTGGACAACAATCTTGTACTGTACAGCCTCTTGTAGCGTAGCCCCATAGACCAAACAATGTTGTTCGATATATTGACTAACTTCATGGAAACGAATCTTGTAAAGAGCTCCTCTCATTGCATCTATATCACTTGGTGAATTTACTCGTTGTTTAGATACAATTTTGGTAGCGGGTAATTGCAAATCAGTAAAGTTAAATAAGAAAGATATAGTTCTTATATTCGGTGTGTCTTGCTCAAAGATATTAGTTGCCGTTGCAAAATCCAAGGTATAAGACTTCGTTTCGTAGTGGAAAGAATGTTCTATCTGTATCTTGCCACCCAGCTCCCTGAAGAAAGGATATAATGGATAGGAGGCAATAGCAGCATTGTCAAATTGATTAATACAAGAGAGGTTAGGAAAGCGCTCTTTCAACAGTACGTTCAATACCTTTGATTTATTTTTCTTTGTATAATTAGTAGCTATGCGGTCCATTAGGTATAGCGTAACCATAGGAAAAATTAAAATAGAACAATAAAAAAGTGCCACTTTCAACTCCTGAGACGCTTCGAGTGTTATTGTAATTATATAGAGGGAAATTGGCAATATATACAAGATATGAGTGGCTTTGTGCCACTTATGTATACGCTTGCGCAACTGCTCCAATCGCTCTAGTTCTTGTTGGTTTTGCTCTTGCATGGGCTAGGGTTTAATCTTGCGTATTGAACTGATTGTAATTGATAGTACCACTAAATTCGTTGGAAGGGTATAGTGATTTGTATTGATGCACTACTCGTAAAGTAGTTTTGAAATCGCCTTCAAAGAGTGGACAATTAGTCACTAATATCTCTTTCGGCAACAAATGGAGATACGTCATTCCTGTGCCACAGCTGTATTGATAAGGTTTTTGTATCGGTCGCCAATTACCAATACTGTCTTTTGCTTCAATCAATAAAGATAAAAAATATCCGTATCCTACTCGTATTGTATCGGTGTCCAATAAGTTTTTTATGAAAATAGGATAAGCTTTAATAGGCTTTCTGTATATCCAAAGTCCTTGTTGGTCATACATTTTCTCACAACCTGTTGGTGCAGGTAGAGCGAATCTAGACATGACGCCAATAATCTGAGTTGTATCTACATAAATACGCATTGGAGGAGTATTCCTTGTCATTCTTTTCCTGAAAAACTCACTATCACTATAGATCGTTTCTTGCCAACGATAACTCAAGACAATGCTATCTTTAGGCATACCAATGTAGATAGTATGAAAATCAGCGTCACTAATATGACTAGCAGTATCCAATCGCAATTCATTATCAAAAGTATCAATCAATTCAATATTTAGCAATGCTGTTGCCATGGTATCTGCTAGGGTAGGCTTGGGAGGTGATTGACAACTACACAGTAATAATACTAGGGCAAAAAATAAATAGTTCATAAGCTGTTTTTTGCTTATATAGATGCAGCTAGTAAAGGGGGTTGGGGGATTTGAATACTATTTATTTTCAAATTATTGAATTTTTCGTTTGAAGAGCAAAATAACGCCCTTGGTATAGCCACCACCACTTATATTTTCTATCTCAGAAGATAACTCCCAACCTTGTTGCCCCAATAGGTTTAGATCTCTTTGTAGCTTTAGGGTTTTTACTTTGTTAGAACCCCAGAATTTTTTTTTCATATCGACTTCGTACACTTGATATTCGAATTTATCCATAATTCTAGTTTTTTGTAAGAGTGAGTTTTAAAAAAATGTCCGTATTTGGATTCGTGGGATTGATGGATTAAAAAGGATTTTTTTTGAAGTGATAGGTTACATTCCAGTAGGAAATCAAAAAAACTGTGGGAACTTGGATTCGTGGGATTGATGGATTAAAAAGGATTTTACAAGTTACAGTTAAAAACCCCAATACGAGACAGCATCCCAAGGAGAAAATCCAAAAATCCAAAAAATCCCAATACGAGACAGCATCCCAAGGAGAAAATCTAAAAATCCAAAAATCCAAAAAATCCCAATACTTACTTCTTCTTAAACGAAACGCCGCCCGATTTTTTGACAACAGGAGCAGGAGCATTCAATCCTTTTTCTACGCCCTCTTGTATAGTGTTCTGTATGCCTTTGAGGTGATCCGAAAATTCGGAAAACTGAGCGACCATCTGCACCATTGGGTTGTCCTTGCTACCCGAAAGCATTTTGTCCTTGCGGAAAGACTCCTTGATTTCTTCCCAACGAGCTTCGTCCGCTTCGGTCATTGCTCCAATCATAGATTTGAATTTGAGCATATTCGATTCGGCACCCGTGGTTAGCGTTTGCGATTCGCCCTCGTAGTGAGCGACGAGCATAGTCATGAGTTCTTTATCATTCATGATGGGGACGATTTTTTCCGCCAATTTATTCATATTACGATAAGAACCTTGGAGCTTGAAAGACGGCTCTGTGCGGAAAGCATCTTCCATAGCCGCCGAGCGGATATACTCCAAATTGACTTTCAGAATCGCATCACGAACCGTGAGCATTTTTTTGATGACATTGACATACTCATTGACTTCCTGTGGCGTGTGATTACCTTCAAACTCTACGCCTTCACGACTGCCAGTTTCGGCTATTTGGACAATCCCATAAACATCTTTGAGGCTCTTAGCCGCTAGTTTCTGTAGTATCGGATTGGCAGTAAGCGAATTTTCGATATAACTCAACTCAAACACCTCTTTGGTGTCGCCAATAATATCACCCAAGTTGTAAATATCCGAACGGTTGGCTAACATATCAGGCACCTGAAACTTGTCGCCACTTTCTGTATAAGGATTACCAGCCATGACAACACAAACACGCTTACCACGCATGTCGTAGGTTTTGGTTACCCCTTTATAAGTTCCTTCTATCTTACGTTGACCATCGGTCAATGAAATAAATTTCTGCAAAAACTCAGGATTACAGTGTTGAATATCATCTAAATAAATCATGATATTATCGCCCATCTCAAACGACAAATTAAGCTTTTCGAGTTCCTTGGCAGCCGCTGCGTTATCGGCTTCGCTAGGGTCAGTCGAAGTGACATGATGCCCAATAGCAGGACCGTTTATTTTCATAAATATCAAGCCCAAACGGTCAGCAACGTATTCCATCAAGGTCGTTTTACCGTATCCAGGAGGAGAGATCAAGAGCAACATACCCATACGATCCGTACGAGTATTGTCGCCTACAGTACCAATTTGTTTGGCAAGATTATCACCAAAAATAGGCAAATACAATTTGTCAATCAGCTTGTTACGTACAAATGAACTCAAAATACGGGGCTTAAATTCGCTCAATCTCAACTCGTGACGGAAGTCTTCGACTAAGTCTTTTTTCATCTGTACAAACTGCTCATAATAAGGCACGGTCGTACGGGTGTACAGCTCCATTTTTCGCATAAACGCATTGAAGTCCAACTGATACAAACCACCTTGCTGCACCGCTTTGTGATTGCCGTGCATACCTGCTATTTCTTGTTGCGTTTTGACATTGATAACCTGTTTTTTATCTAGATTATTGGTCAACAATATTGTTACCACTTCATCAATATAATGATGATAAACAGTGTTGTCTAGCTGTGCGACAAACGCCCCAATCCATTTTTTGACCAACTGATATTGGTCTATCAATTGTCCTTCTAGTGATGCTTTTGCTTTATCAAAAGGCTCTAAAGCCGTTTTTTCTTTCAGAAAATTGTGGAAATCTAACTGCAATTGATAGGCTTCTCCACTGATGACAAAATAATCGTGTCGAGATAGTTCTTTGAATAGATATTGAGCTGCCATAGGCACTAAGTGTGCTTCAAAAAGCTTGGTTTCGGCTACAAAGTCCGCCAAAGCAATAGCGAGCTTGTCCAACAAGAAATCATATTCGTTGGTATCTGGAAAGACCTGCAAAATAACGCCAGCACTTTTGAGCTGCTTTTGTAGCGTTTCTTTTTGTGCTTCAGGCAAATATTTTGTCCAAAATAAAGCTGCCATAGCTCTCGCCTGTGATTGGTACGATAGCAAATCAATGTGCTTGTACATATACCACAATTGTTGCAATATTTGAGCGGCATCTTCGTCGTGTATTCCTTTGGAATATCCCTCGTGGTAGCGATTGGCCGAAAACTCTTGTATAAAAGGCAGCATCTCTTCCGAGGTCAATTCTTTTTTGCTTTTTAGCAATTCCTGAAAGGCAATATAAGCCAAATATTCTGCACGATAGGTGTCTTCGTTTTCGGATACTAACGCCTGCGACCAAACGGGTTTGGTTTGCAAAAAGTCTTGGTTTGTGACAGGCTCAAAAAATCCTGTTCCTGTCAAGTGATAATACATGCCGTCGCCACGAGGTACCATTGTCAAATCTAGCTTTTGCTTATTGACAGAGAAGAAATGACGACCAAATTTGATGGCATCACCTTGATACAAATCTTTCTTGTCACGCAACTGACGAATCGCATCTTCCTTGATCGTTTTGAGCTTCGTTTGGGTATCGCCTGCCTTATTGGTGTCACCCAATTCATTGAGGTTGTTAATAATATCCCGTACTTTCTCTATCATCAAATCAGAAGCAAAAAAGCCGTTTATTTCGGCTACTTCCTTGAAGCTGTTGGCTCTGTTCTGCACACCCGACAAGATACGTTCTGCGGCACTTTGTAGGGCAGAAGTACGCTTGTTAGTCGCTTCGATTATCGACAGTCGGCGCGTTTCAAACGCATTGTTTATCTCTTCTCGTTTGTCGGTTATTTTGAGAATATATTCGTCAAATTCGGCAAATTTACTCTCTAGTTCTTCGAGCTGCACCATCATTTTGGTGTAGTATTCATCGGTTTTGGGGAGCGTGGTCGCTATGTCCAAGTAGTTGATTAAACTTTGGTCCAATAGCTTAGCTTGAGCCGCAAATTCGGCGACAGCCTCCGCACCAGTCAAATCTCGCAAGCGGCGTTTGATAGCTGCTTTTGCCTGATTGAGTGTCGCAAAAATACCTGTAATACTATCAATAATACGGGTCGTTTGTGTTGCATCATCTATCTTCAGATTGGATACAATCTCAATCAATAGTTCAAGCTCTTTGCCAATGGCATCAATTTTTTCTTCCAAGTGCTTGCCTTGGCGAGCTGTTTCTACGCCTTCTATTTCAGATTGGGCAGCAGCCACTCGATCCAAGTAGGGTTGGAGGGCATCGTCTTTGAGCAAGAAACCGACACATTCGGTCGAAAGACGCTCGTTGATTGCGGCAGCTTCTTCTTCGAGTTCTAATATCAGTTCCTCGTCGGTGTAGCGTAGGTCACGAAGCGATATAATTTCGCCTCTAGCGGTGCGCAGCGACGCCAAATGCACCACAAATTGATCTACTCGGTTGTAGGAGGTAGAGCCGATTTCTCGGAATAGCTCGCCTACTTTTCTTTGTACTTCCTTGATGGCTTCTTTGGTAGCAGCCTTGATGTTTTGTACTTTCTCAAACTCATCAATAGCGGCACTAGCCGATGCTTTTATTTCTTCTAAAGGTTCATTTAGGGAAAATGCTGATTCATTTTTTATCCAATGGTAGGAATCCAAAATGGTGGTTGACCGTTTGGTCAAGTCGTAGTACAAATCAGAGTAGGTTTCGTCCTTGCCAAGTAGATTGAGTACTTCTTGACTTTCTGCCATCGCTCGGACAATATCCTTGTTGGTTATTTTGTATAGGGGCGAGTCGGTGTATTCAGAAGGAATAATTTTTCCTCTCAGATAAGGCGTTTGCCAAACTTGAATTAAGTGGTGTTGCGTTTTGGTTTCTTCACTACGGAAGTAGCACAGTTCACCATCAGGAAACAACGTAAAACCATGGCATAAAATGGGCGTACTGACGTTTTGTTCTATCACATTGTACGACAGTAAGATATAAGAACCTTGTTCTGGAGCATGAAAAACATACAAATGATCTTCGCCGTTGGGCGATAATATATGTTGCTCAAAAAGGTTGCCGCCTTCACTGGTTTTGTCAAACATACGGAACTCGCCTGTTTGCAAATAAAAACCATTAGAGAAGACTAGACCTTGCCCGTTGGGCAATAAAATACCTGCGTGTTCGAGGGCATCGACACGTTGAGCGGTTTGCAATTTGACATTGTAAACAAAATAGCGGAAAGTCTCTTGGTAGGGTTTGATTTTGAGGACAATCAAGTTGCCTAAATCCGCATAATAAACGGTGGCATCATCTATTTTTTGCTTCTCATATTTGACAGGCTCTGCGTAGATACCTTTGCCTGTTTCGGTATTGTCTTCTATCTTGATGGTGAGGTCGCCCCCTACGGTCTCCACAAACACTTTGTCGAGGATAGAAATGTGCGGGTGAAGTCCTTGGCGGATACTTTCCCGACGAACACTCACCCACTCAAACTCAAATTGTGAGGGGTAGGTATAATCTTTATCTCCAGGAGAAGAATCATACATCAGTTGATCACCTTTGATTTCCCACTTGAAGGTTTTTTTGGACTTACCGTCCTGAAATATCATGTAGAAAAACGGATCGTTTTTGTCTTGGGAAAATTTGAGGAATGATACTTCGTTGGAATAACGATAAAGACTCTTGAAATCGGAGACAAATTTTTCGTTGCCTTTGACCAAGTAATCTAGCGATATTTTTTTGAACGTTTGGTCGTCATGAAATTGATAGACAGAGAAAACATCTTCCAGCTCAATTTTTTTGAGTCCCATACGGACGTTATATCCCAATATGCAATAATTGCCAAGTGCAAAAATATCACGAGCAATACAAGCGTGATCGGTTTCGATACGCTGATTGTTAATCGGCTTCATCTCGATAGAACCAAACACTTTTTTGCGTTCTACGTTGAGCTGTGCCAAACGATTACGTAAGCTTTCTCCACTCTTGTTGAGCCTACCTTTGATAATCTCGTAAGTGCCACTTTCGAGCTGCGTGGTATCTTTGACTGCTGCTTCGTTGTTAGCATCGTTTTCTACCGAATTATCTATATTTTTGTTGTCATCTGGCATATTGCGAGGGATTTCTTTTTTTGTGTAAATATTGGGAGTTAAGTAGAGTAGGAAATGGGGCTAAATACTAGGTAATACTTAGCCCCACAGTCATCAAAATGGAATAGTTTAGAACAATTCGCTGGCATCTTTTCCACCCATACCGAGTCGGCTGACGCTTTCGATTAAGCCCATAACTACGCCTTGGTCATTGTCATTTGCTTGAGCATATATTTTAGTCAATACAGCTGATAACGTCATGTTTTTGATGGCATTGCTATCAATGTTGTAGTTTTCTACAAACCCCTGAATACGGGCAATCAAGTTATCGTCGCCATTACCCAAAAGAGCCGTTTTGACAGCTGTCAAGTTATCACTATTGTCAATCAAGCGGTCAAGCGATTTTCCTTTATTGACGGCATTAATAATGCTATCAAAGAATTTGGTTTCGCCACCGACGATGTCAATTTTAGCATTTTGTAGAGCGGTAGCCAATACACGAGCTTGAGCTTCAGCAATACCCATTTGAGCCTGAATTTCAGCGATTTTGATTTCTTTGTGTTGTGCCAATTTAAGTTTGAACTCTTCGTGGTCTTTACCAACACCATCTAGCAGTTTCATTGCTTCTGCTTTCGCTTCAATACCTTTCGCTTCAGAACTTAGTTTTTGCTCAATTACTTTGGCTTCTGCCAAACCTTTTTGTTCGGTGATAGTGGCATCAACAGTACCTTTTTCACGAATAACGTCGGCTTCTGCCATACCTTTCATTTTTTCTGCTTCTGCTTTCGCTTTGGTCGCAGAGGCTTCTGCCATGGCTTTTTTCTCTAAAATAGCGGCTTCTGTATTACCTTCCATTTCACGAGCTTCGGCTTTAGCTTTCATGACATTCGCTTCAGCGATACCCATAGTTGCCTCTTCACGGGCGAGTGCTTCGGCAGCTATTTTACGAGCTTCCGATTCTTTCTGTACGGCAGCCATGTTGGCATCTGCATCAATTATTTTTTTCTGCGCATTGACTTCTGCCGATAGTTTGTCGGCTTCCGCTCTACGCGTCTGCGTAATTTTCTGCATTTCTGCCTCTTGGCTAGCTTTCAATTCAGCCACTTTTTTGTTACGTTCAGCAGTCATGAGTTCCTGCACATCTAGAATTCTTTGATCTTCTTCTATGGTCTTTTTTTCTTCTGCCTTACGTTCTTTAATGACAATTTGAATATCACGTCTTTTCTCTTCGAGTGCTTGCTCTTTTTCTACTTCGCGCTTACCTACTTCTTTCTCACGTTCTTGTATAGCTTCTTGTTCTGCTTGGAGCATTTCCTGAACCGTTACTTTTTCGAGTTGTTCTTTTTTGAGGCGAGCCATCATGATTTCGCGCTGCTTGTCTTCTTCTGCACGACCGATTTCACGTTCGGTGTCTTTTTGTAAGAGCGATGTTTCTTTATCTTTCTCCAATACAACTTGCTTGGCAGAGTTTTCTTGTGTAGAAGTCAGTTCTGCAATCTCTTTTCTCTGCTTCTGCTCTTCTTCGATTTGTTGCTTTTCGAGTCTCAAAATATTGGTACGAGCGACTACATCTTGCTCTTTGATATTTTGTTCTCTTTTTCTGCGAATCGCATTGGTTTTTTCCTGCTCATTAGAAGTCAACTCTTCAATCTTCTTGATACCTTGAGCATCCAAGATATTTTTTTCGTCTAGCGAAGAAAGAGGCGTTTGCTCCAAGAAGTCAATCGCACAATCATCAAGTACATAACCGTTAAGGTCAGTACCAATGGTTTCCAAAATACCATTTTTGAACTTTTCGCGCTCCGTGTAGAGATCTACAAAGTCAAAGTTTTTACCAACGGTTTTGAGTGCTTCCGAAAATTTAGCATCAAATAAATTATTCAATGTTTCGTGTCTAGAAGCTCTAGCGCAACCAATGGTTTGAGCTACTTCTACGACCATTTTAGGATCTTTGTTGACACGCACAAAGAATACTACTTTGATATCCGCACGCATATTGTCCTTACAAATCAGCCCTTCTGCAGCCATACGATTCACTTCGATAGTCTTGAGCGAAATATCCATCTCTTCGACACGGTGCATGATTGGGATAACAAAAATACCCGAATCTAGAGCGACTTTAGCTCCACCAACACCTGTACGAATCAATGCTTTACCTTGTGGTACTTTCTTGTGGGCTTTTGCCAATAAAATAAGGAAACCTAATCCTACTAGGATTAATCCACCTACAATGATTAAAATGATGTAACCTATCATGTTTATTTATTTTAAGTTTATGAGGAAATTATAATGATTGTATGATATATGAATAAATGATTGTGTTTATAATACTTGTATCATTTCTATGTTATGTATGATTGAAACGCTGTACTAAATAGGACTTTTTGTCGGCATCTTCTTGAATAACGACAACTCGTTCTCCTTTTTTGAGGGTTTGACCTTCGTCTGCTTTTACGCTCAACGAAACAATAGAACCATCAATATCTATTTTGAGCTGCCCGATTTGTGTTTTTTCTATAGAAGTCATTAGAGTGCCTACTTTTCCTTCTATGACCAAGTTTTTGGCAGCGGTGTTGAACTTATCAAAAATAGGTACTAAAGGTGTGGTGACAATTTTTGTGATGAGCAAACTACCAATTAAGATAGGTATAAAAAGTAAGGCTCCAATTAGTCCAGAGTTGCTTGGGTTGACCCAACTACCTACATGGTTGCACCAAACAGAAATTCCCCAGCCAAAAAGAATAATAAAAGAAATTAATACCATAAAAGGTACTCGCCCAAAATTGAAGAATCGTAAGATTCCAATCATGAATCCGTCTCCACTACCACTTTCTGTAGTGGTTGCGGCACTCCCTTTTAGATTGCCATCGGCATCAATATCTACATCGGCATCAACATCTAAATCCAAGTCCAAATCAACGTCAACATCTACATCCATGTCAAGATCCATATCTAGATCAAAGGCATCCATGCCAATAACACCTGCTACCACACTAAGCCAATAAAACCCAATGAGTATCAGTGGAATGGTAAACACCAAATTGGTAGGAGCAAAGGAAGCACTAATTAGCTCAAACATAGTAGAATAAATTTAATGAAAAGATGGGATAAACAGTAAATATAGTATTTAGTTTTGATACAAGAAAAATGACAGAATTTCTTTTTGAATAACTGTTAAATTTATTATTAAAATAGTAAGACTATTATTTTTGATAGTTTAACTTTTAATTTGTACTATATATACATTTTGAGGCGGTAAGTAGTTCCATTTCTTAACAAAATGTGAAAATTATTTTTCGATACCAATCGAATCATAGTTCAACAGCACTATTTTTTCTAAATCTTGTGGACGAAGTCGCAACAGTACGCCCCGTGTTCCTGCATTGATATATAAGGTATCTAAAGAAGCCAGGGAAGTATCTGCCCAGATTGGAAAGTTTTTTTTGAGACCAATAGGCGAGCAGCCACCTCGCACATAGCCTGTTTGTTTTTGCAAGTCTTGAATCGGCAGTAGGTTCATTTTTTTATTTTGTGTGGCTTTCGCCAATGCTTTGAGCGAAAGGGCTTGATGTCCTGCTACTAAGGCTATTACAATGCCTGTTTGGTCGCCCTGTACAACCAGTGTTTTGTAGATTTGCGAGAGTGGCAATTGGTTTTCTAGAGCAATTTTTGCGACATCTAAATTTTGAGGGTCGTAATGGTAGGGAATTAGTTGATAATCAATTTTAGCTTGATCAAGTAAGCGAGTAGCATTGGTTTTTTTCATAATGTCGGAGGAATAAAGTGGCTTGAAACAGTCTAAATATCGAACTATTTTACAATTTTTGACTAAAAATGCACCTAAAATATTGAAATTAGCATCTAATTTAAAGTAGGAATATTGCAGTAATAACTTTTTTTTTAACGAAAAGTTAAGAAAAGGTTTAAACCTTTGGAGTTCAGTACGCTCTAAAGCTACTTATAAAACTAAGTATTAATAGTTATTCGACCAGAAGATATGAAAAAGACATTTGCAAATAAAGCGTTTTTACTGTGTAGTATAGTTTGTCTTGTTGCCGCATTTGGTAGTTGCGACAAGAAAGAACCCCTAGATACTCTTATTACAGTAGCTAAACCCAATATATTATTAATTATTGCTGATGATGTAGGATTAGATGCTACGCCTAATTCCGCTATAAGCGGACAGAAACCAATTATGCCTAATTTGTTGAAATTGCAACAAGAAGGCTTGCAGTTCAATAACCTTTGGTCGAATCCTACTTGTACACCGACTAGAGCCACGATATTGACAGGCAAATATGCTTTTCGTACGAACATGACGAGTGTAGGCGATGAGTTGGCTACGTCCGAAACTTCTTTGCAGCAGCTATTGCAATCCAAAAACACTGGTTACAGCACGGCAGTGATTGGCAAATGGCATTTGTCGAATGACGCTAATCACCCCATGAGCATGGGAGTGGGGCATTATGAAGGGTTGTTGAGCGGAACAGTACAATCGTACACCAATTGGAGTTATACCAAAGATGGACAAACCACTACTTCGACCGATTATATTACGACTAAATTTTCGGATGCTGCTATTGATTGGCTCGACCAGCAAACGACACCTTGGTTTCTATGGTTGGCTTATACGGCTCCGCACACACCTTTTCATTTGCCGCCGAGCTACCTACATACGCAAACAGGTTTAGTGGATGATGCGAGTGCGATTGCTGCCAATCCATTGCCGTATTATTTGGCGGCACTGGAAGCGATGGATACCGAAATGGGACGCGTCATCGCTTCTATGAGTGAGAGCGAAAAAGAGAATACGATTATTATATTTATAGGGGATAATGGTTCGCCCAATCAAGTTGCTCAGACCTATAACAGCAATCGAGTAAAAGGAACGGTTTATCAGGGTGGTGTGAATGTTCCAATGGTTATTGCAGGCAAAGGCGTAGGACGACTAAACGAGACGGAAGACGCTCTAATCAATACGACCGATTTGTTTGCTACAATCGCTAATCTGGCTGGAATTGATAGTGTAACGATACACGATAGTCAAAATTTTGCCAATTTATTGACCAATGCCAGCAACCCTAGCCGAAAATATACGTATGCAGAAATAGGTTCTACCACGGGTAGTGGCGATTATACGATTCGGAATGCTACGCACAAATATATCCGTTTTGAAGATGGTAGCGAATCGCTTTTTGATCTAATTGCCAATCCATTGGAACGTCCTGATTTGTTGCAAGCCAATCAATTGCCATTGAATGCTATGGATAGTGCTGCTAAAGCGGAGTTATTAATGCAATTGACTGCTATTGGAAAATAAAACCCTAAAAATATGTACCTCAAATATTGCTCTCTTGTTGTTTTTTTGTTCTTGCAGCTTTTGCTCCATGGGCAGGATAGGTATTGCCTTTCGGGCAATTGTCAAGAGGGTTTTGGGCATGCTCGATGGAAGGGAGGAGAGGAGTATATTGGAAATTTTGTAGGTAGTAGAATGCAAGGCTATGGAGTTTTTTATTGGCAAAATAAACGCAAATATGTTGGCTATTGGCTTGCTGGCAAAATAGACGGTAAGGGTACTTTGTTTGATGACAAAGGAGTCATCAAAACAGGTATTTGGAAAGCCAATAAACTGGTTCGGCTTGACCGAAAAAAGCAAGGCGTTAACGCAGAGACCTTGCGACAAGCACAGCAGCAACTCCAACAAATGATGGTGGATCGTCCTACAATGCTGGAAGTAGTCGATAGCAACAACCAAATTTGGCAATGGGTACAGCAACAAATGGCGGGGGAATATACACAGAGTTTAATTTATTGGCAAGATACCGCTGCTGCTTATTTTCCAATTCCGACAGGCGTGAAAGCGGTACACGCTTACCCTACGGCTACGATTGAGGGGCGTGTTTGGGTCAAAAACACCGATGACAGCGAGCAAATGTGGTCCAGTCTTATCTTTGAGCTGCACAATATCCGCAATGGCAGTGCCTTTGAGCAAGTAGAAGAGGCGGCCAAAAATTGGCATTGCGATAAAGCAACTTATATCTACAGCTATGCTCATTTGGAGTATCAAGCTGCCAAAGCCACCAAAGATTTTTACACGACGACTTGGTTGCCGTATTGCCAAAATAGAGGCATCAAAACGACACCACAATATTGGTTTTATTATTTGCCCGATACCTTTGAGGGCTGGTGGGCTATGTTTGACCAAGAAGAGCAACAAGGCTATCCTTGGCACCCTTATTCGGGTTATTATGACAAGATTGTAGGGCAGGTGATTGAGGGTTATTGATGATAGAGTAGTTAAAAAGATAACATCATCTTGTCTCTGCTAGCTATTTGCCTTAGTATGAATATTTTAAGTGCAGGACAAAAAAATAATTTCATAATATAATGGTTAATGAGCGAGAATTCGTTGCCGAAGCCAATTCGGAATAAGCTAAAGAGCCGAACGAGTTTTCCTCGCAATTTTTTGAGTGTTATCGGTTGTTGTCCTGCTTTTAGTAAAACTTCCCCTGTTTTGATAGACCAAACAAAAGCTATTGCAATAAGAAAAATCAAATTAGAAAGCCGAGCTGGCTTTGTTACAGGTGTATCCTCCAAATTTAAAACCTCTACGTTTGCAAGCACCAAAAAACACTTCAATTCCCCATCTTTGTGCATAAAGTAAACGTCCTTTTGAAAGCGGTAGATTACTAACTAGTACTAGCGTCTCTTTGTTCGTTTTAGTTTGTCCAGCAACATATAATTCATGCCCAAACAGTATTCTTTCCTTCCGTAATGACTTAAAGGTTTTTTGATTAAAATAAGAACCCACTTTTTGCTCTTTGAGTGTTCCTTTCTTTCTCATTTTACTGTTATTTCTGATTCTGACAATAAAGTTCAATGAACGTTCCTTTAAATAGCTAAACTATTCATTACCAATAAACTCCCTATCTGCTAATAGCACTTTTATTTGTTTGATTTGACTACTATTTAAACAACTATACAGTTGCTCTATTAACACTTTACGCTCTTCGGTCGAAGAGTTTCCTCGCTTTTCTAATAGGCTCCATACCAACGGTATCATTGTTCCTTTATAACTAATACCTAGCATCAATATATTGATGTCCTTTTCTCCAAATTTCCAATTCGTTCGGTCTATTGTTAACGCTACCCAATTTTGAGGCTCAACAAACAACGACCATATAAATTTCATATAGCTCTGCTGTTCAAATTTATAGTCTTTTACAAAGCGTTGAATTCGCTTATAATTGGATGCTGGCTTCACTTCACTATTGATCACTAGCCTTAGTTTAGAATAGCTTATTGTGCCAAGTTGAACCATACCCAAAACTAACTTAGACAACATCCTTTGACGTTGTATATTACCAATAAAGTGGGCTGAAAGTTGTTCTTCTAATTGCCTTTCTCTATCTTCCATCTTGAGTTATTGGTGTAGTAAATCGTTTTTTCGCAATTGCAATTTATCATTTTTACCAATAACTCTTTCTTTTTTACCCTATTCAATTATTAATTAATAATTTTTGTCCTGTACTTAAATTTTAATGTTAACAATAAAGTTTTTTTATAAACATCTAGAGCATATATTTTCTCAGAAGAAGAGGAACAATCCTAAATTCTTGTGTATATTTGTCGCCTACAATTATGGCAAAAGAAAAACTATCCTACAAACAAGTATTGAATGGACTCCGTAAGAAGGAGTACTATCCTGTCTATTTTCTGCACGGAGAAGAGGCGTATTATATCGACGAGATTACGAAAGTAATTGAACACGAAGTGCTCGACGATGCCACCAAGGCATTTAACCAAACGATACTCTACGGCAAAGAAATTGACTATAAAAATGTACTCGACAATGCTCGTCGTTATCCTGTAATGGCAGAACGTCAAGTCGTAATAGTTAAGGAAGCACAACACCTCAAAACGCTAGACAAATTACAAGGCTATTTTGAAAATCCACTGGATACGACCATCTTGGTTTTTGCGTACAAGCACAAAAAAATGGACAGCCGCAAGAAATACGGCAAGGTACTCAATGCGTCCAAAAAAGTCTGTGTGTTTGAGTCGGGAAAGCTCTATGATAGTAAAATTCCGAACTGGATTACAAATTATATCAAAGATAAAGGACACCATATCAAGCCTGCGGCAGCTACTTTATTGTCCGAATATTTGGGTTCCGATTTGTCCAAAATAGCCAATGAGCTCGACAAATTGTTGTTGAATTTGCCAGCAGGCGAAGCGATTGACAAAACAATTATTCAGAAAAATATTGGAATCAGTAAAGATTTTAATGTTTTTGAATTGCAAAAAGCATTGGGAACACGTAATCAATTCAAGAGCTTTTTGATTGTGAAATATTTTATTGCCAATCCCAAAAATCATCCATTGCCGATGATTACCGCTACGCTGTACAATTTTTTTAGCAAAGTGTATGTTTGCCAATCGATGATGCGTAGCAGTTCCGACAAGGAAATATGTGCGGCATTGAGTATCAATTCATTCTTTATATCCGATTACAAAGTGGCAACTAAACTCTATTCGAGGGTACAGTTGGAGCAGATTTTTGCACTCTTGCGAGAATACGATATGCGCTCCAAGGGCGTGAACAACACCGCTACACCACCTGGCGAATTGCTGAGAGAGATGATTATTCGGATATTGGCGTAAGCTCCCACCACAAAAAAATAATGTAAAAATAACTACATAAGCAGCACATTGCTGTTTGCTACCGTTTTGTTGATAAGAAAGGAATAGCAGCTGCCGCTCCAATTAATCTGGCAATCATACTGCTAAACCTTTTGAGATTGCTATATTTAAGTAGCACCTGATGGGCAACGCCTTGATTTTGTTCTCCTCAAATCAATAAATATGAGTTTAGCTTTGAATTTGCCATTAACCAAACATATCACCCCTAGTCAACAGCAAGTGGATATAAGAGACACGGAAGCAGGCATGGTACAGGGTTGTCTGGACGAAGAACGCTGGGCACAAAAGAAAATGTACGAATCACATTATGGCAAAATGATGGGCGTATGTTTGCGTTATTCTAACAATAGAGAAGATGCAAAAGACATCATCAACGAAGGTTTTATCAAGGTGTTTCGATACCTGCACCGCTACAAAGTGGGGACATCGCTCGAAGGTTGGATTCGCAGAATCATGATTAACACTGCCATTGACTTTTATCGCAAAGAGGTGCGCCACCGTACCGAAGATATAGAAAATGCCTACAGTGCAAGCTCTAAGGAAGCTGACGCAGTGAGTATTTATTCTGCCAAAGAGATTTTGTCGGTAATACAAAAACTGCCCCCATCTTACCGCGCGGTATTTAACTTATATGCTATTGAAGGCTACTCTCACCGAGAAGTTGGCGATCAGCTCGGTATATCCGAAAGTACCTCGCGCTCCAATCTAGTCAAGGCTAGAGCCAAATTGAAAGTCCTATTGCACTCACTCTACAAATAATCAAAGCAAATGAACAACAAAGACTTTGACCCTATCGATAAACTTGCTCAAGAAGCGTTACAAAATTTTGAGGCGGACTATTCCGCTGCTGACTGGTCTAGTTTTGAACAAACGCTAGATGCCGAATTTGGAATCGATCAACAAGCCGCAGACGCATTTGAAAGTTTTCAGATGCCTTATGAAGAAGCGAACTGGGACGAATTTGAACAACTATTAGAAAAGAAAAAACGATTGTCGCCCTATATGTGGGGAATTAAAGCAGTAGAAGCTGCTGTAATTGCACTTTTTGTATTCACTTTCTGTAATCTAATGTCTAATTCAAATAAAAAATATGAGAATAACTCGACACTAAATAATACTACTATTGCGAATCCTACTGTCAAGAATACAGCAGAGGCTTCCGCCAATAATTTGACCGCTTACCAAAATCAATTGGCAAGCAGCCAAAACCAAAATAATAACAATTCGGCGAATACAGTTGCAAACACTACCGCAAATGAGAACGCCAATAATAACTCCGAAAATACTAACTTTGAGAGTAATAAGACTATAAATAAAAGTACTGCAAAGAACACTACAAACAGTACCACTGATAATAGTACAGGTATCAATAATCTGCAAGGGCAAAACAATCAGCAAGTAGTAGGAAGTCGTGCTACAAACAGTCGCCTTTTGGATATTGCTACCAAAAAAGCAATGGCTAATAAGACGAAGCAAAACAAGGCTTCGATTACGAATGCAGTACTATCAACAGCAGGCAATATTATTGACGCAAACGGCATCAACAATACATTGTATGACAATGCTACGAACCACAATACAACGGCTACAACTAACGCAGCGGAAAACGCTAATACGATTACAACCAACGACCAAGTAACAATAGTAGGTAATCAGCGATTGAACTCGTTATTGTCGTCCAAAGAATTATCTGTTATTAGTTTGGAGAACAATCAAATTAAGAATACGATTAAAGAGCCTATTTTTGAACTCAAAAATGCAGATAGTAGAGAGACGTATATTCGTAGAATACACGTGGGTGGTACGGCTTCGGTAGATGCCAACTTGGCAACTAGCATGGGCAGTACTGGTATTGGTTATGGTGCAGGGGTATTCATGGATATAGAACTTTCTAAGAAAGTATTTTTGAAAACAGGTTTGTCTGGAGCGTACAAATCTTACTTGTCGGATCAAACTTATATGCTAGATAACGTCGATGGGAACAGCTACACAATCGATGAAACCAAAAATAGTAATTTGATTGTATTGCAGATTCCAGTAGATGTACAGTATATATTATTGGAAGATGACAAATGGCGTGTGTTCGTCAGTGCAGGAGCTACTGCCAATATTGTAGCGAGTCGTTACTATGATGGTAGCCAAACGACACAATTGGACAATGGATTGAATATCAATGCTGCTATCAATTCTGATGGAGCTGAAAAAGGTGCCTTGGAAGGAGGTGACTTTGGTAATAATTTCTACCTTTCGATAGGTGGAGGTATTGGAATAGAAAGACAATTGAGCGAAAATATCAGCTTGTACTTAATGCCGATTTATAAGCAAGGTATTTTGCCTACAGGAATTAATAAAGATCATATTAGCACTTTTTCGTTCAATGTAGGAATCAAAAAGACGCTTAACTAATTAAGTTGTTTTAAAAGTCAGTTCGAGTGAAAATTAAATGTTTTTTTCTCCCGCCAACGGACTTCTTAAACACCCTAATATACAAATAGAGGTGCAGCATTGCTGCACCTCTATTTGTATATTAGGGTAGAGATTAAATCTGATAAATCAAAAAAAAAACTATGAAAAAATACTTTGTAACAGGAATAGATACCGATGCAGGCAAAACGGTAGTGGCTGCGATACTGACCAAGGCATTGCAGGCAGATTACTGGAAACCAATACAAGCAGGTGAGTTAGATAATACCGACACCATGAAGGTGCAGCGATTGGTGAACGATAGTAAAACTACTTTTTATCCAGAAGGGTATCGCTTGCAGACGCCAGCTTCACCTCATTATGCTGCGGAATTGGATCAGGTGCGAATTGATACGAATGAATTAGAATTGCCAAGTACCACCAATAATTTGATTGTAGAAGGGGCAGGAGGACTTTTTGTGCCACTCAACGATAAAGAATTGATTATTGATTTGATGGCTCAATGGCAAATACCTGTTATTTTGGTTTCCAAAAACTACTTGGGCAGTATCAATCACACGTTGCTTTCTATTTTTGCACTGCAACAAAAGAATATTCCCATAGCAGGCATCGTTTTTAATGGCGAAGCCACACCCGCTACCGAAGATTATATTGTGCAATATACCCAACTAAAAAAACTAGCAAGAATCCCTTGGACAGGTACGCTTGATTCGGATTGGATTAATGAACAAGCTGCTCAGTTTGATACCGACCTGTTGGTGTAAATGTGCTAGAAGAGGGCAGTAAAGTATAGTTGAATAGCTAAGGTTAACGGATAAATGTTATTTTTTTGCTTACACCTTGTGAGTTATTTGCTTTTTAATGAAAAATAGTTTATGAGAAAGCAACTTTTTGGGAGAAATAAACGTATTAAAGGAACCTAACACATCTAGGCAACTATCTAAAATTACAAGTTATGCGTCAGCTAAAAATTACTCAAAAAATAACAAATAGGGATAGTCTTTCACTAGACAAATACCTAAACGAAGTCGGTAAAATTGATTTGATTTCTAGCGATGAAGAAGCAGAGTTGGCTCGTCAGATTAGAGCAGGTAACGAAGATGCTCTGCATACGATGACACGTGCCAATTTACGTTTTGTGATTTCGGTTGCCAAGCAATACCAAAATCAAGGATTGCCTTTAGTTGATTTGATTAATGAAGGTAATGTAGGCTTGATCAAAGCTGCCAGACGATTTGATGAAACCAAGGGGTTTAAGTTTATTTCGTATGCGGTTTGGTGGATTCGTCAAGCAATATTACAAGCAATCGTAGAACAATCCAGAATGGTTCGGTTGCCACTCAATAAGATTAGCTCCAACAACAAAATAAATGAGGCGTACCATGCTTTCATGCAGCAATATGAGCGAGAACCCAATGCTGCCGAATTGGCGGATATGGTAGAAATGACCGAAAAAGAAGTTCGTAATATTCTGCGAATAGGAGGCAAGCACGTTTCGGTAGATGCTCCATTGGGATCTGATGGAATGGACTCCTTGACGATGCTCGACACAATAGAGTCCGAAGGTTCGGAAGAGGAGCTGGAAAATAGCTTGATGCACGAATCGCTACAGGAAGAAGTCCGCAATGGTCTAGCCACGCTGACCGAAAAAGAAGTGCAGATTATTAGTGCTTATTATGGACTGAATAACGAAAAACCTAAAACGCTAGAAGAAATCGGCTATTTGTGCGATTTGACTAGAGAACGAGTTCGCCAAATCAAGGAGCGAGCAATAAGAAGACTACGAAAGTCGGCAAATAGAAACGCCCTTCGTTCGTACTTAGGCTAAAAGAAAAGCAGGAATTTGGTAATCACCAAATTCCTGCTTTTCTTTGTTCTAGAACTTATTTTTTGTCTTTATCCTGGAGTGGTTCTATGTCTTGTGGTGGACCAATAATGGGTTGTACGCCACCGTCTTCAGGTACTACAACTTTAGCTTTTTCTGTTTGTTTTGCTTGATGCAATGGACTACGAAGGGCATCGGACATGGTATGAAAAACAGGCTGTTCTATATATTTATCTTTGTGTTTGAGTACATAATAAGCGGCACCCAAAAAGCTCATAGATACGAGCAGAAAACCAATAATATACCCAAAAGTACTCAAGTAAAAGGAAAGTAACCAACCAATGAGAAGTGCGATAGTCGTCCCGATAAACACAACGCAGACAATTGCCATTGTCCATAAGGCAATAAGCCCAGCCAAAGCGGATAAGCCCCTTGCCAAATCAATCGTGATTTGTCCTCGATACTCTTGAAAAAGTTCATCGACATAAACCGTCACTTTATCCTTGATTTGATCTGTCCAAGATGATTTTTTGCTGCTAAACATAGGTAGTTTTGTATTCGGTACAATAGTGTGAGTCATCTATTACTAGAGTTTGCTCTATTACCATACAAAATAAACATAAAGATTGTTTTTTATTGAAAAAATAAAGCAAATAAAGTGGTTTATTTTAGACTCACAAGGTTGAGTACAGGACAAAAATTAAAAATACTTATTCCAAAGGTATTATTTAGCCTCCAATAAGGTGCTTAGCACCTACACCTCTCTACTAATTAAATCCCTCGCATTACTTGAAATAAGTTTTGTCCTGTACTTATCTCACAAGGTCTAAAAAGACATTGCAATACTAGAAAAAATAAAAAGCCTTGCATTAAGTGCCAAAAATACAATTCAATTCGCTATTTTTGGCATTCAACAGGAATATCCACAAAACAACGATAAACCACTAATAAATTATGGCAACTAGGAAAATCCGTATGCGTGAGGCATTGCGTGAAGCAATGTCGGAAGAAATGCGTCAAGATGAGACTGTATTTTTGATGGGCGAAGAAGTCGCTGAGTACAATGGTGCTTACAAGGTCAGTCAGGGAATGCTCGAAGAATTTGGAGCTAAACGTGTCATTGATACGCCTATTGCCGAACTTGGTTTTACCGCAATAGGAGTAGGAGCGGCTATGGCTGGCTTACGCCCGATTGTAGAGTTTATGACTTGGAATTTTGCGGTATTGGCATTTGATCAAATCGTCAATCATGCGGCTAAAGTACACTCTATGTCCGCAGGGCAGTTTTCTTGTCCTATTGTATTTAGAGGCGGAACGGGTACTGCTGGACAATTGGCACAACAACACTCTCAAACATTTGAGAGTTGGATGGCTAACGTACCAGGCTTGAAAGTAGTTTCTATTTCTAATCCTTATGATGCTAAAGGATTGTTGAAGTCGGCTATTCGTGACCCAGATCCAGTTTGTTTTATGGAATCGGAAGTCATGTATGGCGATGTGGGTGAAGTGCCAGAGGAAGAATACTTGATACCGATTGGCGTAGCCAAAGTAAAAAGAGAAGGTACAGACGTAACTATCGTGACGTACAACAAAATGGTGAAAATCGCCATGGCTGCAGCCGAAGAACTCGCTAAAGAAGGCATTTCGGTAGAAGTAATTGACTTGCGTACGATTCGCCCAATGGACGAAGGTGCTATTATCAAGTCGGTCAAAAAAACAAATCGCCTAGTAGTTATTGATGAGTCTTGGCCCTTCGCTGGTGTATCGGCGGAGATTGCTTATCGTGTACAGAAGCACGCATTTGATTATCTCGATGCTCCTGTCACTCGACTAAACGGAGCAGATGTTAGTATGTGCTACGCACCAACATTGGTCGATGCTTATTCGCCGAATCCAGAAAAAGTAGTAAAAGCAGTGAAAGCGGTTATGTACCGCTAGTATCGCAACTCACAGAATATAATAAAAGTGCCTATTTTCTATGTAAGAAAATAGGCACTTTTTGTTATTGGTTAATCTGAGCGTTGATTACTGAATAGCAACTTCTGCGTGAAAAAATCTGCCCTCTTTATAGGTTAACTCTATTTCTTTCTGAAGGCTAGGGCAATAGCTCTCATCTCCTTCTTGATACTCAAAACGAGTTGCTTTCATTTTTCCTTCCTCCGAAAAATCATGTGGAGTGTAGAAGGTATTCTCCTTGTTTTCGCCAGATAACGGATTACCTAGGCGTAGAATTTCATATCCTTGGTTCTCTATATTGGACAATAATAATATAGCATTTTGGAACTTAACTTTATTGCCTGATTCGCAAGAAATAGGCGTAATAATAAACAGTGCATCTTGATGCCCATCACCGTTCAAGTCGCCAGTCTTTTTGTCGAAATCTTCTGGTATAGAATAGGCGGTTGCCGCTGTGCCGCAATCTTCTTTGGTTACATATTCTTTATTTGCAATCGCTTGCTTTTTCCAGCTTTCGTAAGCATTTTTTTCTTGATCTTCGTTAGGTGCCAATTTAGACTTTGTTTCACTGCCACAACTTGCAGACAAGGATACAATCAGTAAAGTGAATGTATAGATAAACAGATTTTTCATTGAAAATGATATTTTGAGTGTGAATTAAATTTGTAATAGTATTTCTAATTAGTACGGGTATAATTTATTCGGACAGCAACATTTCGCCGTACATAAATTTGCCTTCATCAGTATAGTCCACTTCGATTTCTTTCATGTCCACAGGACAACAAGCGTCGTTGTTTTCTCCATAAGAAATAAAAGTAGCGGATAGTTTTCCTGCTTCTGTGATGTCTTGATAGAAGTACGAAAGTATATTGGAGGTGTTCTCCAACGGCTTGACGAGCGTAATTGTTCTGTAGTTGTCATCTGGAGCCGAGAGCATCAAGAACGACATCTGAAATTCGAGTTCTTTGGTGCTATCCGAACAAGGAACAGGACTGAACAAGACGACGGCATCATCAATACCATCAGCATTCAAATCGCCTATTTTGCTTTCATATTTGCCTGTTAGGTAATACTTGGGGGCATCTTCCTCGTCCGAGCCGCAAGTCGCTTCTGTACTGTATTGATTTTCTGCTAATACACCTTCTTCCCAATCCTTGTAAGTGTGTGCAATTTGTTCTTCGGTGGTGGGTTCTCTGAATAGGTCACAACTGCCAAAGAAGGTGCTGACAGCCAATAGGCAGGCGGGATAAAATAGGGCTTTCATATTTGTTTTGTTTATTAGAGGTCACTACGAATTAATTCGTAATATCCTCTATTGATAATAAAATAGAATAACGGCTTCCAATATATAAAATAATTAGTAGATAATTAAATATAGATAGTGTGTAAAATGGGAAACATTGAACAATGTTTCCCATTTTACTTATTTATCTTGTTTGGTGTAGTTTTTATTTCAATTTCTTGTAAATAGCAGCTTTTCCTAGACCCAACTTATTGAAAAAATGCTTGAACGATACACCCAATACGCCAAAACCATATTTCATACTTCTACTAAAATTGATAGAAGAAGCTTCTTCAAAATATTTGGTTGGGCAAGTTACTTCGCCAATGTCAAATCCTTGATAAATGATTTGCGAAAGCATTTCATTATCAAACACAAAATCATCATCATTGGCATTGAAATTAATCGTTTCGAGTACTTCTCTGCTAAATGAACGGTAACCTGTGTGATACTCCGAAAGTTTGTAGCCGACCAGTACATTTTGACTAAACGTCAAGAAGCGATTGGCAATATATTTATAGAGAGGCATGCCACCTTTTAGTGCACCTTTGCCTAGTATTCTAGAACCAAGTACAACAGGGTAGAGGTCTTCGCCAATGATATTGACCATAGAAGGGATTAGCTTCGGAGTATATTGATAATCAGGGTGCAACATAATTACGATGTCGGCACCAATTTCCAATGCTTTGTTGTAAAGTGACTTTTGATTGCCACCATAGCCTTTGTTGCTTTGATGCACAATAACGTGCTGAATGCCCAATCGACGACCGATTGCAGCGGTATCATCTTTGCTGGCATCATCGCAGAGTATGACTTCATCTACCAAATCGAAAGGAATTTCCTTGTAAGTCATTTCCAATGTTTCGGCTGCATTGTAGGCAGGTAAGACAACGACTACTTTTTTATTTTTGTACATACTATCTTGATGTTTTTTAGCTATAGCAAAGCTCTTTAATCACTTATTGAGGTGCAAAGGTAACAAAATATTGCCTATTATTAAGCACGATAATGCGGAATACTCTCCAGTAGTTCAAAATATTAGTTTTTCTTACTAAATATTCTCTTTGGTATAGAAATAAGAAACTATAAAGTGGGCTATTGTTTGTGCTTTTGCACAACGAATGGTATTTTTGAGGCTAAATCAATCAACATATCGTATGCTATTATTACTTTCGCCTGCTAAATCACTCAATTTTGAACCCAATCCATATACAAATCATACGCAACCACAATTGCTAAACGCTACTCAAGTATTGGTCGAAAGGCTACAAGAGTTGCAGCAAGAAGACTTGCAGCAATTGATGAAAATTAGCGAAAAAATAGCGGCACTTAATCTGGCTCGTAATCATGAATTTGAGTTTCCGTTTACGCTCCAAAACGCCAAACAAGCTATTTTAGCATTTGATGGCGATGTTTATACAGGGCTGAACGCCAGCGATTTTTCGGCAGCCGAACTCACGTTTGCTCAACAGCATATTGGTATTTTGTCGGGCTTGTATGGTCTGCTTCGTCCGCTTGATTTGATGCAGCCGTATCGCCTAGAGATGGGAACAAAACTATCGGTAAAAGAGTCTGCTAATCTCTATGAATATTGGGGCAACCAAATTACCGAAAAAATTAATGCAAGTGGACAAGAAGTGATTGTCAACTTAGCTTCCAAGGAGTATTTCAAATCAGTCAAAACGGATGAATTGAAAGGCAAATTATACGAAGTAAATTTCAAAGAAAAGAAAGGCGAAAAATATAAGATTGTGGCATTCTATGCCAAAAAAGCAAGGGGCATGATGTGTCATTATGTAGTCAAAAACCAGCTCACGAAGCCCGAGCAAATGAAAGGGTTTGATTATGATGGATATACCTTCAACGAAGCACTATCAACGCCTACTTCGTATATATTTACACGCTAAATAAAGGAAATGAAGATTTTACAACTTACCAAAAAATTTCCTTATCCGCTCAAAGATGGCGAATCTATTGCGATTACTTATTTGGCACAGGCTCTCCACGATTTGGGGGCAGAGGTGACCTTGTTGAGCATGAACACGAGCAAGCATTATTTTGATATTGCTACGCTGCCAACGGATTTTGATCATTATGCCGCTAGGCACTTGGTGGAAGTAGATAATCGCGTCAAAATTGGAGACGCATTACTCAATCTTTTTTCTTCGGATTCTTATCATATTGCTCGATTTATATCGTCAGATTTTGAAGCAAAGCTAGCAGATTTATTGCAGCAAAATAGCTATGATATTATTCAGCTCGAAACTTTGTATTTGGCACCTTATGTGCCGATTATTCGTCAATATTCTACTGCCAAAATAGTGATGCGTTCGCACAATGTAGAATATGAAATTTGGAAACGAATCACTGAAAATACCAACTTAGGAGCTAAAAAAGCATACCTCAGTTTATTGACAAAACGATTGCGTGATTTTGAGCTAAAATCGCTCAATACCTATGATTTGTTGGTGGCAATTACACAAAGAGATTTAGATTTTTTTGCACAAAAAAACTGTGCCATTCCAACACACGTAACGCCTATCGGGCTAGAGCTAGCACAATATATTTCGACTCCTTATTCAGCATCTCCTGCGGTGACTTTTTGTTTTATTGGATCACTCGACTGGATGCCCAATATAGAGGGGGTGGAGTGGGTTTTGGCTAATGTATGGGATCAAGTGTTGGCTCAAGTGCCAACGGCAACGTTTCATGTAGCTGGGCGCAATTGTCCCGAGCAGTTGTTACAGCAACAGCACCAAAACGTAGTGATTCATGGCGAAGTAGAGGACGCATTGACGTTTATCAATGCCTACGACGTGATGTTGGTTCCGTTGTTTTCGGGGAGCGGAATGCGCGTAAAGATACTAGAGGGCATGGCACTGCAAAAAACCGTCATTAGCACAAGTTTAGGCTTGGAAGGAATTGCGGCAGCACACCAGCAAGAAGTACTAATCGCTGACCAAGCCAAAGACTTTGTGAGCGAAATGGTAGCCTTGGCGGCAAATGAAAAACAATTGGAATATATTGGGAAAAATGCCAGAGAGTTTATCCAAAAAGAGTTTGATAATCGAGCCATTGCAGCAGAGTTACTGCAACAATATGAAGCACTATTACTACAGTAATCCTTTCTTTTCTTGGCGTTTGGTGTAGAGGTAGAAATTTTCTACTTTGGTTCTAGCCCAAGGCGTTTTTCTCAAAAATTTGAGACTTGATTTGATCGAAGGTTCGTTCAGGAAACAGTTGATATTGATCTGCTCGCCCAGTTCTTCCCAACCATAGATAGCTTCCAAGTAGGTAACAATATCGGCTAACTTGATGCCATGTAGTGGGTTGTTTTTCTGAGTGGTTGGTTTCTTTACTTCCATTGGTTGATTGTGTTTGAGTTTGGCACGAATTAGATACTAGCTTAAGGGCAAAGATACGGCAATTATTTCAAAATAACTATTGGTCATAACCGCTAATACTAGGATAATGCTTATAAAAGTGTATATTTGCAATCCAAAATTTTATATCAAAAACAAGTATTAAGAAATGGAAAATGCACTATTGTTGTGGCAAACAGCAGGAGGTCAACAAGAAGGAAGTGTCTTGACAACACTCTTATTTGCAGTGGCAGGTTTAGGAATATTTTACTTCTTTATCATGCGTCCGCAGAAGCAACAGCAAACAGAACAAAAAAACTTTTCGGATGGACTCAAAAGAGGTGACAAAGTAGTTACTTCTGGCGGATTGCACGGAAGTGTAACGGCTGTACACGAAAACGGAACAACTGATATTATGATTGCTCCTAAAGTAGTGATTACAGTTCAGTCAAATTACATCTCATTCGAGATGACTAAGGCTGTACATGATGTCAAAAATGCAGGAATAACGAAAGGAGAGTAAGAGAATTATGAAATGTTTTTGCAGGTATATTTATAAATATACCTGCAAAAGCTAAACCATTGAACGCCTTTGCCGTATTACTATTATGGAAAAAGAATCGTTAGATAAAGAAAAAGAAGGTTCATTTAGAGCATTTCTGAAAACCGACAGAGCAATACTAACCGCATGTATTAGTATTGCTTTTGTGTTTTGGTTTATGACCAAAATGTCTTATTCTTACAAGAGTTCTTTTTTTATTCGGCTAGACTATATCTTGCCTGACGAAAAAGTATTTACCACACTGCCTCCCAAGCAGTTGGAAGTAGATATAGAAGGTACTGGTTGGCAATTATTGAGCGTTTTTGTCTCCAAACGAGAGCCTATATTGGAAATAATGGCGACTAACAAGGAGGTATCTAAAGTGAGTGCTGCGGTACTCCGAAATAAGGTCATGGATTTTGTAGATAATAACAAAATCCTACATATTATACCAGAATATATCCCGATACAGACCGAGAAAGCAGCGACCAAAACAGTTCCTATCGAATTGGATTACCAAGTAACATTGGCTCCTTTATTTCAGTTTAAAGATAGTATTTGGATTTCTCCCAAAGAGGTGCAAATAACAGGTCCAGCTTCGGTTGTCAAAGCGATTGATAAGTGGAAAACAACACCACTTATATTGCAAAATGTAAAGAAAAGTATAGAGACAAGTCTGATGCTCAAAACGCATCCAAATTTGAATATTCGCTTTGATACCAGCAAAGTATTATGTACTGCTAAGGTGGAAGAAACGACAGAAAAACAGCTCGAAGTTCCTGTATTTATCGAAAATGCCCCTGATGATCTATTGTTAGTTTTACTACCTAAAGTAGTTACCGTCTATTGTCGGGTAGGGTTGAGTGACTACGAAAAACTGAAGGGCAGCGACTTTAAAGTGGTCATTGATTTCAAAAAAATCGACTTAAATAAGGAAGAAAAAATAACCGTAGTCCTCAAAAAATATCCTGCTTACGTAAGCAAAATAAGTGTCAAACCTCAGAAGGTTGATTTTATTGTACGCAAAGATGGCTGGTAGCTTAGTAGGCATCTCATTCAAAAATAAGCTCCAATTTATTGCCTCTAGAACCTTTGACAAAGATATATTGTGCTTGATAATTAGCGGCTTCAATCGCTAACTGTGCCTGATGAGTGGTAGCAAAATGGCGTAAGTTATCAACCTTGGGAAGTATAACCTCTTCAAAAGATGCTCCTACAAAATAAACCGCTTCAAAGGTCGTATAATCAATATTATCGACCAAAGATTGATGCTCCAGTTTGCTGTATTTGCCGAGTTCGAGCATTTCGCCCAGCACCAGCACCTTGCTACGCTCGATTGTGCCACTTTGTATCTCTTCCAAGAAGGCAGTCATACTGCTAGGATTCGCATTGTAACAATCCAAAAGTACTCGATTGTTGTGCCACTCCATCAGTTGCGAACGCAATGCCGCAGGCATATACTGTTCAATCGCTTGCTTGATAGCAGGAGCTGCCACGCCAAAATAATGACCAATAGCAGCGGCATTTAATAAAGTATCTAGCCAAAATTTACCAAAAAGATTGCTCTGTATCGTGGTTTTTTCGGTCGGCAATTGTAACTCAAAGGCTACAAAAGGGCTATGCGTGAGTGTAGCAGAAACCTCTTGATTTCGACCATAAAAGATACAAGTATCCACGGCAGCCGACATTTCGACTAATTGCGGGTCATTGGCACAAACAAACGCTTTTTTGCCCTGCAATGCCAATACATCATACAACTCTTTATTAGCCTTTATGATATTGGCTACGGAGCCATATTCGCCCAAGTGATCCTTGCCACAATTCGTAACCAAACCATAATCTGGACGAATCAAATCCGTCAAAAAATAAGTTTCGCCTAAATGATTGGCACCAACTTCGAGTATAATTAGTTCGTAACTTTTGTCTATAGACAAGATACTAAGCGGCACGCCCAAATGATTATTCAAGTTGCCCTGTGTCGCAAAGGTTTTATATTTTGTCGATAAAACTCCTTGCAAAAGCTCTTTAGTAGTGGTTTTTCCGTTGGAACCTGCAATCGCAACAATAGGAGCAGAGAGTTGTTTGCGATGGTGTTTTGCTAGCTGTTGTAATGCCTGTTCGCCATCTTCTACGAGTAGATAGCGGTCATCTTCCAGATGCTTTTCTTTGAGGCGAGCATCATTGATAATAGCGTAAGCCGCCTGACCAGATTGGAGTGCCTTTTCGGCAAATTGATTGCCACGATGCACGCCTTGAGCATCTTTTTCGCCTACGGCTACAAAAATACCTTGCTGCAATTGCTTGCGTGTATCTATAAACACCTGTGGGTGATGCTGATAAATAGCATAAAGTTGCTCAATCGTATTGTACAAATCAAATAGAATTTAAAATAGCGATTCTCCCCCAATTGGTGGAGGAGAATCGCTAGTCAATAAATAGGGCTACTATTTTTTCTTAGTAGTAGGTTTCTTTTTAGCCGCAGGTTTTTTCTTGGCGGCAGGCTTCTTTTTAGTAGCGGCTTTTTTCTTTTTGGCAGGAGCTTTTTTAGCTTTGATTTCGCCACCTTGCTCCTTAATCAATTTTTTGACTTGATCCAAGGTTACTTCTTTTGCTTCTTCAGGCGTCATTTTGGAGCCATCTTTTTTGAGCAATTTGAAGTTAACTTTTTTTCTGCCTTGCTGCATACGAATGAACGGTCCCCAACGACCATTTTCGACCGCAATACCATCTTCTGTCCATTGATGAATATAGCGATTCGCTTCTTTTTCTATTTTTGCTTTGACCAATACAATTGCTTCCTCGTCAGTAATCGTATCAAACAAAAAGCCCGAACCTTTAGTAATGGAAATGTACATATTATTCCACTTGACAAAAGGACCAAAACGACCTATTCCTTTCGTAATTGGCAAGTCTTGATAATGTCCGATAGGAGCGTCTGCCAACTGTTTTTCTTTGATTAGCTCAATCGCTCTGGCTTTGTTGACTTCTAGTGGATCCTCCCCTCTAGGAATCGAAATGTATTTGTCGTCATACTTGACAAAAGGACCATAGCGCCCTTCGCCCAAGCTAATTGGTTTATCTTCATAATCGCCCAATTCTTTAGGGAATTGGAAGAGCTGTTGTGCCTCCTCAAACGTAATTGTCTCAATCGACTGATTAGGTTTAAGATTAGCATATTGTGGTTTTTCTTCTTCTTCTAGTTCTTCTGGGCTACCAATTTGTGCAATCGGACCATATTTGCCAATTCTGACCAATAAAGTACGTCCTGTTTTAGGGTCTTTGCCCAATATTTTTTCGCCCGTTACACGGTCAGCATTTTCGAGCGTATGCTCTACCAACTTGTGAAACGGCTTATAAACATTGTCCAATACATCGACCCAATTGGCTTTGCCATGAGAGATAACATCTAGCTTGTCTTCAATTTCTGCTGTGAAATCATAGTTGATAACCTTTGTGAAGTTTTCACTCAAAAAGTCGGTTACTTGCATGCCTAAATCACTCGCAAAAAGTTTGTTTTTTTCAAAACCTGTAGTTTCTGTCGCTGTTTTATTGTCAATGGCTGCTGTCTTTCCGTCAAGCGTTAATATTTGATATTCACGCTGCACACCTTCTACCGTTTTCTTGACAACATAACCACGGTTTGGATCCATGATTTTGCTGATAGTAGGTGCATAAGTTGACGGGCGACCGATACCCAATTCCTCCAATTGCTTCACCAAACTCGCCTCCGTATAGTGAGGTTTTGATTTCGTGAAACGCTGTGTAGCGTCCATTTTAGCCAATGCCAATACTTGACCGACTTTCATGGGTGGCAATATTTTGTCATCGCCTTCATCTTCGTCATTATTATTGTCATCATCATCTTTCGATTCCAAATAAACTTTGAGGAAACCATCAAACTTCAATACTTGACCTTTTGCAACCAAGGTAACATCAGAAACCGTCGAAATATCAACATCAATGGTTGTTTTTTCGAGTTGAGCATTTGCCATTTGGCTCGCTACGGTACGTTTCCAAATCAAGTCATAAAGACGTTGTTCGTCGCTATTGGAAGATACTTTTTTCTTGTCGGCATACGTTGGGCGGATAGCCTCGTGCGCCTCTTGTGTATTAGATTTTTTTGTTTTGTACTGTCGAGTATGCAAATATTGCGGACCAAATTCGGTCGTAATCTCATCTGCCAAGCTCTGCAAGGCAGTTTCGGAAAGAGAGGTAGAATCGGTACGCATATACGTAATATGACCACTTTCGTACAGTCGTTGAGCGACCGACATGGTTCTAGCGACCGCAAAACCCATTTTTCTACTTGCTTCTTGCTGGAGCGTAGAAGTAGTAAAAGGAGCAGCAGGTTTGCGATAAGCAGGCTTAACCGTGATATTATTAATGGTATAAGTAGCTTCCTTGCATTTTTGCAAAAACGCTTCCGCTTCTGCTGCGGTCTCATATTTTTTGCTGAGGTTAGCCTTAACCGTTACTTTTTTGCCTTGTGTATTTTTTACTTCGAAGTTAGCCGCTACTTTGTAGAAATCCTTGGTATCAAAGTTCATAATAGAACGCTCTCGTTCTACCACCAACATCACCGCCACGGACTGTACACGTCCAGCAGAGAGTTTGCCTCTAATCTTTTTCCAGAGTAGTCCAGAGAGTTCAAAACCGACCAATCTATCCAACACTCGACGTGCTTGTTGTGCATAGACCACATTCATATCGACTAGGCGAGGAGATTGAATTGCTTTTTGCAAAGCAGGTTTCGTAATCTCACGAAAAGCGATACGTTTAGTTTTGTTGACATCCAATTTGAGTACTTCCGCTAGGTGCCAAGAAATGGCTTCCCCTTCGCGGTCTTCATCCGTCGCCAACCAGACGACATCTACTTTTTTGACCCAATCTTTTAGTTCCTTGACCACCTTTTGCTTTCCTGCCGATACGGCATAAGTAGTTTTATACCCATTTTTGACATCAATGGCTTTTTTGTCTTTGGTATCCTTAATAAGGTCACGAATGTGTCCAAAACTAGATTTGACGATAAAATCTTTTCCCAAGATTTTTTCAATCGTTTTGGCTTTGGCAGGTGACTCTACTATAACTAGATTTTTGGACATAGAATATGGACTATTTGGTAACTACAGAAAAAATAAGGCTCAATTGGTAAGAACTTCAATTGGCAAATGTACAAAAAAAAATGGAAAGACAAAGTTTTTGATTTTTTTTGTGGGGGAGAATTGCTCAGGTATTAATAACCTATAATCATCGCCAGCCTTAGCAAAGGCATTTTGTTTTTTGAAAATAAGACAGATTTAAATTTAACAACTCAGAATATTATTTTGAACAAAAAGACAAAGTGTTAATTTTTATTTTTTATATTGAAGTCTTTTATTGGAATAAAAATCATTTAATACAAACCCTATGTACAAAATAACTTTTACCTGCGAGACCATTACGCCCCTATTTTTGGCAGGGGCAGATGGTCAAACGCCTGAATTAAGAGCTCCTTCTATCAAAGGGGCTTTACGTTTTTGGTGGCGTGCCTTGAATGGACATTTGGCAACTGATGAAGAAGGAGGTATTAAGAATCTTCTGAAAGAAGAAGAAAAATTGTTTGGAGGGGTAAGTGACAGCTCTCCAATAAAGAGTAGTGTTACTCTAAGAATCAAGTTTGACCAAAAAAAAGCGAGCTTCATCAACATAGATAGCATAAAGCGAAATGATAGGGATGGTTTAAATTATCTATTTTATTCTCTTATTGAATTGCAAAAAGGTAGGACTGGTTTAGATATTAATAATCAATTTGAAATTAGACTTTCTAGCAGAAGTAAAGAGGATTTACTAAAAGTATGTGCCTGTTTTTGGGTATTCGGAAACTTGGGGAGTCTAGGGTCTAGAGCAAGACGAGGAGCTGGAGCTATCAGCATAAAACGTATATCAGGTGATATTGATATAATTAAAGATAGTGACTTAATTTTCAACTTAAGTTCTGCTGAAAATATAGCTGATAACTTTAAGCAAAATATGGCGGCTATTAAAAGCATATTTAATCCTAATAATCTACTTGGTCAATCTCCTGAGTATAGTACGCTTAATCGTAGAAAAGTTTTCTTCTCAGAAAAAGACTTTTCTACTTGGGAGCAAGCTTTGGAGGATATAGGTGGATTGATGAGGGGGGTGAGAAAGGGAAAAGGAGCTAAAAAAAGAAAAGATAGAACATTTACGATGGATACTTTAGACCAAAAAGCAGCTTTCGGAATGCCTGTTGGAGTTCAAAGTGGAAGAGGTTGGATTGAAAATAGTGTAGAATTTGTGCCTAAAGATTATAAACGAAGATCTTCTCCAATATGGATAACAATAATTAAAAATGCAGCGGGTAAATATCATTGGGTAGTTACGCACTTACAAGGTAAGTTTATGCCTCCTAATGCTAGCTTACACTTTACGAGTAATAATCCTAACTTATTATACAAAGAGGAAGGCACTACTAAGGAAAAACGAGAATATCCTTTTCCAAAAGAAAATGACAGACTATTGCTCAAATTTATAGAGCAAGTAAAAATAAAATCCAATTATATCCAATCCTAAAACCAAACTATGCCAAAATATTTATTCCTATTCACGATAGGACCCGTGCAATCGTTCATAGCACAAGCCAGAAAGACCCAAGATTTATATGCAGGTAGTCAAATGCTTTCTAGTTTGATTGATGAAGCATTGAGATGGCTTATCAGTGAAAAAAAAGTGTTGAGCGATCAAGATTTAATTTTTCCAGCGGCTACCGTAGAGAGTAAGCCCAATCGCCTGTTGTGTTTAGTAGAGAGTGATGATATACAGCAAGTTGGAAACGAGTTGAAAAGACACTTAGAAGACTTTTTTGTTAATACCATCTCAGAAAAAGTACTAGAACAAGCCACGCAAAGAGAAGAAATAGAAGCTCAGTTAAGAGATTTTCTAAAAATGTATTGGGTGGCTCAACCTGCTAATGCTATAGAGCAAGATTATGGTAAACATATTACTGCTATCGAACGCCTAATGGGAGCGGTTAAGAATGTGCGTTACTTCGATCAGTTTGAAGAAAAGGGTAGAAAATGTTCGCTCAACGGAGAATACAATGTAAAGTTCTACAGAAAAAATGAAAGAGACATCCATAAAAGCACCGCTAAAAAAACGTGGAAAGAACGTAAATTCTTGTTTGATGAAGATATTGTTTATTACGAAACACAACCTAATGGTAATAATGTAACATTAAAGCATATACAAGAAGGAGAGGGTTTGTGTGCGGTTAGTTTTGCTAAGAGATTGTACAAAACTGACAAAATAGAATCATTTCCTTCCGTCGCTTATATTGCTTTGAAGGATACTTTGAAGCAGCTTTGTGATACCAATATTGTATCCTACTGCGAATTTGTCAATTTGATTACTGAAAAGGAGAAAAAAGAATATCAATTTCTTTATGAGGAAAATCATACAGAAACAAAATTAGCTTCTGCTAACATAATGCAAGGAGCTACACGAAGTAATTTCGATGAGAAATACAAAGTACTCCAACGTGATATAAAAGACAAAAATTTAAAGTTGGCAAAGTACTATGCTATCTTGGCATTTGATGCTGATGGAATGGGGCAGAAGCTAGCAGAATGTAAAACTGCCAAAGAACACGAAGATCTTTCTAGTTTACTAGGTAAGTTTGCAACAGCAGCGAGTACTTATCTAGATTCGGGCAATAAAGGCAAGACAGTATATGCTGGAGGAGATGACTTTTTGGGATTTGTCAATCTCAATCACTTGTTTGAGGTTCTGAAAGACTTGAGGGAATTGTTTGATGATAAAGTAAACAAGAAACTAACTGAACTAGACTACACACACTTGAAACTCACTTTCTCAGCAGGTGTTGCTATTGCTCATTACAAACACCCTTTGGGCGAAGTATTGAGTTACGCTCGCCAGATGGAAAAGAAAGCCAAGAAAATAGATGGAATCAGTACCCAACCTACCAAAAATGCTTTTGCAATTGCGGTTTTGAAGCATTCTGGCGAAATCCATGAGACCGTTTGGAAGTGGAAAAACGAAAAAGGCGAAAAATGGATAACTGATCTATTTCTTCAGACCATAACCTTGATGAAACAAGAAGATTTGGCTGACCAATTTATCCGAGTATTAGGCGTTCAGTTCAATTCCTTAATAAATAAAAATGGAGAACTCAAAGAAGAGTTGCACCCGCTTTTAGAAATGGAATTGAAGCGAACGATATTGAGAGCTTCTGATAAAAGCAATGCCTTAACAATGAGAACGCTTGCTGATAACTGGTTTTCCATTTTTGAAGAAGGAAAAGGTGTTATTGAAGATAATTTCAATAATTGGATTCATGGATTACAGATTTGTGAATTTATACAGAAAGAACTCAATCCCATTAACTCACTAGAAAATTAAACTCTCAATGATTATTCAAATAGAAGCTTTAGACACTTTATTTTTTAGAGATGGCAAGCCCTTTACGATGGGCGATGAGACTTGGGCAAATGGCATTTTTCCGCCACCTCCGTCTGTATTTTATGGAGCATTGCGTTCGGCTTATTTTTCTCAACACCCTGAGGAATTGCATTTGGCGAATAAAGAGGGTGATCCTACTAAGGATTTAGTTATTAAGGGGATTTATGTAACAGAAGATGGACGTCCATATTTCCCCATGCCATTGGATTTGGTACAGAAAAAATACAAAACTGAAGATGATTTAGAAGATGAAGATTGGGATAATTACATTCGTGTAGAGCTATTAAAGCAAAATAATAGAAAAGCATTTTTTAGCTCTAGTAGTGAGACTAATATTAACTTGCTAGAGTTGGATAAAGAAATAGAATCTTTAGATGACTTATCTTTTTTGAAGAACGACATGTTCAGACAGTATCAAAAAGGTCATTGTACTAGGTTGAAAGCTACACCTGTCAACAAATTGATTCACAAAGAGAATAAGATTGGTATTCAACGCTCTAGGGTAACCAATACGACTGTTGACGGTATGCTATATAGAGTAGCGATGAATAGGCTAGGGGATATTAAATTTGCTATTGATTATGAAGGACTTGAACTTGCACCCAAGGGCTTATTAAAATTGGGGGGAGAAGCTAAAGTGGTAACTTATTATGCTGTTGAGGAGGCTAGTAATTTTGAAATTAAATCAAACGAAAATTTTGTAGAGGAATCTAGCGTTAAAATTGTTTTACTAACTCCAGCTGTTTTTAAAAAAGGTTGGCTACCCAGTTTTATTGATGGAGTAAATGTCAAATTAATAGCTGCTTGTGTGGGCAAACCTATATCTATAGGAGGTTTTGATATGCAAAAAAAAGAACCTAAGTATATGCGTAAAGCTGTTCCTGCTGGAAGCATTTATAGTGTAGAAGTTATCAATAAAGAAATATTTAATAATTGCTTTTCTTCACATTCCATCAATGATGCCTTTGATGATATAGATTATGATAATCAAGGATTTGGTATTTACACCTTAGCTCAATCTTAAACGAAAGAAAACATGAAACATATAATAACAACAGTTGGCACTTCTGTTTTTAGTAATTTTTTGAAAGATAAGGTCAAAAGGGCTTATAAAGATAGCAAGTATAAGAGTATTCTTAAAAAGGATCAATTAGATAATTTCGACGGAATAAGTGCGAGTGACTATTCAACAGATAATTTTAGGAATATAGAAGATAACTTGAAAAAAAGTTGGCTAATAGGAACAAATAAAAATAACAAAAGATGGTCGAAGTGGCAGAATGACACTACCATTAAAAACACCAATGCCTCAGCTGAAATAAAATCAATTTGCAAAATAGTAGAAGAAAGTGAAGGTACTAAATTTAAAATTTATCTACTCTGTTCTGATACTGCAATAGGTATGAGTGCAGGACATTTAGTCAAGGCTTTTTTTGAAGGGTATAAGATAGATGGGAAAAAAATAGCGATTGAAAAATTACAATACATAAAAGGTTTACAAGTGGATTCTGCTGATACCTTTGAAGATGAAGCTGTGCTTGATTTAATTGAGAAAGTGGACAGCATAATAAGAGATGAAACTGAAAAGATAAATAAGGAAAATGTTATTTTCAATATATCTGGAGGATATAAGGCACTCTTACCGATAATGACAATTGTAGGGCAGCTAGAAAGCATTCCCCTCAATTATATTTATGAAGATAGCGACCAGTTGATTACTATCGGAAATATGCCTATTAATTTTGATTGGGATTATATTTATCATTGGGAGCTATTAATGAGAGAGTCATCATTGAACTATATTTCCCCCATCTATTCTGCTTTAGTTGATTTAGACAATATTGACAAGCTAACACACCAACACTTACATATTCAAAAGGAATTTAAAGAACTCAATCTGAATGATGAACAAAAACAAAGAATACTAGAAATAGGAAAACAGGAAAAAAAAGAAAAATATACGTCTATATTTTTCATATATCAAAAAATGATTAGAGAGAAAGTTCTTTTCTTTGAAGATAATCAGATGAAACCAACTACAATTGGTTTACTTCTTCAAAAATATTCAAAACAGAAACAATTAATTGACAGTAAAAGAATGGGACCACTAGTTGAACTATTCTGTTATAAGTTCTTTGCAATAGATAGAAGTAAAAGAAAAACTAAAGATTTACCTTACGACTTGGACTTATCTCCTACGTTCAAGCCTACTAAATTTAATAAAGAGAAAAAAGATGTATTATCTCATAAAGAAGAAACAGTCATATCATTGAATGAGGAGGGAGGAGCTCACGACGTGAAAGATATAGATATAAGTCTCATTAATAAGGATACTTCAGCTATTGTTTTGGGAGAATGTAAAACAGTATGGGCTTACATCAACTGTTCTATAGAGGATGATTACCTGAGTCAAATAAAAGCGAGAGTTCTTCAGCAAATAAAAATAAATAAAAAGCAGAAAGAAGATAAAAATATTGAAGTCTTATTTTTAGTATTCAATTTTGAATTATTCAGCGACTTAAATTTTGATACAGAAGATACTCGTTATGAGGAAATTTCAAATGCTGCTATTATCTTTCAAGAATTAGAAAAAGATTCTCAATTAAAAAATGAATTAGGCTCAACCTCGTTTTCTGTTAAAACAATGGTCTTAAAGAGAAAGTTGACTTTAACTAAAGATGGCAAAGTAGATTGGGACAAGTTCTTATTACACGTAGATGTAGCGGAATTGAATGATATAGACTTTTTATAAAATAAATTCCACAATCTCAATAAAAAACTAAAAAAACATGTACAAAAAAGCAACACCATTGATATTACACTGCAAAACGCCGCTTCATGCAGGAACAGGCAGTGATTTAGGCTATATTGATTTGCCTATTCAGAGAGAAAAGCACACAGGGTTCCCCAAAGTAGAAGCATCAAGTTTAAAAGGAGCTTTGAGAGAACTCTTTGAAGGCGATGATGAAATTGATTATCCATCATCTGGAAATGTTAAAACAGTTGTCAATGAAGGAGTCAAGCTAGCTTTTGGTCCAGATACCAATGGAGCAGAACATGCAGCAGCATTAGGCTTTTTAGATGCTCGATTATTACTGTTTCCTGTCAAGTCCTTAAAAGGCATTTTTGCATGGGTCACTTGTCCCAAAGTATTGAAAAAATTCCAATCAGAATTAACAGGAGTTTGTAAGTTGACGAATACTTTTGATATTCCATCTTTAGAGGATACTGATCAAGTCTTAGTTGGAACTAGTAATAATTGTATTATAAATACAAATAATCAAGATAAAGTCGTCTTAGAAGATTATGTTTTTAAGGTAGGAAGTGAATCTATTGGAAATACTGCTATTGAGTTAAAAACTTTATTAGGTATTCCAAATCTAGATAAACAACTAGTCGTAGTTTCTGACAATACTTTTACCGACTTAGTAAAACTGCACACAGAAGTAATTGCACGTATCAAAATTGACAATACCACAGGCACAACAGAGAATTTATTCAATGAAGAGTTTTTGCCAGCTGAGTCGGTATTATATACCATGGTTTTGGCAAGTCCTATTTTTCAGCCTGAAGGTAAAAAAGGTATTTTTGAAGGTGAAAAAGATTACGAAAAACTACTTGATTACTTCCAAAAAGGAATAGCAAATAGGAACTTTCAGCTAGGTGGCGATGCGACACTAGGCAAAGGTATTATCAAACCAACCATAATCACAGAATAGAATGGCTAGATTAGATATAGATCAAAAAAGAGCTTTAGCAGCTTTAAACTTTGTCAAAAAAGCGGAAGAAAAAAATATGGATATGTATGGTTCTCACGTGGAATCTCTGCCCATGATGATGCATAATAGTGGACTAAGAAACACATTGTCTTTTGCTGTTCTAAAAGCATACAAAGGTAAAAATAAGTCTAAGGATTGGGAGTATGTATTCTTGTGCTTAATAAAGTGGTTAGGAATAGAACCAATGGCTTTCTTTAATGCTGATTTTAGGACAAAGGCTAATAAAGAAACGCTTACAGAAGATGAAGCAGAGGCTCTTTTAAAACTAGTACTTAATTGGGGAAATGAAGAGTATAGATTTGCTACTCAAGAAACTTTTGCATTTGTTAATTGGCTACGAAAGCTTGCTAAAAACAACGACTAATGGTTAGTGAAATATCTAGATTTAAATCATGTGAGAACGAAATAAAAGCAGCTGGGAATAGCGTTAACTTCAGCCTGTTGTACTATAAATTCCCTTTTGCAGAAAACGAAAAATTTCTGTTTTATAGTAAAGATAGAACGAATAATAAACCTTCTCCTGAAGATAAAAAATGGTTATTGGGCAAACAGCCCACTAAGAGAATAGACGAGTATAAGGATTTTTTTGATGCCTCTTTTATCCAGAAAATACAAAGCCAACATTATGCAGCTATAAATTCTTTGGGGTATAACTTATCGTATTCTTACGAGAATGAATTTGATTGGCGTTTGATAGTAGGATTAGGAACTGCTTCTGTTTATGAAGTAGGCATGACCCTACATCATACTTATGGCATTCCTTATATTCCTGCTAGTGCCATCAAGGGCGTATTGAGAAACTACTGGGTAGAGAATTACTTTGATAGTAATGAAGGACTAGCTATTCAGAATAAAGAATTTTGTGATATTTTTGGTTGTCCTAACGAAGTTTCTGTACAAGATGGAACTACTGAAACTAAACCTTACAAGAGCTTTTATAACAAAGATAATGATGAAGGTTTTAGGAAAGGTCAAATTACATTTTTTGATGCTTTCCCCATAGAAGTACCTACTATTAGTCCAGACATCATGAACAATCACTATCCCGATTATTATGAAGGTGCTAAAAAGCCACCTGCCGACTGGCAATCACCAAGACCCATCTTCTTCTTGACTGTCAAAAATACTAAATTTAAATTTTTGATAGGAAGCAAATCAGAAGAAAATAATAATTTAGTTAACAGGACTTTTGCTATGCTAAAAGAAGCATTAGACTTTAATGGAATAGGAGCTAAAACAGCTGTTGGGTATGGTTATATGTCCACAGATGAAGATAGTGCAGCAGAGGGGGAGATTATTGATTGTGAAGAGAAGCCTAAGGTTAAGCCACAGTTTTTGCATAAGGATAAATTAAAACCTAAGAAAAGAGGTAAGTATGAGATGGAAGGAGTAATTACGAAGTCAGCAAGATCTTCCTATTATGCAGAAATATATGTATATGAGGGAAATGTCCAAAAGAATGTGAAAATAGATCGCTATAGAGGAATTGATCCGCTCAAAAAAGATGAAGTTATAGTAGTGGAAGTAGAAGTAAGTAAGAAAGGAGATGTAATTCAAGCCTCTTACAAAGAAACTAAACAATAAAAAGCCATGCTACTAAACCTAAGCAATCACCCATCAAGCAGATGGAACATCGTGCAGCTAGAAGCCGCTCAAACGAAGTATGGCGAAGTAAAAGATATGCCTTTTCCTGTAATAAATCCTGATTGGACAACGGAAGAGGTAGAGGCTCTAGCAGCGACTTATGTAGATAAAATACAAAAAGAAGAGCCAACAGATGTACACTTGATGGGAGAAATGACGTTTACTTATGCTTTGGTAAACTTACTGCAAGAAATAGGAATCACTTGTGTGGCAAGTACTTCTGATAGAAAAGTAATAGAAGAAGTAAACGGAAAAAAGACAGTGCTGTTTGAGTTCAAACAATTTAGAGCTTATCCCTAAAAAGTGGATAGCCAGCCAATAAAAAAATCCAACTATTTCTACTAAAAGAAATAGTTGGATTTTTAATTTTATTTGATAGGATAAACCCTACTTCTCCAAAGGTAAAACCTTCAAAGTCAATTCTTCCAATTGTGTTTGGTCGATATTGGCAGGAGCGTCAATCATGATGTCACAGTTTGAGTTGAAGTAGTTTGGTGGGGACTTCTGGAGATGCTCAAAAGTAATAGGTCTAAAAGAGTAGAAAAAATAATTTATTACTTAGTTGAGTATTTTTTTGATAAATTTGTTCCGTTAGAGTAGATTTTTGAATTGATTTTATCGATTAATGTATTTAGATTATGACTTGTAAATTGTTGTTATCATGCTGTTTAATGTGTTTGGCTTACCTAAAAGTAACCGCTCAGAAAATTGAAGTCACTCGTGACTTTGGTACTTGGGTAGGTATAGAATTGCAAAAAAAAATTGCTAAAAATTTTGAATACTCTTTTACTGCACAAGTTCGTACTAAGCATAACAGTACTCGGCTCGAAAATATAATAGGGCAAACAGGTGTTGAATATACCATTAACAAAAACTTTAGTATTGGTGGCTATACTCGTTATGCGTACGAAAATAAGAGCATAGTGGATCGACAGCACAATCTTCGTTATCATATTGATTGTAAATTTCAAATCAGTCCACTCCAACGCTTTAAATTAGCATATAGGATGCGTTACCAACAAAAATTTATCAATGCAATTGGAAGTGGGAGTTCTACCCCTTTTGCCAATACCGCAAGCTATATTCGACATCGTATCAAATCGACTTGGAAGTGGCATAAAAAACATAAAGCACATATAGGTGTGGAATGTTTTATTCGAATGAATGAAATCAACCGTTACCCTTATTTCAAAAAAATGCGCTTTGTACTTGGTGACGAAATTAAAACTAAAATAGGAAGGTTTGATGTGGGTGTCGGCTATGAGCATAATTTGCAGCCTAACGATAAGTTTTCTTTTTTCTTTTGTCGACTGGTTTATCAATTTAAGTTATGAGATTAATTCGATTTTGTTTAATAATATTATTATTCGGCATTGCTGTTTCTTGTTATAAAGAAACCATTAATTTTGCACCAAGACCAGACGAAAATTTGCAATTTCCATTGGTTTTGAGACTCAATGGCAAAGACTGTTTTATTGATCAGCAATATCATACATTGCGTTACAGCTTAGAACCGAATGCTTTAGCGAGCTTTCGCCCTTTTGTAGAATTTAAAGATGGTGCAATTGTTTCATTTGAGGGCAAGCGTCTAAAAAATAATGAATGGAATACGTTAGGCACGGTAGAATACAAACGCTCTTATGAAATTGTCATCATGATAGCAAATGAAGAGCAAACCTTTAGTTTGAGTTTTACCAATTTGCCGATTGTGCAAGTGGCTACTCTAGAAAAAGTGCGCGATGAGCCCAAACATGTAGCTCGTCTAACCATCAATTATCCTGCTATACAGGAACCTTCTATTACCTCTTATATTGGTATCGAATACCGTGGAGGTATTTCGACTTTCTATCCTAAACGCTCCTATGGCTTTGATTTTTTAAGTGCTCAAAATGTAGCAGCCAAAAAATCTGAGGCATTTTTTGATTGGCCTGCCCAAGAAGACTGGATTCTAGATGGCATGTATATAGACCAAGCGAGATGCCGCAATGCGTTATCTTTTGAATTGTGGCAAGCAATGACTGCTACTCATGCAGAAAGCCATAGTATATCGACTCGCCCCGTGGAGCTTTTTGTCAATAATCAACAACAAGGATTATATTCGCTCAATCAACAAATGAGTCCACAAAAAATAGGAATTACAAACCCCGAAAGTGTACTTTACAAAAGTTATTCTTGGGGAGAAGGGGCAACTAGTTTTGATCAGTTTAGAAGTAGCTCTCACCCTCATCAAGTGCCTATTTGGGACGGTTGGGAACAGAAACACCCCAACAAGAATACAGCTATTAATTGGCAGCCATTGTATGATTTTAGGACACTTATTGTACGTAGTTCTGATTCTATTTTTAGGCGAGATTTGGCACAACAAGTGGATATAGATTTACTTATTGATTATTATATACAAATGAATGTAGCTTACGGGCAAGACAATTCTGGCAAGAATCTTATTTGGTTGCAAAGGAAACCAAATATGCCCTTTGTAATTATACCATGGGATATGGATGCTACTTGGGGGAGGGGTTGGGATGGTAATAGTAATAATAGTAGCCGCATATTGACCAATGGTTTATACAAACGAATGATTGCACTAGATGTAGATGATTGTAGGCAGCGTATGAAAGATCGTTGGAATGATTTGCATAGTAATGTTTGCTCTAGTACTAATTTAGAGTTGATGATAGAACAGCAATTTTCACCTTTGTTTCAGTCTGATATTATTGATTTGGATATGCTACATTGGGGGCAATCTATTGATTTAATTCAAGAAAAGACTATTGTAAAACAATGGATGAACCAGCGATTAGTGGATTTAGATCAATATTTTAACAGTCTGTAGAGTGTCGTTTAAGATATGCTCTAACTTCTATACCCAACAAAAAAAATCCAACCATTTCTACAAAATAGAAACAGTTGGATTTTTCAATTTTATTTGATAGAAACAAACCTTACTTCTCCAAAGGCAAAATCTTCAAAGTCAATTCTTCCAATTGTGTTTGGTCGATATTGGCAGGCGCATCAATCATGATGTCACGCCCTTGGTTGTTCTTAGGGAACGCCATGAAGTCACGGATAGAAGCCGCTCCTTTCATGATAGAAACTAAGCGATCGAAACCAAAAGCGATACCGCCGTGTGGTGGAGCGCCATATTCAAAAGCACCCATCAAGAAACCAAATTGTTCTTCGGCTTCCTCGTCGGTAAATCCGAGTAGTTTGAAGTTCTTTTCTTGCAATGCTCTATCGTAAATACGAATAGAACCACCGCCAATTTCCCAGCCATTCATCACCAAATCATAAGCATCGGCACGAAGTGCTTTCATGGTTTCGTGGTCACCGGTGAGCATACGCTCGATATCCTCTTTCTTGGGAGACGTGAACGGGTGGTGCATGGCGTGGAAGCGGTCGGCATCTTCGTCCCATTCGAGTAGGGGAAAATCCACTACCCAAAGTGGGTTAAATTCGCCTTGTATGCGTAAGCCCATACGGTCGCCCATCTCTAGACGCAAGTCGCTAAGTTGGCTACGCACTTTGTCCGTTTCGCCACATAGGATAAGCATCAAATCGCCTTTCTCTGCTCCAAAAGCAGTTGCAAAAGCAGCTAATTGCTCGTCGTTGTAGAATTTGCCAGCAGAAGACTTGAACGAACCGTCTGCATTGTATTTGATATAGACCAAGCCTTTGGCGCCCACTTGCGGACGTTGTACCCATTCGGTTAGTTTTTTGATGTCTTTGTTGGAGTAACTGTCCGCTTGTCCTTTGGCACAAATTCCAACGACCAATTCGGCATTGTCGAAGACAGGAAAATCATGTCCTTTGGCTACTTCGTTGAGTTCTACGAACTCCATTCCGAAACGCGTATCAGGTTTGTCAGAACCATACTTTTGTAGTGCTTCATCGTAAGTCATTCGAGGGAAATCGCCCAACTCTACGTCCATACATACTTTGAATAAATGCTTGGTTAAGCCCTCAAAAGTTTGTAGGATTTGCTCTTGTGTCACAAACGACATTTCGCAGTCAATTTGTGTAAATTCAGGTTGGCGATCCGCTCTCAAATCTTCGTCACGGAAACACTTTACAATCTGAAAATATTTGTCAAAACCCGACACCATCAGCAGCTGCTTAAAGGTCTGAGGTGATTGTGGCAAGGCATAAAATTGTCCTTTGTTCATACGGCTAGGTACTACAAAATCTCTTGCACCTTCAGGTGTACTTTTGATCAATACAGGCGTTTCTACTTCTATAAAGTCTTGTTCTGCCAAGTATTTTCTAGTTTCGATGGCTACGCTACTTCTGAAAATTATATTCTCTTGGATTGGCTTCCTACGCAAATCCAAATAACGGTATTTCATACGCAACTCTTCGCCACCATCGGTCTCATTTTCGATAGTGAAAGGAGGTGTTTTTGCCTCGTTAAGAACCTCCAGGCTGGTCACGTCTATTTCTATATTTCCTGTTGGAATTTTGCTGTTTTTGCTACTGCGTTCACGGACGGTTCCCGTGATTTTGATCACATATTCTCTACGTAATTTCGTAGATGCTTCGTGCAGGTCGGCATCGCTATCTACATTGAATGCCAATTGCGTAATTCCATAGCGATCACGCAAATCTACGAAGGACATTTGTCCCAAATCTCTATTTGTTTGTACCCAACCAGATAGGGTAATTTCTTGACCAATATGCTCCATTCGGAGCTGCCCACAATTGTGCGTTCTGTACATGTTTTATAGTTGTTTTTGCTACTAGCAGTAGCGTAATTTTTATTTGTATAGAAAAAAAAGACTACTTAGATATTTGCTTCAAGTAAGCAATAACAGCATCGAGTCCTTTATCAAAATGTTTGTTGTTATTGATAATCAAATCTGCTTCATCTCTGAACGGTTTGATGTAATGTTCGTAGGTTGGCAATACATGATGCTCGTAGCGATAAAGTACGTCATCGAGCGGATAGTTGCGTTCTATTTTATCTCTTTTTATTCTTCTGCTTAGTGCAATAGTTTCTTTGACATCTAAGAAAAGTTTGAAATCCAAAAGGTCTTTAATTTCACTATAGTGATAAATAAAAATGCCTTCTACAATAATAATAGGACAAGGTTTGAAGGTAAGCATGGCAGGATTCGCCTTTTCATTATTGAAAGTGTATTCTTGGCGAGTGACAACTTTGCCGTCTAGCAATGCCTGAATATCTCTATGAAATTCTTCTCTATTGATAGAGTGTGGTAAGTCGAAATTTTCGACACCTCTCTTGTCCTTTTTTTGCTCCTCTCTATCTCTGTAATAATTATCTTGAGACACCACGCACAATTGATCGTTATTAAAATGCTCTTTGAGCTTGTTCAGAAAAGTGGTTTTTCCTGCTCCACTGGCTCCTGTTAGTCCAATCAAGAATGGTTTTTGCATGATAATTTTATTAGATTTAAAAATAGTTCAGAAAGAAAAATGCAACAAAAGTAAATCAATACTATTTAGTATGATGAGGGATAGCAAAAGTAATACCTTGTAAACACTTCTATAGTTTGCCGTTCAGGCGAAAATTAAAAGGCACAAAATAGTTATTTTGTAAGATTAATCTGTATAAATCCTAAATTAAGTTTTACTTTTGTAGCTTATACATTCAACAACCGCATATACCTAAATGGACGAAGAAAACAACGAAAAAAATCCAATTAATCCGGATTTGCCAGCAATTACCGACAATGTCAAAATTATTACCTTTCAAGCCGATCCCGAACTGATGGTTGATTTTCAGCAAAGGGTGAAGCAGCTCAACGGCAAAAAGATAGAAGAGGAGGATATTCTCCAAGATTGGAGCCTAGTGGAAGATGAGGACGAATTTAAAAACTGCTTGGTTCGAGCGGCTTTTTTGGGTTCGGTGGAGGTGTTTCGGAAGTTGGAAGCACTCGAACTCGAAGACCAAGGTCGTCAAGAATGGGCGAATCTCTCTACGCTTTATGCTCGCATGATTATGGAGCAGAATCTACTAGATGAACCGATGAGTTTTATCGTGACAGGATTGGGTGGCGAAGGCAATAAAGTGCGGTATTGTTTTGTATTGCGCTCCGCACAATTACTCACCGAAAGTTTGGCACGTCTAGTGGGTTCAGAAGTGGAAGAGTTGAGTGCTTATTATGATATAGATTGGGAAGATAATCTATATTTCACGCCTGAGTATATTCGTTTTACGTTACTCATTCCGTTCGATCAAGAACCTAATGGACTGGTAGAAGAAGCCGTTCAGAAATTGACCTTTTTGGATAAGCAATATATTGCTAGCAATATGAAAATTCCAGAAGAGGAGGAACTCAATGAATGGTTAAAATCGGAATAATAAAAACTTTGGCAGTATTTATGCAAGTAGTATTGCCAATAGTCAATTCTAAACAACTTTAAATAAAACACAGCATGAAATATAATCTATTAGTGGCACTCTTGATGAGTTTTGCTACCCTCTCTTTCGGACAATCAACCATCACAAACGGCTACATCAGTTATGGTGTCGATATCAACAGTGATCAGCCGATGGTGGCTATGTTTGCTTCTGGTTCTTCTTTAGAAATGGCTTTTAGTGGCAACAAATCAAAAGTAGTAGCTAAAGTTGCGGGTTCTAATACCGTGAGTCTTATTGCAGACAATGGTCTATCCAAAGCGTTGGCATTGATGGATGTAATGGGCGACAAAAAAGCCGTGAAATTAGACCAATCTAATTTTGCAGATGCAAAAAAAGAGTTGCAAAAATTCAAAAATAATCCACAAAAGTTGTCGGACGAAACGAAAGTAATTGAAGGTTATACTTGCAAAAAAATATTGATGAAAGATAAAGAGTCTGGAGCGAGTATTATCTTTTATGTAACGGATAAGATTCAGCCTCAGGGCGAATTGGCAAAAGATTTTATGGCTCAATTCAAAGGGTTTCCATTGGGTATCGTCGTGCGTCAAGGCGGTACTACGGTACGCTTGACTGCCAATACAGTATCGGATAAAGTTCCAAGTAGCAATCTGTTTTCGCAAGCAATTCCAGACGGTTACGAAATGTCAACTATTAAAGAATTGGAAGAAAAAGCAAAAAATGGTGGTCAATAAACTACTAATTTTTTAAACAACTTCGCAATAAAAAAGGCTTCAAACCAGATGGTTTGAAGCCTTTTTTTGTCAAATTTACTGTCGAATATATTTTTCGACACAAGGTTCTATACAAGGATAATAAACCAACAGTTCGTTATTATCGTATTCAAATCGAACGCTAAAAGGCAAGTGAGATGGATTGCTATCGCAAGAAAGTGAGTCCATCGTGAACGGAACGCTAGTCGTGTCATACACTCCAGTAGTCGGTGTACCAGCACCACCAAAGCCACACAAACTTTCGTTGGAACTAACGGTTCCATTGCTATGAAAGGTAATTGTTTTGTTGCTGGTAGCTGGCTGATACGTGCCAGAGCCATCTCCAGGGTCTGCCAATATTTCTATTAGTTGCCACGTTGTGGTCAATGAATTATTGGTAGTTTCTTGCTTTTGGCAAGCCGAAAAAAGAAGTAGGACAACCGCAATACTTAGTATGGTTTTCATTGTTTTTGTTTTGTGCTATTAACAATAAGAAGTTGTTGAAGACACGCTCTAAGCGACTTCTAAATGGACAATAACAAATATCGAGTATGTTTCTAAACGAAAGAAATACATTTTGTCAATTTTGTTTACGCTTTTTTGTGCTAGAAATATCTTAAAGAGGCTCTTAGATGGTTTTGTGGCTTCACTTTGATCTAATAAAAAGTTTAGCAAAATACTAGGGCTACAAAAAAAGTACTACTTCCTTTAGATAGAAGTAGTACTTTTGAGTGTTATTTTTTGGCAATAGCTGTTGTTAGCTATTCGCATCTGTTATCCATTTGTCTCTATCGTCAGGCGAGAAAGCCCAAGGGGCACCGTTGTTTTCTACGGCATTGAACATCGCGTTCCATTCTTCTGGCGATTGTGATTTTTCTAAGATTAAGTTTCTTCTCAATTCTACAATCAAGTCCATCGGGCTAATCATAATTGGGCAAGCCTCCATACAAGCACTACAAGTAGTACAAGCTCTCAATTCTTCTTCTGAGATAGAATCAAACAGTGATTTTCCATCGTCGTAGTTTTCTGCCGTTAGTACCGAAACTTGGTCTTTTTGTTCTGCATTGATAAACTCTGTTTTGTTAAGGTCAATGTTTGTTCCTATCTCGTCGGCACGGTCACGCACGTCCATCATAATCTTACGAGGCGACAATTTTTTGCCTGTCTGTGTAGCAGGACAAACAGAAGAACAACGACCACATTCGGTGCAGGTATAAGCCGCCAGAACGCTTGTCCAGTGTAGTTCAGTTACGTCAGAAGCACCAAACTTAGGCATCGGTGCATTCATATCAGGTTCTGCAAAAGCAGCTTCTGGATCAAACATAGAAGCAACTTCTTGTTGTACATCGTCCATGTTTTTCATTTCTCCTTTTGGAGATAATCGAGCAAAATAAGTGTTGGGAAAAGCCAACATAATATGCAAGTGCTTAGAGTACGGCAAGTAGTTGATAAAACCAAATACTACAATAATGTGTCCCCACCAGCCAATACGCTCAGCTATATGTAGCGAATCTGCTGAAATTGTATCGCCCCAAAGTGGTGTTAATAAACCACTCAAAATAAATCCATAATCTGAATTGTGTGCCATGTCGGCACTGTTCATCAAGAAAATGCAGCATACCAAAATTGTTTCGGCATACAAGATAAGATTACCATCTAGTTTGGGCCAACCATTCATTTCCGACATCGTGAAACGAGGTAGTTTGAGCAAGTTTCTTCTCGATAAGAATACGAAAGTAGCAATCAAAGCACCCAAAGACAAGAACTCAATGGTATTGATGATAATAGGATACAGAATACTTAGGTAAGGTCTGAAAAAACGGTGGGTACCAAATAAACCATCTACAAATATTTCGATGAGCTCTATTTGTGTAAACATAAAAGCAACATAAATAAAAAGGTGCATGACGGCCGCTAATGGTCGCTTGAACATCTTTTTTTGCCCCAAGGCAATCATAATCGTATTTTTGATACGAGCAGCAGGATTGTTTTCGATGGGTTCCTGTGTGCCAAGCATCACATTGCGGTACACAAACTTATATTTGCGTGCTGCTATTCCAAAAGTAGCGAGTACTAGAATAGCGAAGATAATTTGTTGAATATATTGCATTGTCAATTGATTTTTTGTAAATTAGGCAAGCTAACGAAGTAGTATTTTACTATAATTTATGGAATAAAAAAAATGCTGTGACTACTTCCTGTAAAAGTACAATAAAATAGCAAAAAAATCGGCTTTAAACAACCTTGATTTGTATTGGTATAGGTTTTAAGTCGTATAGCAGCCGACAAAATAAGGCATTTTTCCTACAAATTAACCACTTAGTTAGTCGATTTGATTATTTAGAGTTAGTCTAAAATAATAGATGGCTTCGTAGTAGTGTTTTTTTTAAAATATCACAGAATGAAAGGCTGTTTTTTATGTTGCTTATTATGGATACAATTTGCCTACGGGCAATCTTCTAAGACGAATATAGACCTCTATATTCAGCTTCAAGAAACGCCTGTATTACAACAAAATACGACGTATGTACACGCTTTGGTACAAGGTGACTTGTCTTATATTGCACAAGCAATAGAATTGGATAATCAAGCACAGTATAAATATGGCATTAAAGATATAGCCTCTGTTTATGTCTCCTTGGCTACTATCGAACAGCTAACAAAAAGCCCTTATATTCGACGTATCGAAGTCAAAAAAGTAGTGATGCACCAGTTGACATATACGGAAGATTCTGCTATGTTGACGAATAATAATGCTTGGGCAGCTCATGCAGGCGGTGGCGTATTGCCGCAAGGCTACCAAGGAGAAGGCGTGCTGTTGGGTATGATAGACGATGGAATTGAGTGGCTGCACCCCGATTTCAGAACAGCCGATAACCGTACTCGTATCATGAAACTTTGGGATCAAGAATCCACAGACCGCAACTATTTTGAATCTTATTTTGGCTATGGTGCAAGCTGGGATAGCAGTGCCATTAATATCTATCAGTGTAGCCATCAAGCAGGTGACCACGGCTCGCACGTACTAGGTACCGCAGGCGGCAATGGCTTGGCGTCGGGCAAATTTGTAGGGATTGCACCACAGGCTGATTTAGCAGTTGTCAATGTGCAGAGTACCGATTTTTTGAGCAGCTTTGTAGATGGTTTGCATTATTTGTTTAGAGAGGCAGACCGAACAGGGCAGGCTTGCGTCGTCAATTCGAGTGTGGGCAGCTATACTAGTGGGCATGATTCCAAAGATTTGTACGCACAATTGATAGCCAATATGCTGGACGCCAAAGGTGGTCGGGCATTGGTGCAAGCAGGCGGAAACGCTAGAGCGTACGCGATGCACTTGCAAGCTAATTTGGAAAACAGTACGACCAAAACATGGTTTGTGAAGACTGCCAACCATTATTATACACATTTTTCGATGTTTGCCGATACGGCAGATTTTCATCAAGTAGATTTTTCATTGCAGTTGTTAGATGCCAGCACGCAGCAGCAACTTGCACAAACGGCTATTTATAATGTGCTAAAAGATTTTAATTTTAGCAATCAGCAAGTAGCACAGCAGCAACAAGTTTTGTTTTATGATAGCAATGGACAAGCTGTTACGCTTGATATTTTTGTCGATCAATACGCTGATGCTTACGAGGTTTATATTCGTATTGGGTCGGCGACCGACCATGGTATTTGGCAATTGACAACGACAGGAACAGGCAAATATGATGTTTGGAGTCACCCAGAACTGACAGGTACTTCTCGCATGCTTAAAAATACCACTTTATCGACCTATCAAAATCCTGATAGCTTGCAAAGTATCGTTGGTTATTGGACGACTTTGCCACAAGTAGTGACCGTAGGAGCGTATCAAAATAGAGATTATCATGTGAACTACAATGGCGATACCGCTTACTTGGGTACGGCGGGTTTTCCTAAGTTGGGCATAGCGGCTTTTTCGAGCCTTGGTCCGACTCGTACAGGACTCCAGAAGCCTGATATTACCGCCCCAGGGGGACAAGTTTTATCTGCTTTTTCTCTTAGTACCTTGCAGGCTTATCGCCAAGTAGGAAACACCCGACTGAATGAAGACGGCTGGCATGCCACCAATAGAGGTACTTCTATGTCTGCGCCAATGGTAGCAGGGGCTATTGCTTTGTATTTGCAGTGCAAACCCTATGCAAATACGGCTGATATACAACGAGCTTTGCGCGAATCTGCTAGAGTAGATTCCTTTGTTTTTGTGCAGGGCTTACAGTTGCCCAACAAAGATTGGGGACATGGGAAACTTGATGTCTATGAGCTAGTCAAATCTTGCCTTATTTATGGTTGCGTGGATAGCCTTGCGGCAAATTACAATCCATTGGCAACCGTAGCCGATAGTTCTTGTGGCTATGTGATTAGTTCTCAAACGGTATTGAGAAACAAACAAAAAAGTTTGATTTGTAGTCCCAATCCAACAAACAATAATTTATTGATTCAATATCAATTGCAGGTAGCTAACAATTCAGCAAAGTTACAAATCTATAATGCCATTGGTCAGGTGGTTTATCGTCAAGTATTAACTCAAAAAGAAGGTAGTATTAGTTGGCAAAAAGGTGATTTACCAACAGGTAGTTATTTTGTTGTATTGACTGAAAAAGGAGAACCGAACCAAGTGCAACAAGTGATTATATTGGAGTAATTACTGCAAAAAAATCTAAGTACAGGACAAAAGTTAAGTTATAGCCAAGGCATTGTTTAACCTCCAAATAAGGTGCTAAGCACTTTCAAAGTGCTTAGCACCTCGTTAAGAATAGTGTTTTGTCCCGTACTAAGGTGAAAAATACCGATAAGAAAGAATGATGTCCCATTTAACAGGGTTAAATGGGACATCATAGAATTTATTGGTTGACCAATTCTGCAAAAATATCATTTTGCCATTTTCCTTCTTCCATCGTCTGATAGGCTTTGATATTCTCGATAGGAATTTGGAGCATACCACCGTCGTGTTTGGTGGCTACTTTGGCACCAGTCGATAAGGTTGTCCATTCTTCCCACGAAGTTTCGATACCACCTACGGGAATAATACTTGTCCACATTTTCCATGCCTTTGGCAATCCCGTTTCGTCCAAAATCCAAAGGTAAGAATCTCCCGGAGTAACCCCACCAGAAAGATAGGTGACTAATAACGCATTGGTACTGTCAGGCATTTTTACTACTTCCAATTTGCGGTCATCGCCAGCGATTTGAGCAGGAGCATTGAACCAAAAAGCATCATTGATAAAATAGGTGTAGGCGGTATTGACCAATTCATTGATTTGACCTCGGTCTTGGAGTTTAACCGAATCTTGATAGACAACGCCTGTTTTGTTATTGGCGTTAAGCAATACCGTATTTTCGCCCCACTTGACGGATACCAAATGACGTTGTTTGTCCCAAATATAATGATGATCGCCTCTAAATGACCACTCTACAAAATGAGTATTGTCCCAAGCCGTCTGATTGATGGCTTTTTGTATTTTTTCGACTAAGTCGGAGGCATCTTCTCCTTTTTTGACTTCTGGTAATGGCTCGTTGTAAATAAAATAAATAGCAACGGCTGCTACCAATAAAATGCCAAGTAATATTCCCAAAAATTTAAACGTTTTTTTTATCCAAGCCATGATTTTCTATTATTTATGTTACCCTTATAGGGCAATGAATTACTTTATTTTGCCAAGCTACTGTAGGAAGTCTAGTATCTAACAGCAAAGCGGTTTGATTAGACGCAACACTAAGAGTATGTCTAAACAGTAGAGGTTTTTAATTTTTTCTTTTCAGTTGTGCTACATTGGCGAGCATCGTCACTAAAAACCAAGCAGATAATAAGATAGAAACACGTCCTATCAAATTGCCATACTGTACATAAAACGTTTTTTCTTGATGCAAATGGGCTGTCCCTCGCAATGCCGTCGCTTCATTATAATTGGTGGCTTGCAATACATCGCCTCTAGCATTGATGATACAACTGGTGCCAGAATTGGCAGCACGCACCACATCTCTGCGGTTTTCTATGGCACGCAAACGAGACAAATGCAGGTGTTGTTGTTGTCCCCAAGTGTCGCCCCACCAACCATCATTAGTCAATACAAAAAATATTTCTGCTCCTTTTTTGGTGTAATCCGTTACAAAACCGCCATAAATAGACTCATAGCAAATCAAAGGAGCGACGACACCATTTGCAGAAGTAAAAACAGCTCGTTCTGCTTGTGTACTCAATCCTGTCCCCGAAATACCTCCCAAATCTAAGATTAGATTTTTGAAGAAAGGAACTCCTCCAATAAAGGGCATAATTTCGGCACCGGGTACCAATTTTGATTTGACATAATAAGGTATATCCTCGGCTGTATTGTTAATTTGAATAGCGGCATTGTGAAAATTGAAATAACGACAACGTCCATTGTGACAACGCTCCGAAACATTTAGAGGCTTTTCCTCCAGTGCATCATACTCTCTATAAGAAGAAATGCCCATTACCAAATTAAGTTTAGGATAGTCGGCTATAAATGTCCGAAAATTTCGTGTAATGGAGCTGCGGCTGATATTACTGCTATCGCTATAATTGAAGGAGGTCTCTGGAAAAATTAGATAATCCGTCTTGTCCGTAAGGTACTTTTTGGCTAGTGTTTGATGGTCTTCTATTTTGGCAGTTGTGGAAGTGCTAAACTTACGATAATGTGGCTCGTAGTTAGGTTGTACGGCTACTACTTCTACGGCTTCGCCTGCTGTGGTATCATAGCTGTAATACAAGGCGAGGGATACACTAATAGGCAGTAAAATAAGCATTGCCATACGGGCAATAATAGCCTTTGTTGATTTTCTTTCTGGACTATTGCATAATAAATTTATTAAGTACAAATTGGCACCTAATATCCAGAGGCTTCCGCCAAATACGCCTGTATATTCGTACCATTGTACAATACTTGGTAGGTGAGCGAAACTATTGCCTAAGGTAAGCCAAGGCCAAGACAAATCCCAGTTTAAGTGTCCGAGTTCGAAGGTGAGCCAATAACCAATCAGTCCCCAATTGGCAGCTCGTACGCCCAGTCGTTTGTGTGTGATGTGATAGAACACAAAAGGAATACACATGAAAATGGCGTTGAGTGTATTTCCAAAGATGCCAGCAGGGAAAGAGCTGTTTTGTATCCACCAAGTACTCAGCAAATTCCAAGTGAAAAAGGTACAAAAAGCAAGTTTGAAAATAGTCCATTTGGAGGCTTTTTCTCTTGCCGCAGCGACTTTGCGTTCTGCCCAAAGCAGCGGTACAAAAGCTACGAAGGATAAGAAAAAAGTCGGCATGGGCATAAATCCGCCTGCCAGCAGTACACCAGAAAGCAAGCTTGCACCTAAGAGTTTCCAAGGTTGTGGTAGCGTCGTGATTTTGCCCCCGAAGAGCAATAAAATAGCTCCCCAAACGGATAACCAAAACCAAAGTGGCTGTTGTGTCCACAGCTCCTCTTGCTCCATCAAGGACGTCATGTCGAGGGCTATTAGCATAGCAGCAATCATACATAGAGCAGCTCCTACGAGTCTAGCGATGCCTGTTTTTTGGGTACTCCAATTCATAAATTATAGGTTATAGTGTTGAAAGTCTGAAGTCGAAACTGAAAATTTGAAATAGTGTTGCTTTTTTAGTGTCAAAAATTGGACTTTGGACGGGGTGATTCTAGTCATTAGATACTACTTTTTTTTCTCAAAATAATCCAAACAACCATCGGTGCGCCCATAAAAGAAGTCATCACATTGATGGGTAATATTTGGCTAGAACCTGGTAATTGGGCTAGCAGTTGGCAAAATAACAAAGTTATCATTCCTAGCAAAGCTGAGCCGCTTAATAATATCAAATGGCGATGCGTGCGAAATAGCATTCTACTCAAATGAGGAACAGCAATTCCTACAAAAGCAATCGGACCACAAAAGGCGGTAACACTTCCTGCGAGTACAGCGGTGAGTCCAACTATGGCTCGTTGTGCCTGCTTGACAGGTACGCCCATACTCAAAGCATAGGCTTCGCCTAGCAGCAAACTATCAAGCGTCTTGCTCAGTCCAAAAGATAGAAAAATAGCAAGGCTACAAACGGGTAGCAAAACGGCTAGTTCTTGCCAGGTGACAGCGGTAAGGCTACCCATTGACCAAAAAACAAACTGTTGCAAATCTTGCTGGTTGCTAAAGTATTGCAATAAAGTAACAATCGCTCCTGTGGCACTCCCAAACATAAGTCCGAGTATCAATAAGGTATTGATGTCCTTGATGCGATAAGAAACCAACAGTAAAACCCCAAGTACACTTCCTGCGCCCAGCATCGACATAATGACCATGCCCCAAGCACCCGAAAAACTAATTCCCCAGCTAGCTAACCAACCAGAAGCTAATAATAAGACCGCTACACCCAGACTCGCTCCAGAGCTAATGCCTAGCACAAAAGGACCTGCCACGGGATTGCGAAAAAAAGTTTGCATCAATAAACCGCTTATCGACAAACTAGCTCCTGCAATAATCGTTGTCAAAATTTTGGGCAGTCTGAAATTCCAGACAATCAATACATCTTGTTGCTGCTCTGAATAGCCGAATAAAGCCGCTGCAATATCGGGCAGCGTCATAGAGACAGAGCCCCAAAGCAAGTGCAAAGTCATTAAGGAAAATAGCAGACCGCCTAAAAATAGATATTTGAATAATAAGCTCATTAATCAACTTCTTGATAATAATATAAAGCAGTAGGTTGAGGGGCAATCTTACTGAAAATTAAGTTCAAATCTTGTAGCAAGATTTCGGGGTGTACGATAGCCGATTCAAACATATCAGAACCGCCTTCGGGCGTAGCACGCTTGAAGTAATTATAGACACGACCATTTTTTACGGCGGTGAACTCTTGATAACGACTGTCGCTCGCCAATAAGTCTTTTTGTTTGGTATAGCTAAACATATTGATCCAAATATTGGCGGTGAGTGCTTTGGGATAAACGGCTTCAAAATCAAGTGGAACACCACTCAGTTCGGTGTTGTCTGCCCACAAATAATTGCCACCAGCATCGGCAATCAATTGAGCCATTAGGCTCTTGCCACCTGCTACATACCAAGTTCCTTCATAGACCGCTCCTGTCAACACCGTCGGTCGTTCTGGTGCCATTTGAGCCATGCTTTTGATTCTATTGTAATCCATTTGGATGGTATCCAATAATAATGCAGCTTGCTGCTCAAGCCCTACAAAGTGAGCCACAAAATATAACCATTCGGTTCTACCCAAAGGTGTTTTTTCCATGAAATCAGACATGAAAACAGTTGGAATGCCAAGCTCTTCAAATTTTTGATAATCGTTTTTGGCATTGATACTATAAATAAAAGCCAAATCTGGATTGGTGGTCAATGCTCGTTCGTAATCAATGGTATTGTTGCCACCGATTTCTACTATTTTTTGTTCTGCCAAAGCGGTTCTAATCGTTGGATTATAAACATAACTGCCGTTGGAAATCGCTACAATTTTGTCACTTGCTCCTAGTGCATCTAAAAAAGCAATATCAACAGTACTTGTACAAATAATTCTGGAAACAGGCACGCCAATTTTGGTTGCATTGGGATAACCTTTAGGAGTAGGACTATCTTTGGGATAAAGCAGATATTGTTTCCCTTCTGCGGCATCTTTCCAAGGCGATTTTATGTGTAGTAGGGTATTTTTGCCTATTTTTTCTACCGTAAAATTAGTAGCATACCGTAGCGGAATATTGACGGCTTTTTCGGTAGTGGGTGTTGGCTTTTCGGTCGGTTGTTCTGCTTGACAGCCTACGAGTAGAAAGATGGCAATAATGAAAATAAAGTAATAACAATAACGCATAAAATAGAAGTTTGAATAGGACCGAATACCAGTTCCTAATAAGTCGCAAAGGTACAAAAAAAGACCGTAGCGATACTATAATAGTGTATCGCTACGGTCAAAAATATAGGTAAGTTAGTGGCTTGTTATTTCAAGAATTTGAAAGCAGCTCTACCAGGATAAAAAGCGGCATCGCCTAGCTCTTCTTCTATGCGTAACAACTGATTGTATTTAGCGACTCTGTCAGAGCGAGAAGCCGAACCTGTCTTGATTTGACCCGTATTGAGTGCTACTGCTAGGTCAGCAATAGTCGTATCTTCAGACTCGCCAGAGCGGTGACTCATCACGCAAGTATAAGCTCCACGATGTGCCATGTTTACCGCCTGAATCGTTTCGGTCAGTGTACCAATTTGGTTGACTTTGATTAGGATAGAATTAGCGGTATTGGTGTCAATTCCTTTAGACAAACGTTCGGTATTGGTCACAAATAAATCGTCACCAACAATTTGTAGTTTGTCGCCCAATTTTTCGGTGAGCATTTTCCAGCCTTCCCAATCGTCTTCGTGCAGACCATCTTCTATGGATACAATAGGGTACTTGTTCGCCCATTCTTCCCAGAAATCAACCATTTGTGCAGACGTCAATTTGCGACCATCTGATTTATGAAAATGATATACTTTTTCTTCTTCGTTATAAAATTCAGAAGCCGCTGCATCCAATGCCAATAGGACATCTTCTCCAATTTTGTAGCCTGCTTTTTCGATGGCAATCAATATAATTTCGATGGCTTCTTCGTTAGAACCCAAGTTTGGTGCGAAACCACCTTCGTCCCCTACATTGGTAGAATGCCCCTTGTCTTTCAATACTTTTTTGAGGTGGTGGAATATTTCCGTTCCCATACGTAAGCCTTCATGGAAAGAATCGGCTCCGATTGGCATGACCATAAATTCTTGAATATCAATAGAGTTGTCAGCATGAGAACCGCCATTCAAGATATTCATCATAGGTACAGGAAGCGTACACGCTCCGACACCACCAATATAGCGATAGAGCGGCAATCCAGCTTCTTGAGCACCTGCTTTGGCTACTGCCAACGATACCGCCAAAATAGCATTGGCACCCAATTTACTTTTGTTAGGCGTACCGTCCAAATCAAGCATGATTTCATCAATATTTGCTTGTTCGAGTACACTCAGTCCGATTAACTCAGGAGCGATGATGTCCATGACATTCAGGCAAGCCTGAATAACGCCCTTGCCCATGTAGCGGCTGCTATCTTGGTCACGAAGTTCGACGGCTTCGTATTTGCCCGTAGAGGCACCAGAAGGCACAATCGCCGTTCCTACAACACCACTACTCGTAAAAACTTCTACTTCTACGGTAGGATTTCCCCTAGAATCTAATACTTCTCTTGCAAAGATTTCTTCTATAATCATAATTGAATTAAGTTGAAAGTTAATAGAGATTATTACGAATAGATTCGTATGGTAAGAAAAATATCTTTTTCCGATTCATTTCATAAATGCTCGACTTCATAGCTAAGGCTATGAGCCTGTGCGTTTATTTCATGCTTCAAAAAAATCTATCTTCTTGCCTTCCTACAACTCCATTCGTAATAATCTCTAATGGAATCATTGTACTGCCACAAGATAGTATTTTTTGAAGTATTTCAATAACAAAAAGCAGTAGTGCAAAGCTTCCATGTAAAACAACATCGCTATAAGAGAATATAAATGTAATCGGATGTTTAACTATAACTAATTAATTGATAGGAAAAGGATCAACAAATTTGTAATCACTATCAAATAGATGTTGTTCGTCGTCTTGTAATAAACATTGTTTTAGGTCGGCAATTATCTTTTCTTTGTCTAATTCTTGCCCAATAAAGACCAGTTCATTGATTCTATCTCCCCACTGCGGATCCCAATCTTCTTCTATTTCTTCTTGATAGTCAACAAAGGAAGGGTAGGTCATTCGGTCACTAAGAGGAATACTTGCCCACCATTCACCAGCTTTTTCGAGTCTGGATGAACCTCCTGCTTGGCTAAAATTGATAACATGCTTAGGCAGAGATGCTAGCCAAAATAAACCTTTGGCACGAATGATATTACTAGGATAATCTTCATTGATATATTTCCAAAATCTTTCGGGGTGGAATGGCTTAGAATCTCTAAAGACAAAGGACGAAATACCATATTCTTCAGTTTCTGGTGTGTGTGTGCCGCCTTCTAATTCTTTTTGCCAACCTGCTGAATTTTGAGCTTTTTCAAAATCAAAAAGATTTGTATTTAGGATTGATTTTGGATCTACTTTGCTAAAATTGGAAGTAATAATATTAGCATCAGGATTTAGCTTTTGGATAGAAGCTTTGAGAATACCAAGCGTTTGTGCATCTACCATATCCGTTTTATTGAGTATGATAACGTTGGCAAATTCTATTTGGTCGGTCAGAAGATTGACGATAGTTCTGTGGTCGCCTTCCATATCTGTGAGGGAACGATCACTCAACAATTCATTAGTGCCAAAGTCTTTGAAGAAGTTGTAACAGTCAACAACTGTGACCATGGTATCAATATAACTAAATTTGGAAAGATCAATATTATTTTCTTCGTCAACAAAACTAAATGTTTGGGCTACTGGTACAGGCTCGCTGATACCAGTACTTTCAATAAGCAAATAATCAAAACGACCTTCATTTGCTAGTTTTTCTACCTCTACCATCAAATCTTCTCGGAGTGTACAGCAGATGCATCCATTACTCATTTCTACTAATTTCTCCTCTGTACGAGAAAGGACATTTTGGTCTTTTACTAGATTGGCATCTACATTGACTTCGCTCATGTCATTGACAATGACAGCTACTTTCAAGCCTTCTTTGTTTGCCAATATGTGATTTAACAAAGTTGTTTTTCCTGCTCCAAGGAATCCACTAAGAACTGTTACTGGTAATTTTTTCATAATGCTTTTTCGTTTACTAATGCGATTGAGTTGCAATAGTAAGCTTTTTATTTAATGCGACCTAGTCGCATTAAATAATTTTTTAAAAAAAGTCCTTGCTATCTTTGACAAAGACAACAAGGACTAAGAGCATGTCTAAGATTATGGTTTTTGATAATTAGTATAATTTTAGACACGCTCTAAACTGAAAAAATATTTTGGAGGAGTATTACACCAGTGCGATACACGAAATTTCTACATTGACAAATTTTGGCAATTCGAGAACAGCGACCGCTTCACGAGCAGGAGCAGTAGCATCATTGAAATACTGCGAATACACTTTATTGATAGCGGCATAGTTGTTCATGTCTTTCATGAAAATGGTACACTTGACGACTTGATCAAAGGAGCTACCTGCTTTTTCGAGTACAGCCGAAATGTTTTTCATGACTTGCTTGGTTTCTGCTGTAATATTGTCCAATACCAATTCATTGGTAGCAGGATTGATAGCAATTTGACCAGAACAGTACAGCATACCATTGGCAATAATGGCTTGATTGTAAGGTCCTACAGGAGCAGGAGCATTTTTAGTTTCTATTATCTTTTTCATAGTTATTTAGTTTCTAATACATCGCCACATTTATTGCACTTATGCAGGGCTTCGTTCTCATTAAATTTTTTGAATGCCGCAGGCAATTGCTTTTCGATATCCGTCAAGCGGAAATACTCTTCGTGTAGCAAGTTGTTGCAAGACTCACAATACCAATGAAAACCGTCCGTATGCAATTCGGGATTGCGACGATGCTCGATGACCACACCTACACTATCGGCAGGGCGCTGTGGCGAATGAGGTACTTTGGAAGGCAAAACAAAAATTTCGCCTTCTCGAATAACAATATCTTCAGGCTTGCCTTCTACCATTACTTTGAGTGTGATATCGCCTTTTATTTGATAGAAAAATTCAGGTGTTTCGTTGTAGTGGTAGTCTTTGCGACCATTAGGGCCACCAACCACCATTACGATATATTCCGAGTCTGGAAATACTTCCTTATTGCAAACAGGAGGTTGTAGGCTGGCTTTATTTTCTTCTACCCATTTGACTAAATTGACAACATTAAATGGTTTCATAGTTTATTTTGATTAAGTGGTTTTCTAGCTAATTGAGTTCGTTATTTTCCGCCAAGGAAAAGCTTCTTCTATTTGCAAAGCTACTTCCAGTAGTAATTTGTCTTCGCCTAGATTGCCCCAAAGCAGCATACCAATAGGTGTGTTGTTTTTTTGGTCGTAACCCATTGGCAGACTAATAGACGGTGCTCCAGTTGCATTCGCAAAAGGGGTGAAACAAGCCCATTGAGTTACCTTCGGAAATAAATCTTCAAAGGATAGATCCATTGCCAAATGACCAATTTGTGGTGTGGTATGCGAGAGGGTAGGACTGAGTAGCAAATCAAATTTGCTTTCGAGCATCATCTTATTGTACGTGCGACTGGTTTTTTTGAGACGGCTAACAAAAAATGGCGTTTTGAAGACACTTTTTTTGTAATGATCAGCCAAACCACGAGTTACATTAGTCAGCTTTTTTGGCAAGTAATGTTTGCCAAACGCTAATTTGCCAAGATTGGCAGTCACATAGCCCGACATCGCCCAGAGATTAATAAAGTCGTCCATGGCTTGGTCTTCAAACGGCATATCAATCGGTACTACTTCGTGTCCTAAGCTTTCGAGTTGTGCCATTGTTTTTTGGAGTTCTTGCGCCATTACAGATCCTAGCTGAGTACCTTTGAGTCCTACGGAAATAACCCCGATTCGCAGTTTTTTTTGATTGGGTGTATTGACTAAGCCCATGGGGGGCAATTTCTTATTTTGATAATATTTCTCTGCTTCCGCATAAAAACGTGCGGTATCTCGAACGCTGCGAGTGAGTACGCCATCAGTCGATATTTTGACGACTTGAGTTTTTATCAATTCGGAATACAACAATCGGTCTCGGCTAGGTTTGAGTCCTACCAACCCACAACAAGCAGCAGGTATTCGGATAGAACCACCTCCATCAGCAGCGTGAGCTATCGGTACGACACCAGCAGCAACCAAAGCGGCAGCTCCTCCCGACGAGCCACCTACGGAATAGTTGGTGTTCCAAGGATTGCGCGTATCTTCTTGCGAGCCCAAAAACTCGGTGGAGCAAGTAAACCCAAATTCAGGCATACTGCTCATGCCCATATTGACAAATCCTTGTGCCATGAATTGCTGTACGCAAGCATCACTTTTAGTAGCAGGTTTAGCATTGGCGAAAGCCTCACTTCCATAATAAGTAGATAATCCTTGGACGGCTACCATGTCTTTGAAAAACAAAGGGACACCACTAAAAAAACCTTCTTGTGGCTGTTTGGACTCTTCCAATGCCGCATCAAAACGGTCGGTGACGATAGCATGGATATGAGGCTCTACTTGTTTGGCTCGCTCAATCGTAGCCGCTACGACTTCATGTGACTGTACTTCCTTGTTGGCAATTAAGCTAGCAATTTCTACGGCATCTTTGTTCGCAAATTCGTCTGCATCAAAGCAGTGTATTCTATTTTTCATGATTTTGGTTTAGTAGGATTGGTCTCTAAATTTTGGGGCAGGTGGGGCTTATATCAATAAACTTTGTTGCTCCTCAATCGTCGCTATTACTTTAAGCTCAATAGCAATAGGTGTAGGCAAACAGTTGATTTCTACGGTAGTACGACAAGGTTGGTTTTCTCCGAAATATTCGGCATAGATTTGATTGTAAATCTTGAAATCATCTTTCATATTGGTCAAAAATACAGTGACATCAACTACATTGCCCCAGCTAGAACCACAATCTTCTACAATATACTTAACATTGTCAAAAACAGCTCTACATTGGGTAGCAATATCATAAGATTTAATATTGCCTTGCTCGTCCAGTTCTACTCCTGGAATAGTGGTAGAATTGAGCTTGCGAGGTCCTACACCTGACAAAAAAAGTAAATTCCCGACTTTGCGGGCGTGTGGGTATTTGCCAACTGCTGCTGGAGCTCTATCGGAATACAAAAAATCTTTTTTCATAATTTATATTTTTAATGTTTTAATGCAAATGAAGGTTTCGTGAAATACTTCTCGAAGCTCTAAAAAGAATAAACATAACCAAAGTGTACCTTACTGTTTTGGAACAAAACAGGGTTGCCTTGTTGGCTTCCTAGTGCATAACTTAAACCAAATATACCTACTTTAGTTTCGAGTGCAATGCCGATACCAAAACCATAGGGGAAATCGTCTTCATTGCTTCCGACACCTTTATTTTGTGTATAAGCAAAATCGCCAAATACATAGGCATAAGAATTAGTGCCAAACAAAAAACGCCACTCTACGGTCGCAATATTGTACCAAGTAGCCAACATAGATTCTTCGTCAAAACCTCTCAATCGGCGATTGCCACCAATCCGAAATAATTCACTTGTATAAATAGGGTTTTTGGAGAGGACTAAACCCGCATCTACTTTGGCGAGCAAGGTGCTAGTTTTCCAGAGTGGAAAAAAATGACTGTGCTGTAGCTCGAAACGATAGCGGAAAGTACTCAAATCAAGGGAATCATACAAGGAATTGTAATCAAAAGTTGGGTCGTTGGCATTCTGAATATCTTGTATCGCTGGATTCCGCCGAATAGATTTTAGGCTAAATTCTGCGACCAGCTTGGTTTCAAATCCAGTACGAGGGTTGTATTTATAATCTAAATTATCCAAGTAATATTCCACCCCAAAAGTATTGGTGTTGAGGTCAAGCGTGTTGGGCAATTGGCGTGTACGGGCAATCAATTCTACATCTATGGCAATCAAATTAGTCGCCGTAGGTTTAAAAAATGCTTTGATATAACTATTGCCATTGAATAGATATTGAATACCAATATCGCCAATAATATCTATAAAAGTACTGTCTCTTTTGTAGAGTTTGAACGCAAGGTCGGCTCCCAAGGGCGTTTGCAAAAGATAGGGCCATTCTACTCGAAGTATTAGGTCGGAAGTCCCTGCTTTGATCTGTTGCCACTGAAAAAATAACCGCTTACCTGTACCCAATGGATTGACCAAATCAATGTGTACATTTCCCGTGAAATCAAATCGCTGCTGTCCTGTAATAGGGTCTTGGCTCGGCAATAATCCAAACAACACATCTATCTTGCTGGAAGGGCGGTCTTCCAAAAAAAGATGCACCTGCGCTTGGTCATCTTCAAAGACAACATAAGGCGTTTTGAAGCTGTTCAAATAGCGCAAGTTTCGTAACCGTTGTTGGAGTTTTTTTACTGTTTTTTCATTGTAGAGTTTGCCTTCTTTGATAGACAAATAGCTGGACATAAACCCTTTGGTGATTTTTACTTTTTGGGTCTTTTTGCCATCTTTACCTGTCTTGGTTTTACCTTCTATATTCAGTTGGTCAAAAACAATCTGAGGACCTTGTTCCAAATAAATTTTGGCGGCAATAGTCGCACTATCTAGTACAATACTATCCAAATAAACTTTGGCAAATGGATAGCCATTATTTTCAAGATAAGCCAATAATTTTTCTTGCAATTCTAGTACTTCTTTATAATAAAAAAACTCCTTGGAGTAGAGCTTTTCTTTGAATCGAATAGCGGACAAAAATTCTGGATTGACGTTACCATTTTCTAGGCTTGCCCATTCGTAGCGTTGCCCTACGACCAAAAAAGCCGTAGTTTGCTCTTTCGTGACCAGCAGCGTGTCGATACTCGCACCCAAATAAGCGGTAGCGTGCAATTGTCGAAGTATCGTTTTGAGTTGGGCATCTAGTGCCGAGCTGTCTGATAGGGTATAAGTGGGTTCTATTTTTTGCTTGCGCAAGAATTTTTTGTCATAATCCAATACTCGTATTGTCAAAGATAGTGTAGTAACACTGTCTTTGGGGGTTTGTGCTTGCAGGGCATTCGGCGAAAGCCAACCCAGCAAGCTACCAAGAATAAAGAAGTAAAGAAGAAATAAACGCAAAGGCAACTAAATTTTTATTCAATACAAAAAACACTACTTCTGCTAAACGAGTCCGTTGGTCAAATAGTTAGTAACAAACCTGTGTATTAACAACTTCAATAACATAAACCTACAAAAAAAGCTTTTGCTTATCACCCAGATAAGCAAAAGCTTGAATTGGAAGAGGCTGGGAATAACCTTAATCAACCTCTAATTCTTGTGTTCTTAGCCATTCTTGCTCTTCTTCTTTCCTGTTTTTGAGCATAGCAGCAGCAGTAGATTCCCATTCTTTGATATTGTCTATAGGATTCCAATCGACGATACAGGATTCGTAAAAATCGCTTGATAGTACTTGATTAGAGGAGGCTATATAAGGGTTAACCAATGCCAGATAAGTATATTCTTGATAGCGATGCGAATAGACAAAATAAGTGGTATTGGTGCTATAATCATAATATTGCCCTTTGTAGGTAATGTCTTCAGCTTCTTCATCTTCCAAGTAACGATAGGTCATTGCGGTAGTATAGTTCAGAGGCTTCCAGTAGGATTTAGGAACTAAATTTTCTTGTTGATACTCTATGGCGAGCTGCAAGAAATCGAACCTATAATAATAATCTTTGAGCAGCCTTTTGAAATCTTTTTTTGGTATAGGCAGCTCTGCCGAGAAACGTATTTTTATAGCATTGTATGCCAATGATTTAGCTCCACCTTTTTGTTGTATCAGTCTAGTTGACAGTGCGTCTAAATAATCAAGCTGTTCCATGGCATTGAATAAGTGCATTAGGTAGTACAAGTCAGGATTGTAGCAAGTTTTATCTTTTTTGATACAATCTGCCAATAATACTTGTTGCGTCTTTGCCCACGCCCAAAATTCTTCTTGATAGGGGAGCAATACCTCTGCAAAACTAGAATCCTCGTCGGTGGCGAGTTGTAAGGCTCTGAGGTAGTCATTACTAGTGGTTTCATTAAAGAGTTTTTGATGAAAAACGGCTATGTTTTCTTTCAGGAAATTAGTGTTTTCTCGCAGAGGATATAGTAGGTAAGAAGTATTGTTTTCTGCGGTGAAGTCCATGTTTAGCATAGCTTCTTTGTACATAGATAGCCCATTGATAGAATCTATCTCTACAATAGTATTCAGGATTACAATTTGCAAATCAATATTGCTATCTTTTTTGTCGAATAACTGTTGCAAGAAAGGGACGGTAGTAGAGTCAGAAACATACTCAAACTGAGCCAGCAATCGCTCACTATTGGTATAGCCATAGGTGAGGGTATCGTCGGCATAGCCCAGTTCCAAATTTTCGTACAGCATAGGTAATTCTTTCGGCAAAAATACATATTCTTTGAATCCTTCCAAAGCGGCTTCGGCTACTTCTTCGTCCGTACTTCGGAGGTCTTCTAGTATGAGTTTGCCTTTTGGAGAAAATACGCTTGGCTCAGTGTGAGGCTGCAATCGCTTGTACGAACGAACCATCGTTTGTGCTATTCTAGTGTCATAAACTTCCTTGCGATCACCTACGATAGAAAAATGATAAAAATGCGAGCCATCAAACCAAAGAATGGCACGAGAATAAGAATTTTGGAAGGTATCGTGGACAATTAAATCAACGACTTTTCGGTCAGAATCTTCCCACAGTTGGTAAGAGGTCTGATTGAGTACTTTTTCATTTTCTTCTAGCACATGATTGGTCGTAATAGATACTAAAGAATCTTCATGAATCCCGTAGTAAATACCTAAGTCATATCCAGACAAAAAGTAGCGGGTACTGGAGGCAACATTTTCGCTCGAATAAACAATATTATCGTCATATTCGGGGTGATGGAAATAAGAAAAACTATCCATCATCAGCATACTAAATAAGCTATCTTCCGATACTTTTGGTTGCAATTTTTCGAGTGTCACTTCTGGAAAAGCAGTGAATTTGATAGAAGAGAAAAATTCATAATTACGAGCCTTGTTAGGGTCGTTGGTGTGTTGTGTCATGAACAAAAAACGACGGTTGTTGCGTATATACATACGGTATTGTGTGTAGTATTTTCTATCAAACCATACTTTGACATCTCTGCCTTCTACACCATCGGTAAAAACGGTATCTACCGAAATGATTTTATGATTTTTTCGACGCAAGTTTTCTTCCATCGCATCATACGCCTGCTGTTTGTCTGCTAAGTATAACTGTGTCGGCAAATCGGAATAACTAACAAAATAAAAGATACCCGTTTTTCTGTCTTGCGACGAATAAGTCACCACCGTGTTGTAGGCTTTTTCTTCTGGAAGTTCTTCACTTGTGGTGCCTTGGTAGGACTCTTCTTTATAGACAGGCATTCGCACCGATGCAAACATATTGGGTATCTCAAATTGGTGATAACCACTATAAGAAGATGGTTTGCGTTCCAACGGTGGCGGTGGCGGTGGAGGTGGAATATTCGTTATTTTCGGGCGGCGTATCAATCGAAAAGAATCGAAAAAGCGGTCAGCAATAGTGGACTCAACTTGCAGACGGCTATTGCCCATCAGGGCATAATACAAGAGCCCATCATTGTAGATGAACTGCAATCTCAAAAACTCATCTGCGGTCTTTTGTAGGAGTACTTCTGTCCGTTTCAATCCTTTTTTGTCGAAATTTCGGCGAGTAATAACTTTGGCAATAGGATCATCTCCTTTTAGTGATTGGAGTGTAGAGGTAATAAAGCTTTCCATCAAGTTGGTGTTCTTTTCGTTGATGAAAGCAACATTTTTGACTACCACTTGATAGCTAGCACCGCTGATATGGTCGGTAGCCACGCTTTTTCTCTGATTATTCAAACTGCGAGTTTTCTGAAATACAGTAGGAGCTTCTAGGGCATATCCTGCCGCAGAATCTGCGTATTTGTACCAAGTCAGTTTATCTGAATCTAGCTTGTATATAGTAGCTATTCTGTCGAAAGTAGCCACGACGGGACGTACTTCATAACCTGCTTTTCTCAACAATTGAAGCAGACCGCCCTCGGAGGTCAAGTAGTCGAGGTCAATCGCTGCGAAAGTCGTGGTCGTTTGTAGCTGCTTTTGCAATTTCTGGAAAAGTAACAACTTGTATTGCTGGGCATCACTATCTAATAGGAGCTGGGGCAATAGGTTTTGGGCTACTTTTTTGCTGTCGCCATTTTGGTAAGCAACCAGTAATTTTTCCAAAGCTGCATTATACTTTATGGAGTCAATAATTGCCAATTTTCGTATAGCTTTTTGCTGCTCTTGTAGGGGCAAATCAAGGAAAAATTGCTGTTGCTCTGCTATCGCAACCAATCCTGTTGTAGGCTTGTCGAGTGAACGAGCAATACCGTATAAGTGCATGTTTAAATAGGCGGTTTTGGGATTTTGGGGCTGCTTCGTTGGTCGCAACAGTTGTTGCAGTTGCCAAATAGTAGGAATATTGGCATAAGCCGACGAATAACCATTTTTAGTGGTTACTTTCTCCTCCATTCGCTGCTGTTCTTCCTTGGAAAGAACGTCCAAAATAGATTTTTTTTGCGGCAGCAATAACTCATTTAGGACACTATCAGGATGCGATACTACCGCAAAACTAGAACAGCGGTCTAATGCTAATAGCACCGAATCGCTCCACTCAAAAGCTCTACTATCTTTGGTGTCAATAGTTCCAAAAATATAAGAAGGTTGGGTCATTCCATTGCCTTCTATCCGCCAAAGTAGGTCATAGTTGGCATCGTCTTGAGCCAATAAATAGGAACAATTCCCTAATAATACAGCCAATAAAAGAAGTGAAAAAAGAGGGTTTCTCATAGGATAAAATTTAGTTGGAGTGAACTAATGATAGTTGATTTAAACAATTTAGCACAGCAACAATAACCAAAATGTTTGTAAAAAAGGGTGCTTTTTGTCAAAAAAATACTCCATAAGCGTTATTTGAAAGACAAGTACCTAGTCCTACCTAAGAATTTGAGCCACTAAAATGTAGTTTATTTTATCATAATAGTTTAACTTTGAGAAATAGATAAAAACAAAAAATAAAACAATGAAGAAGCAAAATAGACGTTCTTTTCTACAGTTTTTGGGTAGAACAGGACTAACTGTATCGGCAGGAGGTATGCTGATGAGCATGGAGTCTTGTGCGAGCAAGGAAGTAGCAAAAGAAAAAACAAAAGAGGTGGTGGTTAGCAATTTTCCATTGCAAAGCATTTCACATTCCTTGGCAGATGAATTGCAACTAGCAGAAGGACTGAGTTATCAGGTCTTGTTGAGTTGGCAAGATGCCATTTCGGACAAAGATACTTTTGGTTTCAACAACGACTATTTAGCTTTTGTGCCATTCGACAAAGAAAATCCAACAGATGGAATGCTTTGGGTCAACCACGAGTATTATCAGTCACTTTTTGTGAGTGGATTTCCTGACCAAAAGGATAATAGCAAAAAGACAAAAGAGCAATTTGAAAAGGAGATGTATTGCGTAGGTGGCTCACTGGTTCGTATTCGCCAAAAGGAAGATGAATCTTGGGAAGTGGTTCAGGATAACGAATACAATCGTCGTCTGACAGGACGTACGCCCATTCCATTTCATTGGGATACACCCATAGAAGGTGCGACAAGTGCCATGGGAACTTTTGCCAATTGTTCTGGAGGCATCACGCCTTGGGGTACGATATTGACTTGCGAAGAAAACTACGAAATGTTTTATGGCGAAACGGATATAACGGATATTTCTAATCCTGTTCGTGACCATGGTGGCAATTATTTTGGTTGGGAACTGCAGGAGGATAATCCGCCTGAGCATTATGGCTGGGTAGTAGAAGTGAACCCGCTGACAGGCGAAGCCAAAAAACTGGTAGCGTTGGGTAGGTGTGCTCACGAATGTGCCACAATGCACGAGTTGCCCGATGGTCGCCTTGTTGTTTATACAGGTGATGATAGCAATGACCAATGCTTGTACAAATATATCAGCACTAGACCTCGTGACCTAAAAGAAGGGACACTCTACGTAGCAGATACCAAAAAAGGAGAATGGATTTCGCTCAAATATGACGAGCAAGAAGTATTGCAACGCCACTTCAAAGACCAAACAGAAGTATTGGTTCGTTTGCGTCAAGCAGCAGCTTTGGTTGGTGGTACGCCTCTCAACCGCCCAGAAGATATAGAAATTGATCCCATCACAGGGCATGTATTGATTAGCTTAACGAACAACAAACCAAAGGGTGATTATTTGGGGTCTATCCTGAAGATAGAAGAAACCAATAACGATAAAGCTTCGATGACATTTGAGGCTTCTACTTTCTTGACTGGTGGCGAAGAGACAGGTTTGGCTTGTCCTGATAACATGGCGTTTGATCCAAAAGGTAATCTTTGGATTACGTCCGATATTTCGGGTGGTTCTATTGGCAAAAAACAATACAAAGGGTTTGGTAACAATGGATTGTTTTTGGTTCCGTCGGTAGGGCCACACAAGGGGCAAGTTTTGCAAATTGCATCAGCACCTATTGATGCAGAGTTGACAGGGCCGTTTTTTGCACCTGATGGCAAGACCCTCTTTTTGAGTGTACAGCACCCTGGTGAAAGTACCAAGAGATTGGATAAGCCAGCGAGTAGTTGGCCCAATGGCAACGGGGAAATACCACGCCCGTCGGTGGTAGCGATACAAGGACAAGCACTTAGTGATTTGATGAATTATATGGGCTAATTTTTCTTGATTGTAGGTATATAATGCAGAAGAGGAGTAACCAATCGTTTTTGGTTACTCCTCTTCTAATATAAGTAGTATAAATTAAGCTATTTAGAGATAGAGATACTACTATTGTCTGGAATAGTTAGGTATTCATAGAATCTGGTTACGTTATCCAATTTATTTTGTAGTAAATCTGCTGAATTACTAATATCGCTAATATTACTTTCCTTTCTTAATTCTGTCTCATCTGTACAATAGTGTAGCAATTGCTGCCAATTAGTAATTGATTCAGACAATTCTATGTGAATATTTTCAGTATTGTTTGGAGATTCTTGTAGCAATAAAAAGGATTGTTGAAATTCCGAAATGGAAGCCGCTAGCAATACATTGGTATTGTCAATATCTAAGTCTAATTTTTGTGCAAGAGCATAGAATGTAATACGTTGGGATAACATTCGCTGATGACTGGCAATAGTGGTTAAGTTAGTAAGAGCATCAAGTACAAGATTTCCTTCTTTTTTTGCTTGTGTTTCTATTGCCAATATCACTTCATTACATTGTTTCAGTATTTTGGTGTTGACACTCAATAGTTTTTCGGCATTCGCAATACTAGCTGGACTTTTCAAAATTGACTTGTAGTCCTTCCAAAGTATATTAGCAATAGCTATTTTTTCTTTGGTTTCGGTGCTTAGCAGCAGTCGATGTATATTTTTGTAATTGTTCTCAAATAAAGCTATGTCGCTTTGCAACTGGGTACGATTGCTTTCTGTATCTACTTCAGCGACTAACGCGAGGTAGCTCTTTGCCATACGTTGGGTTAGCATTTTCTGAAATCCTGCTAAGTTAATAGCTTTTCTGTGGGAGTTTTCTGTTAAAGTTGTTTTTGGTGTGCTGCATATAGTATTGATACTCAATAGAGAGCAGATCAAAAGGAGGGCTGTGGTTTTCATGTGTAGTGGTGTTGGATGTTTAGGAATAGGAAGATACTACTAGTGAGTTATAGTATCTGTTTATTTTTAATAAATTAACTTTGTAATATAAAGATAGTTCAAAAAAGGAGGAAATGCAATTTTTATTCTATAAAAAAATCATTTATTCGAAATAAAAAATAGGCGATAGTAGTTTTGATTGCCATAATATAATGACTGGCTTTTTTCTTGTTAGGGAGAGAAGTCTATGAGATTGAAGGGGTTACTAGTTTAGAGTATGTCTGATCCGAGGGAATTGGAATAAAAAAAAGTATTTACAATCAAGAGGAATAAAAATCCTATACTTGATTGTAAATACTTTATTTACCCGAAAGGGGTCTGGTTACATTTCTATATTAAGCTAAGAGTTCAGCGACCGCTTTACCTACGTTTTCGCCGTCCATAGCTGCCGATACAATACCTCCTGCAAAACCAGCACCTTCGCCACAAGGAAATAAGCCGACTATGTCTTTGTGCATGAGGGTGGCACTGTCTCTAGGAATGCGGATAGGTGAACTAGTACGGCTTTCTGTACCAATAATTTGAGCATCATTGGTGAAGTACCCTTTTTTCTTTTTACCAAATTCTGGCAAGGCTTTGCGTAATCGTTCTGCGATCCAATCGGGGAGCAGCTCGTTCATATCGGCACTGTGTAGCCCTGGGATATAGGAAGTATCTGCGAGTGTCTTGGATACTTTATTATTGCAAAAATCGATTATACGTTGTGCTGGAGCTTTTTGGCTGCCATCGCCTGCGTTGAACATTTTTTGTTCTATGGCTTGCTGAAATTTCAATCCATTAAAAATAGGACTTTTGATTCCTTCAAATTCAACATTGTCGTAAGACTGCAAGTCCTCTAAACTAACGGCTACGACCATGCCCGAATTGGAGTAGGGCGAATCTCTACGAGAAAGCGACATGCCATTGACTACTAGTTCGTTGGGAGAAGTAGCTGCTGGCACAATCAATCCACCGGGACACATACAGAACGAAAATACGCCTTTGCCATCAACTTGATGCACCACCGAGTAGCTAGCAGCAGGTAGGTATTCGCTGCGTTTGGACTGGTTGTATTGTATTTGGTCAATAAGCGATTGTCGATGTTCAATACGGACACCCAAAGCAAAATCTTTGGCTTCAATACGGATGTTTTTCTGAAACAATAACGTATAAATATCTCTAGCAGAATGCCCTGTTGCCAGGACAGTAGCGGCACCAAAATATTCTTTGTCGTCATTGACGATGACTCCCTTGATAGAGCGCTGTCCACTAGCAGATTTTTCGATAATTAAGTCGGTCACTTTGCTATCAAAATGAATTTCGCCGCCATATTTCAAAATCGTTTCACGAATATTAGCGACTACCTGTGGTAGCTTATTGGAACCAATGTGCGGATGTGCATCTATCAGAATATCGGAGGTAGCACCATGTTCGACCAACAGACGCAATATTTTTTCTATTTTGCCTCTTTTTTTGGAACGTGTATAGAGTTTGCCATCAGAATAAGTACCTGCACCACCTTCTCCATAACAATAGTTGGAGTCAGGATTGACGGTGCCATCTTGCTGAATTGCTTTGAGGTCTCTACGTCTAGCTTGCACGTCTTTGCCACGGTCTATGATGATGGGTTGTAGCCCCAATTCTATCAATTGCAACGCAGCAAAATAACCCGCAGGACCCGCACCAATTACCAATACCTTTTTTTTGTCATTGACAGTCGTATATTGAGCAATTATGGAGGGCGTAGCAACAGGCTTTTCGTCAATATATGCCCAAATCATTAGCCGAACAACAGGTTGTTTGGGGCGGGCATCTATCGAACGTCTATGCACAATGACCTCTTCTAGGATTTGTCCTTTTTGCAGGCGCAATTTCTTACGAGCTTTCGCTACAATATTGGTGTGGTCGGTCGCTTCCTGAGGCGTGAGGCTAATCTCTAGTTTCTGAATCATATAAAAAAAGGAAAAAGTAAAATAGTCTGAAAGAGAATATATCTAGTAAAGGGTCAAAGAATCATCAATTTTTTTGGCGTATTCCATAATCCCACCATTAAGGTTATATAGGTTTTCGTATTGGTGTTCTTGTTGCAAGAATAACGCAGCCATGTAGCTTCTTTTCCCGCTTCTGCAATGTACAATCACTTTTTTGTCACGTGGTATTTTATCTACATTGACATCAATTACACCCAATGGAATATTGATTCCATCCATGCTACAAATTTCTACTTCGTCTGGCTCACGGACATCAATTAGAGCAAAATCTTCTTTATTGTCCATCATTTCCTTCAATTGGTGAACCGTTATTTCTCTTACTTCGTTTCTATTCATGATTGTAATTTTTTAGCAATTAAATAAAACGCTATTTAAGCGTCCACAAAATTACTATTTTTGCAGACAAAACAAAAGATATGCATCAACTAGAACCACATTTTAGATGGAGATTGGATTATACAGCAGAAGAAGACAGCCGTTCACCTTTTTTTGGTAGAGAATACAGCGAATTTGAATTTTCTCAAAAAGTGTACAACTATTATATTCACCCACAATGGGACGAGTTTGGATCAGAAACCTTGTATTGCAAAATATTGTATGCCAACTATGCCGACAATTATGCGATTATAGAATTGATAGGAGAGTGGAACGACTGCATCAATAACGATATTATGTTTCTGAAAGACAATGTTATTGATCCGCTCCAAGAGCAAGGAATATTCAAATTTATACTAATTGGGGAGAATGTACTCAACTACCACGGCAGCGACGATGCTTATTATGAAGAATGGTACAACGATGTAGCCGACGAAGGTGGGTGGATTGCTTTTGTATCTATGTTGGATCATGTTCTTGACGAAATGGAGGAACACGATTTGCAGAATTATGTCAATTTTGGTATCGAATTTAATATTGCTTGGCGACCACTCAAACCAAAGTTGATGTATGAAGCTATTCGTTATTTGATTGAAGATTAAAACTCGTAATACAGGACAGAAATAAAGAAGACTAATTTTAAAACAACTTCATTGAATAGTCTAAGTTTTTATAAAAAAAATCAGTTTAAATCTGTCAGAGTCTGTGCAAACCAGCGGCAAAAAAACTTTTCATTTCTTTATTCAACTTTTGTCCTGTACTAAAATTAAAATCACCAAAATTCATGTATCTCAAATCTAGTATTATTTTATTTGCCTTGATCGCAATGCTATTAATAGCTTGCCAATACCAACCGATAGCTCTATCGGAACGCTCCATAGAGCAAGATTTTGAGCGAGTAGGTGTTGACTCCAAAGGATACGAGTTATTTATTAGAGCTTTCAAGCTCGAAAAAGAAGTAGAGATTTGGGTCAAAGACAAACAGAAAACTAAATTTGAATTATTGCGAACGTATGCAATATGCAAAAGTAGCGGCAAGCTAGGACCTAAACGCAAAGAAGGCGATAAGCAAGTGCCAGAAGGGGTGTATTTTATAGATCGATTCAATCCGAATAGCCTGTTTCATTTGTCGCTGGGGCTCAATTATCCGAATATTTCGGACAAAATACGAGGCGACCAACAGCAACCAGGGAGTGATATATTTATACATGGTGCTTGTGTGTCCGTTGGTTGCTTACCGCTAACAGATATGCTGATAGAAGAAGTGTATGCCCTAGCAGAATACGCCAAGGAGCAAGGGCAACAAAATATTCCAGTGCATATTTTTCCTGCTCGTATGGAGACCAAAACATTCGAGCAAGTCGCAAAAAAATCCTCCCATCAAGCCTTTTGGAGAGAACTGCGACCTATTTATGATTTTTTTGAGCAAAAAAATAAATTGCCAAGCATCATAATAGCCCAAAATGGAGCGTATCAAGTCAAGTAAAAAAAAGCGTAGTCACCATCGAGGTGACTACGCTTTTTTCAAATGATTTTAGAGCAAAAGGAATACTTCTACAATTTAGTGAAACGCTTGGTTTGCGTTTCGCCTTTTGCGTTAGTTACTCGTACGAAGTATGTGCCTGCTACCAATTTTTCTACATTCATGGTGAGTGTTTGAGCTTGTAGTGTTTTGGTCTGAACTAATTGTCCCACAGTCGTATAAACGCCAACTTGCACCATTTCTTCTTTTGTCAATTCAATGGTCAACTGCTGTTGTGTTGGATTAGGGTAGATTTCATAACTCAACAAAGGCTGTTTCTGTAGCTTGTTGATGGCGGTAAATGTATGTCTATAAGTTGCCAATACTTCAGGTGAAAGTCCTACTGGAAAACTATCTGTGCTGTCTCCTGTCAAGTTGTAAATAGTACCAGTATTTTTAGTTTGATCAACAAAATCAATGGTACTAACATAGAAATTGTCTACCAATGGACTATAAGTAAAAGCAAAGGAACGAGTTTCCATAATAATACTAGGATCAACAATCGTGTTGTTCACCAAGTCATAACTACCAATACCACTATCAAAAGGAAAATACCATACACCGGGGGTACTACTCAAAAAAGCAGTAGCCGCATAGGAAGTAGGGCGCAAGTCAACACCTGCTACCGCTGCTTGTGTGCTACCTACCTGTGTATTGATATTGTAGGTAGAAATAGTATTGCTAGTAGGGTTAAGTACATAAATGATAGAATCTTCTACTAATAAGCGACCCATTTCTTCGCCATTGTTAGCGATGGTATCATTTCTGACCCAAGTCATTGTAGTCAAATCAACAACTGCCAAATAGCCTAAGGTATCGCCAAAACCTACAGAGCGAATATGATTCTGAACGATATAAGCAAAATCATCAATTACAACAAAATCAGTAGCAGGTTTGTCAATCTGTGGAATACTATCGACATAGGTCAAGGAGTCGGTATCAAAAATACGGAAGTGATTGGTGTAAGGACCAGGTTGCCCGAAAGGAGCATACCAGTTGCCGACCAATAATTTGTCTTGATAAAGCCCTAGTTTGACGGTACTTACTGCTCCAAATTTGGCAGCAGCCGTACGTTTTTGACTCACTAAATCATACTTGATAATACTGTCTGCCGCAGCTACATAAGCAAAATGCGTACTGTTTTGCCCGATTACATTGTTCGTGCCTTCAAGCAATATATCTTGTACGGAAGTACTACCAATCGTATCAATAGAAGTGAATGTATTGTCAAAAAAACTGAAAACGCCGATATTGGCATAGCCAGTAGAATTAGTAGCTCCATATTGTCCGCCATTGACTACAATTAGATTGTCGTTGGGTACTATTTGAGCTTGTAGAGCGGTGTTGCTAGCAAATACTAGTACGGCTAGAAATAAAAAATTGGAAAAGAATTTCATAGTAAAAACGTTATTTGTGAATAAAAAATAAGGCTTACTACTATACGGGAAAGCTAGTCAAAAGCAGGCTATAAAAGCACTTAGTTTGACTTGTCAATAAAAGGTAAGTTATGCTAGAGGAAGCACAACAAACGAGTTATTGGTTTTTGAGCTTCAGTCCACGAAAGCAATAACCGATGTCACTTAGAGTAGGTATCTGACTGACTAACCAAGGCTAGTTCACAGTTGCGGGACAGTTTGAGAATTGCACTCAATTCCCTACAAAATGAAGGTTGAATAAACCTTCATTGTCCTAAGTAGCCACAAAAGTAAAAAACCTTTGGAGATTTTTCACTTCTAAAGGTTTTATTTATTATTACGAGGTATTATTACTTATCCAAACTCAATAGGAGTTTTGGTGAAAACCTGCCAACTAACACCTTCTACATTAGCTCTAGCTTCTAGTCGATAAGTGGATTTGATGCCTTTCATGGATTTAGCGAATCCGACCAAGCCCTTTTGGAGGAATCCTTTTTTTGCAATTTTGTCCATGTTGGATTCTGCTTTTTGGTAATGTAATTTGAAAAAGACATTTTGCGGGAATCCATCATCTACCATTATCAGTTCCTCGCTAGACCAAGTGCCGAGTAGATACTCATCAATCCGTTTTTCGTCTCCTCTACCGTTGGTATAGATTTCATAAAACTTAATTTCTATAGCCGTAATCGTTTGTTGGCGTTTGGCGAATACTTCCAATTCCCCATTGATAGTTGGGATATTATGCGGATAAGAGGGCAGGACATGAAACCGTAATTTTGCGCCCTCTATACCCATCCAATTTTTTATTTTGCCAAACATATTTTGTATCGTTTTAGGTGTTTTTGATGTGTTCTAAATTTTATAACAGAAAAGATAATAAAGTTGTTCCCAAATACTCTAAGCTCCAACAAAAAAAGAAGGTTGCTGATACCATGGTATCAGCAACCTTCTAGCAATATCTAGTAGATAAAGTTTTTATTGAAATCGGTCTTCTTAACGTTGAATAACCAATCGTTGTTGGATAGTGCCTCTTTCTGTATTCAAAACAGCGACATAAACACCGTTTGTCAATTCGCCAGCAGGCAACTGCACAATACTTTCGCCTTGTGCTAAGTTTTGTTTAGTCATCGACAGTACTTCACGTCCGTCCATGCTGTACAAGCGAACAGAACCCATCAGTTCTTCCGAAGAATAAATAGTCATCGGGATATAAGAAGTAGTAATAGGGTTGTTGTTGATTTTGAGGCTTAACTGTTGTGCCAACGGCAAATCTTCGATAGCGGTAGCAGTACTTGCTTCAAACTTATAGTAGGAGCTGAAACCAGCACACGTACTTGCTTCGTTCATCGCTCTTATTCTCCAAGCGTAATACTTGCCCGCTATTAAGTCGGTAGTTGGTAGGTCAAAGTAGCTATTGCCAGTATAAACCATACCTTGATAAACAATATCAGTAGTATTTGGCAGGTTAAGTCCTGGAATTCTAGTACCATATACTTCTAAGTAATACCAAGTTGCATCCGTTACGTCCGACCAGTCCAGTCTTACTGTAGGATTAGAAATAGGACCTAATGCTTGCTCATCAGCAGGATTAACAGCTATAGGCATTCCTGTCACTACACCTGTGTTAGGTGGTGTTTGGCTTACCCAATTGCGTTGTGCAATATCCATAGCAATAGCGGCTTCTTGTTCTGGCGAAAAAGTACTCACACAGGCATCAAAAGCGTAAGACATCAAGTTGGATTCATCGGGATTAAGAGAAGCACCTGTTGGGTCTTTCATAGTTGGATTATAAGGGCAATTCTCTCTGTCAGAGTAATAATCAGCAGGTGTATCGCAGAAGCCATCAGCTTCGGTCTGACAGTTGGCACCACTACCTGTACGAGCTACACGCTCAGGACGGAAGTTTCTACCATTATTGTTGATCGTAGCAGGTACGTTTTGACTTGGGTAATCAGTTTCAGCAGTCAATCCTTCCCAGCCATAAAAAGTGTGTGGCAAAGTGAAAAAGTGACCAATTTCGTGTGCTTCTGTTTTCGCAGCAGAGCTTAACATTTGTTGCAATAAAAATACAAAATCACCAGCACTGTTATAATAACTAGCACGTTGATCATTGGTAGAGCGACCAATATACAGGTTGAGTGCATTGGTTACTTTGTTGGTAGCCATTTCTACTTGCGAACTGAAAGAAAAGCCATTTCCATCAATATTGTTAGAGGTGCGATTGCGGATAGGACCATACAAGAAAAACTGTACTTCTTGGTCGGCATAGATACCGTTAAGACCGCACATGAAGTTGAGAATATCTATAACAGGAGTCTCTCCTTCTCCACTAGTATTGGATACATTATGAATTACGACTGGAATATAAGTAATGGCTCTATTCGTGGTTAAATCCTTGATTTGTTGCTTCGTAAAACTATTTCGGTTGTCCATCAATTTTTGCTTGATAGCGGCGGCTGTCTGATGGTCAAGTTGACAGCTATGAGGAATATTAGGGACAGTAGTCTGAGCGTAGGATAGGAAGGGTAAGAAGAGTGCGATTAGTATAGATAATCTCCAATTCATAATGTCATTTTTTGTTTGGTAATAGAAACTCGATTAACGACTGTAGGTGTTGGCTAATTCTTTGTGTTTCTAATAAATGTATTCTCTGTTTTGCTAAATTTAGGTATAAATATTAAATGCGGCAACATTGACTTACATTAATTTGGCAGTCACTACATTTTTTAAAAATAAAGGCTCCTTTAGCATAATTACCTAACTAAACCATTGGAAAGGTCACAAAAAATAAGCCATCTACCTAATTTAGGTAGATGGCTTAACGTTATTTTCACTAAAATATGATGCTATCATCATATTTTGATGTTTTTTAGTGCTAAAAACACTTTGCAAAGGAACAAGTTCCTAGTAGCGGTAGTGTTCTGGCTTGAAAGGTCCTTTGGTATCTACACCAATGTAGTCCGCTTGATCTTTTGACAATTCTGTTAGCTGTACGCCAATTTTTGCCAAGTGCAAACGTGCTACTTCTTCATCTAGGTGCTTAGGAAGCATATATACTTCGTTAGCATATTTATCGTTTTCACGGTTTTCCCAAATCTCCAATTGTGCCAAAGTTTGGTTAGTGAAAGAGTTAGACATAACGAATGATGGGTGACCAGTAGCACAACCCAAGTTCACTAAACGTCCTTCTGCCAATACGATAATATCGTTACCAGCAATATTGTATAAATCTACCTGAGGTTTGATTTCTACTTTAGAACCACCGTGTGTATTGTTCAACCAGCCCATGTCGATTTCGTTATCGAAGTGACCAATATTACAAACGATAGTTTTGTCGTTCATTGCCTCAAACATTTCTTGAGTAATGATGTCTTTGTTACCAGTAGCTGTTACTACGATAGAAGCACGCTTGATAGCATCTTTCATACGAAGAACTTCAAAACCGTCCATTGCAGCTTGCAATGCACAGATTGGGTCAATTTCGGTAACGATAACACGACAACCAGCACCTGCCAAAGAAGCGGCAGAACCTTTACCTACATCACCGTATCCAGCTACTACCGCTACTTTACCAGCCAACATAATGTCAGTAGCACGACGGATAGCATCTACGCAAGATTCTTTACAACCATATTTGTTATCAAATTTCGATTTAGTAACCGAATCATTTACGTTGATAGCAGGCATTGTCAACGTACCGTTTTTCACGCGCTCATACAAGCGGTGTACACCAGTAGTTGTTTCTTCCGAAAGACCAAATACACCTTTAGCCATTTCTGGGAAACGGTCAAGTACCATATTTGTCAAATCACCACCATCATCCAAAATCATATTCAATGGCTTGCCATCTTTGAATGAAGTCAATGTTTGCTCAATACACCAGTCAAATTCTTCTTCGTTCAAGCCTTTCCAAGCAAAAACAGGTACACCAGCAGCAGCAATTGCCGCAGCAGCGTGATCTTGTGTAGAGAAAATATTGCAAGAAGACCAAGTAACATCAGCACCTAAGTCAACCAATGTTTCGATCAAAACAGCAGTTTGGATCGTCATGTGCAAACAACCCGCAATACGAGCACCTGCTAATGGCTTAGATTTGCCGTATTTTTCTCTCAATGCCATCAAACCTGGCATTTCTGCTTCTGCTAAATCAATTTCTTTGCGTCCCCAAGCTGCCAAGGAGATGTCTTTTACTTTGTATTGAATGTTAGTCGTTTCCATAAGATTTTTTTTCTTGTTGAGTGTCGAAACAGCTCAACTTTATCTAATAAAATAGTATAAGTCGAATTTAATTTGGAGTAAGTGAATTTACTACTTTGCCCCAAAATCAAGGCAAAGGTAACAAAAGCTACTGTCTTATTCTAAAATTGTAGTAACTATAAGTGTAAAGAAAAATATAAAGTAATAACCTCTAACTAATCTTGATACTTATTGCCATCAAAATACTCGTCGTGGGCTTCTTCGTCGTAGCGTACGAGCGTCACGATAGCGACACCACCGAATATTAGCCCCAGCTTGAAGAGGAAAGAGCCTACACGTCCCATATCTTCTATCCATGCCAAAAAGCCATAATAAATCCCTACCATATTGACCACTATCATAATCATGCCCGACAAAAACATCAGGAATCCTACAAATGTCCAAAGTGTCTTTAGGTCAGGATTTTTGTTGGTCGTACGAATGGCGGCGAAGATAGTTCCGCTCAAAATAGCAACGCCAAGTAGTTGCATTAGTATAGTCGTCATAATATATGGTATCTATTTTTTGAAATGGAAGCAGTCCACCGCTATCGTTTTAATCACTAATACAACGAAAAGAATCAAAAGTGGTTGAGTAGATTGCTCGATTATGCCGCAAAGGTAATTCATTAAATGGAAGTTGTAGGCTATTAGCGAATAGAAAATCAAAAGTAGGTGGAATATAGATGTATTTTTTAGGTTCAATTAGATGCTTTTGTAGCACAACTTAGATGGCTCTAATCTCACGAATCGGTCACAATCTAGCTTAATGCTATCAAAAGACTAAAAGTTGTTTCTATAATTCCGTGCAATTTTTATCTTTGCATCATACAAATAATAGAACCTATGGTTAAGATAATAGAATGCCCACGAGATGCCATGCAAGGTATCCACGAATTTATACCAACAAACACGAAGATTGATTATATCAACCAACTACTAAAGGTTGGTTTTGATACCATCGACTTTGGTTCGTTCGTGTCGCCCAAGGCAATACCGCAATTGAGAGATACTGCCAAAGTGTTATCGAAGTTGGAATTGGATAACACCAAAAGTAAACTATTGGCAATCGTAGCGAACGAACGCGGGGCAAAAGATGCCTGCGAATTTGACGAAATTCAATATTTGGGCTATCCGTTTTCTATTTCCGAAACGTTTCAGCAACGCAATACCAATACTTCAATTACGGATTCGGTGGAGCGATTGCACGGCATACAACAGTTAGCACAAAAGCATGGCAAACAGTTGGTTGTTTATATCTCGATGGGTTTTGGCAATCCTTATGGTGATGAGTGGAATGTAGAAATTGTACAGCAATGGGTCAATCGTTTGGCTGCTGATGGCATCAAAATTCTCTCTCTCTCAGATACGATTGGAGTGGCAACTTCCGAAACAATTGCTTATTTGTTCGGCAATCTGATTCCACCTTATCCAGACGTAGAATTTGGAGCCCATTTTCATACTACACCCACTACTTGGCAAAGTAAAATAAAGGCAGCACTTGATAATGGTTGTCAACGGTTTGATGGTGCGATACGAGGATATGGGGGGTGCCCGATGGCTACAGACGACTTGACTGGAAATATGCCAACCGAAAAAATGATTGGTTATTTTGAGCAGCAAGGATTGGACTTGGGACTAGACAAAACAGCGTTTGAAAAAGCCGTACAGCAAAGCAGTCAAGTATTTCCGATAGGCAGCCCATACACCAATTTGGCAGATTAGTGCATCTAGGAATAGTATAGGCAGTTTGGTAGCAGAACCAAACAAAAAGCGATTCAACGATATTTTTCAGCTACTTGGTTAGCTTTTTCCCCAACTTCTTAGTATAATTGCAACAGAAGTCAAAACAAAACATTATTTTGTACGCACTTTCCTATTATTTGTAATGGAATGACTGGTACACAATAACAGCTTCCATCTATAACACATCATAATAATCAGTAGTACCAATGAAGATAGTATTAAATTTGCTTTTCGTAATCATCGCCGTAGGGCTTACTTACTTGCTAATAGAAACCATTCGCAAGCCGATAGTCTTTGAAGAAACTAGAGAAGAAAGAGAAGAAGTCGTAAAAGAACGCTTATTGCAGTCGGTAGAAATGCAAAAAATGTATAAAGACTTGACTGGTCAATATGCTAGCAATTTTGATTCGCTCAAATATGTTTTGACAAACGATACTTTCTTCATGGAAGTAGTATTGGGAGACAAGTATGACACGACTCAAACCGTGACAATTGATACCATTGCTGTTTTGGCCAAAGATTCTTTGAACAATTACTTGTTGAAGAATGCAAAAGGAGAATCGGTTGATGCTTTCTTTGCGAAAATGAGAAAAATACCTTTCAATACAGAGGGCAAAGAATTTTATATTTACTCAGGCAAAGCCATTGTAGAAGGAACAGATTCGCTTTATGCACCTACTTTTGAGATTGGTACGACCCTCGACAAATACCTCATGGAATTTGATTCGGCTTCGTATGTTATCTACGACCCATTGTATGACCCTAAACGCCAGATAATTAGAGTTGGTGATTTGAATAAACCTTCAACTGCTGGTAATTGGTAGATATAGTCTATAACATATTCGAAGATGACTTCGTACGGAGTCAAACTCATCAATATAACCTATCTGTTCTACTTGGAGCAGATAGGTTGTCTTATTTGGTCACCAATGCCGAAAATAAGGTGTTGGGACTGCGTTCGTACAAGTTTGCAGGGCTATTGCATCCTATTGAGCACCTGCTTAAGGAAGATGTTATTTTCAATAGTAGCTATGGGACTACCAAAGTAGGTGTTTTTTCTAGGGATTTTACGCTAGTGCCAACAGCACTCTATGAAGCCGATACACAGAAAGCATATTTGCAAACATTGGTACAGTTGTCTGATCAAGCAGAAGTATTGGTCGATGATTGGTCGGCAGTAGCCGCCAAATATATTTATGCGACTTCGAGTGGCTTGATGAGCGAAATTCAGACGGCTTTTCCACAAGCTACGGTCTTTCATCAATCAACAGGGTTAGTCGCCAATTTTAGCACCAACTTTGACAAAACAACGAGCAATATCTTTTTGTCGGTACAGGATCACACCGTCAATATTACGGTACTAGACAAAGGTGAATTGATTTTTCATAATATTTTTGCCTTCAAAGCTTCTGCCGACTGTTTGTATTTTGTACTATTGGTCTATCAACAATTGGGCTTGCAGCCTACCAAAAATCCACTCTATGTCGTGGGCGAATTGGTCGAGGATTCTGAAATTCATCAATTGCTATACAAATACATCAAGACCATCAAGTTTGTTGGTTTCCCCAATTTTTATACCTTTGGTAATAACATCAAACAAGAGTTGCCACCCAATTTTTTCTTTGACTTATACAGCTTGAAACTATGCGAGTAATTAGCGGAAAGCTGAAAGGCAGGCGGTTTGATTTGCCGAGCAATAAATGGAAAACTCGACCGACGACCGACCAGTCGAAGGAGAGCCTATTCAATATATTGAGCAATAAAATAGCCATCGAAGATAGTCGAGTATTGGACTTGTTTGGAGGGACGGGCAATCTAGCGTACGAATTTGCTTCCAGAGGAGCTGATAAAGTGGTTTGCGTCGAAAAATATGCGCCTGCCACTAAGTTTATTCAGCAACAAGCCAAAGCGTTTGATATTGCAGAACAGATAGAGGTGCATCGAGCCGATGTGTTTCGATTTTTGAAAGACCACACCGCCCAATACGATATTATTTTTGCAGATCCACCCTACGATTCACCCTTATATCCGAAGTTGATAGACTTGATTATCGAGCGTCAATTGATTCGCTCAGAAGGGGTACTAATAATAGAACACAACAACCAGCATAATTTTGAGAAGCACCCCCGATTTGTAGAAAAAAGGCAATACGGGCAGTCTTTGTTTAGCTTTTTTGAATAAATTGTTTGATATTGAACAACAGTACGATTATCATACTCTTAGAGCCTTTATAAAACCCACCGTCGTTATGAAACAGCCACCTACTTTTATACAGCAAGCGATTACGCCTTTTGTTCCTAATATCAATATTGGGAAAAATTCTCGTCCTCAAAAAGCACTATTCAGTACTCGTTCTCTAGAAGGAGCGAATGAAATAGAAACTTCTTTGCAAGAACAAATAGCAGAAAATAGAGCGGATCTAAACGACTTGCTGTTATTCAATAAAAGCATGGCAAATGCTCCTGCATTGGGGCTGGACTACGAAAATCAAGAAGCAAAATATAAGGAGCTGCTCAACGAAATTAATGCGATGGGAGCCGCCGCAGCAACCAAAGAAAATCTCAATCGAGTTATTCTTATTTCCAATGAATTGGATTTGGATATAGCGATGCTCAATGCACTGTTTCCACAAGTGGTGTATCGAGGGGTTTATATGCGTCAAGTATCCGAGAATATTATCAATAATATTGGCTACGAAGATAATAGAGAAGATGCACAAGTAGCGTATGCGAGCTTAGTTTCTATAGAGCCACACTTGCACCTAGATAAACTGACTGATGCCAACGGCAATACGTCTATTCCTGCAGCGATGCGTACGATTGCATTGCTCAACGAGATGGCAAAATTCCAAAATAAAATAGAAAAAAGTTACGAAGAAGATAAAGCACTTCAGTACAGTACCAAAAAAAGAGTACTGGCTGGTTTGGCGATTACATTGGTCGTAATGATTGCTATTATTGTAGCAATTAGTTTCTTGGGGCAAGGGTGGCAGACTATCAAAGGCATTATGGTACTGGGTATCCCAATGGGCGTGTTAATTTGGAGTTTTATTGGCTCCTTTGCTGCCGTATTGGAGCAATTCTACAAAAAACCAGTCTATGAATTTGGCTCTGCCCTCAAATGGATTATCATTCGTCCTGTTATGGGGGTGGTGATGGCAGCGGGTATTTATTTGGCATTTACCAATGGATTTAATATCAATGCAGCAGAGCGCGAAGGCGGTTTTATGCTCTTTATTGCTTTCTTGATTGGTTTGAGCGATGCCTTTACTTTTGGTATTATCGACAAGCTCAAAACCACCGCCATAGATTCGGTACAAGCGAGCGCACCCAAACAACAACAACAACAACAACAACAACAACAACAACAACAATTGCCAGTAACGACTATCGTTCAGCCTGTGGCACCTACGCCAGAACCTATTATGAATGATATTGAAGTACCACCATCATTTGATGAATTTGATGAAGGAAAGTAAGTGGGCATAAATTTTCAACGCTCCAAAAAGTCTATTTTTAACAAAAAATCTGCGTCAAAAAATAGTTCATTTTTCATTACATCGCCAACTTTTGTCCACCTACTTGTATGACAATGAATATAGTTTTGGCTTTTTACGTTACTTTTCTAATTCTATAAACAGCTCACTACCTTGACGAGGTGGAATAGAATTGTGGCAAGGAGCAATTTGGACACTCGAAAAAAGAGGCTCAAATAAGGTTAAGTACTCTTGACGATTGCCACCAAAAGGAGGACCTACTCTTTCGAAATCTATCCCAAAGAGTAGCCCTACTAATTTTCCATTTGGAGCGAGAAGCGTCGGCATTTTTTGAGCATAATCGGCTCTGCGTTCAGGAGGCAAAGCACAAAAGAACGTCTGTTCTACAATATAATCATATTGACCCTCTAGCTCAAAAAAATCAGCTTCTAACAACTGTGCTTTCGGAAAGTCAGGATAGGTATTGGCAAATTGCTTCAAAGGAGCCGCCGCCCAATCGCACAAATAAACGTTCTCAAAACCTGATTGCCACAAATGAGCTGCTTCGTGCGCATTGCCGCAACCAGGAATCAATATGTTTGCTTTTTTGTTGGTGACTGCGTCAAAGTAGGCTCGAATGGGGGTGCTTGCTTCGCCAATATCCCAACCTGTTTGTTCGTCAAGGTATCTATTTTGCCAATAATCTTTGTTCATAAGGTTGTTTTTTTTGCAGGTAGGTGAAAAATAGTAGTAACTTATTGCTACACAAAACAATATAGGCACAATACTATTATAGTCATAAAGAATGCCTAAATAAGCTGTCACAACACTTTTGTCTTCCTACTTATAACTCCAGAGCCAAATAAAGGTTGGCGAGAAGTTAGAAATATTTTGATGGGACTAAATTTCTTTTCCTGCATAAGAAACCGTATTTTTGCCAACCTAAAAACTAGCAGAACAAACCAATGAAAAAAATAGAATTAGAAATAGTTGCTTTATCGCATAGTTTAGCACAAACGCATAATTACGCTATTGTATTGGGCGAGCAAGACGGATCTAGAAGATTACCAATCGTGATTGGAGAATTTGAGGCACAAGCCATTGCGGTAGCGATGGAGGGTATGTCACCGAATCGCCCCATGACGCACGATTTGTTTCGCAATACCTTACAAGGTTTTGACATCGAAGTCAAAGAAATTATCATTACCAATCTGGTCGATGGTATTTTTTATGCAAATTTAGTTTGTGTACAAAATGGTAAAGAAACGACCATTGATTCCCGCACTTCTGATGCCTTGGCATTGGCAGTACGTTTTGCGGCACCTATCTACACCTACGAGTTTATATTGGAACAAGCAGGGATTGTGCTAGAAGATGAGCAAGAGCAAGAAGTACAGCGTGCCAGAAGAGGTCGTGCTGCTGCTCAACCAAAACCCAAAACGCTTGCTGATTTCACAGAAAGTGAACTAGAAGAGCAACTTGAAGAAGCCCTCACAAAAGAAGATTATGAGCGTGCTGCCAAGATTAGAGATGAAATGAATAAGCGATAAATCGCTGAAAGAATATAGAACCAAACAGAGCCACTTCCAAATATTTGGAAGTGGCTCTGTTTGGTTCTATACCTAGCAACGTAACTATTTTTGTAGGTTTTTGAGTCGCACACTTACTGCATTTTTATGTCCTTGTAATCCTTCGGCTGCTGCCAATATTTCGGCAGTTTTGCCTAGATTTTGCAAACCGTTTTTATCTATTCGCTGAAAAGTAACAGATCGCTGAAAGCTACTCAAACCTAACCCGCTGTACGTATGTGTGAATCCAGCTGTGGGCAAAATTGAATTGCTACCACTTAGATAATCGGCGGCACTTTGAGCGGTGTAATTGCCCAAATACACTGCGCCAGCATTTTTGATATATTTGATGTACTCATCAGCATATTCAGAAGCTACAATCAAATGCTGTGGAGCATAAGTATTACTAAATGCAAAGCATTCTTCGATGCTATCGAAATGAACAGCCAAACTATTGGCGAGGGATTGCGTCGCAATCGTATGACGAGGAAGGTGTTCCAATTGATAGCTTACTTCACGCAATATTTCTTCTAATATCCCTCGATCATTACCAACCAAAAATACTTGACTATCGCTACCATGTTCGGCTTGAGCCAATAAATCAGCAGCTACAAAAACAGGGTTGGAAGTTTTGTCGGTAACAATCAGCACTTCGCTAGGACCAGCAGGCATATCGACTGCTACGCCCATTTGTTGTGCCATTGTTTTGCCCATATCTACGTATTGATTGCCAGGACCAAAAATCTTGTGTACCGCAGGTACCGTAGGTGTGCCAATAGCCATGGCTGCGATAGCTTGCGCACCACCTACTTTATATATTTGATGGATTCCGAGCAAGTCGGCTGCATACAAAATAGCGGGATTAATTTCACCCAATTCATCGGGCGGTGTACACAATACAATTTCTGGACATTCGGCTAGCACGGCAGGAATCCCCAACAACAGTACGGTCGAAAATAAAGAAGCTGTTCCACCAGGAATATATAAACCTACTTTTTCGATGGGCAACATTTTCTGCCAACATTGTACCCCAGTACTTGTTTCGGTTGTAGATTCGTCTAGCTGTTGCGTTTGGTGGAATTTTTCTATATTTGCCCTAGCAGTAGCAATCGCTTTTTTGAGCTCATCGGGTACGATAGCATGAGCGGCTTCTATTTCTTGGCGACTGACTGTCAAATCTTCTAAAATTAGACCGTCAAATTGTCGGGCATAACTAATTAGTGCTTGGTCTTGGTCTCGTTCTACGGCTTCAAAAATAGAGTGCACTAAGTTTGCCAATTCTTTTTGATCCATACGAGGACGAGTAGTTAATTCTTTCCAATCTTCTGAAGCAGGTGTGGTTATAATTTTCATCTGTGGTGTTAGTTTTGCAGGTATTAGGAGAATAATGTTCTAGGGAGCAATAAGCAGATATTTCTACTATTTAGGCTTTCTGAAATCGAAACAAAGCGAGTGGCAAAATAGTTGTTTGTATAAATTATATTTTTGATAGTACGTGTTTCTGTTGGGAAATAACTATAATGAAGTTGAATAAAAAAACTATGAATTTGAAGCTAATTTTTTGTCTTATTTCCTGCTGGATAATGACTAGCACAATGCCACTATTGGCACAGTTGCCAGAGAATCCGCCTGTAGCAGATTCGGTTGCTTTAGATAGCAATAAGATTGAAATTTTGTTCATTCGACAGCTCAAATCTAAGGAATTGCCAACAGGCAGAATGCAAGAATTGATAGGCGATGTACATCTCAAACAACAAGCTATGCACCTCTGGTGCGACTATGGTATCATCAATCCTAACAAGCAAGTAGAAGCATTTGGAAATGTACAAATGCTGCAAGAGGATAGTATCCGAATTTTTTCGGATACGCTGCTTTATGATGGGAATACTCGGCAAGCTCGACTACGTCAAAATGTAGTATTGCAAGATACGAGCATGACGCTGTTTACGGAGAAATTAGATTATGACCTCAATACCAAAATAGCGACTTTTCCAGAAGGTTCTTTGATAGAATCTGATACGATGACATTGGTCAGCCAAAAAGGAACATATAATGCCAATACTAACATTGCTCACTTTAGCGATTCGGTGCGTGTGACAGGAACACAATACAAATTGATTGCCGATTCTTTGGATTTTAATACACAAACGGAAGTAGCGTATTTTATAGCACCAACTACTATTTATCACGGAGAAAAAACCGTGTATTGCGAAGATGGCTACTATGATGGCAAAAAAAACTATGCAGAATTGAAGCAAAACGCTCGATTCGAAAATGTAGAAGAAGGCAAGGAAGAATTGGCAACAGGTGATAAGATTATTTATGATGGCGAAGAACAAATGTACTATTTGATTGGCAATGCTTATTATGAAAATGAAACACAAGCCGTCAATGCCGATACTATTTTGCTAGATGCCGAAACCGACCAGTATTACTTTCGGGGTAATCCGAAATTTAGAAGCAAGCAAGAGAATGACAACCAGTCTATTGATGCTCAATATTCAGATTATGACGCTGCCACTAAGACCATGATTTTTAGGGGAGAAGTAGAATTGCACAAAGATGCCAATATTATATTGGCAGACAGCCTAGACTACAATACCGTAACGAAATCAGGACTCGCAAGAGGCAATGTCAATTGGAGAGATACTAGTGCCAATACACAGATTACGGCACAGGTCGCACAATACAACGATAGTACAGAATATATCAAAGCGTATGGCAATCCTGTGTTGCAAACAGTAATGGACAACGATACCATGTGGCTACGTGCCGACACGCTGATTTCGATGCCTGTGGCAATAGATAGCCTTACGCAAGATAGTACCACCACACTAGACAGCCTTAGCAGTGCTAATACTATAGATAGTACACAAGCAGTGACCACGATAGACAGCACTCAACAATCAGGAAGCGATACTTTGGTGATAAGCAACAACAAAGCACGGCATATCAAAGGGTATTACAATGTATTGATTTACAAATCGGATATGCAAGTAGTTTGCGATTCGTTGTTTTATGATGATGTAGATTCTATTTTTCATTTTTATGGCGAGCCTATTTTGTGGGCAGATGGCACACAGTTTACAGCCGATACGATGGCTGTCAAGCTGAAGCGAAATAAGCTAGAGAAGGTCTTGTTGTACAATAATTCATTTATCATCACAAAGAACGACAGTTTGTATTACAACCAGACGAAAGGAAAAGACGTGATTGCCTACTTTGCTAAAAACAACATATCGCTAGTCGAAATCATGGAAGAGGGCGAAACGGTGTATTATATTCAAGACGAAAATGACAGTTATGTAGGGGTTAATGATGTCAATTGTGAAGATATGATCTTGTTTTTTGCTGCCAATCAATTGCAACGTATCCGTTTTGAGGGAGAACCCAATGCCGTGCTGTACCCGATGGGACAAGTCAATCACGAAAGTTTGAAATTAGAAGGGTTCCAATGGTTGGGCAATCGACAGCCTCAGTCCAAACAGGATTTATACAATTATGATCCTACCAAAATCATGCAGAGCAATCCGATAGAAAAAGAAACAGCTGCGGACAAGAAAAAGAAGGCAGAGGAAGATGAGTTTGAAGATGAATTTTGGGAAGAAGATTAAGCTAAAAAAACCGTGCTATTTGCTCTCAAAGAGTAAATAGCACGGTTAGTAAAACGATTAAATATACCCCACAATAGGCATCTATAAATCTAGGAGTAAAGTGGTCTAACCTCCGACAGCGAAGCGGTCAAAACTACAGCTTAGTTACCAAGCGTTTTTGTTGTACACCATCAATATCTACAATTAGGACGTAATTGCCAGCAGGCAAATTCTGAATACTAAATTCTGCACGCTGAATACCTGCATCAACCAAACCTAGGCTTTTGCTCGTCAAGTTTCTGCCCATCATATCGAACAAATGTAAAGAAACATCTCCAGCTTTAGCAATAGTATATTGCATAATAATTTGATTATCAAAAGGATTGGGATAGACACTCAGTAATACATTTTGATTGCCACTAGCGAGATTAGCGGTAGAAGTAATACGCTCACGAGGGAGCAGTGGAGCAGGGATTGCCATTTGAGAACTACTAGGAATGGCTGCAGAAGGAGCAGGGCTCAATTTGCGAGACAAGTCATCGGTTTTCCAAGAAGCTGCCCAAGATTCGTTGGGGCTGAGTTGATCAATTCTATCTACATAGTACCAATCTGCTTGTGTTCTTTGTTTGTTAATATCCAAAATATAATAACCTTTTTTGGTTAGCTCAATATACTTCATGTGGTCGTTTTCTCTATACAGCAACGATTGAGCACTCGAAGCCGAACCACTCAAACCAGCAATGATATCTAAGCTAGGAGAAGTGACACTAGTCACCACAAATTCTACACCTGCCGAACCACTACCTGTGGTGCCATTATAAGAGCTAGTAGGCAAGTCGTTAGCCCATGAGGTATGAATATCGCCTGTCAGAACGACTACATTTTGTACATTATTGGCAAAGATAGAATCGTACAAATTGGTGCGCTCTCGTGCATAAGCATCCCATTGGTCATCGTTACCATATTGTTGCCCGAAGGGCAATGGATTGACGTCGAGTGGTGCCATCATAACTTGTTGCCCCAACACTTGCCACTGTGCAGTAGAGGTATCTAATATATGATTGAGCCAAGCAAATTGTGGCTGCCCCAATAGTGTTCTATTTACAGCATTTGTATTGCTGAATCCTTGCTGTTGTCTGCCTTGCAGACGAGTATCAAGCATATTTAGTTCCACCAAATCGCCGTATCTGAAATTGCGATAAATACGCTGTGTGTCTTGTGCTGGATCGGGCATACGAACAGGCATCCACTCAAAATAAGCCCGAATCGCTTCGGCTTTTCGATCGAACCAATTTCCTTCGCCATTATTATGATTGTCGGCTCCGTTTACCCAAGAGTCGTTGGCAGTTTCGTGGTCGTCCCAGATGCAAATAAAAGGATATTGCTGATGCAATCGCATCAAGGATTGGTCTAGGCGGTAGTGCGAAAGACGCATTCTGTAGTCGCTCAAATTGACGGCTTCGGTAGAGGGCTGATAGGTACGTGCCGAACCATATTCGCCATCGCCATATTCGTAGTAATAATCACCTAAATGAATAACGGCACTAACATCGTTTCGCTCTGTGATACGGTCGTAAGCATTGAAATAACCATGTGCATAACTAGCACAAGAAACGACGGCAAAACGGAGGCTGTCCAAGTCGCCAACAGCGGCTGTTTTGGTTCTGCCTCGTACAGATAATTTGCCTTGATATTCAAACTCGTAATAATAGTAAGTATTTGGCTGCAGACCAACCACATCTACTTTGACGGTAAAGTCACGGTTGCCATTGGTGACATATACGCCCGAATCAACGACCGATAACATACTTGTATCGGTAGCCATGCGCCAAGAGACGGCTGCTACGGTGTCGGTGGTGGTTAGGCGTGTCCAGATGATAACACGCTCCGCAAGTGGGTCGCCAGAGGCTACGCCATGATAAAACGGTGCTAAACTAGCACGAGCAGCAGAACGATTGGCATCTTGATTGGGATGCTGGGCAAGTAAGACACTACTCAAAAAAAGAATAGAGAATAGGCAACACAATAATTTCTTCATGAATGTTGGCGGTTAATTTTCTTTGCGTGGTTAAAAAAAACATAGCATTTCTATTGGAATAGAAGGTGGCTAAGGCAAAAGTTAATCAATATAAGCAAAATTGAACAAGAAATAAAGAGGGAATAAATTTTATTTTATGAAAATCCACCCAAAAGCTGTACATTTGCCCTGCTACCGTAAAATTTAAGTATTAATGGCGGTAACAAAATAAGATGTATATACATCTTATTAAAGAAACAAAGAACTTTATGCAGTCATAGGCTGTTTCAAATGTATAAAAAAGAACAAAAACAAATAAAATGCACAACAAAATAACAACACTTCTTTTACTTTTTGTCTGTAGTACAGGCTTATTTGCACAACAACCAAATTTAGTCAAAAATGGGCAGTTTGTAGCAGGAACAGAAGGCTGGGAAGTATTACTGAATGACGCAAATCAACCGATTAAAGCGCGTATAGAACAAGGCTCTTCTTACAAAGAGTACGGGTTGGCGGATAATTTTATAGGAACAAACTTTGTCGAGTTGGACGAAAAGTCGGCAATTCAGCAAAAAATAACGACCAAAGTAGGCGAAATGCACACCTTGTCGTTTGCGTACACACATCGTCCTGATGCAGGTAATAAGCAATTTATAGTAGCAATCAATGGTAAGGCTGTTTATACTTCTACGGTTAAAAATGCCAGTGGAATGGGAGCGTTTATTTACAAAAACGTTAGTTTCAAAGCGACAGAACCGATTAGCAAAATTGCTTTTTATACCGTTTCTTTAGCAGGGGAAGCCGACAAAGGCGTACTATTGACAGATATTCACTGTGAGCAGGTTGTAGAAGGTGAAAGTTTGGATCAATTTTCGGATATCAAATATTAATTGTTAGCTCTTAGGAGCATATAGATTAGTGGGCAAATAATTATCTTCGGGTAGTTATTTGCCTTTTTGTTTTTAGGTGTACCAAAAAATCTAAAATCTACTATTTTTAACCTACATTTGTGGTTAAAATATACACAAACATGGATTATAAAGTGATTACCCAACAGAAAGTATCTTGGGGCGACATGGACGCATTCGGACACGTCAACAATACGGTTTATCTTAAATATTTCGAGTCGGCTCGAATTGAATACTTTGCACAAATACCTGCTATTGGAGGTTTTGTATCGGCGGAAGCAATACCCGTACTTGCCAATATTAGCTGTAGCTATAAGAAGCCAGTAGTTTATCCAGATGTTCTGCAAATGAATGTTATGGTCAGTAAAATGGGGTCTGCTTCTTTGGAAATGACTTGCGATATGGTTAGCCCTACACTAGGACTTGCGGCACAAGCCAGTTGTACTATCGTGATGATTGACCCCAAGAAGGGACGCAGCGTACGTATTCCAGAACACTGGCGTACTGCTATAGAAGAAGTGGAGGGCAAGAGCTACTAAAAATATGGCAGAACAACCACAATTTGAAGTACTGATTGTCGGCGGCGGACTGCTAGGCACTACAGCAGCTTTGGTGTTGGCTCATTATGGTATCAAGGTAGTTCTCGTAGAAAAAAAATCGTGGAGCGATACGCTGTTGGCTAAATCGGCTCGTATCGACGAGGAAACAATGTTGGTTTTGGAGCAGATTGGCGTGCTGAAAGAATTATTGCCGCTGCTGCATCCACTAGAAGGAATACAGATTGTAGATAAAAGAGCAAGAGTCTTGATGCAGTTCAATCAGACAAGCAAGTCTGATTTTGCACCACTTTATGGATTTTATCAGCCTGAAATACAGACCGTATTACAAAAAAAAGCTAGAAAAAATCCACTGATTACAATTTGGGACAACCAAGAAGTAGAAACATTGGAGGAGCAAGATAATGGGAGCATATTAGCCTATTTGTCGACGCCAAAGAAATTGAAATATAGCCACTTTACGACCGATTATGTATTGGTTTGTAATGGTCAATATAGCCGAATTGCTAATTTCTTAGGTATTGCAATACAAGACTATAAGTACAGCAGTAGTGTGCTTTGTGTCGATGCTACGGCAGCTACCGCTGTCGATCAACCTAAGTTTGTGCAAACGATTTATGATAGCGAATTTCCTGTCACAAGGATTCCGCATGGAGCTTATAGAGAACGATGGGAATTTCAGATTCCGACCGCCCAAATTAACGACCCTGCTATTCACCAAAAGGTACGAACGCTACTAGAAGAATGGAGCAAACGACCGTTGGAGATTCAGTCTTCTTTTGTGTATAGTTTTGAAACGAAAATACTAGAAAAATGGCAAGATGGGCGGATTTTTATAGCAGGAGATGCGGCTCATATTATGCCTCCTTATTTGGGATTGAGCTTGTCGGCAGGCATCAAAGATGTTGCTAACTTGGCCGCCAAATGGAGTCTAGTGCAGCAGCAAAAAATGCCTGCTACGACCTTGCAAAGGTACCAAATAGAACGGATTGATAATGTTAAATATTTGATTCGGCTGAATCTCTGGGTGAAGCGACTTTTTGAGTCGAGCAAGCTCAAATGGATTCGATTTTTTGTGCCGATTATCCCCAAGTGGTTACTGACCAGAACATGGGATACGAGCAGTTTAGTCCGCTCAGGAACTCTAGGGAGTCGATTGCGTGGAGCAGGTACGGTTGCCTTATTACCTTTGGTAATTAATAATAAAGCAAAAGAAGTAGGACTCAATAGTATATTAGGCGATTATTATACTATAATAGCCATGGATAGCAATCCAGTAGATGCCATACAAGTGCGTTATTTGGAATATCTGGCTAAGATGGAGACTAAATTTATTAGAATAATACCTTCCCAAAAAACATTTTTGGAAGATCATCGAGTAGCAGAAAGTGTCTATGACCAAAAAGGAAAAGTAGCAGCAATGATGCAAGAAAAAAAAGCAGCTTTTCTGATAGTGCGACCCGATAGAATTGTATATGAGTATTGTAGCAATACACAAAAATTAAATGCTGCATTGGCTCAATTAATGATCAGTGAACCACCTTATGTGGTCAACAAAAACGATGATGACGATGAATAAATATGGCAGCATATACCTAAAATCAAAAAAAGAAATTCCTGTTTTGCGTTTTCATCCTTGGGTATTTTCGGGCGCTATCAAGAGCAAAGAAGGAAACCCCAAAGATGGTGATATAGTCAAGGTTTATGACAACCGCAAAAACTTTTTGGCAGTAGGTCATTATTACGAAGGAAGTATAGCCGTGAAGCTGTTTGCTTTTGAAGATATTATACCTGATGGTGATTTTTGGAAACAAAAAATAGCCGCTGCTTTTGCTATTCGTCAACAAATGAACTTGACGGACAACAAAGAAGAAGGAACAAACGCTTATCGCTTGATACATGGCGAAGGTGATGGTTTGCCAGGCTTGATTGTAGATGTCTATAATCAAGTGGTGGTCGTGCAATTTCATGCTGTGGGCATGTACAAAGTGAGCCACTTAATCAAAGATGCTTTGATACAAGTATTGGGTGACCGAATTGTAGCGATTTATAACAAAAGTAGCACGACGCTACCTTCTAACTTCGCTAAAACGACCGAAAATGGTTACTTGTGGCGTTCATTCGAAGGCAATAGTGCCGCTATTGTAGAGAATGGAAATAAATTCCAAATCAATTGGGAAACAGGACAAAAAACTGGGTTTTTCTTGGATCAGCGTAACAACAGAGCGTTGTTGCAGCAGTTTAGCAAGGACAAAAAAGTATTGAATGCGTTCTGTTATTCTGGTGGCTTTTCGGTCTATGCTTTATTGGCTGGAGCCAAAGAGGTACATTCTGTTGATGCTTCTGCCAAAGCAATTGATTTGCTAGAAGAAAACTTGGCGTTGAATGAGTTGCAAGAATCGAATCACAAAAGTTACGTAGGCGATGTGATGAAATTCTTGAAAGAGCAAGAAGGCGAAAACGAACAGTATGATGTCATTGTATTGGATCCGCCAGCTTATGCCAAAACAGCAAGTAAAAGACACAATGCCATTCAGGCGTACAAAAGATTGAATATAGCAGGATTGGAACATCTCAAATCAGGTGGTGTTTTGTTTACTTTTTCTTGCTCGCAAGTGGTCGATAATCAACTTTTTTATAATACGATTACTGCTGCAGCTATCGAAGCAAAACGCAAAGTAAGGGTACTGCATCGCTTGACGCAACCAGCAGATCACCCTGTCAATATTTTTCATCCAGAGGGTAATTACTTGAAAGGATTGGTTTTGTACGTAGAATAAATAGGATTTTTTAGATTTTTGAACGATTAAGTATCACAAGTCGTTTAGTCCAAAACAATACGCATTATTACAACTCTTTTTGGAAAGTAGTTGTATATAAAAAGATTAAGCAAAATAACTATGAATTTTTTGGAAGAGTTGGCATGGAGAGGCATGTCAAAAGATGTAATGCCAGGTATAGAAGAACACTTGGCTACAGGAATGCAAGCTGCTTATGTAGGAATTGACCCAACAGCAGATTCGTTACACATTGGTCACTTGGTGTCGATTATGATGCTTCGTCACCTACAAGAAGCAGGGCATAAGCCGATTGCATTGGTAGGAGGAGCGACGGGTATGATAGGTGACCCTAGCGGAAAGTCGCAGGAACGTAATTTGCTAGATGAAGCTACGCTTCGCCATAATGCCGATGGTATTAAGGCACAATTGCAAAAGTTCTTGGAGTTTGATAGCAATCAAGCCAATGGAGCTGAATTGGTCAATAATTATGATTGGATGAAAGAATTTTCATTCATTGACTTTATTCGTGATGTAGGCAAGCACATTACGGTCAATTATATGATGGCAAAAGACTCGGTCAAGAAACGCCTTTCTGGCGAAAGCCAAGATGGTATGTCGTTTACGGAATTTACGTATCAATTGGTGCAGGGATACGACTTCTTGCATCTATACAGAGCCAAAAACTGTACGATACAGATGGGCGGTTCTGACCAGTGGGGAAATATTACGACGGGTACAGAGTTGATTCGTAGAGTAGCAAGTGGCAAAGCCTTTGCGGTAACTTGCCCACTGATAACCAAAGCGGATGGTGGCAAATTTGGTAAAACAGAAAGTGGTAATATTTGGTTAGATCCTAACAAAACGTCTGCGTATAAATTTTACCAATTTTGGTTGAATACCTCTGACGACGATGCTGAGAAATATATCAAAATATTCACTTTACTAGATCAACAAACGATTAGCGATTTAGTAAAAGAGCATCAGGAAGCACCGCATTTGCGTAAGCTACAAAAAACACTAGCGGAAGATTTGACGATTCGAGTACACTCGCAAGAAGATTTGGAAAATGCTCAAAAAGCATCTGAAATTCTATTTTTGAAAGGTACGGCAGCCGTAGAAGGACTCAAGTCGTTGTCTGCACACTTGATTGCAGATGTATTTGAAGGGGTGCCTCAAGCTACTTTTGCTAAGGCAGATTTGGCAGAAGGAATTGATATTATTGCTGCTTTGGCAGAAAAAGGCGGTTTCCTCAAATCGAATGGCGAAGCACGTAGAGAGCTCAAACAAAATGCAATTAGCGTCAATAAAGAAAAGGTAAAAGAAGGATATACCTTGACCGAAAAAGACTTGATTGGTGGCAAATATATATTGCTACAAAAAGGAAAGAAAACTAACTTTTTGGTGACCGTAGAGTAGACCAAATTAGTAGAGGTTATTACGAATAGATTCGTATGGCGAAGAAAATATCTTTTTTCGAGTAACGGCATCAAATGCTCAATTTCGTAGCTATGGCTACGAATTTCCGAGTTCACTTCGTTAAATGTGTCCATTTAACTTATTCATCTTTGCCACTCAAAAAAATCTATCTCTCTACCTTCATACAACTCCATTTGTAATAACCTCTAGTACACAAATTTTATAGAAAAATACGACAGGGTTGGGCTACAAAAAAGTAGAACGACCCTGTTTTGTAATAGGATAGAAAGATGGAATTAAATTTTAAGAGCTTTGGACAAGGAGAGCCAGTAATCATTTTGCATGGCATGTTTGGTACGCTCGACAATTGGCAGACCATTGCCAAGAAATTGGCAAAAAACTACTTGGTGTATATTGTAGATTTAAGAAACCATGGACGCTCGCCACATACGGAGGAGCTGAGTTATAGCTTGATGGCAAATGATGTCAAAGAGTTTATGGAAGAAAATTGGATGTTTGAGGCGACGGTAATTGGGCATTCGATGGGTGGAAAAGTAGCAATGCAGCTTGCTACAGAGTATCCTGATATGGTGACAAAACTGGTCGTAGTCGATATTGCACCAAAAAAATATGTGGGCTCTCACCAAACCATTTTTGATGCCTTGTTTGGGTTAGACTTATCGACATTGGCTTCTCGAAATGATGCCGACGATTATTTGCAAACCAAAATAAAAAATGAAGGTGTTCGCCAATTTCTACTCAAAAATCTGCACTTGGATAAGGAGAGTGGCAAGTATGCGTGGAAGATGAATTTGCAAAGCATTTTTGATAATTATGCCCATATATTGGGCAATAGCCTAGAAGGAGAGCCTTACGAAGGTGAAACGTTGTTTGTCAATGGTGCCAATTCTGATTATGTAAAAGCGGCAGAATTGCCTGATTATCAGTTGTTTTTTCCGAATACGAGCTTGATTACTATCGAGGGGGCAGGGCATTGGGTACATGCCGAGAAGCCAAAGGAACTTTTGGCGGCACTGAATGAGTTCATAGAGGAGGATTAATAGGGGAGAGATACTCGTAACCCTATTTTATTACTTTAATTTTTCAATTATGCGTCTGTTTTTTTTATTTTTATTTTTTGTCAATGTCGTACAGGGACAAGTACAGCATCATAAGGATTATGATAAAACAGAAGACAATTCTGCCAACGAGGTAGCTTCAGTTTCTAATGATCCAAAGACGACTTATCTTTATATCGACAACTCTCCAGAGTTTAAAGCCTATAAAAAAACGTATACTATTGATAAAATAGAATATACAGCTAACCGAACTATCTTTCACTGTCGAGTGGTGATAACAAAGTCGAAGGAAATTTATTTCTATGCCAAAGGAGAGGGCAATAATTATGTAGTGAAGGATAAGGAGTCTGCTGCGAATCAATTTGAGCTAATTGCTATCAAAAATATTTATGAAAATGGGATATTGATAAAAGAAGATTTGAAAGAAAAACTAACCGTAGCTATCACACGCAGAAAAAACGTGTTTACGTACGAAGTGCATTTTGAACGGTTGCCCCAAAATATAAAAACAGTTGATTTGATAGAAGGGCTAGGGAGTGAATATGACCATAATCACTTCAATTATTTTAATGTCCTTATAAAAGAACCACCAACGGGAGTATCTGAAAAGGATGTTCTGGAGGATAAGAAATTGACTAAACAAGAGGCTAAAGCAGCCAAACAAAAGGCAAAAAAACTAGCAAAAGAGCAGCAGCGAAAAGCAGCGGAATATCGGGACTGGAATTAGAACCCCAAATTATTTTTTTTAGCAGTGCAATTATTTAATTATGCGTTTACTCCTCTTTTTTTTGTTGTTAGTTGGTGCTGTACAGGCACAGATAGAATCGGAAGTGGTATCTTATACAGATTATAATCCTAGCTATCAACTAATCGCTCCTGCGAATGAGAATCAAATGCTTATTAGCAAGGTTATTTATACGCCAGCGGCTACCATTATACATTTTTGGTATGCTATAGAGGTCTATGAAGGTAGCAAAAATGGGATTAAGTTGTATGCACCAGATGGTGTACATCCTTGGTGTTTGATAGAACGCACCACTGAAAAGGAGCTCAAACTTAAAGCAATAGAACAAATTTACCTAGATGGAAAACTAGCGTATAGGGTACTCAAAAGCACCACAAAAATAGAACAGCCAACAAAAATAGGACGGCATATTGTCAATTGTGAAATTCACTTGGAACCTGTGTATAACCAGACGAAAGAAATGGATTTGCTAGAAGGAAAAGATCAACGTTACACCCGTGGTCACTTCAATGTACTTGCACTTCAAATCAAGAAAAAGTCAGATAAAGCATTAGGGACGGCAGTGGATGAGCAAAAGCGGATTACTGCCTTTTTGACGAAGTATAAAAATACCATTTATGAAGGTTATGGACTAGAAGAAGAAGAGCAAGTTATATTTAATACTCCTAGGTTTCCGAATGGTGCTAAAACCTCTTATTTGTACACGGATACCCTACCAGAATTTAGAGCTTTTGAGACTTCTTATGGTATCGACAAAATAGAATATACTAACAGCAATACTATATTTCATTGTCGGGTGATGATACAATCCAGCAGGGTTACTTTTTATGCCAAGGGCAATGTGTATGATTATTTGCTCAAAGATAGACAACACCCTAGTAATCAATTTGAGATGCAAAGCATTAAAAATATTCATCAAAATGGAGCATTGCTAAAAAAGGATTTAAAAAAAGAATTAGTCGTCAAGACAGATGATGCCGTCAAAAATGTGTTTACGTATGAGGTACATTTTGAACGCCTGCCCAAGAATATAAAAGCAGTCGATCTGATAGAAGGAGCAGGTCAGGAATATAATCGTAATCACTTCAATTACTTTGATATTACTATCAAAAATCCTATTACTGGTGAGTTAGGTGATAGTACTGCCTATCGGAAAAGAGGTAGAGCAAAAAATAAGTCCAAAACGTTGATGTATGTAGATGGAACCCCAATAAAGATGCCTACTGAAAAAGAGAGGAGAACAGCAAAACGAAAGGAAGCACGGAGAGCTGCTAGAGCAAAACGAAAAGAAGGAACTAAAGGGCTGTAAAGTGCAAGTTTGCGAACCAATATTGTCCAAATACTGTATAATTTTGTAAGCATTAGCAGCGTTATACTTACAATTGGTTTAATATTTGAATATCTGTACAATCTAAGAACGGAGGACAGCAACCTAGATTTGTTTTTTTTGAGCTGTCGTATTGATGAACCTACCCAACTATATTATGAAATATGTATTACTAATAAGTACCTTGTTTTTGTTGGCGGCTATACCGCTACAAGCACAACAGACTCATACAGATCACAAACCGAGTTACCGAAAATGGCAAGATAGCTATATTTTGGATAAGATAGAATACACCAAAAGTAGCACGATTTGTCACTTTAGGTTTGTTTGTGAAAATGGGAGTGACGGTATTGCCACTGTTTCGGCTATCTTTTACCCTCCAGGAGGCGACCACCCTTGGTATATCAAGGGTAGAAATATCCGTAAGGATTATAATCTAAAGGCGATTAGGAATGTCCGTAGAAATGGCGTATTGATGAAATCAAACGTGACTTCTACTTATTCTCTTCCAGCATTAGATGGAAGAAAACATACGGTATTTAGTTGTGAGGTACATTTTGAGCGTTTTGACAATGACCTTACTTCTGCCGATTTGATAGAGGGAAAGGGACAGGAGTACAATCGGCAACATTTTAATTGTTTCAATATTAAATTGAAAACTTGGGACGATCCAGACTTGGGCGAAGATAAAGACAGTGATAGCAATATCGCAGAATTTGAAAAAAAATACAACGTCAATTCGCGCAAAAATATAGCTCCAAAACCAAAACCAAAACCAAAACCTAAGCCAAAACCAAAACCAAAACCAGACCCCAAGCCCATTGTAAAACCAGAACCAGAACCAGAGCCTAAGCCTAAGCCAGAACCAATTGTAAAACCAGAGCCTAAGCCAGAACCTAAGCCTGATGAAAATCCTTATAAGATTAAACGATTACATCGGTTGAGTGATATTGTTTGTGGCGAACGTTTGGTGCTTGACAATGTACAGTTTCATGATAACTCTACGAAGTTCAAAGGTATGGTGAAAGGTAAAAAAACGCTCAATCTGATCTTTTTGTACATGAGGGAACACCCTAATTCTACACTTGTGTTGCACGGGTATTCGGATGTGTTTGGCAATAAGGAACGGAATTTGGAGCTGTCGAAAGCTAGAGTAATTAAATTGCAGCGCTGGTTAGGAATGTATGGTATAGGTCTTAATCGTATCAACTATGAGTACCATGGCTCCGCAGACCCTGTTCTTCCCGAAGGTGACCCTATTAACCGCCGAGTAGAAATTGAGGTAGTATGTGATGGTCGAGATAATGTAGAAGTAGAATCTAAATAATGAATCCCACTCCCACCCCCCAAAAAAAACTAAATAGCATGAAGTATATCAGTATCGTATTATTTTTGATGACGACAATTTTTGCCGTCAATGCACAAGACAAAGATTATGTAGATCATAAGCCAGAATATAGAAAGTGGCTGGATTCGTATATTATTGATAAAATAGAATATACACAAACCAACACCATTATCTATTTTCGTTTTATTTGCAAAAATGATGAATCGGGTGGTGCCATTTTTTATCCTCCAGGTGGAGCGTCGCCTTGGTACCTGAAGGGTAGAAATGTCAACAAAGATGTTGATATTTTGGCAGTCAAAAATATACGTAGAAACGGTATCTTACTGACCAAGGAAGTAACTGGAAATTCTTTTCATGCCGATCCCGCAGGCAAAACTGGAAATACAGTGTTTAGTTGTGAGGTATATTTTCCTAGATTGCCCAACGACCTCAAAACAGCAGATTTGATAGAAGGAAAAGGGCAGGAGTACAACCGACGACATTTCAATTGTTTCAATATTAGTCTCAAAACGTGGGAAGATGATTTGGGTTCGGAGGACGATAGCAAGAAAAAGGTAGAAGAGTTTGAAACAAAATTCAATACGACCAAAACAACCGACGAGAAAAAACCAGAACCCAAACCAGAACCCAAGCCAGAACCGAAACCAGAACCTCAAACAAAACCAGAGCCAATCACGGGTGATGCTGCTCCACTACATTCTGCTCAAGATATGGAGTGCCAAAAAAGATTACTGCTAGACCGAATTCAGTTTCACGACAATTCGACCAAGTACAAAGGTATGATCAATGCCAACAGAACGCTTAATCTACTATTTGATTTTATGCGAGAGCACCCCAATAGTACGATTGTACTGCATGGTTATTCCGATATATTTGGCAATAAAGAACGAAACGAAGAGCTTTCGGAAGCACGTGTCATCAAAATTCAACGTTGGTTAGGTATGGTTGGAATTAGTCCCAATCGTATCGAAGTAGAGGCACATGGTTCCGCTGACCCACTTATCCCTGAAGGTGACGTCCGCAATCGTAGAGTGGAAGTAGAGGTGAAATGCAACTAGCACAAAAAAAATAAAACATACAAAAAAAGCCTACTCTAATGAATTAGAGTAGGCTTTTTTTGTGATTGAATGAAAAAATAATCCCCTAAAACAGCTTAGGTTGATCGTCTTCTTGCTCTTCTTTTGAAGCACCTTTTTTTACTTTTTTAGGCTCCAAATCTTCTATGGTTAGTTCTTTTTCTTCGTGTATCGCCTTGACGCTAGTGAGTTTGCTATCGCTTAGTTTGTTGCCAATAGATTTCCAACCTTTTACGTCGATAAAATCGACTAACTCAAGCTTTCCTTCAATCGTTTTAGAACGCCCAGCTTTGATTTTGTACTCAATAACAGGTTGATCATAAAGCGATGCAAAGAGTAGTTTTGTATTGTCGCCCTCGTCAGGCAAAAAGCTATAGGTTTGGTCGAGCTTCGAGGTTTCTACATGGAATCGTTTGACGTAAGTGGCAGAACGTTCGTTGTCCCAATAGATAGCAGAGATGACCATATCTTCTCGCCACTGCTTAATTTCTACTAGTTTTTTGATGTCGAAACGATGAATCAATTCATAATCCGTCAGTTCGTACGAACCATCATTATACAACGCAATGATTCGAGCATCTTCTTCAAAAGCTCCTAGCAATTTGCCGTAGCCACGTGAATTGATACGACCAGTCGTATCATCAAACCAAACCTTAATCGCAGCTAAGGTCGAAGTACCTTGCTCGGTTACTTTTATTTTACGAATAGGATATTTTGTAATTACATTACCCCTCGACGTTCGTCCTTTGATAGCCAAATCGGCAAAGTCAAAATCAAACTCTTTCTTTTTGGCACTGCAACTCTGTGTGAGTTGTACGCCTATTACTTCAGCTTCTCCGTTTGGATTGGCAGAAAAATGGAGCAGTTTCGATTTTTCGATTTTGTTCGCTACTGGATATTGCTTATCTCTAGTAATAGAACCGACATGAAAACGCTTGGCGTAATTGACCCCCTTATTTAAGTCTGCATAGACTAAGTTATAGGTAGTTCGTGCGTCCTTCTTTTTCCAGACCGCCACGTGAATCGGATTTTTGCCTACAAACACCTTCTCGGCAATCTTCGTTACCATATAAGAGCCATCTTTATGGAAGATAATAATGTCATCTATGTCTGAACACTCTTGTATAAATTCGTCTTTTTTGAGTCCATAACCAATAAATCCGTCCGCACGATTGATATACAATTTGGCATTGTTGACCACCACGGCAGCGGCGTTGATGGTTCCGAAAGTGGCAATTTCTGTTTTGCGTTCTTTGCCTTTGCCGAATTTTTTGAGTAGATTTTTGTAGTAATCAATACAAAACTCAATCAAGTTGGCTAGATGGTGTTTGACCTCTTCTATTTCTGTCTCCAAGTTGGTCAATAGCTCATCAGCTTTAAACTTATTAAACTTAGAAATACGCTTGATTTTGATTTCCGTTAAGCGAACAATATCTTCTTCTGTTACAGCTCTGTGCAAGTTTTTGATATAAGGTGTTAGTCCTTTGTCTATCGCTTCAATTACTTCTTCCCATGATTCACATTCTTCTATATCTTGATAGATTTTATTCTCAATAAATATTTTCTCCAAGCTAGCAAAATGCCATTTTTCTTCTAGTTCATTCTTCTTAATATCCAATTCCCACTGGAGCAACATTTTGGTTTGCTCGGTGCAAGTCTGGAGTAAACTATCGACAGTCGAAAAAATAGGTTTGTCATCAAGGATTGTACAGTTGTTGGGCGAGATAGAAACCTCACAATCAGTAAACGCATAGAGTGCATCTATGGTCACTTCTGGCGAAGCACCTGTGGGTATTTCTATCAATACCTCTACTTCCGCAGCAGTATTATCAACTACCTTCTTGATTTTAATTTTATTCTTATTACTTGCCTTAATGATGCTATCAATCAGACTGGTAGTAGTCGTGCCATAAGGGATTTCGATTACCTTAATGTGCTTTTTGTCTATAATCTCTATTTTGGCACGAACACGTACTTTTCCGCCTCTTTTTCCTCTATTGTAATTAGAGAAATCAGCGGTGCCACCTGTAGGGAAATCAGGTAGAATATTTGATTTTTTGCCTCGCAATATATCAATAGAAGCCTTGATAAGTTCTATGAAATTGTGTGGCAATATTTTGGTCGAAAGACCCACAGCAATTCCTTCTACACCTTGTGCCAACAGCAAAGGGAATTTGATAGGCAAATGAAGCGGTTCTTTCTTACGACCGTCATACGACAGTTGGAAATTAGTTGTTTTGGGGTTGAAAGCGATTTCCAAGGCAAATTTGGACAGTCGTGCCTCAATATAACGTGGTGCTGCCGAACGGTCGCCCGTACGCACATCACCCCAGTTACCTTGGCAATCAATCAATAGATTTTTTTGACCTAATACTACGAGTGCGTCGCCAATAGCAGCATCGCCATGCGGGTGATACTGCATTGTTTGTCCAATAACATTGGCTACCTTATGAAAACGACCATCGTCCATCGTAAACATAGAATGCAAAATCCGTCGTTGTACAGGTTTCAGACCGTCTAAAGCAGCAGGAATAGCACGTTCCAAAATAACATAGGAAGCATAGTCCAAGAAATAATCCTTGTACATATCTTTGATAATATCTTGTGTTACGTTATCCGCCAATTCGTGATTTTCTTCTAAGTTGTTATTCTCTTCTTCCATTAATTTATATTAATTACCAAACAACTGTTTTGAAGTTGAAGTTGTTTGAGTATATTGTTTACATTTTTTGAATGATTGGACTATTATAGTTATTAACCTCCAACAAAAGTACAACTTTTTAGATGAAACAAAAAGTTGTTTTTTATTTTTTTTATCACTTTTTTGATTATTTTCAATTATGCTTTTTGTACGCAAAATATTGTCAATTGTTGCTTTTGCTTTGTTTTTTATTGTTTTGTGGTCTTGTAGTGCGGCTAGAGAAACAACAAGTTTGATGACTGGCAAAGAAATTTATGCCGACGAAACCTATCAGCAAATTAAGAAAAATGAAAATCGTCTGCACGCTATGCTGTCAGGTAAGTTCGTTCAGTATAATAATTCTAGTGGCGACTACAAAACATGGATGGTCAACGGGGGGAAGGATAGTGTCGTTATTTATTTTATTCCTGTGGGTAATCCTGCCAAAGATGGGTTGTGGTTATATCATTATCAATTGATGACGAGTTTGCCTAATGAGCCTATTTATGAAGCATTCTCTAAACTAGAAGTGATAGACCGAGATACGACTAGAGGTATTTATTATGAAGCACCAGATGATTTTAATGTGCCAATAGAAACATTGCTCCAAAATCCTAAAACCGCTTTTGAGTCGATTGATTTTGACAAATTGGAGCTATCAAAAGTAGGGGAAGAGGTACTTTATTTTAGAGAGAAAGCACTTTATTTTACGGGGGAGTCTCAGTTTATACAAAAAGATCCAAATGGTAAAGAATATGGTTATTTTCTTAAAGATCATTATGAGGTTCGTCCCAGCGGCATGACCTATAATACCTATTATTACAATGAAAATAAAACGGTTTATAAAGCGTCTGATCCTGATAAGCTCATAAAAATGGCAGCTATTAGAGGAGTGGAAAATAAGGGAAGGTAGCCACTAATCTATTTTTGTAGAACGTTCCTGTTCTTGTTTCCAAGTAGCTCGCATTTGGTCAGCGGTTTGGGTACTGCCGTCAGGACTCCAACCGGGAGGATAGAATAAGTATTTGAGTCGTACCGACCAAAGGTTTGCTTTACGCAAATCTCGATATAGAATGACAAAGTCATGGCTGGCAATTCGCAATGGATTATAGGTGTTGATATTGGTAGTAATGCCGTATTCTACTGGCTCGTTAGGGTCTTCCTGTTGGAATGTGCCCAATAGTCTGTCCCAGATAATGAGAATGCCTGCATGATTTTTGTCCAGATATACAATGTTTTTGGCGTGGTGTACTCGATGATGAGCAGGCGTATTGAATATATATTCCACGAAAGTGGGCAACTGTTTAATGTGTTTGGTATGAATCCAAAATTGATACATTAAACTTAAAGACATTTGTGCCAAAATCATGATGGGGTGAAACCCCAAAATAGGAAGCCACAAATACCAGATATATTTGTAAAAAACTTCTGTCCAACTTTGGCGTAGAGCCGTGCTCAGATTGTAGTGCGTAGAAGAATGGTGGTTGACATGAGCTGCCCAAAGTAGCCGAACTTGATGCGATAGGCGATGGTGCCAATAAAAAGTAAAATCATCAAAAAAGAACAGTAAAACCCAACCCAAAACCGTAAACTCTAGGTAGCTTTTGAAAAAACCAAATTGCTCATACAATGCCCAAAAAGCTAAATAGGCAATAGATTTGGTCAATAAATCAACGACCACCGAACCGATACCCATCGACAGACTAGCAGCGGTATCGGGTAGGCTGTAATTGTCGCTACGATCCTTGTAATTGACATAGATTTCTATTCCCATCAATAAGGCAAAAATAGGAATAGCATAAAGTACAGGATTTTGAAAATCGGTCAAGATGGGTTTGAAAAAATCGAACATAGTACTTTTTGAATAGAGATATTTATAAAACCGTACACTTTTTAGCTAGCGTCATTTTTTTGGGAAAAATAAAAGTTAAGGTTGCTCTTAATAAGACCGCTTTGCTGTTAAATACTAGAAGTTAGACTTCCACTAATAGCTTGTAAAGCTATTAGTAACGATTTTCTATACAACTTCTATAACTTGAAGTGATTTTTAGCCCTTATTCCGAAAAAAAATCAGTGCAATTCCTACGTCCGTTGGTCGAAAATCCCAACTGCACGTCGGGGAATTTTCGATCAGTGGCACTTTTTTTACTTTTTTAGTCCTATCACAAAAAGTGTACGGTTTTGTAGAGATATTAAACAAGAATAGGACGACCTTTAAATATACAATTATTTATTTAGAAATAGGTACTTTTTAGCGAGTGCCATTTTGGGGGAATTGCTAGAAGTTAGCACTGCTTTGAACCAGACTGCTTTGCTGTTATTAAAACTTTGAGTATAGGACAAAAATAAGAAACAGTTATTTTTAGAACGAAAAATGAGTACTTTCATTTGGCTGAGTTATGTGGTTACCACATTCCGCTCCTATTTTTGCTTTGTATTCTATTCGTCAAGTACAGGACAAGACACTATTCTTAACGAGGTACTAAGCACTTCCAAAGTGCTTAGTACCTTATTGGGAGGTTAAACAATGCCTTGGGAATAAGTATTTTTAACTTTTGTCCTGTACTCAGATCAAAACTATAAAAGGATGTATAAATTTCTTCTTCTGATAGGATTACAATTGGTTTGTCAAGAGTTGCAAGCACAATCGGCTACTACGGAAGCATTGGATAGGGCATGCAGTTGCCTGCAAAGTAACGAGCTAGATAGTGTCGCTTACGAACGGCTACAACCATTGGCAGATAGTTGTTTGCAAGTGGGTTTATATACCAATCTGACAGGTGTGTTGGAGGAGCAAAATGCAACATTGGACAATGATTCAGCGATGATTGGGGTAGCACAGAAGATGTACACTTATCTGAATCTTAATTGTCCTGCCTTTCGTACGTTTGCCAAACGTACAGCGGCACAGCGTTTAGTGGAAATAAAAGCAAGCTACCCCAAGGCGATTGGCTTATTGTATGAGTTGGATACAGAGAGCAAATTTCCAACCTTTGGTATCATTACGACCCAGAACGAACTACTAGAAGTCCATTGGATACAGGAGTTTGATGGCTCGGCTCGGTTTTTTTCGGGGCTGAAAGGATATGAAAATACACTGGTAGAGATTACTTGGCGACCAATAGAAATTTATGAATGGGGAAATACCAACTATACTATATTTAATGAAATTTATCAACTAGATGAACTACAAGTACTGAGCAAAAAAGAAACTAGAAATTGGATAAAAAAATATAAGAAAAAGGAGGTGGATAAATAGATGTACTCTTCTTTCAAAGACTGGGTTAACCAATAGTTAAATTTCGGGGTAACGGGTGCTGTTTTGTGATAGGGTTTATAGACATTACAAAAAAAAATAACTATCATTGAGCCGATTTCAAATCTAGAGTGCCTTCGGAAATAGCAGGCAAAGAATTATGATCTTTTTTGGTGCATCGTAGAGTACTCTAATAATTTCAAAATGCAAAAGCATGATACAGAATCCGTATGATAAAATAAGACTCTTCGAAGTGACTTCGGAGTTAGGAGCAGGTACTAGAGGAGCTAGTTTAGGGGTGTCGGCTATCAAGGTAGCCGCTCTAAATACTGGCAATAAGTATTTTACGAAGTATAAATCTACGAAAGTGCCCAATGAGAATGAATTACTGTTTGAGGATAGCCCAACCAAAGATGCCAAATATATAGATGGCATTATTAGGGTGTATAATTATGTATCGCATTTTGTGTCGGAAGAAGTGACCTACAACAGGCGTTTTCCGATTGTGTTGGCTTGCGATCATTCTACCGCTGGTGCTACCATAACAGGCATCAAGCACTCGAACCCCAATAAGCGTCTTGGAGTGGTTTGGATAGATGCTCATGCAGATTTGCATACGCCTTATACTACGCCTTCTGGCAATGTACACGGCATGCCGTTGGCGGCTTGTTTGGGTATTGATAACCTCGAAAGAAAGCGAAATGATATACCTGCCAATGTAGCAGATTCTTGGAATAAGCTCAAAGAGATGGGAGGCGTATCTCCCAAAATACTAGCAGAAGATTTAGTTTTTGTAGCTTTGCGTGATACAGAGCCAGAAGAAGATTTCTTGCTAGAAAAAAGAAATATTCCTAACTTCGATGTAGCACAAGTGCGCAGAGATGGAACCGCCAAAGTGGTCGCAAGTATTCTGAAGTACTTGGATCATTGCGATATGATTTATGTCTCTTTTGATGTCGATAGCATGGATTGCGATTTGATCTCAAAAGGTACAGGGACTCCTGTTCCCAATGGTCTCAACGAGCAACAAGCGTCTGAAATAGTTTGTGGGTTGATGGCAAACAAAAAAACTTGTTGTTTGGAAATAACAGAAGTTAATCCGACCTTGGATAATAAAGGAAATGTAATGGCAGAAACTGCCTTTCGAATATTGGATAAAGCTACTGAGGTAGTCGTGAAACGTTGATAAATAACCTTTAATAAACTCTATAAATAATGCGTAACTTTTGTTTGGGCTGCTTGCTCTTTTTGTGTTGCAATAACAACTGGGTCTTTGGACAAAAACTCTATTGGGTAGATGCTCCTCTGGTAGCGGAAGCACTCCACAACAAAAGTTACGTAACAGATACCGTTGTGTTCGAGCCAACACAAGAAATGTGGGGCATCGTGCAGCATGATACCCCTATTGACGAAGTTACTATTGTACTAAAGAACGCCTATCAAGTAGAGCAAAAAGTGACGATGAAGGTGCAGCCGTTGGCAATTGATGCCCTCAAATTTCACCCTCAAATAAAAAAATATTGGAAAAAAATACTAGCTCCTCAGCAATGGTATTATTTTGAGGTATTGGACACGCCCACCGTCAAAAATGCTTATGAAGGCGTGGCTTTATTTACGGTGTTGGAAGACATTCTACAAAAAAAAATAGATCTAGAACAGCCACAACAAATCTATTACAAGCTCGAAAATAGTCCAGCTGGTTTCACTACTGCTTTTTTTGATTTCAGAAGAGGACAAGGTCAATTGGTGGAATTGCTACAAAAGAAAAACTTCTATCAAGGATTGATTGTCACTCGACAACGACTACTCGCTCAACAGCTAGTCATAGAACAAAACTGTACGCCTGCTGGCTTCGCCCAAGTTCAAATATGGGCAACCGAAAAAAATGGATTGCAACAACAGTTGAGCTCAACAGATGAGCAGATTTTTGTGGCAATGGAGCAACTGAAAATTCAGACAGAAAGTGTCAAAAGCCCTGTAAGTGTCCGTCAAAAAAGATGGCTACGAGAACTGTTGTTGTTAGATGTTGATTTGCTCAATGCTGCTAATGTTACTCAGAAGGAAGAGCTGCAAAAGCAACGAGAAGAATTGGTGCAGCAGATAAAAATCTATCCTGTATTGCGAAAAATATGGCTCGAATATGAAGCCTTGCTTCAAGAGCCAACTAGCCTAAAAGTAACAGAACAAATTACCAATCAGCAATTGTTGGAAAATAAACAAAAATTCAAACGATATGCTGATAAATGGGAGGCACACCAAGCACTCCAACAACAAATAGAAGCATTGGATAGACAACTAACAGCATTCTAGTAAATCCAATGCCAACAGCAAATAGTGGGCAAAAAACTCTTGTCCCAAAGAGCTAGACTGTAGGCGGTCAACAAAATGCTATGAAAAAACAGGCATTCGGAAAACGAAAAAGTAACCCGATAGGCTTGCTGCATAATTCGCCTACTATTGTTGAAACTAGAAACGACACCTATATAAAAAAGAATATAGCCAATCCAGATGAACGTAGTAAGTCGGAAACATTCCTGACAAACCAATCCAAAAGTAACGCTCAATAGGGCATAAAGATAGATACTGAAGACTAAAAAAGAAACATTGCCAAGCTTGCGAAGAAGTGATGCCTCTGCGGGATGGAGTGGTGTTTCTTTATTGGCACTGATGGCTTCATCGGACAATTCCCCAACTTGTTTTAATGCACCTAAATACAAAAAAACGTAAGGAATAGCAGAGTAGGCAACAGTGGTATATAGTAATAATACCAAATATTTCATAACGAGGTATAGTGGTTCTGTGCAATCTAGTTAACAGCACTTGGATGGAATAGCAAGCTATTGTTATCTAAAATTTAAACGTGGATTGTGGGGAATCCCATAAGTGATTTCAATGCTCCTAATTTGTTGATTACTTGCGATGTAAGTCAATTTGGGTGCTATATTCCTAAAATTTATTGAGCTTACAAAATTTTTCCGAAAAATTAAACGACTAAATCAATATTTCTGTAGCTGCAAGAATAAATTTGGATAGCTCGTTTCTGTTTTTGGTAGGACTATAAGTCAACGTTTTAGGTTGGTAGGGTATTGTTTTTTTTGATTGCTAGCTATATTTTGTTGACTAATTTTTGGTGGTTCTCAATCGAAGAAATAGGAACAAAAAAATTAGAGCCTGCCTAACACATTCATAACATCTTTGTATCTTGTAGCCGTATTAAAAAAACAGCCTTATGAAAATTCATTATAAAGACTTATTGCACATGGAGAATCCACTTTTTGAAAATACATTGGCGTATGCCCAGCAACTTGACCAACAAGATGAGTTGAGAGAATACAGAGAACAATTCTATATTCCTACTCAAAAAAATGGCAAACCTTATTGTTATTTGTGTGGCAATTCGTTAGGATTGCAACCCAAGAAAGTAGAAGAATTGATGCTAGAAGAACTAGCCGACTGGAAAAAACATGGCGTAGAAGGGCACTTTGAAGCAAAACGTGCTTGGTTGCCTTATCATGAATTTTTCACGAAAAATATAGCTCAAATAATGGGCGCAAAAGAGTCGGAAGTAGTCGTAATGAATACCTTGACGACCAATCTGCACTTGATGATGGTTTCTTTTTATCGTCCTACGGACAAACGCCACAAAATAGTAGTAGAAAAAGGAGCGTTTCCTTCGGACAAATATGCGGTAGATTCGCAAATAAGATTCCATGGCTACGACCCCAGTACCGCACTTATTCAATTGGCTCCTAGAGCAGGAGAGGAGACGCTACGCACGGAAGATATACTGCAAGTAATCGCTGACCAAGGCGACGAAATAGCGTTGATTATGATTGGTGGTGTCAATTATTACACAGGACAGTATTTTGACCTCGAAAAGATAACCCAAAAAGGACATGAAGTAGGGGCGATGGTTGGTTTTGATTTGGCTCATGCTGCTGGCAATGTAGCGGTACAGCTGCACGACTGGAACGTAGATTTTGCAGTTTGGTGTCATTACAAATACCTCAATGCTGGACCAGGAAGTATAGCAGGAGCTTTTGTACACGAACAACACTTAGGCAAGACCGATATTCCTCGTTTTGAAGGCTGGTGGGGCAATGATAAAGATACTCGCTTTTTGATGCAAGATAAATTTCAGCCAATCCCAACGGCAGAGGCTTGGCAGTTGAGTAATGCTCCTGTTTTTTCGATGACACCTTTGCTGGCTTCGCTCCAATTGCACGCAGAGATAGGCATGAAAAAGCTAACGAATAAAAGTAAATTACTAACAGGATTTTTGGAATTTCTATTGCTGGAGCTCAAGAGCGAACGCATTCGCATCATCACGCCAACTAATCATCAAGATAGAGGGTGTCAATTGTCTATACAAGTCAAAAATAGCGATAAAGCACTCTTTGATGCCATTACCGCCAAGGGCGTAATCGCTGACTGGAGAGAACCTGATGTGATTCGGATAGCTCCAGTGCCGATGTACAATAGCTTTGAAGATGTTTATAATTTTGTGTCGATTCTCAAAGACTGTTTGTAATGAAATACTACCTCATAGCAGGGGAGCCTTCGGGCGACTTGCATGGTGCCAATCTTATCCAAGAATTGCGAAAGCAAGATACGCAGGCTCAAATCAGAGCTTGGGGAGGCGACTTGATGGAGCAGGCAGGGGCAACCCTTGCCAAACATTATCGAGATTTGGCGTTTATGGGGGTGTGGGAAGTGATTAAAAATTTAGGAGCGATTCGACAGAATTTTAAATTTTGTCATCAAGATATAACGGCATTTAAGCCCGATGTTTTGATCTTTATTGATTATTCAGGTTTCAATCTGCGCGTAGCGAAATGGACAAAGGAGCAGGGCTATCGCAATGTCTATTATATATCGCCTCAGGTTTGGGCTACGAGAGCCAAACGAGTACATAAAATCAAGGAATGTATTGATCAAATGTTGGTCATTTTGCCTTTTGAAGAGGCATTCTATCAGAAGTACGATTATGCGGTGCAATATGTAGGGCATCCATTGTTGGATATTATCCAAAATAGAGAAAAAGTAACTGATTTTAGAAGCAAAAATAAGCTAGACGAACGCCCTATTGTGGCTTTACTTCCCGGTAGCCGAAAACAAGAAATTAGCAGTATGTTGCCTGTTATGTTGGCTGCCGCCAATGGATTGGATAAATATCAGTTTGTGATAGCCGTAGCACCAGCACAATCCTTGGGTTTTTATGCTACTTTTTTGGGTGACAATACGAATATTCGACTGCTAGAAGACCAAACCTATGATTTGCTTCAGCATAGCCGAGTAGCACTGGTTACGTCGGGGACTGCGACACTCGAAACGGCACTTTTTGGCGTGCCACAAGTGGTCTGTTATCGAGCAGGACAATTGATGTATCAAATCGTGAAACGGATTATTCAAGTCGATTATATTGCGATTGTCAACTTGATTATGAATAAGGAAATTGTCAAAGAATTGATACAAAATGACTTGACCGAAAAGCAACTCAAAGATAATTTGGTACTGTTGCTAGAAGACGAAGCGACACGTAATAATACACTCAAAAACTATGAAATGCTGTACCAAAAACTAGGAACAGCAGGTGCTGCAAGACAAGCTGCAACACAGATATTGGAAGGACTTGGAGAGCAAGCCTAATGAGTTTACACAAAAATAATACAGACAAAGCGAGTGCGGAAGTATCTATTTTCGAGGAAAAATAATATTTTGCGGTCTAATAGAAGATATTTAACAAAAAGAAGAACATGAGTAAGAGTCTAAAACACATTGCGATAGCAGGAAATATAGGTGCAGGAAAAACTACCTTATGCGAGTTGTTAAGCAACCATTTTAATTGGGAAGTTAACTACGAATCAACGGACGATAATCCTTATTTAGAGGATTTTTATAATGATATGAGCCGTTGGTCATTCAATTTGCAAATCTATTTTCTGAACAACCGATACCGTCAAATTTTGGATATTCAGAAAGGGGACAAAATAGTTATTCAAGATCGTTCTATTTATGAAGATGCTCATATCTTTGCACCCAACTTGCACAAGATGGGTTTGATGGCAGAGCGCGATTTTCAGAATTATTTTGACCTGTTTAAATTGATGAGCTCGCAAGTTAATGCACCTGATTTGTTGATTTATCTCAAAGCAGATGTTTCTACTTTGGTCAATCACATTCAGAAAAGAGGAAGAGATTACGAATCGACGATGAGTATTGATTATCTAAAGCGTCTGAATGACCGCTACGAAGAATGGATCAACAGCTATACTGAAGGCAAGTTATTGGTGCTAAATGTCAATGATTTAGATTACAAATCGAATTCTAATGATACAGAATATGTCATCAAAGCAGTTTCTGATGCCTTAGGATTGTAACTACAATTTCATACAAAAAAAGCAAGAAGGGGAATGACCAATTATTGGTCATTCCCCTTCTTTTATTCAATAGATACTCAACTAATCGTTGTCGTTGGTGTCTGTTCCGTTGAGCATCGCATCCGCTTTCGCTTTTTGCTTTTTTTGCCAGATGGCTTTGAACTCCACGACCTGCTCTTTTACTTTCAGATCCTTGCCATGTAGGTGTCGATGATAAGATTGGATAATAATACCAATCATATAATCATAATGCGGCACGCCCATTTTTCGGAAATATTCTGTTAGGCGAGAGCCTTCCGAAATTGACCACTTGTGTTCCATCCAGAAACCCAAAGTACCGTGCGTCATACGATCAACTTTATCATCAGGGAAAGCCATAAATTGCTTTTTGGCATCGTCAGACATTTGCTGATTGAGTATCTTGAAACAGTCGTACAAGTCCAGCGGAATATATACACCGTCTAACTCTTTCTGCTGTACTCGTTCATAATAAATACTGTCGTTGATGGCATCTATACGTTTTTTTTGGGTTTTAATAATCGTTACATTTGGGTCTTTCTGAACCTTGTTTGTTGGATTATTAAGCGTTTTTTGTGCTTGCATGGCAGTTGTCAGTAGCAGTATGCTGAGGACAGATAAGAGTATGGTTTTCATAGCTAATGTATTTTTTTTGTGGTAGGGAGTACTTCTTTTTTCTTATGTAATACGAATGTTGTACCAATGTTACAAAACACCTGCCTTTTTTAGTACATTTTTTTGGTCGGGGTATTTTTTTAGAAATTGCTGCACGGCTATTTCTAGTTCTTTTTGTCGTTGTAGGTGAGCCAATAAGCCAATTTTGTTGAGCCAAGCCGTTTTGTAATCAGGATCGAGCGCCAATGCTTTGTCGTAATGTGCTAGGGCAGGAGTTACCTTGCCCTGTTGGGCTAATAATAAACCCAAGTTAGCCCAAGCTATTTTTCGGTCTTGATCTTCGGACAAGACAAATTCAAATACTTTTTGAGCCGCTTTGTTTTCTTGGAGTTGAGCCAAGGTTGTTCCTTTCTTTTCTTGAAATTCGAGATTGTAAGGTTGCAATTGCGTTGCACGATTGTAGTAGCTTTTTGCTTTGTCTAATTGACGAAGTTTGTAGGCAGCTTCGCCCGCCCGATAAGCCGTCCAAGCATCTTCGATAGTTGGAGCTAGTGGAGCGTTTTGGAGTAGCGTTGTATAGTCTTTTTTATTGAAATAGTAATGAATCCAAGCGGCATTGGAGGTTGGAGTATTGGCACGAGCCAAATAAAAATACGCAGAATCCAAAATAGCTGGGCTGCCCATAAATTTGTCGTACAATGCCAAATAACCTTCTGCCATCTGCAAATTGTTGGGATTCTTGACCACCAAACTTTGTAAGCCCAAAAAGTTGGCAATTTGAGCAATGCTATCATCAGATAGTAATGCTACTTTTTTGAGGTTGAGTGTATTAGTTTTGCCAATAAAATGATCACTAATATTGACGTGCGGAATGTCAATGCTGCCTGATTTTGGCATATGGCACTTGACACAATTATTATCGAATTTTTGGCGTTCTGCTTTCGTTTCCGAACAATCAAATAACGTACTTTTGGTGGTGTTGGGATTGTGACAACTAATGCAAGATATATTGTAGCGATTCTTGTCGGTAGCATGCACATCGTGGTGCGGATTGTGACAAGTGATACAAGACAATTCGCCTGATTGCGTGAAGCAATCACTCAACTGTAATCGGTCGGCTTGCGAAGCCATGATAAAACGCTTATCGGAGTCCGTAAAGCGTGGCAAAAAGACATTCATCACTTCATCGAGTCGCATTCCAGGTTTGAAATCATAAAAGCTTTTTCCTTCGTTGAGTACAGCTACGCCTTGTAGGTGACAACGTTGGCACAAATCCATTTGTAGCTTGATAGGCAAGCGTCGAGGATTGACAATGCTATAATCTGCCTGTTGGCTCGTATCGACTGTTTTTCCAGCTAATTTTTCTCTTACGTGCAGCTCGCCAGCTCCATGACAACGTTCGCATTCGATGCCTAGTGGCATTTGTCGATATTTGTTTTCGGAGCCAGCCGCAGGCGTCGGATAATGATTGTGACAAGTCAAGCATTCGGAAAGAATAGCCCGACCAAAACGCTTGTTGTTGCCATCTTCAAACCCAGGGGCTAAATCCCACTTTTGGTCTTGCGTGTAGTACGTAATTGGTGCTTGATAAACGTAACCATTTTTGTTGATGAGGTGCGAATTGGTGTGATGTCCAGAGCCGATAACATAGTCTATTTTTTCGATACGCTGATAAGTGGTATCCTTGCCATCGAGTCGAAATTCCAAGACATGAATCATAGAGTCTTGCAAGAATGGATAATAATACAAATCCTTGTTGGCATCATAAATGGCGGCTTGCTCGTCAAATCGGGCAGCGGTTTTGTGTACATCTGCCAATCCAAAGGATTGTCCCATACCTGTTTGGATATAACTGTCGTAAATGTCTGCGTGGCAACTTCTACAAGTTTGCATACCGACCATGCCAACCGAATCGTGCATGTTGCGAAAGCTAGTAGCAGCTACTTCGGTACTAGAGCTAGGCGTGCAGTAGGTAGCCAAAGATGCCACTAGTAACAGCAAAAGAGCCGATAAAAGTATTTTTTTTTGGAACATAAATTACTTAGAAATGCGGGTGAATATCGACCAATTCGATATTGAAATAAAGGGGCGTGTTGGGTGGTACCCATTCGTTGCCATCGCTGCCGTACGCCAAATTGGAAGGCAGCCATAGTTGCATTTTGTCGCCTATATTCAGGTGTTTGGCAGCTAGCTTCCAGCCTATAACCGCTCTATCGAGCGGAATCGTATCTGGATTGACACTGCTGCTATGCAGTACGGTACCATCAAGCATTTCCGCATCGTAGTTGACTACTAGCCTAATTCCGCTATTTCGTGCAGGAAAAATACCATTATAGATATTCACTTCGTGTCTATAAAAAAAATGAGCATCGTCATCTTCAAAAGCAGACAGGTTACGTTTGGCAATATCTTGCTCAATGGCTGCAATATCCTCTTGGAGTTGAGCATCAATAGCGGCTTTGTCGCAGCCCATTAGGCTGCCTAGCAGCACAAGCAATAAGTAGGTTGTTTGTTTCATAGCACTAAAATAATAAAAGATAAGCAACCCAAGTAGGCTGCTTATCTTTTTGATGAAAAATTTAGGAATAATTTAAAGCGATGGTTGGAGTATTAGAGACTATCTCTGAGGGTAGCACCACAGTTTTTGGCTACTTGTCTAAGGTTACTAATTACTAAATTTAGCTGTGCTTCTGTGTTGGATGAATAACCAATACCAGGAATAACTGATTTATACATTTCTGGGGTAATAGGCTGGTTAGGTAACGGTGATAGATAAATAATATCTATACCTGCTCCGTTGTCAAATACAAAATAAGAAATATAAGTGTGGGTACTATCTACAACAAGCGAATGAGTGTAATCTAATTCTCCAAAATCTACCTTTTTAACAATAGTATCCACACTTTCACCATCTTTCGCAGTAATAATACAATGACATTCATCAATTATTTCAAAATGCTTAAAATTGCTTCCACTTTTAATGATATCTATGGTATCTTCCAAAAGCCGTCTGTTTTCATTGTTGCTACACCCAATTAAGAGAAGAAGAACAGTGATAGTAAGTAATATTCTCATTTATAAATAATTTAAAGTTACTTTTCTATTTTCTTCTCCTCCACCCAAGGCTTTGCCTGCTTTGACATGAAGTCTATTGGAAGCAATTCCCATTTGCTCGAATAGCATTTTTATTCTGTAACCTCGTATCATCATTAAATCCTTTTTAGTTGGAGGAGTAGACAACGTATGTTCTGTAATAACAGAATGATTTACCTCTTTATCAGCAACATTTTCTATAGGTATTAGTGGATCTCCAGAAGTATTTGCTATCAGTTCTATTTGTACTTCGGGATTATCTCGCAAGAAGATGGCAATATAAGCCAATTGGGCATCATCCATTTTTATAATTTTATTAGAATTGCCTTCAAACAAAATCTCCAGAGCAATAGGACGCAAACACTCCTCTGGCAAACCCTCCAATTGTGCTTTTTGAGTTTCCATCTTAGTTTGTTCTACAGCGACTTCTTTTTCTAGCTTTTCTACTTCTGTTTTTACGGCAGCATCATTTTGCCAATTAGGGATACTCTTGTACTTGTGAATGGCTGCTTTTTTATCGTTCAGTAGGGTTTCGGCATCGGTCAAGCAATCTTGTAGTTGCTGTTTGAGGTCATCGCCTACACGTTTGGGTAGGGCGTTACGAGCACACAAATCTTCATGCTTTTTGAGTACCGTCTCAAAGTCGGTACAAGGAGGTGCAAATGTTTTGACAGAAAAACAATTTTCTTTGAGGGTAGCTTGATCAGTTTCGTAGTTTTGGATTTTTTTCTTCCAAATGTTAATTAGAATAGCTGTGTTTTTATCTTCATCATTTTGGTTTTGGTGGAATTCAACCAACTCCTCTGTGCGTGCCTTTTGCTTTTCGATACTGCTGGTCATTTTTGCTTTTAGCACTTTTTGTTCACCTTGTAGTAAGATACCCTTGTTGCATTTGTCCAAATATTCTTGGTATAGGTTCTTAAAATTAAAATCATCCCAATCAGGTACCTCAATTACTTTTTCTACACTATTAGTGGCAGCCATTTTGCCGATATTGACATACCAAGGACCTTTGCCAGTTAGTGCAGCATTAGTAGGGGAATATTCGTAATCTCTGCCCAGATTTTTGTGTTGTTCATAAGATATATTGCCAGACTTCTGAAAAATATCCATCAATTGCTTGTCGAAGGCCGTTTCTAAGGTATGACTTTTTTTTTGCCGTATGTAATTGCCATCTACATACGTAAAATATTCAATAACCAAAGGTAGTTTATTATTCACTGCTCCTTGCGAGACTAGGTCTTTGTAGGCGTCGGTATAATTGACACCTACAAAGTCAATTCTGCCCCATTCTGTACCATCTGGGTTTTTGCCTTTGACAATAAAATATATTTTAGCAGCTTCTGTTTGTTCCAATCTAGCTATTTTATCTTTTACAGCTTCCCCTTTTACCAATTTTTCTTTAACGGCAGTCGATTCTTTGGCGCTATCTTCTTGGGCATTTTTCCATAATTTTTGAAGATAACGATTAGATTTTTTGAATTGATTATCAAAATTTTCGAGTACTTCTAGATAGGCTTTTTTATTTTCTATAGTAGGCTTAGAGGAAGCTTTTTTGCTAAATTCGATCACTAATTCATACAATTCATCTAAATTATCGCTTTCTTTTTCAAGTACTAAAATTTTTTCTTCCACATCTTTTAGCTGTAGTTCTAATGCGTCCAACTGTTTTTGCTCTGCGGTGTCAATAGTACCATCATTTTCCAAGAAGGTTTTTTTATAGGTTTGGAGGGTAGATTTAATACTCTTTACCGTATTCCTCAATTTATCTAATTTATCACTCATGTTTGTAGGGCTTTGATTTAAAAAAAAAGATTGCTTCCTGTAAAGCTATAAAAAAAAGTGCAAATAAAATTAATTAAGTAGCATGTTTTACAATTTTGATTCAATCCGTTTCAGCATTTCCATTTGTTTTGCTTGACTTTGGAACAGTACGGTTATTTGTTCTTGCAATAGCAAATCTAGTTTTTGGTTCAAGGCTCTTATTTCCAACTCTGCTTTTAGGTTAATCAAGTAGTCATTTTCGCCTCTTTTTCGGTCTTTTTCTTCCTGTCGGTTTTGGCTCATCATAATGGTGGGTGCTTGGAGAGCCGCGATGCAGGACAAAATCAAATTCATCAATATGAATGGATAGGGATCAAATGCGTCGGCTTGGCTGGCAGCGACGTTGAATGTAATCCATATTGTCAGAATGACAAAAAATGAAATGATAAATAACCAGCTTCCGCCAAACTTAGCGACTTTGTCTGATATGTTTTGCCCTCTGGTGAGGATTTCTTTGGGAGGGTTTAATAAGTTTTGAACAATCAACTCTTCATCTTCGATTGCTTTTTTTACGATTTCTTGCAATTTTTTGATTTGCACATTCTCTGTATCTAAGAGTTTTAGTATGTCTTCGTCCATTTGGTGTTGATTTTTTTTGCAAATAGTAATAATGGTTGCTGGAGTAAATTTACAAAAAAAGGGATAAGAAGTATCAAAATACCTCTTATCCCTTTTTCATCATAGTTATTGCTATACTGCAATCTTATTTTTTCTTCACCAAGTACATATAAACAGGCAAGTGATCAGAATAACCACCTTGATATTTACCCCCGACATAAGTACGGTAAGGGTAGCCCTTATAGCGACCTGCTTTGTTGAGCAAGAACGGCTTGTTGAAGCGGCTGTACGCATAGAAGCGGTAACCTTTATTGTCATTTAGCAAAGCATGAGAAACTAACATTTGATCGAACAAGTTCCAAGAGTCATTCCACGCTAGTGTACCCAAACCTTGTGTATATAAAGTGTAAGCAGGATTAAAAAACTGTCCTTTTTTAGTTTGTTCTTTTTTTGCTCTAGCACCAATCACACTTTTTACACTTGGGCTAACAGGATCATCGTTCAAATCGCCCATAATGATAATTTTAGCGTTGGGTTCTTTTTCTAGGATTTTGTCCGTAAAATCTTTGCAGAATTTGGCAGCACCTTCACGCAAGTAAGAACCACCACGGCGAGAAGGCCAGTGACAAACGATAGCATATACTTCTTCGCCATCTAGTTTTCCTTTGACCCAAAGCATATCTCTAGTAAAAACCGTATCCCGCTTTTCTACTTCTTTTCCGTCGTTTTCATTGTCATAGAATAATTTTGGTGTAATTTTTCCGCTTTCGATAACCGAAAAATATTTAGGATTGTAAAGCAATCCAACATCAATACCCCTTTTATCCAATGAATTGTAATGTACAATTTGATAGTTTCTGTCCTTGATGAGTGGTTGTTTGACAAAATCATCAAGTACATCTTTGTTTTCGATTTCGCAAACACCCAATAATGCTGCACCATCAGCCGTTTTTTCGGTTCCCAATTGAGAAACAACGTACGATAAGTTTTGTAGTTTTTCTTGATAAACTTCGCCAGTATAAGCGTAGGAACCTGTTGGAGTGAAATCAGTATCTCGCACATCAGGTGTATTGAGTGTATCAAAAAGATTCTCTAAATTGTAAAAACCTACACATACTACCTTATAAGCAGTCTTGTTAGAATTAGTGTTTTTCTTTGCTTTTTTTTGTGCGGAAGCACCCTGTGCGACCATCAAGAAAATTACTAAAAGGAAAGCCAAATTTTTCATGTTGCTGTTTTGATTAATCAAAATTGATGAAGGCGAATAGCCAATGTTCAAGCTACTATTTACTATTATTGTACCAAAAATAAGTAAAAAAATGGTAGTAACGTATTCGTAATTCGCTTGTGCTGCAAAAATAATGGCTTTGTTCCTGCCTTTGGAGACTGGCATATCATCTATTAATTACCCTTTTATTAACTTTTTGTTAAGTTTGCTAATTGATAGTTCGATTCCTCTTCAATAAAGTTTATCTTTGCACTTAAATTGAGCAACGCACAACCCCCTCTAATCAATTGCATAGTATTTGGTGCAGCACAAAGTTTGGCACAACCAACAAATACTACCCCAATTGTTCAATTCAAAAAGTTCTTTAGGTATATCATCAATCTAATCATTATATAACTAAGTTATGACAAACAACTTTAGAAATTGTTGGGTGCTTTTATTCTCCCTTTGGTCTGCCTTTGCGATAGCGCAAGGAAGCATCAAGGGGGTCGTTCAAGACCCTGCGAGCAAGGCGACTATGGTAGGCGTTTTGGTCGAAATTAGAGGAACAGATTTTTATGCTCAGACGAATACTTCGGGAGCGTTCAAAATCGAAAATGTACCTTATGGAGAATACGAGGTTCAGTTTACAGTAGAGGGCTATGCTGACAAGATTCAGTCGGTGAACATTGCCGATGGCATGCAGGATTTGGGGGTGATTGAGTTAAGAACATCACTCAAAGACGAGAATTTAGGTTCTGAAGATTTAGTACCGACAATTATGCTTTCGGATCAAGAATTGACCGATGGTGCATCAGGAACAGAAACAGTGTCTGGTATTTTGAATGCCAGTCGTGACATTTTTTCTCAGAAAGTTGCCTTTGCATTTGGTGCTGCTCGTTTCCGTGTTCGTGGATACGATTCGGACAATACACAGCTCCTAATGAACGGTATCCCAATGAATGACCTCGAAAGTGGTCGTCCAACTTGGTGGTCGTGGTCAGGTCTCAACGACGTGACCCGTAATCGTAACTCTACGATTGGGCTAGGATTGACGGACTATGCTTTTGGTGATATTGGAGGTTCTTCCTTTATTGATTCTAGAGCATCGAAGCAACGTAAGCAATTCCGTGTGAACTACACGTTTGCTAACCGTTCGTACAATCACCGTCTAATGGCTACCTACAATACGGGATTGATGGAAAATGGCTGGGCTTTCTCTGTGTCAGGTTCTTATCGCTTGACGGATAATGGTCCTTGGACATATATCAAGGGAGCTACTTACAATGGAGGTGCTTATTTCGTAGGTGTCGAGAAAGTAGCCGGAAAACATTCATTTGCATTGAATATCATGGGTTCGCCTAGTGCTAGAGGCAAAGGTGCTCCTGCGGTACAAGAAGCATTTGATTTGTCTGGCAATAACTATTACAATCCTAACTGGGGTTACCAAACAAGTGCCATTACTGGTAAGCAAGAAGTGCGTAACTCTAGAATGACAGAAACACACCAACCACTATTTATATTGACGCATGAGGTAGAAATAAGCGACAAAACTAGCTTAATGACTTCTGCTTCTTATCAATTTGGCAAATACGGAAGTACCGCACTAGATTGGTACAATGCACAAGATCCTAGACCAGATTATTACCGCAAGTTACCTTCTTACCTAGAAGACCCCACTCAGGCGGCGCTGGTAGAGGAGCAGTGGCTCGCAGATGAAGCAAATCGTCAAATACAGTGGGACGACTTATACGAAATCAATATCAACTCTAACGACGTTGTCAAAGATGTGGACGGAATAGCTGGTAATGATGTAACTGGAAGACGCTCTAAGTATATTGTAGAAGAGCGTCGTTATGATAGCAAAAAAGCAAACTTCAATACGATTCTTAATACTTCATTGAGTGATAATGTAGAATTGAGTGGTGGTTTGACTTACCAATATTACAACAGTCACAACTTCAAAGTAGTAGATGACTTATTGGGAGGTGATTTTTATGTAGATATTAACCGCTTTGTAGAGCGTGACTCTGGTGCCACAGGCAATACCGATGCGTCTCAAAATGATTTGGCTAACCCAAACCGCCTATTGCAAGTAGGAGATGTATTCGGATACGATTACAACTCTGTTGTTCATAAAGGTACAGGTTGGGCACAACTTAACTTTATATTCAAAAAGTTAGAATTTTTTGCAAGTGGACAAGGAATGTTTACTTCTTTTTACCGCGAAGGAAATGTCCAGAACGGATTGTTCCCAGAGTCATCTTTGGGTAGAAGTGACGTAGAAAAATTCTTGAATTATGCCGTAAAGGCAGGAGCAACCTACAAACTTAATGGACGTAACTATTTGTTCGTTAATGGTTCGCACCAAACAAAAGCACCTTACTTCCGCTACGCTTATGTATCGCCTAGAGTACGTAATCAAGTAATTGATGATCTCAAAAGCTCAAAAAGTTACTCTATCGAGGGTGGGTACTTGCTACGTTCGCCAAAAGCGAAAGCAAAAGTAGTCGGCTACTATTCTAAGTTTACAGATCAGTTTTACCAACGTTCATTCTATCTCGATGCTGTACCTGGTGTAGAGAACGGTGGTGCTTTTGTCAACTATATCATGCAGGGTATCGACAAGCAGCACATGGGCTTGGAACTTGCTGGTGAATATTCATTCAACAATGGCTTTTCGATTAGTGCAGCAGCAGCAGTGGGCGAATATATTTATACTTCTAGACCACAAGCTACCTTGTACCTAGATAATGCTCCTGAGAATGCGATTGCAGATAGAACGATTTATCTTAAAGATTTCTATATTCCGAATACACCACAAATGGCGTATAATATAGGAGCAAGATACCGTTCTAAGAAATATTGGTCATTGAGTATCAATTTCAACTACACGCACAAATCTTTTGCAGATGTCAACCCTGATCGTAGAACAACTACAGCTGTTACTTACGGAGAAAATGCTACTTATCAAGAGCAAGCAGTAGAACCAGGGTCAGCATTGTGGCAAGAAATCTTGTATCAAGAAGAATTACCTGGCAGATTTACTTGTGATTTGTTCTTTAGCAAATCTTGGAAAATTAACGAGTCATTCGTTTACTTGAATATAGCAGTTAGTAACGTATTTAATACTACAGACCTCAAAACAACAGGTTTTGAGCAGTTCCGTTTCGATTACGATGGTAAGGAAGTAAGTAATTTCCCTACTAAATATTACCATGCTTATGGTACTAACTTTATGGTACAATTGGCTTTCCGCTTATAAATTTCGTATTACGAAAGTATTAAATCAATAAAAAAATAAAAACAAAACTACTTTATTCTGTATCTTGAAGGATAGATATTATCTAAAGTAGTTTTGTTTTCTATCAAAATAACAATCAACAATCCATTACAAAATAGTCTTATGAAAGCTAATATTAAATTATCTGCCTTGCTATTGTTGGCATCTTTGTTTATTTTTTCTGCTTGTAGAAAAACATTTGATGAGCCACCAATCGCTGATTTACCTAACCTAAAAGGTAATATGACCATTGCTGATTTGCAAGCTTTAGCTGCTCCTACACCAGTAGCACTAGAAGAGGGCAAAATTATAGAAGCCATTGTAGTTGCTGACGATAAATCAGGTAACTTTTACAAACAATTGATTATCGAAGATGCTACTGGTGGAATGCGTATTGATATTGACGGTTACGACCTTTACAACGAATATCCTATTGGTCGTCGTGTTTGGGTTCAGTTAGGTGGTTTGTATATCTACAAAGATGGAGACGTACCTGCCTTGATTGGTAGCAGCGATCCTAGCCAAGGAAGAATCCCTCAGGCTATCTACAAAAACTATATCATCGGTGGTGATTATGACAATCCAGTTACGCCTAAACAACGTACTTTATCTACTTTGACTCCTGCTGATTATCACACGTTGATTACTTTGTCAGATGTAGAGTTTAGTTCTGCTTTTGCAGGTCAAACATACGGTGATGTAGTGAATCAATTTAGTACGAATGCAGAATTGTTGGAATGTGCTACTCAAGGTATCATCATTGTTAGACACAGTGCTTATTCTGATTTTGCTAGCGAAAGAATGCCAAGAGGTAATGGTACACTTACAGCGGTTTTCAATTCATTTAATGGTACGGCTCAGTTGTTTATTAGAGATCCTCTAGATGTCAACATGACTGGAAATAGATGTACTTTCTTGCCAGGTGCTAACTCTACTTTGATGAGTATTGACTCTGTTCGCAAATTGTACACAGGTGCTCCAGTACCAGGACCAAACGGCAGAAAAATTAGAGGTATCGTTATTTCTGATAAGAATAGCGGCAACTTCCAAACTCAAAATCTAGTATTACAAGAGCCTAATGGTGATGGTATTACGGTTCGATTTACAGCCGATCACTCTTTTGAGCAAGGCGACGAAATCGAAGTAGATATTACAGGACAAACAATTTCTGAGTTTAACGGATTGCTACAAGTAGCAGCACCTTTGAACTATGCTACATACATTACTTCTGGTCAATCTATTACGCCAAGAGTAGCTACGATTACCGATATATTGGCAAACGCCAACGAGTGGGAATCTACTTTAGTTAATGTGCAGACTGCCACGTTGAACGGTGGTAGTACTTATGGTGACTTTGGTGTGATGATTAATGACGCAACAGGTTCTATGTCTATGTTTAGCGGTTTCGCTAACTTTGGTACTACTTCTTTGCCAACAGGTACGGGAGATGTAACGGCAATAGTTGGAGATTACAATGGGGTACAATTGAATATTCGTAACTTGAATGATGTTAATATCTCTGGTGGCGGAGGTGGTAGTACAGGTGGACCATTAACAGAAATGACTATTACTGATGTGCGTGCTTTGTACAGTGGTGCTAATGTCAATGCTCCTTCTGGTAGAATGATAACAGGTATCGTTATTTCAGATTACGTAAGTGCTAATATTACAGGTAGAAACATCATTATGCAGCACAATGGCGGTTCTGGCATTACGGTTCGTTTCGATGCTAACCATACTTTCTCTATGGGTGATAGTATCACGATTGATATTTCTGGACAAGAAATATCAGAGTTTAGTGGTGTATTACAAGTAAACAATGTGCCATTGGCTAACGCTACTTTTGTATCGGCTGGAAACAATGTAACTCCAAGAGTAGCTACTCTTGCTGCTATCAACACCAATGTTGAAACTTGGGAATCTACTTTGGTAGAAATTCAAGGAGCAACTATCAGTGGAGGAACAACTTATAGTGGTGGTTTGACTATCACAGATGCTAGTGGAACTATTGATATGTTTACTCGTTCGCAAGCTACTTTTGCAGGTGATAATGTTGCTACAGGTACTGTCGATATTACAGCGATTGTATCGCAATTTAACACCGATAATCAGGTGCAAATACGTAATACTAACGATGTACAGTAAGTTATAAAAAAATGATAGTGCCTTAGGCGTATCTAGAATACAGAGGATTATTGACCAAAAAGGTTAATAATCCTCTTTTTATTTTATTCGATTAAATAGTTGTTCAGTTTTTATTATCTTTATTCTTACGCAGGTTTTAGCGAAATAAAACGTTATACTGTTGTAAACGAACACTTTAAAGGACTACTTTCATTGAACAACATCATTTAATAAAAAAAGACAAGCAACTATTTATTTATGAAGAATTTTTTTACCTATGTATTTTTTTTAGCCATATTTTTGTGTGGGAATCAAGTGATAGCTTGTCCAATACAGGCCGATTTTACGAGTACCAGTGTACACATTCGGCTTGGTGATGCACTACTGTTCAATAACACATCGACGAGTGGCATTACGTACGAGTGGATTGTTAATGGAGTTGTCGAATCGACGACAACCAATCATACAAAAGTGTTTACAACATTAGGAACGACTTCCGTAGTACTAGTGGCGACTAACCCAAGTTGTGGTACAGCAACCGATACTTTTCGAGTCAATATTTTAGTAGATTTATTGGGGTTGACTAGAGGAGGATTGCCCGTTTATCCATTAGCAGTATCAGGCAATGTACAGGCACAAGCTATTGATTGGCAAACCTTGCCACCTACTACGAGTGCTATTCCTAGTACTACAACCAATGGCGGACAAACAGGAGCAGCTTATGATCAATGTGGCAATTTAGCATTTTATGCCCTGCATACAGGAAGTGGCAGTGCCAATAATTTGTTTGTTTATGCTCCAGATGGCAGCCCATTGCTCACCAATACTACGCCTAATGCCCCAGGGCTTAATGCTGTAAAGGGGGGGCATGAGTTGCAAGTAATCAAAGTGCCACAAACGCTAGACGAGTGGTATATTATTTACAAACAATGGCGCTCAGATGCTGGAGCTATTGCAGGCAATGCAACTTATGACCCTACCAATTGGCTATTTGCTAGAGTACGTTATTCGGTGGTAACCAATGTATTTACCGTATTGCAACGTGATATTGCTTTGACTGATGGGGCAGGTGTGTCGCATACTTATACCGATGGAGCGGCAGTGTCCCGAACACTCAACGGAAACCCCAATCAACATTATTTGTATTTATGTCGAAGAACCATTAATGTCAATACGATTTCATTGGATCGATTTATCATAGATAATACCAGTGTTACATTCGACCGAAATACAGGCGACATTGTCAATAGATGGTGGAGCTTGGGGGCTGCGGGTGCGCCCATTGAGTTGAGTCCCACCGAAGATAGAATAGCAGTAGTGACCAGAAATCAAGATGATAATCAAGTTGATTTTACCATTTTTGATGCAAATATCTTTGATAATATAGCAATACAACCTGTCATATTAGGCGATTTGATATTGCAGCCCGACGGAGGTGCCAACGACCAATCTAATGTATTGGCGACGGCTACCGAGATAGATATTTTGGGAACAAGTACGGGTACGCCTCTTCAGTTTTTGAGAAACTTGGAACGCAAAGTAAATCAAATAGAATTTAGCCCAAGCGGGCAATACCTTTACTTTGTAGGAGGAGGATATGTTCAAAGTGGGTTTACGAATATGACCTATTTGGGGCAGATAGACCTCAATACAAGTCCACTGGAGACTAGACTGCAAGTACAAACAACACCTACCGCACCCAATATGACTACTGGACGAGGTTGTTCCTTTGCTAGTTGTAGTAGTCAATGGCAAGGAATTGGTGCTATCGAATCTAGTTTTGATGGCAACTTGTATTTTGCAAAGCGAGAGGAAAGTAGGCTTTATGTCATTCCGCAACCAAATTTGCCGATGCCTCAAAATTTGGTGCCGTCAGATATAAATTTGGCGACTGCTGATGAACTCAATGTAGATTTGGTAAACGTAAACGCTCGTCCAAGGATTTTGCCTGACCAAATAGATGGGTTCAACTACTTAGATACCCGATTTTCGGAGGTACGTTTTGTTAGTCAACGACTGGATTGCTTAGGTGGTTGTGATGTGCCATATAGCGTAGAAGTAATTGATACCAACACCAATAATATCATACAAACTTTTGTCATTACACAATGTCCCGATACAATTACTTTTTGTGCTGACACGACCTTGACCTATAGTTTGCGAGAGCCCACTTCGGGTATTATTTATGCCGTAGCGATAGATAGTGCAGCTATTGCTTATCCAGATTTCAACAGAGACACTTTATTTGATTTTTCGGACAAGACACCTTGCCCAGAGATTTGTGATAATGGAATAGATGATGATGGCGATGGTCTGATTGACTGTTTTGATGATGAATGCTGTGGTGATGCAAGTTGTGCCAGTCACTTTTTTAATGACTGTCCAGTAGCGTGTCAGGCTCCACCCAGATGCAATAATATCAGTACGACACAACTGTGGTCGAGTGCTGCTGTAGTGGGGAGTTATCCTTGTTTGGTGGCAGGTGACATGGACAACGATGGTATTCCCGAGATTGTCACTTATCGTGTCAGCAACAACAATATTTATATCATAGATGGAGCAACAGGAGCGACCAAAGTAAATATAGTCCATTCGGCGAGTATCGCAGATGGTACTGGACCAGCTATTGCTGATGTCGATGGTGATGGTTTTGGAGAGCTATTTATTATAGACAGAAACCGTCGATTGAGCTGCTACGAACATGATGGTACGCTCAAATATACGAGAGCTGCTGTAGTTGGGCAGTCGGGATCTTCTTTTTATGCAACAGTCAATATGACAGACTTGAACGAAGATGGTCGAGTAGAAGTGGTGATTGAAAATCAAGTGTATGACGCCCTCACGGGCAATTTATTGGCTGATGGAGGAGTCGCCAATTCGAAGGGGACTCACCCTCGCCGCAACGGACAATTTTCTTCGGTAGTAGTGGCAGATTTACTGCCCGATAATTTTTGTTTAGATTGCAAAGGATTAGAAATCGTAGCAGGCAATCAAGTTTATTCGGTCAACTTAACCACTGGTACCATGCAAGTAGAAGTACAAGCTGCCAATGGTAAAAACGATGGTTATACTAGTGTCGCAGACTTTGATGGCGATGGCGATTTAGATGCTATTGTGCAGTCAGTCAATATTACTAACGATAGGAGAGAAGTGTATTGTTGGGATATACAAACGGCTACCATTATGCGTAGTTTTATTTATGCCGATTATAGAATTGGAGCATCAAGAGTCAATATAGCTGATTTAGATGGCGATGGACAGCTGGAGATTAGCTTCTGTGGTTACCCTCAATTTTATGCACTGGATAATGACTTTACAGTGCTGTGGCAACACCCCACCAATGATGGTTCGGCGGTGACGACTTCTACTGTTTTTGACTTTTGTGGCGATGGCACGGCAGAAGTTATTTATAGAAATAGTAGTAACTTAATTATTTACGATGGCACGACAGGCAATATACTACACCAAACGGCTTGTGGTTCGGCTACGCATATTGAGAGTCCATTAGTTGTTGATGTCAATGGTGATGGACTCACCGAAATCGTTACTACTTGTAGTAGTGGAGGTGGCAGGGTGGTCGTTTATGGTTCGGCGACTACGCCTTGGGTTGGTTCTCGTCAAGTATGGAATCAGCATGGTTATTTCAATGTCAATATCAATGAAGATTTGACAGTACCGAGAGTACTACAAGCTCATCATATAGCAGGAGATAGTTTGGTATTAAATACTTTCTTGAATCAATATTCCAATCCTCAATTCCCTTCGCCTGATGCTACCATTAATGTACTTTCTGCCAATAATGACGTAGTAGATAGCACAACAATACAAGTGCAAGTTTGCAATATAGGCAATGCTAGATTGTCGGGAACGACACCCATTGTTTTTTATAGCGAAGATCCTACCGCTTCTAGCTCGGCTAGCTTATTGCAAGGAATCGAGCTGCTGGGTACCAATTTGGAAGTAGCTCAATGCACTGTATTGACTTACAGAATTAGAGCGGTCAATGGTGATGTATATGCAGTGGTCAACTGCGACAATTCGGTGCCACCAGTTTTTGATTTTAACACTGATTTTCCGATGACTGCTATTGGCGAATGTGATTATACCAATAATATGTCTGCTCGACCTATTATCACCTTGTTGAGTTTGACAGGACTTAATTTTGAAGCTCAAAAAGTAGATAAAACGAGCCAATTGGAATGGCAGTTTTTGAATAATACCACCGCACAAGATTATGAAATAGTGGCGATAGAACGCAGTAGTAATGCCATGCTTTTTGAAAATTTGACGACAGCAGTATCAAATAATAGACAAACGTATATTGACGAAAATCCTTTTTCTGGAACCAATTATTACCGTCTATTGGTCAAAGAATTGGCAACAGGTGACCATTTCTATACTACTATTAGAGCCGTACAGTTTCCTGATGTATTGCCACAAGTGCAAGTATATCCCAATCCATTTGGGGAGTCGATTCGCATCGAATTGGCAAACCTGGATAAGCGACAAGCTATCAAAGTACAGTTGGTCGATATACTGGGTCGAGTGGTCTTGCAGCAGTCTTTTGAAGTAGCGGCAGGCAAACAATTATTGCAACTTGATGTGCCGAGCAGTTTGCCGAAAGGCAATTATATCTTGCAATTGCATTTTGGTTTTCAGACAGTGTATGAAAAGATGACGCGATAGAAAAAATCTAAATACAGGACAATAAAATAAAATTAATATTTGAAGCAGGAACAAATAGAAGTAGTTACCACCTCAAAAAACCGCTCTAAAACTTAAATTTGAGCAATGAGTTTGTATCTTTTACAAGTAAAAAAAAATAACTTCAATTGTTAAAAAAAATAAGTTTTGTACTGCATTAATAAATAAGCCAATGAAGCAACCATTAACAGGCGTAGCGATTTTTGTGCTACTTGGAATAGTGGGGTATAATTTTGTATCGTATAAGTTTGAACAGGCAACATTTGTCATTGATAAGAATGGATATGTAGACGAAAATAGCATAGAAGAAGATTATAAAGCATTTTGGTGGCTGACGATTGAACGCAAATATTGTACATTTGATGAGAAAGAATTTTTTGATGAGCAGCGAAACTATATCAATGGAAAAGAGCAGGCTTTTATAGATGACGTGTCTGACTATTTTACGAAAGCATCAGCTCATGCTGAACAATTACGATCAATACATTACGTTGTAAGAAGTCGATTAGTTGGTTATGAAGCTTATGTTAAGGACATAAGAGCAATAGAAGATAGACAACTAGAAGGAAATAAAGTAATATTGAATAGGTACTATTCTTATATGTATTGCTATTCATATTTGGATGGAAAACGGAAATTGCATCAACTCAATCCAGTTACCAGTTCTTACTTATTTGATTACTTAGGAAAAGATAAAGCCTTGATAGAACAGTTGAAAGAGTGGAAATATTACTTCAAGATTTTAGAGCTTAGAGGCGAGCCACATCCACATCTTGATTTTCGTGCGGATGTGTGTAAGTTCTATGGTTTGGAGGAAGGCAATATTTAATTTATGGAAAAAATAGCAATTGTTGTAGGCGTATTGATTACTATATTAATGGGAGGATATTGGTTTGTATCTCATCGGATCAATCAATCTACCATGATTATTGAGGAAAGTGCGAGATTGGGTACAAAGAGTACGAAAGCAGAATATGATGCTTTTGGGTGGCTAGAAAGAGAACAGCACTATTTTTTAGTAGATAACTCTGAATATAGGAATGCTTATCTTGATAGTATGAAAATCCCTTTTGAAAGGGGGATGGAGGCATGCTTCAAAAAAGCAGGAGAACATGGAGAGCAGCTCGTCCAGAAGTTGTATGTCAATTTTTGGGATACAGCAATTGTACTTCGTCCTTATGAAATAGATTATCTACAGGTGCCTGGGAATTCAGATTTAATAGAGGGTAATAACTATCTTTTTTTTACATTTTTGAAAGGAGAGAAGGAACTACACAAAATGGACGTAGTAAGTAACTCTTACTTATTTGATTTCATGCTTCATGATGATAGCTTTTTGGAGTTCTGTGAAGAATGGAAATTTTATATAAAAATATTAGAACGTAGAGGTTATCAACACCCACATCTTAGTTTTTATAATAGCGTCCAAGAGTTCTACAAAGAAAATGGGCATCTCATGAAATAGATTTATGCTACTTTTTAGAACAATCTATAAGTAATTATTATTATATTGGTAGAACAATAGAACCTAGCCTCAATGGCTTGAATAAGAAACTTATAGTTCACTCATTTAGATAACTAAAAAATAACAAACTATGTTGACGCAAAAATATCAAAACGTATTAGACTTAGGTCAAAAATTGCAAATCAAAGAAGGAGACGTACAAGAATTGGACGGTCGTCTTAAAGTATCGGGTATTGCGAACACGCAATATGAAAAAGATATGCTTTGGAACGAAATCAAGAAATCTGGTGGCGATGCCCCTACGGATATTGAGGCAGATATCAAAGTAGCGGATACTTCTAAGTACCATACGCACACCGTAGTCAAAGGAGATACATTGGGTGCCATTGCTAAGCATTATTACGATAGTGCTTCTAAATATCCAAAAATATTTGAAGCGAATAGAGATATACTAGACGATCCGAACAAAATTCGTCCAGGTCAAGCATTGACTATTCCTAACTTGGAGCAGCCCAAACAAGAAGATAATGTATGGAGCTAATCCGTTGCAACTTTATTACTATAAATAGAACGTGTCCGAAATCAGTACTTGATTTTGGACACGTTTTTTTTGATTAACGAATGCGAGTCACGGCGTCCCAACCCAATTTGAGAAATAGAAAAATAGCAATACCCAACACCATGATTAACCACATATTGCTAAGCGGAAAGGCTTGTGTATGAACAAAAGTTAAGGTAATGGCAAAGGCGACAGCCAACGCAGTCAGCAGCTCATACAATTCGCCAAACCAAGGCAAATCGCCAATTCGGAGGCGTTTTTTGACAATGTAAAAAGTAGCCACCATAGAAATAAGAGGCAAATAAAATACAAAAGGATTCAATTGCCACAAGCCTTTTTGGTCAAAAAACATGGTATAAAGCCAAAGTACACTAGACAAAATTCCTGTGATACCACTAATATAAATAATGGTAGAATAAATATAGGTGTAAGGTGATTGCAATCCCCTCAATTTTGTCAGTTTGTTGAGACCAAACGCCAAGAAGGGCAGGAGGGTAAAAAGAAAAAATAAGGCAACTTTATCGGTACTTACTGTGTGTATAATATCTTGAACAGTCATTATTTGTCAGAATTTGTTTGCTTGTTTGCTATCTTGGCATTATTTTTAAACTACTTTTGAAGTCAACAGTTACTTCAGAAAAGTGTTGCATTGCCATAAATGGCTTCAAAATAATGAATTTTATAAGCAATTTTATATTAAAATATAAACAAAATGAAAAACCTACTCACAATAAGCTTCTTTTTCTTGCTGGTCGCTACTACTTTGACTGCTCAACAAGGCAAGAATAAAAAAGACTTTAGCTATTGGGATACCATGATGGATGTGGAATTGGATCTCAAGTATGACCCCTTCACAGAAGCATTCAACGAGTCGCCTACTTTCGGTAGGAAAGTAGCAAAATTAGATGGAAAAAAAATACACTTGACAGGCTATATTATCCCAGCAGATTTGACCAAAGGTAGAATGACCTTGTCAAAATTCTCGTATAGCTCTTGTTATTTTTGTGGTGCTGCTGGTCCTGAATCAGTAGTAGAAATCGAAGCCAAAACACCGATTATTTACAGAATGGATAAACCAATAAGCATACAAGGTACTTTACGACTTAACCGAAAAGGAGAAGGCACCGAATATGATCCCTTCCGATTGTTGTACATCTTGGAAGATGCCACCTATTATACCGAGGATTAAGTAGGTAGTTACCAGCAATACGGTATTTAAAAGCTGTACTTTTTACGATTCTTATCGTCCTATCCTCGCTTGATAGCTAAGGCTATCTAGCTGTGGGAGTCCTCAATAATCAAAAAAATTAACGCACTTTTAAATACCCATTACTTACAACCACCTACTTAACAAAAAGACAACAGGTTCAAATGCTTGTTTGTAAACAAAAATCATGACCTTTATGGTCGATTAGCATACTACGTTAGTTTAGTATGCTTTTTTTGTTTAGTGTGCCTATCTTATCTCAAAGAAACTATCTGATGACTATCTTTTTTCGATTACTGCTCCTTACTTTTTTGTTTTCGCTTTCGCAATCGGTGCTATTGGCACAAGCCGAATCCGAACGCCCTACGGGCAAATTATCTTCGCCTAAAGAAGCAGCATTTCAGCACACGTATTATCAGCGTGCAGACCACTTCAATGCCGACTCTTCGGCACAGGCATTGATTGGGTTAGGTAAGGATAACAAACCAACAGCAGTAGATCGAGCATTAGCAAATAAACTACAACAAATTTATTATGGTAAAGGGCTAGAGATCAGAGCAGGCTTGATTCCTGATGACCCTAATTATGTAGATTCTACCAGCGGTAATATGGTTTATGTTCCATTTCCAGCAGAACTACCAAGTGTCTATCTGATTAAGCCTGTATTGAACAAAGGAACGGATAATGAAAGGCATGCTAAATACTGGAAGTACTCAGACGAAACAATAAAAGAAATCTCTCATATTCATGAAGAAATGTACCCTATGGGATCTTATTTATTATTGGATTTTTTGCCCAAGGATGATGATAAAATATTAGGATTACAAAAGTGGCAATATTTAGCAATACTTGTCTTTATATTATTAAGTTTTTTGCTGCACCAGGTCTTTTGGCGGATTATCAACTTTGCTTTGGAGATTCTTGCTAATTCTAGGTTGGGGCGCCATCATTTTGATAGCGAAATAGTAAGTAAACTTTCTAGATTGAGCAGTTTTTTGATGGTAGCTTATCTAGTATTTATACTTACCCCTGTATTGATGCTACCAGCTGGACTCAATTATTATTTTGTAGGTAGCTTGCGTATTTTCAATACCGTATTTTTTGCCTTATTGTTATTGAGCAGTGTTGATTTGGGGCGTTCATACTTCGAGAAAATTGTAGAAACAACAGAGACTGAATCAGACGATCAACTGTTGCCGATTATCATTCGGACAATCAAAACGCTAATTGTTATTGGTGCGTTGATGCACGCTTTGAGTATCTTTGGTGTTGATGTAACGGCTCTTATTGCGGGTCTTTCTATAGGTGGTTTGGCTATTGCCTTGGCAGCACAAGAAACGGTCAAAAATTTGATTGGGTCCGTGATGATTTTTGGAGATAAGCCCTTTCGTATAGGAGATTTTATAGAAGCAGATGGGATAGCTGGTACAGTAGAAGATATTGGTTTTCGCTCGACTCGCATTCGCACACTCGATACGACCTTGATTACGGTTCCCAATGGTGTATTGGTCGATATGGCGGTCAATAATTATGGCGAAATGCAGCACCGTCGATTCAAGACGACAATAGGCGTGACCTATTACACACCACCACATTTAATCGAAAAATTTATAGAAGGACTTCGTCGAATCAACGAAATGCACCCCAAAACTAGAGATGAAATGGGGTTGGTTCATTTGAATGAAATGGGCGGTTCTTCGCTCAATATTTTGTTTATTACGTACTTTCAGACCAAAGATTATGCACAGCATATTGCTCTGCGAGGCGAAATAATATTGAGTATGCTCAAGCTGGCGGAAGCGATGAATATACATATTGCTTTTCCTTCTACTTCGGTTTATATCGAAACGATGCCTGAGCGCAAAGGATTGGTGCCAGATTACGATACAACCGAAATTCAGGAAGCCGATAAGCAAATGGAAGCTTATTTGAAGGCATTCGAGAAAAAACATATCCCACCTACAAAACCATAAAACTTGCCTACACTAAATTATCGACAAAATAAACTACACTACCACCAGTATGGCAATGGTCAAGAATTACTTATTGCACTGCATGGTTTTGCAGATTCTGGAGCTTTATTTTTGCACTTAGAGTCAGCATTGACCGAAAGATACACGGTAGTTGCATTAGATTTGCCGTTCCACGGCAAGACCGATTGGCAAGAAGAGGTCTATCGTCCTGAAGACGTAGCGGCTTGGTTCGAGCTGCTGCAACAGCAGTTTGGTGTGGAGAAGTACAGCTTGATGTGTCACAGTATGGGCGGTCGCTTGATATTGGGTGCATTACCACAAGTAATCGAACAGGTCACTGCCATCTATTTTTTGGCTACGGCAGGTGTCGAATTTACCTTCTCTGCGTCCAGATTGAGTTTTCCTTTGGCACTTAGGCGATTTGCTCGCAAAAAATTGGTGGATTCTAATTTTTTTATGCGTATTTTTGACTATCTCCATGAGTGGAAATTGCTCAACACGGCAACCTATACCATCTTTAAGATGCAATTAGATTTGCCTAGAAGGCGAGCAAGGTTACTACGTAGTTGGGAATCTTTGTATTATTTCCCCATGCGATTTGGTCGTCTGCAATTTAAGTTGCTCAATGAGCAACATCTACCGACGTATTTTTTCTTTGGTATAGACGATGGTGTTACGCCTGCTCGTAAGGGCAAAAAAGTAGCCCAAAAGCTAAAAAATGCTGATTGGACAACCACTCAAGGAAATCATTTTTTTATTAAAAACAACTTGGTACAAGAATTACAATCTTGGTTAGATACCAATTTGCCATTATCCTCTTAAACAACTTTATTATGTTTGCCGATTTACATTGCCACCCACATATGCGTTCTTATTTGTGTTTGTCTAGAGACAAAGAAAAATGGGCGGAAGAAGGAAAATATCACCCTTGGACAATTATCGCAACTAATATGTCAAGACTCAAAAATGCTGACCGTGCTGCGGGATATTCGCAATCGGATATGGTTGCACTCTGGAACGGTAATGTTCGTTTGGTCTTCAATTCGTTGTATCCGATAGAACGAGGTTTCTTTATGACACCCCAAAAACCTTCGGGCGGCAAGTACCAGACATTGCGCAAAGTAGCAAGAGTAGCAACACACCACAAAGCACCGATACGATCGGTAATGCAGCATTTGACGATGCGTATTCCTACCAAAATGATTAAACACGTCAGTTCTCCACAGTATGATTATTGGGACGCACTGCAAGAAGAATATGCCTACTTACGTAGCAAAAACGGAGTACATTCGGTCAACGAAATACACAGTTATGGTATGCCTCGCAAGTACTTTGAGAATAGCGAAAAAAGAAGAACAAAGTATGCCGACCAATACCACGCAGAGGGAGTTTATCAGATTCCTAAAAACAAAAAAGAAGCCGCAGAAATAGCCGAAAAAGGAAGTGCTGTGATTATGATGCCACTCACCATAGAGGGCAGCCATGTGTTTGATGCTACCGAAATTGATGCTAAGGAAGTATTGGCAAGAGTCGATTTTATCAAACAAGAATGGGAACATCCTTTGTTTTTCTTGACTTTTTCACATCATTTTGATAATGGTTTGTGTGGTCATGCACACAGTTTGCCGGGGGCAGCAGCATTTGTACTCAATCAAGATGCTGCTATGAACAAAGGTTTTACGCCTTTGGGAATGCAAGTATTGCGCAAGCTATTAGCACTGGACGAAGACAATAATCCGAAGCCATCGGAAGGTTATCGTGTATTGATTGACCTCAAGCACATGAGTGCAGCTGGACGAAAAGAATATTACGAAAAAGTGGTTAATCCATGCTACGAAAAAGGTGATGTGATTCCTGTTATTGGTAGTCATTGTGCGTATGCTGCTCGCAAAACGCTACAAGAATTGATTGACAAACAAGATCAAGAAGATGATACTTTCCGTTTGCAAACACCTGACGGGTCTTTTTACGCTTGGAATATCAACTTGTGTGATGAAGATGTGGAGATGATTTACAAAACAGGCGGTTTGTTTGGTCTGTCTTTCGACAAACGTATGTTGGGCGTGTCGCCCAAGAAACGAGAAGAAAAAGTAGAAAAATTGAATAATATCAATGCCTTGTGGAATAACTTGCAAGTGGTCTTGAATATTATTTATAGAAACGACAAGTACACCGCTGCCGAAAAAAGAAAAGCGTGGAATATGCTCGCTATCGGAACTGATAACGATGGTTATATCGACCCGATTTCGGACTACAAAACAGCCAACGAATTGCAGCAATTCAAAGATGATTTGCTACAAACCATAAAAAAGGCTGCCGCTCAAAAAGCAACACCTTGCGTATCGGATTTTGATGATGAGTTTACGCCCGAATTAGTTGTTGACCGTATTTGTTATACCAATGCTTTGGAATTTACCTTGAAGCATTACCCTGACAAAGTTTAGGGAAGTATTTTAGTTCTCGAATAATGAACTCCTATAAAACCCAAATAGCGTATGAAATATTTTTTATTATTCTGCTTCTATTTATTACTTATAGCCACTGGTACAGCACAGGATTATTTTCCGCTAAAGGCTGGAACTCGCACCACGTACATTTTTGCAGAAGGTGAGGAAAGCCAAATGCTAGACAGTACGATTCGGCAAGTGAGTACGGAAAGATTCCGTATGGGAAAGAAAAAATATTACAAAGTAACGGTATTGGAATATAACAATAGCGAACTTTCGCCTGTTACCAAAGAGGTCTCTTATGTAAGAAAAGCAGGTCGAAATAAAAATTATTTGTACGACGAAACGACGAAGCAAGAAAAATTGCTTTTTCCATATAGTAGCCAACAGTTAAAGAATAGAACCGCAGTAGAAGAAGAAGATTTTACGACCGTTAGATTATCAAAAGAAGTACTAACCATCGAGACTCCTGCCGCTACTCACACGGATTGTTTGGAAGTTGTGTTGGAACAAGGCGAATCCTATTATTATATGTATTATGCTCCTCGTATTGGATTGGTCGCTTCCAAAATACGTGAAGAATTAGTCTTTTATAAAAAATAGATATAAGGTGTAATACTCCAAAAAGTACTCCATGTCCGTTTTGGAGTATTGCAGTACCTTTTTTTATGATGTGTCCGTTATCAATGTGGTTGCGTCCGATTAGAAAGGTTGAAATGGTCTTACTTTGTAGGTGTCAAATAGCTATTGCACAATAAGCTATTTGCCTATTAGATCATTTTTTCAAAAACCTTTTTAATCTTTAAATTATGAAAAAGACTAGTGTATTAATCCTGAAAGGATCTGTTATCAAGAGCGTATCTTATGTAGACGGGTCGCTTAGAGTTACAGATAATAAAAATGGAACAGTAGGCGTTTCTACCACTCCTAATGGCGACTTTGAATGGAAAGTGACCGTTGATTGTGATAGAGATGGTTCTGAAGATATGGCAGAAGAGTTTAACTTGTACTGTCAGTCGGCAGTACACGAATACGCCCCCAAATATGGCGGTGTAGGCAAAGAGCCCTCAGAGCTTAATTTTTGGTTGAAATTGAATATTCAACTAACGACTGGAACGAAGACGTATGAAGTAGCCGTGGGACAAGGTAATGCAGGATTGACCAATAATTGGTGGATTGGTGGCGCGGCTGTTCATTACGATGATGACGGAGCTACCTTTGCAGGAACGGTTGAGCTGTCGGGAGATTCTGATACCATTAATCTGAACACGATATAAGAGCGTATAAAATAGGGCACTTTAAGTACCTCAATTTATTTGGTCAAGCAGCAAATTTGCTGCTTGACTTTTCGTATTTTGAGGCTCGTACTAAGCGATTTTAAAAAATAAACTTCCATGAAAAATAAGACTTTAATTTTGCAAGTGCAATATTGCTTTTATGTGTTATTGATCTTTGTATTGAGTAATTGTAATACAAGGGAAATACCCCCAGCACAACAAAAGAAGGCAGTGTTAGATACTGTAAAAACTACTAAAAAACTAGTAATAACACTTGATACAACTATATTGAGCTATGTAGTTAATCTGCAGGAGCAGCAACTTAAATTTTATTGGAAAGATGAAACAGGCAGCTTGTTTAGCAACATTGGAAAACTGAAAAAAGAGCTAGAAAATAAGGGCGAACAGCTAGTCTTTGCGACCAATGGCGGTATGTTTAGCCCCACTCACGAGCCAGTAGGACTGTATATAGAAAATGGCAAAACGATATACCCAATTAATACGGTTAAAGATGCTTATGGCAATTTTTATTTGCAGCCCAATGGTATATTTTATATACAAAACGATAAAAAAGCCGTAGTTGTAGCAACCAAGGATTTTGAGCACGATACAACTATCCAATATGCCACACAATCAGGCCCTATGTTGGTCATTGATGGAAAGATACACTCCAAATTTAATACAACTTCTGAGCACACCAATATCCGAAATGGGGTAGGGATATTGCCTAACGGCAACGTGCTACTAGCGATGTCTAAGCAACCCATCACCTTGTATGATTTTGCAACTTATTTCAAGCAAGAAGGCTGTGAAAATGCACTGTATTTAGATGGAGCCATTTCTCAAACGTATTTGCCAAGCCAAGATTGGATGCAAACGGGAGGGAATTTTGGCGTGTTGATAGCGGTCATCAAATAGCTATTACTCGTCCTGCAATTGCCTAATTTTTAATTGGGCAAAGATACCTATAATAGTTCCGATTACGAATAGGCAAAGAACCCAGTTATGGTCAGAACTAGCCTTCCACCAATCTCTACTTAACCATAAAGCACCCCAAAACACTACAACAGGTGGCAAAATAGAAGAAATACGATACAGTAGATGTATAAACATACTGAATGGGACGATAAGAATCATCGAAGCCAAAAGCATTAGAAAGAGGTAAAGAATGCTAAAGCCAATATCTGTCAATATGTTACTAGAGACGGTATATGATAGCATGTAATATATGTATATCGCAACTGATGGAACTAAAAAAAGAATAAGGTGAAAGTAGATACTATAATCATAATCACCAAGCAAAACTTCCTTATAAAAAACAGCAATGAGCATGTAATAAAACGCAAATCCAACTAGAGGAGAGCGGATTGAAGTTGGGATTATCCCGAAAAAAGGAACAGACAAATCGATAAAAGGAATGAAAAAAAATAGTAATCCCCAAGCGGCAAGCAGCAGCAAGAAAAAATGAATTTTATTCAATTCAGGATTTGCTAAGGTAGCCATATTCCTGATTTTGTCATCTAGTATTTCCATAGTTAGGATTTTATAAAAAAGCCACTTTACCTAATGAATAGATAAAGTGACTTCCGTTTTACGTGATAGATTTAGACATGCTCTTAACACAACCTCTATTGATTCATCAAATCTTCAATTTCTTCTACTTCAATAGGAATGTTTGCCATCAAGTTTTTAGCACCATTACTGGTAATGACTAAATCATCTTCCAGACGGATGCCCATATTTTCGGCAGGGATATAAATACCTGGTTCGCAAGTAAATACCATGCCTTCTTCAAACTCTACGTAGCGATGACACAAGTCATGCACATCTAGTCCTAAGTGGTGCGAAGTGCCGTGCATAAAATATTTTTTGTACAAATGAATATCTTCACTAGCCATCTGTTCTACAGCAGTCTTGTCCAATAGCCCTAAGCCAATTAATTCGCTGGTCATAATTTTGCCTACTTCTTTGTGATAAGCGTCTAAATTATTACCGGGTACGAGTAGTTGTTGTGCTTCGTTTTTGACATTTAGCACGGCATTATAGATCGCTTTTTGGCGGTCAGTAAAACGTCCATTGGTTGGAATTGTCCTCGACAAATCTGCTGCATAATTGCCATATTCAGCTCCAAAATCCATGAGCATCAAATCACCATCTTTTAGTTTTTGGTCATTGGCAATATAATGCAAAACACAAGCATTGGCACCACTCGCCACAATAGGCGTGTAAGCATGTCCAGTAGCGCCATTGGCTATAAACTGATGAATAACATTGGCTTCCACCTCATATTCATTCATACCCGGTTTGGTAGTCGCCAATACTTGACGAAATGCTTTTTCGGTAATATCGCAAGCCGTTTGCATGACTTCTAGTTCCAAACTAGATTTGATCATGCGCAACTGCTTCAATATAGATTGACTACGCAAAAAATTGTGCCCAACATATTGGTGTTTGAGTTCAATCGCTTTGCGTACGTCACGAGTTGCATAGTCGCTTACTGCTCGGTCGTTTTCGTTGGTATTGACATAAATATTGTCTGCCAAAAGGATCAGCTCATTTAGAGTGCTGTCCATTTCGTCCAACCAATAAACACTCTTTACGCCTGAGGTAGCAGCGGCATCTTCTTTGGTATATTTGTAGCCTTCCCAAACGGCAATATGCTCGTTGGTTTGTTTGGTGAATATGATTTCTTCAAACTTTTTGCCTTTAGGGCAATTCGGGAAAAGTACCAAAACAACTTCTTCTTGGTCTAGTCCAGAGAGGTAAAATAAATCTGAATTTTGGCGATAGACAAAATGCGTATCTCCATTGCGCATCATCATGTCATTGGCATGAAAAATAGCAATAGAATTAGGCTTCATTTGAGCCACAAAGCGTTTTCTATTTTCTACAAATAGTTTACTATCAATTTTTTGGTATCTCATAATATAGTTAGTTTTTGTTCTTTGAATTTGGAACAAACAAGATAACATTTTAGTTCATGTTTGCAAAAATGCGAGTAGGCAAATACTACTTTTTGGATTGTATTGCCATTAATGCAAAAACTCAAATCCATTGGCAAAAACACCCACACTAAAAGAATCAACTAATAGACCTTCAAGCGTATATTTTTTGGCTTGTGCGGCATCAATTCCACTATTGCTAGTCGCATAGATATGTTGATCATTCGGATTAAAATCCATGCCATAGAATTGACCTTGTGCAATCGCTCGTTCTTGACTAGTAGCAGGATTATATTCCCAAATTTGATTTTCTCTAGTATAATAAAATAAATCATCGGCAGCGTTGTACGTGAAGTTAGTAGCCGATTTGCCTACTCCAAAATCCTTACGAAAAACAACTGTTTTGTTATTGGCGTCAAGCTGTATCAACACACTGCTAGTGCTTGCCGAAAAATCAATAGTGGGATAGGTGGTATAAACAGTTTTGCCACCACAAAGCACCCAAATTTGTCCAGAACGGTCAGCAATACAGCGACTTGGTTTATCGCCAACGGTTATCGTGTGCGTTATTTGTTGGGTATTGGTGGATAATACCACCACTTTGTTATCACTGTCATAACCGCCAATAAGTGGTACATAGAGTTCCTCCTGATGTAGCAGTATTTCTTCTGGACCTTTGCCTACGGCAATGGTCGTAGCAACTGTATTGTTGTCCAAATCCAATACGCCAATACTACCCGATAAGCCATCGGCACCCCATTGGCTGACATAGCCCTTTTGTCCATCAGTGACCAAGTATCGAGGTTGAGCAAGTCCTGTTATTTGAGCCATTTCTACAAAAGTACTAGCCGCTACCACCTCAATTTTGTCAGCATTATTAACCACAATATAAGCTAGCTCTTCTTCCAAATGTAGCGACTGTACCACATTGCCCAAATCTCTACTATTGGCTTGGTTAAATATCTTGGCTGTCGCCATTTTTGTAGCAGGATTGTAATGACTAATGGTACCTGATGTTTGACCAAAAACACCTTCATTGATACAAAAAATACCTGTTTGATAGTCTCCTTTTTCGGTGTCGTCAATAGTCTTGTCACAAGCTGTTTGCGTCAGTACGAGTACGAATAACCAACTATAATACTTAAAACCTAAAGCTTTTTTGAGTTTGCCAATCCAGGTAGTTGGCTTTTTGGGGCGTTCGCCATAAGGTCCATCTTCGTAGTACGTATAGTCGTACTTTCGCCCCTTGATAGAGCGTTTGAGTTGGATGTATCGAACGATAATTAGTATCAATAAAATAGGAAAAACGTAGCCAAAAACTGCCATGATAATAGTTGAATTATTTATTAAATTAGAAAGAAGGAATAAACTACCATTTGTAGCTTATTCCTTCTGGTGTCGTATCGTTTTAGCTTGAAATTGAAGTTCAATTCATTGATAATGAGTTGAATGAAGTGAATTTATCTCCCTTTCTTCACCTCTTTACGCAATTCTTCTACACGTTCGGTCAAGATTGATTTTTTCTTTTCGAGTGCTTCAATCTCTTCTTTATTTGTTTTTATAATCTGTTGTTGAGCCGCTATTTCCTCGTCAGATTTAGTTTTAGCAGCAGCTACTTTCTGGATAGCAAGCTCTTGACTAGCTTTGACTTCCGCCGCATTTTTAGCTTTAGTTGCTGCCAAGTCCGCCGCCAATTTATCTTTTTCAGCTTGATTAGTCTCTTTGATTTTGGCAAGTTCTGCGGCACTAGCTTCTTGAGCCATTTTTACTTCTGTTGCAGCTTTTTCTTTTGCTACGGCAATATCTCTAGCTGATTTGGCTTGAGCTGCTGCAATATCGTTCGCTACTTTCGTTTCTACCGAGTCCAAATCAGCTTTTAGTGCTTCTTTTTTAGCAATTGTATTTTCTTTAGTTCTTTGAATTTCTTCTACGGCTTGTTCTTTCACTATCGCAATCTGTATAGCCGTTTCTTCTCTAGCTTGGTAAAAAATAATCTTTTGTTCTTTCTGTTCTTTTACCGTTCTTTCTCTAGTTAACTCTATTGTTTTGGCAGCTTCCTGTTGTATTCTACTAATTTCTTTAGCGGCATTTTCTTTGCTAGCAGCTAGATCTTCCGTTATTTTCTGACGAGCAAGCGCCGCATTTTCTTTGTCTTTAGCAATATTGTTTGCCAACTCTTCTTTGATCATCGTGCGTTCTTCTGCTGCTTTGGCTTCAGCCAATGCCACAGACTTGGCAGACTCTTGTTTTGCCAATACTTCTTTTTCTCTCAAGGTCGCTATTTTGCTATAAACATTCTCTTGTGTTTCGAGTAGTTTTTTGGTAGCAGCTTCCGTAGATTCTGCTATTTTTTCAGCAGATTTGTTCGTCATTGCTTTTGTCTTTTCTTGCGCTTCTTTGAGTTGAGCAGCTATATTAGCTTGTATTTCTTTGACTTTATTGTTGGCTTCTTCTTGTGCCATCGCTACGTTGTCGTTGTATTTGCTTTTGGCAGTTACTGCTTCTTTGCTAGCCTCCGCTACTTTTACGAGGGCTTCTTCTTTCGCTTTTTTGATTTCTTCAGTCGCTTTTTCTTTAGCAGCAATCACTTCTTTGGCGGAAGCCTCCTGCATTTCTTTCTCTTTGCTTTTGAGTTCTTTTATTTTCTCCGCAATTTCTGCTTGTATTTTAGCAATCTCTTCTTTTGCTTTTTCTTGTGTTTCCTGTACCTCCGCAGCTACTTCTTGCTTTTTGTTAGCGGCATTTTCTTGTGCTTTTTTTACTTCTTCGGCAGATAAGTTTTGAGTAGTACTGACTTGTGCTACGGCATTTTCTTTAGCTGCTTTTATTTCGTCGGCTATTGCCAGTTTTTGAGCTTCTGCTTCTATTCTAGTATCTTCTACTGTCGCTTTGATTCTAGCGATTTCGTCAGCCGCTGCTTGTTTTTCTTTCTCTATATTCTCTTTGATTATTCTACGCTCTTTGGCAGCGTTGGTTAGTGTCGTCGCCATTGCCTCAGCAGAACGCTCTCTCGTGTTAGCGACTTCTTCGGCAGCCAATTTTTTGGCTTCGGCTACATTGATATTGATGAGTTCTTTGTCTTTAGCAGCTTTCTCTTTTTCTTCACCAATCGCAATCGCATTACGCTCTCGAACGTCCAATAGTTGTTGTACAGCGGTTTTTTTGGCATTTTCTACATCGTTGGTCGTTACAGCAGTTTCGTCTTTTGCTTTTTGCTTTGCCAATGCAATTTGTTTAGCAACTTCATTTTTGATACTTTTAATTTCTATACCTGCCGATTCCTTGATGGTTTCTACTTCTACAGCATATTGAGATTTTGCCGTTTCATATTGTACTTTTGCTTCTTTTATACGTTCGCCAGCAGTTTTGCGAGCCTCTACAATCCTGCTAGCTTCTTCTGCTTGCATTTCTTTTATTTTGGCGTCCGAATTTTCTTTGGCAGCCATCGCTTGTAGTTGAGCCTTTTCTATGATAGAAGTAGCACCTTGTTGAGCTTTTTCTATTGCTTTGGTTACTTCCAGTCGAGCTTTTTCTATTTCGGCATTGGCATTCTGGCGAGCATCAAGTACCTGCTGAGCCATATCTTTTTGGCTTTGAGTAGCGGCTTCCCTTGCTCTCGAAACATCTGCTTGCAAACGGTCTTTTATTTTACTGCCATCGGCACGAACCTCTGCAATTTCGTTCTTGATTTCGTCCTTTTCTAATTGGAGCTGTCTTTTTAGCTTCTTTAGTTCATCATCGTTTAGTTCATCACAAGGTGATTTGGAAGTCTTGGACGCTAATTCGGCAGCACTTGTATTGTTGTTGTCGTTTTTGCTAGCGATAGGGTCAAGACCACTTTCTATTTCTCGGTCACGAACCTTAGTCGGGTCGAGTTCCGTCAAGAAGCATTTGAGCATATTATGAAACTTAGCTCTACTTTCTCCTTGTATAGAATAAGGATACATTTTCATTTCTACCATATTCACTAAGCGAACTTGTGCAATATTGTTATTGGTCAACCATTCTAGATTTTCCATATTCAATTGCAATACATTGATATACGCAGGACGATTGCGAACGGTAGTACGTTCGCCATCTCTGACAAAAGTAAAGGCTCTTTTTTCGCCCTGATCGGTAATGAACATCACTTTGTCATCTCGCTCTAGCGGACGGATTGTACTTTCGGCAATCCCAGAAGTAGTTATTTCGGCAGTAATGCCATCATCTGAGTTCATAATCTGGATACTATAATCAAAATCGGAACGCAATACAATGATTTGAGGAACCGTCTCAATGGATTGTATAGAACCCATCGTGATATTTTTGGCAAAAATACCCGAACATTGAGCAGAAGCCATCGATAATACACTCAAAAAAAGTATAGTAGATAAAATATATTTCATAAAAAAGTAAGGTTAATGAGTGCGCAATGACCACGCAATTAAGTTGGTTGATTAATAACGTTTAATGTAATAATGTTTGATGGGGGATCGGTTACAATTTATACACGCTCTTAGTGCATTCTATCGGCTCTAGGTTGGAGCTGACTCACAACAGTTGCCTCAAAATCAAGGCATTCTTGCCATCTAGTTTGCATGGTGTCGGTGTCGGTATAGTGGGCAGCCAATTCTAAAAATAGCTTATAATGTCCAGCTTCCGATACCATAAATTTATGATAAAAAGTACGTAAGCTTTCTTCTTCGAGTTGTAGCGAGAGCAGTCGGAAACGTTCGCAGCTTCGGGCTTCTATCATGGCACAAACCAATAGTTTGTCTAGGAGCAAATTGGCTTCCGAAGTTCCTTTGCGAATAAACTGACGCAATTCGTTGACATATTCATCTCTTCGCTGTTCGCCTAGCTGCAACCCTCGTTTTTTGAGCTCTTTGATGACAAGCCTGAAATGGCTCCATTCTTCCGATACAATTGGAGCCAATTTTTCCACCAGTAGTTCTTTGTCTGCATATCGTTGTATGAGCGTGATGCAAGTAGTGGTTGCTTTTTGTTCGCAATAAGCATGATCCGTCAATATATCTTCTAGCTGCATGGCAGCCATATTGACCCAACGGGGGTCAGTCGGAAGTTGAATGCCCAATACACGTTTATTTTCTACCATTTTCTTGTTTATTTTAATAATGTCTAATGTTTCTTTTAGACACGCCTTAGCTGCTGCCAAATTGTTATTACTTCTTGTGCTTCAGCCACATCGTGTACTCGCAATATACTTGCTCCTTGCTGCAACGCTACCAAATGCAGTACACTGGTACCATTCAGTGCAGCGGCAGGAGTAGTTTTTAACAACTTCCAAATCATGGATTTGCGAGATACGCCTGCTAGTATAGGAAAACCCAATGTCTGGAAAACGTGCATATTTTGCAGTAGGTTGTAATTCTGGTCAATCGTTTTGCCAAAACCAAAACCTACATCAAGCACAATATCTTTGATTTTCTTTTGCTTTAAGATACCAATTTTTTCAATAAAAAAGTCCATTATATCGACCAACAAATCCCTGTACGTAGGGTTTTGTTGCATATTTTGAGGGATACCTTGCATGTGCATCAATATATAAGGTATATTTTGATGACGCTCTACTACTTTTAGTAGCTCTTCATTGATGTTCCAAGCCGAAATATCGTTGAGAATACTCGCCCCTGCGCTTATAGCAGCTTCTGCTACTACTGGCTCAAAGGTATCAACAGATAAAATAGCCGATGGAAAATGTTGGTGCAATAATTCAATAGCTGGAATCACCCGACGAAGTTCTTCTTCTACAGGTACCTGTGCTGCATTCGGACGAGTCGAAACACCTCCTATATCGAGAATACTGGCACCTGCTTGTAGCATTTTTTCCGCTTGGCGCAATAGCTCATCTTGCTGCTGCACTCGACTGCTGGCGACAAACGAATCAGGCGTACTATTCAAAATCCCCATGATTTTTGGGGTCGAGAGATCAAGTAATTTGCCACGGCAATTCAGACTGGTCATTTGTATTTAATTCGTAAAGTGAAGTTGTTGTACATGGAAAATGAGACAACTTCGGGTGCTAAAAAGTAAAGGTTATGTAAGTAGATGTTGTATGCAGGAGGAGAGATAGATTTTTTTGATTGGCAAATCAAAGCACAGTGTAGTAGCCATAGCTACTACGGGAGCATTTGATGCGGCTAATCGGAAAAAGATATTTTCTTCGCCGTACGAAATTTACTTGCATAACCTTTAGTACTTAAAAATTATTTAATTTTTTCTTGAAATCATGCTCTTAAAAGCAATGCAAACAGCCATTATTCCTTGGCTCCCCCAACACGCTAGCTAAAAAATGTATGTTTCCAAGACAACAAATCCAAGCCCAAAGATAAACTTATTTGTTCAACTTATCGGCTCCAAAAGCGAGTATTGTTACCAATAGCACTATTTTTGCAATACCCTATTTTTTTATCAGAGCGTAGTCGGAATACTACACTACTATTTTCTGAGTAGCCGTACAAAAATAATGATGCAAAATGACGCAGGGGATTTTTAGTTCAGATGAGTCAAAAAACGTAGTGATAGTGGTGCTATCACGAGGCTTTTTGGCGAAGTATGGGCTAAAAATAGACCATCATTTTACATTAACTTATTTTTATACGGCTACTTATCACCAACCAGAATTAAATATGTCTGTTTATAACCAATTGTTTATCGCTTTTTTTTTGATGCTGACTACGCACACCTACGCCCAGTCCGATACGAGTGCTGTGGTGGAAGATACCGTGCCACCCAAGGGGAAATTTTTTATGAAAGTACCTGATACAGAACCCGAAAAGACATCGGAAGATTTTATGAAAGAAGCGGTCGTGCACTTTGATGGTGGTCGATATGCTCAAGCGGTCAGTTTGCTGGACGAAGCTATCAAAATCAACGAGTATCCACAACTAACGGATATATTATATTATTACAGAGCGAATGCGAATGCAAAGTTGGGCAAGCAAGAAGCGGCTATACAGGATTATAATGAAGCAATAGCCAAGACTGCCGTTAAGTCGCATTATTACTATCATCGAGCCTACGCACACTACGAAAATGAAGACTACGAAAATGCCGAAAATGATTTTCGTACCTACATGGCAATGGAAGGAGAAAGTGCCGACATTTATATGAAATTAGGCTTCTTGAAACAAAAAGAAAGTGACTTGCGTGGAGCAATCAAGTCGTTCTCCAAAGCGATTGAGTTCAATCCTAAATTGGCAGAAGCCTACTACTTGAGAGGCGGTATTTTCTTGCAAGTATTGTTAAGAGACAAAGGTTGTCAAGATATGAAAATAGCAGCTGACTTGGGACACGAAAAGGCAGCAAGCCAATACACAATTTATTGTGGCAAAAAGTAAGTGAGCGGTGTTTTTAATCAGACCGCTTTGCTGTCGGATATTAGAAGTTAGACTTCCAATAATCAGCTTTTAGGCACGCTCTTATTTCCAAACAAAAAAAGGATTTACCACATCGAGTGGTAAATCCTTTTTGATTTTTATGTCGCTAATGCAACAGCAGGCTAGAAATATAATTCTACACCTACCATACCATTGAAACCTAGCTGACGGTAGCCATTCCAACGCTGTGTGCGATTGTTCGCAATGTTATTCAACTGTAAGAACAAGCCCACATTTTCAGATGCTTTGTATTGAAATCCAAGATTGAAATCATACAAACCACCCAAAGTAGCTTTGTCGCTCAAGTCGTTGATGTACGGAACACCTGCATTGAGATAAAACTCAGCACGTACTGTCAAGTAGTTGGACATAGGTTGTTTCTTTTTGTTGAAAAAGAAATCGTAGCTCGCAAAAAAGTTCGTTTCCAATGTTGGCAAGTGCCAAGCTTTCTCGGCATTTTTAGGCGTATAAATATTATAACTCACAATACCACCTACCAATAAGTTATCGACTAAACGGAAATCCAATGCTCCACGAACAAATACAATTCCTACGGTGTCATAAACCGTTTGGAAGCGCCACGCATCACTGCTGGTATTCACAATGTCAGCATTCAAGAACAACGGCAAATTGCGTGTCAGGGCATATCCTGCTTTGACATCGTAACCAATTCGCTTGACAGAACCTTTAGCTCCACCAAAAAACTCTAAATAGTTGGTGTGATGAATTTCTGGATTAGACACCAAAAATGGATTGTATTGCGTCAAGGATCGGAAATTATTTTGGCGTACTTGACCAACTGCACCACCATACAACGTGAGCATACCTTTAGCGATACTGTACGATATTTCTACATCAGGATTGATATAGAAATCACCTTCATTAGTACCCAAATCTACCCCCAATTTAGCTTTGAAATCGCCTGCTTTGAACGTGAAATTCGGACGCAAGTAAACCAATAAAATATTGGTACTGTTGCTTGTTGCGTCCGATAATTGATCATTGAACGATAAGTAATTCATACCAACATCTAAGCGGAATGGATTTCTATTTTTGCTTTTGCCAAACCATTTTTCAATCTTGAAACTAGGCGAAACGCTAATTTCTGAAGAACTATTGCGATCCGCATAATAATGAAAATCAACATCTCCTCTATAATTGAAATTGGATTTGCTAACGGTACCATTGAATATATTTAGCCCTGCTTCAAAGTTAAGGAAGTTCTGCTTTAGCTGCTCCTCTGGTGTAATATCAATCAACAAAGAATCTATACCATAAAACATATTAGTATTGTAGTCGATGCCAATATAACCGCCCAAAGCGATGTTTTTCTCCGAGAAATAGGTCAAATTAGCATCTGCCCCCGTTTGGCTAAAAGTCTGATAAGGCGAATTGCCTTTCAATAAAGAATGATGCTTGGCAGTGATGCCAAACTTCCATTTTTCGATGTTCTTGTTGTGGTAAGAAATCTCTACCAATGGCGACAAAGGATACCCAAAGCCAGCTTTGGCATAAAAGCTTTTGGATTCTGGTGGTTTAGATCTAGGCATTGCCAACGGGCGAATAGTAGGCTCTTCGTAGGTGACTTGCGTCACGTAAGTTGGTACAATATATTGCAATTGCTTGTTGGCATTGGTGTCAATCTGCGGACGGTGTGGCTTGGCTTCAAACTTTTGACTCTTGGCAAGTTTTGCCTGAAAAGGTTTGAGCAATTCCGTTCTGGTGTCCTGTATTTGAGCGGTTGCTGCTTGCGATAGCAACAGCATACTAGCTACGGCGACATTGGCCGTATTTAAAAATATATTTTTCATGAAATAAATTGTCTGGAATAATTAAAAAACAAAATAATTGAAACGCCTATTAATTGCACTTTTTAAAAGTGCCTAAAAAGGAAAGAAAACTTAGTCTTCAATCATTTCCATTTGGTTGCTAGGTTGGTCACTTTTTATTTTACTCTTGTTCTTTTCTGCGTCTTTCACACGCTGCAATTTTGCTTTAGCTTCGTCCAACAATGCTTGGTCACCCTTGTAGTTATCTACAATAGACTGCAAGGTTGCTTTAGCTTGAAACAAGTTATCTTTCTCAGCATAAATATCTGCCAACAAAATAAAGGCTTTGACGACCCAATAAGTATGGTTCGGTACTTCCTTATTGATTTGGAAACACATATCCATCGCCTTGTCAAGTTCTCTATTCTTGTAGGTAATGAATGCTCTCCAATAGCGAGATTCTGCCGCTCGACTATCGTCGCCTGATAGTTCAATGTTTTTATTGAAGGCAATCAATGCTCCAGCATAATTTTTTTGTTCCAACAATGCTTTCCCTTTGAAATAGTTGGCTTCGGCATGGTCGGCAGGAGTAGCTCTTGCATTTTGCATAAGCTTGTCGGCTTTGGCAGGCACTACTGCCAAGTTATTGGCAAAATAACTAGCTCTCAATCCAATCTGCTGTGCTTCAAATAACAACTCTTGTGTACTTGCCATTTTTTCTAGGCGGTCATAATATTTCTCAGCCGATTTGAAGTTTCTAGCGGCTTCGTTGTAGTAGGTAATGTTAGCGGCACGGTGGTTGGCTGTTTCGGCATAAGCCGTAGAACCTTGATTCGATACATAATCATAATCTACCAATGCCTCAGGATAACGTTTCAAGTCAAATAAAGATTCTCCTTTGTAGAAATGAGCTTTTACACTATTGATTCCAGTAGGGAAACGTTGCAAATATTTGTCGTAAGCAGCTATCGCACCTTCCAAATCTCTGTTCTCAAATTTGATTTCAGCAGCTTTGTATAGCAATGAATCTTTTTCGTAGTCACCCAGATTGAAGCCTTGGACGGTATTGACAAAGTCAAAATAACCATCAGGATTGCCACCAGAAATATAAATTTCTTTGATAGCTACCAAAGCATCTTGTGCTTCTTCGCTCTGTGGATCGGCTCTAAATACCGCTTTGTAATAATTAAGTGCTTCTTCTTCTCTACCCGAAGAGTAGGCGATTAGACCGAGTTTGAGGCGAGCCGCATTCGCTTTGTCGCTGTTCGGATAGTTGTTGATTAAGTACTGGTACGCTTCAATGGCTAATGTGCGTTTATCATTGTTCAATAGGGTATTTCCCTTGGTATATGTCGCATCATCTGCATACAATGACTGAGGAAACAATTCTACCAATTTATCCAACAAGGCAACTTGTTCAAACACTTTGTTTTGTAAGCCTTTGATCATTGATTTTTGGTACATCGCATAATCTTGATTTGGATAATGATTGTTTATGATTTTATCATAAAAAGGCAATGCTGCTATATCATTTCTTAGGTATAGATTACAATCCCCGGCACGCAATAGGGCATCAGGATAGACAAAATCAGTTACGTATTTATCATTGATACTTTTTAGTTTTGGTTCGATATAATCAGTTGCTTGCTTGAAGAACTTAGCTCCCAAATTGTAGTTATCTTTTTTGATGTAATCATATCCCAAACCATAATAACCAACACCCAACGAAGAGTTGGCAGGCAATTGTGGTGCTTTTTTAGCATTGGTCTCAAAGTTGAGATACTCTTGAATACTAGCATCGTATTGCTCTAGCTTATAGTAGCTTTCTGCTTTCCAGAAATAGCTCAACGCCGTTGTTTCTGCATTGTAAGGACGAGCCAACGACTCATCAAATAATTTCAGTGCTTGCGGGAAGTTGCTTTCATTGAAATATTGCAACCCTCTAAAATAAGCTAATTTTTGCCAAGTTTCTTTTAGTTTTGGCTCCGTAGGATTAAGCTTACGTACAATCTCCAAGGCGTTGTCATAATCCTTAGTATTGAGTAGCAATTTGCTCATCAAGTTCTGTGCTTCGCCATAATAAGAGGAACCAGAACCAATTTGCTGCAAGGTACGAATCGCTTCTTCATCAAAACCCAACTCGTAAGAAAGTTTAGCAAAGTTAATCAAGGCATCTTCTTGCATTTTTTTGTCAAAATTCATTTGACTAGCACGCTGAAACGCTTGACGAGCAGGCGATTTTTTATTGCTTTTCAGCAAAGCATCTGCCATATAATACAAAGCCGATTGTCCGAGCTTAGAATTAAGGCTGTTCAGCTCTTCAAAATTGCCGATGGCATCATCGAAGTTGCCAGTTTTGTATTGCGTGTACGCCAATTGGTACATAGATTCTTTGCTTACTTTTGGCGTTTTTCTTACGTAATTTTCTAGTCTAGGCAACGCTTTGACATACATACCTTTCTCAAAGTAGGCTTGACCAAGCAACTGCTCTACCATCTGACGCTCACGAATCGAGTTATCATCTACAATCGGTTCGCCATAAGCGATTACTTTGTCATAATCACCTTTTGCAAAGTAGATTTGAGTCAAATAAACAGGAATAACCTTGCTGTAACGACTAGATTTGTCGGCACGCTCAAAACCCTTGATGGCTTCCTCATAATCCTTGTCATAAAAAGCAATGATACCACTATAATAGTTAGAAGGGTAGTAGTATTCTGTTTTGGTTTCCTTCGTATTATTGAAATACGACTTTGCTTTCGCAAATTTTTTGTTGACAAAATTGGCGTAGCCTAGCTTAAACTCTAGGGCTACAATTTCGTCATTGGTCAAGTCTGATTTGGATACCGTACTGAGGTATTTTATTGCCAAATCATAATCTTTTTGATTGTAATAATAATCACCAATTGCCAAACGAGCTTGACCTGCTACTGGATTAGGTTCATGCTGCTCTATAAAATAAAGTAAGCGTTTTTCGGCATCAGGTTGCTCTAGGTATAGAGCAGACAAACCTGCATAAAGTTCTGCTTGTAAGATATAACTCGGTACATCTTTGTCCGAAAACGTATGCTTTTGAGCGACTACTTTATCAAATTCTTCTTGAGCCTTGCCAAAAAGCTGTTGTTCAAAAAAATGAAGACCTTGCTTGAAGGTCGCTTGGTCATCTTTGTAGATGGCGGTCTGTTGTGCGGTACTCCATTGGCTAGCCAACGTAAGCAGCACGATAGTCAGAAGTGTTTTAAAATTCATACTAGAATAAACTGTGTTTTGAAAAAAAGAAATGATGGGTAATTCTTTGTTGCCTACGGCAATATCTATCCACCAAAGGTACAAATAACTTATCGGCAACAAAGAAAACATAATAGATAAGAACGCATAATACTGTTGTTTTCTTATTTTAGGTTGCTTACCGCAATGACAAAATAGCGGCTTTGTTTGTTCACAAAGGTTCTACCTATTTTTAAATGACTTCGTATATCAATTGAATGTGTGTAAGCAAAGGCAGCAGACTGAGTACAGGACAAAAGTAAGAAATAGCTATTTTTAGAACGAAAAATGAGTATTTGTATTTGGCTGAGTGATGTGGTAACCACCTCAAAGTCTTGATCCCAAAGAACATTGGGGGTGGTTACCACATTCTGCTCCTAGTTTTTGCCTTGTACTCTGTTCTTTAAGTACGTAGCAAAATACTATTCTTAACGAGGTGCTAAGCACTTTCAAAGTGCTTAGCACCTTATTTGGAGGTTAAACAATGCTTTTAGAATAAGTATTTTTAACTTTTGTCCTGTACTCAGGGCAGCAGATTAATCATTATTTTTGTCAATCAAACAACTTCAAAATATATTACCAATGAATTGGAAAATAACCTGCCTATTTTATATAAGTGTACTTTTGGTCTATAGCAATATCGCTTATACTCAAGATACAATGGCACTGCCTAACTATTTGCCACACGCCCACGCCCACAATGATTACGCTAAGGAAAGACCGACACTTACGGCAGCTTTGGCTATCGGTGTGGGGAGTATCGAAATAGATGTTTTTGGTACTCGTCGAGGACTACTGGTGGCACACACTGCCATAGAATTGCCTTGGGCAAAGACACTCGAAATACGTTATTTTGAGCCATTGGAGGCAATCCTCCAAAAACAAAACGGACAATGGTTTGATAATCCTACGCAAAGGCTTATTTTTATGATTGACATCAAGGGAAATTCGACGATTGCCTATACGCAATTGCGAGCTTTGTGTCAGAAATACGCACCATTAATTACGACGTATTATGCCCAGCAAGATAGTATTGCCTATGGCAAAATAGACATTGTCCTGTCAGGACACAAACCCATAGAACTGTTGCAATCGGATAGCATTCAGTATATGACGATTGACGGAAGTCAAGCCGCCATAGGCAAAAATAATCGCTTTTATCCTCGGGTGAGTATGCCTTATAGCAGTGTCCTGCAATGGCGTGGCAGGGGCGAGCTACCAGCCGACCAGCGTCTGCGATTGGAGCAAATAATAGCCCAAGCACATCAGAATAATCAAAAAGTACGCCTGTGGGCAATGCCTAATAATGAAAAAGTTTGGCGAACATTGCTAGATATGGAGTTGGATTGGCTAAATATAGACAAGTTGCGAAAGTATTCGCTTTTTTATAAAAAGAAGTTCAAAGATTGAGAACGATAAAGAAACAAAAAATGAAGATTTGTAGTATAATAATGTTGTTGTTGTGTGGTCAGTTGGTACAGGCTCAACCAACCAATGACCAAGAAGAAATCAAAGCAGTGGTAGATGGATTTTTGGGAGCCATGGAGCAAAAAGATACCCTAGCACTCGATAGTTTGATGCACCCCAATTGTATGATTTATTCGACCTTGTATAACGAAAAAAAAGAAGTGCAAAACGAAGTATTGTACAAACTTTCGTTGTTTGATTATATGGCACGAGCCATGAAAAAACAATACACCTACCACGAAAAAATATGGAATTATGATATAGCCATAGAAGACAATATAGCGACGGTTTGGTCAGAATATACCTTGTTTGTAGGAGCGAGCGAGCAGTTGAGCCACTGTGGGGTACATAGTTTTCAGCTCATTCGTACCCCTCAGAATAAGTGGCAGTTGGTGTCAATAGCCGACACCAGAAGAACAAGGAACTGTATCGAGGCACAGACGGCTCAAACCGACGAGCAGAAAATAAATACATTGCTCGACAATTGGCATCAAGCAGCGGCTACCGCTGATGAAGAAGTGTTTTTTGGGAGTATGACCGATGATGCTATTTATTTGGGAACAGATGCGACAGAGCGTTGGACAAAAGACGAATTTCAGAAATGGTCAAAATTTGCTTTCGACAAAGAAATTGCTTGGGCGTTCACGCCCTCTAAACGTACCATTTATTTTAGTGACAATCAAAAAACGGCTTGGTTTGAGGAGTCGTTGGATACTTGGATGGGCGAGTGTCGAGGCTCTGGCGTATTACGCAAAGAAAAAGGGGTTTGGAAAATTCAGCATTATAATTTGGCAGTGACCGTGCCAAATGACTTGGTCAAATGCTTTGTTCATTTGGTAGAAAAAGGGAAGTGTAATCGTAAGTAGGTGGAATAAGAGCGGGTCTAAAAATTGGCTCTAATCTGGGCTCTACCCACATGCACAATAGGCGAATCGCCTGTGGCGCGTCCTTCATAACTGACCGTCATTTGTATGTTTTTGGAGAGTGCTTGACTGACGGACAGATTCCATAGAAAGTTATTGCCTGTCTGCAATCCTGCTACCATTGTATAGCCTACGGGTGTAGTCAGATCGCCATCAAATGCTAGATTGACATACGAAAAACTGCCTTTGATATTGGTCTTGGAAAGTTGATTGAAGGTGACTTCGGTGGTCAAGTTATGGCTGATAAGCAATTCTTGATTGCCCACTTGATTTTGTTTGTTGTCGTATCTATACTTGAGTGCAATGCGCAAAAAACGCTGATACAAAAACGTAAATTCTGGCTCAATGCGATAATAGGCAATACTGAAATCACGATCAGGAAAAAACTCAGAAGTATTGCCCTGCGAGCCAAAAGCCGTTTCGAGTAATACCTGCAATTTTAGATCCTTCAAGAAGGATTTTTTTGGCTTTTGAGCGGCTTTTTTTCTTCTGAAATTCAAGCGTTGGCGCAAGCTGTATTCCGACAAGTCTCTTGTGTCAAATCCTGTTGTCAGTAGCGTTTTGCTACGGCTGTCGGTTTGTCCCAACTCGATGCTATAATTGCCTGAGCGATTGAAAAATAGATTGTTGCGAATATTAGAACCAACGGACACTAAAGCACTGTCCGCCACATTGAGCTGAAACGGATTGATGGCGACTACTTGCGCCGCATCGGCATAGGTTTTTCGCTCAATCTTAAAGATAGAACGTGTCGATATTCGCCCTAAAAAATCCACTAAAAAAGGCTTTTTACCTTTCTTATTTTTTACACCTTTTTTGAATAAAACTTGTGGTTGGATAACCAAACTTTGGCTAAAACCTACGTTGTTGGTCTTGATAAAATCGCCCGTTAGGAGCGTGACGCGAATGTAGTCGGCTTGATCCACAAAGTTGGCTTGTTCAAATTCATTAATTTGCTGTACGTCGTCTTCGTTTCGATCGACCCAAACGTGGGTGCCTTGTCCTTTATCGACTTGTACATAATTATATTCTACTTTTTGTTGTTGCCCTGCCCCCAATTCGTAAATCGTATTGGAGCGAATAAACCCTTTTTTGATGTTCAGAATGTATTCCAATCGACCCAAATACGTTTCCTTTGCTTCTTGTGTCGAGATGGTACTGTCAGTTATATTCAAGTTTCGATAATTGAGATTCCAAGTCAAGGTAGAACTTTTGGACTGCTTCCATTCGCCACTAAAATTGAGATCGTCCGCAATCGTATTGTTCTCAAAATCAGTACCTGCATCTTCATAATCATAACGTCGAGCATAAAAACTGCTCAATTGTACGTTGTCGCTCGCTTTGAGTTCGGTATAGGCTTTAAATACATTGTAATAGAAGCTGCTAGAGAGCAAACTATCGGTCAATAAATTGGTGCGTTGATTATATTCTTGCTCAAAATAAGCTCCTACTTTCAAGTTGTTGAGCCGCTGAAAAGTATAAGATACATCTGCCTTGGGGCGAATAAATAAACCCGCTTCTTCTTCCGTTTCGTTTTGCAATAAGCTACTGCTACTAACGATTTCAAAACCTTTGTATTTCGTGTTGATATTGACAGTGTGCTTGAATCCATCGTACTCATCGAGTCGATGCAGCCCACTAAATTGATAGCTAACATTGCCCCATTTTCTACCTTGCAGACCGATAGAAGTATGATACCAATGTTCGGCGACTTGTTCGGTACTACTGATATTCCAATCTCTCGCAAACTCTCGGGTACGATAAGGTTCTATGGACTCAAATTGAGCCTCCAAATATTCGTAATGTCCCGCTACGATGAGCGTATTGGTTACGATTTTATTTTGGAGGGTGTCGGTGGTGGTAGAGTCTGTTTTTTTATTGATTTTGCCCCAATAAAGTGGCACGGCTTGTTGGAAAGTTAGGCGAGCTGCTAAGCCTTGATTATTGCTGTTGCCAATGGTCGAAAAGGTATTTTGATCTTTATTACTCAGGGCAATATCTGCCGAAATAATCCCATTTTTACCTAGTTTAATATCGGTGCCAAAGTTAAAAAGTTGTTGCGCTTTTGGGGTAGATAATAGACGAATGGCACGGTGTGTACCTTGATACATTCCTGTCAATGTATCAATTCCAACCCATTTATAAACGACTCCATTCGCACCATTTTGTACGCGTATATAGTCGCCACCTTCGGTCACTTGCGAAAACTTAGCGGCATAAATTGCCGAATCAATATTGGTCGAATAGACCAGAACCGAATCAAACAAAAAGCTACCCACTAGCGTATCAATCAGTTTGTAGAAAATAGTGCCTGTATTTTCGTCGTCTTGGCTCGGGATAGAAATACCCGAAACGAATGCCTGATCGGTGTCGTCGCCTATCTGTGTCAATACGTCTTTGGCAGCGTCGGAGAGATCGCCCGTTACGGATTGCCCTTTACTGTCTTGTTCGGAATAGAAGTTAAAACGAACATTATATTTTTTGTGTTCCAATGTTGTATTGGCGGTAGCCAATGTCCGTAAATAAGTCAAATCAGTATAGCTAAATTCGATTTGGATGCGCTTATCTTTAGTAATCAATTGTCGGGGCGAAAAAATAATTTCGCCTAGATTGTAATCAATTGTATAATCGTTGTCGGCTCCTCTAGTGAGTAATTTGCCATCTATAAACACCCGTTCAGTTCCTGCTACAATGATAATAAATTGTTCGCCACTATTGCCTTGCAGCTTATAAGGTCCTTGATTACCTTCTTGTCCTTGTATGGTATTGCGAGCAAATTTACCTTTGGATACCGCAAAACTAGCATCGGTTTTGAGTCGGGCATTTTTGCCCATTCGGAGGTCGGTTTGTAGCTGTCCGCCTTGCAGGCGACGAAAATAATTGACAAAATAACTTCCTTCTGGTCGTTTTAGGTCGTAATCGCCCGCAATGAGCCGTTGTTTTTGATACTTGAATTGTATGAAGATACGATCAAAATCCTGCAATTGCTGTGTATTTCCTTCGGGTTGCAATGGAATATTATTATCCGAAATAGCCCCCAATATTTCAATGTCACCCAACTTGCCTGCTACTTGCATATTGAAATTGGAATTGAGAATCAAATCTTGATTATTACCCACAGAAATGCCCCTAGCAAAGACACCACTATAATCCAAATCATTGAAATTGAAAGCGTCTGCCCCTGCCGTAGCAAAAGGGTTGTAGGTGTAAGGCGTACCAATGAGACCGTCGTATTGTAGGGCTTCTCCAATACGGCTCACGTCTTTATGTTGCCTAGATTCGTGCAGTGCAAACGGTAGCGTTTTGTAGCGGACTTGTAGTATAGTATCCGTTGGCAATTGCTCAAAAATGAGTAAATTATTGACCACCGCATAAGTAGAATCTATTAGATTGGCTCCTGTGGTATTGGTCAACAAAACAGAATTGGGAAATACCGAAAGACTATCCAATATAACGGTGTCTTGTACGATTATTTGCTTGCTGTGCCAACTACTATAAGTCGATATTCGACTGCTATCCGTTTGGGCAACGAGGGGAGTGCTTGCGACCCAGAGGAGTAGCAAAACAAAAAATGATAATAAGGGACGAGAAAGGTACTTCATGTAGAACAAACATACGGCTTTCCTCTGAAAACGTAACCGAATGATTAAAAACAAGTCAAGAAGCGTCTTTTCTGTATTTTTTAACACATAAACGTTTAGGGCTGTTCCGCTTGCAGCGTCCTAACATCTTTGATTAACTGCTGTACCGCCGTATTATTTAGTCCATTATAAATGCCTCGAATAAAACCATTTTTGTCTATCAAGACAAAATTTTCGGTATGCAAAAAAGCATCTTCTTCTTTTTCTAATCCCAAATCTTCTTCTACAAAATAGCGTGTTCGACCTAGGTTATAAATAGCGGTTTTGTCGCCAGTAGCCAAATGCCATTTTTTACTGTTGATGCCTTTTCGTTCGGCATAAGCCTTCAATACAGGTACTGAATCTCTAGTAGGGGTCACGGAGTGCGATAACAATAGTATGTCTTCATCTGCCAAAAAACTATCTTGCAATACCAACATATTAGTGGTCATTTTGGGGCAAATACCAGGGCAGAACGTAAAGAAAAAATCAGTCACATAAATCTTGTTTCTAAAGGTTTGTTCCGTAATAGTCACACCCTCTTGATTCGTTAGCCGAAAGGCTCCAATATGATGAAAGATGTCGCTATCGGGGACACGGTTGAGCCACTGAGGTGTAAAAGTCGCCTCTTGATAATAAGGAAGCAAAGGGCGTACGGAACTGCTGTCAACAGTAGGCGTATCAGCTTGACAGCCAATCATTGCTAAACTAGCAACCAAGGCAACTAAGTTAGTTGTTAAGGCTAATATCTTCTTCTTCAATTTCATAACACAAACTTGCTCTTTTGAGACCAAAGATACGCCCATCTTTTGCCTCATAATTATTATAAATTGTTCCATTCTTTCGCCAAGCTCGTTGTATTCCTTGTTCTTTGCCCTGCACGAGATTGACCTCTTTAAATTTTTCGCCACTAACATACCATGCTAATTGCTTGCCGTGGGCGACGCCCTTATCAAAGTTAGAATGGCTACGCAAATTGCCATTTTGCCACCAGCTTTTGGCAGAGCTGTCCTGTCTGCCCAGTACATAATGTGCTTCAAAACTTAGGGTGCCATCGTCAAACCATTTTTGTAATAAGCCATGTTTTTTGCCTGCTTGGTATTGGGTTGCAGCTATCAGTACGGTATCTTTGTAAGTCGTTGCTAAGCCTGTAAAAGGTATATTCCCTAACAAAAAAACGCCTCGATTCGCATCTAAAGATAACTCAGATTGAGCAATCGTAATACTAGGACTTGAGGGCTGATACAAAGTAGTGGTAGTGTCATGACTGGAACAGCCAGGACACCACCACGCTCCAACGATTAATAATAGTAATAATCTACTGAATGCCATTGGGCGTACCTTGATAATCTCCAGGAAATAAAATATAATACTGGTTGAGGTACAAATCGTTCTGGATATGATAGTGATATTCACCATCTGGATTATGTACGGTTGGGCCGAAGTGTCCACCAGAGGCATCTAAATCGGTTGGATAATTACCAGATGGATAATCCTTACGACCATACAAAAAGAAACCATCAGAAATAATACCAATCAATTTGTCATCATCGTTTGACCAAGCTTTTGGCTCTAAGTGATAGTGGTAACTTTGAGGTCCAGTGTGTGCTCCTGTATAATCAAGCGAACCAACCGCATCGTCTAGTGGTATATTAGGTCCTTCTTCATCGTTATAAATAACCGAACCACTTACGGCAAAACCAATAGCTCCTAATCCTGTAGAAGAAGTACTACTTGCTTTTTCTGGACTACTAGGTACACGTAAGGTATAAGAGCCATTAAAATCATCAATGTTGCCAGGTGCCATATTGGCAAAGCTTGTACTAGTTGGTTCAACAAACAAAGGGTGATCACTACTCGCTGCTTCTGTAGTAATGGTTTGACCATTTGGACCACTTAGGGAGCGTGCTGTCGTATTAGACCAATAAGGAGAGGTATGATTGGGAAGTCCATTTGTTTCTAATACAGTTTCGTTCCCATCCAAATAGATCGTAAAATTGTCGCTGTCAAATTCTGCGAAAGCAGCATGGAGTGTAGCATCAGGATCGGTTGTGTCATCTTTGCAGGCGACAAATATAGTCACTAATAAAGTGGCTAACATTAGCGTTGAGAGATTAAATTTCATAGTATTAAATAGTTCAAATGTTTATTGGACATTATTGTCTAACTTGTGAGACGAAAAATCTTAGGCGAATCCTTCTCATTGGCTATTTTTTTGTGCAAATTATTTCTATTAAGCGGTTACTTTGAGTAAACAATCAATTGTTTGTATCTTGTGTAGTAATGATATACGACAAGCAAAAACAAAAAAATATGCTAGATGCTGTAATTATAGATGACGAGCAAGATGCTCAAATAACATTAATGCGTTTTTTGCAAATGCACAGTCCTGAAGTCAATGTAATTGGCACCGCCAATGGGGTGGTAGAAGGGCTCAAATTGCTAAACCAAAAGAAACCAGATATTGTTTTTTTAGACATTAAAATGAATGACGGAACGGGCTTTGATTTATTGAAACAGTTGCCCAAGATTGATTTTAATCTTATTTTTACGACCGCCTACGATGATTATGCCCTCAAGGCATTTAAGTATAGTGCTATTGATTATTTGCTCAAGCCAATTGATCCGCTAGAGCTAATAGAAGCCGTTGGCAAAGCCAAAAAAGATGGTAAAGATAACACGGCAGATAGCGTACAAAGTATGCTAGAACTCTATAAGGAAGATAAGTTTGACAAAATAGCGATTCCCTCCGTTGATGAGTTCAACTTTGTGCAAATATCAGATATTATTCGTTGCGAAGCAAGCAGTAATTACTCTATTATTTATCTGCAAAGTGGCAAAAAAATAATCGCTCCTCGTACCCTCAAAGATTTTGAAGCACTGCTGGTTGGGGAAGGGTTCTTTAGAGTCCATCAATCGCACTTGATTAATTTGAAACACATACATCAGTTTCTGAAAACAAAGAACCGTATCAAGATGACCGATGGCTCAGAAGTGGAAGTATCTAGACGCAAGAAAACATTGTTTTTGGAGCTTATCAATATGCGCAAATTTTAATAGGCTGAAATAGAATTTTGCTTCCAAAAGATGTAATTTTGTGTGTACCAACTAAAATAAACCAATGACCAAATATGTATTTGTGACAGGAGGGGTAACCTCCTCTTTAGGCAAGGGAATTATTGCGGCTTCTATCGCCAAATTGCTACAAGCTAGAGGTTTTTCTACTACCATCCAGAAGTTTGATCCTTATATCAATGTAGATCCTGGTACGCTCAATCCTTATGAGCATGGCGAATGCTACGTGACAGAAGATGGAGCGGAAACGGATTTGGATTTGGGACACTACGAGCGCTTCCTGAATGTACCAACTTCGCAAGCCAATAATGTAACCACAGGTAGAATTTACCAAACGGTTATTAATAAAGAGCGAGCAGGGGCGTATTTGGGCAAAACGGTGCAAATAATTCCACACATTACCGACGAAATCAAACGTAGAATGCTGCTGCTAGGTAGCAGTGGCGAATATGATATTGTGATTACAGAAATCGGTGGTACCGTCGGTGATATTGAGTCGCTGCCGTATATTGAAGCCATTCGACAACTACGTTGGGAGTTGGGTGCCGACAATTGTATTACGGTACATTTGACGCTGATTCCTTTTTTGAGTGCCGCAGGCGAACTCAAAACTAAACCGACACAACACTCGGTCAAAGAGTTGTTGAGTGCAGGCATTCAGCCCGATATTTTGGTGTGTCGTACCGAACACCCTTTATCGATGGCATTGCGCAGAAAGCTTTCTTTGTTTTGCAATTTGGCAACCAATGCCGTAATAGAAGCACGAGATGCGTACAGTATTTATGATGTGCCTATCTTGATGCTCAAAGAGAAGCTGGATTTGACGATTATTACTAAATTGCGATTGGCAGACCGCAAAGAACCAGACTTGACGAAGTGGAAAAAATTCTTGGGTAAGCTCAAAAATCCTGTACACGAAGTGCGTATTGGATTGGTTGGCAAGTACCTAGAATTGCAAGATGCCTACAAATCTATCTATGAAGCATTGGTACACGCAGGCGTATCGAACGAATGCAAAGTAGAAGTCGTGCCTGTCCATTCAGAGGATATTAATGCAGACAATATAGAACGCAAATTAATGAATTTGGCAGGTATTATTGTCGCCCCCGGATTTGGCGAGCGAGGGATAGAAGGCAAGATAAAAGCCATTCAATATGTTAGAGAACACAACATACCATTTTTGGGTATTTGTTTGGGTATGCAATGTGCCGTCGTGGAGTTTGCCCGCAATGTAGTAGGCTTATCCGATGCCGCTTCTACCGAGATGAATCCAGATACGGCAACGCCGATCATCGCCTTGATGCAAGACCAAAAAGAGGTGCAAAACTTGGGCGGCACCATGCGTTTAGGCTCTTACAATTGTCAACTGACAAAAGGCAGTTTGATAGAAGGTATTTACCGACAAAAAAACATAAAAGAACGCCACCGCCATCGTTTTGAGTTCAATAACGAGTATTTGGAGGCATTGCAAAATGCAGGCATGCAAGCAACAGGGATCAATCCAGATACCCAGTTGGTAGAAGCGGTCGAATTGCCTAATCATCGTTGGTTTGTGGGGGTACAGTTTCACCCAGAATACAAATCGACGGTAGAAAATCCGCATCCACTTTTTGTAGATTTTGTACGAGAATGTTTGGTGGATAAGGTTTAGTAAGGGGATATGAAAATATAAGAAAAAGCCTTCTATACATTTTTGTGTAGAAGGCTTTTTTGATAGGACTCAAATATAATTTATAATCTCTAATTAGGAATGTTTTCGTAAGGAAATAAATTAGTCGCAGGAAGTGCAACATTATCAAAATCATCAGGCCCATTTATTTCTCTTAATATTTGTGTAGCAGGTTGTCCTTCAGTAGGATTGATTCCTGGAACTACAGGGACTATTTCCAAACTTACCAATCCATCTATGTAGGTAGATGTGGTGGTAAAGATAAATTGTAGTGGTGTATTTGGATTATTACCTGAGCTCTCAACCGCAATACTACCAGAACCAGGTGCTGCACCAGCACTTTTTGCTTTACTAACGTCGGTTAATGTTAGCGTATAAGTAATCGTATCTATTGTAGTTGTACCAGTACCTCCGAGTGTCTTGTTCTGTGTTACACTCTCTAGTTTTAGATCATGTAATTCATTGGTAGTAATCAAAGCAGTACAATTACTAATGTTGATATGAGGAAATATAATTTCCTGCCTAGTGTATTCTTCGATGGTATAAGACATCTGAAACGTCAAATTAATATTGCCGACAGGAAGCCTAAAGCTTTGTGTTATTTCATTTTCTTCTGGCAGAAACTGGTCAACCAGCTCTCGTGCTCCCTCCATAAGGTCGGCTCCTGTATCTATAATTCCGTTCAGCAAACCTCCACTAGCAAGACCAGCTTCTGCAATAACTGTACTAGCAACCTCTTCTGCTATACCAGCTACATTATTACAAACTAAAAGGTAAGGAATTGTTATTACATTAGTATCAGATACAACTATAGGATTGGGTTTCTTTGGACTATAATATTTAGAGTTGACACAAGCTGTGACAATACTCGCCATACTCGGCAATACATTATCTACTGAATTAATAGCGGTTTGCATTTCTTGAATAGAGCCAAAGCCATTTATAATACTTTCTACATAGATGAAATGCAAATTTTGAGTAGTTGTTACTTCTTTTAGAAAACCACTCCAAGCTTTTTGTAAATCAGCTGCTTGAAAGGTATCTTCTTTAGGGATTTTGCTAGTTAAATTAATGGCAAAAGAAGCAAAAGGACGATTACTGCCTCCTAGGAGCTTATCATTAAATAGCAGTGAAAAGTTCTGAATAACTTTATCTCTTTTTAAGAGCCTATCTTTTTTATCACTAATTTTTTGAGAGACAAAAACATCAATAGCACTTTTGACTGAACTTTCCCATTTATTGACAACGGTATAAAAAGTGCTGACATCAATAGCGACACTAGAATTTAATAACCAATTGTTGATACCTGCTGGTAAGTCATTAACTTTAGTTTCCTTATATTTCAAATAAAGATTTTTAATTTGTGTTTCTTTAGCATTGCTACTCAATGCCTCACAAGCTAATATACGTGCTCTTTCTACAGAAAATAGGCTTTCTTCTTTTACCATCAAAATAGATAGTGTATAAAGTACATTTTTCCAGTATGTTTTGGCAAAGTCAGGAGATTGTAAGTAGGTATTTTGATTTTGTAACAGTGCCTTTATATCAACGATATGACCTCTTTTGGCAGAATCAATATTACTAGTTAAAGTTGCTTTGGTTTCACTCAACCAATTATTGAAAAACACCTTAAACCTGTGGAAATCTTCTTTTTCCTCTTCTCTTACTTCTTGTAAATTGTCAGGATGCCAATCGCTTACTTTATCTTCTAAGTTTTTATGTAAAAAAGTATCTTCAAATGCTTTTTCATCAAGTAAAATATCATTGAGATTTTTTACTTTTTTTAAGCTGTTATCTCCTTTGTTAATAGATTTGGTGAGTTCTTTTATTTTGGCATCTGTATAATAGGTGTTTAGATTATCATACATTATTTTTGCAACTTTGCCACGAGAAACCAGTTTTGTTGTATCTATTTTCTTGAATAATACTTCACATAAGTTACTAGAAATAGAATATTTTTTTTTATTTAATTTTCTTTCTAAAACTTCTACTAATAGATGAGTTTTGATAGGTTCAGGTTGCTCAATATTATTGTATAATACCCCTTTGTAACTTTCAATTATGTTACTAAACTGAATGTCAAAGTCATTTTTACCAATGTTTTCACTCTTTACATTCTTTAATTGAGCATTCATTTTTATTAGTTGATCCATCTTCGCCAAAATCTGCTGCTCGTCAGCCGACAAATCTTTGATCGTGAGTCCATGTTGTGTGAGTAATGTGTCGAGTGCTGCTTTTTTTTCTTCTAATTGTGTATAGATGGTGTTAGTCGCTATGGTTTGTTTATTTGGAGCGAACCATAGATTGCCATTGCCCAGCAGGGGCAGTAAAAATAGTACAAAGTATAAACGCATAGTTTTTTAATTTAAGGGTTGATTAGTTGCTAGCAAGTGTTTCCAGCTTGCGAAGAGCGTAGTAGCATATCAATGCTATTTATGATAGCAGTTACTTGCTCTTGAACCGCTGCTGAAATCTCTTTTTTGACGTAGCTGTTCTTTAGTAAGGGGTATAGGTTTCTTGACGCATTTTGTATAATAGAAAAAGCAAACCGCTAGCTAATAAAGTATGTAGCCCACATAAAATCATTAGGTTGACTAAAGTAATTGGGACTCCTTGAAATAAAGGAAAAATCTCTAAAATAGCAAAAAAAGAAAAATTCGTGGAACTGGTAATAATAATGGTACTGATGATACTCAACAACGGAATGACCACCAATAACATACAAAAACCACTTATAGCACTTGTCCAAAAAGAAAAGGTAAGATATTGATGACAAATAAAAATATAAATAGGAATGCTACCAAGTGTTAATAATGAAAGGATGATTTGTTGATCCAAGTCTGAACTGGAACAAAAATAACAAAGCACATACAGTACGATATGAGCTATCGTATAATAATAAACGACTTTCATATGCCTAAAAAGGGCACTTGGACGCTTTTCTATGACTTGGTCTAATATAGGGTTGTTTTTTGACATAGATAAAAATAACATAAGAAAGCCTTCTATGCAAGTCGTATAGAAGGCTTTCTTTATATATGATACAAAATATTAATTAAACATCAACATTGGCATATTTTGCATTGGCTTCTATGAAAGCACGTCTAGGTGGTACTTCGTCGCCCATGAGCATCGAAAATACTTCGTCTGCTGACTCAAAGTCATGTATCGTTGCTTGGCGCAACATACGCGTATCAGGATCCATGGTGGTTTCCCAAAGTTGTTCAGCATTCATTTCACCCAAACCTTTGTATCGCTGTATAGATACACCACTATCACCACCAAAACCAGCTACCGCTTGCTCACGTTCTGCTTCATTCCAGCAATAAACGGCACGTTTACCTTTTCTTACTTGGTACAACGGTGGAGCCGCAATATAAATGTAACCTTCTTCAATCAATGGACGCATATAGCGGAAGAAAAACGTAAGGATAAGCGTAACAATGTGCGAACCATCGACATCGGCATCACACATGATGACTACCTTGTGATAGCGTAAGTTAGAGATGTTCAACACTCTATTGCCATCTTTTTCTTCTACACGTACACCTAGTGCAGTGAATATATTTTTAATCTCTTCGTTTTCGTAAATACGGTATTCCAATGCTTTTTCTACATTCAGAATCTTACCACGTAGGGGCAAAATAGCTTGGAATTCACGGTTTCTACCTTGTTTGGCAGTACCACCTGCCGAATCTCCCTCAACCAAGAATATCTCGGAAAAAGCAGGGTCTTTAGAAGAGCAATCTGCCAGCTTGCCAGGTAAACCAGAACCTGTCAAAATATTCTTACGTTGTACCATCTCACGAGCTTTGCGAGCGGCATTACGAGCTTTGGCAGCCAAGATAACTTTGTCCATTATCAATTTGGCAGCCTGTGGGTTTTCTTCCAAGAAAATTTCCAGACTTTCACGGACACAAGCCGAAACAATAGAAGTAACTTCTGAGTTACCCAATTCGCCTTTGGTTTGTCCCTTGAATTGTGGATCAGGAACCTTGACCGAAACAACAGCCGTTAGACCTTCTCTAAAATCTTCGCTAGAAATAGCAACTTTGGCTCTAGTAAACATCTCTTTACTGTCACCATATTTTTTGAGTACGTGCGTAATAGCACGACGGAAACCATTGACGTGTGTACCGCCTTCTACGGTCGATATATTATTGACATACGAACGAACGGTTTCTCTATAAGAGCGATTGTACTGAAACGCTACTTCTACAATAACACGATCTTGCTCACCAACAACATGTACTGGTGGATCGACCAATACCTCTCTGCTAGCCAACTTATCTATGTGCTGCACAAATTCCATCAAGCCACCTTCCGACAAAAATACTTCTGTTGGGTGATTGCCTTCTTCATCTGTTGCACGTCTGTCAGTCAACGAAAGGTGCAATCCTTTGTTGAGGTACGACAATTCACGCAAGCGTTTGGCTAGTGTTTCGTAGTCATATATAGTATCCGAAAAAATAGTATTATCAGGCATAAACGTGATATGTGTTCCCGTTTTGTCTGTTTGTCCTATGATTTCTACTTCTGTTTGAGGAATACCTTTAGAATATTCTTGTTTGAATATTTGACCCTCTCTATATACTTCTGCAATCAACAAACTAGATAGTGCATTGACACAAGAAACACCCACACCGTGCAATCCACCCGACACGGCATACGTTTGCTTATCGAACTTACCACCTGCATGGAGTACAGTCATAACAACTTCTAGTGCAGACTTTTGCAGTTTTTGGTGCATACCAGTCGGAATACCACGACCATTATCCGTCACCAAAATGGAGTTGTCTTCATTAATAGTCACATCAATATGACTACAATGACCAGCCAAATGTTCATCAATTGAGTTATCGAGAACCTCATAGACCAAGTGGTGCAATCCTTTTTCGTCGGTACTACCTATGTACATACCAGGGCGAAGACGTACCGCTTCTAGTCCCTCGAGTGCGGTGATATTATCCGCACTATAATTATTGTTGTTAGTTTCTTTTTCCATAGGGCAAATATACGTATAAATGACGTAAAAAACAGTATTACTATCAAAAAAATCCTCTTTTGGAGGTGCCTTTTTTTGTTCGCTTTATCTTGATTTTTATTCCAATGTTTTGAGGTCAAAAAACAATTGCCCTTCTGCTTGTAAATACAGCTCAAAATGGTGAGCCGTAATAAACAAAGCTGCCAAATCAACGACCTCAAATTTGCCTGTCAAGCTGCCTATGTCTTCCTCTATTCGGAAGGCGTTGAGTTGTTGCTGAATGCTTCGCAATTGGTCACCAATGGCAAATTGTGCATTGGCTTTGAGTTGCTTTAGCACAGTCGGCTGCAATAACCATTTGGCTGATTTTAGCAATACACTTTTGGTGCGACTCGTAAACGCCAAACTATCGAGATAGACTTTTTGAGTCGTGCTGTTGTACTTGGGTATTCCCGCAAGGTAAAAAGTGCCTTTATATTTTTGGTTTTTGCTACGCAACAAATCAACCGCTACAATTGCCTGATTATAATTCGGATAAACAACGACTTTGCCGATGGTGTAGCCATGTTTGGAGTGGTAGGTATCTACATATTCTTTTAGGTAGCTTTGCAATTGTTGCCCAATGGTATCCAAACCTATTTTACCATGTACAAAAACACTAGAAACACTATTTACTTTTTTAGTTACTATTTTTACTTTTCCTTTCTTTTCTGGTGGTTTACTTTTGTTAATTTCTATGCTTGGGCGAGCTTCTACACCGAGTTGTAAGTGGAGCTTATTGTTGGCACCCTCGCCAGAACCTACGATGGGAGCGATGACCAGCTGTTCTACATTGGGCTGTAGCCAAATGTCAGGCTGCAATAAATAAGATTGATTGAGCTGTCCAGCAGCTAATCGTAATTGTTTTTCAAAGGATAAATACTGTTTGTTTTGTACCAATACTTGCCGAATTTGTTGCGTCAATACTTGGTTGATTTGCTGTTGCAATGCCGCTTGAATGGGCTGAGTCATAGATTGCAAAATAAGAGGCAACTCGTTCTTATCCAATGATTGATTGGAACAGATATTTTTGAAGATTAAATTCGTTTTATCTTCCTTGAGGTCAATCAATAAATTGGCAATACTGTCCATCGAAACGGTACCGCCTAGCGTGACTTGTGCCGCAATAGGACAGGGGATATTGTCCTGAATAATTCTATTGCCAAAAGGCACGGCTCTATCCAGTTTCAAATGGCTTTCTATTGCCAAATCAGCAGTAGCAATTACTTGGTCGCCGACAAATTGTAATTGCAAATTAGATAAATCTACTTCATAGAATAAGACACTTTTTACTGCAAAGTTTTTGTTGACCCAACTGATTACTGGATCGCTCAATTTGTGCCACCATTTTTTAGGTACGTTACGTTTGGCTTTGCCTTGCACCAGCAAATCAAAAGAAGCGGTTTGACCTTTGGTCAATGGTTTGGGGAGTTGCTGTTCTAGCAAACGGCTTAGTTTGCTACTTTCGATAGCTATCGGAATCTGTACCGTAGAAATAGGCAGTGTAGGAACCTGTACAGGAGCAATAGCGGTCGTTGGTCGGGGTATTCTATTGGCACAATTACTCAATAGAAAGCTCACAAAAAGTAATAAAAATAGACGGTTCATAATCAAATTATTATGCAGCAATAAGGTGTAAAATAATACTGCAAAGGTATCGTTTATTTTAGGACGAGCATAGAAGTTGTTTGAAAAGTCAGTTCAAGTGATTTTTTAAACAACTTCATGCACTAAAATTAGTAAATCAGTTGTGTTTTGATAAAATAAGCCGATATTCCTTAGACATACTCTTAAACAACTTCAATCTCTTATATTTAGACACGCACCCAAAAAATGATAATGAAATACTTAATAACTGCATTCTCCTGCTTCGTTTTTTTATCTAATTGTACCAGTAACCGAACGAACTATAATAATACCACGACCAATAATCTGAAAAAAATAGAATGGAACTGCAACGAATATACCACGCCAGAAGGAGTGCTGTCATTGCAAGACGAGATTTATGTATTTCATAGTGATAACTACACCAAATTAACGATTGCCAATCGGTCAGCCACCACTATAGCAAGTACTCCTATGTTGTTGCAGGCAACTGCTCAGGAGAACCAACTGCTACTGTTGACGACCAATGCAGACTACGACAATCAAGTCTGGCAGGCAACCAAACTAGACGACAAAGCAGCCACAGCATTGCCGATAGTAGATGCGATGGATATTGGCTATAGCCCAATAGACAAAAAACTGTACTGGCGTGCGTCCAACCATCTGTTGTGGCAATATGATTTTGCTACTCAAAAGTCAACGGCTGTTTTGCCACAATCCACCTTCGTATCAATGACGCTATCGAACAACGGCAAATACCTTGCAATGCTCAAAAAGGGCACCAATGAATTTATAGTTTGGGATATTGCGGCAGCCAAAATTGTATCGACTTACACGGACGCAATGGCTCGTTTGGTGGGGGTAGGTGATAACGGAAATCTATTGCTGATAGAACAGAAAGTAGCTCGAAAAAATACTAAAGGAGTTCTGACCACTCAAATTTATAAAGTAGAAAATAATACTCCAACTACTGTTTTGACGACCACAGGAAGCTGGGCAAAATTACTACCCAATAATCAACTATTAGTTTGGGCGACACGCTCCAAAAACGAAAAAGTATATCAATTGTTTGAGCTGTAAGGGGCAATAGTAACAGCCTAAATAGTAAAAGTCCTTACGGCTAATTTGAATAGCTGTAAGGACTTTTTTTTGGAGAGGTTTTGTCAATTTATAATTGTAAATATTTGAAATGCTTACGTGTATTGGTCAGCAGATTTTTTTCTACAGTCCTTTGAAGGACTTGATTGTCGTCATAGAAGTATTCTACTTCTTTGTGAGGCAATGCTTGTGTGGACTCGTAGTGTTTTTCCTTGATGGCTTGCTCTTCTTCGTTGTAAGTGGTGATGATTTTAGAACTATCTAACATGGAATAAAACGCAGTTGTAGATTGGAGCTTATTGTTCTTATAGTGGTGTATAGTTTTGCTTATCGTATCTTGATTCATTAGGTGAAATTCGTGGACTGGATTTTCTTCAGCATCGTACCACGTTTCAGAATGCACGGTATTTGTATCTTGTACAGCATCAATAAACAACGTGCTAATCTTTCCCTTCTTATAGGTATAAGTGAATTTAATATTTACTTCATAGCTATTTTCTCCATCTTGGATACGAGTTGTTGCTGCGGTTATTTTGCCTGCTTTATTTCTCTTAGTTTCATAGATAGAGCTATAGTTTGAAGGCAAGGAGTCAAGTCGATAAAATAAATCTTCCTCCTTGGTATAATAACTATCATGCGACGATTGAAACCCCTCTGAAAGGCGGTTTTTTTTCTGCCATCTTTTATTTCCTTCTGCGTCATATTTGTAGGCTGTAATAGAGAGCGTATCTAAGATTTGATCACTAGAATCAACTTCTACTAAAGCAATTTTTTTGGAAATAGGCAGTTGATTAATGGTTGCTATTGCTTGTTTATTATTTAAGCTGCCAGCACAACTGATTAGCAGCATACAAATTGGGAAAATAAAAGAAAGGATTTTCATGGGTTGTGTTTTAAAGTTTCAATTTATAGGTATAAATTAGATTACTATTGGCAACAACAACGGTATTGCCATGCTCATCAAACAAATCGACAATAGAAAAAGTAGAAGTGCCTGCCAATGGGAAACCTTGTTGCAGTTCACCTTTAGCATTATATAAGTAAATGCTATTGTTTTGAGTATCCAATCCACCCAAATAGGCTTTTGGTTTGCCTACTATATCAAGTGCAAATAACTGTTTTAGTGGCTGTTGAAGTTTATAAATACCTAGCTCTGTAAATTTATCTTTGGTGCTTGTTTTTCCTTTTTTGTCGGGTTCAGAAGTTGTTTTTTCGTAATAATGAATAGCCAACAAGCTGTCTTGTAAGCGAATATAATCCTTGCGGCTGTCGCCGACTACATCAGCATAAGCAAACTGTACTTTTTTGTTCATATTGGGCAGCGGATTGATGACAAATCCTTTTCCTTTGGTATTGATAACATGAATTTTGCCGCTTTCGTTGCCTGCGGCTATTCTGCCAATACTGGCATCGCTGCCCCAATAGGTAATATTATAACCTAACGTACCGCCTCTGAAATTAGCATCGCTATCAAGCTCAAACGATTTGCAATTGCCTGCACGACCAGTTGCCAATAGGTGCTTTTTGCCATCGTACTCCAAGTATTGCATCGGATAATAAACAGGACCAACTTGTTTGTTTGGTTGCCAGCCGTTGAGCGGCTGCCCATTTTTGTCAAACCCATACACGCCACCATTTCTACATGGCACATAAAAGTTGGGGCTATTGTTATAATTGGTGACCAACATACCAGTTCTAGCGGAAGCAACTAAATCAATTTGCTTGATAATAGTACCTGCTTGATTGAGCACAAAAATACTTCGTGGCGTATTGAATGCAATTTGCATTTCGCCATTGCCATAATAATCAACTGCCACCACATCGGATTGTACAAAGTCATTCAGAACAATGGGCGTATCCCAAAGATTTTCGCCTTTATTATCTAGCAGATAAAGTCTTTTGGTCGAATCTTGCACAAAAATATAATAGTGATTATGTGCTTTGTCATACAATGGTTGGGGAGCAATAGCAGCATTGTTATTCATATCAAACGACCAGGCTACGGAAGAGGTTGTCGTGCGTGTCTCTTGGACAGGAGCGTCCGAATATGTAGCGGTCAAGTGCATATCGAAGTGGTCGCTGCTGCCATGAAGACTAACGCCAATCGCATACAGGGAGCGAAAACGACCAAATCGTTCTTCTAAATATTGTTCCCATTCTGGACGAGCCAAATACTTCAAAAACTTCATAGATTTGGGCGTACTCAGCCAGCCGTATATGTTTTGCGGTGCTTTGGCGAAACTGGTTAAGCTGCCATAAGCCATCGTACTCGTCAATACTTGTCCGCTCATGTATTGGCGTATCCAACTTTCGAGCGCCGTTCTGGAGTTGGCAAACACAACATAATTTTCTACTATGGTGTAATAAGGCACCACAATAGGCGTGACAATTTCGCCAAAAAGAGGCGTAAAAATATCATTAACTTTGAGTTCGTTAATGTCAAAATTTTGGAAGTTTTGCTGACGATAACTGCCATATTTTTTGCCATAAGCTTGCAGCAATTCAGCGGTAGCAGCAGGATCTTTTGTTTTCAGAAAAACCAATTTATCATCTTCAAAATGATTTTCGTCATCAATCGGGTCGGTAATAACCAAGGCTGCCTCTTGTCCCAACCAAGGCAATACATATTCCTCAAATGTAGGGGTCGTCACGACCTTGGAAGCATGATAGACTTTAGTGAAATCTGACCAACCAAAATACAACATAGCGGCTGTATTTTTGGGCAAGTATTGTAGTAGGGTAGTGTTGGCAGGCGCTTTTTGCTTCGCCAGCGCTTTTAGAAAATTATGTTTGGGCAACGGGTGAAATTTGCCAGTCAAAGAAAGCCCTTCTTTGTGAAATTGGGCATCTAGCCCTGTCCATCGGCTGAGTTGCTTGAGGTGTTCCAATAAGTCATGCTCTCGATTGGTCAACACGCCACCCAATAAGGCAATGGTTTCAAAGTTGAAATACACTTTGAGTTGACTTTCTTTGTTCATATCCCAAGCATAAACTTGCTCAAAATCGGACTGTTCTAGTACATTGCGAAGAGGTTCGTCGAGTTGCTCGATGCCTGTTTCTACCAGCAGAGTAGAGCGACTGATTAGCAATACGCCATTGCTATACGCAAAAGCAAATCGTTGCTGGTTACTGAGTTGTATTTGATAAATCTGGTGTCCTCTATAATTATGATTTTGCAAACTTTTGGGCAGCATCGCTTCCAACATGTTTTTCAATTTGACTTGATTGTCGGCATCTTCTATGGCATACAACCAGTCCGCTTCTTGGCTATTGACCACTTGAGCGCCACTTACGACAGTAGCTTCTCGCAATAGCTGTTTATAATCGTCCGTTTTTTGTAGGAGCGAATCAATGAGTAGCAGGTTTTTTTTCCACTTTTCGAGTAGTGATAATGCCAACAAATCATGGGCATACGGTTGCTTTTCGAGCTGTTGCAATACTTGTTGGTAGTGCTGTGTGTGTAGCACCAATGCGGTATTGTCAGGAATGGCAGCAATCGCATCGGAGTTGAAAACTCGAATCAAGCCCACTCGATTGGCTATACCAAACGCCACCAAAACCGCTAGAATACCCAACAGCCATTTGCGACGATAGTACAAAAAGGGTTTTGCAAAATAAGTCCAAAAGATTTTTAATAAATCAACCGTAGAATATGAATAGATGACCAGAGGTAAAGGTTTTAGAAGTTAGAAATTGGATTTTTAGACATGCTCTAAGTCTTAAAATTTTGACACTAAAAAAATTAATCAATACCTGCTGCTTCGTAAGCTACTTCGTGAATACGAGTGCGAATATCTTTTCGAATCAAGCCCATGTTTTCCATATTTGGGTAGGTTCGATTAGACAAAAATAAGTAAATGATTTTGTGTTCGGGATCTGCCCATGCTCCAATTCCTGTGAACCCAAGATGACCAAAAGTGCGAGCAGAAGATTGCCAAGCAACATTGACAGAAGATCGGCTGCTGCCGTCCTTGGTTTCTTTGCGATCAAAACCTAAACCACGTCTAGAACCAGCATCATATTGAGCGGTAAATTTCTGAATAGTACTTTCTTTTAAGTATCTTTTTCCTCCAAATTCACCCCCATTGAGTAGCATCTGATAGACCGCTGCCAAATCGGCAGCAGTTGCAAACAGACCTGCATGCCCCGAAACGCCTCCCAAAAGTGCTGCCCCCATATCGTGTACGTGTCCTTGCACGCGTTGATAACGGAAATATTGATCTTCTTCCGTCGGTACGATGCGGTATTTTTGTATTTTGTTTTGCAATGGATTGAATAAAATCATGCCCAAGCCCATTGGTTGATAGAATTCTCGAGCGACATATTCATCAAGTGGCTGACCAGATACCTTGTGTACTAATTTGGCAAACATAATAAAGCCTAAATCACTGTATCTATAATTAGTCCTACCTCGCAAGTCTTGATTGTAAATTCGTTCCCAAACGACAGAATCTGTTTCAGCTTCCGAAAAATATAATCGTTCTGCAATCGGCACTTGGTGCGTATTGGTTTTATTAGGGGAATAATACCGCTCGTTAAGTGGTTTGTTATTTTCGTCTAGCGTTTTGGTGTAGAACGGAATCCAAGGCTTCAAGCCTGCCTGATGTGCGAGTATATCTTTGATAAGCAAACCTGCTTTGTTGGTGCCTTTTAGCTCTGGCAAATAATTGCCAATCGGTTTGTTGATGTCTAGTTTGCCTTGCTCGTAGAGCTTCATGATAGAGATGGTCGTGGCAGCTACTTTAGTCACGGATGCCAAATCATAAACATCATCTAATTTTACTTTGGTTTTGCGAGCATAGGTGTGATGCCCATACGCTTCATGAAACACAATTTTGCCATCTTTGGCAATCAATACCTGACAACCGGGGGCTGCTTTGGCACGAATCATTTCGGCAGCAATACTATTTATTTTGCGCAATTTGTTAGCATCCATTCCGACCGATTCGGGCGAAGCATAAGGCAATTTGTTGGCAATAGTTGTTTTGCCCATGCCATATTTATATTTGGTGGAAGCGGAAATAGGCAATCGCCCCTTGAAGGGCAACACGCCACAAATCGCTTGTGCCACTAAGCGTTGCGTCAAGCCTTCGTCGTTGTAACCAACTACCGCAGCTTGTGCTTTATCAAAAAATTTGAGAGCATAAGGTGTCCCAAAATCAACAAGAATTACGTTTGTTTTGCCACTCAGCTCTTGTACGAAACGCTGTATAGCGGCAGGCACTTCAAAATCATTTTTGCTCGAACGACCAACATTATGTACCGCTACAATCACTACTTTTTTCTTTTGCAATGCTTTTAGGCGATTGTTCAGCACTCGTTTGTTGTCCGTGTAAAAAGATTTGACCCCATAGCGACGCAGTTCTTGCTGAAAGGTTGTTTGTCGGCTGCCCGTGTTAACACTAATACAAGCGACATCATCGGTCACATTAATTGGCAATAAGTTGGCAGGGTCATTCGCCAAAGTAATCGCATTGGCAACCAAATCGGTTTTCAAATCTTGATGTAATGACGTGGTTAATTTACGAGTGACATTCTTTACATCGGCATCTTGATATTGGCTCAAGCCCAAGCGATATTTTGCTGCCAATATTTTGCGTACTCTGCGTTCTATCTCTTTCCAACTAATTTGATTGGCTTGAATTGCTTCTTTTATTTTCTTTTTGGCACTCGGAATGTCTTGCGTGACCAATAGGACATCATTGCCAGCCAGCAAGGCCCTCAAATCGGTTTCGCCATCTGCAAAGTGTTTTGTCACGCCTTTCATATTGAGGGCATCTGTGAATATTAGTCCTTTGAAACCTAATTCTTCTTGTAGCAATCCAGTTACGGCAGGTTTCGATAAGGTAATGGGTAAATTAGGAGTAGAATCCAGTGCAGGAATATGCAAGTGTGCCACCATCATAGATTGTACACCTTGTTGTGCCAAATTGCGAAAAGGATATAATTCGATGCTATCCAATCGGTTTCTATCGTGGTTGATAATCGGCAAATCTTTATGCGAATCAACATCTGTATCGCCATGACCAGGGAAGTGTTTGGCACAAGCCATCACACCATGATCTTGTAGTCCAGTAATATACTGAAACGCTTTGGCGGTTACGTTTTCTCTATTTTCGCCAAACGAGCGGTCGCCAATGACAGGGTTGGCAGGATTGTTATTGATGTCAATCACGGGAGCGAAATTGATATGAATGCCCATCGCTTTGCATTCGTTGGCTACAGCAGTGCCAAACTCATAAATCAGGGCATTGTTTTGTATCGCACCCATCATCAATTGACGCGGATACTTGACGGCGTTACTGACACGCATATTGGTTCCCCATTCCGCATCCATGGACATCATGAGTGGCGTTTTGCTAGCTGCTGCTTGATATTTATTGGTCAGTCGAGCAATATTACCCTCTGTTCCTCGGAAGAAAATAAGTCCACCAACATGATGATTTTTAATATCAGCTAATACTTTTTTTTCGTCGCTGGCACCGTTCTGAGGATAGGCACCAATCATGAAAAGCTGTCCCAGCTTCTCATCTTCACTCATGTTTTTAATTTGAGCTTCCACCCAAATTTTTTCTTGTTTAGAATAATCTTCTAGTATCAAATCAGCGACTTGTGTGGGTCTCAAAATAGAATCTTGGATAAAGCTAATTGATAATAAATTGGCGGTTGCAGTC
>CAKZQC010000026.1 GCA_937139495.1 uncultured Saprospiraceae bacterium | reverse complement strand
CCAGCATTTGTCAAAAGAGCAAATAATATGAATGCTTTAGATACCATAAACTTAATGTATCCTAGAGCGACTTATGGAAATAAAATTACTAAAGGAAGTACATTTATAGACTTAGATGCTGATGGAGATCAGGATTTATTTTACTTTGTTAGTACAGGGGCTACTCCAACTCAAAATAAAACATTTTTGTACTTTAAAAATAATGGAGATAGCTTAGTTGCTAACTTTGATTTAGAATCGAATAATCCTTTTAAGGATACTCTAATTAATTATCGTCCTCAATATAATGCAATGCAGTTCATTGATGCAGACAATGATAATGATTTGGATGTAGTAGTAGGTGAATATTTTTTTTATGAAAACAAAGGAAGTGCGGCGAATCCACTATATGATACTAAGTTAGCTCATAATGATCCAGCTAACCCTTTCTATAACCTCAGAAATAGTGGTCTAATTCAACACATACAATTAGTAGATATAGACGGAGATGGAGATTTGGATTTATTTGGAAGTAACGGAGCTATCGAAATACAAATATATGAAAATCAAGTAGATACGATGCGCTATTACGAAAACCTAACCATTACTGCTTTGCCAAAAATTGAGCAACAGCAAAAAATAAACCTAACCATCTCTCCTAATCCCACCACAGGCTATCTACAGCTAGACCGCCCGATAACAGGAGCAATGGAAATTTTCAATACTGCAGGACAAGTAGTACAATCGGCACAACTCAACGAAGAGCAGGCAATTGACTTGGGTGATTTGACGAATGGCATTTATTTCTTAAAAGTGCAGACCGCTAAGGGTTTAATCAACGAAAAAGTAGTATTGAGCAAATAGACAGTAGTACGAATTAATAGAGGTTGTTACAAAGGGAGGAAGTAATCTAAAAAATTACTTCCTCCCTATTTTTACTTGTAGCACGATCAAGCGTATCATCTACAATTTAGTATCCCAAAGGTGTTTATCCAATGGCTTGACGTCGGACAAATACTCCCAATTTCGAGCCGTCAATTCGCTATAATCTCCTACGCTCAAACTGCCTCTAGCATCGAGTCTAAAAACTGGATTAGGACACAAATAAGCTTCGTTTTGAGTGGACATGGCAGGCAATTCGAGGCTCAAACGAGGCATATCTTCAAACAATTTTTCTTTGTCGATATACAAATTTTGCATAAAGTTGGTGTGGTCACCAATCCACTCATTTCTGACAAAATCAAATAGCAATTTAGTCACCAAAAAGTATTCACCTTCTATGTATATCGGTTGTATATTTTTCTTGCTGTGGTGTTTGCCATCGGCATAGAACCCACGCAAAATAAGCACATCGTTCAGCACTTGTATCCTAAACTCAAACGAGCTGGTTGGCGTGCTATCAACAATATTTTTTTCGACTAATTGTTGAATATTATCACTCAGATAGCCTTCCAAAAACGGCATAACAGTCGCTACACTACTTGGCAACATTTCTTTGATTCGCTTGACGATGGCATTCTTCAAATTCTCCTTGAGCCCCGTATCAAACAACTTATAATCGAATGGCGACGGACAAGGCAATGCTTGATTAGCGACACTCGTCAACTGCAATTCTTGCAGAATACGAGCCGCACAATACTTGCCATAACTAACCTCGTAGGCACTTGCTTCATGCGAAGCAAAACCCGCAAAACCTGCCATACTTCCTCCTGGTAATTGCAACAGCGTATAATCATCGTCGGTACTATAAAAATCAAAGGGCGCAATCGGTATCAGCGTGCTACTACTCTGTTTGGCAATTAGATCCATCGCTATATCCAAAGACAAACACGTCATCACAAAAACCCACGTCTGTGCCTTGGCTACCGTGCTAGGGTTGGGAATATAAACAAACTCATTGATTTGATCTACCAATGCACGCTCGTCTTCTAGTGGTATTTTTGTTGCCAAAAATTCGTTTTCCTCCTTACATATTCGAATAAATTCGTGCTGAATTTGCAAGCTATTTTCTGGCAATTGTAGTTCATTACGCTTCGCTTCCAATGCTTGTTGTATCTGCTCTCTGGTAGCGATAATTTCAGCATCTGCTGGAACGGCACTAATCGTAGAGCGAAATAATTTTCGGAGGTGTTTCCGACGCTCAAACTGCTCCACTACGGTAGCTACTCGACCTACTTCTACACTTTGTGCTTCGTTGAGCAAGGCACTCAGCACGTGCGATAGTTTGCTTGCCAGTTTGAGCAAAGTTGGCTTTTGAGTGACTTTTGATTGTCCTGAGAACACCGAACGCCCAATCGTCAGTTGTTCGTGTGCCGTAATCCGAAATTGATTTTCGAGTTCCGTCACATTCGGATCTACAAATATCAGTTGGCGATCAAAATCCTGCTCGGTTGGTATATTGTCCAAGTAGGACGCCAATTGCATCGCATCTTTGATGGGTTCATTATTGAAAATACCGCCATCTATGTACGTAAACGCATGACTTTGTTTATCTTTTAGTTCGGCTGCCCAATCCGCTCCAAACTCGTGCCTGTGGCGATTGAGCACGACGGGCTCAAAAGCAAATGGAAAAGCTCCAGAGGCAATTGCCGTAGCCGTAATCGTTCGCCAAGTGTCATTATCGGCTAGGTTATGAATTGTTTTTTGGTAGGTGTTGCCATGGCTATCTTGCTGCTCCATTTGTGCAGCAGCTCCTTGATGGCATTGCACCCACTTCAGTGGATAATATCGCCCATGGCTGGCTTCTATTTGACCAAAATTGAGGTCAAAAACACGCAGCTCGCTGTGGATTCTATCCACAGAACTATCGTTGAGTGCTTTGAGTAGCGAGTTTTTCTTATTGTTGGGTGTCTTTTTTTTGCTGCTACGCAACGTGTGGCTGAGATTTGCCAATGTACACGCAAAAAGTACTCGATTGCTAAGCAGGGTTTTATTGGCAAGCGGCTCTGTAGTAGTCGCTCCAAATTGGAATATCTTTTTGCCCAATTCGTCAATAATACCTCGATCCATAAAGCTGTCATTGCTTCTCAAATCTTTGGTGTATGCTCCTACTCCCAAAAAACGTTCAATATCGACTTCTTTTGCCCAAATTTGTTCTTGAAAATCCTGTACCGTTTGAGCCGCCAAAAGTTGTTCGTACTTTTGGGGGTAATTGACTTTTACGTCGGTCATTTTATCAGCAAACTGCACGGTTAGCTTCTCTTCCAATGTCGTACGCATTTCTTGATAGCTGTGGTAACCCAAAAACTGGTAATTGTCTCTAGGGCTGCACAGTACCCGAATCATTACCGCCAAGGAAATGGCACCCGCACTAGAGCCACTAAATACATCGAGCTCAACTTCATCATAAACCTTGTAGATTGCCTTACCATCTTTATCCTTGATACCTGTATCGTACTGACCATATACCAATTGTTGCTTAATGGCTTCGGAGAGTGCTGCACCCGAAAAAGTACCGAGCGATACACCGCCACCCATTACAAAACCGAGTCTAAGTATTTTTTTCTGTTGCATTTTGTTTGGTTTTTGAGTCGCCCTTTCGGGCTTTGTTGAGCCTATTTTGGGCGGTTATTTTTTTGTTTGATTGTTGCCCTTGCAGGGCAATTGTTGAACCAACGGCAGCTTAAACAGAGTTCGAAGAGCGAACAAACAATTGCCGAAAGGCAAAAATCAACAGAAATATCCACCCACTATTGAACCTCCTCCTCTTGCCGATAACTTTCAAATAGATTGCCTGTAATCTTGTTTTCTGTTGGATTCTGTAACAATTGTTTGCGAGTAGTCAGTTCACTTTTGTCTATTTTGGTCAATACCTTTTGGTCGTACTGCAAGATAGAATCTAACTCTATCAAGGCACTCTCTAAAGATAACCAATATTGATTGGACAACGAAATATTGTTGATTAAGTCTTGTTTGATTTTAGTCAGTTCGGGTGCAAAGTAATTAGCAGAATCCTGCACGGCTTGCATTTTTTGCAACACTTGATGATGTGTATTGCTACCCAACATACTCGCCATCACGCCCCTATCTACGGGAAATTCCCAGTCGTAAAAATCATATTCTATACTATCTTGTGCGTAAGCAGCCAACAGCACCTCTACAAATTGCTCATCTTGGGTAGCAGCTGTTTGAGCCGTCCATGATTGCCAAATTCGGAGGTCTTTGTACAATTGATATTCTTGTTTTTCTTCCAAATAATGCAGCAACATACCTTCCGTCAATTCATTGATCCAATAAAAATTAGGTAAGTCTTCGAGCTGTTGCGGATTAGTTTTTACCCAATTATTGAGCCGATGGCTAATACTGTCCGCTAGGTTATTGGCTCTAGTATAGAGCAATCTGAAAGCTGGTAAGGTTTGTATATCTGCCGCTTCTTTGGTATAAATACCTAGCTGCTGGGCGATGTTCGCCCCAAAAAAATTAGCGGCTCTCTGCAACAGTACTTTTTCTCTCAATTCTGGCTGTGCCGCTCCATCAAAACTCACATAAGCAGCAGGAATCCAACCTTTTTCGTTGTTCTCCAATATCACACTCAACCAAGGTTCTTGATAACGAATAGATTGTAGTACAATAGGCTCTTCGATAGCTGCCAATTGATTGGTAAAAATCACACTATCGCCTCTATACAACCTGTCTATTATTTGTCTATCGGCTTCTATTTTGTCATAGATTGGTGCTTCCTGTTGCACCACCACCAACGAAATCGGCATCGCGTTTAGCTTCGTAATTTTGATAGCAGGCACGACTACTGTATCCGCTGTGACAATAGTATCTACCGTAGGTTTGTTTTCTGGCTTCGTCTGGCAAGCGACCAAACTTATTAGAAGGATAAAAAGAAGGTATTTCATAACACAAATGAGATAGGATTAACAATAGAAGCAGCTTAGACATGCTTTTAGAGCAAAGCCACTTTCCAAGGCTTGTACTTGGTGGGAATGATACTAAAATGTTCTACTTCTTTTTGTTCTTGGCGCAAAAACACCAATCCAAAATAGAAAAAATCAAGCGTCAACGTCACTTTAGAATGTTGCTTGATTGTTTGCCAAGCAGACTGCATCTCTTCTGACCAATGTATATCATCAAGCACTAGAATCGTATCGTTGTGGCTATACGCCAAACATTGTTCAAAATAATCAATTGTGGGCTGTTTTTGATGATTGCCATCAATCAATACGTAATCTAACCGACCAAGCTGCTCTAATGCTTGTGGCAGTGTATCAGTAAAGTCTCCTATTTTGAGTTTGATATTAGTGGCTTTCAGTTGCTCAAAATGCTTTTGGGCTACTGCCCCAATATTAGGGCAGCCCTCTAGCGTAATCAGCGGTGATTGCCGAATCGGTAAATACTGATAGAGTGTATTGACTCCTAAAGAAGTACCTATTTCTAGTCGATTTTGGGGCTGTAGCCAATCAATCAACCGAAACAAAAACTGGCATTGCCACTTGGGCGACACGGCATTTTTTGCAATACTTTTGATACTCCTCGTTTGCCCTTTATCTACTCTAGAACCTGCCCCCAAGTCCGTCACTTGTAGCTCCGTCGTATTGTGTTGCAGTCTGAATCGCAAGTGTTCGAGCGGCACAAAATCACCATAGGTTTTGTTCGAGACCAAGACTTCTTGTAGCAGCTGAAACACAAAGGGTGAATGAATGCTATACTGTGTGTCGGCTTGCTTATAGTATTGCCAAAATTGTTGAAGCATCATATCGTTTTAAAGTAATTTGAACAAGTTGTCTAAAACATAAAATCAGCACGCAGCTGAAAACTAATCGGTGCTTCCAGCTTACCTGGTTGCACGGCATATTCGTTGTTCAGTACATTATTAACCAAGACAGAGAGCTTCGCAAATTTAGTCAATTGGTACGCTGCGCGTACATTCAACAGAAAAGAACCTTGGTTGTGCTTTTCTCTAAAGAAAAGCGTTTTGGTAGGAGCTGTCTGATTGAAAGTGAGCAAATCACCTTTCTCCAAGAATTTATCAATCGCTTCCATGTGCGACAAATACAAGGCTGTAAACCCAAGCGAAATACCCTTGAATGTTCCTTGGGCATCTATCTTGATAGTGTGTCTGTTTCTGTATTTCAATACATTCTCTTCCGAAGTAGAAAAACTAAGTATTTCGGCACGTGTAGCACTGTCTTCAAAGTTCTTGTAACGAGGATTCAAAAAAGTATATCCTGCTATCAAATCAATAGCCACAGGACCAATATTTCCTTGCCCCATGATACTCACATCAAAACCATTGATAACCGTACTACCTATGTTTTGTACTTGGTAAGCAATACCTGGATAATCTTTGGAGGCTTGAAACTCCATCATATCTTCGTATTCTGACCAAAAACCAGCCAAATCTATAAAGCCTTTCCACTTACCAAGCTGAAAACCTTGCTTAACGCCAAACTCTGCCGACCAACCCAATTCCGATTTCAAATCAGGATTCGGGATAACGGTAATACCACCCGTAGAAGTGGCAATAAATTTCTCCAATACTGTTGGAAAACGATACCCTTGTCCGTAGGACGCTCTCAAAAATGTTCCTTTACTCAATTGATAATTCAATCCTGCTCGGAAGACAGGACGCCCTTCAGATACATTTTCTAATTTTTGTTGGACGCTAAAGAACGTAGCCCCCAAAAAAGTAACATCATAAAACAAAGAATCGGGATATTGCGTCGCATTGTATTCGTACCTAAACCCAAGCGATACGTTGAGTTTGTCAAACAGTTTTTTGTCCAATTGTACATACGCCCCCATATTGCTGTGGGCATATTCTGCCTCCGAATAGACATCGGCAGTTGACATAATATGACTACCAACCAAACCTGCTGCCACTTCCAAATCAAAAAACTCGGTAAACTTACGTTGAAATTGATATTCGCCATAAACCATATCCGATTGGTTGCTTTGATTGCCTTCATTATTATTATTGACATAAAAATAACGAGTCTGAATGCGGTGTCTGCCATTATGATTGTCATAAATGGTCACCGATGGGTCGATGGTCATACGTAAGCTCTGCCCTCTTGGTGCAGGGTCAAAATCAGATTCGTACAATCCCAAGTTAGGATTGGTACGAGCATGAAAAATATAGTTGCTTTGAGTACCAATGTTGAAATTAGTATTCAACGAAAAGATAATTTTTTCGCTGTGGCGGTAGCGCAAGTTAGCCGTCAAGCGACCTCTGTTATGGTACGCAGACATGGAGTCAATAGAACCATCGGCTAGCTTCCTAAAACCGCGCATATACGATTGGTTTGCCGCTAGGCTAGAGCCCAACACCAAATCAAATTTCTTAATTTTGCGACGGTGAGCGAATTGCACACCCACCCTGTAAGGCATGTTTTGGCTAGTCCACCATTTGTTATTCATATCGCTAGGGTTGCCGTATAGCGTACCAAACAAACTCACTTTTGTGACAGGTTTTTTGGTCGGGTAAGCCGTGCGAATATTAATAACGCCATTGAGTGCTGCTGAGCCATAGAGTGCCGAAGCTGCCCCTTTTAGCACCTCCATTTGAGCGACGTTTTCGGTTGGCAAATCGCCCCAGTTAGGCAATCCTGCATCGGCTTGTAGTGCGGGCATATCGTCGAGCAACACAAGCACTCGGCTACCAGTTCCTTGAGCAAAACCCGCTCCTCCCCTAATCGTCACTTGGTCGCCCATCGTATTGATACCTGGTACTTTTTCGAGTACTTCATCTACGGTCTGAGCATTGGTATTTTCGATGAGTGATGGCTGAATCACTTCAATAGATACCGTCGCTTCGCCCAATGATTTTTCAAACTTGGAGCTAGAAACGGTTGCCGTTTGCAACACGGTAGCGGATTCTTTCATTTTTACATTCAGCACAATCGTCTCTTCAGCGACTACCACTACGGTATGCGTTTGGGTCTCAAAACCCAAGTATTGGAACTTAATTACTTGTTCACCCACAGGCAATTTCAAGGTATATTTACCATCTACATAATCACTGGTCGCCATTTTTTTGCCTGCTATAACGGTCACCGCCAGCAAGGCTTCTTGCGTAATGGAGTCCGATACCAGTCCTGTTACCGTACCCGTTTGTTGTGCTTGAGTAGTCCTGCTTGCCAGCAATAGCAGCAAGGTCATTAGTAATATAATCCCTCTCATATTTTCTTAATTTTTAGAACTCCCCTCACCTACAAAAAAGCAGGTTTTTGGTGGATAATATCTACAAATTTAGTCATTTTAGGGTCATTTCATTCCTATCCTTCCATTTTTTTGTATAGCAATAGCTTCCCATTCTGTTGCAACAGCAGTAGTTTACTAGCTTAATTTAAGCTATCCAAGTGAACTAAGAACGTTTGATAATGTCTAATAATTATTGTATTTTTGATAATCAAAATAGCACTGCTAACTACTAGCCTGTTATTTCATTCAACGAATTTGTTATGATGAGAACAACTACCCAATATTTTTTCTTCCTCTTTTTGTTTTTTGCCCACTTGGGCAATGTCCTAGCACAGCCAAAACAACAAAGAAAAGAAAGTATCTCTGATACAGAAAAACTGCCCTTCAAGAACGAAATCTACATGGGGTTGGGACTGCACACCCGTGGTTGGAACATCAGCCTACATTATGGGTTTATCAAAACTCGTATGCGAACTATGCAATTCATTGCAGAGTTTGGGCAAATCAATCACCCAAAACAAAAAATAGAACGCTACAACGCCTCTTCTATTTTTAGCCAATCGTCTAGGGCTTTTGTTTATGGCAAACGCAATACGCTTTATACACTGCGGTTGGGTTATGGTGAAAAACGCTATTTGTCGAGCAAGGAAAATAATCGAGCGGTTTCCTTGGCTTGGACGTATGGTGCTGGCATTTCTTTAGGCTTGGTACGCCCCTACTATCTAGATTTGATTTATAGAAACGCAGGAGGAGTACCGACGCTGCGAGCAGAGAAATATGGTCCAGACAACTGGAATCGTTTCCTAGATATCGAACAAGTCGATGGACCTTCGGGCGGAGAATACGGTTGGGACGAAGCGATATTAGAACCTGGTTTCTTTCTCAAAACTGGATTGCTAATTGATTGGGGGGCTTTTGACCAAGTCGTCAAAGGTCTAGAAATTGGATTAACCGTAGATACTTATTTTAGCAAAATTCCGCTGCTTGTTTTTGAAGAAAGTACGCCAGTGTTTGTCAACTTATACGTTCACGTTTACTTAGGCACACGATGGTAAAAAAGGTACTCTTGTTGGCTAGTTTATTTTTTGTTTGGAGCAATAACATAGTTGTAGCTCAAGCCGATAGTACACTTTTTGAGCGTGCTGTCGATTATGTAATTCAGCAACGCATAGAGCAATTGAAAGCAAAGAATCGAGACTCCTCAGCTATTTATGGTTCTTTTTCCTTAGATAATTTCCAATTGGATAGCCTCGATAACAAGTATTGTGGTAGAGGGTATTTTATAAATTACCCAGCAGGTATTAACTTATCTTGCTTCAAGGGCTATTATAAGACAACGTGGATTTCAGACTTTGATGGAGATGGAGAACAAGATGTAGTCATACAAATCACTGACGAAGGTTTAGGTTTAGGTATCAGCTCCAATTATGGTATAGATTATTGCGTAGTACTAATGAAAAATAGACAGCCTTCAGCTATTCATTCAATTCTTGGTGGAGGTTATCAGTCTTTTGGGTCATTATATATTTCTAATGTCAATGATGGACGAATTTATACCATATTGAGGCAGAATAGTTCTGAAGAGATAAATTGGGGTGGTAAATATTGGAACTTGCCGAAGCAACCTAAAATATTTGAATACAGCAAAGAAAGAGCCACTATGATGGAAGTTGGTTATCCCGCTTGTCTTGTAGCTAATTTAAAATCACCCTTATTCAAAGAAAAAAATAATAGCACTCAAGAAGAACAACAAATACTGAATGATCAATACGAAAACGAATGGCAGGTCACTTATACAACACTTAATAGAGTTTGTTTTTTACAAGTAGCAGGCTGCCAAATATTTGAAATTTATTATACTAATAAAATTATACAAAAAGATAAAAAACTACGCTCTTGGGGAGCAAAACAAGCTGCAGCTTTGATATTGCAAGAAATTGATTTCCTAAGAAAAAACACTACTTTTGCTTCTGAAACATGGGAAGAAGTTGATCAAGAAGTTACTCACCACCTTTCAGATTCAACTAAAAATAAAAATAGAAATTATTCCCTTAAACTCTCCCTTAACAAGGATAGAGTGGCAAGCTTTTTTATTAGTGAAGTAGGTTCACTAATACTAGAAATCAAGTCTGTTAACAATGCTACTGATGCCACTCAATATAGAGGCTCTTGGGAATGGAACAGATATGCTCGCAAGCGGTAAACGCTTTTATTTTAAATTAAAAATCACGAATACTTAATTATACAAATGATTGAATTGCCAATAGTTCAGCAGAAGCCTATTAAGTTGCCTTTTGGCAAAAATCACCCCAACGTTCTTAGGGCTGTGGTTGATTGCTCTCTGCATAAAACAATGCTACTTTTTGTTGGTTTCTTTCTTATGTTTGGCACCAATACTAGTACTGCTCAAGCAGATAGTGTACTTTTTGAGCGTGCTGTTGATTATGTGATTCAGCATAGGCTAGCAAAACTAACCGCAGACAATCAAGATAATATCTATGGTTATGGGCAGCTGGATAGTTTCCAATTAGAGACTCTCGGTAGCAGCACTTGTTATCGAGCGTACTTTATAGAGTACCCCACAGGCATCAATTTATCTTGCCTGGAAGGTTATTATCAAACAGACTGGACTACAGATTTTGATGGAGATGGAGAACAAGATGTATTGATACATATTACCGATCAAGGTCTTGGTGGAGGTGGCAATGTTTATGGATTTGATTATCATGTGGTATTGATGAAAAACAAAAAACCAGTCAATCATTTTTTGATACCTATCGGCGGCGGCTTCTCTTTTGGCTCCTTAGATTTTGTCCAGATTAAGTCAGGTCGGATTTATACTATTCTAAAACCAAGAACAGTACAGAACGAATCAGAAACATTAAATTTGGTTAATCAACCAAAAATATTCGAGTATGACAAGACAGCTCATGCAATGGTGGAGCTCAGTTATTCCATTTGTCCTCTTTCCAATCTTCAATTTCCTTTGCTGAAAGAACAGGCTGCTACCAATCGTGTCCAGTCACAAACACTCAATTACGTTCACGAACGTAGTTTGGAAGTTGCTTATACCCAAAAAGACGCTAGCTATGTTTTGAATGTAACAGGCTGCCAATCTATACAAGTTTATTATAAAAAAAGTGTGCTGCAAAAAGATAAAAAACTGCGTCCTTTGGGAGAAGAGCAAGCCGCAGCTTTGATATTGCAAGAAATTGATTTTCTAAGAAAAAACACTACTTTTGCTTCCGAAATATGGGAAGAAGTCTATCAAGAAGCTACTCGTAACATTCATGGCGTGACCGAAGATGAGAGTGGATATTATTCGCTTCAAATCTCCCTTAATAACAACAGAACAGCAAGTTTCATTGTTAATAAAGTAGGTTCGTTTACACTGCTCCTTGAGTCCATTGACACCCGTAAAAACACCGCTCAAAATAGTGCCTTGTGGGAATGGGAAAAATACGCTAGAATGCGATAAGCTATTTTCTACGCTTTAGAGCGTATCTAAATTTATTTTAAAAATTACTAATACTTAATTATACAGATGATTGAATTGCCAATAGTTCAGCAGAAGCCTGAACGCAAAAAAAAGCCTGATTGGTTACGTGTTAAGTTACCTATCGGAGAAACCTATCGCAACGTCCGCAAGGTGGTTGATGAATATAAATTGCATACTATTTGCCAAAGTGGACATTGCCCAAACATGGGTGAATGTTGGGGAGAAGGTACTGCTACGTTTATGATTTTGGGCAATGTATGTACACGTTCTTGCTCTTTTTGTGCCGTAGCTACAGGCAGACCGCCTGAATACGATACAGACGAGCCACAGCGAGTAGCCGAAGCCATTCAGATTATGGGCGTGAAGCACGCTGTTATTACTTCCGTCAATAGAGACGAACTCAAAGACAGAGGTGCTAGTATTTGGCACGAGACCGTGCGTCTGACCAAAGAACTTTCGCCAAGCACGACTATCGAAACGCTCATTCCTGATGTGCGTGGCAATTGGGCAGCCCTCGAAACTATGATTAGTGCAGGGCAAGAAGTAGTTTCGCACAATATGGAAACCGTGTCTAGCTTGTACAAAAAAGTACGTCCGCAAGGAAAATATGTCCGTAGCTTGGAACAAATTCAGCGTACCAAAGATTACGGCAAACGCACCAAGTCTGGTATTATGGTCGGATTGGGCGAAACCAAAGAAGAAGTTTATCAGATAATGGACGACCTTGTTGCTCATGGTTGCGATGTGTTGACCCTCGGTCAATATCTGCAACCAACCCAAAAGCACATGGATATCGCCGAATATATACACCCTGATTTGTTTGCCGAATACAAAGAAATTGGGCTACAAAAAGGATTGGACTACGTCGAATCGGGTCCAATGGTGCGTTCTTCTTATCATGCTGAACGCCATATTTATCCTAATAAGAATAAATAGAACAGAATTAACATTAAAATATCTCAAAAGATGCTCCTAGGAGCATCTTTTTTTGTTAGTCAAAAGCGGTAGGTTCAATTTTCTTTGTATTTTGGTCGTTCTTACAACCAATTTATTATGAAAAACATCCTTTTGGCAATACTTTGCCTCTGCTATTCGCTATCTCTTCAGGCTCAATCATCAGATAGCCTGTACGTGCCTGACTCTAATCACGCTGTGATTCCTACCCCACCACCTCCTATTATCGTTGGAGAAGATACTTTAGGAATTTTGGATTTTGATATAACATTTCAAGATACTTTGCTTGAAATCACTGCCAATAAATTGGCAGGTCTGCCAAATGTACCAGTGCGTTTTGTCGCAAAAATAGCAGTAGGTGAACACGAACAGTATGTGCGCTTTGTTGATACCAAAGCCACCTTGGACTACCGTCCAAACTATACAGGTCAGCTCATTACGGTCAAAGCCTATTATGACAATTGCAAAGTAAAAGGCTGTGCGGATTGCAACCCTAAGACACATACTAAACAAAGCGAAGTTATTTGTCTGGAACAGAAAAAGTCCAAAATCATGCACGTCATGAAACAAAAAAATGGCACGCTCCGCACTCGGTCTATCCCCTTGTGGTGGTCAGTAGTACCACCGTTGGTGGCTATTATTCTAGCGTTGTTGTTACGTCAAGTGCTGTTGGCTTTATTTATGGGCATTTTGGCAGGTTCTTGGGTTGTCAATGGCATGCAATTGAGTCCTTATGGACTCATGAAGAGCTTCTTTTATGTCATTGATCATTACATTATTGGAGCATTGAATAGCTCTAGTCACTTGTCTGTCATTGTATTTTCGGTGATGATTGGTGGCGTTGTAGCCATTATTTCTCGCAACGGTGGTATGGCTGGTGTGGTCGATAAGTTTGCCCCACTCGCCAAAGGTCCCAAAAGCACTCAAATGGTTGCTTGGATATTGGGGGTCGCTATCTTTTTTGATGACTACGCCAATAGCTTGATTGTAGGTAATACCGTCCGTCCGATGACGGATAAATTTAAAATTTCGAGAGAAAAACTCGCTTATATTGTCGATAGTACTGCTGCACCAATTGCTGCGGTCGCATTTATTACGACTTGGATTGGAGCAGAGCTGAATTATATCAGCGATGCCTTACCTTCCTTGACAGGATTGGAAAATCCGCCAAGTGCTTACTCTATATTTTTGAGTTCGTTGAGTTATTCTTTTTATTCTTTCTTTACCTTGATTTTTATTTTGATTATCATCTTTACGGGCAGAGATTTCGGTACGATGTACAAGGCAGAATCCAGAGCCAGAATAACAGGCAGAGTCTATGAAAAAGAAGGTGATTCGATTACCGACAATGATATGGAAGAACTCGAACCTGTAGCAGGTGCGCCACATCGTTGGATCAATGGCTTTTTGCCTGTTTTTGTGGTCGTTTTTGGTACACTTATGGGGTTGATTGATACAGGAATGGAATCCTGCTATGCTGCTTTGGTAGAAAATGGCGTAGCTGTTGCTCATAGCGGCTGGGGCGAAGTTTGGAGCCACATTCAATTCTTAGATCCAGAAGGTCAAGCTGGCGGATTGCGCAAGTTGGGTATTTTGGTCGGCAATTCCGATTCTTATGCTGCTTTGCTTTGGGCATCTATGTCGGCTATTATTGTAGCCGTTATATTGACCGTAGGTCAACGCATTATGAAGCTTGGCGAATCTATAGAAACCGTGGTAGCAGGATTCAAAACGATGATGCCTGCGCTCTTGATTTTGATATTAGCATGGTCATTGGCGACTACCACAGAAGAACTTTCTACTGCGGAGTTTTTGACCACAGCACTTGGCGACTCTTTGAGTCCTTATATGGTTCCTGTTATTGTATTTGTATTGGCGGCAGTCATTGCGTTCTCTACAGGTTCTAGTTGGAGTACGATGGCTATTCTTTATCCTATTGCCATACCAATGGTCTGGATTATCAGCCAAAATGCAGGTTTGCCTTTAGAGACCTCTATGGAATTGCTATACAATGTCATTGCGGTCGTATTAGCGGCTTCGGTCTTAGGCGATCATTGTTCGCCCATTTCCGACACTACGATTCTGAGTTCCTTGGCTTGTAATTGCAACCATATTGATCACGTCAAAACGCAGTTGCCTTATGCCTTAACGGTTGGTTTAGTAAGTATCTTAATGACTTATGTTTCTACTGCCTTCGGTACGCCCTTTATCCTCAATTTGGTAGTGGGTGTCGGTCTATTGTTTGGTTTTGTGATGCTGGTCGGCAAGAAAGTACCTGACGCTGTTGAGAGTATTGATTAAGTAGTCACACTCAAAAGTAAATAGGGGTTAGATGTACAATACATCTAACCCCTATTTTATTAAACCCTTTTGGAATGTTATTGCCAATCCCAGCAGACTGAACAAAGAATTTTGATTCTTACTGCTCTAATTAAAAAAAGGACTATCCATTCTACCAATTGCCTCATAAGTACCACCATCTTCTATCAGAATATCCTTCCAGAGTGTATTCCAATTATCATTCAATACATCTTTGACCTGAGCAGGCACGGTTAGCCAAGAAGCCTGTTCTTGTTCTGCTTGGAGCTGTCCGCTCTCCCAACCTGCAAAGCCTACATAAAAGCGTATGTCTTCAGGCAAGATTAATTGAGCTTCTATTGCCTCTTTTAGCTGGTCGAAATCACCGCCCCAATACAAGTTAGGCAACACTTCGATAGCGTCGTCTAATAGCTCTCCTTTGTCGTGCAAATAGTGTATTGTGTCTGTTTGTAGGGGTCCACCATAATACACCTCACTCTTGAAGGCAGGAAAAGTAGTAATCAAGTCTGTGATATTCATCTCGATTGGTTTGTTGAGTACAAAACCCAGTGTTCCCTCTTCATTATGATTGCAGAGCAACACCACCCCTCTCCTGAAGTTGATGTCCAACATAAAGGGTTCGGCTAACAATAGGCTACCTGCGGTAATAGTATGATATGGTCTTTTCTTCAAATTTTGGTTATTATATATGTACTAATTTCGAGCAGTCAAGTTACTTTTTATTACTCAAAATAACAATTTCTCTGCTATCTTTTCAGCAATCTATTGCACGAAGTGCTACCAAGCAGTAGCATAAAAAAAGCACAAATAGTACTTACTATTTGTGCTTTAGGTGTAGCGAGAGGGGAACTCGAATCCCCGACCTCCGGGTTATGAATCCGACGCTCTAACCAGCTGAGCTACCTCGCCAAGTCGCACTTCAAAAAGTTATTTTTCCTTCAAGTGCGATGCAAAGATAAGGCTTTGTATGGTTTAAGCAAACTTTTTAGCTACTATTTTTATTTTTTTAGTTAAATGCTGGACAACCTTGTTCTCTACTTCTAGAACCACTGTGTATATAAATGATAGAAAACTCCAAACTACCCTGACCATTAGAAACAGAACTTAATCCAGATACATTGATATCGTAACTTACTCCAAACTGGAAGTTTAGGTAATCAATTCCTACTGTTAGCATAATCGCATCTACTAATACATCTTGCTCTAATCTGTTTGCCAATCGAGTCCAAGTGCCAAATTTGAAGGCAAAATCATCGTATTTGAATCCTTGGTACTTCATACCTAGACCAAAATTCATTTCGGTAGCTGGACCTTGGAACATACCTACAAAACCAGGTAGTAAGCTCAACGAACCTCTACTTCCTAATAGATACTCTCCTCCTACGTGCATCACTATACGCATAGGCAAACGCTCTATACCTTCGTTGCTAGCAGAAGAATTGATCAATCCAATTTCTGGATTATTCACATGAAATAAACTAACACCTGCATAGATACTATTTCTTTGACCGAAAGTGGCAAACCACATTGCTCCAGCACTCAAATCTGCATATAACTTAGTGGCTTGTCTATCCAATGTTTCGCCACTGTATGCAGTAGGGTCATAATTGGCTGTACCTGGAATATACTGTGTACTGTAGTACAAGTTATCCCACTTCACACTACGTTGCCCAAAACCTAATTGAGCACCAGCAGACAGGTAAGAATTCATAGAATTTTTGCTATACCTTCTTCTGCCACCAAACAACTTTTTCTGATAAGAAGCACTCAAGCCTATATCTGTGATATTATAGCGTCCACCACCAGAAATATCAGTCAAAGCAGCAAAGCCAACACCAAAGTAATCGTTTTTAGCGACGTTCACTTTCATATCTGCCATTACATGATAAGTAGTATAAGGCTGGTTGGTTACAGCTCCCCATTGGGTTCTGAAATTGCCTCCTACTCGCCACAAACCATCAAAGACACCTGTCATAGCAGGATTCAATCGTAGTGGAGCATTGTAGTACTGCGTGTACCTAGGGTCTTGAGCTTGTAGCTCTTGGTTAGCCGTAAACGACATACCACCAAAAACAAGTGCTAATAAGGTTAGTCTAGAAAGTAGTTTCATGTTTATGTGTATTGTATAATTTCCAATAATAAGGTTGTGTTTTTACGCTACATCTTTTGTTAGCTATATTCTTAACGAGTAACAAGGGTAGTATCGTGTAACAATAATAACATTTATTTTAAAAAGAATGCAAGGACTTGTTAAATTAAGTCCCTGCATTCTTCATTCTGTGTTTATCTCAACAAGGTAATATCGCCTTGTATTCTCTCAATGTGTCCGTCCAAGAACTTCACATCAGCATACCAGATATAGACTCCTGCCGAAGCTGGTTGCCCTCTGTAATCACCACTCCAGCCCATTGTACCATCATTTGCTGGCATATTTGCACCTTCGTATACGAGTGCACCCCAACGGTCATAAACTCTGAACAATTGCACTTCGTCAATTTTGTCACCTCCTTGTATAAAGAAGTTGTCGTTCACACCATCTCCATTTGGAGTAAAGGCTTTCGCTGCTGTTGCTGGTCTTGGTTTCGTTACGTCAATATTTACGATTTGGTTCACTTCACAACCGAAGCGGTTAGTAGCTACAAATTCGTAAGCAGTTACATCTGCTGGTGCAATCGTATAAACCAAATTGCTGTCTGTTAGTAACAATCCACTGGTTATGTTTGTCCAGCTGTACATCACTCCCATTGTATCATTGAGTGTTGCGGTCAAGTCCAAGCTATCCAAGTATTCGATAGTAGTATCTGCGGTGATAGATACGATATAGAACGTATCTGCGTCTATTACGGTCACCGTGCTATCTGCTGCAATACAACCATTTTCGTCTCTTACTTGTAGTACATAATCTCCTGCGGTCAAGCTTCCGAAAATATTACCTGTTTGCCATTCGAAGCCGTCCAAGCTATATTCTAAGTTACCGACGTTTACAGTTCCACCCATTCCTGTGGCCGTAATGATTCCATTAGCATCTTCCGTACATAGTATTTGTGTTCCTACTCCTGTCACATTTAGAGGCATTGGCTCTTCTAGCGTCGTGCTTTCTGTCACTGAACAACCGTTCGCATCCGTTACTGTTACAGAGTAAGCTCCTGCGGCAATATCATTATTCAATCTAGTATTCACTCCATTACTCCAGTTATAGTTGTAGTTGAGTGTTCCACCTGTTACGGTTACTTCCAAATCACCTGTTGTATCTCCTGCACACAAAATAGTAGTTGTTTGAGTGAGTGCTATGGTCATGCTTTCAGGTTCTCCGATCGTATAAGTAAATACAGATTGACAAGGAGCATTATCGGTTACTGTTACACTATAAGTGCCAGCTGCTAAATTGCTAATGCTGTTACCAATTGTACCGTTACTCCACAAGCTGCTATTGATTGTTTTGTTAGAACCAACAATAGTCAAACTTCCATCTGCTGCTCCATTACAACTCGCATCAACTACGGCTACATTAAGCGTAGTCGCTACTGGCTCTGTGATGGTTACGCTTGCTGTGGCAGTACAAGTGTTTGCATCTGTTGCAATAACACTTACAGTACCTGCTGGCAATCCTGTTGCAATCAAACCTGTTTGACCAGTACCGTCAGACCATACATAAGAGTAAGGAGCTGTTCCGCCTGTTGCATTGGTGGCTTGTGCCAATCCATTTGCTGTGCCATTACAAGTTACGTTACGTAGTGCGCTTGCTGTAACCATTACTGGTGCTGCCTCACCTACTACTTTAGTTAGTATCAAGCTACAGCCTGCTGAATCAGTGATTGTTACGGTGTAACTACCTGCTACCAAACTATCGGCAGTAGAAGTATTATTACCATTACTCCAGTTGTACAAGTAGCTTCCTGTTCCGCCACTAACTGTTGCGGTCAATATTCCACTGTTTTGTCCTGCACATATCGCTGGTGTACTAGTTAAGTATCCTGTCAATCCTTGAATTGGTTCTGTTATCGTGAAAGTATCGACCAATGCACAACCGTTACCATCTGTTATGGTTACGTATTGAACTCCTGCAAACAAATCATTTGCGTTTGGTCCTGTACTGCTACTACCTGACCATTGGTAGGTGTAGCCTCCTGTAATCGTTGTTCCGCCTATTGGCAATACTCCTGCTCTACCGTCATTACCGCCCTTGCAAGTTACATTGCTACTTGTAAACAAGCTAATGCTAATTGCTGGTGGTGCTGTAATCGTGTAGTTGACAGTCGTGTTACAACCGTTTACGTCAGTAACCGTCATCGTTCCTGCTCCTGCTGCTAGCATGGTTGCTGTTGCAGACGTTTCTCCACTATTCCAAATGTAGTTGTATGGAGCCGTTCCGCCTTGTGCTACAACGGTTGCACTTCCATCAGTACTATTGAAACAGCTTGTTGGGCTGGTCAATGTCAATAATGCTGTTACACTTGTTGGTGCTGCTATCGTGACGGTAGTATTTCCTACACAACCTAAGCTATCGGTTACCGTTACGCTGTATGTTCCTACTGCTAGACCTGTGGTCATCGCTGTTGTTTGTCCATTGCTCCAAGCATAAGTATAAGGGGCTGTACCTCCTGTTCCTTGCGCTGTTGCTGTTCCGTCTGCTGCTCCGTTACAGTAGGCATCGCTGCTGCTTGCTATAGTAGCACTTACCGCACTACTTGGCTCTGTAATAGTAACGCAAACTACATCTGTACAAGCGTTATCATCTGTAATAGTAACACAATGTGTACCTGCTGATAAGTTTACAGCGGTAGCATTAGTATTGCCATTATCCCAATTGTATAGGTAGTTGACAAATCCTACTGGTGTACCGCCTGTGGCAGTAGCAGTAGCAGTAGTCACTCCTCCAATACAGTTGATTGTACCTGTTGTTGCTGCTCCAACCAATAAAGTTGGCTCTACAATATTAAATACTTCTACTCTATCACATCCGTTAGCATCTACAATAGTTACACTGTGTACGCCTGCTGCAAAACCTGTTGCTGTTTGAGCATTTTGACTTGCATCATGTGACCAAACATAGTTGTAAGGCATTGTGCCTCCGCTTCCGTAAGCTTTAGCCGTTCCTGTTGCTGTTCCGTTACACAAAGCATCGGTTACGATAACTGAATCTACAATCAACAAATCAGGTTCATTAATATTAATATTCAATTGTACTTCACAGTTATTGCCATCACGAACCGAAACAATATACGCTCCTGCTGCTAGATTGCTATAGCTGTTGATATTGCTAAATACATTTCCTATTTGACCAGGTCCTGTTAATTTGTATTCGTATCCATTGATACCCAATGTACCAGTTCCTATCGTAGCATTTGCTAGTATTTGACCATTTTGGTCACCGTTACATAGAATGTCAACTTTGCTAAAGGTCGCTGCCAATTGGATTGGATCAGCTATCGTAATGCTTGTATCAGCGGTACAACCTGTAATATCTGTTACGGTTACTTCATACGTAGCTGCTCCTAGATTATTAATAGTTGCAGTGTTGCGACCTGTTGGAGACCATTGGTAGCTGTAAGTACCTGCTCCACCTGCTGCCACTACGCCCACACTTCCATCTTGTTGACCAGGGCAACTAATAGCTGCTCCGTTGTAGTTGGAAAGTACTTGTGGACTTAATACAATAGCGGTTGGTTGTCCCAAATTGCCTGCTACACTTAGTGTACAGCCGTTGGCATCGGTTACGGTTACTTGGTAGTTGCCTGCAGTCAAGCCTGTTGCAATACTATTTGTCTGTCCGTTGTTCCAAACATATGTATAGTTTGGTGTTGCTCCTTGAGCATCTACTTCTATACTACCATCGGTATCGCCATTACAAGTTGGGTCATCGCTATTGATGATGCTTCCTACTAGTGGAGACAATGGTTCTTGTACAGTAGCACTACTGGTAGTAGTACAACCATTGAAGTCTGTCAAAGTAACACTATAAGTACCTGCTCTCAGTCCAGTTGCAATTACTGCGTTCTGACCATTTGACCAAGCAAAAGTATAAGGTGCTGTTCCACCAGAACCGATTGCTGTAATTTGACCATCAAAGCCATTTTTACAATTAACAGAATCTACATTCAAGCTAATTTGTACGGGGGTTGGTTCTGTAATCGTTGCATTGTCAGAAACAGTACAACCGTTAGCATCAGTAATCGTTACGGTATGCGTTGTTGCTGGTAGGTTATTCGCTGTAACTCCTGTCTGACCTGTTGACCAAACGTAAGTATAAGGCTGAATACCTCCTGACAAGCTCACGGTCAAACTTCCATCACTTCCACCGTTACAACTTACTTGTTGTCCTACGAAAGTAATATTAGTCATACCTACTGGTTCATTTACTTGAATACAAGTATCAACTGCACAGTTATTTAGATCCGTTACTGTCACACAATGAATACCTGCTGCTAAACCTGTAGCGGTAGCGGTAGTTTGTCCATTGTTCCAACTGTATGTAAATCCTCCTAGACCACCACTTGGGTTGATACTAGCTGTTCCGTCTGTATAACCGTTACAACTCGCATCTGTATTGGCTACTGTGAAGCTAATTGCTGAAGGTTCTGTTATGGTATAATTTTCTGTAATTGTACAGTTATTGCCATCGGCAATAGTCACTGTATAAGTACCTGCTGCGGTACCTGGACTAGTAGCACTTGCTACAAAACCAGTTCCCCAGTCATAAGTATAAGGATTAGTCGCACCAGGTGTACCTCCTGCGACAGTTGCCGTAGCAGTACCATCTGCTGCTCCATTACAATTTGCTGGAGTAGTAGCGATTGTTGCTGTTACTAACGTTGGTTCGTTTATCGTTACAGAATCTAGTGTAGAACAACCATTGGCATCACTTAATGTGACCATATATTGTCCTGCGGCCAATCCTGTGGCAGTAGCAGTAGTTTGTCCATTGCTCCAGCCGAAAGTATAGATTCCTGTTCCACCTGCTCCTACTACGGTTCCTGTTCCGTCTGCGGCTCCATTACAAGTAGCGTCTGTGCTAGAAGAAGTAGAAGTCAATATAGTAGGTTCTGTGATCGTAACAGTAGCTGTTGTTACACAACTGTTAGCGTCTGTAGCAGTCACCGTATAAACACCTGCACAAATTGCTTTGGCGGTATCGGTTGTCTGACCAGCTGCTAATGCGTCCCATTGGTAAGTAAAGGCTCCTGTTCCACCTGCTCCTACTGCCAACAATTCGCCATCACATTCGCCATTGCAGCTAATAGCAGTACCGTTGTAGTTCGATACTACGGTAGCTGTTACGCTTACTGCACTTGGTTCTGTTACGGTAATCGTTGCGGTGTTGGTACAGCCGTTAGCATCTGCCACGGTCACGATGTAGGTTGGTCCTCCTGCTACGCTCAATCCTGTAACGCTTGCAGTAGTCTGTGCTGGTACAGTTGACCATACGTAAGTGTATGGCATTCCTGCTCCACCTGTAGCGGTAATCGCTGCATCTCCATCGGTTGCCCCATTACAAGTAGGGTCGTTTTGACTATCTACTGTGATGGTAATCGCACTTGGTTCTGTTAGTGTTACGCTAGAGGTAGAAGTACATCCTACGTTGTCGGTAACGGTCACTGAATAGCTACCTACACACAATCCTGTTGCGATAGCAGCAGTCTGGTTAGAAGCCGCAGCGTCCCATTGGAAAGTATATCCCGGTGTTCCTCCTTGTCCTGCTGCGGTAGCCTCGCCGTCGCAAGCACCATTACAACTGATTGGAGAACCATTCGGGAAACTAGAAGTAACAGTTACTGTAGAAGTAACAGTTACTGATGGTTGAGTAATGGTTACATTATCTGAAATAGTACAGCCATTAACATCTGTAACAGTTATGGTTTGTACACTTGCGCCTAGTCCAGTAGCAGTTGCGGTCGTTTGTCCATTGCTCCAGTTGTATAGATAAGTACCTGTTCCACCAGAAGCGGCTACTGTAGCTGTTGCATCATTTCCATTGAAACAAGTTACGTTGGTATTGCTCATCGTAACACTCAAAGCACTTGGTTCGCTAATCGTAACACTGCCTGTAGCAGTACAACTATTGATATCGGTAACGGTAACAGTATAAGCACCTACTGCTAGACCTGTTACGGTACTAGTTGTTTGTGCCGTTCCACTCCAGCTATAAGTATAGGTTCCGAAACCACCTGTTGGAATTACAGTTGCTTCTCCATCTGCAGGAGTCAAGTTATTACAAGATAAATCTTGTCCTGTGACTGGTGCTGTCATTGCAGTACCTACGGTAACAGTAATAGAATCTACTCCTATACAACCTACTGCATCGGTAACGGTCACTATATAATTGCCTGATGCGTTAGCGGTAATGATTTGCGTACCAGCAGCTGTACTCCAGCTATAAGTAGCAAATCCAGCTCCTGCATCTAAGTCAACGGTTTGACCTGCACACAAAGTAGTTGACCCACTTGGTGTAATCGTTACAGTAGGCCCTGGCACTACATTGATGACAATACTAGCAGTATCTAAACAACCTTGTGCATCTGTAGTCGTTACGCTATATGTTCCGCTTGCGTTGACCGAGATCGTTTGTGTTGCTTCGAGCGTACTCCATGCGTACGTAGTAGCACCCAATCCTGCGTCCAATGTTACGTTCTGTCCTAGACAGAAAGTAGTAGCTCCACTTGGCGTAATCGTAGCTGTCCCTATTGCTCCACAACTTTGTGTACAACAACTCAACGAATCTGGTGCTCCATCTTGGCAACTATTGCCAGACTGAGCGAAAATAACGATTTGGCTACAAGTACCACTTGCTAATCCTGTCACTTGGAAAGAATCGGCAGTAGCAGGCAAGATAGTTGGAGCACCTCCATCAATAGAGACAGAGTATCCAGCGGCACCAAATACTGGTGTCCATCTGAATGTAACTGAATTAGAGCTATTGTTGCCACAAGTAATAATTGGTGTGGGTAGTGCAGAATCAATAACTACATTGATATCGGCAGTATCTCTACACCCAAATATATTTTGAGCAATAACAGTATAAGTCGTGTTGGCAGATGGATTGACCGTAGGGCTATCACAAGCGACACAACTAATATTGGTATTGGGATCCCAAGAGAACGTAGCAGCTGATAAATCTTGGAAATTCAAGCACCAGTCTGTCAATGTTCCATTAGGTCCACCTAATGTATTGTTGCTATGTATTACTTTCAATCTCCAAGTACCGTTAGTAGTAGCTCCTACTAATGTATTGAATCCTGTAATACCGTTTTGAGGTAAGAAAGCGGTATTGTTAGGAATAGAAGGAAACGCTCCTGCATGATTGGTAATCGGTGTATTGGTTGGGTCGATAGAAAAAGTAGCACCTGACCAGTTTCTAGTCAATGCACCTCCATTTCTACTCGTAATCAACACTTCTTCGCCAGAAGGCGCAATTAAGTAAACTGTTGTGTAGGATACCAAATTGATATTCATACCCAAACACATTTCCATAGAAGCAATCAAAGCTTGGTTAACTTGTGTTGGTGCTACTCCTGATACATTCAGACTGAATATAGTCGTATCGCTTATTGTTTGAGAGCCAGAAGAAGCAGCAGCACCATTGATAAGATTCGGCGAACCACCATAAGTGAAGGTTTGATCTCCAGGACCTGGAGTAACAGAAGCTCCTATTTGAGCAGCATTTCCATTACACAATATAATATCCGAAACAGGATTAATCACTGCTGGATAAGGTGTAGTAATATCTATCGTATCTGATTGTGGCGGACATACACCATCTGTATAATCTAATACATATCTGCCAGCTGTTAGTAATATAACTTCTGGGTTAGGGATATTAGTTGCACTAATGTTGGTGTTCGGTGACCAGCTGTAAGTTATATTTGTTGGTTGTGTACCTGCATAAGCAACATTGACTCCTAGCTGTATTGTATCCAATTCGTTGGGACACATAAAATACAAACTCGAAGTGGCTTCGAATTGTGTCATGGAGTTGATGTCTATGGGTACACTGTCTCGAGCGGCACAAGTACCACCTACTACATCGTAGAAGATAAACCCTGAGCCCACACTAGAGGCGGACAAATCAATAACTCCTGTAAATTGATTGATAACAATACCTGCTGAAGCAGAGAATGTTCCTCCTGGATTTCCTGTAATGCTTGGCGAAGGATCTGCTCCTTGACGGCAATATAAGGTATCAGCATATCCAAAAGTAGGATTTGGAATATCTATAATAGTAATTTGGATAGAATCTGTAGGACAAATACTGTTAGAATCTGGAATAAACAACAAGTTGTAGGTTCCTGTATTGGAAGCAGACAAGTCAATAATTCCTGTAATGGAATCAAAAACAAGTCCTATTGGATTATTAGGGTATTCCCTAAACACGCCTGAGCTATCGCCAATAATAATGGGAATAGGGTCGGGTTCGTTTCGACAATAAATATTACGGGTATAACTTGCCCCATATACATTGAGGGTAAAGCCTAATAACTGTAAACTTGGTACAGGACAGGCATTATCATTAATATTGATAGAAAAAGGATAAATACCAGGGACAAGATTGGTTGCATCTACTGTTACGGTTAAAGTAACTGAATCTACAACTGTAGTATCTAAGGTATAACTGGCGATACCACCAGCAATAGCCTGTTCTATATTGGAAGTAATAGTCAATGAATCACCGTCAAAATCTTCGATAAGTATTTGGAAGGTACCAATACTCCCCAAACACATACCTAATTCCTGTCCTTGAATGTCAATATCTACAGCAGAGCCTGTAATACTCGAAGAATCTGCTTGTGGAGGTGTATTATTACAGTTGGTCAATACTACAATTTGTACATCTCTAGTAGTCGTACTGATAATCACTCCATTACGAATTTCATCTACACGCACTGCAACAATCGCTACTTGCGGGACACCATCTGCTGGCATGAAACGCATTTCACCTGTTGATGAATTGAAAACAAAATTAGTTGTTGGTTCTATCACTAAAGGTACGGTAGGAGATAAACCTGCAACATGTGGAATTGCTGTTGGTGGATCACCTTCTGATGGTGATACCAATGTAAATACTAATGTATCTCCATCAGGGTCAAATGCTCCATGGTTGAACTGTACATCGGTACTATCACATACATATAATACAGGTGAGTTGGAAAATTGTACCGAGTTGTTACAAGTAACACCAGTTGTATTTATTATCGTCCGCACTGCAGCATTTCTGCTATTAGGAGTCTGAAGATTGGTAATATTAGCACTTCGACAACAAATATCTGAGGTCGCTGTCCATGTACCACAACCAGGTGGTAAGGTCACGAATCCTCTCAGAACATAAACCTCTGTACCTTGTTGTGTACCACCATTACAACTAGAGGTTGTAGGGTCACAAAGTTGTGATACGTCTTGAGGATACCCTGCCACTAAAGCAAGGTTAGCTGTGCTGTCTGCACACCCTAAAGAACTTTCAAAGATCAGTCGTTCTGTACGAGGTCCAACTGCTCCATTACAATCTCGATAGAAAGTATAGGTAATTTCATACGTCCCCGTAGTGGGATTGACACAAGTATAAGTCAAATCAAGACCTACATTGTGACTGGCGGAAGCACTGAAGGAAGTAAAGAGTAGCAGAACTACTATACTTGCTTTGGCAAATAATGTGAATAGGGTTCTCATTCTTGTAAAGTTGTTTATCATTGTACTTAAGAATATTTGCTACTGCTCTTAGTAATATTGCTATCGTATTAGCAGCAGTAAAGTAATTTTTAATACGAATTATTTTTTCTTGAATTATTGGTATTTGCTCTTCACTAAATTTTTACTTTGGTTTAAAGGCAATTTAATATACAACGCAGCCAAGTGATAAATTGTATATCTCTTTGATTAAAAAAATGTGCTAAAAAATATATTGAATGGGATCTCTAATTCTCTCCAAAACATCAAAAACCTATTGCAGCAGCTAGTTTAAGCCTGCTATCTAGGTATTTTTTTCCTAAATTCTGGGACTAAAATTTAGTCATTTTATTTTTTTGTTAAAGTATTGCTTTGACAATTGCCATGAAGCTATCGGTATCTAATGCCGCCCCTCCTATCAATCCACCATCTACATCTGTGTTGGCAAATATCTCCGTCGCATTACTTGGTTTGACGCTACCTCCATAGAGTATAGAGAGTTGGTCTGCTAGTTTCGATTCGTATTGTTTGGCTACTGCTTGACGAATAAAAGCGTGCATGGCTTGTGCTTGTGCTGGCGAAGCGGTCTTGCCTGTACCGATAGCCCAAACAGGTTCGTAAGCAATGACTACTTTTGACCATTGGTCGGCAGACAAATGAAAAAGGCTTTCTTGCAACTGCTGCAATACATATTGTTCTTGTTCTTCTTTTTCTCTTACGTCTAGTGGCTCACCACAACAGAAAATGATAGATAAACCTGCTGCTAGTGCCGTGTTTACCTTTTGCTGGAGTAGTGCATGATCTTCGTGGAAATACTTACGTCGTTCGGAATGTCCGATGATAACATAGTCAATCTCCATGGATTGTAGCATCGGTGCTGCTATTTCTCCTGTATAAGCTCCGCTAGCTTCGTGATGGCAATTTTGGGCAGCTACTTTGATTTGTGGCACTCGCTTGCCCATCGAGATAGTCGTGTGCAAATAAACCGCAGGTGGTGCCAACACCACTTCAACGCTTCCGTTGGCTAATTTGCCTGCTGCCCGAATTACTTCGGTGCTCAATCGCATCGCCTCTAGCAATTTTTTATTCATTTTCCAGTTCCCTGCTACTATTTTCTTACGCTTCATTTTTTTTATTTTGGTACAATACTCTTCTTGTTTATCTCTCAATAGGGTGCAAAAATATACATTCCTAAAAGAAATCTCTCTTAGGAATGTATATAAGTTGCTCAGAAAAGAACAAAAGATTAATAATTAGACTTTTTGATGGCAGTTTTGGTCACCAAAAAGAGATTGAAGTTCGTGTAAGTAATAGGATTTAGTGCTATTTTGTTTCGCTCCTGTATTTTTTTTAAAAAAAATCACACTAAAATATCAATTTTGTCGCCCATGTGTTTGGGCTGTGTATTCAGAATATAGAGATCCAGAATAGCTTTGATTCGAGCGAAATACTCTCTTACTTTTGTTTTGTTGGATGCCTCTGTTGGATATTTGGCATTGTAAGCGACGGCATCTACCCCAAATTTTTGAGCAATAAACAAGGCTCTATAGTTATGAAACTCTTGTGATACGATGGTCAGTTTTTTTTGTTGAAAAATCTTGCGGCTACGCACTACCGAATCTAGTGTTCGCAGTCCTGCAAAATCCATGGTAATACAATGTGCAGGCACTCCCCTTTCGACTAGAGCGTTTTTCATATCTCTAGGCTCATTGTAGTTGTTACTGCTATTGTCGCCACTGACGAGTATGTGCTTGACTTTGCCAGCAAAGTACAATTCGGCTGCAGCCGTAATCCGATGTGTAAAAAAGGGATTTTCTACTCGACCGTTGATACTCTTGCTAGTACCCAATACTAGGGCTACATCTCTATATTCGATGGCATCTACCTTTTGATATACCATTTTCTGAACAGCTTGTACAATCCAGTAGTTGCCCCCAAGGAGCAATAGTATAAAAATCGAGAACAATCCTGCTAATCCCTTGCCTAAAGTGACCCAAGAAGATGGAATTACATTCATAGTGTATATATTTTTGTGTGCGAGGGAAATTATTTTCTGTGCCTTGTTATTGAAGTATATTAGAAACGTACATTTTTTAGCTAGTCCCATTTTTGGAGAACTGCTAGAAGTTTAGCGTTGCTTTAAACAAGACCGCTTTGCTGTTAGATAGTAGAAGTTAGACCTCCGACAATAGCTTGCTATTTGCTTATCAATACCTATCTATACTAATGACAGCTACTTATCAAAGTTACAAATTTATGTCCAATTATAAAATATTGCTATACAAATACGACTAACGACCTACAATTATTTGCCTATAACGTTTTAATTTCTAATTTAATATTGCCTTTTGCCCGTTCCTCGTAATTTTCATAAAACAAATCAGTAAAAAACAATTTTGGACGCTTCAAGAACTGTCGCAATGCTTTTTTGCGTCCTATTCGATACAGTATCTTGGCGTAAGCGACTTTATATTCCTGCCAAATGTATTGACTGTACTTTTGATAGGTTGTTTCATTGGTTGCCAAAATGCTCAAATCAAAATCAAGAAAATAGAAAATATCGGAATGACTAATCGTCGGTTGATGCTTGGCGGTACTATTAATGAGGTGCATAACTTGTTCCATTTGAGGCTTGGACAAGTAGGCTTGCCAATGTGACTGAGCCAACAAAGCACTTTGATACTCGTTGTCTTTTTGGGTAGGTAGATAAATGGCATCGTGCCACCAAATAGCTATTTCGAGCAGTAGCGGAGATTCTATATTGGTCTGTTGTGGCAAGTAAACTTGATAGAGATTGTACAAATGTACCAAATTGTGATAATGCCGATTGGAATGTTGATAAAGTGCGAACAATTGTTGCTTCCAATCTATTGTAATAGCTGTTGCTACATTGAAATGTGCGGTTAAGTCCTCAAATTTCTGTTCGAGCCATTGCAGTTCGGTAGCCGTCAATTTTTCTTTTAATTCAATCTCTACTAACATATACACACTTTTATGAAATTTAATGCTAACATTCTATTGCTATTAGCGGTAGCCTTGACTTGGGTCAGCTGTTCCTCTCCTTCTTTTAATTTTAAAGAAAAAAATGCCAAACCCATTTCGCACGAAAAATACGATGCTTTATTGACAAAACACGTAGATGACAAGGGCGATGTTGACTACAAGGGATTTCTGAAAGATAGTACTAAATTTGATGTCTATCTAGATTTGCTGTCGGACAATCCGCCTGCCAAAGACTGGACAGATGACCAAAAAAAGGCGTATTGGATCAATGCGTATAATGCGTTTACGATCAAGTTAATTATGAATAATTATCCTGTCAAGAGTATTACAGACTTGAGTAAACCTGGCAGTATTGGCATTATCAATGGCGTCTGGCATGAAAAATTCTTTAAGATTGGTGGCAACATCATGAACTTGAATGCTATCGAACATCGTATGCTGCGCAAAAAATTTGATGACCCACGCATTCACTTTGCTATTGTTTGTGCGTCCAAGTCTTGCCCCAAATTACTGAATAAAGCTTACACTGCCGAAAAACTCGACCAGCAATTGACGCAACAGGCAAAGGACTTTTTGGCTGATGACTTCCGAAACGAGATCAAATCACCAACAGAGGCTAATGTTTCTAAAATCTTCACTTGGTTCAAGGGAGATTTTACGAAAAAGGGTACACTCATCGAATTTATTAACAAATATAGCCCAACCCAAATAGAAAAAGGTACTAACTTGGGTCATACAGAATATGACTGGAGTCTGAACGAGCAGTAAAAGCACCTGTCAGCATTGGGATTTTTTGGATTATTGGATTTTTGGATTGCCTACTGGAGTGCACCTGTCAGTATTGGGATTTTTTGGATTATTGGATTTTTGGATTGCCTGCTGGAGTGCAATTGTCAGTATTGGGATCTTTGGGATTATTAGATTTTTGGATTGCCTGCTGGAGTGCAATTGTCAGCATTGGGATTTTTTGGATTATTGGATTTTTGGATTTCTCCTTGGAGTGCAATTGTCAGTATTGGGATTTTTTGGATTACCTACTAGTCATCAAAATAGATACATCCACTACCTTAAAAAATCCTTTTTTATCTATAAATCCTATAAATCCAAGTTCCAACCGTTGTTTTGGATTGCCTGCTGGAGTGCAATTGTCAGCATTTGGATTTTTTGGATTATTGGATTTTTGGATTGCCTACTGGAGTGCACCTGTCAGTATTGTTTTTTTTTGGATCACCTACTAGCCATCAAAATAGGCATATCCACTACCTTAAAAAATCCTTTTTTATCTATAAATCCAAGTTCCAACCGTTTTTTTGGATTGCCTGCTGGAGTGCAATTGTCAGTATTGGGATTTTGGGGATTATTAGATTTTTGGATTTCTCCTTGGAACGCAATTCTTTGTATTGGTTTTTTTTCGATCACCTACTAGCCATCAAAATAGGCATATCCATCACCTTAAAAAATCCTTTTTAATCCGTAAATCCCACAAATCCAAGTTCCAACCTTTTTTTTGGATTATTCGTACTAGGGGAATGGCTGTTTTTACTACTAGAATCGTTTTTTTTATTTTTTTGTAACTTCGTAATCTCTAATAGTCAAATAGTAATTGTAAATTCAGTTCTATTTTTGATTCATTTGCATAAAAACATGTCAAAAATACGTATTTGTACAGCTCGTACAAATACGTATTTTTTATTGATGGCTGTTTTTAGATACAACTGTTGTGTTATGAAATTTTGTGTACAGAATGCCGATGCCGAAACGACACTGATTGAGCTGAACGACACTCCTTTTGCCAGTGGTGGCGAAGGGGCTTTGTACGAAATAAAAACTGCAGGTTTTGAGCAGTTGGTGGCAAAGATCTATCATGTTGCCAAACGCACAACATTGCGACACCAAAAAATATTGTATCTACACCAGCACCCGCCCAAAGCATTTGATCAAGATAGAGGCATTGACTTAATCTGGCCCGAACAACTTTTGCTGGACGAACAGCAGAAATTTGTCGGTTTTTTGATGAAGAAAGCTATTGGCGAGAAGCTCGAATTGCTGACACTACCCAAGTTGGCAAGACGCTACCAAGAAGATTGGGGGCATTATGACTTTGCGGAAGACAAACGGCTGTATCTACGATTGCAGTTGTGTTACAAAATAGCAAAAGCCATTGAATCCATTCATGCCACCGAACAATATATACTGATTGACATGAAGCCTGATAATATCATGGTTTCGCCGACTGGCAATATTGCATTAGTCGATTTGGACTCGGTAGAAGTCGTCAAAGATGGCATAACGGTCTATGATGCACCTGTCGCTACGCCCGAATATACGCCCGCAGATAGCTATCAAGAATGGGAAGTAGATCCTACACAAGAAGACCCTTGGGATAGATTTGGCTTGGCAGCCATTTTGTACAAAGTACTGCTGGGTATTCACCCTTTTGCGGCTTCTACGACTGTCCCTTATGGACATTTGACTAGCATAGCCGACAAAATCACCAATGGACTTTATGTCCACAACCCTGCTCATCGTACTCATTTTGAGACTATTCCTGTACTGCATGAGCGATTTTATAGCTTGCCACCTAATATTCAGGCACTCTTCAATCGTTGCTTTATTGAGGGTTATACAGAGCCGTTTGCTCGACCGAGTGCAGAAGAGTGGAGTCAGGAACTGCACGAATATCATCATCGACACATCTGGAAAAAACGCCAAGTCGCCCTCCCTTCGATTCATCTGGCTTATTTGCCACCCAACTTGAGCACCCAACAGTTTTACAAAATACCTGTGGCAACTATTGTTAGCCCAAAAACTGCCTTATTAATCAATCAACCGATTGCGAAAGCAGAACTAAAAGGCAAGCACTTGCCCACAAGTGTACAAGACCCTAAAGAGATTACCTCTCAGCGCTTTTTTAATTTTATGGCATTGCTGCTATTGGTAGTCGTGGCGGCTGGCGTGTCTATTATATTACCTTGGTTCATTGCAGCAGCAGCAGCATTTATTTTGTATTTGGGTTTCAATTATATAACCTATACCACCCGAAAGTCAGCTGCACGAAAAGGAACTATATCTAGCTTGTTTGAGTCGCAAAAAGATTTTTTGGTCAGCCTGCTCGACAAAGCAAAAAGCTATGAAGCTAGCATTAACGAAAAGATTGCTACGCTTACGCAAATACAACAAGAATTGCCACAGCAAGAATTGGAAGATATATTGATACACAAAAAAATGCTACTTGACAAGATTAGTCAATTTGAACAATATCTGACTCGTCGCAAAGTAGAGCTTCGCAAAATAAAGCGAGAAGAAAAAAATGAATACCATAAGCTATCGGACTACTATGCCGAGCAGCTCAAAAGTCAACTTCAAATCACTTCGATTGTGGCACCGACTCCCCTGCAGTGGATTGTATTGCTCAAGCGAAAACAACGTGCAAAAAAGCTAACCACCGCCGAAATAGCTTGTTATGAACAAGATTTGGCAACCGCTGAAAGCTTGAAACTGCAATTGGAAATAGAACGAGCTGAGTTGGAAGAAAAATACTTGGAGCGGTCGAAAGATATTTTATTTTCGGTACAGGAGTCGCACGAAAGTATCTTAGCGGAAATTAGTCGTTATAACGCCTTGGTCACGACTCAAAAAGAGGCTAAAGTCAAAACACTATTGGAACAACAAAAAGTAAGCTTGGACGAAATAGAGCGACTTAACTACGATGTACAGCGACTCGAAAAGCCGCTCGAAGAGCAATTGGCAACTTATCGCCGTGCCAAAATCGATGTAGAACTCTACAAAAAAATATCCTACCCTCGTCACCTACTAGAGATGGTTGGTGTGCTACGCCCTTTGTAGTCCTAATCTTTTTGGTTAGTAGTAGCTACCACATAAAAAAAGCCAAAAACCAATTACTTGATTTTTGACTTATCTGCTTAGTAGCAGAGACAGGACTCGAACCTGCGACCTTCGGGTTATGAGCCCGACGAGCTACCGCTGCTCCACTCTGCGATATGTTGTCACAAATGTACGGATACTTTCTGAGTCCTCCAAGCTTTATTGTTTTATTTTCAAAAAAAAGGATGTTTATTTCTATAGCAGAAATAAACATCCCGTTACAACAACTCAAATTATTGTATTTTGTAGTAGAAATTATTATTGGACTACTACTACATTGCTGGCACCTGTTAGTGTATTTTCGACCACTACCGTTTCGATAGTTTGAGGAACATAAATAGTAAAGTAAATTTCTTCTTTGCATTCCTGCCCTCTCAACATAATTGCCGTTTTGCTTTTGTCCTCCAATGTCAGCCCACCATCACCAGATGGTGTCACATTGAGTGTGTAGCGACCTTGCTTGACCAAGTGTTCCAAAAAATATAGATTAGGAATAGAAATTCTGACTTTGCCAGAAACACGAATACGTGTACCTGCGGTTTTTTTGACCTCCACGTTTGGTGTACCTATTTTGATATAAATAGAAGTTGGGTTTGCCTCTTCGGTCGTTAGTATTTGGTGCAGACCTTTGGCTACCTGTTGGGCTTGGATTAAACTGGTGAGTCCCAAAAATAGGACGGTTGTAAGTAGTAGTTGCTTAATCATAGTAGTGTAATTTGTAGTGCAAAGTAATAATATAATTACTTCGTAGTTACAAATATATACTATTAGCACTAGAAACCAAATTTAATTCTATTAATTTTAAGCTTAATAGATAATTAACATTGAATCATAAGGTATATGCCATTTTTTGTTTTGCACATAGCATGCAAAACAATATAATCTATCACCAAATTGATATTGTAGTTTTTTACTTTTTGTGGATAATAGCTCTAATTTTGCTCGCTCGATAGGCAGGAATCCAAGCGGCAACGCCTCCAATAGTAAGTACAGTAAATATGACTTGCAAAAAATCCAGCCAATACATATCTACAGGATAATAAGTAACAATAAATTCATCGCTACCAGCTAGTTTGACTAGCCCGTATTCTTGTTGAACCAAACAAAGTATTGCAGCTAATACACACCCTAAAGATACACCAATTAAAGACAATACAAAGCCTTCTGCCAAGAATATATTCCGTACCAGTTTACTATTGGCTCCCATTGCTTTGAGTGTCGCAATGTCTTCTTTCTTTTCGAGTACCAGCATCCACAATGCTCCAACCATATTGAAAGCGACCAATACCAGTGTAAAAGCAAAGACAATAAAAGCAAACCATTTTTCCATGTTGGTTATTTTGTACAGTGCTTCATCTTGCTGATAGCGGTTTTTGACTTCAAACCCCTCGCCCATTATTTCCGCTATCTGCTTCTGGACGGCTACCACATTGGCAGTAGCTGCCAATCGAATTTCGAGTGCGGATATTTCGCCATTCGAATACGTAGTTAATTCTTGTACAAAGGGCAGGTTGGTAACGACATAATTATCGTAATCCGATTGCATAATCGTATAAACCCCTACGGGGTATATTTTGCGTTGTTTGAACGGCTTGGAGGTCGCCGAATAACTTTTCTTATTACGTTTGGGCATATACACTGTCAGTGGCTTGGGCGACATGCCCCCCATCGGTATCCCCAAAGCGTATTCGAGTGCAGCACCAATCACCGCAAAATGTACGTCCGACTCGGCATCGTAGGTTTTGTATTCGCCTGTCGAGAGACAAGTATCAATAGCGGTCACTTCCCTGAAGTTGTCATCTACACCTTTGATAAATCCAATATTTTGTACTCCGTTATATTCCAACAGTACCACCTCTTGTAGTGTCTGCGAAATATACGTCACGCCCTCTATATCTTCTAGCCGAACTATCTTACTACTGTCTGGTTCAAATACTTTGCCCTGTATGACCGTTACCTTTATATCTGGCTTGAAATTACCAATCAAGTCGCCCAATAAGCCTTCAAATCCATTAAAAACAGACATGATGACAATCAATGCCATGCTACCCAGACTTATTCCGAGTACCGAAATAGCTGAAATAAGATTGATTGCGTTGGTTGATTTTTGCGAAAAAATATACCGCCGTGCGAACTTGAAGGGTAGATTCATAAGGAAGTTATTTTACTCTTCCTCCGAAGATTGTGCTGCATTTTTAGCATCTCTAGCTTCTTTCATAGAGCGAGTTCCTGTCTGACTAGTATTGATTTGGTCAAACAAGCGATCAATATGCTCCATTTCGTCCAGTGTGTCATCAATATAAAATTTGATGACTGGAATACGTCGTACTTGCTGACGGATTCTAGTACCGAGTCTGCCTCTTAGGCGAGACAAGTTTTCCCACAGTTCTTTGACAATAGCTTGCTTATCGAGTGCATTGAAGACACTTACATAAATGTAGGCGATGCCCATATCTGAGCTCATTCGTACATTCGTAACCGTCACCATCACGCTTGCGCCGTATAAGAGTGGTCCTTCTTCTCGTAGTACTTCGCTAAATTCTTTCTGTATTAGTCCGCCTACTTGGCGTTGTTTTTTTGTTTGTTCCAATTTTCTATTGTTTTTTTTGTCTATCTTCAAGCCTACTTAACTTGACTAAACACAAAGATACAATTTAGTATGAATAATCAATCCATAACGACCAAAGACCTCTTATTTTTAGTCTTGCCTTTTTTGGCGGGGGTGCTTTCGTTGTGTATTTGGTGGTTTAGTTTCGACCCTTCGGCTACTTCCAACCATCTTGATTGGATCAACCAAGTAAGCAATATGCCTCATGTCGTTATCTTGATAGTCGTGTTAGTTTACTTGTTTCCACAAATACAACTTTTCAAGATTCCGTTTTTTTGGTCGTTATTTTACATTTTTCTACTGAGTGCTACTGCTAGTGTTGGTTTTGTGTTTGCCAAAAATGTGTTTATTTATTTGTATCAATGTCGTATCGACCCTAGTTGTATAGATAATACTATCGCTCTTTCTGTCTGGAAATTGCTCGGATTGACCACCATTGTTTCGCTTGTTTTTTTCGCTCCCATTCGCCATTTTCACGATGCTACTGATGGTCTGCATGTCTTCACGATTATGGTCGCTATTATTGGCGTTATCCCCATGTCGTTGATTAGTATAGAATGGCTCAACTGGGGCGACCATGCAGGAGCTTTTGTGTTTGTGCAAGCAACACATTTGGGCTATCCTGTCTTTTGGTTACCGATTCTGTTGGGGTTGTTTTCCGTGGCTACTGCCAAAGAATGGGTATAGTGATATAGTCCCTACACTTTTTGGCTAGCATATTTTTTTTGGCAAGAATGAACGTTAGCGGTGCTTTTAATAAGACTGCTTTGCTGTTAGATACCAGAAGTTAGACCTCCTCCAATAGCTTTTTTCTGTTCACCTATCAAAGGTTTGTTTGATAAGCAAACTCCTGAAGAAGCTAATTCGTTAAAAAAGAAGTGTACTTTTTCCAAGACCACCTCTCTACTTCGCTCTTCGCTCGGCAGCTATTTCTGCAAAAGGTCTGTCCTGTAGTTTACTTTCTAGCATCGAAATAACATCAAAATTTTTCATAATCATCTTGACAAAAGGATCTTTTTCTATCTCTACAAATTGAGTCTTGTACGTCTTGATTAGATCAAAAAACTCTTGATTGCTTTTAGCATTGATTAGCTTCTTGATGAACTGTAGCATAACGAGCTCGAAAGCGTGTGCTTTCTTCATTTTTTTGATAAACTGATAAACAGAACGTAGGCGGTTGTTGAGGTATTGATAATTACCTAACGCTACATGATTATTGATATGCAGCAATTGTGCTAAACAAATAATGTCTTCTCGAATGTTATTTTTTTGCTGATTCAATGCTATTGCTACCCAATCCTCAGAGGTATTATAATTCCCTAATCCAAAGTGTGCATAAGCAATGCTATAGACCATTTCTAGATGTAGCACCCCTAACCCAATACTGGGCAATGCTTGTTCCTGAACCATAGCTTCGGCTGTCGCCAATATATCTTTAGCGAGGTCAAAATAGGCGTTTTGTGTATAAAAACTCAGCTCCAAACTAATGGCATAACAATCAACCATTTGTATAATCAACTCGTTCTTGCACTTGTATAAAACAGGAATTTTTTTGAAATATTCTAAACACTCAAAAAACATTTCCTTCTTGTTCAGCGAAACACAAATTGCCACTAAATTATAGTGTGCTGGCACAACTGTAGACATCAAAAAGTCGGCAAATATTAGCGGATTATCTTGTATCACTGCCACAAACTTTCGGCTTGTTTCATAACCCGCTTCAAAATCGTTTTTGATTTCGTGTATTTTTGTCCAAATATTGTAATACCTGCCCAACGCTCTGACACTTTGTGTAGGCGGTGCTTGCAGCAGTTCGTGTTGTTCGAAGTCATGTGCCACGGCGAGTGCTGCTGCCTCCCTACTATACCCTGATTTTAGTGTGTATTTGTAAATATCATACGCCAAATGTCGGTATTGATACAACAACAAAATAGAATCCATACCTTCATTGCCCACCTTCTTAATTGTTTCCATTTGTTGGTCGGTTTGGTCGGTATATTCAGCAGATAAGGTCAATCTAAAATCCCAAAAAGAGATTTCTGCATAGTGATTGTACAACTCCGATTCCAATGCTATTTTTTTAGCTTTTCGGAGTAGTTTTTGACTCAATCCAGCCAATCTTTTGCCATGCAGAATTTCTATTTCGAGCAGCAACTCATGCACCTGAATATTCTTGGAAGACTCTGCGTGGTAAGAGCGTAAGCTTTTAAGGATTGCCTTAATGAGATAGTTTTTAGCGACCGAAAACTGATTGACAAATTTTTCTTTTTTGAATCTCTTTTTGATGGCCTCCTCATCATAAACCACTTGTTTTTCTACCGCATCGAACAACTTCAGATACGCCGCTCCTGCCCCATTTTTGGCACAGTATTTTTTGACATATCCTTTCTCAGAAGAGGACAGTGATTTGATTAATTGAAATAAGTATAATTTTTGATTAGTATCCATTTTTATGCTTCCTACAGTCTATTTTTATTTACGATAGTCAATAAGTTATCTCGGTAATTTTTGCCTACTGGTATATTTTTTTTGTTGACATTTACCATATTTCCTTCTAGTACCGCTATTTTGTTGATATTGATAATATAAGAACGGTGTATCCGCATAAACAGTTCTTGTGGCAACTTCGCTTCTAGACTTTTCATGGTCTGGAGTGTCACCAATCTGCCATTGGGCGTATGCAGTATCACATAATCCTTGAGCCCTTCTATATAAAAAATGTCTTCAAAAAACACCTTAACAAGTTTCTTATCCGACTTGACAAATATAAAATCCTGTGTCGTAACAACAGATTCTACCGATTTGTTGCCGCCCACGGGCGTGCTACCAACCGTCATCGTATTGGCAGTCACTTTGTGTATCGCTTTGGCAAATCGTTCTAGCGAAATAGGCTTGAGCAAATAATCAACGACACCCAACTCGAATCCCTCCAAGGCATATTCCGAAAAGGCAGTCGTAAAAATCACCTTGGGTGGATTGTCCAATGTTTTGAGAAAATCCAATCCTGATATTTGAGGCATTTGTATATCCAAAAACATCAAGTCCACACTATGTTGTTCTAGCGCTGCGTGTGCCTCTACGGCATTGCTGCACTTCTGCACCAGTTGCAAATTCGGAAACTTTTGGATATACGTCTCCAATACTTCTTGTGCCAATGGTTCATCATCTACGATTAGTACATTCATATTTAGCTAAAATTTTAGGGGTGTTTTTTTTCTTTTAAAAAAAGTACTGCTTAGAGTTCGAGTTGCAAATTGACGAGATACAATTCTTCCGTTTCTTCTATTTCCAATTGGTATTGGTTGGGATAAATTAATTCTAACCTTCTTCGAACATTGACCAACCCAATCCCGCCCTTGATATAACGGACATCTCGTTCTGTTGTTTTGCTATTCTGTAAGGTGAAATCCAATATAGTTTTGCCCTCCAATTGCTCTACAAAGAGCATACAAGTAACGGTGCCTACGGCAATACTTTGACTCAGTCCGTGCTTAAAGCTGTTTTCCAAAAAAGGAATCAATAACAAGGGTGCAATCAGATATTGGTCAGGCTGTGCAATGTGACATTCAAATTCGATTTGCGCTTTGTTGCCATAACGCAGTTTTTCGAGTGCCAAGTAATTTTGTATATATTGTATTTCTCCCAACAAAGATACCTTTTTTTCATCGCTTCGATACAGCATATACCGCATCATTTCAGAGAGTTGCAAAACTACTTCAGGTGCTTTTTCCGATTTTTTGAGGGTCAGTGCATAAATGCTATTCAGCGTATTGAATAAAAAGTGAGGGTTGATTTGAGATTTCAAAAAGCTCAATTCCGATTGCAATGTCTTTCGTTCCAACTCTTGTTGTACGCGCTGCTGCCGTATCCAATCTTTGATTATCTTGATAGTCGTACTCAGCAGAATGATTACAAAAAATAAGACAAAATGCCCTGTTTGTTGTTCCAATAACTTAACCTGTCGATTGGGGTAATCACTCAAACTCCAGTACAAAACAACCAACTCCAATGGGGCAACAACAATCGTCAAAGCAATAGCTGCCAATAGAAATTGGACATATTTTTTTTGCAATAAATACGTAGGCAATACGTATTGATAATTGGCATAAACGACGACCATTACAAACAAAAGATGCAAAATTGTCTGTTGTATAATAATAGCTATATTGGTTTGTTGTCCTCTATTCAGGACAACCAACAATAGCACATAGACACCCCAAATAAGTCCATGATAAACCCATCGTTGAGCCAGATATGGATATATTTTTCGAGTCAAAAAATTGGAAGAATTAGCCATAGTTTTATTCTATCATATTGAATATCAAATCGTACTATCATTAGAGGTTATTATAGATATAAGTTAGTCCTTATTTGAATTAAAAAGTACATTCTATAAAAAAAGAGCATTTATTGGTTTATTTTTATTGAAGTTGTTTTAACAAGTATGTTTTGTAGTGCTTGGATAAGATACTACACCAAATTTAATTATTCATCAAAAATCGTTTATCAATAATGAAAAAGATTTCAGACTTTGTAGAAGTAATACACGATAGTGTGACCGCTAGATACAGAAAAAAGAAGGTTTCTATCGGCTATTTTGTAGAAGATTATATGGCTGGCAAAATTGATATTAACAAAGGTCTTTTGGAATTATTGTCGGAAGATAAAGATGATATTTTCACTTATGATTACATCGGTCATCACTACAAGTTTTTTGTCACCCGCATGATTCCTGAAGTCATCAACCATTCTCAAAAACAAGATGAAGAAATCATTCGCAGTCATTACGACAATCAAAACGATTTGTTCAGTTGGTTTTTGGGTGAACGCATGATTTACACGAGCTGCTACTACACCAGTGACGACGAAACACTGGAGCAAGCTCAAGATAATAAAATGGACATCATTGCCCAAAAAATCCAACTAGAAGAAGGTGATAAATTATTGGATATTGGCTGTGGCTGGGGTACCTTGATTGCACACATGGCGAAGTATTACGGTGCTCAAACGACGGGTATCACCATCGCTCCTGCTGGTGCCGAATGGGCTAGAAAACAAATCCGAGAATATGACGTAGAAGGAAAGGCTAACGTAACGATTGCCGACTATCGTGATATTCCCAAAAATAGAAAATGGGACAAAATTACTTGTCTGGAAATGGCGGAACATGTTGGCATCAAAAACTTCAAAAAATTCATGGCGCAGGTCTATGATATGCTAGAAGATGATGGTATTTTTTATATGCAAATAGCGGCTCTTCGGGAGCGTGATAGCTTATTCCGTGGTCCCAACCAAGAAGATTTGTTGTGGGGCTTATTCATGAACGAATACATTTTTTCTGGTGCCGATGCTTCTATGCCGCTCAACTGGGATTTGCAACGCATGGAAAAAGTAGGTTTTGAAATACACTCGGTCGAAAACATCGGTATTCACTATTCTCGCACTATCAATGCTTGGTACGACAACTGGCTAAGCAATGAAGAAAAAGTACTCGCTAAATATGGTCAAAACACGTTCAGAATGTACGAAGTATTCTTAGCATGGTCAACCGTTATTGCCAAACAAGGCGGTTCTACGGCTTATCAAATCGTCGCCTACAAAAACACCAATAAATTTGACAGAAGCCGTTTTATTGGCAACAAAAGTATTGGTATCGCTGCTCAATCTGGATTCGCAAAAATCTCTAGACAGCACGAAGAGAAATCTTAGAGAGATTCACTTTTTAGATATTAGATAAAGAAGTTGTTTAGATAAAGATGGCAGTTAGCGTTGCTTTTGGCAAGACTGCGTTGCTGTTAGATACTAGACTTACGTGAGTAGAATTTATTAAGTAGAGGTTACTACAATCAGAGGTTCATCACGAAGAGCTACTTTAACCAATAAGGTGTTGGAGTAGCTCTTTTTTTCGTACTTTTGTTTTTTTATGGCAATCCAAAATAGACTTTATTAAAAATGGCAAAGCATCCAAGAGATCAATTCTTGACCGTATATGGCAGAAAACCAGTAATCGAAGTACTGCAAGATGATAGTATTCGTGTCGCCAAAGTGCTGTTGGCTCACAAAGCCAAGGGCGATATTATCAAACAAATACTTGACATTTGTACCGCCAAAGGGATAGAATGTATCCGAATGACACCCGACGAAGTATCTCGTATTTCCAAGAATCCAAAACAGGATCAAGGGATTGCGGCGGATATTCATACACCCCAAATGGACGATGCACTCGATTATTTGGAGCAGCAACAGCAAAAAAAAGTAAAACTTGTAGCCCTCGATGGCATCACGACGCCTGCCAATGTAGGTATGATTATTCGTACTTGCACGGCATTAGGGATTGATGGTATTATATTGCCTCGCAAAGGCTCCGCCAAACTCAACTCTCTGGTTATCAAGGCTTCTGCTGGCGTCGTATTCAAGTCGGTCATACTCAAAACGGAACGCCTCACGCCTGTCCTCAAAAAAGCGAAAGAAAATAATTTTGCTATTTATAGCCTTTCGGGCGAACAAGGTGTCAATATTTATACTGCCGACTTTGCCGACAAAGCTATTTTTGTTTTGGGCAACGAATCTTTGGGCGTTTCGGAGAGTACCGAAAGTCTGACCACACAACACTTTTCGATTCCTATGGCAAACGGCGTAGAGTCACTCAATGTCGCTTGTGCTGCTACGGTAGTCGCTAGCGAAATAATGCGCAGAAATTTATAAATATTCCGAAGGATTCTATCTTATAGTTCGTCTAAGTAGTTGAAGTTGTTTTAAAAGTCATTTGGTATGACTTTTAAAACAACTTCATTAATAGTATTTCATAATTCTAAACTAGACTACTTTGAAAAAGAACTTACTGTTGTTTGTTTTTTGCTTGCTGAGTCTCCAAATACAAGCACAAAACTTCTATGATTTGAACACCGTTCAGACTATAGAAATCACCTTTGCCCAATCCAATTGGGATCAGCTACTAGATGCCGAAAAGGCAGGCAGCGAAAACTATATCATGGCACAAAGTGTCACAATTAATGGAACTATATTCGATAGTGTTGGTGTCAAATACAAAGGCAATAGCACCTACAATGCAAACCAAACTAAGAACCCATTTCATATCGAATTGGATACTTACAAGGATCATGAATATGACGGCTATACCGACATTAAATTGAGCAATGTAGCCAATGACCCTTCGTTTGTACGAGAAGTATTGTCGTATCAAATATTACGTCAATACATGGATGCGCCTCTTTCTAACTATGCCACCGTGACGGTCAATGGTAGTTTGATTGGTTTGTATAGCAATTCCGAATCTATTGGCAAAAAATTTGTCAATAAGTACTTTTATTCCAAAGATAATACCTTTGTAAAATGTAACCCACCTGCAGGTGCAGGACCGAGTACTACCGACTATCCAAACCTAGTTTATCAAGGAACGGACAGCAGCGATTATTATGATGCTTACGAGCTCAAATCAGATGCAGGTTGGAACGAATTGATTGACTTGTGTGATACGCTCAAAAATAACATTGCCGACATCGAAAAAGTATTAGATGTAGATAGAGCATTGTGGATGTTAGCTTTTGACAATTCTTTTGTCAATCTGGATAGCTACATTGGTGGTTTCGCTCAAAACTACTACCTCTACCGCAACGATTACCGCCAGTTTATCCCTATTGTTTGGGATTTGAATGAGTCCTTTGGTCAGTTTGCAATGACAGGCAGTGGCAATCTCAATTCTAATGCTGCTAAACAGCAACTAAGTCATCTACTACACGAAAATGACGCTAACTTCCCATTGATTAGTCAACTATTGAGTATCCCGATGTACAAACGTATGTATTTGGCACATTACAAAACCATGTTGCTCGAAAACTTCGATAACAATACCTATTTGACCAAAGGTCAAGCCTTACAAACTACCATTGATGCTGATGTACAAGCAGATCCTAATAAATTCTTTACGTACGCTAACTTTACTAGCAACTTGACTACAGATGTCAGTTCAGGTGGTGGCCCTGGCGGTCCTGGTGGACCAGGTGGCCCTGGTGGAGGAAGCTCTTATATTGGTATTACCAATCTAATGGACGCTCGTTCTACCTATTTATTAGCCTTGAGCGATTTCACGCAGACAGAACCTACAATTAGCAATATACTAACCTCTGTTGCTACTCCTGCTCTAGGTTCGACCTTTACGATTACGACAACGGTACAAGATGAAGATGATGTTTATTTGGGCTATCGCTCTGCAATCGGTGCTCCATTTGAGCGTGTATTGATGTACGATGATGGATTGCACAACGATGGTGCAGCTGGCGATGGTGTATATGGCGTAGATGTCGTTATGTCAACGATTATGATGCAGTATTATATCTATGCAGAGAATGCCAACATAGGCAAATTTTCGCCACAGCGAGCACAACACGAATTTTACACCATCAGCAGCGGAAGTATTACACCCGTAGGAGGTGACGTTGTTATCAATGAGTTTTTGGCTTCTAACAGCACTGTTATGGCTGACCAAGATGGGGAGTTTGACGACTGGATTGAATTATACAACAATGGTACTACGGCTATGGACTTGTCCAATTATCACTTGTCGGACGATAGTACCGATTTGTTGCAATGGCAATTCCCCACAGGAACTACCATTGGAGCCAATGATTATTTGATTATCTGGGCAGACAATGATGGTGCTCAAACAGGCTTGCACGCCAATTTCAAATTGTCGGCAGGTGGCGAAGGTGTTTACTTGAGTGACACCGGCGGTGTAGTCTTAGACGCTATCGTTTATCCAGCACAAGTTACCGATACGACTTATGGTCGTTTTCCGAATGGCACAGGTAGCTTCCGTTCTATGCCCCCCACTTTTGATGCTGAAAATATGACTTCGATTGTAAGTGTGGATATACTCCAACAACAAGCATTAAATATACAAGCCTTCCCTAATCCTGCTCGTGTTTCTTTTCAGATCAATGTAGCAGAAGAGGAAGAAAAAGAAAGATTAGTACAAGTCTATGACTTGCACGGTCGAGTTGTTTACCAAAATACAGTTACTAGCTCGTTGACGATTGCTACAAGCGATTGGGCAGCAGGTTTGTACTTAGTATCCGTAGAAGGTACGACCATCAAAGTGGTTGTGCAATAATCCACCATAAAAATTACACAGTGCAACAGACTCCTTTCGAGTCACAGTTTTTTCTCTAAGGCTAGTCCTCGTTTCTTCTTTGAAGCGAGGGCTTCTTTTTTTGTTGCTAAACTAGAGCTAAAATTAAATTCCTTTTATTCTAACCCATAAATTATGGTAGTTTTCAACTGGTCCTTTCTGAGTTGATGAATGATCAATTTTGATATTTTCATCTTTCATGTCATGAATATTAAAAACCAGTGGGTAAATAAACCTTGGTTGACCAAAATAGTTGACTGCACCATATTTGATAGCATATATTTGGACGGTTCCAGCCGAATCTAATTTAATCAAAGGAAAGTCTTGTGTATACTCCAAATAATACTTTACCAACCTATTGCTATCTATTTTTTCTATCAAATCATTGGCACTAGACTCAAAGTAAAACGGTATAGATGCTCTCTTATCGAATAAACTATAAGTAGCCAAATAATAGCCCTCTGACGTCTTTGCAATTCCATGCCACAACACCGAATTGAATGGCGTCGGAGAAACAATGAATCTTTCGTATGCGATATGCTGTGCCTCCAATTCGTTGACAAATTGATGATTTGCAATACCTTTTGAGATAAATGTCCATCCTAAATAAAGTGTAGAAAATAGTACCGTCCAATTGATGATTCGTTGCCTTTTAATTGGAGGCTTTTTGCCTACCAACAGAAGCATCACTCCAATTAATAGGATTGAAGTGTAAATTGGCTCAAATACATGAATATTATTCGTAGAAAACAAATGACCACTAAATGGGCTCAGTAACTTGGTGCCATAGGTGGTACACCAATCTAATAGAGAATGGGTCATTATTGCCAAAAAAAAAGCTACTATCCACTTAGATTTTGATTGCTTCTTCTTGTAAATCCAATGAAATAACATTCCTAAACCTACACTCAATACAACTGCTAAAATAATAGAATGAGAAACACTTCTGTGAACTGTCAAAAAAGCAACTTCGCTGAAAAATGGTGCTAAAAAAACATCTAAATCTGGAATAGTCCCCGCAATAGCTCCTATCAATAACGACTTCTTACCAATCTCTTTATCTTTGACTATCGCAAAAGTTGTCGCCCCTAATAGTCCTTGCGTTAAAGAATCCATGTCGCTTTTTTTGTTTACTTGTGAGAAAACGCAAATGATAACGTAGGTATAATAGATCATTTAACGTTCAAAAACTGTCGGCACTGACATTTTTAGGTTTTAAAAAAATTCAAAAATCCAAATACGGATACGGACAATTTTAATCCCGCCACAAAAAAGGAAACAACATAAACGACAAGCTCAACAAAATAACGTCGATACAAACCAATATGAGCATGTCCTTGTAGTAGGCAGAATCTGCCATCAAGTTGATAGCAATTTTGCTAAGGCGAATCAGTGTAATGAGCATCGGGATAATAACAGGAAAGCTCAAAATAGCCATGAGCGTAGCCGATTGGCTGGCTTTGGCAGAAATGGCAGAAATGAACGTAAAGGTAATCGAGAAACCAACACTTCCCAAAAATAACACTTGGCAGAATAGCCAAAAATGGACAATAGGATTGCCTAGCACAATGGTAAAAACAGCCAACGCCAAAAAGCTAATTGACAACAACAGTAAGCTATTATACAATACCTTTGATAAAATAACTGCCGCAGGATTAGCAAGCGAATAATAGTACAATTGCCGTTTGGCAGATTCCTGCACAAAGCTTTTGGCAACCGCATTGACGGAAGCAAACAGCACAATAATCCAAAATAAGGCGGCCCATACGGCTCCGCCTACCTGCTGCCCCAATGTGATATAAACCACAAAAACAGTAGAAATAACATACAATAAAATACCACTAATCGCGTACTTTTGGCGTAGCTCTAAGCGAATTTCTTTCAGAAAAAGGTGCTTGGTTTGTCTCAATAAATTCATGGCTACAAAATAGGACATTTTGAGGACTATTTATTGTTTTTGCCCTCCTCTTTATCTTCATCTAATTCTACTTCTGCCCAGCGCTTGCCGTTCATGATTCGATTGACCGTCGATAGGCTCACTTTAAATTGTTTGGCGATGGTCTTTGGTTTGACCTTGCCACTCTGTAGCCGCTTCTTAATTAGCTTAACCTTGGTAGGATTTAGTTTATAAATATCCTTGAGCTTTTCTCTTCCTTCTTTGTACGAATCTGATTGTTGATTCCATTCATACCATTCTTCTAGCGTCAACCATTTGAGATTAACCCATTTATTGTTGGTAAAATCTTGATCGAGATTGACTACTCGAATATGCTGTTCACTAGGGCATTCACAAAAGTGTTCTGCCACAAACTTACGTACCGAACAAACTCCACGAGTACCATCAGGCTGTATCACATTGAGCAACACTTGTTTATTGCAATAAGCTCCCTTGATAAGACGTTCGTTGCCTGTGGCTTTGGAGGTACTTCGGATACGTCCGTAATTAGAAATATGATAGCAATTGTTTTTGGTTTCAAAGTTGGTATTGATCCAAACTTCGTTCCATGCCCCCGGTATTTTTTTAGGGGTATTTTCTTCAGATTCTCCCATCTATTTATTATGCGTATGTAGTGTAGTGAATGCCTGCAATCGTGATTGCAATACTATTTAGTGTAACCAGCTATTTTTAATTGGGGAGACAATAAAAAGTAGTAGTGTAGTGCTAGCTGTATTGTGTTCAGCAAATAAGTTTAGCCAAACAGTTCTACTTATTTGCTGAGCACAATAATAACGCAAAAAGTTGGCATTAGAAAACAAAAAAATCCCCTTTGTAACAGCGTACAAAGAGGACTTTCAATATTATATTTTGTAACAAATTGGCTTACAGACCAAAAGTAGCTTTTACATCTTCTACACGGTCTAATTTTTCCCAAGTAAAAGTGTTATATTTTTTTCCATCTACAGTTACTTCACCCGGTTTGCGCCCCATGTGACCATAAGCAGCAGTAGGCAAATAGATTGGATTATTCAAACCTAAGTCACGAACAATAGCTGCTGGACGTAGGTCAAATAATTCATTTACTTTTTTGGCAATTTCACCATCGTTCAAATCTACATTGGCAGTACCATACGTATTGACATACAAACCAACAGGCTTAGCTACACCAATCGCATACGCTACTTGTACCAAACATTGCTTGGCTACACCTGCCGCTACCAAGTTTTTGGCAATATGGCGAGTAGCATAAGCAGCCGAACGGTCAACTTTAGAAGAATCCTTACCAGAAAAAGCACCACCACCGTGAGCACCTTTGCCACCGTAAGTATCTACAATAATCTTACGACCTGTCAAACCAGTATCACCGTGTGGTCCACCGATAACAAACTTACCTGTAGGGTTGATGTGATAAGTGATTTTGTCATTGAAAAGGTCTTGAGTTTTCTTAGGCAATTGCTTGATGACTCTAGGCATCAATTTTTCGATAATGTCTTTCTTGATAGTAGCCAACATTTCTTTTTCTTCTGCAAAATCGTCGTGCTGTGTAGAAAGTACAATCGTATCAATACGGATTGGTTGATCGTTGTCATCGTACTCCAATGTCACTTGAGACTTGGCATCTGGACGCAAGTAAGGAATGTCAGTAGCATCTCTGCGCATTACTGCCAATTCTCTCAGGATACGGTGAGCCAAATCCAATGCCAATGGCATATAGTTTTCGGTCTCGTCCGTAGCATAACCAAACATCATTCCTTGGTCACCTGCTCCTTGCTCGTCTTCTGATCTGCCTACATCTACGCCTTGGGCAATATCTGCTGACTGCTCATGAATAGCCGACATGACACCACAAGATTTGGCATCAAATTGATATTCAGATTTGGTATAACCAATTTTGGTAATAACATCACGAACTACTTTTTGGACGTCCACATACGCTTTGGAACGCACCTCTCCTCCTACTACTACTTGTCCAGTAGTAACAAAAGTTTCACAAGCTACTTTTGAGTTGGCATCTTGTGCCAAAAAAGCATCTATAATAGCATCAGATATTTGATCGGCTACTTTGTCAGGGTGTCCTTCTGATACCGACTCCGATGTGAAATAGTATGGCATAATTGTATTGTTTTTTATGAATGTGAAGGTAAATATTGATGTATTTGATAACCACACCAAGGTACTACCTTTTGAATTAATCCCGTCAAAGATAAATAAAACTAAAAGACTAAAACAAACCTAGTTTTATAAAATGAGGGTAATAATATTTTAGGCAAGCACCTCTATTGCGTTATTTATTTGGCTATTAATACATAAATCCACTAATTAAACCGCAATTTACTATTATTTCCATCTTTAATTTTAACAAATCCAATTATTTTGTTTTTTAATTTTAAGTATAAAATATAGCTTTTCTAGTAGTAATTTGATATTAAAATGATATTAGGAATCTCTTAAAGCAGAATTGTAGCGTATTGGTACTACAAATAGAGCATATTTTTGGGGAGTATTTGACCAAAATAACCGTTCAACTACTCAAAAAAACTTACTTTTGAGTACTAAGCCGACAACTATCGGCTCTAAGAGCGTGTCTAAGATTAGACTTACATTGCCAAAACATACCTACTTTGAATCTAGAATTTTTTATAGCCAGTCGTGTCGGACGTGCTGCCAAAAAATCGTTCTCCAGAGCTATTTTGAGGCTCGCCGTTATTGCCATAGCATTGAGCATGGTGGTCATGATTATTGCCACCTCCATTGTAGCAGGATTTAAGCAGACCATTTCCGAAAAAGTATTCGGTTTTTGGGGGCATATTCATGTCACTAGTAGTCATAGCCCTTCGAGTTATGCGTTTGAGGGTAGCCCCATGAGCCAAGACCAAGCTTATTACCCTGCTATTGATACTATTGAGCAAATTAGCTACCAAGTAGAAAAAGTGCCGTTGCTGCCTTCTATTTGGCAAAATATACAATCTCCTTTTTCTATTGTTGCGTTGTTGCTGCTCGTACTTATGGGCTGGCTTTGCACGAAAGTGGCCCAAAAATACATCAAAAAAGGCTGGCGACGCTTACTGATAGTTGGCTCCTTGGCTGGAGCATTGACCTTGGCTATCGTGCAGCCTTATACCTTAACGCCTGTGCTTGTCGAGCAACAAACGGCAGGGGGCATTCGACATATACAGTCTTACGCTAGCAAGGAAGGTATCATCAAGACCAAAAATCAGATAGAAGGCATCATCTTGCGCGGTGTAGGAGCGGATTATGATTGGGAGTTTTTGGAACAATATATCCAAGAAGGCAATACGCTGGCAACGACTAGCACAGAGGCTAAAAATGGCATTCTAATTTCGAGTACGACCGCCCGTCGATTGGAGCTCAAACTGGACGATACTTTTGTTATTTATTTTGTGCAGGCTGGCAATTCGTTAGCACGCAAATTTCGGGTACAAGGTATTTACAAGACAGGCTTGGAAGAATACGACAAGCGTTTTGCGATGGTTGATATTCGCAAGATTCAGCAACTCAACAATTGGCGACCATTCAAAAACTACGGCACCGAACTTTACTTGCCCGAAGAGCGGGTACACCTATTGGGTTTGACCCCTGCCACAGGCAATAATTGGGCAATGGTAGCCGATAGAATGCAAGCAGGCAATACATTCGACCTGAGCGATACGGCTAGCCGACAAACGGTTATTTCTAGCCGAGTGGCGTATGTACATAACGTAGGTATTGGCGATACCCTTTCGCTACGCTACCAAGATACAGACGGCAGTCCTTATGTGTTCAATTATCAAGTTTCGGGTATCTATACCCCACCTGTGGGGGCAGAGATTTTGCAGAAAGCTATCTTCGTCAATTGGCACAGTATTGATGTTCTCAATCAAGCACTATCAAAGCAGATTTCAGGTTTTGAGATATTTGTTGATAATCTTGATGACCTTGACCCTTTCGGGGAATATACCAACTTCGTGGTACTGGTCGATCAGGAGCAATATGCGAGTACGATTAGAGAACTCGAACCCAATATTTTTGATTGGCTCAACCTGACGGATACCAACGAAAAAGTGATTTTACTCTTTATGATTTTGGTTTCTATTATCAATATGACCACTTCGCTGATGATCTTGATTTTGGAGCGTACCAATATGATTGGAATCCTCAAAGCATTAGGCGTTCAGAATTGGTCTATTCGCAAAATATTCTTGTACAATGCGGCTTATATTATTGGTTATGGATTGCTTTGGGGCAATGTCATTGGGATAGGCTTGTGCTGGCTACAAATGCAATTTGGTATTATTACGCTGCCCGAAGATTTGTATTATGTCTCGGTTGCTCCTGTACAGCTCAATCTGTTTGCTATTTTGGCACTCAATATTGGTACTTTATTGATTACACTTCTAGTGTTAATTATTCCTTCTTGGCTCGTCACTCGCATTGACCCTGTCAAGGCGATTAGGTTTAGCTAGCGTGCTATTTTGGCGTTGGGCGAAAGCCTACCCAAAAAGAAATACCAGCCCTTTCGATAAACGAAAGGACTGGTATTTTTTTATAGAAGTTGTTTAAGAATTCACTTCATAGTTATTCGGTTCAAGTATTACTTAATTCCGTGTCAGTTTCTGCGTTACGATTCTATCGCCTACTTGCAGCTTGCTGATATAAACGCCTGCGGCGACAGGATTTCCGCTAGCATCTTTGCCGTTCCACTGTGTCCACTGTTCGCCCTGCTGCTCTTGCTGCACGAGCGTCTGCACCAGCTGTCCTGACAGATTGTAAATTTGCAAACTTACTTTTTCTTGCTTATCTACAAAGTAGTATAGTGTCGTTTGGTCATCGCTTGGGTTGGGGTAAGCACTCAAAAACAGCCCATTTTGATTGACGGCTACTGGCTCTATTTGGCTAGTAGGCGTTTGCAACTGAATCAAGCTATCGACATTGATATGTTCATCACCTATTTGATAAGCAAAATATTGAAAATAGACTAAAAACATTTCATCGGCGGTATTCAAACCAAAAGAAACATTTTGAGGCGGGTTGTTAGGATTGTAAGGATTGTTGGTGGTATTGTCATACAACGCTTTGCCGTATAGCTTGTAGCCTACTGGCAATTTTTGCAAGTATTTGAATACATAAAAATCTTGCCATTCAAAATCCCACTCTGGAATGTGCATCAAGGGGATTCTATCGAATGGAGCACTGTTATTGACGGCATAAACAATAAAACTTTTGCCGAGTAAGTGTGCGTGCGGAAAAATACTATACAAAGAAACAGGAACTGGTACGCCTTGATTGGCATTCGGATAATAAGCATCGACACTATCTATGGTATTGGCATTGATGGTAAAATTGTAATCATAAATAACAGGCTCGGCACTTACTTCTCTATAATTGGAGACGCTTTGCGGATAAAAATGAATATTGATACGAGTACTATCCAGCTTGCCAAAACTTCCTTCTGGATAGTGCATTGCCAATACCATATTGGCACCAGCAGGCATCTCAACCCCCAAACGCAACAGATTGTCGTCTGGAAAAGTAGTAGGGCTTCCTCCCGGTGCATACGCCCCTATCAGAGGGACGGTATTGCTACTTGGTCCAGCACAGCCGTGGCTTGTCGTATCGGTCACGTAGGTGGCATTCAAGTCCACAAACGCCAAACAATGATGTACAATAGAAGGGTCTCCTGGTATGATTTCAATCGACTTAATGATTCTGTTGGCAGTCAAGCCAGAAGGAATAGAAAAGCAAACATAATCATCGTTGCTGCTTGTTGCCTTGCTGCGATAATCAGGGATTCGGATACTAATATCGGGCGTACCCGCTAGCTTTGCTCCTGCCGTAAAAACAGGGGCAGGTGGTGTATTGGCAACATTGCCCTGTGGCATACCACCGTTAACCCAATCGTTAATCGCTTGGATTTGGGCAGCCGACAAACTGCGGTTGTGTACATATTCATTGTAGCTGTTGTCTGGGGGCCAAGGCGGCATATTGCCCGAATTGATTTCGCTCTGAATCCAAGTCCCTCTTGAGGATACTTGGCTGTATGTCAGCAGCTCAAAAGGAGCGACACCACCGTTGTAGTGACATTTGGCACATTTGTCAAAAATAATAGGGGCAATATCGTCGACGAAGGTAGGCGTCTGAGCCGTAGCCATGTTCCAACCACATAATAATACCATTATTGTGTATAATTTTTTCATAATTTTTAGTTTAGAAGAATCAAAAAAGTGAAGTTGTTTATTACGAATAAGTTCCTTCTAAAATACGGCACAAAGGGCAGAATGACAATTAATTTGATGGTTATTATTATTCTCTATTATTATTCAATATCTTGGACAAATAAACCTATCAAATATTTTTTCGTTATTCCTCATTTTACTATTATTATGAAACTTCGCATTACTAGTCTTTTTGTTGCCTTTTATTGTTTGTGTGCTACCGCTGTAGTTGCTCAACAAACTTCGCCTATCCGAATGCTTTTCGAACCTCGTGAAAATACGTTTACGCTGCTCGGTGCAGGAGGTGGCAATCTCTATGATTTATTTAATGCCGCTGGTGGTGCTGCTGTGTTGGGTGCCGATGGCAATTTCGATTTGGGAGAAGTCGTCAAAAATAACAAGCGATACATCAAAAGTTTGCTAATAGATGTCAAACTTAACTTGTTCAACAATACTTCGTTCAAAGCCAAATACGATTCTTTAGATATTCGTCGTTTTGTGTTTCAGGACAACGATTTTCGTATCTCGCTGGGTGCTCGATACAATATATTGAAACACAAAGAAAAAGATAACCCCAGATGGAGGACGCTCGCTAGTGGGTTTGCCGACTTGATTATAGTGCCTTATCAGGTAGAGAATAGTGCCTACGGCAACAAAGGACTAACAGTCGTGAGCCTTAATCTAGGTGGCAAATTTGGATTTATGACCAGTTGGGGAATTGGTGTATTTGGTATGTCTATCAATCCACAGTTGGATATGATGTTTGTTATGAATGCCCCTGGTGATTTGACATTCGAAGAAGTAACACGGACTTATACCAAATTGCCAGCAGGCGAAAAACTCGCTAGAGGCTACATGGGCATTGGTTGCAAAATAGAAATACCGCTGACTGATTTTAATCTGTTTTTTGATTTCCGTCGTTACTTCAAGACGGGCGGAGGTGTAGCCGTCGATGGCTTGACCGACCGAATGGTCTTTTCGTTTGGTGGAGTCGCTGTTGGTAGTATTTTCAAGAACACCAATAAGAAGAAGAAAAAAATGAACTAGGTCTAATTCTTGCTGTATAGTCAGCATCACAAACTTAATTAATATTATGAAGTTATTATTCTTACTTTGCCTATTGGCTACCCTAACATTGGGCGCTTGCCAAAAAAACGTTTGCCCTGCCTACAATGGCTTGACGCACGACAATCAGTTCAACCCAAATGTAGAAAACAAAGAGTATAAAAATAATAAGGCAAAAGTTGATGCAAAGAAAAAAGATCAACTGAGTCCTAAAAGTAGCAAAAGAGGCAAATCTTCGCTCTTCCCGAAACGAATGGGACGCTAAAATTTAGCCAAATAAACTAAGGTTTATTATTAAGTACGTGGACACAAATAATGGGTGTTTAAAAGTGCGTTATTTTTTTTGATTATTGAGGACTCCCACAGCTAGATAGCTAAGGCTAGCTAGCGAGGACAGGACGATAAGAATCGTAAAAATTACAGCTTTGAAATATCTTATTATTTTTGTCCACTTAACTTAGACATAACCACCATAGCAGCAAGTGTTTTTCAAAACATTTCGCTGCTATTTTTTGTTTACAGTGTAGCTTTGGCTACTACACAACTTGCACAGTTCTATTAATTTAGCTATTAAATACGACACAAAAACCCATTCTTTTGTTAATTAACATCTATTATGGAATGTTCATTTCGTATGGTTCTATTTTTGTCTCCGTTTTAATAGCCTGTTCAAAATTATCATAAATACAAATACCTTATATATTATGAAAAAAATAACATTATTACTCCTAATTAGCTTCTTCGCAGTTGCTTTTGATGGACCACCACAAAAAATAAAAAACAAAGATAAAGTTCGAGCATTTACCGTCAAAGATGTTTTTGGCGAAAAATTGAGCCTAAAGAAAGAATTGAAAGAAAACAAAAAAGTACTGCTCGTATTCTTGCGTCATGCTTGGTGTCCTGTATGCAATGCACGTACACACGACCTCAAAGAACGCTACTCCCTGCTCCAAGAAAAAGGAATAGAAGTAATCGTAGTCTATCAATCTGATGAAAAAACGCTAGCAGGTTTTGCAAAGGATTACGCCCTTCCGTTCCGTGTCATTTCAGACAAAAACGAGGAGTTGTATGACCTCTATCAGATGGAGAAAAATCAGCAAAAAATGCTCAATGATTTAGCTACAAACGACCATACCAAAAAGAAAATGGCAAAAGGGGTTAAACTATATGGCAAAAACGAATACACGAAGTACAAAAAAACAGCCGACGACGAAAGTAAGTTCTATATCCCTGGTGATTTTTTGATTGATAGCAAAGGACAGGTTGATTTGGCTTATTATGGCAAGTACTTGGGTGATCACTTGGATCTAGACGAAGTACTAGAATACAACGCCCCAACCAAAGCTGGTTCTATTGCCCCAGCAGTAGAAAAACAAAAAGCAGGACAAAACGCAAGATTCTAAAACGTTTTTTTTAAGCGAGCGTTTATCTGAAGTTGTTTTAATACTGACTTTTCGTCAAAAAAAATGTAATTTCGCAGAGCATTTTACCTTCGGGTAGAATGCTCTTTTTTTATATCGAAATACCAAATAACTATGCAAGTTGTGTCTTCGAAGTGGACGATGTCCCTCAAACTATTGTTACCTACTTTTTTCTTTTGTTTTATGGTCGGTATTACCGCCATGCTTTTTGTGAGTGACTTGGAGATAAGCGAGCCGTTTACGCCTATGTCGGCACGCTTGATGATGCTTAGTTTTTTGATTTCCTGTGCAGGAATCTACTATTTGCTTTTTTTTCGTATCAAGTGGGTGGCACTAGATCCTGAATACATTTACATTTCCAATTTCAAAAATTCTTACAAATATACGTTCGACTCTATTGCCAAGGTCGAAGAAACCAAAGTATTGTTTTTCAATAAAGTGACCATACACTTCCACCAATCGGGGAATTTGGGCAAAACTGTTGTATTTTTTGCTAGCTATTATTGGCATTACTACCTTAAAAACAATCCTGCTATCTTGGAGCAATTGCTTCATACGACCGCAGAGTAATTATTTTTCGCATAGAAACTGTAACTTATTCTAGGATTCTTACTTATGCTATCGAAAGCTGTTGCGAATGCAACATAACTCAAAACCTGCATTACTAAATAAGAATCTGCTATGAAAATCAAACAAAATTGCACTCGCCTCCTAACACTACTACTATCCAGTAGTTTATTGTTAGCTATTAGTTGTGACAACAGCCCCCCTACCGACGCACAACAGGTAGATAATACCGAAGAAGAAACCGTGCCGACCACTGCACTATCGGTAGCGCCACCTATCAAAAACCTAGACATACCATTCACACCCTATACCGTAAGTGGCACTACTGCCCAAGTTATTAGCACCCCTAGTGGTAGCACGATTAGCATTCCTGCCAATGCCTTTTTGGACGAAAACGACCAAGCTATTTCGGGCGAAGTAACCATTGAGTTTAGAGAACTTCATACCGCTGCTGACATCATAGCGAGTGGTATCCCAATCCATAATCCTACCACAGGAGAAGTCATGGAAACCGCTGGTATGTTTGAAATAAAAGGTCATCAGAATGGCAAAGAAATATTCGTAAAAGCAGACAAAGATATTGCCGTCAATTTGGCGTCCTATAATGATGGTGACAAATTCAATTTTTATGCCCTCTCGCCCAAAGATTGTAGCTGGGACGACTTGGGTACGGCACCTCCTACCCCCAACGAAGAGCGAGCCAAAGAATTGGCGGTACTCGACAAAGAAATAGCGGAAGCAGCACAACAAAAACGCTTATTGCAAAAGCCTAGCAATTATGTATTTGAATTTGAGTTGAATGCTACTCGTTTTCCTGAGCTCAAATCTTTTAGGAATCTACTTTGGGAATACGCTGGTCAAGGACCTGACCCCGAAAAAGAAGACTGGATTTTTGATGTCAATTGGGACAATGTGACACTTGATGCCGCAGGAGTCGGCAGCTACCAAATCAATCTAGTTTGTAGTGCTAGCAATCAGACATTTTCCACCTCGGTACAACCTGTACTAAGTCCTGCTGACCGCAAAGAAGTAGCAGCACTCTACCAACAAAATATAAAAACGATTACAGCCAAACAAGAAGCTACTCGATTGCGTTTGGAGAATATCGCCAAAATCCAAAGAGCATTCAAAATAAATGGTTTTGGTATCTACAATTGGGATCATTGGGGCAACCCTAGTACCATAAGAGTACAGCCAGAAATATTGGTCAACAATGAGCCCATAACCGACAAAGAACATTTCTCTACTGCTTATTTTTTGGTTATGACCGATGTACAAGGTATCTTTCGTTACAATGCAGAGAATTTGGATAATCTAGCATTTGACCCTACGGTCAAAAATATCCTTTTGGCGATTCAGCCCAATGGCGATGTAGCTTATTTTTCTGCTGCGAATTTTGAGGCACTAGATACCGAGGCACTCACCAAAAAAACAGCCGTCACTCTCAACCTAGTCAAAAGTGATTTGGTGGTCAGTGATGTCACCGACCTTGATGCTGTGATTGCCTTAGCTACTGCCAGTTAAGTAGATTCCTACTGCTTTTCGCAATGAAATTTATTTCTCTATACCACAGGTATTCAAAAAAGGAGGTTAGACAAGCTCTCACCTCCTTTTTTTTGTATTCAACCCCTTGGCTTATGCACTATTCTATTTTGTTTTTGTTCTTGCTTGTGTGTAGCCAGAATCTAACCGCACAAACCAATCTCTACCCTTTTCGTAGCAATGGATTGTATGGCTTGGTGGATAGCCAAGGCAATGAAAAAATAGCTCCTACCTATCAGTACATTGGTGTTTTTTCGGAAGATGGTTATGCCATTGTGCAGCAGCACAACAAACTAGGAATCATTGACAGTATGGGTATCCTTCGTATTCCTTGTCAGCATCAATTTATCAACCATACGGGCAAGGGATTATTTGCAACCAAGCAGACAGGAGATTGGAAGATTATCAATACCCAAGAAGAAATAATACTGGATAGTATGCCTGGTAAAATAACGTTCTTGAATGACGAATATTTGAGTTATTCAGAAATCACAGGAGTCGGATTGGTGCATATCCAAAAAGGAAAATTAATTCCTCCAATTTATGCTGCTGTTCGATTGGCAGCAGCTAATTATTTTATTGCTACTGATGACAAAAACGACCAATATTTATACAATAAAGCAGGTCAAAAAATACTCTCCGAGGCACATGATTCTATCTGCATTAGCTCCAATTTTATTTGGGGAAAACGAGATGCTACTTGGATCGCTTACGATACCTTGGGTATCGCAAAAAAAGGTGCTTTATGCAGCAGTTTCCAACAACTTATCGACAATCTTTATGTATTGCAAACGCCCAAAGGTCAGTTATTGTATCAGCTGGAAGAAGGGCGTACTATCCTGAAAGGATTCAAGCAGTACAGCACCTTTGCGAATGACTTGATTCTAGTCGAAGACAAAGATAACAAACAAGGCATTTCCGACAGGAATGGAAAAATGATTATTTCGCCTCAGTACGATAATATTCAAGCTCTCAGCAGTGGCTTATTTCGCATCACCAACGAACGCCTAATTGGTCTATTGGATGATCAACTTGAGGTACTCGTTCCTACTCGATACGATTATATATCCAATTTTGATACTACCATTGCATTGGTTCGCCTCAACAATAGATATGGTGCTATCAACAAACAAGGTGAGCTCGTAGCACCTTTTGATATGCCTAGCACCGAAGTGACGCTGCGAAAAAATGTAATTCGCTTCAAAAATAGTGCAGACAATGTCCTCTTAGTTACCTTTGATGCAGAAGGTAGGATTACCGACAGAAGTGATTTTGGCAAAGTTCGGACGCTCAAAATAAATGCCATTGGCACTCGTCGCAACTTTGACACTGTTCGCACGGCTTTAGCTACTGGTAGAACCGATTCGCTACAGCTCAACGATAGCTTGATATGGAAAAGACACCCCAAGGCAGAGAAGTGGGGCGTATGGAACCTAGTGGATTCTAGCTGGCACTACCCTCCTACTTTTGATGGCATTGAGATACATCGCTCTATAGGAATGACTACGGTTCTTATCAGAAAAATAGAGCCTATCACTAAAATACAGACTAAAGAGGTGGATATTAAAATGTACTCTGTCTTTGGTTTTTTTAATAATAGTCGGGGTTTGCCTGTCACTCAAATGGAGTTTTTGGATATTAGAATGAGTGACTTCACGCAAAAAAATCTCCCCCTAGCAAGAGTCATTTATGTAGGGGGCAAATCTGGACTAATACACCGAAATGGACGACTGCTCAAACAACGCTACACCTATATTGGTGAGTTTGTGGAGGGCAAAGCCAGATGCACCAAAGTGGGGCGACTAGATGTCGATATTAAGCAAAAAATTAGCCACCCTATTGCTACTACGGAGGAACATTTTGGCTCGTTTGATTCTGGCTATAGCTTTGAAGATGGTGCGACCAAACTGATAGAACTCTTTGATAAACAGGGTCAATTGTATTGCCATGATGCCAAATGGGGGTTTCTGGATACCTTGGGGATAGAAGTAGTCGGCAAGTATTACGATTTGGTAGAAGACTACTCCAACAACCGAGCGAGAGTAAAAAAAGATAACCAATGGGGATTGATTGATGAGCAAGGTATCCTAGTGCTACCCACCGAGTACGATGACTTAATTTACCAACCCAATTCGAACAAAAGCTTACTTTCGTTAATCAAAAATAGTACGCTGCACGGCGCTATAGATACCACAGGCAAAATCGTTATTCCAGTACAGTATGAGCAGTTGCGTTCTTTTAGTTGCAACCGAATTGCGGTAAAAAATCCAGCTGCCTTGTGGGGTTTTATTGACCGAAAGGCAAACGAAGCCATTCCTTGTCAGTATCGCTTGGCAAATGACTTTAGCGATGGCTTATCGGTGGTATATGCCAAAGGTCGATGGGGCGCAATAGATACCGTTGGCAATATCGTCATACCAATCGAATACACCCAAATGGGCGACTTCAAGGAAGGTAAAGCATGGGTAAATTTGACAAAAGGCTACAAAGGGTATATTGACAAAACAGGAAAATTATTGTTCAAAGGATTGTATAGTCGAGTGACTAATTTTAGCCAAAATCGTGCAGCGGTTTATGTTCGCAAAAAAGGCTGGGGACTCATTGATGAGACAGGAAAAATAGTACTCAAACCACAGCGAAAAATTAAGCATATTTTTGAATTTAATCAACATGGATTGGCGAAAGCTAGAGTAGGCAAAAAATATAAACTGCTCAATAAGGAAGGAAAATGGGTTAGCAAAAAGCCCTTCGGAATAATTCGAGATTATAAGGAAGGCTACGCCGTGGCGAGAAAACAAACTTGGATACATGACCTCAAGGGAAAAATCAACTTAAACTTTGTGTTCATTGATACTTTCGGCAATATGGTAGGCAAGAAAGAATACAGCCAACTGCAAGATTTTTCGGAAGGACGAGCGGTATTTAGAGGCGAAGAGGGTAAGCGAGGCTATATCAATACAGCTGGTCAAATCGCTATTGCTCCGCAATATTTCAAAGCAGAAGGTTTTAAAGATAATCGTGCCGTCGTTTATGAGCATTACAACCTTTCGGGCGTTATTGATACGACTGGCAAGGAAGTAATCCCTATCAAATACAAGCGAATTGTTGCTACTACGGGCGGGTTGGCAGTGGTGCGAAAGTACTCCAACTTGTACTTTTTTGTACATGAAGATACCAAACGCCATACACCTGTCAACTTTGAGAAAGCCAACTGCTTTGATAATCAAGTAGCTCCCGTTCAGTTGGGCGGTAAGTGGGGATTGATCAACAAAAAAGGGATTCAAGTAGTGACTCCCAAATATCAGGCAATACGCCCATTTGAAAGCGGCGTGGCACGTATTACCGTTACTCAGTTGTTGGGTGTCGCCAAAGCGGACGGCACCATCATTCTTGCCCCCAAATACGAATACGTTCATTATGTTGGCAATGATATATTTCGGATAGAAGATGGCGACGCTACAGGCTACCTACACAAAAATGGCAATTGGATTGTTCATTTACGAAAATAATAATCTTTACAACCACCTACTTAAATAAAAAATGCTGCTTACCGAGTCGTTGGACTTGGTAAGCAGCATACTTACTATTTCACTTAGTTAACTAAGTTGATTACTCGCGGTTCAATACGAAATCAATACCTAAACCTGAATCCAATGTGATTTTATCACACTCATTCTCTTTGATAGCAAAGCTAGCATCTCCAGAGTTAGTGCTGTTAGGATCTTTTGCTATTACAGTCAATGTATCGTTAGCAACAGTGTATGTTTTTTCAGAATAATTCACACCATTCACTTCAATTTCAAAGATTTCGCCAGTAGGATCAACTAATGTTCCATCTGATTTGAATTCTGCTGCATCACCTGAACCAAGTGCTACAGTCCAAGATCCTACAATATTAGTTTCTACAGCAGGAGGTGTACAATCATCTTCTTTAGTACAAGAAGTAAAAGTTACCGCTGAAACGGTCAACAATAACAAGAAAAAATTCTTAAAATTTTTCATTTTTTTGTGTAATTATAACTGTTAAATAATAAAAACCTACTCATCAAAAACTAAGCCAATAGTGCTTAAACAAGATACTATATTTTATCTACTCGTTTAGCATGCCTTCCCCCTTCAAACGCTGTATCCACAAAAGCAGCTACCATATCCAAGGCAACTTCTTGCGTAACGAAGCGTATCGGCAATGCCAATACATTTGCATTGTTGTGCTGTCGAGCCAGTTTAGCGATTTCTACTTGCCAACACAATGCCGCTCGTATGCCCTTATGTTTGTTGGCTGTGATAGCGACACCGTTGCCACTTCCACACATCACAATCCCCAATTGAGCTTCTTCTGTTTCGACAGCCTGTGCCACAGGGTGTGCAAAATCTGGATAGTCCACCGAGTCCCCTTTGTTGGTTCCTTTGTCTATTACTTCATAACCTTTCGATTCTAGAAGTTGTACAATACTGTTTTTATAATCTAAACCTGCATGGTCGTTGCCTATTGCTATTATTTTTTTCACTATTTTTGTTTTCGTAATCAAAATTATTGAACTACGCCTAAATTACAAAAAAAATGAAAATACTTGCTTTATTATTCGCAATATGCTTTACTATTTCGTGTCAATCGCAAACTGCTCCTACTGAAGAAGGAGTCAACTTGAGCAGTTGCAGCCAATTTGCTGATCAGATCGAACAAAACACTAATATCCAGCTCATAGACGTGCGTACACCACAAGAATATGCTGGTGGCACGATCTCTAATAGAGATGAAGTCAAAGCAGTCAATATTGATTTTTTGAGCGATGATTTCGAGCAAAAACTAAACACCCTAGACAAACAAAAACCAATTCTTATCTTCTGTGCCAAAGGTGGCAGAAGTGCCCAAGCTGCTATCAAAGCAAAGGAATTGGGTTTTGAGACCATCTATGATTTAGATGGGGGTTATGGTGCTTGGCAACAACAAAACAACTAGTACTAGTTGAAGTCGTAAAAACAAAAAAAGGCAGCACTTTCAGTGCTGCCTTTTTTGATATACAGTTGCTATTTATCCAAAATTCCAATGAAAATGTGGTCTATTTTCTGCCACACTATTATTAAAAATAATAATTGATAAACCTATAATAGTAACAAAAATCATCTTGACTAAAACTCTACCTATTGCATTCTCTTCTTCCTCTTTTATTTTGATGGTATTACGAAATAGTACTATCATGATAATGTTAAAGACAACAATAATTGGAATTACAGCAAAAGTAAGCATCCCATAAACAGCATCTATTAAATTGCTAACAGTTGTCTTAAGTATGAAAAATTCAAGTACACCAAATAGAACTATTTTAGCCATAAGTTGCATTCTTTTATTCTTAATTTATACAATATCACCAAACAAATCAAAATCAGTTGCTTCGTTGATATAGACATTGGCAAAATCGCCAATACGAGCAAAGTTACCTTCCGTAGGTACCAATACTTCGTTGTCCACCTCTGGCGAATCGTATTCGGTACGTCCTACAAAATAACCTCCTTCTACCCTATCAAAAAGCACTTTTAGTGTCTGTCCTACTTTTTCTTGGTTCTTTTCCCAAGATATTTCTTGCTGTACTTCCATCAATCGAGCAGCACGTTCTTCTTTTAGTTCCGCACTAATGTCGTCTTCCAAGTCATGTGCACTCGTATTTTCTTCGTGCGAATATTGAAATACACCCAATCGTTCAAAACGCATTTCTCGTACAAAATCCACCATTTCTTCAAATTCCTCTTCCGTTTCTCCAGGGAAACCAACCAAGAAAGTGGTACGAAAAGCGATGTTTGGTACAATCTCTCTCGACGCTTCAATCAGTGCCGTTGTTTCATCTACGGTTATCTGACGACGCATACGCTTGAGGACGCTATTGCTAGCATGCTGTAGCGGCATATCAATATAGTTACATACTTTTGGCAATTTTTTCATTGCCTCAAATATCTCCATCGGGAACTTGCTTGGATAAGCATAATGCAATCGAATCCATTCGATACCTTCTACCTCACTCAAGGCGTATAGCAAGTCTGCCAACTTTCTTTCTTTGTAAATATCCAATCCATAATACGTCAACTCTTGTGCGATGAGCATAATTTCTTTGACGCCATTGCGAGCCAATCCTTTGGTTTCTTTAACCAAATCTTCGATAGACTTCGAGATGTGTTTGCCACGCATCAGCGGAATGGCACAAAAAGAACACGTACGGTTACAGCCTTCCGATATTTTGAGATAAGCATAATGAGGTGGTGTCATCAATACACGCTCCCCAATCAGCTCATGCTTGTAGTCTGCTTCCAGTTTTTCGAGCAATGCAGGCAATTCGACGGTACCAAAATAAGCATCGACTTCAGGTATTTCTGCTTCCAAGTTTTCTTTGTAGCGAGCAGAAAGACAGCCCGTTACATAGAGTTTTTCGATATTTCCAGCCGCTTTTTCTTCTGCGTATTGCAATATCGTATTGACCGATTCCTCTTTGGCTCTATCTATAAATCCACAAGTATTGACAATCACAATATTTGCATCTTCATCATTGCTATCGTGTACCACCTCAAAATCATTGGCTTGCAGTTGGTGCATCATCACCTCCGAATCGACCATGTTCTTAGAACAGCCTAAGGTAATTACGTTTACTTTATCTTGTTTGTGACTTCTCGTTTTCATCTACTTGATTTGCTATTAATGTATTGATTCTTGCAAAGATACATCTTGCATTTGTTTATCATGTTATCCGAGTGCTAAAATGAGCTAATTTTATTTTGAATGTTAATGAAAATTAAATCGCTATCGCTATTGATTTAGTAGAAAAGCCTGTTTTGGATTGCTCCAAAACAGGCTTTAAGAGTGTATTTAAATCATACAAAATAACGCATCAAAGATTTTTTTATATCAATAGAGTCGTTCATATAAAAAGATGACATAATAACTAATGCCCAAATTATACCAAATCCTATTGTTACAGGATAAACGAATATATTCGCTACAAAGTAGAGGAATCCTCCTAAAAAGCATAGTATAAAGGGAGCTATAAAAGCAGTAGGCGTTAAATATATTTTTACTTGTAGTTGATCTGTTTTCTTAGTCACTAAAACCTTTGTACTACCAACTCTATGTGCCAACAAGTAACGAAACAGCATTTTATCTTTAGAGTAAATCTCCAATAGCTCTAATTCTTCTTCGAACATACTATTAGCGTGCTGTACAAGAACATCTTCTATATTTTTTTCTACATGGTTAATTTGATACCGATAACTTGGAAACATTTGTAAAAATTAAAAGTAAATAAAAAAAAATTACGTTCTCATAAATTTTTCGACACTGTTTCTAATGTCTTTACTATCGCTATGGAAGAAAAAATAAATCAATAGTAACCAAACCACTCCAAGTATAAATGCATATGGCATTAGTTCTGGTGATTTGAAGTAAGCTAGTATTGTCAAGAAAAACATCAATATAGGCACTCCAAACCCAAGCGGGGTCTCAAATGTTTCTAAAAATAAAGTAGTCCCTTCTTGTCTAAATAAAATACGGATAGAACCAATTCTACCAGTCAATAAATAATCAAACAGGGCTTCCTCTTCAGAAATAACTTTTACCAACAGAAACTCATCCTTAAAATAAAATTTCGCTCGTCCTCGTCCTAGAAGAAAAGTATCTTTGATACTCCTATCCATTCCTTCTAGTTCATATTTGTTCTTTAGTAGCATTATTTTGTTTCTTTGTCTGGTATTATTAGATCAGATTCCTTAAGCCCCTCTTCTATTGCTTTCCTAATATCTTCTTCTTTCAATAATGCAGCCTGTAACATATTAGCAGCAACTTCAGCAATCTCTAAATATTTCATTTCCCCTTTTTCACTCATTATTATTCTGTCAATTGCTTCTTCACTTTGATTAATTAGGTACGGTATCTAGTGCTGTTGCCTCTATCGTTAATCCAAGAGACATTTGACCTAAATCCATCATTACATAAAATCCCAAATTATTTCTCTTACTGTCATCTTCATAAATTGTTTCTAATACAAAAAATTTATATTCCATTGGTTCTCTAGCTCTTACTACAACACGAATTTCATTTGATTCTTCACGAAAAATAAAAGCAAATCCTCCTACTTGTTCTTTATGTAGGTTCAATATTTCCGTGAAAGTTGTTCTATTATTCTTGGAAAATACAATAGTCCCATCAGGTGCTACTTCGTACTCTACCTCTAGCTCAATGTTTCCAATATGGTACTGTTCGTCCTCCCGTCCGTACTGAAAATTGATAAACATTGTCAATACACCTGCTCGATCTTCTTCTGGTAATGTAAGTACATACTCTTCTTGTTCTCCAAAATCAAAATGTTCTACATTAGAAGATGTAGTATTTTTACCTGTAACACTAACTTGAAACCAATTAGGTTCACCACTTGGGTAAATAATGCTATTCTTTAATAATGGAATATTATTGTTACGACTTTCTTGACAAGAAACAATGGTGAATATTGTAAAAATAAAAGCAATACGGAAAATTTGACGCATAGTTTTTGGATTTATTTTGTAAAAATATAGACGATTAAGCTTCTGCCTTATTGTCGTATTATCTAATGCTAAATAATTATATAGAAGGAGTAAGCGGACAAAAGTTTTCGACATTTCCATACAATGGCAGGTCTAGGATACCAATTTTACATTGGTGTAGCTCCTTTTTTGGTGCTACCTACCTCTAAATTCAAAACGTTATTCACTTTTGTCCACTTACTTAAGTACATTTTATAGCTGCTCCTGCTGTGGATTATTTCTCTTTAAACTCAATAGTAACAACTCTAGCAGCATCTCCAGTAGCTTCTCCTATTACTCGTACCACAAAAACATTAAGCTCATTGACATTTTTGCCAATAGCACGATGTAGTACCTTTTTTATAGTTGATATTCTTTGATCTGCTAATTGAGCATTATATTCATGAGACCCTTTAGGAGAAGAATATCCCTCAAGAATAATCTCAGCATTTTCTTCCTCAATTTTACCCTGAAGTATTACTCCTAGCTGATTCCACCAATCAATTAATCTTTGGTAGCTATCCGAAGTAAGAGCAGAAGAATCATTCTCAAACTGTACATAAAATTTGTTTATACTGCCGTGATTTACATCATTTACAAAGTCTGAAACAACCGTAGTTGTATTTACTACATTATCAACTTCTTCTGTTTCCAAATTAAGTGCAAATGCATCCACCCAAGAACAACCTTTTGCCTCTGTAAAAGATTGACTGTATCCTATAGACAGACTACCATTAGCATTTATTTTTGTTGATGCCCCTACTGATCGACCTTCAGAAGTACCGTATTTCACCAAACCTACTGAAAAAGAAATACGTCTTTTCTTTTCGTTTACTGCTACATTCATTCCAAATACTTTTGATTGACTAGTATTCGTCGTATTACGTCTTCTTGTTTCGTTTTTTAAACATTCAACTTTTATCTCTCCCTTCTCATTTGTTTCGTAATCAAATAGGAACGTAGCATAGCCAGTATGGCTTCCATTACTATGATCAAACTCCTCATATAAATCAAATTTCACAGTAACTTCCATTCTACCTTTAATAATATCCTCCGTTTTATCCTTAATAGGCAAGGGCAATTTTGTAGTAGCTTCAGTACCAATCCCATAATTAAAAGATCGAATACCTCTAGCTGTTTGTACCGCCCCAATAACGTTTATACTTAGAGTAGCTTTTGTCGCATTTAACGCTCCTGTTACATCCTCTACAAAACATTCATCATCATCTACTAGCTGACTAGAAAGAATAGTATGAGAGTTTAATAGTGCCTCCACTTAAGGTACGGCTACTAAGTTCAGTTTTCCATTAGAAAACTTATATTTCGCTAGAAATAACACAGCATCTGCCTTTTTCCAATTTTTAGGTTTTTTGAATGATTTGGCGTAATCATTCTTCTTCATGTCTTTGAGTCCTGCGAAAGACAGTTCGTTCTTTTCTTCCATTTTTATTATTATTTAGGGCTTTAACCCCCCGAAATAAACCTTTTTTTTAAAAAAAACAATTCTTGCTTAAAAAAAACATATAAATGCAGCAGTATTAAAGGTTATTATTCCATAAGACTAGACCACATTTACCTATTGACAAAACCAACACCACTACTCAATACGAGCAACCGTATTGACTGCCTTCAAGCTTTTGAGTTCTAAAATCAATTGATTGAGTTCTATTTTATCTTTGACCACCACACTTATCTTTCCTTCAAAATGTCCTTCGTCTCCCACCATCGAGAAGCTACGCATATTAATTTTTAGTGTATCCGTCACTATCTCTGATATACTCTGTACAATACCCAAATCGTCCATTCCTGTAATCAACAATCCAGCTATAAACGACGTATTGGCACTATCGACCCATTCTGCTTTCTTGATACGATACCCAAATGTAGCTTGCAAGTATTCTGCATTAGGGCAAGTCGTGCGGTGGATTTTCATACCATGTTTGGAAGTCACATAAGCAAAAATATCATCGCCCAATACAGGATTGCAGCAAGTAGCTAAAGCAGAACCATAATTAGCGGCATCTTCGCCATCTACCAATATCTTAGGAATCCCCTCAAATCGGCGCTTACTTTTAGTAGGTAATTTGGATGTAATAATACTGTTCGGCTGTACTTGTTCTTTTGTCTCCTCATCGGTTATTTTCTCCAATAGCAAACGATTGTTTTCTACTTTGAGCAATTTCACTTCGTTCAGATTGAATTGGTCGGCATAAATGCCGTAATACAAATCCAATCTATTTTTCGCTCCATAATACTTGACCAGTGTATCAATATTGTCCTCAATGTCTTGCAATTTGAGGGATTTGAGTTTTCTATCCAGCGTCTCTTTGCCGATAGAACCCATTTTGAGTTTTTCTTCTTTGAGCGCTTGTCTAATCTTACTTCTCGCCTTTCCTGTCTTTACAATTTTGAGCCAAGACTCCGTTGGTTTCTGCGTAGAACTCGTAATGACATACAATTGATCGCCATTTTTAAGCTCATAACTCAGCGGCACAATCCGTTGTTCGACCTTAATTGACTTGCAATGATAACCTACTTCTGAATGTATATCAAAGGCAAAATCAAGTGCTGTCGCTCCTTTCGGAAAAAAGCGCATATCACCCTGTGGCGTAAACACATAAATCTCCTCGGCAAACAAACTAGACTTGAAATCATTGAGAAAATCAATGGCATCATTATCTGGATTTTCCAGCATTTCTCTAGCCTTGCTCAACCAATCTTCAAAAATATTTTCTTGCTGTTTGATGCCCTTATATTTCCAGTGTGCGGCATAACCCAATTCGGCTATTTCGTCCATTCGTTCAGAACGAACTTGCACTTCCACAAATCGTCCTTGCGGTCCCATTACCGTCGTATGTAGCGATTCATAACCATTTGATTTGGGTGTCGAAACCCAATCCTTGAATCGTTCTGGCACAGGCGTATAATTATCTGTTACCATCGAATAGATATTAAAACAGACTGATTTTTCTTCATCTGGTGGTACATCTGCAATAATTCGAATAGCAAACAAATCATATATTTCCTCAAAAGAAACTTGCTTCTTTTTTAGTTTGGCACTAATAGAAGAGATGGATTTGGCTCGACCAAATATTCTGAATTTATCTATATTGTACTTTCGTTTAATTGCCTTTTTGATAGGCTTCAAAAACTGATTGATATATTGTTCGCGCTCGTCTTCCGTATCTTTGAGTCGTTGTACTATGAAGCTATAATGTTCGGCTTCTACAATTTTGAGACACAAATCTTCTAGCTCATTTTTGATATTATAAAAACCCAAACGATGTGCTAGAGGAGCATAAATAAACGACGTTTCGGACGCAATTTTGAGCTGCTTGTGTACAGGCATAGAACCCAGCGTACGCATATTGTGTAGCCTATCCGCCATCTTAATCAATACCACACGAATATCCTTAGATATGGTCAGTAATATTTTTTTGAAATTTTCTGCCTGCGGACTCAATATCTCCGCATCTTTGACATTCGCAATGTGGCTAAACTTCGTCAGACCATCTACAATCATAGCTATATGACTACCAAATAGTTCTTCGAGTTGCTCTAGCGTAATGAATGTATCTTCGACCACATCATGCAACAGTGCCGCCTTGACAGAAGTCGCTCCCAATCCAAGTTCTGCTGCACAAATACGAGCTACTTCTATGGGATGAAAAATATATAGTTCGCCTGATTTGCGTCGTTGTTGGCTATGTGCCAATCGAGCAATTTCGTAGGCTTTTTTTATCGCTATCTTCTCTTCTTCTTTCGGCTCTTTTCGCATAGAGCGAATCAGTTTTCGATATGCCAAATGAATCTGTTTATCTTCTTCTGGTGTAGCGGTGTCTTGGTAGGGAAAGGTGATTTCGTGTAGTAGAGTCTCCATATGAATATATCGTAAAATCGAGTAATAAATAAAGCTATTTTTAGCCGTATTGCAATTTACTCTTTTATACTTTATTTTTGACAAAAGTACGATACATTATTACAACTTCTGTTTAGTCAAGAAACTGAGTTAGTCCACTATCCATAAAAATAAGGTGGCAAAACACCATCACATTATTATGAAAACGAATAAAGGTTATGTAGGTAGAGTTTGTATAAAGGTGGAGAGATGTTCAACAAAGTGACTTTTAATCTAAAATTGTTTAATAAATCAGTTTGTGGAAAAATGAGTCCCGACGTTCGTTTGTCTTGATTCCAACTTCACGTTGGAAGACTGGCACCCACGTGAAGTGGGTATATACTACTGGCTACTTGGCTGTGTTTTGAATCGCTATTCAAAAAAATCTATCTCTTCACCTTTATACAATCCAATTTGTAATAATCTCTTCTATTTACAATCTATTTTGAGAATGATTATAGCACCACTTTCAATATAAATATTTTTTTTATTAGCACTCTTTTCTGAAGAAATACAATAATAACCACTTGGTAAAAACAGACTATTAAGCTTCTTCTCTTTCAAGAATATAGAATCCTTGCTATTGGCATTTTTAAGCAAAATTTCATATTTACCTTCATAGCTAAATTGCACTAAAGTAGTATCCATAAACCATACCGCCCAAAAATCTGTTTACAACACATTGTACTACAAAAAAACTACTAAATGCCAACCATCAAAAAAAGTACCCTCTCCTTTTTGCGAAAGCTACAAAAGAACAACCACAAGGATTGGATGCACGCCAACAAACCCATCTATCAGGCTGCTAGAGCCAACCTCAAAGAATTTATGGTAGCACTAGAAACTCGTATGAATGAAGTTGATGTTATCGAACGACACAGCCTGTCTCGTATCAATCGAGACATTCGTTTTTCTAAAGATAAAACACCTTACAAAGACTATTTTTGGGGAAATTTGACTCGTTTTGGTCACAATAGGCGAGGTGGATATGGCTTTAGTATAGAAGCGAGCTTACCACACCAAGTCGGTGGTGGTTTTTGGGGACCCAACAAGGAAGATTTGTATCGTATCCGTCAAGAAATAGCGACCGATAGCAGTAGAATTAGAGCTATTTTGGACGAACCAAAATTCAAAGCTACTTTTGGCAGCCTGCAAGGCGATGCGGTCAAGACTGCTCCTAGAGGTTTTGATAAAAATCATGCAGCCATTGACTTGATTCGTTTCAAGCAGTTTTATGCCCTCAAGACCTTCAGCGATGAAGAGATTTTACAAGCCGATTTCATCGACAAAGTGGTTGATTGTTTTGAGACGCTTCGTCCATTTTTCGATTATATGACAGAAGTGTTGACAACTGATGCTAATGGCGAATCTATTCTTTAGAGAGGTGGATTTGTGCTAGCGAATACTTGCTGCTCCAGTCTATGTAAAACGACTGTATTGATCGTATAAGCAGTTAAGAAAATTTGAACTACAAAAATAATAGTCGCATTAGTATCTCTAAAAAATGGGATAGCATTTGTTACAAACAAGAAAAAAGCAATCGCATACAGCACCAAAAAAACACCTAGTATCTTAATAAGACTTGTTAACTTTCCTTTATAAACTGTATTCATACTTCGCATACGCATAACAAATAAAGCCACCAACAATAACAACATTATTATTGCAATAAAAAAAATAGAAACATCCCCTATTTCGTACCCTGAAGATTGATAAAAAAGCACTTTAGCCCCATAATACAAAGCGTGTACGCCCCAAAATAAAGCCAATACTTTCGTCATGCTCAATACTATTTTTTGATTAGGTGTCGCTTTGGTCAAATCATTAATACTATCTGATGAAACATACACCTTGTTCATTTGCCATTGATAAATCAATGCAGTAAAAGTATAGCCTAATACATAACAAATGGTCATCAGATAAGGATCTCCATTTGTTGTAGCATAATAAATCAATGCCATTGAAAAAGCAAAAAATAGTAATACGTGGGAATCATTTTTAATTGGAGATGTCATGGGTAATAGGTTTTTTTGGAAAAAATAGGGTTGATATCTACAAAGAACCACTCTCTTTGGAGTGCTTCAAAATATCAAAAAGTAACTCTTTGGCTCTAAATAATTGTGCTTTGACGGTGCCGATAGGCAACTCCAATTCTTCCGATATTTCCTGATAAGACAACTCATCGAAGAACCGCAATTCTATCATACGCTTGTATTTGGGCGAAAGTTTATTGAGCAAATCCCGCATAATCTTTTTTCGCTGTTGACGAATATAACGCTCTTCTGGATCAAGAGCATTTGATTTCAAATTATTTGAAAAATCCTGTACGCCATCTTCGCCCAATGGGTCGTCAATAGACAGCATCTTGATTCTTTTTTTGCGAATGTAATCAATGCCATTATTCGTCGCTATCCGAAATAACCAAGTCGAAAAAGCATAGGTTGGCGTATAGCTATCCAGCTTACGAAACGCTTTGGCAAAAGCCTCAATCGTCAAATCTTCTGCATCGTCCTTGTTGTGTACCATCTTATACATCGTATGGTAAATCGACTCTCGGTAGCGTTCCATTAGGGCAGCATAAGCCATCTGGTCGTTGTGCTCAACCGCTTGACATACCCATTCATAATCTTCTACTGCTTTGTCCGAAAGGTTTTTCATTTCCATTTTTTGTTTTGGGAATTATAGGTCGTGTTTGCCATTATCAAATAATAAAAAGGCAATAAGATATCCAAGACCCAAAGGTAAGGAAGCCAAGCCACCGTTTGTACACGTTGGCTAAACTTTAACCAGACATTATAGACTAGCAACCAACGCAAAAACACGAATCCCAAAATAATAAAATTCCAGCTATTTGTGCCTATAATTATCCACAAAAATAGATAATAAAAGGCGTGTGACAACGACAACAGCCCCAACACCAATTGAAAGTACCATTTGTAGTAACTACTACTTGAATAATGGCGTTTTTTTTGGGTGTACAAACTTCGCCAGCTACTTGGAGCAGGCGAATACATAAAGCTACTAGCAGCAGTACAAATCACCGTATTGCTTCCATTAGCCACAGCATTAACAAACAAATCATCATCACCAGAAAGGGATTCTTGATGTTGCTCAAACCCTCCTACTGCTTCAAAAAGTTCCCTCCGATACATCAAGTTGCGCCCTACGCCCATATAAGGCACGCCCCACAACGCCATCGAAAAATATTGAATCGCCACATAGATAGTCTCGTATTGTACCCATCGGTTGACCATCGTCGGCTCCGATTCGTAAGGACCATAGCCCAACACCATTTGTGTGGTTGGTTGTACACTATTTTGCATTGTTTTTATCCATCGGTCAGAAGAAGGGACACAATCGGCATCGGTCAATAAAAGCCACTCATATTGAGCTGCTTTTATGCCTTCAGTCAGAGCAGCTTTTTTGCCTAAGCTTTTCTTTTTTTGTATCGCAATAACTCGCAGGTGGCTGTATTTTTCTTGATAGCGTTGCAATACCGTTGCCGTCGTATCATCAGAAGCGTCATTGACTACTACTACTTCAAAAACTGGATAATCTTGTTTTAGTATTTTCTCTAACCGTTCACTTATATTTTGAGCTTCATTTCTAGCACAAATCACGACCGATATCGCTGGATAATCAGCTATTAGCGTAGCTTTTTTATTCGACGAAAGTTGAGTTATTGGTCGAAAGACCAACCCCCAATAAACGACCTGTACGACTAGCATCACCGACCATATTCCTATTATAATATCCAATTAAGAGGGCTTTTGATTACGTGGGTGAAATAGCTGTATTGTTTCTCTCAAATAAGTCATATCTAAGTGTGTGTATAGTTCGGTAGTGGTGATAGAACGATGTCCCAGCAGGTCTTGAATTATTTTCAAATTTGCACCTCCCTCTATCAAATGAGTCGCAAAACTGTGGCGAAAAGTATGCGGCGAAATCACTTGGTCTATGCCTGCCAAAGTAGCTAAATCTTTAACGACATAAAATATCATTTGGCGGCTCAGTTGTCCCCCTCTTCTATTCAAAAATACAATATCTTCGCTCTTCGGTTTGATATTCGTCATTTGTGCTCGCTCGTGTAGATAAAACTCCAAATGCTTGATGGCGGTTTCGCCTATCGGTATCATGCGTTCTTTGTTTCCTTTTCCTATCACTTTGACGAAACCGACCTTTAGGTATAAGTTGGATAGCTTCAAATCGGTCAGTTCGCTTACGCGCAATCCACAAGCATACAGCACTTCAATAATGGCTCTGTTTCGCAATCCTTCTGCTTTCGAATGATCAATGGCATTAATCATATTGGCAATCTCTTGAGGTGACAAAACTGCTGGCAAACTCCGAGTCAGTTTAGGTGCCGACAACAATACGCTAGGGTCATATTCTACCACTTCTTCGAGTATCAAATATTCAAAAAATGCCTTAATCCCCGACACGATTCGAGCTTGCGAGTTGACACTCAAACCCAACTCGTTGAGATAGGTCAAAAAACCCTGCAACTGCTCCAACGTAATTGCCGCCATCGGTTGTTCTATGTCGTGTATCTCAAAGTATTGCACCAACTTCTGAAGGTCTCGCAAATAGGCAACAATCGTAGCCGAAGACAAGCCTTTTTCGAGCTGCAAGTAAGCTTCAAAAGATTTTATATAAACTAATTCCATCGTATTTATTTCTAATCTTCATAAATCGCCAACACGCCAAAATCTACCCGAATGCGAGTATCAGTTACAGGAATAGAACGCAAGTTTAGTTTGAGTGTCACCTGAAAACTTGGCTGTTGCCCAATATGATCTTTCATTTCGAGTATCGAAGGATACAAATCCAAGTTTCGGTTGTTATCAATCGGAATATCTTGACGGTACGCCATCTCCGCACGCTTACTATTGTTGGCATACGTTGCTTCCAAGAAAGCTTCTCGTATAAAATCGGTACTAAATTCCCCCTCTTCTACATACAGCCGTACATACGAGGGTCGAGCTTCCGCAATACCATCTACGTCAATGCCCGGTATATTATCAATAACAAAATTATGCGTCAAAAAAGTATTGATCCCAGCAGGAACCGTAATGTAGCCCCTATACGGAATTTCTTGTTGGGGACCTTTTTTGCACCCACTCCAACTAATCGCCAAAGTGAGTACTAAACTTATTTGCAGTAGGTATTTCATGATTATTTTTAGAGAGAAGTTATTACAAAAACTATGCGGCACTTTGAAGTCGTTTAAGAAATAAGTTCATTGGTCAAAGATCCCAACTTTACGTCGGGACTCATTTTCAATTGAAGTGGCTTTTTAAACAACTTCTTTATATACTAACGCTAGTAGCCCTAGATTAACGAGATTAGTCTTGTATTATTTATAAATAATTTCAACAAATGATTACTATTACTTTTTTAGTATTGTTTTTATGCTTCAAAAGTAGTACTTTTCTATCTTTTATCAATAAATATGGTTCAGCAGCCTGCAATAAGCTGCTTGATTTTCTACCTTTACAAAAAGAATTGATTTTTTTAGTTGTTTATCACAAATTTCTAGTACGTAAAATTATGAATAAGAAGAAAATATTACTCAGCTTAGTCGTTCTATTGGTTGTCATTCAGTTTTTTCAGATAGACAAAACGACCCCTGCTATCATCGAAACCGAAACTTTTGAGCATATCGCTACGCCTCCACCTGCTGTGGCTACCGCATTGCACAATGCTTGTTATGACTGTCATTCGTACGAGACCAAACACCCTTGGTACAATTATGTAGCCCCTGTATCTTGGTGGATAAAAGGACACTTCACCAACGGTCGCAAAGCCATGAATTTTTCTACTTGGGGACAAGAATCCTTGGAGGACCAAAAACATCTATTGCACGAATGTGCAGAAGAAATAGAAGAAGGACACATGCCCCCCAAAGGCTATGTGCGTATGCACGCCAATGCAGATTTGGACGAAGCGACACAAGCTGCATTAATAGCATGGCTCAACCAAGCCAGCAAATAATCTCTAAATAAATTCACCTATTATTCCCTCAACATGGCTTCTAAAGAAGAAATCATTTATACCATAGCCTTGCGGCTCATCGCTAGAGTTGGCAATGGGCAAGCCGCTGATTTGATACAGTATTTTGGCTCTGCCAAAGCTCTTTTTGATTGCAAAGATGCCAAGCTACTCCAAGCAGAATGCAAGCTAAAGCCCTCTGCGATTAAAGCCATTGTCAACCAGACAACCGTAGAACAGGCTGCTAAAGAATGGGATTTTTGCCAAAAGTTCAATATTAGTATCTTGACAAAAGACCATGCCGATTATCCCAAAAGGCTACGCAACTGCCACGACGCTCCCACGGTACTTTTTTTTAAGGGCAAAGCCAACTTAAATATGGCTAAAGTCGTGGCGATTGTAGGCACACGCAAACCAACCGAACAAGGCAAGATTTTTTGTGAACGCCTTATCGAAGATTTGGCGAGCTACAATATTTTGTATGCAAGCGGATTGGCTTATGGCATCGACATTACCGCCCACAAAAAAGCGACTGATTTAGGCATTCCTAATGTGGGTGTAGTGGCACATGGCTTAGATACTATTTATCCTCCCAAACACAAACCACTAGCTCAAAGAATGGTCAGCAATGGTGGAATTCTGACAGAGTTTGTATCCGAAACACCTCCGTTAGGAAAACATTTCCCTATGCGGAATCGTATCATAGCAGGTATGGCTGATGCTGTCATCGTTATTGAAACTGCCGAGCGTGGCGGCTCCATGATTACGGCACATTTTGCCAACGAATTTAACAAAGATGTATTTGCCGTCCCTGGTAGAATTAATGATCCTTATTCCAAAGGCTGCAATCACCTGATCAAAACCCATCGTGCTTCACTCGTACAGTCTGCCGCCGATATTGCTTATATCATGAATTGGGAAAAACAAAAGAAGAGTGTCCAAAAACAATTATTTGTCGATTTGTCTCCCGACGAACAACGATTGGTTGATTTGCTTGTTGGAGAAGAAGGCATTCATTTAGATACCATTATTACACAAACGCAAATTAGCACAAGCAAAATAGCTGCTGTTTTACTCGAACTTGAGTTCAAAGGTATGCTACGTGCCTTACCAGGCAAACGTTTTCGACTTATATAAATCTACTTAACGCATTTCATTTCCATGAAAATAGGACTACTCTCTGACACGCATTCCAGATTAGAACAAGGTATTTTTGACCACTTTGCCGATTGTGACCAAATATGGCATGCAGGCGATATTGGCAATGTCGAAACAGCCGACACGCTCGAAGCCTTCAAGCCTTTTCGTGCCGTTCACGGCAATATTGATGGGCATGATTTGCGTATTCGCTACCCCAAGGAGCTATCCTTTATTTGTGGCGGAATCAGTATCTATATGGTGCATATTGGAGGCTATCCAGGTAAGTATCCTGCATGGCTCAAAAAGAAATTAGCCTACCTTCGCCCTACCCTCTTCATTTGCGGACACTCGCACATTCTCAAAGTCATGTACGACAAAGAGATTAACACCTTGCATATCAATCCAGGGGCTTGTGGCACACATGGTTGGCACCAATTCAAAACGCTCATTCGCTTTTCTATTATCAATAAACAAATCAAAAACTTGGAAGTAGTAGAACTCGGCAAACGAGGGACAATTATGCCCGAAGATAGAGAACCTGAGGAAGAGAACGATTATTAGCCCTTTAATAGCTCCATCAAATCTGCCATGTCAGCAAAGGTAGTGGCACCAGCTTCTTGCAATAGCTCCTTGTTGGTATCATCAACGATAGCATATACATCAAACCCGCCAGCTACCGCAGCAGTCACTCCTGCCAAGCTATCTTCGATCACGGCACATTCCTTGGCGGCATAGCCCATCTGCTCCGCAGCATACCAAAACAAGTCAGGTTTGGGCTTCCAGCGTTGTATTTGATACGCACTAAACAAGTTGCCATCAAAGTAATCTAATAATCCTGTGAGCTTCAGATTGAGCCTAATTTTTTCCAATGGTCCATTGGAAGCAACACAGATTGGTATCGTTAGCTGCTGCAATACTTGTTCTACGTTAGGTAGTGCCTCTATATTGGCTTCATAAGCCGAAAAGGTACGTTTCCTAAACTCTAGTTCCACCTCTTTATTTAGTGGCAATTTGCCCCCACTAGATTCGTTGATATAATCAAAACAATACTGCAAGGAATGCCCAGAGAAGAGCGCCATCGCTTGCTCCATATCTAACATGACGCCTACGCCTTCCGCCATATCTATTAGCACCTGCATTGTTACTTTTTCGGTAGCAACCAAAACCCCATCACAATCAAATAGGATACACTTATATTTCATTTTGTTCTTTTATTGTAAAATAAAAAAGCACCTAACTTCTTCCGAAATTAAGTGCTTCTATATAAATCTTATTAGCTGTCTTAGTATTAGAAGGTAGGACAACCTAAACGACGTCCTTTTCCACCACACATAGTCCAAACATAACCTAGTTCAAAGGCACCGTTTCCGCTAGTAGCGGCTACTACTTGAGAGATACTTATATCATAAGCAAACCCAATACGGTGGCTACCAAACTGAACCTCCAAACGAGGTACCAATGATTCTCCACCAAAAGTAGTTTCATCATCTACCGTGTTACTCTTAACCATGTTTGTTGCACGAACATACATACCAAGTGAAAACGCTTGAGAACTTTGAGCTTTTTTACTAAAGTCAAATTTAACCGAAGTACCTACATTCATCTGAAAAGAAGGTCCTTGACTAGCCAACATAAAAGTAGGCACTAATGCCAATCTTTTTTTGAGGCGTATATCTGCTCCCCCATGTATCGTATATTTAGTCCACAAGGCTTCTGCTTTGTTTGTTACTTGAGCAAACGATACGTTTGCTTTAGTCAAGTGTTGAAAGCCAATACCTGCATATACATTACTCTTGCCACCTTCGCCAAAAGAACTAAACCACATCAATCCAGCACTCAAATCGAATGCCATACGATTGCTACCAAAGTTATTTTCACCCGACGAAGTCGAAGGATCATAACTAGTTCCATTCCATTGCTCTCCCCATCTCAGGCTTTGCAAGTCGATGCTTCGCTGCATGAAACCCAATTGGGCACCTGCTACCAAGAAGTGATCTTTAGAACGTCTTCCACCTATTTTCTTCATATAAGAACCAGACAAAGACCCTTGAATAGTCGTAAACTTGGAAGCTCCTGCAGCATCTGCCCACAAGCTTAACCCTACGCCATAGAAATCATTCGTTCCTGCATTGAATTTCGCCTCTGCTCCTACTGCAAATGTATTGAATGGATTGCTAGTAGCATTTGCCCATTGGTTTCTATAAATAACCGATACACGAGCATTACAGGTCATTACACCTGTTGTAGCGGGGTTAAGGGTTAGGTTAGAAGTGCCAAACTGCGAAAAGTGAATATCCTGTGCTGAAACACTACTCCAACTAGCCGTTAAGGCAACAATAGTTAATGTAAATAATTTGCTTAATTTCATAATTTTTTTGGATTTTGACTCTCCATCATAGGAGACATAAAAATACAGTTAAATGAATGCTTTGATATAAAGTAGCTGCCCTTTTTGTTAGGACAGCTACTATTTTTTATATCTCCATTATTTGACAAGTGTCAAATCACCTTTTCTCACAACAACAGTTCCATCTACCATTTCAATTTCAGTATAGTAAATAAACACTGCTGGATTCATTGGTTTACCTCTCAATGTACCGTCCCAACCTTCGCCGTAGCTAGTACTGTTCGGATCGAAGTCTTCTGCTTCGTGTACCAATTCACCCCATCTGTCAAATATCATTAATTTCTTAATTCTACTAACATCTGTTGAACCGTAGATTGTAAACACGTCGTTGTTTCCATCACCATTTGGTGAGAAGGCATTTGGTACATATACAGAGCGTACTTTGTTCACTTCGATATTTACCTGTGCCGTATCGCCACAACCATTATTCAAATCTAAAATAAAGGTCATGTTATCGTAGAATACTGGTGGTGTAAATTCTTCTAATGCACCAGCACCCTGTCCAAGCTGTGTGATAATTCCTGTACTTGGGTCAAGTGCTGACCAAGTAACCAATGAGCTATCAATTCCAGCAGAGTTGACTGAACCATATAGTGTTACTGTTTCGCCCAAGTCAATTGTTTGATCTTGGAAGGCAGTGACTACATAATCAATTGTATCTCTAATGATAACATTCTGAGCAGAGTCAACACAACCGTTGGCATCACGCACATATACGGTATATATTCCTGCACCCAATCCTTGAGTTAAGACACTAGATGAACCATAAGGACCATCTAATTCAAATCCAAACTCATATCCTGAAGCAGTTGGCAATGCAGTACCACCTGATAGCGAATCAATACTGATAATACCATCTAAGCTATCCACACAGTTTACAGTTGATCCAGACATAATCACTACGATTGGTTCTGGCTGTGCTACTGTTACGGTATCTGCGGCTCTACAACCAGCACTATCCGTCACAATCACAATGAATTGTGTAGAATCGGCACCAATTGGTAGTATGCTCAAGTTCGTTACTGTATCTAACGTCGAAACAATGTTATTAGTATCTAGTGTACTCCAAGCATAAGTAACAGCTGTTGTTGCTCTACCCTGTACTTCTACAGTAGCCATTCCGTCTGTACCTCCATAACAACTTACATCTTGTAGTAAGCTAGCTGTTATGTTTAGTTCATCTGGTTTCTCAACATAAGCTGTATCTATTGCGGTACAACCTGCTGCATCTGTCACACTCACGATGTACAAGAATCCACTAACCGTATCTCTAGTTCCGTCTGCATTCACTACTACATTACCATTTAGGTTAGCAGCAGTTTGTGTAGTCGAAATAACTGGTGATACAACTGAAGGCTGCTGTGTCCACACATAAGTGAATCCACCTGCTGCACTTGTTGCTGTTACGGTAGCTGTTCCGTCTGCATCTGGACCAATACCTCCACAAGATTGAGGAGTAGTCGTGATTTCAGTTACTACATCGCTGTTAGTTCCCAAATCAACATTGGTTTGTCCAGTACACCCTTGTAGGCTTGCATCTCTAACCACTACATCGTAGAAGCCACTCGGCAAGTTTCTAAAGGTATCTTGTGCACCAAAAGTAGTTCCTCCATCTATAGAGTACAAGTAGTTACCTGTTACTCCATTCGTTTCAGAAGGTCCTCCTGTTGCGTTGATGATAATAACACCATCACTATTTGCACACGTTGCATTCTGATCATCAATCGCTACTAGTATAGAATCAGGTTCTACTACGGTAGCTGTTGCAGTAGCCGTACAACCTGCTGCATCTTGTACAGTCAGTGTGTAGTTGCCTGCTGGCAATTGTCCGATAGAATCTGTTCCGTTGATATTACCTGCTGGCAATGGATTCCAAGTCAATGTATAACCTGCTGTTCCACCTGTTACCGTTGCCGTTACGATACCGTCGGAATTTCCAAAACAAGAAATATTAGTCGTATCCAAGTCAATAACAATGGCATTAGCATTTTGTACCGTTAAGGCAACTGTTGCTGTACAACCATTGGCATCTGTTGAAGTCACATTATAAGTACCTGCTGTCAATCCTGTAAAGATACCTGTAGTATTTGGTACTTGACCAGGTGCATCTATATCGTAAGTGTATCCTGGTGTTCCACCTGTTGCACTTACTTGTGTTGCTCCAGTCGCTTGGTTATTACAACCAACATTTACTACTGTATCTACTACTACTACTACTGGTGTTGGTTCTACAACCGTTACCGTTGCAGTTTCAGTACAGAAAGACACGGTGTCTGTAATCAATACGGTATAAGTACCTGCTCCTAATCCTGTAGCAACTGAACCTGTTTGGTTATTTGCCGCAGCATCCCATTGGTAAGTAAAGAACAATCCTCCTACTGAACCACCTGTAGCAGTTACAGAAGCCGTAGCATCTGATTCGCCATTACAAGACACTTGTTGTCCGTTGTATGGCGTCGCTACTGTAGCAGTAAAGACAATTGGTGCATCTTGTCCAATGTTTACAGTTTGTGATACTGGACCACAACCGTTCGCATCTTGTACATATATCGTGTAAGTACCTGCTGTCAAGTTAGTAAATGTGCTATCTGTTCCGTAAGGAGAAACAACACCGTTACTATCAATGGCGTACGTGTAAGGTGCCATACTTCCGCTTGGTATAGCAGACACACCACCTGTTCCAGTTCCACTACAACCTGCCGAATCTACTGCAGTAGTCATAGTCAATTGTGTTGGTGCAGTCAATACAACACTTGCTGTATCTTGACATCCGTTAGCATCCGTTACGGTTACACCGTAAGTTCCTGCTGCTAATCCTGAAACGCTGCTAGTAGTAGCTCCATTTGGCAACCATAAGTAAGTGTAAGTTCCAGTTCCTCCCGTAGTAGTTACGGTAGCGGCTCCATCAGTAGCATTGAAGCAAGATACTTCAAAACCATTGTAGTTGGTTGTCGCTGCAAAATTGGTAATCAACAAACTATCTGGCTCAAACAAGAGCGTATCTAGTACCACCGTACATCCGTTAACATCAGTAATCGTTACGGAGTAATTCTGTCCAGTCAATGCACCTGTCAAACCAGTCATGGTATTGATAGTAGCACTTGGTCCAGAACCAAAGTCATAAGTATAAGGTCCTACTCCTGTTCCTGTGTTCACACTGACCGAAATAACTCCGTCATCATTGGTAGCACAACTTTCGTTGGTCACTTGCGTGAACCTTCCTGTCAATAGTGTAGGCTCTGTCAAAATAACAGAATCAACATCTGTACATCCGTTGTCATCAGTTACCGTTACGAAGTAAGGCGTGTTAGCCACCAATCCTGTAATAGTCTGCGTGGTTTGTCCACCTACTGACCAAGTGTAAGTGTAAGTACCTGTTGCTGAAGTTCCTCCAAATGGAGTAGCTGTAGCTGAACCATCGTTACCGCCTGCACAACTAATGTTGAACTGCTGTATCGCTGGACTTGGTGGGTAGAAAGAAGCAACTGCTGCATTTGCCACCAAATTAGCTGGTTGGCTTACTGCTACTTGTCTCTTCTTGATACAACCTTGTGCATCTCTTACAAACACTGTATATCCACCAGAACACAAGCCACTGAATGTACCTGATAATTGGTAAGTAATTCCATCAATAGAATATTCGTATCCTGCTGTACCTTGCGAAGCACTCAATACTATAGAACCATTACAATCTCCTGTACATAAAGGACTGATAACCGTATCTACTGCTAGTAGCAATTCTGCTGGTTGCGTTACTACTACATTTCTAATGAAAGTAGCACAACCTGAAGAATCTCTTACTTCTATCGTATAAGTACCTGCTGCCAAGCCTACGAAGCTACTAGTAGTATCGAACGAACCACCCATGAAGCTATAGCTGTAAGGTAATCTTCCTCCTACACCTGTCACTGATATTACTCCATCTGCACCACCAAAGCAACTTACTTGTGTAGTTGGTGCAATTACATTTGCTTGCAATTGTACAGGCTCTGTAATTGGTTGGAAAATAGTATCCTGACATCCGTTAGCATCTTGCGCAATCACTTGGTATCCTGGTGCTGCGTTTGCTGGCAAGTTAGTATAAGTTACTGTATTCGTGAACGTGTTTCCACCATCGAACGAGTACAAGTATGGTCCTACACCGCCATTGGCTGCTACTGTAAACTGCCCAGTAGGCTGACCAAAACAGTCCACGTTAGTAGTACTTACTACTCCTATGTTTACTGCTGCTGGTGGCGTAATCACGATTGTACCAACTGTCGTACAATTCAAGTCATCGGTTACTGTCACAGTATATGTTCCAGCAGTCAATCCTGTTGCTGTAGCCGTTGTTTGTGCAGCTACGTCACTCCATACATAGTTGTAAGGAGCAAGACCGCCTGTCACATTTACATTGACGCTAGCATCAGCACTATTAAAGCAGCTGACTGGTTGACCGTTGTAGTTACTAGTTATTTGTATAGCTGTTGCCAATACTGCACTTTGTGTAATTGTTACAGTAGCTACTGTTGTACAGTTGTTGCCATCTGTAGCAGTTACTGTATAAGTACCCGCTGCCAAGCCTGTTGCTGTTACATTGGTTTGTCCATTGGACCAAGCGTAAGCGTAAGTAGGTGTTCCACCTGAAATACTTGCTGTTGCTGTTCCTGTAGAGTCTCCGTTACAGTTTACATTTGTTTGATTGGTAATATTGATTGCCAAAGGTGTTGGCTCTACCAATGTTACTGTATCAATGTCTGTACAGTTGTTTCTATCTGTAATTTCTACGGTATAAGTACCTGCACACAATCCTGTAGCAGTAAAGTTGGTCTGACCATCTGACCACAAGAATTGGTAAGTATTACCAGGAGGTGCAAAACTTTGTCCACCTGCTCCTACTGCTGTTGCTGCTCCATCACACGCTCCTGCACAGCTTATCACTGTAGCGTTGGTGTAAGAAGAAGTAACAGTAGCAGTTACTGTCAATCTTGTTGGTTCTGTAATTACGAATGGTACTAAGACTGTACAGCCGTTTGCATCTGTAATTGTTGCGTTATATCCACCTGCTCCTATATTATTGATAGTAGCAGTAGTATTGTTAGTCGTCGTAGAAGAATTTCCAGCAGCATAAGTATAAGGCGCTGTTCCTCCTGCTATTTGGAAGCTTGCTGTTCCTGTAGAATCACCTGCACAAACAACATTGCTTGTACCAGTCAATGAACCTGTCAATTGGTTCGGTTGTGTTACCGTTACTGTTGCAGAAGCCGTACAGCCCCCAGCATCAGTAATCACTACTCCGTAAGTACCTGCACTCAATCCTGTTGCTACTGCTGTGGTTTGTCCACCTGCTGCAGCCCAGTTGTAAGTATAAGGTGCTGTTCCTCCAATCGGTGTAGCAGTTGCTTGTCCGTCATTAGAACCAAAACAAGATACATCTTGGTTGCCATAGTTGGAAGTCACTGCTGCGGTTACTGTTGGTAAAGAACTTGGTTGCGTAATCGTCACTCCTACTGTTGTTGCACAGAAGTTTAGATCAGTTACAGTCACCGTGTAGTTACCTGCTGTCAAGTTTGTAAATGTACCGTTGTTTGCTTGTACATTTCCTGCCTGAATAGCATAAGTATAACCTGGTGTTCCACCTGTTCCTGCTATTGTCACACGACCATCGTTTCCATTCAAACAAGAAACGTTTGCTTGGTTAGTAATAGTAGCTGTCAATACTGCTGGTTCAGCTATTACTATCGAATCTTCGATAATACAACCTCCGTTATCTGAAACAGTTACGGTATAAGTACCTGCACATAGATTAGTAATCGAATCTGTGCTAGCTCCGTTGCTCCACAAGATATTGTAGTTTGGAATACCACCTGAGATTGTCACTTGCCCAGCTCCATCACATACAGTGTTACAAGAAATATCTTGTCCGTTGTAATCGCTAGTAACTTGTGTACTCACAAACAAAGTAACTGCTGGCTCGATGATAACAACGCTATCAATTCCGAAACAACCATTATTGTCTGTTGCAGTTACGAAGTAAGTTCCTGCACTCAATCCTGTAGCAGTTGCTCCATTTTGAGTAGGAGTTGTACTCCAATCAAAGGTATATCCAGTAGTAAGTGTTCCACCTGCTGCAGTTGCTGTTGCTTCTGCGTTATTTCCGCCACCGCAAGTTACTGTAGTATTAGAAGTAACACTTGCGGTTACTGCTGTTGGTGCTGCTAATGTTACGGTAGCGTAGTTTGCACAACCACCTGCGTCAGTCACTGTCACAATGTAAGTGCTATCTCCACACAATCCTGTTGCGATAGCTGTTGTTTGGTTTCCTGTATTAGCATCCCACAGATAAGTATAAACTGGTGTTCCACCTGCTCCTACTGCTGTTGCTTCACCATCACAAGCATCTACACAAGATACTTCTGCTCCATTGTAGTTGGAAGTAACGGTTGCACTTGCTGTAATTCCTGTCAAAGGTTGATCAATCGTTACAGTGGTGACACTGTTACAGTTGTTATTATCGGTTACTGTTACAGTGTGTGTGCCTGCACACAACCCTGTAGCAATTGCTGTAGTTTGGTTATTGGCAGAAGCACTCCAGTTGAATGTATAACCAGAAGTAATTGTTCCACCTGTTCCTGCTACTGTTGCTTCTCCATCACATGCACCATTACAAGTAGCATCTACTGATGAAGCAATTGTTGCAGTTACTGCGTTTGGTTCTGTCAATGTAACACTAGCTGTTGCGATACAACCATTAGCATCTGTTACAGTCACTGTCAAAGTTCCTGCTGCTGCTATCGTATTAGTATCACTAATTGCTGTTACTGCATTTGACCAAGTATAAGTATAGCCTGTCGTTCCTCCTACTGGTGTTACTACTACAATACCATCATTTGCTCCTGCACAACTTACGTCTTCACCATTGTAATTCGATACAATCGCAGCCGTTGCTGTTAAGAGTGTTGGTTCTGTAATATTTACACAAGTTGAAATCTGACATCCGTTAATATCGGTAATTGTTACACAGTGCGAACCTGCTGTCAAGTTATTGGCTCTAGCCGTTGTCTGACTGTTTGCACTTGCGTCCCATAAGTAAGTATATGCTCCTGTACCACCTGTGGCAGTTACGGTAGCGGAACCATCATTTCCACCATTACAACTTACGTTTCTTTGGTTGGTAATAGAGGCAACTACTGCCGTAGGTTCTACTAAACTAACACAAGCTGTATCCATACAACCGTTAGCATCAGAAACAACAACACAATGTGCATTGCCTGCTACTGATAATCCAGTTGCTACTGCGGTAGTTGAAGTATTTGTCAACCAGTTGTAGGTATAAATACCAGTTCCACCTGTTGCAGAAGCGGTGATTTCCCCATCACTTGCTCCATTGCAAGAGATTTGAGCTCCAGCGTAGTTAGAAGTAACAACTACTGTTGCATCCAATCTATTGGTCGGTTGCGTAATCACTGCGATAGCTACTGCTTGACAGCCGTTAGCATCTGTGATTGTCACATTGTAAGAACCTGCACATAAGTTATTGATCGTAGCAGTTGTTCTATTGTTAGCTGCTGCGTCCCATCTGAAAGTGAATGGTGCTGTTCCGCCATTGGCAGAAGCTGTAGCTGTTCCATCACAAGTACCATTACAACTTGCACTAGAAGCCGTAGCGACTGTTGCAGTCAACAAAGTAGGTTGCGTTACAGTGATACAAGCTGTTTCGGCACAACCATTAGCATCGGTAATAGTCACACATTGTTGACCTGCTCCGATATTCATGATGGTATCGTTTACTGTACCGTTTGTCCACAAGTAAGTGTATGGTCCAGTTCCACCTGTTACTGTTCCAACAATCATGGCATCTGTTGCTCCATTACAAGAAACATCTTCACCGTTGTAGTTAGAAACAATTACTGCCGTTGCGTTAACACCTGTAGCAGGCTCTGTAATCGTTACAGAGAATGTTCCATTACATCCATTGTCGTCTGTTGCAGTTACTGCATAAACACCAGCTCCTAAGTTGTTGGCAGTCGGTCCTGTCTGACCTGCTGCAGCTGCATCCCAAGTATAAGTATAAGGACTAGAACCTCCTGTTGCGGTTACTGTAGCAGATCCGTTGTTGTCTCCTCTACAGCTTGCATCTGTTACCGTTACTAGGCTTACTACTACTGGAGTAGGTTCTGCTAGTGTAACACAAGCGGTATCTTGACAACCATTGTTATCGGTTACTGTCACACAGTACGTACCATCAGGTAAGCCAGTTACTGTATTGTTAGTTGTTCCTTGATCCCATAGTACACTATAAGGAGTAGAACCACCTACTATTGATACTGTCGCTGCTCCTGAAGAATCTCCTGCACATTGTACTGGGATTGTTACGGAAGCGTTGACACTCAATCCACCTGCTGGTTGACTGATAATAACTGTGTTCGTAGTGATACAATTTTTAGCATCTGTAATAGTTACGGTGAATGAGCCTGCTGGCAATCCTGTAGCTGTTGCCGTCATTTGGCTGTTAGCGTCGGTATCCCAAGCATACATATAAGGTGCAGTTCCACCCATTCCCATAGCGGTAGCACTTCCTGTGCTATCTCCGTTACAGTTGATTTGTACTACATTATTAATAGTAGAAGTCAATGCTGCTGGTTGTGTAATTGTAGTACAAGCTACATCAGCACAACCGTTCACATCTGTTATTGTTACACAAACTTGACCTGCTGCCAAGTTCTGAATCGTATCGTTCAATCCTCCTGTTGACCAAGAGTAAGTATATGGTGCTGTACCTCCTATTGCACTTCCTGTAGCTATACCATCGTTACCACCTGCGCAACTTACGTTATTAACAGTAGTAGCAGTGGCAACTACTGCAGTAGCTGGTTGCGTAATTGTTACTGTAAATCCAGTAGAACAACCGTTTGCATCTGTAGCAGTTACGCCATAGATACCAGCACATAGCCCTGTAGCTCTAGCAGTTATTTGATTGGCTGCAGCTGCGTCCCATAAATAAGTATATCCTGCGATACCTCCATTTGCGGTTACCGTTGCTGAACCATCACAAGCTCCATTACAAGTTGCATTCACACTAGACACCAAACTAACTGTTACTGCTGTTGGCTGTGTTAATGTAACACAAGCAGTATCCATACATCCTGATGCGTCAGTTACTGTTACACAATGTGTGCCGTCAGGTAATTGACCAATGTTGTTAGTAGTCGTTCCATTATCCCAAAGGATAGTGTAAGGACCTGTTCCGTCTGCAATCGTCACTTGAGCTGTTCCTGAAGAATCTCCAAAACATTGTAGAGCGGTACCACCTGCATAAGCAGAAGTAACAATTGCATCTACATCTAGTGGTCCTGCTGGTTGTGTAATAATCGCTGCTGCGGAATTAACACATCCGTTAGCGTCCGTTACCGTCACCAAGAAAGATCCTGCTGGCAAGCCACAAATATTAGCGGCAGTTGCTCCATTTTCCCATAAGTAAGTATATGGTGCAACTCCTCCTGTTGTACTAGCTGTAGCACAACCTGTAGAATCTCCAAAACAAGATACATTGATAACGGTATCAATTGCTGGCGTTACAGTAGTTGGTGCTGTCAACGTGACACAAGCAGAATCTTGACATCCTGAAGCATCTGTAATCGTCACACAATAGTTGATATTAGCAGACAATCCTGTTGCCGTTGCAGTTGTTTGTCCTAGTGCTGCTCCATTCCATTGGAAAGTATAAGCTCCAGTTCCTCCTGTTGCAGCTGCTGTAGCTGCTCCATCGTTAGTTGTGTTACAACTTACGTCGAATCCGTTGTAGTTAGAAGTTACAGCCGCACTTGCTTGAATAGCATTTGCTGGCTCTATAATCTGAACAGTAGTTACTCCAATACATCCGTTAAGGTCTGTTACTGTTACAGAATATAACCCTGCACATAAACCTGTTGCGGTTGGTGTTATTTGGCTACCTGCTGCTACACCCCATTGGTAAGTATAAGTTGCTCCAGTTCCTCCTGTTGCAGCTACAGTAGCTGTTCCTGAACAGTTACCTGTACAACTTACATTCGTAGAGTTTGTGATAGTAGCTACTACTCTAGTTGGATCAACCAAAGTAACACAAGCAGTATCTTGACAGCCTGTTGCATCAGTAGCTGTTACACAGAAATTACCATCAGGTAAGCCCGCTGCTGCTGCTGTAGTAATTCCACCAAAGCTCCAAGTGTATGATATTGCTCCGTTGCCACCTGTTGGCATTGCCATCGCTGTTCCTGAAGAATCTCCGAAACATTGTATTTGAGCACCATTGTAGTTAGAAGTAACATTTGCGTTGATGCTAAAGCCTTGTACTGGCTCTGTCAATACTACACAAAGTGAATCTTGACAACCTGCTGCATCTGTTACTGTTACACAGTATCTGCCTGCTCCCAAACCAGAAACATTAGTTACTGTACTATTTCCTGCATTGGCAGACCATAAGTAAGTATATGCTCCAGTTCCTCCTGTTGCTTGTATTGTTGCTTCTCCTGTAGAATCTCCTTTACAATCAATATCGACTACGTTTGCCATATTCAAGGCAATTGCTGTCGGTTCGTTTACGTTGACACAAGCTGTTGCGGTACAACCATTAACATCTGAAACAGTAACACAGTAGTTTCCTGCCGTCAATCCTGTTACGGTTGCTGTAGTTGCTCCACCTGCATTTGCAGCCCATTGGAAAGTATAGGTTCCAGTTCCTCCACTACCTGTGGCAGTCACTGTTCCATCTCCTGCTCCATTACAAGTTACATCTGTACTTGTGATTGTAGCTACTGCTACTGGGAAAGCTGGTTGAGTTAATGTGATACATACTATATCCGAACAGTTATTGTTATCTGTTACTGTGACACAGTAGTTGATATTTGCTTTCAAGCCTGTTGCGTTAGCAGTCGTTTGATTGCTAGCAGCAGCATCCCATTGGAAAGTATATCCTGATGGTGCTGTTCCGCCTGCTCCCATTGCCATGGCTGTTCCTGAAGAATCTCCAAAACAGTCAATGTTTGTAGAACTTGCAATCGTAGCAGTTACTGCTGCTGGCTCCGTGATTACTACACTTGAAGTATCAGTACAACCTAATGAATCGGTTGCCGTAATACGGTAAGTACCTGCTGGCACCGCCAATAACGACTGTGTATTCTGACCATTTGACCAGCTGTACACAAATCCTGATGCTGCTGGCGTTCCGCCTCCAACATTTACGGTAGCTCCTCCATCTGACAAACCATTACAGCTTGTATTTGAATCGACGACTACACTTGCTATAGTTACTGCAGTTGCAGGTTGTCCGATTACTACATTTGCTGTAACGGTACAAAGATTAGCATCTGTAGCTGTCACGGTATAGGTGCCTGCTACTACATTTGTTAAGTTTCTAGTTCCTTGTCCGTTTGACCATGCGTAAGTATAAACTGGTGGTGTTGTTCCTCCTGTTGCTAATACTGTTGCCGAGCCTGTCGAGTCACCAAAACAATTTACATCACTTTGTGCCGTAGTGTTTATCACTACTACACTTGGTTCTGTTATCGTTACACAAGTACTTGCAGTACAACCATTCGCATCTGTTGTAGTCACGCAGTATGTTCCTGCTCCTACATTCATTAGCGTATCGTTTGTCGTACCATTGTCCCAAGCATACGTATAACCACTTACACCTCCTGAACCTGCTGCTACTGCCGAACCGTCGCTTGCTCCATTACAGGACACTTGCTGTCCGTTGTGTGGTGTTTGTACGACTGCTCCAACTGTTACTGCTGTTGCTGGTTGTGTGAGTGATACGTTAGTTTGGGCGACACAGGCAAATGTATCGGTAACTGTTACGGTGTAAATAGTATTTGCTGCTAAGCCTGTTGCTGTTCCTGTTGTTTGTCCGTCTGACCAAACAAAGTTATAAGGAGGAGTACCTGTGTTGGTACCTCCAATAGCAGTGGCGGTAGCAGTACCAGTAGAATCTCCAAAACAACTGACATTAGTTGTAGCAGCAATTGTAGCTGTTACAGCAGTTGGTTCTGTTACCGTGATACAACTAATCGCTGTACAACCTAGAGAATCTGTGATAGTCACACAGTGTGTACCTGCTGCATATCCTGTAGCAAAGCTATCAGTACTAACAGTACCTGCTGTGTTTGCATCCCATATATAAGTATATCCTGTAGCAATTGTGCTATTTGGCGTTCCGCCTATTGCTGCTACTGATAAATCTGCATCTGAACCACCATTACAGCTTACTGCTGTATCTAGTGTTGCAATACCGCTTACTACGGTAGTTGGTTCTGTAATCGTAACGCAAGCTGTTGCTAAACAATTATTAACATCTGTTGCGGTAACGCAATAAACACCTGCAGCTAATGCTGGGTTGGTAGCAGTTGTCACTCCATTGTCCCAACTGTAAGCATAAACAGAACCTGTACCTCCGCTAGCTGTTACGCTGGCAGAACCTGTTGTGCCTCCATTACAATTTACATTAGCAACCGAATTGACTGTAATGGTTACTGCTGCAGGAGCTACAACTGTTGCGGTACTTGTTACGGTACAGCTATTAGCATCGGTCACGGTCACTGTACTCGCACCTACACAGGCACTGAATAAAGTATCGTTGCTCGAAGTTCCCCAATCATAGGTGAATACTCCTGTTCCTCCTGAAGCCGTTGCTTCTATGATTGCATCGCAAGTATCTGCACAACTCACTTGCGAGCCGTTATAATTAGATACTACATTTGTAATCGCAACTACTTGAGTTGGTTGTATTAAGGTAACTGTAGCAGTAGCGACACAAGCACTATCATCTGTTACTGTTACGGTGTGGGTACCTACTGCAAGACCTGTTGCTGTTGCGGTAGTTTGGTTGTTTGACCATAAGTAAGTGTAAGCGGTAGGAACATTTCCTCCACTACCAGCTACGGTTGCTGTACCTGTAGAATCTCCAAAACAAGAAGGATCCGTAGAGCTAGCAATAGTAGCCGTTACTGTACTTGGTTCTGTAATCGTTACACAATCTGTAAGTACACAGCTGTTTCCGTCTGTTACTGTTACACAGTATTGACCAGCTGTTAAATTAGTTATTGTATCATTTGAAGAACCATTGTCCCAGCTATAAGTATAAGGTGCTGTTCCTCCTGTTGGTGCAATAAATGCGGCACCGTCAGTAGCTCCATTACAATTTGCATTTTGGATAGTAGTAACACTTCCTGCCAATGCTGCTGTTGGTTGACCAATCGTAACATTATCGGTCGCTATACATCCGTTTACGTCAGTAATCGTTACGGTATAGTTACCTGCGATTAATCCTGTTGCAGTTGCTGTATTAGCGGCAGCAGTGTTCGACCACAAGAAAGTATACGCTCCAGTTCCTCCTGCTCCTGTTGCAGTTGCAGTACCTGACGAATCTCCAAAACAAGCTACGTCTGTGCTACCAGTTACAGTAGCAGTTAGTAATGTTGGTTCCGTAATCGTTTCGCATAAAGTAGCTGTACAGCCTAACGAATCTGTTATCGTTACGCAGTAAGTACCTGCAGCAAGACCACTAATTGTATCTGTTGCATCTCCATTGTCCCAAGCATAAGTATAGCCTGTTGTGAAAGGTGTACCACCTGTTCCGTTAGCAGTTAATCCGCCATCAGCTCCACCGTTACATTTGACAGTAGAGTCAATAGTGATAGTCAAACCTACTACTGTAGCAGGTTCTGTTATTGTGATACAAGTATCTCCAACACAACCTGTATTATCTGTAATAGTCACACAATATGGAGTAACAGATGCTGCCAATCCTGTCGCAGTGGCAGTTGTCTGACCATCTGACCATAAGAAAGTAGCTGGTCCGCCATTGCCACCAGAGAAACTAACAGTAGCAGTACCAGAGACATCGCCTCTACAAGCTACATCTGTGTGGTTATCAACATTTACTGTTACTTTATTAGGTTGTGTTACTGTAATTGTTTCTGTTGTGGTACAACCGAATGGATCGGTGACCGTAACACTGTAAGCTCCTGCACAAGCACCTGTCACTATATCTTGAGTAGTCGGTGTTGGGAAGAAGTTGACACAAGGCCCTGTCCATACGTAGTTGAGTGCTGCTGGTACTGTAGTACCAAATGAATCAACACTTGCATTGACTGTAATAGTAGCTGAATCTTCAAAACATACTGCTGGACTAGTAATTGTTGCATTAGTGGTAACAATTCTAGTTGGCGTCAATAGTATATCTCTAGTAAGAATACAGCTGTTTGCATCTGTAACAGTTACTGTATATAATCCTGTGTCTATATTAGATATGATACCTGAAGTATCAGAGAATCCGTTTGACCAAGTGTAAATATATAGACCTGTACCTCCAGTTGCTTCTACTTCGATGCTTCCATCTGTTGTATTCTGACAAGTTGGATTAACACTATCTAGTAGGTTTATCGTTAATGGTAGTGGTGTTACAATATCAAATGAGAAAACATTGAAACATCCAACATCATCTGTAACGGTCACATTATAAGTTCTAGGAGCTAATCCTGTTACTGTGTAATTTGCTGAAGTAGTTCTATTGGCTCCTACAGGTACTGGAGCGTCCCATACATAAGTATATGGTGCCGTACCGTTTAGCGTTCCGATAGTCACTTGACCATCATTAGCACCAGCACAAGAGATAGCTACTGTATTTTGAGCAAACCCTTGTGGGGTAGCAATAGCTGGTGCGACAACTACACATCCGACTGCTGGACAAGATGTACCCAATACTGGGTCGTTGTCCACTACAGTAACACAATAAGTGCCTGCTATTAAGCTATCAATAACATTGCTATTGCTGGTACTACCAGTAGTAGTTCTGCCATTTGCCCAGATATAATCATAGGTATGTGTCGCATCAAAGTTGGTAATAGTAGCTGTTGCTGTTCCATCATTGTTACAGACAACTCCCGTAGAAGTCATTGCAAGTGTTGCTGGATCAGGTATTGTTACCGTGAAGCTAATAGATTGAGGGCAAGATAGACGCTGTCCTCCACCTACAACTGGTGTAACTGTATAAATAGAAGCCGTATAAGTAGTCGTCGCTGATGGATTGACAAGTACACTGTCTCGTCTAATCATCGTCATTGCCGTCATTGGGCTCCAAATAATAGTATCTGTTGCACCTACTCCTGTTAGAGAAAGGCTTGCTGTTTCGCCTTGACAGATATTGACATCTCCCGAACCTGTTGCGTTAGGTACTGGGTCAACATATAACCAAGCCGAATCTATTGGTGTATCTCCACAACAGTCGGTAATTAAGAATAACTCGACGAGGTAGAAACCTGTATTATTAAATTGTGTACTAGCTGTAATTTGTGTATTACCTGGATTCGTAATCGCTCCATTAAACTCCCAACGAATCGTATCGCCAAAGAAAGAACTTTCGAATACAGCAAAATCGCCTTCACACAATTGGAAAGTATCTGTATTGAGTAAAGTTGCATTACTGATAATATCTGGTTTGAAAGATTTATCAAATGCAATATTGTGGAATCCTCTATATTCTGAAAGAGCATTTCCTGCTGCTCCACCTGCTGCAGGACAGCCCACACAAGTGTTATGTGTTAGCGAAAATCTACCAATTGCATTATAAGCCGAAGTATCTGCATTGAAACCTCTGGTAGGAGGTACTGTATTGAGACCTACTGCATCAAATGTCCAGTTAGTAACTGTAGTACTGGGAAGACCAATTGGTATTATTTGTGGAATTGCTGTAGCTCCTGGGCTCATTGTACTTGAATCAGCAAAACGAACCGAAGCGTTTGTACAGTTCACGTTCTCTACAAATATAATTTGTTGATTGAGTAAGTCGTAAGTACTATCCTGTGCGACTGGAATGGTACTAGCACCATCTACAAATACTGCTCTAGCAATACCTGTGGCTCCATTACCACCTGTGCCACCATCGCCACCGTCGCCGCCTGTGCCACCTGTGCCACCTGGGCTAATACCTGGTGCACCAGCACCACCAGCACCTGCAGCACCACCGTTGCCACCTGCACCACCTGCACCACCTATACCACCTGTACCTGAAGTACCTGTTGCGATAGTACAGTGTTCGATAAATCCGTTGGCTCCGTTGGACGCGATATAGACACCAAAAGAGGCACCTCCACCAAATCCACCAGATCCACCAGCACCAGCACCAGCACCGCCGCCGCCGCCGCCGCCGCCTGCACCTGTACCTGACGTACAAGGGAAAACACAAAGACGACCGCCGCTACCACCGCCACCGCCACCGCCAGAACCAGCGGAACCGTGTTCACCAAAGGCTGCTTGAGCACCCACTTGATAACGACCTCCAAGATGAATGCCATTGGCACCATTGACACCATTGCTACCATTGATACCGTCGATACCATTAGTACCAGCTGTAGGAGCTATACCTGTAGGTGTTACAGCACCTCCTGATACAGTACCTGCTGTACCACCATTGACATTACTACCCGCACCACTTCCAGAAGAAGATGGTCCTGTATTAGGTGGACCTGGAGCTCCTGGAACTCCACTCGCACCACCATCAAATCCGTTGTCGCCTTGTCCACCAGCGCCACCAGCACCGCCACCAGAACCATCTGGGGCAATAGAAACGTTGGGAAGAGCAAATGGACCTGGAGTAGCACTAGTACCATCTCCTCCTGCTACTGCCGTAGGAGCACCACCTTGTATAAAGGCACCACTTCCACAAGCTATACCAGCATCACCGCCAGTACCGCCAAATACATTGGCAGCTGGATCAGCACCGTCAGCATCTTGACCACTAACGCCTGCTGTTCCGTTTAGGAATGTATTGGCTGCCGTAAGTCCACAACCTGCGGCTCCTGCTTGACCGTTGGTCGCATTACCTGGGAAGATCTGACATCTTGTAATATTATAAGTTTGACACCCATTTAGGTATATACCATAAGTCGATACACCTGGGCCGTCTGCGGCTAATGTTGCATCAACTGTTCTAATTGTTAAATCTTGTAATCGGAAGCCACTCGCACCAAAGGCTTGAATAGCAGTAATATTTCTATCTACATTGACAACTCCTCCTGGATTGAGGTTGGAGCGAATAATAGTAGTAGCTCCTGCTCTTGAAGTTTTTGTCCAAAGGTCACTTTCATTGAAACCACCTTCTAGCGTCATGATACTCGTAATAGGAAGCGGCTGATCTATAGTATAAGTACCTGTTGCAACTTTAATAACAGAATTGTTACAAGAAGAACGACTCACACCTTCTTCGAGGCTAGTTGGATCAAATATAGTTCCTGACGCTGCTGCAGTACCTGTGGTAGATACATATATATTGACACAAGCAGGTGGTACATTGTCCACTGCAATCGTTAGCGTTAGAATTTCTGTAGTTGTACACCCTGTAGCTGTGTTGGTTACTTCACAAGAGAACGCGTATGTTCCTGCAGCCGTGTACATCGTAATCGGCTGTGAAGATATATTGCCAGTAACATTACCTGCAGCACCATTGGCTGTAAACACTCCTAAACCTGCTACGTTCAAGTCATTCCAAACGAATGAATTGGTTCCCACATCGGTAGTAGCCGTTAACGTTAAAGTAGATCCTGCACATACATTAACATTATTTGGTGCTAATGAAAGTGAAGGGTCATCAGCTACAGTGACCGTCACTTGGTCTGTAGAAGTACAACCATCTGTATATAAGGTAGTGACCGTATAAGTAGTAGTTGCTACTGGTGTTACTACAGTAGTCGGACTATTAGGAGTTTGTACTCCAATAGTTGGCGACCAAGCGTAACTTTGTACGTTAGTAGCTGTTGTAGTAGCATTTAGGGTTGTTTGGTCTCCTCGACATATACTAACATCAGGCCCTGCATCGACAGGGTCATTCGGGTTATTGATGACGTTAACCGTATAAGTAAAGGTATTGGTACCCAAAAGAGGGCAAGCATCATCATTGATGGTTACCGTAAAGGAATTGAGACCTACATTGGCTGGACCTGGGGTCCAGCAGAATATACCTGTTTGAGTAGCACCGCTTGCCCCAGTAGCAAAAGTTCCTCCAGGGATAGCTCCATTCCAAGCCATAAATACGTTATCTCCTGCATCAGGGTCAGAACCCGCAATATTGAAACAGACTTGTTGACTATGACAAGTGGTAATACTGTAATTGCTGGTTCCGTTGACTCCTGACGCTACTGGATTCTGATTAGTACAATTCAACAGGTTGAACTGCATATCTCTTCTCATATATCCAATACGTACTCCATTTCTGTATTCTTCGACCAACACACAAAGTACTGATACTTGAGGTGTGTTAGGTGTAGAAAAAGAAATAGCACCTGTATTAGAATCAATAGTCGTACCACTAGAGGTAGTCAAAGGATTGATGTGCGAAAAAGGGAATCGGTATTCCACTGGATTATTCCGTGCTTCCAAACAAGGTGTCAATGAATAAACTAACGAATCATTATCTGGGTCAAATGCACCGTGGTTATAAAACACGTCATTCCCCGCACACGTGTAAGCCGTGGGGGGATTCAGAAAGATTGGAGAGTTATTACAGACTGTAGTACTATTATCTAATAGTACATCAATATATAATGATTCACTACCTGGACTACTCAATGTCGTAATTGCGTTGTTTCGACAACACAAACTGTAAGACATTAATATATTGTTACAACCTGTTAGAGTAGCTGGCAGAGTTAACGTACCAGTATAAACATGTTGTTCACTTCCGAATGCCCCACCTCCTCTATCACACGCAGTAGGATCACCTGGACAGATAGGAGTAATATCTGTTAGCGATTGCCTATTCAGTGTAATGGAGCCTGTGACACCACAACCTGAATAACTAACCCGAGCTGTAGTCCCGAGGTTAACCCCTCGACAATCTCGATAAATGGATAATGTAACATTGTATTGGTTTGGTATCCCAGTACAACTGTAAACAATATCTGTACCTTGTCCATGTGAGGCGTGGGCTTCTTGAGCCCCTCCCAACAGTAACATGCAGAATACCATCATACTACAGAAGTAGGACGGCCGTAATAGTTTGTTAAAACGAAACATAGGGTATAAACGTTTTGTGTAAAAGTAGAGTAAGTAAAAATACTTTGCCATAATTTGTGCTTACTTAAAAGATGTATGTATTTGGAGAATCCAAAACACTTCAACTCCTAAAATTATAGAATTATTTTGAGAGATACTTATTTTTTGATAAAGAACTTTATATATACTACTAAAGCGATTGCTCTTATATGCTATAAGAGAATCGACTTTGAATAGAAAAACCTCATTGAAAACGTTGTTATTTCCAATAAGTGCTGTTATTTCGTTAAAAAAGTATCCTGTTGGTGGTGAAGTATTAGGATAACGAACTGTTTTTTTGATTTGTTGCCTTCATCAAATGTAAAAACACGTTTTTATTTTATTCTTCTATATTAATTCGGTACGGTACAAAGATAAATTGTGGTGCTGGTTGGTCTAGTAGGAATATACAGTAGCTTTCTTTCTTTTGTTTGTAAATAGTTCGGAACTCGTCCACCTTCTCTAGGTTGACCACTTTTTTCATAGCCAGCTCTTCGAGTGTTGTGGCATTGAACGCATATCGCTCGCTCTGTAGTATAGGCAAACCTATTTCTATTTCGGTAATAATGGGATAAGCCACCAAGATTGGATAATTCGATACTCCTTCGTTGAGTATCGTAGTAACCGTTTGGCGAAACCATGTTTCGTTTTTGTAAATTGCTTCTTCTAGGGCTTTGAGTACAATAGTATCTTGCTGCAAGGTAATGCTAATTTATTAGACAATAAAGCTGCCTATGGATTGATATAATGGTGCAAAAATACATTATTGTATTGATATAATAAAGTTTTTAGGATTTTGAACTTTTAGCAATTTGGAATTGGCGTAAGATAAAATTACTTTTGCAGTTTGGTAGCTGTTATAACTTGCAGTAAACCAACCTACAATTCGCAACTATCTATTATATAATATAGAAGTTGTTTAAAAAGTTACTTCATGTACAAATTGTACTTTTCAAACAACTTCATACTGTTTGTCGATAAAACTGACAGACTCAATTAATAAAAACATGAAACCAAGATTGGTAAAAGGAACAAGAGATTTTTCGGCGAGTGTTGTCTATCAACGTCGTTATATATTTGATACTTTACAAAAAATATTTGTCAAGTATGGCTTTCAGCCGCTAGAGACCCCTGCCATGGAGAATCTCGATACACTGACAGGCAAGTATGGTGATGAGGGCGACCAGCTCCTATTCAAAATCCTAAATAGTGGTGATTATTTGGCGAAAGCCAACGCCGAAGCATTGCAGCAAAAAGACAGCAAAGAATTATTGTCTAGTATTTCGAGTCGTGCTTTGCGTTATGACTTGACCGTACCCTTTGCGCGTTATGTGGCATTGAATCGTAATGACTTGAGTTTTCCTTACAAGCGCTACCAGATACAACCAGTGTGGCGTGCTGACAAGCCTCAGCGTGGACGCTATAGAGAGTTTTATCAATGTGATGTAGATGTGATTGGAACAGAATCGCTGATAGGAGAAGCAGAATTATGTCAAATCTATGACGAAGCTTTTGCTGCTTTGGGTCTGAAGGTGGTTATTCGACTGAATAATAGAAAACTACTTGATGCTTTGGCAGAATATGCTGGTTTTGCTGATATGGTCGTGCCGATTACGGTCAATATTGATAAACTAGACAAAATAGGCTGGGACGGCGTAGCGCGCGAATTGGCAAAAATAGGTATCGAAGGAACTGCTTTTGACAAAATAAAAAATGTTGTTACCGCTCCAGATATTGCTACAGTTAGTGGCTTATTGCAAGGCATAGCAGTAGCAGAAGAAGGTATAGCAGAACTACAAGAGGTATTGAGTTGGCTAGACGGCTATACCTTTAGCAATACCCTAAAATTGGATTTCTCGTTGGCTAGAGGCTTGAGCTACTACACAGGCTGCATCTATGAAGTGATGGTTGATACCAATGCCAAAGGACAAGAAAAAGTAAAAATGGGCAGTATTGGTGGCGGTGGTCGCTATGCCAACTTGACCGAAATGTTTGGGGTTAAGGATATGTCTGGCGTGGGTATCTCGTTTGGAGCGGCTCGTATTTATGATGTATTGCTGGAGCTGGGGCTTTTTGAGCAGGTGGAAACCCCTCAACCTAAAGTTTTATTTTTGGCAATGGACGAGGACGCTTTGAAGTATGCCTTTGGGGCAATGCAGCAAGTTCGGAAAGCTGGTGTAGCAGCGGATATTTATCCTAAACTGACCAAGTTTCAGAAGTTGATGAAACATGCTAACAAAGTGGGTGTTGCTTATACGGTGATTGTGGGTAGCGAAGAAATAAAAAGCGGTTTGCTAAAGCTAAAAAATATGCACTCTGGAGAGCAACAGTCCTTATCAGTAGCTGAAATTATTGCCCAATTACGATAGCATACTTTTAAGTAGGAAATCTACTTTTTTTGAATAGTACAGCCATAACTATCTGTTTCTGTACCGTTAAAGGTTTAGTTATTTATAGACAACTAGTTTGCATTCTTAAAGATTTGCACTAAATTTTGATTACACATTCTTATATTTGTAGATTACACAATACACTACACTCCATTATTTTTCTAAAAAAAATGTATTCTATGATAAAAATGATAACCTTACTATTACTACTTTCTTTGGTAAGTTTAGTGAGTTGTAGCAAAAAAGAAAAACCTTCGGAAAAAGGGTCTATCGATACGTTAGTTTCTGACCATTTCTTGGATGATGGAGAATATAATCCTGACGAAGAGGTCTATGTAGAGGAAACGTACACCCCACCTCAGCCTACTCGTAAGTATAGTTCTTCGAACAGTACGAGTAGTCGCAAAAAAAATCGTGGTAGTGGAATTGATTCAGACGCCGCAGTCTTGAAATATCAAAACTATGAGCGTATTAGTAGCAATCCTGATGATTTCGCCACAGCTATGATTTATCCTGCTATTCGAATGGTGTATTCTGATAATTTTTTGAGTCCTAAAGCACGGGTACTCAACTCCAATCGACAAGATGGCAAATATATTATTGACATGGCGATTACGTGGAGAGATAACTGGGTAGCCAAATACGAAATAAAAGGTCAATTGACGGTAGACGAAGATGGTAACAATCCTTCTTTTGTAATCAAAGAAAAAAACTTAGCTGCCGAGGCATTGGAGATAACCGAACAAGATTTTAAGTCAACAGTTAGTTTGACCGCAATCTAGCACTGGACTTAGCCTCTGATAATTATTTAATAAAAATGGAAAGATTCTTGTATTTGATACAAGAATCTTTTTTTATTTTGGAAGACACAAAAAATTAAAATGACTATGAATATTTGGACATCAACTCTATTTTTTATTTTATTATTGAGCCAGCCACTACTGGCTCAACAGGAAGACAAAACCAATATATTGCCTAAGGGTCTTCGTCCTTCTGCTACTCGTGTAACGAGTTTCAATGCCATGTACTTGGAGCAACACAAAGAGGCTCTAGCAAAGTTTGAACGACCTGCCACCTTGGGCATGATAGAAATACCTGTACAGATTCATATTGTACGAAGTGCTGACAGAAAAAACAATGTCAATGTACATGATGTACATGCCGCATTTGATGCTCTGAATAAATATTTCATGATCAATTATACTCGTTTTGTCCCTTTGGGTGACTTTAATTATATACAAGAAACAGCCTACTATGATTTCGACAAAACTCAAGAAGATGATATTGGCAAAGCCTACGATAAAAAAAATGTATTGAACCTTTATTTGGTAGGAAGCATAACCGAAGAGGGGCAAAAATACTGTGGTTACACACTGTTTCCTGAAGAGGTCAAGCATCAAAAAAATCAAATATTCATAACTTCTAGCTGCTTGGACAATGGGGTAACATTGGCAAGAGAAATGGCTCACTACTTGACGCTATACGCAACCCATGGTACGGGCAATAGCAAGGTAGGCGAGTTTGTGAGTGGAGAGAATTGCTTGACAGAAGGAGACGAAATCTGCGACACGCCTGCCGACCCAGAATTTGTGATGAGTGACATTGATGATCGTTGTGGCTATATTGGCAAACAAAAGGATAATTCGGGCAGGAAACGCTATTATAAGCCTGATACGCACAACTTGATGTCCGACAACCCAAGGCTGTACTGCTGCAATCAATTTACGACAGGACAATACAAAAGAATGCTGTATGCCGCTATTCATATTCGCAACGAATTGGAGTTTCCTCCTAGTGGCTATTCGCGCAAGCAACTCAAACAAATGGCACTCGATAAGGGTATAGAAGGCTCGGTGACGGTACAGATGGGCAATCAAGCAATCAAGAGCGAGCTAGATGGCAATTTGTACCACCACAAGGGTGCTGTTTATTCGGAAGGAGATGTATATAAAATAACAGCTACGACCTACAAAAAAGGCTATGTTTATATACTAGAAGGCGATAGAGAAAAAGGAATTTATGTCAAGTTTCCAGACTTGGAAAAAGGCGACAAAGCGTTTTCGCCAAACGACGAAAAAATGGAAGTAGTCGTCAGCCCACTCAAGGTTGACGAATTGGCAGGCGAAGATGGACTCAATCATATTGTCGTTCTTTTTTCTCGCAGACAATTGGAGATAGACCAACTGGTCAGAGAGATGAATGATATTGAGCTGGATTTAGATGTTATTCAACGTATTTATAGAGTAATTGGCCCCGATATGATCCCAACGCATTACTTGGACTATAGCCCGACTAGCCAAAAGGTAGAAGGTATTGCTATTGACAAATTTATTGCACCTGTTATTATTGAGTACCAACAAAAATAAGAGGTGAAGCGACTTTATAGTCGCTCTGTTTTTCACAAAAAAAAGTCCTTCAGAAGATTCTGAAGGACTTTTTTTTGTGGTATGCTATTCGTTCCGTTAAAGATAGCTTATTTACAAGCAGAAAAATCTACTTTGCTAAAATCTTCTACTTTGTTGAACTTAACCAAACGCATGATGTACATATTAGCTGCTTTTTTGTATTTCAAGTCAGATAGTTTCACCTCTTGATACATTGGCAATTTCTTAGTTGTATTTTGTACATACAATACGATGTCACCTGCATTATCAAAGTCTCTAATATTGTATTCTTTTGGTCTTACTTTACCTTTACGAGTAGCATTTTTGGCTAAGTAAACCTCTCCAGTAGCTTTGTTACCTACAAACACTTTTGAGTTCTTAAGAACACGTGTTTTGAGGATAAATTTGTCTTCTGCTTTTTTGGGTGCAGCGTCTTTCCATTCGGCTACTTTGTAGATACCTGAAGCGACTACATCGTAAGCAATATACTCACAGTTGGCTTCCCCTACACAAGGAGTAGGATCTACTTTTTGGTTTTCCCAAATCACATATTTGTTACCTGGAGACATTTTGCCTGCAATCAATACAGGGTTAGTCATATCACTTACTTCTTTTTTATCTACATAGATACGTGTCTTGTTGTTGCGATTTGGCTGTAGGCTAGAAGTAATAATGATGTTTTTCTTAGGGTTTACTACATTGTTACGAGCTTTGAACCACTCATCGCTAGTAATTCCGTTTTCGAATTGCTCACAAACATCTAAATCCAAATCAAATTCAGTATCATCTGTCACTACTACATCATCGTAACTTGTGTAAGTTCCTCCTGCAAATTCTGCTACTGTATTAAGTGGGCTTTTGCGTACATTGTCCTGTGTAAAATCAGGCAATGCAGAACCTGTAAACGGGTCAGCGTTGCAATCTTCCTCACATTTGCGAGGAGTAGCACAAGCACAATAGCCAGATAGCATCCAGTCGATATTGTACGTCTCGCAGTCACCATCTTGAGAAGCGACACAAGGCTTGCCAGTATTCATCCAAACTACTTCATTGTCTTTAATTTCACCTTTGTAGAACGTGTAACCTGGTTTGTCTTCATTGACTAAAGGCAATTTTATTTTTAGGTTTTTGAGGGCTTCTACCGACTGTCCGTTTGCCATTGCTTCAAAGTGCATAACACTGTTGAAGTACAACTTACGACCGTCAGTATCTTCGATAGAAATGTTCTTCATTTTCATATCCTTCGCACTAGTGAAAGATTGCAATTTGAAGCTCATGTTTTTATTCTTGTTTGGCTTGTACGAAGTTTTTTCGATGAATACTTCCGCACAACCGTTCTGTATAAGCGTGTCGATATCGTCATCTTCCAAGTAGAACAACACGTGAACTCTTCTGTTCATTTCTCTTTCGTTGTATTTCAATATACGTTCGCCATAGAAAAACAAATCTGTTTTGTCTTGAAAGTCGCCCAATGTCTGAACAAATTCAAAGGCAGATTGCGCTCTTCTTTCAGACAATCCCATATTGTAATTATCTGAGCCCAAATCACAAGTAAAACCAGTGACACGCATTTTGATTAGACGGTCTTCGTAACGCTCAAAAGTGCTGTTAATTTTATCAATACTTTCTTGTCTAAGCGTTGCTCTATCTAGATCAAAAAATACTTCCAAACTATCTTGGATAGCATCTTGTTGCGCATTAGATACATTGATAAAAAAAAGAGCCACAAAGCAACTCAATAGTAATTTTTTCATTTGATGTGTTTTTGATTTTATGTATAAAATAAATGTAGTCTTTCTAGCTACTTGCCATTGCTATGAAGAGCAAGACGTTTGAAAAATCACCCAAAAATAGCAATTAGTTGGTAAGGAACTAAGCCGATGACTAAAATAGTTAAAAAATATCTTGGAAATACACCTTTTTTAGACAGCGTATTTTTGGAAAAAAAGTGGACTTTAGCGTTGCCTCTAATCGGACCAATTCTGCTGTTAGGGGCTAAAAACCTAGACTTCCCACAGTACGAGGTTATTACGAATAGATTCCTATGGCAACTAAAATAGTAACTTTTTCATTTGATGAATTTAACTAAACTAGCCCTTAAATACAAAGAACTTGTGCATACAAGAACGTACACACAAGCTCTTTATGACTTGCTTAACAAATTTATTATTAATATGTTTTGCCTAGAATTTTAAATTTAGATTAATAGCGGGCATTATTGGCAATTGGTCGATTCGCTTGTATTCGATTCGGTCAAAATAGAAGATATTTGCTCTATCATAACTGTTGGTAACAGAAGCTGCTACGGTCAATTTCATGTGCTTGGGCAAATCAATGGTATATTTGAATGATAAATCTAAACGGTGATAGTATGGCAATCTTCCTTTGTTAAGTTCTTCTTCGTAAATAACACCCAAATCAGTGTTCGGATCATTATTGTCGGTCAAGTAGTTGGTAGAAATACCGTTGGCAAACGTTTGGTTAGCATAAAATCCTTGTGTACGCGTGAAAGGAAAGCCAGAACCTAAGTTCCAACGTACGCCTATTTCAAATGGATATTCGGTTGGTTTCACAATCTTTCCTCCCTTGTCTGTTGGTTTGTCCTTGCCAATACGGAAACTATAAGAAGCTACAAAATTGACATTGTGTCTTCTGTCGAAATGTGCATAATAAGATTGTACGCCATCGTCACGTGTCACGTAACCCAACGAGTAAGCGGCATACAAATACAATTGATTTTTCTCAAATGTTCCAGAGAAATCAATACCATAGGCAGCTCCTTCTTCTGCCAAGTAATTTTTGCCTTGGTCATCGGCTGTTCGGTTACGATTGAGGGACACAATCTGCGGAAACCACTTGTAATAAGGCTCTACATTCAGTGTTACGTATTTGCCCGCATCTACTTCAAATCCACCAATAGCATGAATGGAGGTCTGAAGGCGAGTTTCTGTTTTGACATAATTACCATCTTCGAGGCGATATACTCCGTCATTGGGTCCCCCCAAAAATCCTACAAATAAATTAACAACATCTTTCTCATCAACTGAACTAATCAAGTTTTGAGAATACATTCCTCCAGCAGCTTTGAATCGCAACCAGTTGGTAATATTCCACTTGAGCCCCAAACGAGGTTCAATACGCACCTCTCCTAGCGAGGCATAGGCTTGCATTCTTACACTTGGTTCGATTACGAGGGGCCCGAAACGTCCCTTGAATTGAGCATACAAACCTGCTTCTGTATTGGATTGTGGACTATCGCCCCCTTGCGTAAAATCAACATCACTGGTCGTAGAATATTCAAATTGAGTGGACATATTATTGATTTCTACCCCAAAATTGAATGCTCTTGATTTGGGCAAATAATAGACAAAGTTAATATTGGCATTGAAACTACCAACATCACTTCTGCGTACTTTGCTGGAGTTGCCCTCTTCCAAGAAGTTGGCATCGTATGTAGAATACGCCAATGCTCCATTCATCACAAATTTGGCTTGCCCCGGTACGATCTTAAAATCTAAACCTGCTCCCCAAGCATTCCAATCGTAATTGGCTAAACCTTCAAAACGCACTCTATCGGAATGATAAAAACCAAAAGCATTTAGGCGGCTACCATTGCCACCCAAATAAGATATTTTGGCGTGACCATCAGTAAAATTGTACGGCAATTCTCCTGCCTCGTTGGCGTAGCTATACAAGAAAGCCGAAGATTCTTTGAGGTACGAATGCTTGACCGTAGCCAAAAAAGAAAGGCTAGAACCAGTCTCTTCGTTCAGCTTGATAAGCGGCCCTTCTATAAGTCCTTTGACTACAAATGGGTTGACATTGATCATACCTGCCAATCGTTGACGGTTACCTTCTCTTGTCTTGATATCGACTACTGCCGAAGAGCGTCCGCCATATACGGCACTAAATCCACCTGTATAGACATCAGCGGTACGAATAATATCGGTCTCAAATACAGAGAAAAAACCAATTGAGTGAAACGCATTGAAGAGTGTCATACCATCAAGTAGTATTTTGTTTTGGACGGGTGCACCACCTCTTATGTAGAGCTGTCCACCTTGATCACCTGTGGATACAATCCCTGGCAATACTTGTAGATATTGAGCAAAATCAGCCTCTCCACCTGCCGCAGGTATTTTATTGATTTCCTTGGGCGTAATCCGAACGACTGATATTTGGACATCGTTGCGAGCGGCTTCATTTTTTGCCGATACATCAATGATAGTTCCTTCTATAATAGCTTCTTCCATTGATAGGTTTTGCGAAATCATACTATTGCCTATCGTGATAGCGACGCTAGCAGAATCATAGCCTAAGTACTTAACTTTGAGCAAATAATCGCCCGACGGAACCCCCGCTATATTGTAAAAACCTTCTACATCAGTAGCAGCGGCATACGTTGTTCCTTCTACATAAACGACTGCCCCAATCATGGGTTCTCCAGTACCTTTTTCGGTTATCAACCCTCGAACACCGCCTTTTTGAGCCTGTGCGGCTACACTAATCAATAGTAAGAGCAAAATGCTCAGAATAGGATTATAATACTTCATAAAAAAAATTGAATTGCTTCGTGATAGAATAGTTGGGAACGCCAGACATTATTTGGCTAATAAATTCAAATTTAGGGTTTTTTGGCTTTGATGGCGAAAATTAGTCTTACTAATTTGTCAATTGCACCTAATAGGCATTTCAATCCTTGTTTTAGTTCCTCCAATTTAGAGCGTGTCTTAGTTGACACAATCAACGGTAGCTGGCACGACCAAATACTATTTTGATTGACCAACTACTCGTTTGGTTCGTTTTTACCAATACGTATATTGGTTGCTCTATCAAAAATAACTATCTTTGCCCGAATAAACACATTTTATTATTGCTATGTATAGCAATAAGCCTATCATTTCATTAATGAACATTGTCATACTCCGAATATGAATTATACATTTACTTTTTTACATAAAAATCTATTTCCTTGCTTATTTGGGGTGTTGTTTTTGGGTCTTATTTTCAGTTCTTGCGACCCTACCAAAAATTTAGGTAACGATAGCTTAGATAAAGTAGTTGTAAAAAAAGACAGCACAAAAGAAACACCACCTGATGTAGTCGTAACACCACCCAAGGTTATTGAACCAACTAAAATAGATACCGTTCGTTGGTGCGACACCTTGCAGCGCGACCCTAGCACATTGGTAATAGTTTGTTTCGAAAAAATAGGCAACGGTACTATCAAAGCCGATACCGTAGATGTTATCGAAATCTATAACAGTTCCAATTCTACCGACTGGTCAAATGCGTTTTTGGATTCGGCTATCACCAAAAAAGCAGCCTATCGAGTGGCGATTATTATGCCTTTCCGCAGCAAGAGTTTCAGTGCTGCTCCTAGTAGAGAAATCCCAGGGCATTCACTCAAGTCGATTGAGTTTTACGAAGGCGTTCAGATTGCCTTAGATAGCCTAAAAAAAGAAGGTGTTTCGTTATTTGTGGATGTTTTTGACTCTATGGGCGACACCACTACCGTGCGTACAATACTCCAAAAACCAGAGCTAAAACAAGCTGATTTGATTATTGGACCTATTAGTAGTCGTACCCTTACGATGGTGGCAGAGTTTGCAAAAACCTATCAAACTCCACTGGTCTCTCCCTTCAACCCTCGACCTGATTTGACAACCAACAACCCTTATTACATCCAAGTCAATCCTTCCTTTACAGTTTATAGCAAGACGATTATTGAGAATTTGTACCAAATCGAACAAGAAAACAGGTATCGTCAATTAGATAAAAAAGTATTATTGTTAGGTGAAAATTCAGACTCCTTAGAGATACAACAACTTCAAAAAAACTTTGCGATTTATACCAATACGTTCGATACCTTGCTACCGCAATATTTGAGTAGTTCAGCTAGTGTCAAAATCAATTATATCCGCCCGCTATTGGATAAATCCAAGCTCAATATTATTGTCATTCCCTCTTCCAATGAAGAGTTTATTTATAACTGCTTGCGCGAATTGCAATCATTGGTAGATAAAATAGACCCCAACAAAGGGTATCAAATCGTGGTAGTTGGTCAAGACCGCTGGAAATATTACAGTCGTATTACTTTTGAGTATTACGAATCGCTCAACCTGCACTTTCCTGCTGAATTTTATGTTAACAAGTCAATTAGTAAAAATATTAATTTCAGAAATGGGTACAAAAACAACTATGGCATTGCTCCTAGAGAGTTTGGCTATATTGGGTTTGATGTGATGCTTTATTTTGGTAGAATGCTTCATAACTATGGTACCAATTTTCAGATGCACTTCTGGAAAAGTCCTGCACATCTTCGTCATACTGAGTTTAGATTTCAGCCTGTATATGAAAATGTTGTTCCACTTGATAGTCGTTTGGTAACACCTCGACCAGTTATCAGAGGTTTTGAGAACCAATACCTGCACTTCCTCCAGTTTAAAGATTACACCATACAAACCGCTAAATAATATGAATATTTATCGTTCATGGCTGCTTTTAGTCAGTCTATGTGTGCTACTTTTGGTGGCTTGCCAGCCCAATAACTCGACTCCAACTACTTCGACCAAAGCAGTATTGGATAGCTCTGCCATAGAAACAACAGATCATACTATTTTTGAAGAAAAAATCAGTAAGACTGCCATTGATACGCACAAATTTGTGTGGATAATTGACAGTACTTTTTATACGGCACCAACTGTGTTATTGGCTAAGCTTGATAGTCTATATGACTATTCCTACACTGCCAAAACGAAGTTATTGAACAAACAACAGTATCAAATACAAGGACAGGAACAAGCGGTTTATTTGCTGCAAGTAGCAGCCAGTACAGTTACCGCAAATTGTGACAACACACCTACCATAGATTACTTTTTATTTGACTACAAGGGGCAGTTATTGCTGCAAAAGCAAGCTAAAGAAGTTGCACTTTTGCCGATGCTCAAAGACTCCGTCGCCTTGTTGATGACACTAGAAGTCAACTGTGAACAGATGGGCAGCTACCGGCTGTATGCTTATCAGAATGGCGAGATGATAGATGTACTGAATACACTGCTGGACGAAGCTCCAATCACCTACGATGGTAACCCTGCAGGTGGTGGAAAATTTCAAAAAGATAAACTTCGATGGTCAGTCGTTGACCTCAATGAAGACGGTCACAATGATTGGTTGCTAGAAGGCAAATGGCTTGTGCTGGAGAATGAAACTGGACGTACCTACAAGCCAAGCTACCCCTACAAGATAGAGCCTATCCGACAAGCCTATATTTATATTCCTGCCAAAGAATTATTCTTAAAAAACAGCTAAAATAGAGCCTCTACATTGAACGTTTTGAACTCCATAAAGTGTTGATTAGCTGCAAATCAGCTTAACAATCCTATAAATTTCATTGGGTATGTTCGAGAATATATTTTTTAATGGCTTCATCTTATTGGGGTTGGTACTTTGGTTCGTTGCTTTGGGTCGAGCTTTCGGAAAGCAGGGAGGCGTGAGTTATTGGCTGCTATACTTTGGCGTGACAACTTTCGTTAGTTTGGCAATCGCATTTGTTGGCTTTTTCTTTTTGTTAGCAGGCTGGCTTTATGTCCATTTATTCTACCAATACCTATTGCTAGGAATTGCGATTATGTATTCCTTATTGCCAATCAAAGTCATCTTGGACCTGAACAAACAAGCAGAAAAATAACGACATACACCTTTTATGTGATTTTAAGCAGTCAAAAATCAACGTTTAACACCATTGCAACCCTTTTCAAGGGACGGACTACAAAAGCAGTAAAAAAAGCCTATAAAATCAACAGTTGATTTTATAGGCTTTTTTCTTCTTAGAGTGTGTCTGGCTAGGCGTTATTTCTCTAGCTTTTCAATTTTTTGTTCGAGGGTGGCACATTTTTCCTCCAAACGCTGTATGCTTTCCTGCTGCTGCTGAATAGCTTTGGTCAGTACAGGCACCAGTTTTGTATAATCTACCGCCCAAAGGTCTGTCGTTTCATTGGTTGGTTCATAGACTGCTTCTGGCACCAATTTGTGCAGTTCTTGTGCCACAAAGCCAATCTCAGCACTAGCCGCTTCTTCGATTACAATATTTCCTTTTGCATCATTGGTAGAGTTATGCTGTTGATAATGCAATGGATTCATTTGCAATACCGTTTGGAGTCCATAAGTCAATGGCTGGCGACTGGTTTTGATACGTCCATCAGAATACGTAACCCAAGCATTGGCTCGACCTCGTCCAACCCCATTAGTTGTACTATTCGGCAATTCTAACGCATAGATAGGACTAATAATAGTTTGTAAACCAACGCGCTTGTTTCCTCTAATCACCATAGCAGATTCTCTTACATTATCAGAGCCTTTCATTGCAAAAGCAATTCCTCCATCAGGGTCAGTACTATTTCCATCTGTTTTTTCGATGACCAAAAAATCAATGTTTGTTCCTCCATAAGCACCATCATAATACATTTTGGCTCTATCGCCAGATACGACACCATCATTAGGAATCTCTCCTGCAAACCCAATCCCAAAACTATTATTAAACTGAAGTCCTCCTCCTTGTATTTCGAGTCTTTCGGTTGGTGTCTCGGTGCCGATGCCTATGTTTTTGGTTAAAGCATCAATCGTGAGGGGCGTCCAATCATCTATCCCATTATATTTGATACCTATCCGAAAGGTATTACCATTGTTCACGGCACCATCAAAATAGCCTATCATAGCACCAACAGTACCACCATCTTGCAATAAATCAATACGAGGATTATTCCCTTCACCTGAATTGTTCTCATCAGCCTCTATCGTCAATACAGCACTTCCATTTCCACCAGATATGTGCGTAATCGAAGCTGGATTGAGCGTACCGATACCCACTCTACCCAAGAAATATCCTCCACTAGCACTGATTGTAGCCGTTGGTTGATTCCAAGCTCTACCACGTGCTACATCCGATTGCAAATGGAAAACTCCTTGACCACCAAAAATTAACGAATTGACATCATCGTAAGAAAGATAATCATTGTTAATATTGGTTGCTTCATCATGAGAAAAATAAATATCATCTCCACGCAAGTACATATCACCATTTACATCTAGTTTTTCGATAGGATTATTGGTGCCTATGCCTACATTTTGAGCTTGTATGTTCGGCAATAGGATACTTGTCATTGCAATCGTTAGTATTGTTTTTTTCATCTCTATTTTTCATTTTATAAATTAAAAAGTGCCTAAATCAATTGACTTAGGCACTGCGAATATACACTTTTCTCTTTGATACAGAGCAGATTAAGCAGGTACTAACAATGCTCTAACTTCTCGTTCCAACTCTTCTGCTTTGAATAACTTATGATTTCGCCACCACAGTAACCCCACCGAAGTCATCAATACATAAGGAATCATTAGCAAATAAATAATGCCTTTGTTCAGACCTGTAGCTGCCGTGCCTCCACCTTTCAGATTGGTTTCTGCCGATAGTTTGCACATCGGACACTGTGCAGCCAATTCGCTACTGTTCAACAACACCAAAGCGACAATAACTAGCGTTAGCAAGCTCATTTTCATAACGGTACTTTTCATAATCTTCTATTTTTTATTGAAAGATATTGCTAGGGTAATAAGGGGCAATCATAGCGTAACAGATAACTCCTGTCACAGAAACATATAACCAAATAGGGAAGCTAAATTTGACCAATTTCCGATGCTTCTCTATCTGACCAGTATAGCCGTACAAGAATGCAAACAAGACAAAAGGTGCTTGTATAGCCGCCAAAATAATGTGCGAGATAAGCAACGCAAAATAAATAGTTCGGGTTGTCCCCTGCCCTCCAAATCCAGTATGCCCAGTAGTAACATGATACAGGATATAAATCACCAAGAAAATCAAGGAAAATAGCATAGCGGCATAAATCAATCGAGTATGCAGTACAATCTTCTTGCTCTTGGCAGCAAACAAGGCTCCTATCAAGAACAAGGCACAGCTACCATTGAGCACGGCATTGGCAAACGGTAAGTAATATACATCAAAGGGCCAATCTATGTTCAGTTTTAGTCCGAATAAGACGGCAACAGCTATGGGCAATACCACAGACACAATTTTGACAAGTGTCGTTAGTTTTTTGTACGTTTCAGGGTTCGGACTATCGAGTACTGGTTTCATAATCTAAAATAGTTTTTCGTCGGCTTTAAATTCTATAGATTTCCTTGCCTTTTTGGGCAATACAATCGTAATATTTCTTAATAATTTTTCTCTCTGTGTTTTGTCCGTCATGTCGTAATAATCTGCCAATATAGGACCATTGACATACCCACCTGTTTTATCTTTTCGACTGACTCTGCCATCTAGCATCGCTACAATGTTACATTTTTTTTCTTTTGAGAATGGATATGCTTCTGCGTGTACCCCTTCTAGTATTTTCCAGCCAAAAGTATCTAGACGATGCTCCAACAGGAACGTATTAGCATTCCAAGTGCTATCAGGTGTAGGGCTACCGATTCTATGAATAATTGTTTGCATTTTGCCTTGATCTTCCTCTCCAAAAGCAGCCCGCTGATCTTTGAGCCATTGCACTGTTTTCTCAATATCGCAGCCCTGTTCCCAGAAAGCAACAATAGCAATTTGCTCTATTAAGTCTCCGTTTGTCAGTGTATCTCCGACATAGGTGTCCAAGCCTGCAAAATTAATGCGTATAGAGTCTTGATGAAAACGCATTTCGCTTTTAATGTCCTTGTGTACACTTAGCCCAAAGTAAGAAAATAGAAAGGTCGCAATTGGTAAAAAGCCAATAAAAAAGAAGAATACAAAAAAGCTAAAGGCACTTTTTTTCTTCTTCGGTACAGTATTGCTCATAGTATTTAGTTTAAAAAATGCTGATTTAGGTGTTTCTGCACACAAAAGTACTACTTATTACAACAAAAAAAGTGTTCTAAGGATTACTTAGAACACTTTTAAATAACAAACTTTATTGATTTGCTATAAATTGACTGTAAGATTACTCAAAAGAAATGTTTTTTGGCAAATCATCTGCTTTTTGAATTCCTAATCTATCATCAGCAGCTTTAGGTGCTTTCTCTTTTAGTGGATCATTACCGTTGACATAATTGCGGCTATCTCTTACCGCTTCTCCTTGCCATAGGAAGGCAATAACCGCCCATACCAATAACAACATTGGTAAGACGATACTCATAGCCATAGAGCGAACTTCGCCCCCTAAGTGCATGAATATGCTAACGATATAATACGCTTTGTACAAGCTCAATGCAATCATTATCAAACGGAGTACCAGCCCTGGCAAAAGTCCCTTACCAAATATTGCTACAGCTACTTCACCAAAGGTGATCAATAGTAATATGATAAATCCTTTTACACCAATACCGATATCTGCTTTTCTTTGTTCTTCTATGCTAAGACCATGTGAATGTGCCATGCTGTTCTATTATTTTAATCTTATAATATGTTTCAATCAATGATTTGCTTACTCTCTAGTAAGCAACTTAGGCTAGTTACAGTAGGTAGAATGCCAAGAAAACAAATACCCAAACTAAATCGACAAAGTGCCAATACAAGCCTATTTTTTCTACCATTTCGTGTCCGTTGTTTCTAGAGCGGTAGAACCCAGATGCTGTATTCATTGCCATGACTATTAGCATAACCAATCCTGAGAATACGTGCAATCCGTGAAAACCTGTAATAAAGAAGAACAACGTACCAAATGATTTGGGTCCCATCTCCTCTGTTTTCACCACTCCTTCTGCTGTTTGATACACTCCAGGGAAGTACTCGCCTTCGCTGTAAGCAATCAAATAACCTTCTCCTTTTTCTACTTTACCGCCATCAGTTGTTCCCACCAATTTGCCTTCTACGGCATCACCATGTCTGTGGAAATAATGGTGGTTTACTTTCTCAAAGTATTTGTTGCCATCTTTATCGACCAAATAAGGCAATGATTCTGTTGTATGAGCATCTCCATTATGGATAGTAACATCCATTTCCATCTGCATCAAGCTAGGGTTGTTAGCTTTCGCTTCTACCAATGTAATATATTTGCCCTCATCAAGGTGTGAACTAAAAGGGTTGTTGTAAATAGTCACCCCTTCCTGTACTATTAAGTTGTTCCATTCCCAAGCTTGACAACCCAAAAACGCAGCACCACCAATAACAGTAATAACCAACCATTTGACCGTGGCATTAGTATTCTCTAAGTGACCTTCTTGTACTGCTCTCAATACGGTTACCGAACTAACAATCAAAATAAAAGTCATGATTGTTACGAAAATAAGTGGTGCATTTTCTCCACCAAATGGTAGTGTACTAAATACATGATCTGGAACAGGCCAAGCATTCATACTAAAACGCAAAGAACCGTAGGCAATCAAAAAGCCTGCGAAAGTAAATGCATCTGATAATAGGAAATACCACATCATCAATTTGCCATAACTAGCTTTAAACGGGGATTCACCACCATTCCAAGTGTCATGCTGCTCAGCAGTTTGGTTTTCAGTTTCGATAGCAGTATCGTGTGCCATTTTTACGAATTTAATTTTATTATTATTTAATTTTCATAGAGTGTTGTGTTGGCACTCTTTATTTTCAGTACTTTTTTCGAGTACTATGTTATTGTTGTACCCAAAAGAAGATTAGCAAATATATCCACAATATATCAACAAAATGCCAAAAAGTGAATGTCAATTCTAATCTTAATTGTCTTTTTTCTGTCCATGCGGTTGTACTCGGTCGAATGGCGTATATCCAAGAGACCATCAACGCTGTTATAGCTCCTATTACGTGCAATCCATGCGAAAGTGTTAGTATCAAAAAGAAACTACTAGATTGATTGGTTTGGGCGTAAACCCCTTGACCATTCAAGGCGAGCCAGCCCAAATATTGCAATACTACAAATGCAACTCCTAACACAAACCCCAAAGATATTAATAACTTGAAGATGGTGTAATTTCGTTCTTTATATAATCGGTAAGCTACGTGCAGAAGTACACTATTAACTAAGGCAACTCCTCCACTCAAAAAAAACTCCTTTGGAATTTCGAAAGCATACCAGTTCCCTGCTGCTTTTCGCACAATATAAGCACTTGTCAATGCGGTAAAAAACATAATCATACTGACGAGTGCCATCCATAGTGCAAATTTCTTAGGATGAATTCTTTTTATTTTTGGTCCTGTTATTTCAGTAATCATTTTTGTTAGATTTTATCAAACACCAAACTCAACAGCACAATAGGCAAATAAACAAAAGATGCAAACATCAATTGTCGAGCTGCTTTATCCGTACAAGCAATATACAATTTGATAGCATAAAACAAATAGAATATTCCCATCGCTAACATGACACTGCAAGCAACTAAGCCTGATATATCCAAATAGTAAGGCAAAATACTCATTGGTAATAGACAAAAAGCATAAAAAACGGTCTGCAATGCGGTGCTTTTATCTCTTCCATCTACTTTCTTGGAAGGCAATAAATAGAACCCTCCATTTGCATAATCCTTGTATGCTACCCAAGCTATCGCCCAAAAGTGAGGAAACTGCCAGATGAATTGTATGCTAAACAAAAATATTGCTTCGCTTCCTAATTCTCCCGTAGCGGCTACCCAACCTATTGCCATCGGCAATGCTCCCGGTATCGCTCCAATCCAAACGGCGGCTGGAGAGACTCGCTTCATAGGCGTATATACAAAAGCATAAGAAACTAAGGATAATGCTCCTAGTACGGCAGTTTGAGGATTGAAAGCGGATAGCATCAAAATACCTGCTACACTCATTAACCCTGCTACCAATACAGCTTCTTGCACTTCCATTCGCCCTGCTGCCAATGGTCTGTTAGCGGTGCGACTCATTAATTTATCGTATTCCTTTTCTATTACTTGGTTCAGGGTATTGGCTGCTCCAGTGATCAAGAAGCCTCCTAGCCCCAAGATTAACAGTGCTCGCCAATCAACCACATTTGCTCCAAGAGAAAAAGTAATACAGGCTGAAAAGACAACAAGCAAAGAAAGCCTGAACTTGATCAACAGTTTGTAATCTGTTAGCTTTTGTTTCAGAAAACTCCCTATGCTTGCTGTTTTATTATCTGTTGTTGCCAACTTATATAAACTTTAAATGATTGAATACTAATGTCCTCCGTCCATCTCGCCTTCGGCTAATGGCTCTGTCTGCATCACAAACTCTCTGTCTTCATAACGACTCAAATCATACGGCCAACGGTGTACTTCAGGAATTTCACCGTCCCAGTTTCCGTGCCCAGCATCAATCGGTGCAGTCCACTCTAGTGTAGTAGCTCCCCACGGATTCATTTCTGTTTGTCTTCTACCTTTATACATAGAGTAGAAAAAGTTGATAATGAATAGAATTTGAAGAACAAATACAATAATCGCTGCTATTGTTATGAATTGATTGATTTCAGTAAACTGACTGAAGGCATCAAATCCATCAAATTTATAATAACGTCTTGGTACACCTGCCATACCAATGTAGTGCATTGGACCAAAAACAGCGTATGCTCCTATTAAAGTACCCCAAAAGTGTATTTTACCGAGTGTTTCGTTCATGAAACGTCCGTACATACGTGGGAACCAGTGGTAAATACCAGCATACATACCAAAGAATGCAGCAACACCCATTACAATATGGAAGTGAGCAACTACAAAGTAGGTATCATGTTGCTGAATATCAATAGCAGAGTTACCTAAGAATATACCTGTCAATCCACCAGAGATAAACATAGATACAAATCCGATAGAGAAGAGTAAAGCCGAGTTAAATCGAACATTCCCCCCCCAGATGGTTGCAATCCAGTTAAATACTTTTACCGCAGACGGAACTGCAATAATTAATGTAAAGAGTACAAATATATTAGCAATAAATGGATTCATACCTGACATATACATGTGGTGTGCCCAAACTAAGAACGACAACACAGCAATTGCTAAGATAGAGAAAACCATCGCTTTGTAACCAAAGATCGGTTTGCGACTATGTACAGACAATACTTCTGATACAATACCCATAGCAGGCAAAATAATGATATATACCTCAGGGTGTCCCAAGAACCAAAATAAATGCTGGTACAAGATAGCACTACCACCTACTCTAGTTGTCAATGCTTCTCCTGCTACATAGATTTCATTCAAAAAGAAAGAAGTACCTAATACACGGTCAAAAGTAACCATGAAGAAACCTGATGCCAATACTGGAAAAGATAACAAACCTAAAACAGCAGTAATCAAGAACGCCCAAATAGTCAAAGGCATACGGAACATGTGCATTCCTTTGGTTCTCATATTCAGAATAGTAGTAATGTAGTTGATCCCACCCAAAAGGACAGACACCACAAAGAATACTAAACTAATAATCCAAAGTGTTGCTCCTGCTTTAGATCCATCTGATGCCTGTGGCAATTCTGATAGTGGCGGATATGCCGTCCATCCACCAGAGAATGGTCCTGTGTTCAAGAACAAAGAGATAAACATAATCGCTCCTGACAAGAAGAAGAACCAATATGAGAGCATGTTCATCAACGGTGATGCCATGTCCCTTGCTCCTACTTGCAATGGAATCAGTAAATTGCTAAATGTCCCACTCAATCCTGCTGTCAATACAAAGAAAACAAGGATAGTTCCGTGCATTGTGACCAATGCGTAATAAAAATCAGGACTCAAAACACCTGATCCAGTAACAGGATCTATTTCAATCCATCCTCCTAGCAAAGGCTGTAGCCATGCCATGTCCGAATCAGGAAAACCTAATTGCAAACGGAAGATGATAGACATTCCTGCCCCAATAACAGCCCAAAACATACCAGTTATCAAAAACTGCTTGGCAATGGTCTTGTGATCTTGACTGAACACATATCGGTCTACAAAAGAAGACTGATACTTGTCACCGTGATGGTGGTCATCATGTCCATGATGTCCGTCTTCTTGGTGCAAGTCTTGTTCTGCGATATTAATATCTGCCATGTTAGCTAAAATTTTAAATCTTTAGGATTGAAGTCACAAAAGGCGACTCCATTGTTATATATATAATATACTTTACTTAATAAACTCTTAGTTATTGACTGCTTCTTCTGGAGCAGTTTCTGATGGTAAGCTATCGGTAACTGATACAGTAGCAGCAGTATCCGTAACTACTGTAGGAGTAACAACCTCTACAACAGTGTTTGCTTTTAATTCTGCCAATATTTTGTTAGAATTGGCTAAAGCTGCTTTAGAATCTGCCAATACCATTGTATAGCGAGTGATATTCAACTGCGTTTCAATATCCGCCATTGCTTTGTCAGCCTTATTGTAAGCAGCTGATTTGTATTGAGTTGCATCTCTTAGAGCCTTTGCTTCTGCCAAGTCTTTCTTAATAAACACTTTATCCTTCACTAGGGTTTCCATGTTTGCAATTTTAGCATTGTCTTTTTGTGGATCGCCTTCTTTTCCATATACAGTTTCAAAGTATTGCGATTTCACAGAATTAGCTTTAAGACCGTAAGTAGTAACATTGTTAACACTATCGACTACAGTTTCTAGTTCTCCGCCTTCTTTAGTATCCAACCATGCTAGGTATTCCTCTTTTTCAACAATCTTGACGATGTTTCTCATCGAGTAGTGACCACGACCACAAAGCTCTGCACAAGCCAACTCGTACTCAAACGTTTCCCAACGTTGTTGTTTTGGATTGTCTTCATTAGGCACTTGCCATTCTGGACGTTTGCTCAAGCGACGACGCATAGAGTCAGTTGTAACAGTTGGCGTAAAGATAAAGTAAGTTGGCATACCTGGAACTGCATCCATTTTGACACGCATATCTTTGATATAGAAGTTATGCAATACATCACGAGCAGTTACACGTACTCTTACTTTTCTATCGACTGGCAATACAATTTCATTTGTCATGAAATCATCTAAATTTGCATCATCTTCCCAAGTCTGTCCAACTGGATTTTTGCTATTAATTTGTGTGAAATATTTTCTACCGATAACACCATCTCTACCTGGGTAGCGTAGGTACCACAAAAACTGTGATCCAGTAGCTTCTATTTCCAAATATTCTTTATCGTTATCTATTCCAGGTAGCACAACACTTTTTGCATCTTCTGGCAAGTCAGTCATGATATTGTTCCATGCTTGTAGTCCACCTACTACCAAGAAAGTCATTACGATTGCAGGAACAATCATCCACACCATTTCTAGTGTTTCGTTGTGAGCCCAATATAGTGCTTTTCTTCCAGGTCTTCCTCTGTATTTCCATGCAAACCAAAACAAGGCAATGTGTGTCAGGATAAATACAATTCCTGTAAAGAATAATGTTAAGTTGAAAAGGTAATCTACCTCAACACCGTGCTTAGAGGCTGCGATATTTGGCCCCCAGCCTAAAATAATAGGTGTATAGTATATGAATGACCATACACAAGCGACAAGAAATGCCACCATGAATACCATACCGACGCCAGCGTGAAACTTGTTCACTTCGTATTCTTCAGAAGCATCTGCACGGACAACTGAAGCCAGCTCTCTAGCTTTTGCTATTTGTACTACAAATACAGTCAGCAAAATGGTACATAACGTTCCAATTAATAATGCCATGTTTAATATATTTTATAAGTGTCGCAACACTTTTTATTGAAATTTTATAGTCGTTTGTCTCTATTCTAGTGAATGTCTTTTATCACTCCTACTCCTGTATCGTGGTGCTCACTTTCAAGCAAGTAAGGATCATTCTTAGGATATAATGATGCTCTACTCAACATAGTAAGTGTTACAAATAAGAACAGCCCTAAGAATCCAAGCATAGTGCCTATTTCTATTAGACCCGGTATGTGTACACCCATTACAGTACTGTGCTCTTTTTCATGATGATCATCACCACTTGTAGCTGCTGTATTATTATGGTCTCCTCCACTTGTCAATACTGCTTTTGGTTGCTGTATATCATTTGGTTGCAATTGGTAAGTAGCATCGCCATGTGCATCATGTGATTCGGTGCTATGGTCGTGTGCATCATTACTATGGTCGTGACCATTGGTATCGTGTGCATCATGTGCTGGGTCGCTGTGTCCAGCACCATGTCCAGCGTGCTTGAGGTGCATTACATGCTCATAGTTGTACCATACCCCTGGCTTAATCATTTGGTAAAAATCCAACCAGTGACCAAAGAATACCAAACCAGCAGTAAATGCGAGTGTACCTAATGTACGTTTCGAGCTATTCATCATCAAGATGAAGAAAGGCAATACGAAATTGATAAACAAGTTGATAAAGAAGATAGGCTTGAATTGCTCAAATCTCAAGTAGAAATATTGTGTTTCCTCTCCATTATTAGAGTACCAAATCAACATAAATTGAGAGAACCATAGGTATGTCCAAAAGATGCTAAATCCGAAGATATATTTTCCTAAATCATGTGTGTGTTCGTCTGTAAAGGCTTTCAAATGTCCTTTAGAACGTAGATACAAGATAAGCATGTACATCATAGCTACCATAGCTACCCACATACTAACTGTAGCGTACCAAGCAAACAAAGTAGAATACCAGTGTGTGTCCACTGACATTACCCATTGCCAAATACAGTAAGCACTAGAAAAACCAGCAATTGGTAAAAATGCTGCTGCATAAATACGGGTTCTCTTAGTTAGTTTAGGTACCGTATCGCCAGATGTAATCGTATGTGGTGTATTATCTTGCTGAATAGATAGTTTTCTGAACATGAATGCAAAGATAGACCAAACTGCAACAATCAACGCTGTCAACAAATAGGCTGTTGGATTGACAAAAGCAGACTTATGGTGCGCCAGTGCATCATAATCAGCATGCGTTGGATCCAAATAGTTAGGTTCGTTCCATAAGTACAATAATTCTGTACCAGATGCACCCATGTAAATAGCGATACCTAGAATAGCAAATAATACAACGCCAACATACAAAAATGGCATCATTGCTTCAGGGATACGCTTGAAAATTGTTTGCCATCCACCCCACGCCATCGTGTGTGTAGACAAAAATAGAACTGCTGCAAATGCTATTCCCACAAAGAAAACAGAATTATGCAAATAGTTGGTCCAGAAACGCATGTGGTGCATGTCGTCACTTCCGCTAAACCAGGATAATGCTAGGCATATTGCCCCTATAGCGATTAGTACCAAAGTAAATAGCTTGGCTGTGCCAGTAAAAACGAAGTTTTCGTTACTGGTTTCGTTACTATGACTATGATTGCTCATTTTATAAAGATTGATTTTATTTTAATATCGTGTATTAAGCCTTACTGTTATTACTTAACAATTTTGACTTCTGTTCTTCTATTTTGTCTTCTACCTGCTTCTGAATTATTGGTAGCTATTGGGCTTGATTCGCCATATCCTCGGAAAGATAATCTATCTTTCGCAATTCCTTCGCTTACCAAATAGTTAAATACAGAGCGAGCTCTATCTTCTGACAATTGCATGTTAGTATTTGGCTGTCCTATATTATCGGTATGTCCTCCAATTTCTATTTTGATAGAAGGATACATATTTAGTATTTCCAATAATTCTTGTAGCGTTTGGTAAGAAGTTTGTTTCAATACTGCTAATCCTGTGCTGTACAAAACATTATCTAACTTAACTGCCATTGCTTTTCCTTGTGCAGGACTAGCTGTAGCAGCAGAGTCGTTAGCATTAGTTGTTGTTTCTAAAGAAGCTGCTACTGCCTTTTCGTTTTCTTCCATCATTTTGGCGAAAGCCTCCTTAAGTGTTAGGTTTTTGCTAGCAGTAGCTCCCATTTGCTCAAAGTAGTCTAAGCCTTTTTTATCAGCTTGCAAAGAGCGGATATAGTGAATTACTTTCCAACGCTCTTCTTCATTCAATTTGTCAGCATGCGATTGCATTTGACCTTTACCGTTCATGATTGCGTTGTAATAACGAGCATCAGAAGCATTGATCAAATCGTCTGTCAAGTAATTGGCCGGAGCGGCAGAATAAGGACCGTTTCCAGCGTTATAGATAGAACCGTTTCCATCTCCTTTTTTACCATGACAAACCGCACAAGCTACGGTGTACAATTCTTTGCCATGTACCAGTACTTTTTCGAGATCCTCCTTATTAGTTGGATTGATTGAGTTGACTAAAGTAGCATCTTTCAATGCGACCTCCGCTGCTTTAGTTTGTAGTTCCGTAAAAGATTCGTTGCTGCTCTCTCTAAACTGTTCCAAGTTTTTGTAGGCATAAGGAATATGTCCTCTAGCTACGGTACCGTTCACAGGTTTACGAGGTCCTGCCATCTTTTCGTACTCTTCTTCCGAACCCCAAGTATTATTGTAGTAATACGTGTTATAGTTGGCTTCGTAAGCGACAGAGTGTGCCATATCAGGCATGAACTCACTGCCCGGTTGCTCTCCTCCTGCTTGGCTACAGCTAAATAATAATAAGCTGGCTACACAAACAGAAGCTAAAGAATAAAAGCTATTTATATTTTTCATTTGTATGATTCGATTATCAGGTGTTGCAATTAGATATTTTTGGTATGGACTTCTTCTGCACTTGTTCTTTGTAGCAAACCAGAAAGAGCGGCTACCTCTTCTCTTGAGCTATTGGTAACATCGAAGGCAATACAAAATTTATCATCCGTGATACGAGGATCCAAGTAAGGGTTTTCTACACCTGGTCCTAAGCCGCAGATTAGGTAGAAGGTAATAACCATTCCTACTGCTGCCATCAATACCGTAAACTCAAAAGTAATTGGTATGAAAGAAGGAACAGAGAAATATGGTTTACCACCAAATATAATAGGCCAGTTGGCTGTAAACACCCAAGACATAAAGCCAAAAGCCAATGTAGTTCCCATCATACCATACAAGAAACCTGCAATGTGAAGACGAGATTCATTGAATCCTAAATAAGGATCAAGACCGTGTACTGGAAATGGGGTATATACCTCCATTATTTCAGCATTTTCTCCATTGATTTCGAGGATAGCTGATTTGAGTATCTCCTCATCGTTGTACAAGCCGAAAAGCACTTTTTTATTTAATACTCTCATTACTGTATATATATTTATGAGGACGCTTAAAGTACGTCCCTATTCGGTTGCTAAATTATTTTTTATCGTCTTCAGGATTGTCTTCGTTGTTATAGTCACCCAACTCATCTTTGAAATCCTCGATTGCTTTTTCGATAGTATTAATATCGTTTTTAGCTTCTTTGGCTACAATAGAAGTACCAGGTACGACTGCCAACTCATGCTCGTGGTGATCATCGTGGTGACCTGCTACGTTATTTTGACCTGTTTTGTCTGCTATTTGAGGTCCTACATACTGGTCTCCAGAAGATTTCAAGATAGACTTAATCTCTGCAATAGCAACTACTGGTGCTACACGGATAAAGATAAGATACAAAGTACCGAATAGTCCGAAAGTAAAGATATAAATTCCTGCTTCTACCCATGATGGTGTATAATAACTCCAACTTGATGGAATAAAATCGTTAGCTAATGTTGTGGCGATAATCACAAAACGCTCGAACCACATACCAATATTTACGATGATAGACAATACAAAAGTTACGGCAATACTTCTACGCATAGAACGGAACCAGAAGAACTGAGGTGTGATAACATTACAAGTCATCATCGCTGCATAAGCCCACCAATATGGTCCTAATGCACGGTTGTAGAATGCGTACTGCTCATAGATATAACCTGAGTACCAAGCTACGAATAGCTCTGTCAAGTAAGCTACCCCTACAATAGAACCTGTTAGTACGATTACTTTATTCATCGACTCTACGTGTTCTACAGTAATATAGTCTTCCAATCCTAGAATTTTTCTAGTGATAATCATCAATGTCTGTACCATCGCAAAACCAGAGAAAATAGCTCCTGCTACGAAATACGGAGGGAAGATAGTTGTGTGCCAACCTGGAATAACAGAAGTCGCAAAATCAAATGATACAATCGTGTGTACAGAAAGTACCAACGGTGTAGCTAGACCTGCAAGAATCAAAGATAATGATTCCCAACGTTGCCAGTGCTTGGCAGAACCTGTCCAACCAAAAGATAAGAAGTTATATACTTTTCTTCTGAAACCAGTAGCACGGTCACGAATGGTAGCAAAATCAGGTACCAAACCAGTGTACCAGAATAATAATGATACCGTAAAGTAAGTAGAAATTGCAAATACATCCCATAACAATGGTGAGTTAAAGTTTACCCATAATGGTCCACGTGTATTTGGGTAAGGAAATACAAAGAATGCCATCCAAGGACGCCCCATGTGAATACCTGGAAAAAATGCGGCACAGATAACTGCAAAAATAGTCATCGCCTCTGCGGCTCTATTCACCCCTGTACGCCATTTCTGACGAAAAAGTAGCAAAATGGCAGAAATCAATGTTCCTGCGTGACCGATACCTACCCACCAAACGAAGTTGGTAATATCCCAACCCCAACCGACAGTACGGTTTAGGTGCCATGTTCCGATTCCGTACCATACAGTACAAAAAACGGCTACGGTACCGAATCCTAAAAGCCCCAATGAAGCTAGTAAACAGAATACCCAACCAATACCCGGTAATTTCTCAGTTGGCGAACAAATGTCCTCTGTTATATCGTGATATGTCTTGTTGCCCGTTACTAAGGGTGGGCGAACATTGGAAACAACTGCACTCATAAAATTTATGTTTTTATCTTGAATTGCTCTTCCAGAAACTGCGTAGCAGCTCCTGATTGTCTATATATTATTCTTATGCGAAATTTTCGTCTCTATTATTTACTTTCATCAAATAGCTAACAGACGAACGAACGTTAGTTTCTTCAATAACAATATAAGCACGTTTGGTTTCTTTCAGTTTAGTTACTTCACTATTGCTATCGTTCATGTCACCAAAAACAATTGCACCAGTTGGACAAGATTGCTGACAAGCAACTTGAATATCTGTTTCTTCCAATTTACGAGCTTCTACTTTAGCTGCTAATTTACCTTCTTGAATACGCTGAACACAGAAGCTACATTTTTCGATAACTCCACGTGTACGAACCGTTACGTCAGGGTTCAATACCATACGAGTCAAGTTATCATTCATATAAATGTATTCTTCTTCGTTGCTTTCTACGCCTCTATTCATATCCACCTCATTCGATGGGAATATGTCCGCAGAAGTATAATCCATCCAGTTGAAACGACGTACTTTGTACGGACAGTTATTAGCACAGTAGCGAGTACCAACACATCTGTTGTAAGTCATTTGGTTCAATCCTTCAGAACTGTGGTTGGTGGCTGCTACTGGACAAACATTCTCACAAGGAGCATTATCACAGTGCTGACACATCATCGGCATATAAACTGCGTTAGGTGTTTCTTCATTTCCATAGAAATAACGGTCAATTCTCAACCAAGTCATTTCATGTACTTTGTTTACTTCGTACTTTCCTACTACAGGTACGTTGTTCTCTGCCATACAAGCTACTGTACAAGCACCGCAACCAGTACAACTATTGAGATCAACAGTCATTCCCCAGTGGTGTCCCATTTTGTACACTTCGTGTTCTGGGTATAGTCCTTTAGCATTCAGATCTTGGTAACCTTTGCGTTTTTTGGCTAAACTAACCAACTCACCTGGCAAATCCTTGGCAGTAGAGTGGAAGAAAATAGAACGTTCTACTAAAGCTCCTTGGAAACCAAGTTCTGCTTCATCAACATTGTAAGGTACTTTGTCACCTGACTTAAGTTCGTGTTTTTTTGTTTTGCCGCCTTCTTCGGTAGTAATACCGAATGTGTGGTGCATTTGCACATTGGCATACAAGCCATCTTTGCCTACTTTCTCAGAAAGTGCCGCAGCAGCATTGTATTTAAAATCTTTGACCGCTGGATATAGATTCTGCCCTACTCCATTGCCACATTTCCCTGCATGCGTACGTCCGTAACCCAATGCAATAGAAATAGTACCTGCCATTTGACCGAATTGACGGAAAACAGGTAGTTTGTATTTTTGACCATTAACAGTTACTTCTGCTTCATCACCATCGTTTAGGTTATTGAGAGAAGAGAACGAATCTACTCCGTCCGAGCTAATCGGTATTTGTATAAAGTTGTCCCAAGTAGTACGCATGACTGGGTCAGGCATTTCTTGCAACCAAGGGTTGTTTGCATCTGCTCCACTACCCAACTGTACGGTTTCATAGAAACATACTTCGAGTCCGCCACTTCCGCCTGTTGGCAAATTAGCCAAAGCGCTAGAAATATCAGAAGAAGGTGCTGCAATTGGAGCTGTTTCTTCTACGATTGGTGCTTCTTGATTGGTAGTAGCAGTAGCCTCAACAGTAGCTGTTGGTTCTACATTAACTGTTTTGTTAATTGCATTTTTGTACCAGCCATCATGCAAAGCATTGTTCCAGAAAGATTGGAACATCATGTAAGAACCTGCAAATGTTTGTTTCCAATTTTGTTGTAGGAATTTATCATACGCTTGTGGCTTACCAGCCCAAGTCAACAAAGACTGTCCTGCTGCTCTAGTTTTGAACAATGGAGAGATAGTCGGTTGTACTAGGTAATATTCACCTTTCTTTGGTTCTGCATCGCCCCAAGACTCCAAATTGTGGTGATCAGGTGCTATGTATTGACAAACACTAGCTGTTTCATCCATGCTCAATGCCATCGACACACTCAAAGCACATTTGGCAACACCTGTTTTGAACTGCTCTGCAAGACCTGCTAAGTCATATGCTGGGTTAGCTCCTGCACAAACTAATAGTGCATCTACGCTACCATTATTCATTTCTTGTACTAAGTTCTGAATAGCAGCATCGCTACCTAGACGTTGTCTAGAGTGTGCACTTGCACTAATGTCCATTGTATTGCCTACGGCACCAACCATCTTGTTGATTTCGTTGACAACCAATTGGATGTTTTCGTCATTGATACCACAAACAACTAATGCTTGACGGTTATTTTCTGCCAATTTTTTAGCCGTAGATTTGATAGCAGCACTTGCTTTTGCCCAAGCAAAATTAGCAGCTGGTCCAGAACCTGCAGGAGTTGTTCCTGTTTCTGAAGCTACAGCAGCATACAATGCTCCTACAGCAGCGCCCATCTCCGAAGGCTTAATCAATACACGATGATCTGCATTAGACCCTGTCATTGACATTCTTGACTCAAACTGAATGTGCGTTGACATTTTTGTTTGAGCATCATTTATATCGTTATCTGTTACTTTTCTGTTGACAGAATAGTCTTTCGAGAATTCTACTGGAGAAATCCAAGTACCCAAGAAGTCAGCATCAATACTAACGATACATTTCGCACGCTCGAAGTGATAATCAGGAACACCTGCTACGCCAAACGAACGCTTATTGGCAGCAATCATTGCTGATGCTGAAATAGGATCGTATTGTACCAGCTTAGCACCAGGGTGCGTTGCTTGGAATGCTGCAAATGCTTTTGCAAAAGTAGGACTATTATTGGTATGAGTAACAACTCGAATATTTCCTTTAAGACCTGCGGTTACCGCTTTGTCTAAGTCTGCCCAAGGCAACGAGACAAAATTGCCTTCTGCTACTTGACCAGCAGAAGTAACACGATTGGTATCATAAAGAGAAAGTACAGATGCCTGCATTCTAGCAGAAGTACCACCTTTCGTAAATGTTTCGTTGATTCCTACACCTGGGTTTCCTTCTATCTTGATCGGACGACCTTCGCGCGTCTTAATCAAAGCAGGCAACACATCACCACTTTGTACAATAGCAGAAGCGAAAAAAGTCGCTACTCCAGGTACAATTTCTTCTGGCTTGATTACGTAAGGAATCGCTTTATTGACAGGTGCTTCACAACTGGCTACAGTAGCCGCTCCTAAGCTAAAACCCATCAGTTTGAGGAAGTCACGACGGTTAGTACTGCCTTGTTCTTCTTCTTGTTGGAATTCTATGCCCTGATTTTCTTGAAGTGCAGCATCATTGGTTAAGTCCTCAACTCCAATCCACACTTTGTTATTTTCCTTCTTATTCATAGTCTTTATGAGATATATTCGGAAAGGGGGTTACCCTATTCTGTTTCAATGTTTTATTAAAATACTTACTTTATGGATTAATAGTGGCATTTCTGACACTCTAGTCCACCAATTTCTTCTACCGTTACGCCTTTACGGTCACCCGCTTTTAGTTCGTTGTGGTATTTTTCGTAGTATTTGTAATCTGTATAATATGGATTAGCTGTGTTTTCGCCTCCAGCATAAGGAGTTTTATCACTCTCGTTTAGTCCAGCACGGAACTGAACTTCTGTTTGACGGTGACAGTTGATACACCAGCCCATAGATAATGGAGAATGTTGTTTCACTACTTCCATTTCTTCTACCTTACCGTGGCAAGTCTGACACTTAATTTTACCTACGGTAACGTGTTGTGCGTGGTTGAAATAAACATGATCAGGCAAGTTGTGAATACGAACCCATTCGATAGGTGCATTGTAGCTACCATCGATAGAAGCCAATTGCTCTTCGAACATTTTTTCGGTTGCTTCTTCATCTGATTTGTAGTCGTCTGCCCATGTTTTCTTGAGCCAAGTACGATATACTTCTTTACGAGCACTATCACTCATTGCCGCTGGCAGGTAAGAGTTAGACATTGGATTAAATCCAGAAGCTGCATAAATCTTGATAATTTCTTTTGTTCCTGCCAATGATCCTTTCTGGATATTAGCGTGACAGTTGATACAAGTATTAGATGCAGGTATCACAGAGTGCTTAGAACGTCTAGCGCCATCGTGACAGTACTGACAGTCAATACCATTATCTCCTGCATGTATCTTGTGCGAGAAATTGATAGGTTGTGTTGGCTCATAGCCAGTTTGACGACCCAATCCAATCGCATTATTGACAGTAGTATAACCACCAAACAATACTAGACCAAAAATAATCAACTTGATGACTAGTGGGCTAAACAATACACCTAGTATTGACTTCTCTTCTGTTACCACTTCTCCAGCATTCTGCTGTGCCAAGCGTGTCAAACCGTTGATATAACGTCCCAATAAAGCGACACTAATCAATAAAACCAATAGTAGTGCATAAGCAGACCATGGTGTTTCGGTTGGCTCGTCGCTTGCTAGCTTTGCATCCGCCCCTTCTGCTGGTTTGTCTTCACAAAGTTTTTTTGTAGCACAACCAAAGTCTCCTTTATTTTGGATATAAACCAAGATATTGTCAATATCTTCATTTGACAACTCAGGAAATGCCGTCATTTGTGCATTGTTCCACGTAGCAAATAAAGGAGCAGCATAAGGGTGATTCTCTTCGATTAAAGCCGTAGAGTTTCTAATCCAAGCATATATGTCGTCGCCATACTTCGCCCAACGCTCTCCTACGTTATGTAGTTGAGGCCCAGTCATGTCTGTCTTCATATTGTTGTTGTGACAACTGGCACATTTTGCTAAAAACAAAGTTTGCCCTTTAAGTGGGTCGCCTTCTGCCATCGATAGATTTGGCAACATGGCAATTAGTAAGGTAATAGCTAAGAAGCTAAAAAATCTTTGATATATCATTCTGTAATTTTTTTGTCAAAAAACAACTCGTTATTCGTCGTGTTTGATGCAAAAGTACAATACGCAAAGTTATTTTTCAAATGTAGTTATAAAGTCTAACCTATTTAGACTGAATCCAAATAGACCTCACTTAACATTTGTTAATAAAATCGAAATACTATATTTTGCTATTTCTTTTAATTAAAGTTATAAATAGTTGATTATCAGTTTATTTATAATCGCCAACTACCAAATAGTTGGTTTATGTTTCGTTTGAGAGTGCTAAGTTAAAATCCTTCTTCATTTTTTTTTACTTTTTGGTTAGAAAAATCACAAAATTGTCATAAAAAGAATATTCCACATTGAACCTTTCCCTAGAAAAGCCACTTAGTATAAAATAATCCTGCGGTCTATTTGTATTTTTATTGGCACTATTTTTCATTTTTTATCCATGACTCCGCAGTAACTTTTATGCAAATCATTTGTCTTACTGTCTAAAACCATCTCATTTAATAAAAGATTAGTGTGGAAATGTCATATTTTGGGCGGACTACTTTTACTTTACTAAAAAAACCTCTATTACTACTATGTTTGTAATTGGCGATAAAATACGATTGAGATACACAGGTATGCGTGCCGAAATAGTAGAAGACCATTTAGATGGCAGCTATACAATACTTGACGACGAGGACGAAGAAACGATTGCTTTTGTGGAAGATATTGTCTTGGCAGACCACTTTGAGCATATCGAAGTATCGGAAATACAAAAAAGCGTCAAGAAAAAAATAAAAACTCCAAAATTGCAAAAGCTATCGACAGAGGAAATGTTTTTTTCTAAATCACAATTGGAGCAAAAGTTTCATTCGACGACATCGCCGACATTAAGCTCCAAAAAGGGCGAAGAAAAAGAAGCGACGTTCAAGTTTCCGACGATTCGCCCGACTAAACCAACGGACAAAGGTTGTTTTTTAGTTTTCTTACCTATTTCCGCAACTGATTATAGTATCTATTTGGTCAATGATACAGCGGCATCTTTTGGTTTTGAGTTTAGAATGTTCCTGCAACAAGAAGTCGTACATGGCTTGGATAAAGTGATTCCTGCCTATGATTTTTTTGCGATAGGCGAATTTAAGCAACCTCAATTTAATGATGCCCCTACGATGGTATTGACCTGCCCAAGATTGCAATTTGAGAAAAAAATCAAATTGAAGTTCAAAAAATTTAACCGTAGTTATCAAGAAGTTCCCTTGATGGGACTCGAAAGCTACGCTTACACTGTCTTTGAGAGTTTTCCACCTAAAGCAAATGCTACTGGCATGCTCCAAGATTATACTGCCAATCATCACGGTAACAAAGCTTTTGTGTTGCGTCCCGTCAATCGCTATTATAAGCGACTCAACTTGATGGAACACGCTTCTTTTGATGTAGAGTTGGATTTGCATGCCGAAAATTTGGTCAATGACACCTCAGAGTTTTTGCCGGGAGAACTGTTTAGTTTGCAACTTGAAGTATTAGAAAAATTCTTGCAAAAGGCCTTAACGTTGGGCATCAAGGAGGTTTATATTATACACGGTATCGGAACAGGCAAACTCAAAGAGGGCGTTTCGAAGCATTTGCGTTTTAGAGATGGCGTAAAAGATTACCAGAATAGCTTCCATAATAAATATGGTTTTGGGGCGACTGTCGTCAAATTGCGGTAATACTACCTAGAAATATATTACTTTTGAGTCCCTCAATCTAATTTTTCAGTAGAATTTCCTTTAGTATATGCACCTATGATTTTTCGTTTATTGACTATTTTTAGTTTACTTCATACAGCCTTTTTTTTAGTCGCTCAACCTCCTGTATTGAACCAGCCTGCACAGGCGTATGAGCAGTTTGAGCAAGGAGAGGCACTCTACTTGCAAGGCAAGTATAGGGCGGCAGTTCCATATTTTGCGAAAGCTGAAAAAAGCTATGGCAATAATTATGATGGAAAACTCATGGCAAATGCTCTACACAGTTTGGCATTGCTACAGAGTGGCAAAAAAGAAGCGGCTTATTATGCCTTCTATCAAGTAGGTGAAGCGATTGTGGATAGCCAAAAAGTATCGGCTGCTTCCAAAGCTACGCTAGATTACTGTATCAGTCGCTATCACTGGAGCTACAACGAAAAAAAAGAAGCTTTGGCACTCCTGCCAAAGGTAAAAATAGAAGTAGCAAAACCAAATGCACTTCCCATCGCCTTGAGTGTAGAGATTAATCAGTATTTGGGCGAAGTAGAGAACAAAAAGGGTAACTATGAAGAGGCGTTGCAATATTATCAAGCGGCTATTGCTGCTGCCAATCAATTGCCTGCCGATAGGCGCAATCAAGAAACCTTTGCGGAAGATAATTTGATTATTGGCGAATTGCAGGAGCAATTAATCGAGCCTGATAGTGCTATTCAGGTCTATCGAAACATATTGGCAAACAAAGCGACGATTATACCAGATGACCCAGAAAAAGAAATTGAGTTGAGTTTTCGACTCGGTAAGATTTACTTTGAGCAAAAACAATATGAGCTTGCTCTCCCCTATTTGCAAAACGCCTTTTCGGCTATCAACGAATCACAACAAAACTTAGGTGCATTGCCTCGTGTAGAAGCAATGATTGCGACTATCTATCTAGATAAACGTAACTATAAGCAAGCCGCTATCTACAATACACCTGCTTTGGGTACTTGGAATACAAAACTATCAACTGGCGAATTGGAAAATGCCTTCAAATCCTATCTCAATCAGGGATTGATATACCGAAAAATAGAAGCGAAAGAAGGCGGTACGACTTGGTATGCTCCTACGGTCAATGATGCCGAACAAGATTGGCAATCGACCTTATCCAAAATGGCAGTACAACCCGTAGAGCCTATTTTGACCCCAAACAAAAGAGTTGATTTGAATTTGGGGCTTATCAATTATGAAAAGGCTGCTGGACTTATCAAAAGATTTCCGAACAAACAGCAAACAATTAAGGAAATAGAAATAGCGATGGCTAAAGGTGCTTTGTTTTATGAAGCAGATGATTTTGCTCGCTCCAAGCAATTTTATCAACGAGCATTGGATTTGATGAAACCTATTTATCCCGAGAAACACCCTCTAGTAGCAGAAGCCAGTCGTATGTTGGGCGATTGTTTGGTTGCCGAGAAGCAATTTGCTTTAGCGCTTGGATTCATGGATAAGGCAATCAATGCTTCGATGAGGTCGGGCAGCGAAATATCGGGCGATGGTGTCCCTAATCCTGATGACACGGCATTTCCTTTTGAGCTATTGAATGCAATTAGCTCAAAAGGTGTGGCGTTGAGTGGACTCAATAGCAAAAAAACAGAAGATGAATTGCTACAAATATTAGCTAATTATCAGGCAGCTATCCAACTGCTACATACCCTCCGCAAGACGCACCGCAACGAGGGTTCTAAATATCGTCTTTCGGCAGCCGCTCACAAACTTTGTCAGCAAGCTGTATTGACAGCCAATAGCTTATGGGAGTTGACCAAAGATAAAAAATACTTGGAAGTGGTCTTTAATTATGCCGAATTGTCTAAAAGTGCCACGCTGCTAGAATCTATTCGTGACCTCAAGGCACGCAAAATAAATGGCGTTCCCAGTGACGTGACGGCTCAAGAAAATGAGCTAAAAGTGAGCATTGCGTATCTCTCCAGCGAGATTTTTTATGAGCTAAAACAAGGCACCAACAAAGATGAAAAAAAATTGGCGGAGCTAGAGCTAGAAAAAGAAGAAAAACTACAGCAGCATGAACAAATGCTACAATCTATAGAAAAAAAATATCCTACTTATTATGCCATGAAATACGATTATACCGCTCCCAAGTTGGAGCAGTTGCAAGCTGCCTTGCAGCCCAATGAAGTATTTTTGGAATATGTAGCGACCGATGGTTTTGTTTATCTATTGGCTGTAAGCAAAGACGAAATCTACACCCAGTATCGTCCGACTGAAATACCACTTAGTGCTATTGCTAATCAATTACAAAAAGCCATTCAGCAAAATAAATTTAAACAATACTTTAAGTTAGGCTACGATTTATATTCATTGGTTTGGAGCGATGAATTAGAAGCTTTTTTGGGCGAAAAGAAAGTAATTGTTTCGGCGGATGCCGAGTTGAGCTATTTGCCCTTTGGCGTGTTACCAACTCGATTTACTCAAGCAGACAATTTCACAAAAGAGAACTATAACAATCCTTCCTTTCTGATTCAACAGCATGCTATTTCGTATAGTTATTCGGCTAGCTTTTTTTTATTGAGCACCACTCAAGCGGTATCGTCTGGCAAGAAAAACTTAGTCGTTTGGGCACCTAACTTTGCTGCTGTTAATGCTAGTCTTACCGAGAAACTAAAAATAGAAGATTTAATAGAACTTCCTGGAGCAATAGAAGAAGCTACGGATATTGCCCATCTGTTTGGGGGGCAAATATGGACCAAAGAACAAGCTACAGAATTGGCGTTCAAGCAACAAGCCCCTAATTATGAAGTTATTCATATTGCTACACATGGCATGATGAATGATGAAGACCCTTTGTTTTCGAGCTTGGTCTTGGTGCCAGAAGGAGACGAAGATGGCATTTTGCATACCCATGAGTTGTTCAATATGCAACTAAATGCGGAATTGGCGGTACTAAGTGCCTGCAATTCGGGTTCGGGCAAATTGGCTAGAGGCGAAGGCGTGATTTCTATTGCTAGAGGTTTTGCTTATGCAGGTGTACCCAATATTGTGATGACCAAATGGCAGGTGTCGGATTTTACGACCAAAATCATTATGGGTAATTTCTACAAAAACCTAAAAGAGGGCATGCACAAAGACGAAGCCATGCAGCAAGCCAAATTGCTGTTCATGGAAACCTATTTGAGTCGACCAAAAGTGCTGGCTCCTTTTTATTGGGGGGCTTTTGTGGTCATGGGCAATAATAGTCCTGTAGCAGCACTGAGCCAACCTGCTACCAATTGGTATCTTATAATAGGCAGCATTGTTTCCGTGTTTTTGCTCCTAATGATTGGACTAATTGTGTGGAAACGTAGAAAATAGCAGGTATGCCTTCACTTTTGTGCAATGTGCTACTAATTTAGTGGCTTTTGGTTGATTTTTTTTATCTTTGATAGATAGATTTTTTCACTATTAAAGTAATAAACTTTATTAGACCTTATTCCATATTATCATGCTGAAATATATTACCCTTATTTTTTTGATGCTCGGATTGGTTAGTACTATTTGTGGTCAACGTCGAGTAGATTCCGTCAAAGTAGCTATTTCGCTAGAAGCAAAGGACAAAGAAGTAGAATTAGCAAAAAACTTTTGGTATGCCTATTTCAATCTCCCCGTACAGCTCAAAATGTTTGGATTCAAAGGCAACAATCCCAAACACTTGTATCGGACATTTGATTTGCAATACAATCCTGATACTGAACTTTGGGAAACAACGGTACCGTGGGGCTTTTTTGAGCTACACGTACACGATCAAGGATTCAAAGATATTGTATTTCCGCTTCGTATCAAGGGTGATTTGACCGAAAAATTTGATTTGGAAGTAGATAGCCTTTCGTACACTTACAAGAACAGAAGCCGCTACAACTATATAGCAGGTACCTTGCGGTTCAATGAAACAATTTTGGTAGGATTTTCGGGCGACGACTATGCCACCAACAGAGCGTTGTTAGACGAAGCCCTTGCTGTAGAAGGACTAGAACATATCCACGTGCGTAGAGCCTACAAAATGCGTGGCAGAAATGCTTTTGTGGTCACTTTGGACATTTGGGATACACGAGAACTACCTGCTATACTCTACCAAAAAATAAGCGAAACACCTGAAATAGACCGAGGGGTAGTCATAGCCAATGATGTAACAAAGGCAATAGATGCGTACCAAAAATTGGATCAAGTGACCTTCGCCAACCCTACTTTCTTAGATGATAGCGAACAAACGTTTCGGAAATCTGAAAATTACAGTAAAAGTGAACGGTTGGAATACAAATTGCAAACCTATCAAGAGCAAGACGAACAGACCTTGCGCAAGATTAATTATATTATAGACAAAACAACCCCAGTAGAAGAGGAGGAGGAAGAGTAAATATTACACCTACTATTTTCCTGCATCTTTCGGCATATTTCAATCCATTTCCATGAAAATAGTACTACTTTTTATCGTTTCTTTTATCTACAGCAATAGCCTCCTGCTGGCTCAAACCACTGTAGAGCTCAAAGTAGAATACTTTGCTGATGACCAAATCAAAAATGCGACCATGGATACGGTCTATTTTCACGTGTGGCAAGCAAGAGTATTGCAGACTTGCGAGAGTTTTTTTAGACAACAACGTACAAGCAATGATGTATTGTTGTTGGTCAATTGCCCGAAAGGTGAGCCTATAAATATAGAGATTAGCGCTCGCCCTGCCCTCTCGGATTTCAAGCGCAATGGGCTCAAAAAACGACTAGAGGCACTTTCTTATCCGCCTCGTTCTAAGCTGACCGATTATAGTTACTTGATTACCGCCAAGGTCAACAAAGGTTGTGAAAATCCACAACTCAAATTTGAACCACAAATACTACTCCCCGACGAAAAAGTAAAAGTTGCTTACGAAGCTGCTGACTTGGCAACCAAAGTCAATTTGCTACAAAGCTGGGCAAAAGATCAAGCAATACCTGTTGTGAATTATTACATGACGTTTGAATCTGGTGCTCGTCCTGCTGTGCAGGAGTTGGGCAAGCTGTTTAGTACAGGCGATTATATGCGCCAATCGACCCAAAAACTAACGGTCGGGAATGCCACTTACTGGCAAGCGACTAATGAAGTTGCCAAAAAAAATGGCTTAGTTTATCTTTCCAAAATATTAATGCACATCGCTCATGGCGAACTAGAATTGGCACAACGTTATTTGCATATTGGGCAAGCACTGGAAGAAGAAAACAGCCTTGTTCATTATTATTATCAGCAACTAGACTTCCGATTGGAATGGCTGTTTGATGACTTGCGCAATGCCATACTGATAGGCAAAGAGTGGCAAGCAGAAGGTGACTTTTATGGTGCCGAGCTTTATTTTGATGACTTGCTGCTGCAAGTGCCAAAATCTGCTGCCTTGCAGTTCGAGAAGTACTATTCCCACTCGCTCTTAATTAGCCATCGTCCTCCTCAGGAGATTATAGAAAATTGGCAAACCTGCACCAAAAAAGTATATGCCATTGACCCACTTTACGCCATGAATGTAGCGGCAAAAAATCGAGATGAAATGTATCAACTTTCACTACGACTCGACTTCAATGCCCTACTGAACGACCCCGCTCACATTGATTCTAATTTGGTTGTACTTGCTGATCATGCGTTCGACCTCAAAGCCTATGGCGTGGCTGCTCAACTGTATGCTATCATCAGCAATTCAGGGCATACTATTGACGAAAAGAAAGATATAGAAGCCTACTACTTGTATGCTCTCGACAAAATGGGCGTAGCTCCTACCAACTACGAAAAAGATGTCCTGAAGGGACGTTTTCGGAAGATAGAAAAAGAGCGTGCCGCCGTGATGAAAAACAGCCCTTTTATCACTACCAAAAAGAACCGAACTAAAGATAAACCTTCCAAAAAAAGAGCAAAAAAAACAAATTAATTGATTTCTATCCAAGCTTGTAGCACACTTTTACTTCCGCTTTTCCTTTTATGTCCTGCTATTTATGTATTTTTGTAATCCAAAGCACACAAATAGTAAAAAACATGAAATTTACACTAGAAAGTCAAGATCCGAATTGCAAAGCTCGTACAGGCACGCTCCAAACAGCACATGGTGCTATCGAAACGCCTGTTTTTATGCCTGTGGGTACTGTTGGTACCGTCAAGGGCGTACACCAGCACGAACTCAAGGACGACATCAATGCTCAAATTATATTGGGCAATACCTATCACCTCTATCTACGCCCCGGTACTGATATATTGGAGAAGGCAGGTGGCTTACATAAGTTCAATGGTTGGGACAGACCCATACTGACGGACAGTGGTGGATTTCAAGTTTTTTCGCTGGCTCATCGTCGCAAAATAAAAGAAGAAGGAGCGACATTCGCTTCGCATATTGATGGTTCTAAACACCTGTTTACACCAGAAAATGTAATGGATATTCAACGCAAAATTGGTGCAGATATTATCATGGCGTTTGATGAATGTACGCCTTATCCTTGTGAGTACAAATACGCCAAGCGCTCCATGCACATGACACACCGTTGGCTCAAACGCTGCTGGACAAGATTCAATGAAACGGAACCAATTCACGGTTACGAACAAGCACTTTTCCCCATCGTACAAGGCTCTGTATTTAAAGATTTGCGTAAGCAATCGGCAGAAGTTATCTCTCAGTACGACAGTGTTGGAAATGCTATTGGAGGACTTTCGGTAGGCGAACCACATCCCGACATGTACGAGATGACGGATATTGTTACTGATATTCTACCCAAAGAAAAACCACGTTATTTGATGGGTGTCGGCACGCCGACCAATTTGTTGGAATGTATTGCTTTGGGTATTGATATGTTCGATTGTGTATTGCCGACTCGCAATGCACGTCATGGATTGATTTACACCTCAGAGGGTACTATCAATATCAAGAATGCCAAATGGAAAGCAGATTTTAGTCCACTAGACATCAATGCTTCCAATCCTACCTCTCAATTTTATACGAAGGCGTATGTACGTCATTTGTTTCAAGCCAAAGAACTATTAGGTCCTCAAATAACGTCTATACATAATCTTTCTTTTTTCTTGTGGCTCACAGGAGAAGCACGCAAACATATTGCAGCAGGCGACTTCTTAGCTTGGAAAAACCAGATGGTCGTGAAGTTGGACAGAAGACTATAATTTCAGACATGCTCTAAGAGCATGTCTAAGCAACTTTCATATATTATTACCTTTTTTATTCTTAGAGCCCTGCGAATTCGAGTATAAGTCGGTGCGTCCCTACCCTTCCTAACATTTTGACCAATTTCTCGTAAGTAATCGTGCAAAAATAGTGATGCAAAATGATTAGACATCATTTACGAATTACTTATAGTTGGAGAAACCCAATTTTTTTTTTGGATATTTACTTAATCTACAGACTTTTGACCAAAACAATGCCTTTTTATATGTATTTTTATTAAATTTGACAAAACAAACTATTTACCCTCTTGATTAATTGGGCTTAAAGCATATAAATAAACCTCTAAGACAATGTGTAATTCAAACCTATCTTTGATTACTAAACCAACTTTTGTTCTCACTCTCAAAACATATATTTATTCATTTAAAATTTACATTTCATGACAAAATTTTTAATCATTTTTTTGACGTTATTTTTGACAGCACAACAGAGTTCTGCTCAAATTATTTTTTCGGAATCCTTTGACGGTACTACTACTCCTACGGGCTGGACTCAAACGGCTACCTCAGGTGACGGCTGGAAGTTCAGCACAGCTGCTGGCTACGATGTATCGGCTACACTAGACCACACAGGCAACGGTGGCAACTATGCTTGGATTGACTTTTCGGGCACCGATGCCGGTGTTATTTTAGAATTTCCTATTGTCAATGTTTCTGCACTGACGACTCCTTATTTGGAGTTTTATCATGAGAGCCACTATACAGGCACCTTGACTCCATTCAATTTCTTGTATTTGGAAGCCTGGGACGGAACTACTTGGAATATCGTCCAGACATTCCAAGGCAATACGCCTTTTGGTTGGGACAAATATGGGCTCAACCTAAGTGCTTATATTTATAACGGTACTGACGTTCGCCTGCGTTTTAGAGGAGAATCTGGTGGTTCTTCTAGTGATTTCAACAATGACTTGCTACTTGATGACATTACGATAAGTGAGTTACCTACCTGCCCTGCCCCCGGCAGCCTTTCTGTTAGCAATGTGCTATCAACCAGTGCTGACTTAGCTTGGGTAGAAACAGGTTCGGCGACCAACTGGGAAGTAGAATATGGTGCGCCTGGTTTTGTACAAGGCACTGGTATCGTCGTAGCGACTACCAACAATCCGTTTTCACTTACTGGACTAAACTCCAATACTGATTATTCTTTTTATGTTCGTTCGGTATGTGCTCCTAATGATACGAGCTTCTGGACAGGTCCAACCAATTTTTTGACCCCTTGTGCTAATGTAGTAGGAGATGTAGCGAGTGATGCCATTATTGTCAATACGCTACCATTTAATTATGCTGTAAATATAGACAGTTGTTACACCAATGTAGCAGGACAAACAAGTCCAGATGTGTTTTTTCAGTTTGTGATTCCTGACTGTGTCGATTCACTTACGTTCTCAATATGCGGATCTGATTTCGATACCTACTTGAGCATATTTGCAAGTGATACTACAACTCGTTTAGATTTCAATGATGACAACTTTACAGCTTGTGGCAGTAGTGCTTCTTCTATATTTATCAATGTATTGACCGATGCGGCTTATTCGTTTGGAGATACGGTATATATATTAGCCGAAGGATATAGTAGCAACACAGGAAATCTTGTATTAGATATTGATGCAAAAGAAAGTACGACTTACGCTTCTATTGCTCCCTTAGCTTGTGATAGTTTTGTTTCGCCCAATGGCATGGTACGTTTCAGTAGTGCCAACTACATTGATACGATTCCTAATGCAGTAGGTTGTGATTCTATCATCACGATTGCACTGACCGTAGGGGCGACTACTACCGATACAATGACTGTTTTTGCTTGTGATAGCTACACTTCGCCAAGTGGCAAGATGTGGACAATGAGCAATACTTACCTAGATACGATTGCGAATGCTGCTGGTTGTGATTCCTTGATCACGGTCAATTTGACAGTAGCCAACACCTCTACGGATACCATGACGATTACGGCTTGTGATAGCTATACCTCTCCAAGTGGAAAAGTATGGCTATTTAGCAACACTTATCAAGATACGATTACAAATGCTGCTGGTTGCGATTCGTTGATGACTATTTATTTGACTGTCAACGCTAGCTCTACTTCGTTTATGCGTGTTGGGCAATGTTATAGTTATACCGCTCCTAGTGGAAAAGTATTGACCACTAGCAATATTTACTTGGATACGATTACTAATACTGCTGGTTGTGATTCTGTTATTACGTTGGATCTAACCATCTTCGAAAATACAGCGGAGACAATCAACCCATTGGCTTGTTATACTTATACCTCGCCAAGTGGAAAAGTGATTAACACCAGCGGTAACTACATGGATACGATTCCAAGTGCAGCAGGTTGTGATTCTATTATTACGATCAACTTGACGGTTACTTCTATTGATGCGACGGTTACCCTCAACGGAAAAACATTGATAGCAAACGAAGCAAATGCCAATTATCAATGGGTTAATTGCAATCAGAACAATGCACAAATTGCAGGCGTAACAGGACAATCTTTTGAGCCTAGTGTAGATGGCAGTTATTCTGTGATAGTTAGCAAAAACGGTTGTACACAAACAACGGCTTGTACCAACGTAACAGGTGTTAGTATCAGCAAAATTGGCTTCAATACAGATGTTAATGCCTATCCTAACCCAACCAACGGCAACGTACTGGTAGAATTAGGCAAAGCATATGAAGATGTATCGGTCAAAATTATGACTATTAGCGGTCAGTTGGTAGATACTCAACAGTTTGATAGTGTTAGTCAGTTTGAATTGATGATTGATGGCAATCCTGGATTGTATGTCATAGAAATACAAACCAAAACACAAGAGCGTGCTATTCTTAAAGTGACCAAGTGGTAGATTTTTCTATTAGAGGTTATTACCAATAGATTCAATACAAAAAAAGCAGCAACCAACATTGGTTGCTGCTTTTTTTGTACTGCTAATCCGTTGCTTGTAGGCTTACTGGACTACTTCTAACAAAAACTGTCGCACTTTTTCTTTTCCTCTAATTACCTCGACCCCATACTTCTCGCCTACGGGAGTGTTGCAAAGCGTTAGCTCTTTCAACGATTCCAATTCTTGAAGATTAGTAGGGATAGATTGGAGTGGATTGTTGGCTAATCGTATTTCTTTTAGGCTGGTCAGCTGATGCAAGAAATCAGGCAGTACTTCGATATTATTTTCGTCCAAGTCCAGATACTCTAACCCCTGCATACAAAGTATATCTCTAGGAAGTGTTGTCAATTGATTGTTGTGCAAATACAAGCGCTGAATATTAGGCAGACACAAAATCTCTGCTTCCAATTCTTTGATTTTATTATTTGCCATGTAGAGCCTAGTCAGTTCGTAAAAACCAGCCAAACAAGGTGGCAAGTGTTCCAAGTGATTATTAGATAATAAAAGTACTTTTAGATTCACTAACTTACTCAATCCTTCTGGCAATTTTTGGAGTTGGTTATTGCGAATATCCAATCGCATCAAGCTGGTCAGACTGCCAATATTTTCGGGAAGTTTTTTGAGGTTATTATCGGACAAATCGAGTTCTACCAATCCTTTGATTTTTGCCAAGCTTATAGGAATGTCCCGCAGGACATTGTATTCCAAGTTGAGGCGAGTCATCAGATTCAGGCTACCAATACTATCTGGCAATCCATGCAGTCTATTTTTTCGCAGTTCTATTTGTCGGATTTTGACCAAATTTCCTATTTGGGGGGGCAACTCTTGGAGTAAATTATTACTCAAGTCGATGTATTCGAGTTCGGTCAAATTGCAAATCGTATCGGGCAGTTCTTTGAGTAAATTACCTTTGAGGTACAATTCTTTGAGCTGTGTCATGTAGCCCACCCATTGGGGAAGTACCCCAATATTGTTATTTTCAAGTTTTAAGGTCTCCATTGGAAGTGTCCCCAAAATCTCCCGATCAAGCTCTGATGGTTTCCAATCCTTGGTATAGAGTACAGGACTAAAGAAGCGCTGCGTCATGAATTTAAGCCCTTCGATACCTTTGGCTTGTTGGTAAGGTATATCTTCGGTCAGTTCGATTATTGAATGGTAGCGAGTCTTCAATACTTGGGCTAATTCCTCATCTTTGCGGGCAAGATAAAGAACTCCTTCTAGGGCATTTTTTCGCCAAGTTTCCACTACTTGATGGGCATTGGCATAAAAAGCTGCTCGAAGCGACGGATTGCCTAATATAATTTGCTCTGCAATCTCTACATTACTAGTATCGCCAGACTGCACTAATAACAAAAGGCTTTCGACCTCTTGTACACTTTGGGTATCCTCTACATAGCTCATAGGTAGAATTAAATGTTACGCAGCCCACTATAAATTATGCCAAATTAACAGGAAATGGCTGCCTTAATTGTTGCAAAATAAGCAATTTTGACATTATACCACACTTATAATGACAGAAAGACAATAAAATCATCTTGGCACAAGAAGTGTTGAAGGGAGATTGTAGCTTCATTCAACCAGCTACCCAGAATTTAAAATTATTATTAGTTTACTTAATAAATTTGATAATTACGATGAGACCGATTAATGATAGAGTATTGGTAAAACCTGCTACAGCAGAAGAAAAAACGTCCGGTGGTATTATTATACCAGACAATGCCAAAGAGAAACCACAACGTGGTGTAGTAGTAGCAGTAGGACCTGGCAAGAAAGACCACTCTATGACTGTAAAAGTAGATGATACGGTATTGTACGGCAAATACGCAGGTCAAGAAGTATCTTACCAAGGCGAAGATTATTTGATTATGAAAGAAGATGATATTCTATTGATATTTGACTAAAATATTAACAGATTTTCAGTATTCCTATTAATTATTACAACACACAAAAAGACAAAATAAGATGGCTAAGAATATCAGCTTCGGAACAGAAGCTCGTCAAAAATTGCAAGATGGTATCAATGCACTAGCAGATGCTGTAAAAGTAACTTTGGGCCCTAAAGGTCGCAATGTAGTCATACAAAAAAGCTTTGGTGCTCCTCATATCACCAAAGATGGGGTGACTGTTGCCAAAGAAATAGAATTGGAAGACCCTATCGAAAACATGGGTGCTCAAATGGTAAAAGAAGTCGCTGCCAAAACTGCTGATATAGCAGGTGATGGTACTACTACCGCTACTGTTTTGGCGCAAGCGATTGTCAATGCTGGACTCAAAAGTGTAGCAGCAGGCGCTAACCCAATGGATTTGAAAAGAGGTATCGACAAAGCAGTTGATAAAGTAATTGCTTTCTTGAAAGATAATTCTGAATTGGTTGGAAACAACTTCGATAAAATCAAACAAGTAGGTACTATTTCTGCCAACAATGACTCGGAAATCGGTTCTTTGATTGCAGAAGCAATGGAAGCCGTCACTATCAATGGTGTTATCACGGTAGAAGAAGCAAAAGGACGTGAAACATACGTAGATAAAGTAATTGGTATGCAGTTCGATAGAGGTTATCTCTCTCCTTACTTCGTAACCAATACCGAAGCAATGGAAGCTGAATTTCAGAATCCTTTGATTTTGATTCACGACAAAAAAATCTCTAACATTCAGGCTATCGTTCCTGTCCTAGAGAAAGCACACGCTGCTGGTCGCCCATTGGTAATCATCGCAGAAGATGTAGAAAGCCAAGCATTGAGTACGTTGGTAGTCAATAGATTGCGTTTGGGTCTAAAAGTAGCGGCTGTCAAAGCTCCTGGTTTTGGTGACCGTCGCAAGGCAATGTTGCAAGATATTGCGGTATTGACTGGTGGAACGTTGGTTTCTGAAGAAACTGGTTTCACACTCGAAAATGTAGAATTGCATCACTTGGGTACCGCAGAAAGTGTAACTATCGACAAAGACAATACAACGATTGTCAATGGAGAAGGTACAGATGAAGCCGTAAATTCTCGTGTCAACGAAATCAAAAACCAAATGCAAAACTCTAGCTCAGACTATGACAAAGAGAAACTACAAGAGCGTTTGGCTAAGTTGGCTGGTGGTGTTGCTGTACTTTATGTAGGAGCATCTACGGAAGTAGAAATGAAAGAGAAAAAAGACCGTGTAGATGATGCACTGCATGCTACTCGTGCCGCTGTAGAAGAAGGTATCGTAGCTGGTGGTGGTGTTGCATTCGTGCGTGCTATCGCTGCTCTTGACGGATTTGAAGGTATCAACGACGATGAGACTACAGGTGTCAATATCGTACGTCTTTCATTAGAGTTGCCTTTGAGAACCATCGTTAACAATGCTGGACTAGAAGGTTCTGTCGTGGTTATGAAAGTAAAAGAATCTGAAGGTTCTTATGGTTTCAATGCTCGCACAGAAGTATATGAAGACTTGAAAGCTGCTGGTGTCATCGACCCAACTAAAGTAGCTCGTGTAGCTATAGAAAATGCTGCTTCGATTGCAAGTATGGTACTCACTACCGAATGTGTTATCAATGATGTAGCCGAAGAAGGTGGTGCTGCTATGCCAGGTGGAATGCCAGGTGGAATGCCAGGTATGATGTAAAATCATAGCTTACGCTAATATAAATAAATAGGTTAAGCCTGTACGCAGTAATTGTGTACAGGCTTTTTTTGGGGTGGCGAGGATAGCAGATCTTATGAAAATAAAAATGGTACACCGCATACTTTTTGCAGTTCTTATTTGACAACATTATTATTAATCCTCCTGTGAAAATCATAGCTAAAATCACAGAAATAAAAATCACTAACCCTTTGTATAAATTTCTTGGCAATAAAATGATGGAAAAAAAAGTCTTATAACTCGAACTTGTATAAACAACAAAATCCACTTACAGCTAGCTGTAAGTGGATTCTCATTGATGTTATCATTGCCCTTTGGGCAATACTATATTTTTGATTACTTCGCCAATTCTTCTTTGAAGAACGAATCAACAAAAGCAAACTTATCAAATTCTTGCAAATGCTCCATGCCCTCTCCTACTCCGATGTACTTGATAGGCACTTTGAGTTGATCACTAATCCCAATCACAACACCACCTTTGGCAGTACCATCAAGTTTGGTTAGTGCTAGTGAGGTTACGTTCGTTACTTCCGAGAAGTGTTTAGCTTGCTCAAAGGCATTTTGACCTGTAGAGCCATCAAGTACCAACATCACTTCATGTGGTGCTCCAGGTATTTGTTTGCCTACGGCATCACGTATTTTCTTGAGTTCTCCCATCAGTCCTTTCTTGTTGTGCAAACGACCAGCAGTATCGACAAAAACCACATCATTGCCATTTTCTTTGGCATAACGAACCGATTCGTACGCGACAGCAGCAGGATCTACATTCATGCCCTTGCTGTAGAAATCACAGCCGACACGGTCTGCCCAGATACCAAGCTGATCCACAGCGGCAGCACGGAAAGTATCCGCAGCACCCAAGAGTACTTTTTTGCCTGATTGTTGGTACTTGTTCGCAAGTTTGCCAATCGTAGTCGTCTTGCCTACTCCATTGACACCGACTACCAAGATTACGTAAGGATCTTTTGATTCTGGAATTTGATAATGGACGGTATCCGTCGCATTATTGTCTTTGAGCAGCTTAACTATTTCCTCTTTCAGGATAGCATTCAGCTCTTTGATAGTCACATATTTATCTAAAGCAACTCTTGCTTCTATATTTTTGATAATCTTGATGGTCGTATCGACCCCTACATCTGAAGCAATCAGCACCTCTTCCAAGTCATCTAGCACAGCTTCATCTACGGTATCTCTACCCGCAAAGGTAGAAACCATTTTGCTCATAAAGCCTTTTCTTGTTTTTTCGAGCCCCTTATCGAGGTCTTCTTTCATTTGCTCTTTCTCCTCTTCTTTTTTACCGAAGAGTTTATTAAAAAATCCCATAGTGCTATTTTATTTAGGAAGTTCAGCTACAATATTGGTGGATTGTAGAGTTGCGTATCTAGTGTACCTAAAGCACAAAAAGCCTCTCCGATAGGAGAAGCTATTGTGTATATTATCGAACGTCTTATTGCTACTATTTAGCTCCAAAAAATTCTTTTACTTTATCTTTGTGTATAATTACCTCTTTATACTGATACTTACCAGTAATCGGGTCTTTGATAGATTTTACACATTTTACGTGATCTTTACCAGACCCAGCATTAGCGGCACGTTGTGCCAACCTTGCATTTTTCGATATCTTCTTAGCCATGATTATTTGATTTCTTTATGTATAGTATATTTCTTGAGGATAGGGTTAAATTTTTTCAACTCCATACGGTCGGGTGTGTTCTTTCTATTCTTGATAGTAATATAACGAGAAGTCCCCGGCTTGCCTGTAGCTTTGTGCTCCGTACATTCAAGTATCACTTGTACGCGATTACCTTTGCTTTTCTTAGCCATGATATAATGATTTTAGCTTTTTTTTCGGAAAAATGAGATTACTTAAGGATAAAAGAAAGTTTAATTTTCTTTCTTGGTTCTAGGTCTGGCTCATAAGTAATCGAGTAAGATTTTGCGCCATTAGCATCTACATGCTCTACTCTACGGTAGCCACGCTTTGCTTCACGAGCTTTAGTTTGCTCTTCTTTGTCTTCCACCCACACTTTAGGATCAAAACCAGCTGCGATTTGCTGCTTGAGGTACTTGTAAGTACCGATTTTTTCCATGTTGCGCAATGCTCTTGTGGTCAATTTGACTACAATCGTTTTATCTACTTCTCTGATGTAGATGCGCTTAGTTTGCAAATTTGGATTGAAACGACGTTTCGTTTTTGCGTTAGAGTGAGAAACATTGTTACCTACAATTGGTCTCTTTCCCGTAAGTTGACATATTTTAGACATGACGTTCTTTTAATTTGAAACGTCCCAACTCTCAAGTGGATTGGGACATTATTTTGGTACAATAGTTCGTTATTAAACTGACTATCTAGTATGTAGTAGCCAAAAAAAATTCAACGAACTAAATACTTTAGGTAAGTTGAATTTTTAGTAATAGTAGTGACCTCAGAGGGAGTCGAACCCCCAACCTTTTGATTCGTAGTCAAATGCTCTATCCAGTTGAGCTATGAAGTCATTTGTTCTGTAAGACGATTGCAAAGATACAAAGAAAATGTAAACCTGCAAATTTTTCTGTATAAAAGTGTAATATTTTTTTTGGTCTCTGTTTACAACCATGTCGCTTACAGAGACCAAAAGTAGTTCTTAGTTTTGTAATTACCAAACTAAACAGTATTTTTTTTTACTCTCTAAAGAATTTTGGCTTATCCACCTTCTTATCCATTCCCTGTGTATCGTGTTTGGCATCAATAGATTTGGTAGCATGTGGCACGATTGCCAAACGTTCTCTACTAATCAACTCTCCTGTCACCGAACAAATCCCATAAGTCTTGTTTTTGACACGAACAGTAGCATACTCCAACTCTCGCACAAATTTCTGCTGTCGTGCAGCCAACTTACTGATATGTTCTCGTTGCGAATTAGACGCACCGTCATCAAAGGTACCAGCCCGATTTTCATCACCGCTGTTATTTAGTTCTTTTAGTTGTACTAACAAATCATCTAGCTGTGCTTTAGCTTCTGTTAGTTTTTCGTCCAATACGATTTTGAATTTCACTAAATCTTCATCACTGTATCGACGAACTATTTTATTTTGGTCTTTATCACTCATATTATAGCAGGTTTTTTTCTAAATAAAAAATTGTGTTTGTTCTTAGAGTAGGTTGGACACTCTTATATATTATGCAAATAAATAGTGCATAACTTACCTCCCAAACGAGCCTTAACAACAAAAAGTTTCACAAAACAAATACATTTGCATTATGATTATTCTAACAAAAACTATACCAATTTAAAACTAGCCTAGTTTACTTTATCAACACGAACGACCATAGAGCCGTACATTAGCCTACTTTTGTGCGGACAAACTATTACAAAACACAACAAAATCTTGCAATCTTCCTACTGTTTTTTGTTGCCCCAATACGTCCATTATATCATATACATCTGGTCCTCCCATCGCTCCAGAAAGAGCCAAGCGGAATACAGGCAAAATTTGCCCTTTATTCTCTGCTATCAATGGTTCTATTTGGCTAGATAAGACTGCTGAATTAAAGTCTGTTACTTGTCTTAGCTCTTCTATTAAGCTCGTTACGATTGACTGTGTTTCACTCCAGTTTTTTAGTACTTTTTTCTCTATGTTCTTTTGTTGGTTCGCTGCTACTGCCTCCAAATCTAGGTCCTCAAATAAATAACGGCTCTGTTCCACAAAATCCGTCACAAAACCAATACGAGGTTTGAGCATTTCGGCTACTTGTTCTATTTTGTTTCGCTCTGCGGCAATACCTACGGCTTCCAAACAAGGTTGTACCAAGTCAGCCAATTTGTCATTCGACATAGTCGATAAATATTGCTTATTGAACCACTTCGCTTTGTCAAAACTAAAGCGAGCACCACCAGAAGCTACACGACTCATATCAAAAGCTGCAATTAGCTCTTCCATCGTATAAATTTCTTGATCGGTTCCGTCGTTCCAACCCAGCAACGCTAGCAAATTGATAACCGCTTCTGGCAAGAAGCCCCATTCTCTAAATCCTCTAAAGAAATCATTTTCTTTTTCGCCCTGCCAATCTAGCGGAAAAACAGGCATTCCCAAACGGTCACCATCTCGCTTACTGAGCTTGCCGTTCATGGTATCTCTCAAAAATCCTTTTACTGCTTTTTGCAGCTTAGAATCCTTTTTTTCATTAATTTTGAGACGTTCCGCTATGCTCTTAATATCTTGCAGCAACTGCTGAATATAGTTTTGAACTTTTGCTTGTTTATCTTGCCATTCTGGCTCTTTTATTACCAGTTCTTTAGCAAAATGCTCCGCAAAGTGTCCGACTGTTTTTTTGTTGATGTAAGCTGCTGGTTCTGGCTTGAGTATCAGTGGTAAGTGAGCGAAGGTTGGCATCGCATCTGCCCAACCAAAGAAGCGATACAACAACACGTGTGTAGGTGTACTTGGCAGCCACTCCTCTCCTCTTATCACGTGCGTGATTTTCATCTGATAATCGTCCACGATATTTGCCAAATGATAAGTGGGCATACCATCTGCTTTCAGCATCACTTTGTCATCTAGTTCATTGCTATCAAACTTAACCACACCACGTACCATATCCTCAAAACTAATGGTTTCTTCGGCAGGTATTTTTAGGCGAATCACCTTTGGGGTATTGTTATCAAGTAGTTTTTGCGTGTCTTCTTGGCTTAGTGCCAATGAATTATTGAGCTGCAAACGAGTGGTAGCATCATACTTGAATTTCTGTCCTCTCGCTTCTGCTGCATTGCGCTGATTGGTCAATTCTTCGGCGGTATCAAACGCATAATAAGCGTGACCATTAGTCACCAATTGCTCTGCAAATTTTTCGTAGATGCCTGTTGCTTTTCTTTCCGATTGGCGATAAGGACCATATTCGCCTCCTTTGGCTGGACTTTCGTCAAACTCCAATCCGAGCCATTCGAGGGCTTCTATAATATAATTTTCTGCTCCTGCTACATAGCGTGTTTGGTCAGTATCTTCGATACGCAATACAAAAGTACCGCCCATTTTTTTGGCTAATAAATAATTGTACAGTGCTGTACGAACACCTCCTATATGCAATGCTCCTGTTGGACTGGGAGCAAAACGAACACGCATTTTAGTCATCTTGGCAGTAGTTTTAAGCTTTTTTTTTATAAAATTTGCTGCAAAGATAACTTTTTTAGAAGTCAATTCCCCATTAACGAATTAAAAATTGTTTTTTTTATACTTATTGCAATGAAATGGCACGACAGAAAAAAAAGGGCAATACCTCATTTATAGAAGTATTGCCCTTTTCGATTTGTTATGTCGTAATTTATTTTGCTTTCCACTCAAATTCTACCTCCTGAGGTGGCATACAACTCGTTTCGTTACAAGACATATAAGTCAAGTAACCCTTGATAGCATTTCCTTTTTCGGCAGTGATTGGCTGGCGGATTACCATTTTCTTTTTGTACTTCGTAATCTCCATCGCAAACATATCATCGAACCCTTTTATTTGGTTGCCGTCTTCCATTGCTTTGCCAACCAATTTGGTATCTTCCTCTTCCAAGACTAACTCTGTGGCAATAGGACCATTGTCACTTTCTAAATATTGTGAATAGACATACCAGCCATCTTGTATCGTAGCTGTTGCTACGATTACATAATTATTATCTGCTCCTTTTTCGAGTTCGACCGTCCAATTAGCGGGATTTTGTGCTTGTACTAGCATCGTAGTAGCTAGCAATAGTAGGGTAACCAATAGTAAACGCATAGTTGTGCTTTTTTTTGTTGTGAAATATTTTTGAATTAAATAAAGTAGCTCCAATAAAGATGCCTATTTGCTTATTTTTTGACCAAAGCATCAATCATTCCATTAAAAATAAAACCGTGAAATGGATAAACGCTATACCAATACAAACGCCCTAATACACCCTTGGGACGAAAAGTGGCCGTCTGATGCAGTTTGCCTTCTTTTAGTTGAAATTCTAACCAAGCTTCTCCCGGTAGTTTCATTTCTGCAAATAAGATCAGGCGTCCCTCCTCTTTATTGGCATACAAAACTCGCCAAAAATCAAGGGCATCACCTGCCGATATATTGTAGTTATTGGTGCGTCCTCGACGCAATCCTACCCCACCAAACAGCTTATCAATATAGCCTCGCAACTGCCACAGCCAATTGGCATAATACCAGCCTTGTGTACCTCCAATACGCCATATATTATTAATACAAACCTTCCTATCTGAATAACTGCGTTGCTTTTTGTCGAGAAAACAGCCGTGTGTGGGTACATTGATCGCATCTAAAATACTGCTAGACATACCACTACTAGAGTAAGAATCTTTCCAACTAGAAGGCGTAGTATTACTTTCTATTCGACTAAAAGCCAATTGTAATGCTTCGCGATAACCACTGGGTTGAATCCCCAACAATTCTTGCAATTTTTTATTTCGACAGATTACTTCTATTTTCATACTGTGGACTAATGCCACCGCTAATTGATAAGACGTAGAGGTCACAAAATAAAGCCAATAAGAAGATAACTTAGGCGTCATGACAGGAACAATAATAATTTTCCGAGTCAAATTGCGTGCTGCGGCAAACTCCAATAACATTTGTTTGTAAGTAAGTATATCCGCCCCTCCGATATCAAAATCTTGATTGTAAGTTGCCTCGTTGAATAAAGTTTGGCTCAAAAAGGCAATCACATCTCTAATACCAATCGGCTGACACTTGGTCAGCAGCCATTTTGGCGTAATCATAATGGGCAATTTTTCTACTAAATCTCTTATTATCTCGAAAGAGGCACTTCCTGAACCTATAATGATGGCAGCTCGTAGTGTCGTGAAAGCATAACTCCCTTTTCTTAGCTCCAACTCTACACTCTTGCGAGAAGCTAAATGTGCCGATAATTCGGTCTCGTTGACAATACCACTCAGATAAATAACATGCTGTACAGCAGTCTGCTCTAAAGCTGCCCGAAAGTTCTGGGCACAACGAATTTCTAAATCTTCATAATCGTCGCTACTTGCCATAGAATGCACCAAATAGTACGCTCCATCTATATCTTTGGGAATGGCTGCCAAAGAAGCTTCCTCTAGCAAATCCACTTCAATAACTGTTATTCTGGGATTTTGATTCGCTTCTATATGAAATCGGCGTATATCTCGAACACAGCAAACAACTTCGTGTCCTGCCAATAAAAGTGCAGGCAATAATCTTTTGCCGATGTAGCCATTTGCTCCTGTTAATAGTATTTTCATGCTGCTGGTACGTTCTGTTCTAAGTGAAGTAGATTAAATATCTACCATCTAAACAGCAGAGCATTCATTAGGTTGGAAAAAACCAAGAAAGAAGCTCATCCCTAACCAAAAAAGAAAGACTGATACTGCACCCCCATACAAGTCATAAAAATAATCAAGTGCAGCAGTTCTGCCCAAAGTGCATTTTTGTACGATTGTGCCAGCAGCCCAAAGAGTATTCCGATAGGTACAATGAAAGTATAGAAATGATAAACAGGAACATTGGATTGAAAAAATAAGGTCAGTAACCCAATAATGGGCAACAAGACTAGAACGTAAATGTATTTTTTTTCCTTGGTAGTTGTCTTGAACTGTAAGCCCCCCAAATTGAGGACGGATAGTAAATAAGGCACTAGTAGTAGTGCTATCATTAGCCAAAATGGCGTATCTAGAGGGAAATTGTAAGTAAATTGCGTAAAGTGTTCTACAATAGTAGTTTGCCACCAAACGCTATAATCTCCTGTAGCGTAGTGATAAGTACCTGCCAAAAAGAATGGAATGAAGTAGCCTAATATGACCAATACAAATTCTTGCAAATCGAAGGTACGCACTATCAACAATCCAATAATCCCCCAAATAATGTAAATCAGATTGCTGCTGTAAAACAGGGCAGACATTCCTATCCAAAATCCAATATTGAAAATAGTACCTAGAGAAGCTTTCTTGTTGTAGCTGTCTAGCATACAATGGAGTGCTGCTATCAGAAATGTGTTGGCAAGTACGACTGGTGTGGCAATATCGGCACTGCCATACACGAAGTGCAGTAGGATAAAACAAACCGCTGGAACTGCCGTGTATTGGCGCGAAATGTTATACACTCCTACTAGATAATTGATATAAAATGCCTGTGCCAGCACCAGCACAAAAAATAGTACTTTGTTGATGATGCTACTACTTAACCAACCATTAACTAAGGGCGAAAAAGTGGCAGGAACTTGCTCAAAGGTAGTCAATAAGGCAGAAGGATAAATCCAGCCATTGATACCTAATAGTAGCATATAAAAAACGACCAAGATGTTGGTCAAAAACTCATTGTTTCGGAATAATTGTAGCACAGTCTTTATTTTTGTTACAAACCTAAAAAATTATCCTACCTCCTACAAGCGAACGCCTATATTTGTCGAGTAAGTTGTTTAATATTTGCCAAAGTGATTCAATTTTAGGCAGGATTCCTTAACTTAGGGCTCTTCAACTTAATACATTAGACCATTTATTAAAAATAAAAAGTTTATTAAATTATGTTCAAATCAATATCATTTGCTTTGGCATTGCTGCTAATTGGCGGTACGGCACAGGCACAAGAAACCAAAAAGATAACCAACAAAGAGGGTAGCCAATATGACTTTACGGTAGTCAAAGACATGGAAGCGACCGAGGTGCAGTCACAAGGCAGAACAGGCACCTGTTGGAGTTTTTCGGCATTATCTTTCTTTGAATCCGAACTATTGCGCATGGGCAAGGGAAAACACAATCTTTCGGAAATGTTTATTGTACGCAATGCGTACAAAGAAAAAGCAATGAACTATGTCCGTATGCACGGCAAATTTAATTTTAGTGCAGGTGGAGCATTTCATGATATTCCTTATATTATCAAGCGATATGGTATCGTTCCAGAAGAACTCTACAAAGGGCAAAGCTATGGCGAAACGGAAACGCATAACCACTCGGAACTAGATGGTATATTGAAAGCAACGGTAGATATTGTGGTCAAGAATCCACAGAAAAAATTGACACCTTCGTGGAGACTAGCGGTAGATGGTATTTTAGATGCTTACTTGGGCAAACAACCCACAGAATTTGAGGTAGATGGCAAGACCTACAATCCTCAGTCTTATGCCAAAGAATTGGGTATGGATATGGACGATTATGTGGTATTGAGTTCGTTTACCCATCACCCATTCTATGAGCAGTTTGTATTGGCAGTACCTGACAACTGGGCTTTTGGTATGGTTCACAACGTCCCATTGGAGGAATTGATGGACGCAGCAGAACACGCTATCACGGAGGGTTACACCTTTGCTTGGGCTTCTGATGTATCCGAAAAAGGATTTTCGTTTAGAGATGGTTTGGCTATCGTACCAGAAGACGAATCCACTATCAGAAAGCAAGGCAGCGACAACCAGCACTTCAGCGATGCTGGAGCAAAAAAAATAAGTAATGCTTTTGAAGAGCCTGTTCCTGAAAAAAACATTACGCAAGAAATGCGTCAGTTGGCGTACGATAATTACGAAACTACAGATGACCACGGTATGCACATAACGGGTATGCTAAAAGATCAAAATGGCACAAAATATTTTATCGTCAAAAACTCTTGGGGTACAGACTATAATGAGTGCGATGGTTACTTTTATGCTTCTGAGGCATTCTTCAAGTACAAGACCATGAATATTATGTTGCACAAAAAAGCATTGACTAAAAAAATGGCTAAAAAGTTGGGTATTAAGTAAGTTAGAAACTTTTACCTTTTAGCTAGCGTCGTGTTTTTGAAAAAGAATAAAAGTTAGCGTTGCTTTTAATAAGACCGTTTTGCTGTCAGACACTAGACGTTAGACTTCCAACAATAATCTTTTATTGCCTTCTTAGGGCATGTCTAAATAAGGAGCGAGCTATTGAGATTCATCTTGATAGTTCGCTTTTTTCTTTGATGATGCCACTAAGTCTAGCAGTAGTAACAAAACGATAATACTAGTAAATCAATGACTTTTCGCCTAATCTTATTACCTTTACGAAATTGATTAATACGCTAAAAATAGACTGTAATTATGGCTAATTATTATGATAATATATTGGATACTATTGGCAATACGCCTCTAGTAAAATTGAACAAAATCGTCAGTAAAGTACCCGCAACGGTATTGGCTAAAGTAGAAACAACAAACCCTGGTAATTCTGTCAAAGATAGAATGGCGCTCAAGATGATAGAAGATGCCGAAAAAAGCGGTTTGCTCAAACCTGGTGGCACTATTATCGAGTGTACTTCTGGCAATACGGGCATGGGTATCGCTATTGCTGGTGTGGTCAAAGGCTACAAATGTATTTTCACGACAAGTGATAAGCAATCCAAAGAAAAAATTGACTTGTTGCGTGCTGTTGGCTCGGAAGTTATTGTCTGTCCGACCAATGTAACTCCAGATGATCCGCGCTCTTATTATTCTGTAGCGAAGCGACTCAATAAGCAAATACCAAACTCTTGGTGGGCTAATCAGTACGATAACTTATCGAACAGAACAGCTCACTACGAATCTACTGGACCTGAGATTTGGGAACAAACAGAAGGCAAAATTACGCACTTTGTAGTGGGTGTAGGTACTGGTGGTACGATTTCGGGTGTAGGCAAATACCTAAAAGAGAAGAATCCTAACATCAAAATCTGGGGAATTGATACTTATGGTTCTGTATTCAAGAAATACCACGAAACAGGAATTTTTGATGAGGCAGAAATTTACCCTTATATCACCGAAGGAATTGGTGAAGATATTTTGCCAGAAAATGTAGATTTCAAAATAATTGACCACTTCGAGAAAGTAACGGACAAAGATGCTGCTGTGATGACTAGAGACTTGGCAAAAGTAGAAGGTATCTTGGTCGGCAATTCGGCTGGATCTGCTGTAGCAGGTATCAACCAAATGGCTGGAGAACTAAAAGAAGATGATTTGGTAGTGGTTCTATTCCATGATCATGCGAGCCGTTATATTGGCAAAATGTTCAATGACGAATGGATGCGCGAGCGTGGTTTTCTTGACGATGTATTGACTGTCAAAGAAGTAATTGCTCAGAAAAACGGCAAAAGCTTCGTTTCTATCAAGGCTGACCAAACGGTCAAAGAAGCCCTACAGTTGATCAAAGAAAATGATATTTCGCAAATGCCTGTCATGCAAGGCGACGAAATAGTAGGGGCAATATCTGAAAACGAAGTGCTTTCTTGCTTGCTTGCCAATCCGCTCGAAAACAGCGACCAATTGGTTAGTAAAATCATGTCAGAGCCTTTTGCGGTAGTAGAGGAAGATACGCCTGTCAATAAGCTCAATCTGTATATGGACAAAAAACGTTCGGCGGTGATTGTCAAAGACAAAGCAGGGGTTACGCATATTGTAACTAAATACGATATTATTCAAGCTATGGCTTAGTTTCAGTGATACTTTTAGTGGTACTTAAACATGAGTCATCCCTTAAGTTAGGGTTGGCTCATTTTTTTGTGTATAAATTAGGAAAAAAGAAAAAGCCTTTCGAAATTTAAGTTCTCACTCAAAAAAACGAAAGGCTTATGTATTATAACAAGTACATTCTGCATCAAAGATGGTTGCTAAAATATTTGGTGTAATAGCCTTAATTATTCTTGGTCTTATACTATATATTTTGAGTACTTCTAGCTTCCAATTTGGTGGCCCATAAAAAGTAGTACAAAACTAAGAAAGCCTAATCGACAACAGTCGCTTAGGCTTTCTTTTTTGTTTACAATTTCGTATAGATTTTTCGCTAACATCAATTATTTATCACCCTCGTAAGGCTTGTATTTACCGCTCAATATAGTGCGGTAACGCTCTGGGTGTTCTCTAATATCTTCTGTCAATTTATTGAGGTTATCAATTGCTTCTTGCACATCACCTTTTAAGTTTTGGTCGTTGAACAGTGCGGCAACTAGACCGTTTTGTTTAGACAAATCTGCTAATTTATTGATATTATCAATCACTTGATTTGCCTTGTCCATTGTTTTTTGGAGGTCAGCGACCGTGCCATCTACGTTTTGGAGTACCGACTTGGCTGCACCAATAGTACCTTCTAAGTCCGCATCTTTTACTTGCTTCGTAATACCATTCATATTCTGTAACATGGCAGTAATTTCGTTATTATTATCCTTGATATTACCTGTTATTTGTTTGAGGTTCGACATGGTCACCGCAATATTAGTCGAAGAACTTACCAGCAGGTTATTGACTAAATCCGTCAATACTTTTACATTGCCGATTACCGCCTCCAAGTCTCTGAAAGTAGCATCTATTCTACCTTGTTGATCTTTGCTAATATTAGTAACTGCTCCTAATAGCGTATCTAGTTTCTCTAGGTATGGCTCTGCCACCTCAAAGGCACCATCGAGCATACCCGATACATCACCAGCAATCTCGTCACCTGATTTCAAGCAGTTGTCACTACACTTACCTATAAATTTGAGAGCTATTTCCTTGCCACCCATCAAGGAAGGCTGTACCAATAATGCTCTCGCGTCGGTAGGCACTTGGACTCCGTTATCAATCGTCATGGTAACTCGTACACCCGAATAATCCTCAGTAGGCACAATACCCGTCACAGCTCCTACCTTATAGCCACTAATAGTGACGGGAGCAGCTATATTAAGTCCATCTACGCTCTTAAACACTGCCGTAGCAACGAAGGTATTGGAAAATACATTTTTACCTTTGAGGAAATTGAATCCCCAAAACAACAATATAATAGCACTAATGCCGAGAATACCTACTTTTACTTCATTTCTAATTTTCACGTGTGTGTCTGTTTTATATTTTAATAGGAAGGGAGAAGCTGTCTTCTCAAATTTACATAACTCAAAAATATACTATTAGTTTTTGAGACTCAGGTACTTTTCTGGATTTTTGCGAATATCGCCTAATTTAGTAGAAACACCTTGAATTTTAACTTTTGTAGAGTCCTTGATACTTTGGTCGTGTAGCAGTCGAGCAATCATATTGTCGTTGCCTGCTTCATACTTTTGGAGGGCAAGTCCTACGCTATCTATTTTATTATTAATTTTTGGCAATATATTTTTTACTTTTTCTACTTGAGGCCCTACTTTCGGTAGCTCTTCGGCAGCCGTGTAGAGTATTTTGGTCATGGCATCTATATCTTCTTGCGTCAAGGTAGAAATAGTCGTCAACAGCGAATCAATAGCATTTTGCTGTTTGGCATCTACGCCTATGTTCAAGCTCCAATCTTGGCTGGTCATCTTACGAATAGAAGCCGTGGTACTTGGGACTGTCTTAGCAGCGCTAGCAGCCGATTTTTTCCACTTGTTCGTATTGAGTCTTAATTGGTGTATAGAAGCATAAGCACTTGCCAACACCGTATCGAGACCTGTCGAGTCACTGTTGATTAGGTCTGCTACTTTGCCAAACTCTTCGAGTATCGGCAATGCTGTACGTTCTATGTTCTGCTGAAACCCATCTAGTGTCCCTTCGATTTGATCGCCATCTTGCAGACAACCACTGGTACAAGCCTTGTCGTAAATGAGCTGCAAAGCTACCCCCCCCATAACCGACTCCGAATAAATAGACGCAACCGTATTACGAGGCAAAATTTCTATATTTTCTATATTCAAATCTATATAGACATCATCATCATTTGGTTTCTTATAAACCGCCGAAACGACTCCTACTTGACGACCATGTACATATACTTTTTTTCCTTTTTTGGCAAAATCAACGGCATCAAACTTAGCCGTTAGCGTCATATTGGTAGAAAAGTAATGTTGTTGTTTGAATTGATAATAGGCATAGATAAATATAATAAAGGACGTAATCCCTATCAATCCTATTTTGGCTTCTCTTGTCATCAAGTAGATATTTTTGTAGTAGAAGTTGTTTTAAAAAAAGGGCTATTCAGTTGTCTGCCTGTAGTAGCCATAAGAGCATGTCTAAATTTATATTTTTTTGATAATTAGTATAATTTTAGACACGCTTTTATATGGTCTAACCCACTACCCTAACCACAAATGTAGCTTTCTGGTTCTAAAAGTATTATTATTCTTTTAGACAAAGATACTATTTTGATTAAAACCAAGAAGATGGCAAGCAAAAATAGCGCTTCTAGTAGGCTATTGAGTGCAAATTAGATTTCAAAATAGCTTTTCTAAGCTTTTTTGGATTGGATTAATTGCAACAAAATAGAACAAGCCTACAAAGATTAGTTGATAAGGATAGCTTGGTTATTATTAAAGTTGTTCAAAAAAGGCTTATTTTAGCAACAATTCTAGTTGAAATTGTGAGTAAAATGGTTGATAAGCGATTATTGACAACTTTTTCAAACAACTTCACGCTCTCAGTTCTAGATCAAGTTGATTCATCTGCTATTTTTTTCATTTTATTTATTTATCAATATCTTGACTTTTATCAATCCTTTATTGTTGGCAAAAAGCTGGTCGGAATTGCTAGGCAATGTAGCAACCAATCCACAAAACTATGTGGTCTGGATTATTGTCTTCTTGATTGTGCTCTTTTTGTTATCTCGCTTACGCAATATACTAGAAGAGCGTTCGGTCAATAGAGCCATCTATATATCACGGGGTATGGTCGGTACCGTCATTGCGTTTATCATTACTCCTGTTGTATTTTTTATAATGCTCAATATCATTGCGTTGGTACATGGCGTCAATACGATTGATATTGGTTTTTTGGCAAAATGGCTAGGGCTGACGGTCACTTCTTATTGGTGGCTTCTCAAATGCTTCTTTAGTAGTGCTGAACTGATAGACAACAGCCAGATGTATTCGCCTGATTCTATTATTCGTATTTTATGGATTATTCTCCCCTTTTCGTTTATTTGGCTGCGTACTTCTAGCACCCGAATTGGCAAGCTGTTTTTGATTCCGCTTATCATTGGTACTTTTGTTATCACCCGTTACAAGCGAGCTCCTGAAACTTTTATTACCAAAGACGAAACCTTGGTACAGCGCATTCCTTTTGTCAATTTTTTTACTGCAGATACTGCTGGAGAAGAAAAAAAATCCCGCGGCATATCGACCGAACAGCGCAAGTTTGTAGCAAGTGGATTGTTATTACTTTTAGTGGTAGGTTTTGTTATTGGGCTATACTTTCAGCGTCGATTGATTGGCTTGTTTATTGCCGCTGTGGGCTTGCTTGGGTTTCTATTATTGGCTCCGCACGAAAAAGAAAGAGTATTGCCTCAGGTCAATCAAAAAAACTATACCGCCAACCTCGATTCTATGATTAACCTCATGAATAATCTACATCTTCAGAATCCCGACACCGTCGAGTTATACTATTTGAGTTTGCAACTCAAAGCCAGTTACGACGCTCGGTTTCATGTTGGTGATATGATTGAGTTTCCTGACTCACTCTGCCACAAGTACGAAGAATATTTTTATGATTGGTGTCAAGAAAAAAAGGAATAGTCATTGTTTTTTTGTCATAAATCATTCGATATTATTGAGAATATTTATATAATGTCTATTCCTTATCAACTATTTAAAGCAATATTATGGGCAGAAAGCCACTAAAAAAAGAGCGAGTAAACGACCCCTTGACAAAAGAACTTTGGATCAAAGAACTTTCAGTGCTTTACTTGCACTATGGTACGGGAAAGTTTACGATGAATACGATTGCCAAAAAATTGGGCGTAAGCAAAGCAACACTCTACAAATATTTTTCGTCCAAGGAAGAAATAATAAAAGAAGTCGTACGGTTCAAGAGCAATGAAATAGCCGCGTATGAAGTACTGCTGGAAGATAGTAATATTGATTTTTCGGAACGCTTCTTTGATATTATCAAAAATGCCTCTATCCTACTTGCCGAAATTTCTAACAAGTTCCTGCAAGATACCAAAGAAAAACACCCTGATTTATTCATCAAAATGAGCAACTTTCAAGATAGAGCCTTGTATGCTGCACAACATTTCTATGAGCGTGGAATCAAAGCAGGCGTTATCAATAATATCAATCCTACGGTATTGGCATTGACCGACAAAATGTTTATTCATGCCGTCTCCTCGCCCAAGTTTTTGCAAGAACACGACATCACCATCAAGGAAGCTTTTGATAGTTACTTTGAGATGAAAAGTAAAGGTATTTTCAAATAATACATCTACCAGAGAACGATAAAAATATTGCTCCCAACGGAACGTTTTGCCCCCAAATAGTCTTATATAAATGTTAATTCCAAAACGCTATATACTATGCAATGTCCTAACTGTTCAAGTATTGTACTGCCCGAAAATATCAATGTAGCGACTGATGTCGCTCAATGCAAATCTTGCCACACAGTATTCCGACTGTCAGAGCATTTGCCACAATCCGCCCCCAAATCAACACTAGCCGTTGACCCACTTTTTGACCTCAACACCCCTCCCAAAGGCATCGTAGTAGAAGAAGTAGATGGCAATTTGGTTATCAATAGTACGACTCGTTCCATTGGAATTGCTATTTTCATGACCCTATTCATGACCGTTTGGTCTGGTGCTTCCTTGGGCGGTATATATGGCACTCAAATTATCAACGGTAAGTTTGATTTGGCAATGTCACTTTTTGGATTACCTTTTTTGGGCGGCTCTATTCTGTTTTGGAGTATTGCCCTAATGGCAATGTTTGGCAGAGTTAAAGTAACTATCAACAGAAACCAAGTCGAAATTTTTACTGGAATAGGCAAGCTCGGCAGAACCAAGGTTATTGCACTCGATGATATCTCCAAAGTATATGAAAAAACAACTCGTGGCAGTAAGGGTGGCACAAGTACTTCTATTGCCTTAGAGGGACGCAGCATCTATCAGTTTGGTCGAGGGTTGTCGTTTGAGCGACAACGATATGTACTGAATGCCCTCCAACTTTTGGTGGACGATGTCAAGCACAACAGAAATACACTAATGCCCAACTTAATGCAGCATTTATTGCATTAGATACACTGCTCGCTTTCCAAACAAATACATTCTGGTACGTAGCCGTGCAAAAATAATGATGCAAAATGATTAAGGTAATTTTCAGTTCAGATTAGTCAAAAAACGTAGTGATAGTGGTGCTATCACGAAGCTTTTTGGTGAAGTATGGGCTAAAAATCTCCTTAAAAAATATTATTTCGATAGAAGAGAAAAAACAGCCTAGCTATAACCGAGGAACTTATACCACACTCGTTTTGACCGAAAATACTCGCCAACACAGATTTGACGATAAATTATCCAAAAAGCAGTTGCATTATGTACTAAATATGCTAAAACAATTAGTTCAGGAATCCAAGCACAAGGAAGCTGCAACCAAACCAGTAGGATAAATAAACCCTTATTTTTTTGTACTTTATTATTTTAGTACAGGACAAAACTTAAAAAACATTATTTAAAAGTGTAAAACCAAGTAAAAGCTGTGCCATTGAGGGGGCATTATGGAGAACAAGCGAATACGATCCCTTGAAAATACGTTTAAACTTCAAGGGGTTCCACCGTGGCTAGCGGCAATACTTGGTATGCCATACCAAGTATTGCCGTTCACTTCGTTCATCCTTGAAGTCAGTATTGAAAGGTGATTGTATCTTGTTTCGTAATATTCGCCCTAGACTTTGCTTCTTTCGGTAATGGAAAGAAGAGAAGATATAATTGGAACAACTATTTTTAGCCTAGAATACATCCTGAAGTAGGATTGCTGTTATTTTACGCTGCTTCAATATTTCCTATGATATAGATAAAAAAAAAATTGTCCTGTACTAAAAAAAATGCAATAAAACTCTAATCTATCCACAATATAGTCCTTGTACTATGTCGCAAGTCTATCTTATATTTTTTAGTAAATTTATCAATTTTCTGTGTTTGGGTATCTTTTTTAGTGTAGGAAAATTTTCATCTCCAATACGCTCAATAGCTAATATTTCTCCTAAGTATACAATAATATAATTTTTTTCAATAAAAACTCTTTCTCCTCTACTAGAACCAGTACCGTCTCTTTTCCCATTTATCTTTATTTCAATAGGCTTATTGATTTCAAGGTTGGAAAGTTTAAAAGACTCTCTTTGAGGATACCCAAGTTGAAAGTATTCCCAAACTAAATGTATTTCAATCGTTTCTTTTTGTTTAAAACGTAAAATTTCCCAAAGACAATTTGAAGATAAGATATCAGAAACTGCGTAATATCCATCTTCTTTTTTTTGAGATGTGTTTTGGTCAATGAGAAAAATAGAATTTCCAGAAATAGGAAGGAATCTTACGTCATTTTCAGAAATGAAAAGCGTTTGGTTTTCCACATAGCCTATTTTTGAACTAATATTTTTATCCCATTTAGCTTTGTGCTTTCTATCATTGAATGACTTTTCATTTTTAAGATAAGTATAGGAATTATTAAAAATTTGTATAACGTGTTTACTTGTATTGAGTTTCATTGTGTAGGGTAGATTTTTGTTATCAAGATTATTCTTATAGTGCAAGACAGTTACTATATATGAGGAATCCGCCTGTACAAAAAATAACGTCAACTCCTATTCGAAGTTGACGCTATAATTTTTCATACAGTGTTTATTCATACCTTGCAATAAGCAAGTAGAAATTACTTATTATTTACCATCTTTAGGTGCTTCCACTTTCTCTGGTTTGACATTGACAATAATCGCTTTGTTCAAATCCAAAAATTGTTTTGCTGCCTTCTGAATATCTTCTTTCGTCATCTTCTCTATCAACTGCTCATAACCTTTGATTTCGGCTAAGTCGGTATTGGTTCTGTAGTAACTTGCTAGGGTATTGATCCAGAATTTATTCTTTTTCAAATCGCCCTCTCTAGAACGACGTTGTGTTTCACGTACTTTGTCGAAGTTCTCTTGCGTAGGACCATTCTTTTGCAAGTCCATAATTTCTTCTTTCACTGCTTCCGTTAGTTTTTCTACATCTTCTGGAGCGCACTGAAAAAATACCGTTACGTCCGAAAGTCCAGTAGGCAATTGGCGCATGCCACCACCTACATAAGGGCTATATACACCACCTTTGTCTTCACGCAAGTTTTCACGTACCATGATATTCAAGATAGACCCCATCGAAGTAACAATATGTCCTTTCTCCGCAGTATAAGCATCCTCTACTACAAACCCCATATAGACATTCGCTTGTGGTGCCAATCCTTTTTTGAGTGCAGTAGTTGATGTTTTGGTTGGGTAGTTTACTTTTACATCCTTCCAGTTTTCTTTTCTATTCTTGCTAGGCAATGCTGCCAAGTATTTTTCCAATTGTGGCTTGATAGTTTCTGTGTCAAAATTGCCAACAAAAACAAAAGTAAAGTCACTGAAATCAGAAAAACGATCTCTGTAAATCTCATAAACACGCTCGTACTTGATGCTGTTCAGGTCCTCCATCGTCGGCAATGCTTTGCGTCTAGGGTGGTTACCATTTTTGATTTTCACGATTTGATCTCGAAAGTACATCATTGGGTTCGCACTCAAGTTTTTGATTTCTTCTTTGCTGTCTTCCATCACACGCTCAAACGATTCTTTGTCTTCACGAGGATTGGTAGCATACAAGTAAATCAACTGTAGCATAGTCTCAAAATCTTCGACAGAAGAATAACCAGACATACCTTCGTACATTTCGCCGATATAAGGCGAAAGAGAAATATTTTTACCTGTTAGTTTTTTCTCCAATGCAATCTGGTCAAACTTGCCCAATCCTGCTTCGTCAACAATCCCAGCAGCGTATTGTGCCGCATAGAAATCCTTGTCACTATATAATGAGTGTCCTCCAGGGCTATAAGCGTTGACCATAATTTGATCATTCTGGAAATCCGTAGGCTTCAAGATAACACGTACACCATTCGACAATACCATTTCTGTTACGTTCAAATCATCTTTTTCGATGACTTTGGAAGAAACAACTTTACCTGCTACAGGCTGCTTATCAAGCAATGGCATATCTACAAACTTGTCTTTGTAAGCTTCTGGCTTCAAGCTTTTGCTTTCGTCCAATACTTTTCTAATTTCTGCTTCTGTTGGTATTTTCACCCCTTCTGGAGCAGTCACTACAATCGCTCTATTTTGCTCAATAATCCATTGTTTAGCGAGTGCATTTACTTCTTCTAGCTTGATAGTAGGCAAAAATTCTTTGATCAAGTTCATTTCTTTTTCCTCTCCGAACAACGGTTCGTTATCCAAGAAATGGCTCACACAAGCTTTGGCCAAACGAGCAGAAGTAATTTTGTCACTTTCTTTGAAAGCTCTTTCGGCACTTTTCTCTAATGAAAGACGCTGACGAGCCAATTCTGTTTCGGTAAACCCGTGCAATAAGACACGTTGGTTTTCTCTAGTTAGTATTTGCAAACTTTCTAGGATTTTGCCTTCCTTGGCTTGAGCACCCAAAGAGTAAGCATCTTTGGTACGCACAAAACCACCATAACCTGCATAAGCATACAAGAAAGGAGCTTCTTTAGATTGTCCTATTTCCGAAAAACGCTCATTGAGCATATTGTTGTATAGTTCGTACATCAACATCGTGCGGAAGTTATCCAATGTTTTTATTTTTTGAGCATCATGCTTTGTGTACATCTGTATGCTACTACCTGTTGCTTCCTTATCGGTTGCGATAGATACGAATGTTTCTTTGTGATTAGGTACTTCATATTCGACCTTTGGTCTAGGATCGGTAGGATTGGTCAACCCTGAAAATTTAGCTTTAATTTTCTTTTCCATTTCATCTACATCCAAATCACCGACTACGATAATAGCCTGCAAGTTCGGGCGGTACCAATCTTTGTAGAAACGTCTGAAGCGATCGTGTGGAGCATTTTGAATAATCTCCATTTCGCCAATCGGCAAACGATTCGCATAACGAGTCTTGTAGAACACTTTGGGCCACCATACTTGGCGCATACGCTCATTGGCACCCAAACCTGTGCGCCATTCCGACTGAATAACGCCACGCTCTTTGTCAATCTCTTCTCCTTCGAAGGCAATACCTGTAGCCCAATCACTCATGACGGTCAATCCTTTATCTACCAATCCCTCTTTGTCCGTAGGCAATTGCAACATATAGACTGTTTCGTCAAAGCTCGTATAAGCATTCAAATCAGCACCAAAACGCACCCCTGTTGATTCCAAGAAATTGATCAAATCATTCTTGGCGAAATTAGTCGTACCATTGAACGCCATGTGTTCTACGAAGTGAGCCAATCCCATTTGGTCATCATCTTCTTGCATGGAGCCTGCATCTACTGCTAGACGTAGCTCTATTCTATTTTCTGGTTTTGCATTCTTCCGAATGTAATATTTCATGCCGTTTGGCAATTGTCCAGTACGTACTTCTGGCGAGAAAGGCAACTCTTTGTCCATTCCACTTTTTCCTTCTTCCACTGTAGTGGTAGTCGTAGTAGTGGCAGTAGAACCCAGATTGAGTGGGCTAGGACTTGCAGTATCGGCTTCTTCGAGCACAACATCAATGTTGTCCTTTTTGTCGGCGGAAGTTGTCTTCTTGGTAGTATTGCACCCTACTTGAAAGTACACTACGGACAAAAGCATAAGAAACGCCAAAAATTTGGAGGCATTAGTCATATCTTGTTAAGATTTTTGAAGTAATAAATTAAAAAATGTATATTTTGTAGTCACCTAGCACTATCGTTTGTTACTTTATGTTCTTAGATAGAGTAACAACAAGGCTTTTGAACGACCTGTTGGAATCAAATTTATACAAAAAGTTACTAAAAAAGCTACTTTTTCGACTATTTACACATTATTGCAGACCAAGCAGAACATTTGTATTCTTAACAAAAACTGCCTTAATGTTGTTGTGTGGTGTAGAGTAGTATGGAAATAAGCTACTTTTTGCACTGTATTTGAGATAAATCTTATATCTTTATTCTCTTCAAAAATAATAATAGTTCGCTACACAATAGACATTCCCCCTATCGGTGGTAACATTTTATAAATCTTACTCATAAATGTCTGAAAAGAAACAAAATGCAGTTATTCTAGCGATTAAGCGAGGTGATAACAAGGTATTAGAAAAACTTTATAACGACAATCGTCAACCTTTTTTGATTTGGGTCTATCAACTTTACCAATGTAGTGAAGAAGATGCCGTAGAAATCTACCAAAAGGCGTACACTATTCTATATATGAATGTGCGAGATGGCAAATTAGTAGAATTGACCAGTAGTATCAAGACCTATCTTTTTTCTATTGGCAAAAACTTAGTAAGAGAAAAATTCAGAAGTAAACATAATGCCACCGTCAATTTAGATGATGTCAGTAATACCACAGCCATTCAAGGTCAATTAGATGACGATATATTGGATGCCTATCAAGAAGAACATCAAAAAAATATAGTGCGAGAGCTGCTCAACGAAATAGGCGACCCTTGCAAGACACTACTGGAATTAATGTTTATCAAAGGATACTCTTCCGATGCCGTTGTACATGCTATGAATTATAGTGACGAACGAGTTGTTCGCAAAAGAAAATCACTTTGTTTGAAAAAACTCAGAGAAATGGTAGCCGAAAAAAACGACTCGCAATTTTTCTAATGATTTTGAATCTTTCACTATGTATCAAATTATTTCACTATTACCTATCACTATATGACTCCTCAACAACAATCACAACTCATAGAAGGATACTTTGAGGGTACGCTAACTACCGACCAAAAGAAACAATTCAAAGAATTGCGTCGTCATGATCCTGATTTCGCTAAAGAAGTCAAGATCTATCAAAAGATAGAACGTGGATTCAAAGGATTGCATCTAGATCATCTGCAGAACCAAATGAACAGTTGGGAAAGCGGTCAAAAAGAGACCAAAGTAGTGGAACTACCTGCAAGAGGTTCTTGGGTTAAGTATATTAGTATAGCTGCCGCAATAGCCATCATGATAACCACGCCGTTCATCTATCAGAACATGAACAGCAATCCCTACGAACAATACTTTCAGGCAAGTGCAGACTATGCCACCGATTTAGTTTCGTTGCGTGGTAGCACTGTTTCGTCGAGTGATATAGAACTCAAAAACCAAGGCTTTTTGGCGTATCAACAAAACAACTACCAAACAGCAATCGTATTGCTAGAGGACTATACACAACGTGCTACTGATGATTATCAAGCTCGACTGGTCTTAGGTATTGCCGCACTAGCTATCTCGGACGAAAATGCCGCTATCCATCAGTTTGATAATATATTGCGTAGCAATGATGCAAACACCAAACAAGATGCACAATGGTTTTGGGCATTGGCACAGTATAAAGCTAAAAATACAGCTGCCAGCAAAAAAATGCTAACTAAAATTATTGCTAGTACGACTCATATACATCATCAACAAGCCAAAGATTTTTTGAATGCAATTGATTAGAGGTTATTAGAGCATCTTATAACATACAGAAGAAGCCGTTTCAACAATTAAGTTGAAACGGCTTCTTCTCTTAGATAGGGTATGCTCAAAGTTACAGACCTGCTTTGGCAGATATTTCGAGCATTCTGTCAATACAACCTCTTCCGTCTTTTATGACCTGTTCGGATAAGGTGACTTCTGGCAATTCGTGCTTCATGCACAAATACAGTTTTTCGAGTGTGTTGAGTCGCATATACGGACATTCGTTGCAAGCACAAGTATCATCGGTAGAAGGGGCAGGATAAAACGTCTTGTCAGGAGAATTTTTCTCCATCTGGTGAATAATACCTGCTTCTGTCACTACAATAAATTCGGTTGCTTCGTTTTCTTGCGAATAACGCAACAAAGAACTCGTAGAACCAATGTGATCTGCCAATGCCAAGATAGGCTCTTCGCACTCAGGGTGGGCAATTACTTTAGCGTTTGGGTGTTGTATTTTTAGCTTGATGATTTTCTCTCTAGAAAACATCTCGTGAACCATACAGGCACCTTGCCACAATACCATATCTCTCCCTGTTGTTTTTTGGAGATACGCCCCTAGATTTTTGTCAGGAGCGAAGATAATGGATTTGTCTGCTGGAATACTCTCAATAATCTGTTGGGCATTGGTAGAAGTACAACAAACATCAGTCATTGTCTTGAGTGCAGCCGTACAATTGATGTAACTAACAACAACGTGTTCGGGGTATTTTTCCTTAAATTTTTTGAATAAGGGAGCAGGGCAGGAGTCTGCCAACGAACAACCTGCCTTGAGGTCAGGCAACAATACTTTCTTGCTTGGATTAAGCATCTTGGCAGTTTCTGCCATAAAATGAACCCCCGCAAATACGATAATGTCCGCTTCTGTAGAAGCAGCCATTTGTGCTAATCCCAGGCTATCTCCGACATAGTCGGCAATGTCCTGTATTTCGCTTTCTTGATAGTAATGAGCGAGCAAAATAGCATTTTTTTCTACTTTGAGTCGCTTGATTTCTGCTATCAAATCGAGCGTAGGGTCTACCTCCATATCCAAATAACCTTTTTTGGCTAAATTGGCTTGAGCGAGTTCTAAACCTTCCATAGCTTATTATATTTTGTGTGGTATTATAAAATAACTTAGTTTGAAATACAAACTAAGTCTTTTCAATTAGCTAACTGATTTACACCTAAAATAGTTCACAGTATTGATCTATTCTTTCCAAAGTTTGTGCAAATCGGGATAATTATTGGCAGTGTCGTTGACTTGCTCTGCTATCGGGTAGATTTCTAAAGCTCCCGCTTCTAGTGGCTTCAGTAGCCCTAATATCACCGGCAAGGCGGTATCGCCCAACCAAGCTTCTCGCTCTGCCTTATCATTGATTACCGCAGGCATACTAGCCGCGCCTATTGCTTGCAACTCGGCACTAGCAGGTACTGTGATAAGTGCAAAAGTATGTATAATCTTATTATCGCTGCCTTTCCAACTATCCCAAACGCCAGCCATTGCCATCAACTCTTGATTGTGCAAATGTACTCGATAAGGTTTTTTGGCTCTGCCGTCTTTTTCCCATTCGTAATAACTATCTGCAAATATCAAACAGCGTTTTTGGCGAATCGGCATTCTAAAAGAGAGTTTGGTAGCAATACCAGCTGCCTGTGTCGTCGTCAGGTTGTCGCCTACTGTCGCTTCCTTCGCCCAGTGCGGGATAAACCCCCAACGAAAAATCTGTAAGTCGTCGGACTCGTTGGTCAATACATAAGCATTGTCACCGCCTGCTATATTGTAGCTGGCTTGTAGCTTTTTTTTGGTGGCTAATTGAAACTGTCGTTTCATTCTTTCGTTGGACGCATGGAAGGAAAAACGTGTAGGCATAATTTATTTTGTGATTATCAAATTTTTTTATTCAATTCCGTCAATACCTCTATGTATAGGTATCAATTGATTTAAAGTTAGCAGTTATTTTGATGAAACAACTATTTCAAAACAAAAAAAGGTATCGTTGGTTGTCTTTTAGCTTATACACAGCTGCCAGCTTGACTTTTCAACAAATTAGTACTAAAATCCTGCCTTTTGACCGCAAAAAAATTACAGAAAGTCCTAAAAAAACTAAAAAGTGACAAAAAAAAGTCATTTTTTATTCCCTAGCTAGTTTACGAACAGTTAATACACATTTTATCAACAAGTTATCCACAGTGTGGATAAAAACACTACTAAACCCCTTATATAAGCGGTCTAGCGGTACTCTGTTTCATTTTTTGACCAAAAGCTACTACAATTTATTGTTTGGAACACTTCCAAAAATTTGTTTTTATAGGTTATAAACATTAAAATATACTTTTATATTTAATCACCTGTTTGTCAATCATTTAAAAGCAATAGTTATCCACACCAAAGCTTGCAAGTAATGTGGATAACCGTAATAGTTATCCACAAACTTATTGATTATTCCTATATTTTGAGTTATCAACTTGAAGCGTGACCTCAAAATGTGGATAAACTACCCACTTTTACACCACTTACACACATATCGTTTAAAAATATCCTAAGAGGGCTTAAAAAATGAAAAAATATTCACAATATTGTGGACAAAGTGGATAACTAGCTGTAAAACTATAAAAACAGGCTTACTTATCCACATTTATTGTGGATAAGTAGCTTTTTAGTGTTGAAATCTTTAAGTGAATAATCCAATTAAAGATTATGATAGACTTATCCACTTATGCACAGCCCTAATAATAATAGTCGTTTTTTTAAAAATTTTATTTCTTTAAATTGTAATTAATCGTATGGCCAAATATTGCTTCAAAAGCATCAAAACGTTTTGTTTCATTTAATGCCGCATTTTGAAGTATTTAGATTAAATCTAAAGAGCGTTTTTTGAGTAGGTGTTTTTCTCAATTGATAGGCTAGGTCGTACCTTTGTATCAAACAAAAAAATAAAGCATGGAATTAGCGATGCAAAAGAATTATGGGAAGGTCGTAAAGACTTGGTTGATAATAGGAGTAATAATGGTTCTATTTCAAGTATTGATTGGGGGAATTACTCGATTGACAGACTCTGGACTTTCTATCACCGAATGGGCGGTGATACAAGGCACGATACCCCCGCTCAATGAAGCGGACTGGGAGGTGGCACGAGAAGCCTATACACAACGTGCTATTGGTCAAGTACAAAAAAAATGGCCTGCTAGTATGTATCCTGAAGGAATCCCGATGAGTGAATTCAAATTCATTTTCTTTTGGGAATATTTCCATCGCTTGTGGGCTCGTACGATGGGCTTTGTTTTCTTGATTCCGTTTCTACTATTCTGGCGACGTAAGATGCTCTCCAAAGGACTCATGAAAGAATTAGGTAAAGTAGTATTGATTGCTGCCGTAGTGGCTCTATTTGGTTGGATAATGGTCAAATCTGGCTTGGATACCCCAAAATATGCTTGGGTCAATGGCTACAAATTGACGTTGCACCTTTCTTTGGCTACCTTATTATTGGGGTATCTGTGGTGGACGACCTTACAGGTGTTGCAACCCGAAACAATGGATGGACACAACCGCCGATTGCGCAAATTTGCTTGGCGAATTACTGTTATTATTAGTTTACAAATTGTATTGGGTGGCCTGATGGCTGGTATCAAAGCAGGGCTATTTTTCAATAATTTTCCACACATGGAAGTAGAACCAGATGGTTCGTGGGTCTGGATAGCAGAGGTACTCAAAGACCAAAATGAATGGTCTTTTTCCAATATGCAAGATTATAATACCAATACTTTTGCTCCTGCATTTATACAGTTGCTACACCGAAGTACGGCTTATTTATTATGTCTTTTGATTCCTGTTTTTTATGTCAATGTCAAGCGGATTCACCAATCCAAGGCATTGGAACGAGGTAGTTTGGTATTGTTGCTTTTATTGGTGGTACAGGTGGTATTGGGTATTTTGACCTTGCTATTTGCGGTAGGCAAAATTCCTTTGTTTTGGGGCGTAGCCCACCAGACAGGCGGACTATTATTGTTATTGGCTATGTTGTATGTCAACTATCAGTTTAGTAGTGGCGGCAAGCGAATAGCACTCAAAAATAGAAAAGAAAACCTAACTGAAGAGGTAATAGATACCAGCACTAATAGCTAAGAGCAGGACTAATGGTGTCAATCCCAGAAAACTAGTTTGTTTTTCTAGCTCTCCAGATTGGGCTAGCTTGGGCATATAGGTGTATATATCGCAAATGATGGCTTTCTTTGGGTTGTTGGCTTGATACAAGATGGCTTCCGTTTCTTCGTCTTCTACTAGATGGTATTGATGTGTTTTTCCTTTAGTAGAATATTGTTTGCCGTCTTGGGCTCTAAACCCAAATTTGTAAATGACAACAGGACTATCATTAATACTCGTATTGGTGGTTATGTGACTTTGGTACTTGCCTCTCGTATAGATACCGAACATAAGTAAATCTAATAATTGGCTGTTTTTTCGATAGTTGATTATTACCCAAAATAAAATAGCTAAGGCAAATATTGAAACCAGTACACCAACCCATGCAGCATAAGGAGCCGATTTTGAGCCAATAATTCGAGCGACATGAGGTTTGTTCGTATTGTATTCGGTTGGGTAGGTTTTGGCTGGTTGGTTTGTCAATTCGGCTGGAAGATAGGCTTCTAATTGTATCAACGAATGTTTTGGAGCTATATCTTTATTGCTATAGCAAGTAGTGGAATAACTAGCACCTGCTACGATATAACTAATCGTATATTCATACGAATAACTTACATTGCCTTCGTCATCTTCCGATTCTATAATCTCTTTGTAGAGTAGGGTCGATTGGGTGGTTGCCCATTCGTCTCCAGCATACATCAGTTCGGAATCTAGCGTGACTAAATTGAATACAATACCACTGACTACTAACAAAAAAAGGCTAATGCCCATAGGAGTACCACCTGTCAGGACACGCAATTGTGTAATATAAGAAACGTAACGTTGAGTAGTCTTCATAGCCATTAAAAGGTATTTGGTCTAATTAATCAGTAGTATATCGTATATAAATTCCATCTTTGCAGCTTAGAACATGTCTAAGCTTACGTTATAGCCTACCAAAAAATAACTTATCTATCAAAAATAAAAGATACAATGAAAATTTGGATTAATCTAGTTTTGTTATTGCTAATCAATACTGCTCTGGCTCAGTCGCCCGAAAAATACACTATTAGTGGCTATGTCAAAGACCAAGCAACGGGCGAAGAATTGATTGGTGCTACACTCCAAGTACAAGGTACTAGTACAGGTGTTAGTACCAATATTTATGGTTTTTATTCGCTAACACTAGACGAAGGGACCTATATATTGGAAGTGAATTATTTGGGCTATGATAAGCAACTGCTCGAAGTACAGCTAACCAAAAATATTACGCAAGATCTAGAAGTAGTAGAGTCGGGCAACCAAACTATAGTACTCGAAGTAAGTGCCGATAGAGCAGAAGAAACACTCGAAAATGTAGGTGTCGGTACGACCAAAATTAATGTCAAAAAACTGGAAACGCTCCCTGTGTTTATGGGCGAGAAAGATATTCTGAAAAGTATTCAGCTATTGCCGGGTATTAGTGCCGCTAGTGAGGGCAGTACTGGACTGACGGTACGTGGTGGGCGACCTGACCAAAACTTGATATTGCTAGATGAAGCAGTGGTTTATAATCCTTCGCATTTTTTAGGTTTCTTCTCTGTTTTCAATTCTGATGCACTCAAGGATTTGACGGTTTATAAAGGTGGCATACCTGCCCAATATGGCGGACGAGCGTCGTCGGTATTGGATATTTATATGAAAAATGGAAACAAACGCAAGTATTCGTTGTCGGGCGGAATCGGCTTGATTTCTTCTCGATTGACGTTCGAAGGACCCATCGTAAAAGACAAAGGTTCTTTCATCGTATCGGGCAGAACGACGTATTTGGATTTGATACTGAAAGTAGCGGACCCTGCTCGATTTGGGGAGCTAAAACTTGGTTTCTGGGATTTGAACTTGAAAGCTAATTATCAATTTGGCAAAAAAGACAGAGTCTTTTTGTCAGGATATATCGGTCAAGACAATTTTGGTTTTGGCACTTTCGGGCTCAATTATGGCAACTATACGATTACAGCTCGCTGGAATCATACCATCAATGAAAAGATGTTTTCTAATACGTCTGTATTTTTTAGCGACTATCATTATGGCTACAAAATAGGACGTTCGGGCAACGATTTTAATATAGAAGCGGGGATTCGTGATTTTGCGTTGAAGCAAGACTTTAATTATTATCACAATCCTGGAAATACAATCAAAGCAGGATTTAATGTGACCTATCACCAGTTTCAGCCGAGCCAGTTGCGTTCGGATAACGACAGAATTACGAGCTTACTAGCCGAAAAGAAACACGCTGTAGAGAGTGGCATTTATGCCAGTCATGAGTGGGATATATCGGACAAAGTCAAGGCGGTATATGGACTCCGCATATCGTTGTTCAACCAGATTGGTCCAGGTGATGTATATACCTACGACGACCAAAATAGGGTGACCGATACCACTACTTACCAACCACTAGAAAACGTGCAGACGTATGTTGGTCTGGAGCCAAGATTGGCATTGACCTACCAATACAAACCAACGACTTCTTTTGAATTTGGTTATCATCGCATACATCAATATTTGCACTTATTGAGCAATAGTACGAGCTTGGCTCCTAGCGATGTTTGGATTCCGAGTAGCAATAATGTAGCGCCACAGATAGCAGATCAAGTGAGTTTGGGAGTCAAACAATCGTTATTGGGCGACAAGATTAATGTTAGCCTAGAAGGCTACTACAAACACTTACAGAATCAAGTGGACTTTGAGAATGGAGCAGATATATTGCTCAATACCAAAATAGAAAGCCAAATCCTGTCGGGTAGAGGTTGGTCTTATGGTGCCGAACTATTGGTACAAACTCGCTTTGGCGATTTCAATGGTTGGGTGAGTTATACACTCTCCAAAACTGCTTATCAGTTTGACCAAATCAATGATGGCAAGCCTTATTCTGCCAAGCAAGACCGTACGCACGATATTGCTTTAGTAGGTACTTATGAGCTTAAAAAACGCTGGGTGTTTTCTATGTCTTGGATTTACCAAACGGGTAGTGCAGTTACTTTTCCGAGTGGTAAGTATGAAATAAATGGACAGCGCGTTAGCTATTTTACAGAACGCAATGGTTATCGTTTGCCTGCTTCGCATCGACTAGATGTAGCGGTGACGTTCCGCAACAAAGTGGACAAAAAGTTTCAATCGAGTTTCACCGTAGGTGTTTACAATGTGTATAATCAGTTGAACCCTTATTTGATTGATTTCAGAGAAGACCCCAACGACCCGACCAAAATACAGGCGGTACAGTTGAGTTTGTTTGGTATCATACCAACTGTTACTTGGAATTTTTCTTTCTAAATCTTAAGTAGGTGGACAAAAATAATAAGGCATTTCAAAGCTGTAATTTTCACGATTCTTATCGTCCTGTCCTCGCTTGATAGCTAAGGCTATCAAGCTGTGGGAGTTCTCAATAATCAAAAAAATTAACGTACTTTTAAATACCCATTATTTGTGTCCACCTACTTAGACATTCGTACAAACAAAAAAAACAAAATGAATAAATATATAATCGGTCTATTGGTATTGGTTGGTTTGGCAAGCTGCGAAAAAGTAATCAATATTGACCTCAACGAAAGCAATCCCAAAACTGTGATAGAGTCATATTTGGAAAATGATTCTACCTGCTACGCCAAATTAAGCACTACGAGTAGTTATTACGACAATTCGGGTTCACCCGCTATAACGGATGCGACTATCACGATTAGCAACCAGAGTGGACAATCAGAAATATTGACCCATGAGGGCAATGGAATTTATAGAGGCAGCACACTAATAGGCAAGGTTGGCGATACTTATACGCTCGAAGTGGCTGTTGGAGGGATTAAGCATATCGCCACTTCTACTATGCCTGCTATAGTGCCGATAGATAGCTTGACTTCAGAGGAAACTGCTTTTTTGGGACCAGGCAATTATTTTGCTTACGTCAACTATACTGACCCCGTCAATACTGCTAATTATTATGGAATTCTTATGACTTATTTCGATAGTACCTCTAACAGCACTTCGACTAGTTATAGTATCAATGATGATGAAACTTCCAATGGAATTAGTACGCGTACATTTGGTGGGTTCAAGGTTTTTGAGGTAGGTGATACTGCTGTTATCGAGCTGTCCAGTATCGACCAAGCCACTCATTTATATTTCAAAACACTCCAAGATGCAGTAGGTGGAGCAGGAGCACAGAGTGCTGCACCAGGTAATCCTGTTAGTAATCTGAGCAATGGTGCTTTGGGCTACTTTGGTGCTTGGGGCAAACAAGTAGATACCTTAATCGTGACACAATAAAGACAACACAAACGGTCAAAAAAAGAAGGAGCTAAATACGGTTTTCGTATTTAGCTCCTTTTCATTGGAGAGTAGAAACACCTACTATTTTTTATCTTCCCGAGATTCTCCGCAGCCTCGCTCTGCTCGTACTTTTTGTAGCAATTCTTTTTTGAATTTATGTTCCAACGAAAGGAGTTTGACTACTTTCTGAAGTGGCAAAATTTTCTTGAACTCTTGGACGTACTTTTGTTTGGTTGTTAATCGTTGTTGCTCCAATTTCAAGTGCTGCTCCAACCAAACTTGTAGTTCAGCTTCGGATAGTGTGGTCACTTCTACTTGATTATGTTGTTTAGTAGCTTTTTTCTCTTTTTTACGAATGGTTTCAAATTGATTATAGACCACCCAAAACTTTTCAGCTTCTTGGCTGGTCAAAGCCAATTCTTCGGTGATGAAGGCAACTTTGAGTGCTTCCATGCGTTCACGATGTCCGTCTTTGTCTTGCTGTGCTACTACTAGGGTAGTCGATACTAAGAGGAGCAGTAGCGTGTTTAATATAAGATATTTCATAGGTTTTGTTTTTTGTTTTTTTTTAGAAAAATTCAAGTGCTTCAATATCCTCCTCTGTTAGCTCGTCGAGCAATTGGTCGCCGCCTTCTATTTGCTGTAATGCTTGGTCGAGCGTAGAAGTACTAGTTGGAGTTGGTATCGTCAATAGTTCGTCCTCTTCGAGTAGTGTAGCAATGTCCGTCATTTCAAAATCCTGTATGTTTTCCAAGATATAATCGGTCGTTTCTTCGATAGATATATCTGCCAACAAAGATTGATGACTAGCGACAACCGTCGTGGCATCGTTTTGTTGTGGCATCCATTGCCAGAAGGCAAGCAAAAGAAGTACCACACTGAATGCCATGGCATATTGCGGTTGCCAAAATCTTGCCAACCAACTGGACCAATTCTTTTTGGTAGGAATAGGGGCAGTTGGCTGCAATGCAGACTCTTGTTCCATTCTGTTTCGCAATCTATCTTCAAAGTTTGCAAAATAGTGTTTAGGTACAGATTTATTTTCCGAAGTATCGGATTTGAGTTGACTCAAGAAAGGGGATAGGCTTTCTAGTTCTTTTTTTATATTTTCTTTATCTTTCATGATTGCAATTTCTAGGTACGCTCTAAGAGGAATAGTTACGACATATTTTCTTTTACAAAATGTTCAATTTTTTTGACCGCATGATGGTAAGATGCTTTCAGACCGCCTACGGAAGTACCCAACTGATCGGATATTTGTTGGTAAGGCATTTCATCATAATACCGCATCAGAAATACTTCTTTTTGTTTTTGTGGCAATGTTTGTATGGCTTGATGAAGCAGCAACTCGGCTTCTTGCCCATCAAAATAACTACTAGAAGTCAACTGGTGAGCAATGCCATTTTCGGTGTCGTCGAGTGCTAATGTTTGTTGTCTTTTTTTCTTTTTCAAGAACGAGAAACAAGCATTGGTTGCTATTCTGTAAATCCAAGTATATAACTGTGCATCGCCACGGTAGGTGGCTAATCCTTTGTATATTTTGATAAAAGTCTGCTGCAATACTTCGTCAGTATCATCGTGTTGTTTGAGTATCGTATTGATTTGCCAATACAAGCGTTCTTGATACGTTTGTATCAATAGTCCAAAACCACGTTCATACGTTTGGCTATCTTGCAGCAATGCAAAGATTTTTTTGTCCGTATCTGGATTATGTGTAGCGTTAACCAAGAGCCTGTTATTTTAGAATAAGGTGTTTTTATTTGTAGTACTATTCCTAAGACTTCGATTAAGTAGGAAGGTTTAATCGGAAGATACAAAAAGATAGTATGACTACAATATTAACAATTTATTAAGCAGATATTCGCTGAGAATAAATTATAATAGCAGAACTTACGTTCCAAATAGCGGAGCTAGGACGCTTTGCACCGTCTTATTTGTTTATCAACTCTACAGAATGTTTAATTCTACTATATTATCTACGCAGAAATTATTGATTGATCAAAAACCTATTGATGTTTATCGACTGCCCAAACAGCAGGGTATTACGATACAGGTTACGAATAGCATTATTGATATTGGTGCGATTTGGTCGGCGGTAGCTCCAGCCAATAATTTGTTTTTGCAACAAGATTATTTGCAAATATTAGAACAATTTCCACCCAGTGGAATGGATTTTAGGTACGTCATTGTGTATCAAGATACAACGCCTATTGGTGTAGCTTATTTTCAGATATTTCAATTGAGTGTAGAAGATAGCCTCAAAACGGAAGAAAGTACAGCACCACAAAAAGCACATCAAGCAATAGGCAAGGCAGTGAAAAAGTGGATCATCAAACAAGCTGATTTCAAATTGCTCATATCGGGCAATATGTTGCTGACAGGCGAGCATGGCATGTATCTGGATTCTTCATTGCCCAAAGGGCAACAAGCTAAAATACTGGAAGCGATCTTATTGCAATTGCAAGCATTGCTAGACAAACAACAGCAAAAAATAAGCATTCATTTCATCAAAGACCACTTGCAGCAATCAAGCAATAAGGAGATGGACAATGATTTTGAGAAGTCATTGACACAAAAGAATTACCACTCTTTCTTGATGCAGCCTGGTATGAAGATGAATATAAGACCCAATTGGACGAATTTTGAGCAATACTTGGAGGATATGAGCTCCAAATATAGGGTGCGAGCCAGAAGGGCCAGCAAAAAAGGAGCAGCTATACAAAGCAAGGTATTGAGTTTGGAAGAAATAGAAGCCAACGAAATGGCTATCTATCAACTGTATCAAGAAATAGCAGATGGAGCAGGTTTTAATGCTTTTTTGCTGCACCCACAATACTTCACGGCACTCAAACGGCAACTAGGCGACCGCTATCAGTTGGTGGCGTATTATATAGAAGGCGAATTGGTGGCGTTCTATACGGCTATCTTTAATTATGGCGAAATGGACGCACACTTTTTGGGTGTCAATGGTGCCTACAATAGAGAGCATCAAGTTTACCTGAACATTTTGTACGACTTGGTGAAGTTGGGTATAGATAACCGATGTCATAGGATTGATTTTGCTCGTACGGCTTTAGAAATCAAAAGTTCGGTCGGAGCAGAACCAACGGATTTTGTCTGCTTTATCAAGCACCGCAATACCATTTCGAGCAAGCTCATTAATTTAGTGTTTGATTCTATCAATCCCAAAGAAGTCTGGCAGCCCAGAAGTCCATTCAAATCCTAAGAAATATTTTAGAATAGGTATGCAAACAGGGCAATTACTATTGTAGTAATTGCCCTGTTTGCTATGAATATGGAATGTTATTTAGCAGACTTCAAACATGAATTCTACATGATCAACAGGCTCATTCATTTGTCCTTTCTTGATTATTTTGCGAACGCCAGAACCTGACACAGGAACCAATTCCTGTACTTTGCTAGCAAAAGTAGAACGGTTGCCGTTTGGCACCACATCCATCGCCCAACCAGAAAGGTGTCGGCTTGATACTCTACCTCTTCTTTTGTCTCTAGCTTCCCACCAGACAGCAAAATCAGCGACACTCATTGTTTCGCAAGCATCTAGTACATCTTGACCATACCATTGAGCAACTGTAGCGGCTCCACGGTTAGGGTATGTTTGTGTTTTGGTGATACGAGCTTGGTCGTGATAAGAGCGGAGTGTACTGGTCAAGCGAGCACTAGTCTGTCCAGAGGCAGCCAAAATACTACGAATCAACTTGTCTGCTCTAGCATTAAGTTTTACGGCTTTGCTGCCATAAGTGATGGATACATTGCTCCAGTTGGGGTGTGTAAAATCACCACTTCCTGCGTTAGGATCGGCTGGCGTGGATGCATCTGGTCCAGAGGCACCGTCTGTGGCTGGCGTGCTAGTCGTGGCGCTACCACCACCTGACAATGCTTTCCATGTTTTGCCACCTGCGTCGATACGTCCATCAGGATTGCTGTGTCCGAGTGTTGCCTGAAATGCTTTGATAGCGTTATTGGTATTGTTACCAATTTTGCCATCTACGGTCAAGGAGTTTCCTTTTTCGTTTAGCAATGTCTGTACGATAGTTACATCATCAGGATTATTAACACCACGAACACCTACAGAAGCACCAATAGCAGCACTAGGAGTAGCTGGAGTTTCGGTTGAAGTTTCATCTGTGCTAGTATCATTGCTGGTGTCTGAAGTATCATCAGTACTGCTATCAGTAGTTGGTGTACTAGTAGAGGTACTAGCGGACAATGCTTTCCATGTTTTGCCACCCACGTCGATACGTCCATCAGGGTTGCTGTGTCCAAGTGTTGCCTGAAATGCTTTGATAGCATTATTGGTATTGTTACCAATTTTGCCATCTACAGTCAAGGAGTTTCCTTTTTCGTTTAGCAATGTCTGTACGATAGTTACATCATCAGGATTATTGACACCACGAACACCTACAGAAGCTCCAATCGAAGCACTAGAGGTAGGAGCAGTCGTTACTGTTTCTGGTGGAGTGGCTGCAGTGGTATCCTCTGCTGTATCATTCTCTGCATTAGCAGTGTTGGCGGCAGGAGCATCGGTCTCGCCCATACCCATATTAGAGCTACTGGTATCAGTAGTAGCACCTTGTATTTCACCTTCTTTCTGACCAATCGTATTGGTAATAAGATCGATTGTTGCATTCATTTTATCTAGATGAGACTGCTCTTGAGCATCAATTATACCATCTTGCTTGAATAAATCTTGGTAGTAGTCAAGTGTTTCTTTTAGTTTAGTTACTTTGGTACGCAATACTTGTAACCCTTGTAATTGTTTGTTCATAATATATAGGATATAGATGGTAGTAGTTTTAGAGAAAAACTCTAATTACTAGTTGTTTATGAAATATTAGGCGCTACTAATTTAGCATTTTTTTTAACAAAAACAAACTAATTTTTATATTAAATGGCTAAAAAAGCTCCATAAATATTTTGTCTCTAACATAAGAGGTTATTACGAATGAAGTTGTAATAACCTCTATTAATCAATATTAAATGAAAGTACTTAAACGTAATTATTTTTTGCTATTGCTCTGCATGAGTAGCTTAATCAGCTGCAACAACGATACTGCGCCTTTGGATAAAATAGATACTCCCAACACTAGTGAAACAGTGGTGGTGTTAGAAAAAAAAGTACCTATAGATTTGACGACAATAGAAGGTTTTTGGGTGATACTAAAAGAAGCCATCGCTAGTAAAAACAAAGAAAAAATTAAAGAACTGACATTACCTAACGTAGGGGCTTCTTCCTTGTTAGAGCCAGATTATCAAGTATTGATAGCGAATAGTGACCCGACAAATATAAAAAAAAGTAGAAGGATGGAAGCAGGGAAATCTATGTACGAATTTGTAATGACCATGAATTATGAAGGGGTGGCAGAGATGGATCAGCCAACGACTACGATTTTTATATGGAAAAATGAAGCAGGAAATTTCGAAATATTCGAAATATTCGAAGCGGGCTAAAAAATGCTTTATTAAACAATTTTTCTAAAAAAACTGAACAGGATGAAAACTTTAAAACAAACGATACTCTTTGCCTCTCTAATGATAACTGCTGTGAGCTGTAGCAATAACGAACCTGCTGTCGTTGCCGACAAAAATGTAGATACGCCAACAGCTACCACTGATACGCCTCCAGAGCAGCCAGCAAAAGTAGCAATGGACTTGACTACTGCCCAAGGCTTTTGGGACACCTACAAAAAAGCAATAGCAGCAGCAGACGAAACAACATTGCAACAGCTATATAGCGAAGAACAGAGCGTCACTACGTTCAAAAATAACCCTTCGGTAAAGGCGGCTATACTGAGTAGTATATATACCGAATTAACTGCCGCAGATGATACCTACAAGGAAGGAGCTTTGGCGTTTAATATGGAGGAAGAGATAGAAGGAGAAGAGGAATTGGTGATGGGAATCAATATATACATCATGAAAAATGATAAAGGCAATTATCAAGTGGTTCATATTAATTATTATGGATAATACCTAATACTTGCTACCGTAAATAAGAATGGCAACGACTTGTATATACAAGTCGTTGCCATTCAATTTATAGTGGAAAACTATTCTTATTTTAATTGTGCAAAGCGTTCAATTTCGCCTGTGAAGCTGTATCAATTCTTCTGTACTGATACTTATCTTCGTCACTACTAGCTACCCAATCTTGACCGTTGTGATATTCTATACCAGACATAGCAGACTTGTCTTTGAATCTGAATCGGCGTTGTCCTACACCATCGCCGCCATCACTACCAGTACCACCGCCATAACCAATGACTTTGCTAGCCGTAGATTCTACAGTAGTGAAATGAAGTTCGTTGCCTTCTACATCCACATCAATGATTAATCGTACGTGTCCATTTTTGACCATCACGTCACCTGCTACCAAATTAGAAGGAGTGGTTATTTTAGTAGCAATAGCAACTATATTGTTGGTCCAAGCATCTTTCATTTCAGGACTATCTGAGCCATCTTGCATATAATTGATCGACTGTACCACTAGTCCAGAACAATCCATTGTGATACCATATTCATCTAAAAAGTCATTCATTCCAGTAGATGAAGTATCGGATACATGTCCAGCTTTGATACAAGTCTCTAAGAATAATTTGATTTCTTCAGGTGTTGTTTTTCCTACGCTGTTGATACCCAAGTTGCGTATTATTTTACCAATAGCACCCCCTTTGTTGTTGGCTCTAGCCTCATTGACAGGAACTCTTCTTTTGGTGCTATTCATATGATAAGGTGGACGGACTCCTACAAATTGTCCTGGAGCTACCTCTATCTGAATATCTCCAACAGATTCAGCAAAGGCTGCTAATCTTTTTTCGTCTTCTGTTTCGGCTCCAGCCAATGTACCATCTGCGGTAGGTGCAAATCCATGGGTTCTTTCGCCAATTAAGTGCTTCCAGCTATTGCCATTAGGATCTATTCTGCTATCTTGCGATGCAGCCATATTTTGTACATTCTTGAACTGAAACTGTCCGATAGCACGAATAGTAGTAGCACCGCATTCGCCATCTTGCGGAATATCAAACTTCCAATTGTCTCTCAATAGTTTTTGTACAATTAGTACATCGTTTAGTACATTATCGCCCCCTTTTCCTACCGACTTACTGATAACAGAACCTGTTGGTTCTTGTATCTCTTCGTGGTCAGTTGTGGTATCACTACTGTCACTAGCGTCGTCGTCATTCGTACTAGTTGTATCAGTTGTGTCCGATGTAGTATCATCGTTACTAGCGGTATCTGTGTTGGTTGTGGTATCGTCGGTTGCTGTGGTATCGGTCGTATTAGGAGTAGTTTCGCCTGCTGCTAGCGTCACATCAATATCTTGTTGTGTCAATTCTGCTTCCGTGTGTGGAGCATCATCTTTGCGGCTGAGTGCATCGCCGATTGCTTCTACGGTTTTAGATCCGACATTGGAAATAGATTTTCCGAAGGATAACTTATCTTCTCGTTGGTCTATTTCTGCATTAATTTTAGCGATACTCGCATTCATTTTTTGCAGTGCCGTTTTTTCCTCTGGACTGATATAACCATCTGCCTCGAATAATTCTTGATAATGATCAAGGGTATCCACCATTTTGCGGAGGTTGACACGTAGGGCTTTTAGTTTATTTAATTGCTCACTCATAGTAATAATAGATTAAAGTAGAAAAATGAATGCCTAGTATAAGACGCACTAATCTACCCTTTTTTTGACGAAAAAACAAGTAATATTTTGATTGAAATGCTAGGAGGGGTGGAATAGCCTAAAAATCAAAAGCAGAATACTCCTATATTGGAATATTCTGCTTGAGTGTATTGGCTGTAATACTATGGCTTATTAGCAGATGCAAAGATACAGTAGCACTAAAATGATAATGATTTTTGATGTGTTAGAGGTTATTACTCAGTATTTCATTCCTGCTTCTTCTAACATTTTTTCACTAATTTCATAGTACCGCAGCATTGTATCAACTTGGTTACTGATTGGATATACCCGTGTCATTTTGATAGAAGGATAATCATAACCGAAGCTACCAGAGGGTTCTAGATACATATTGTTCCTATCTAATTGCGTAACAACATAATCATTCTTTCTAAAATCTAAAACAGATAATGTATCATTCGGCTCGAAATCGACTAAGATGACATTGTCCATGATCCTAAAATACATCTTTAGGCCATATTTGTATCTATGTATAGGGTGAATACTAGCGATATATTCGTCATGAATAGAATCAAGCTGAATCCCTGTAGTCAGAAACCCCATCTGTTCTTTGTAAGTACTAAGACTTTTTATTCTCGCTATACTTTTTTCTATAAATAAGTAATATTTGTCTTCCCCTTCTGGCTGACACTCCCAAACACTAGTAGCAACCGTCGAAATGAGCGAGTCACAGTGATAAGGTTCAGGTATACCTTTTGTTCTATGAACAAAATAAAGCGTATCTATAGAAGCAGTATCTATTGAATATTGCCGAATTAAAGATAACTTATCATCACTGTAATTAATGAAAAAACGAAAATGCCCTAATTCTAAATGAATTTGATCTTTACTCCGTATAATTTTTTGTTCCTCATCATTGTATAAGGTCGTAGGTAAGATATCTATGGTAGCTCTTTTTGTACTATCTGATTTTAGATAGACGTATAGTAAGGACGGAAAAGATGTTGAAGGAGTAGCAATATTAGGAACCCAGAGACCATCAGGAGCACCCTCCAATGAATGAGGAGCTTCGGTAGTGCAGGATTGTAGAAATGGGAGACTAAGCAGTACAAAGAAAATACTTTTCATTTTTGATACTTTCATAAATGGGATTTTATTTTGGTAATTGGTAGCTAAAAAATAACAGACTGAATATACAAAAAAATAACAGCTACTTTTGGTAGCTGCTATTATAAAATTATTCCTTTACTACTTCTTGGGAGCCATATAGATGGGGTCTGATTCATATTTTTTATAGATATGAATATCCTTTAAGTAGTCATGTTTGACCTCTGTTTTCATCTTTTGTAAAGCTCCTATCTTATATTTTATAAAAATAGCCACTCTTTTAGTAGTACTGTAGAATCTGCTTTAGTCATAACACTATCTCTATACATACTGACTTGCTCATAAGTATTGAATACATCTATCAAATCAATACGATTACTAGCTACTTTTTCTACAAGAAATGTTTTATTTCTTCCTATTTCATCTGAGTTCAATATTGCAATATCATCCTTCCTCAAAAATTTAGCTTCACCATTATGCTTAAGTCTAGCACTATCAAGCATGATACTACCTATTGTATTGTTGAGCAATCGACTGCTACCATAGATAGGAAAAGGGATGCGATAGAACAATAGACCGTCCAAGTCATCATTCACCCTTTTCCTCAATTCTGGTTTATCTCCAAAAACATAGGTTCTCGTGTAGTGAGAGTCTACAGGTATTCTCCAAAAAGAATGAGATACCAGTGTATCCCAATCTTGAAAGACAGTAGGCAAACCTATTGTACGGTGAAGTAGTCTTTTATAGAGTATCGTATCACGTTGTTCATTAATCAAAAGTAAATTTTCGTTCTGCTGATTGTATTGCACTTCATGTGGGAGATTATCTAAGACTATGTTTATTTTGCCCTGTGAGTTTGTAATTTTGGTAACCAACGAACTGGAAAAATCGTCGTAGAAAAGATGTATCGAATGATCCACTTTGCTAGTGCTGTCTATCCATAACAAAGGATACAAAAAATTTGGGGTACTATCAGTAGCCACCTGTAGTGTTAGGTGCTTATTGCTAGTAGTACTCGATAACTCAACCCATAGACCCGTTGGTACAGACTCAAATATATTTTCTTGTATATCCTCCTGTGTCTTCTCAGATATAGCATTGGTACACCCCATCTGTAGTAAGAATAAAAATAGTAACCCCACTATATACTTGTACATTTTAAGAAGTTTTAGCAGTTTTCTTTTCTGTCCAATTACACAAAAGCATTAAATCACTAAGCTAAACTATTTATTCCGAACAAACAACTTTTATATTGAAATAAATACATAAAAACCCATTATGGGAAAATGTAAGTCCACCTAGTTTTTAGACATGCTGCAAGTGATTGTATAGCTTATTTGGAACTAGGAATGTAAAATGATTATGAAGTTTCGTTTTTTATATGTAAATTTACTTGTTCAACTTTTCTACCTTCGATAGTTAGGTGGAATTTATTTTTAATAAACAATTTTATAGAGAATGATTAAATCCAAGATTAACCCAGATGAAGTAAAGGACTTGAAGTGGAAGGACTATGTTAAGTTATTCCAAAAAGATATCAAGACCGCAGAAGCTAAGGGAGCTAAGAAAGTACCTGTTGTTATGATTTCTGATTTCACTTTTGCTTGTGGAGAAACACATGCATTGGTTTTATTAGGAAAACAGTCTGTCATGACTAAGTTTTTCAAGAGCCTGAAAGCAGATGAAGACCGTAAGAAATTGAAAGATTTTTCGATGGGAACTTGCCATTTCGAAAAAGAAGAAGATGGATCAACGGCTATTAAAATCGGAATTACTGGTTTTGGTAAGCCTGCTCAAATGAAAAAAAATAGTAGAAAATTAATCCAAAAACTAGGAATCAAACTCAAAGACATCATCAAAGGTGAATATGTAGATGAAGTAGTGGCTGGTATTGAGGCAGAAAACAAAGATGCTTCTGTAGAAGAATTGGCAGCTAATGAAGCGTTGCAAAATAATGCAGAGGAACTCAAAGCTACTGATGATGCCGATAATGATAACAAAACATTAGGGAAGGTAGCTAAAGAGTTTAATAAGGCGAATAAGTTGATGAATAAAGAGGTGGTGATGCTGCTCAAATTGTCTAAATCAGAGACGGTTATTTATACAGACAAACATATCAAGATTGCAGAGGAAGCATTCCGTGCGGCTGCAAGTCTAGTAGATAGATATGAAGAGATCGCTGCTAAACGTAAAAACTTAGCCAATAAAGCGGCTAAAATAACAGCTCTTAAAGACAATGTAGTCAAAAATGACTTGGTCAAAAAGTATGAGACGATCTGGAAGAAGGTCAAGCAAGCGTATGGTAAGCAAATGGATCAACTTTCAGAACCATTGAAAGTGAAGTTTGATGAACTTAATTCTTTATTGGACGGTATTCGCCAAGAAATGGCTCAATAATTAACACCCTAAAACAAAAATATAATGGCAAGTAAAATGGAACAAGCAGCTACATTGATAGCTGAAATGAAAACAATGGCGGCTGGTAATGCTACGGCAATGGCTATGTTAGAAAAGAAACAATTTGAATTTTTTAGCATAAAAAAAACAACGCCCAAAGAGTTAATAGAATTAATAGCTGTATTAAAGAAAGAATTGGCAGGGAAAAAACAAGAGGACTTAAATTATGATTTTTTTGAAAAAGTAGAAGGCACTATTGCCGAAATAGAGATTAAATTTTCTTTTCTGAAAGAAGAAGAAAAAGAAGAAGTTAAAAAAGAAATAGACATACTTTATATTTCTGTATCCAAGCTAGATGACTTTTTTGTAAGAAACTCGATTTCAGTTATCAAGTCAATCTTAGAAAAAGATAAAGATTATACAGAAAACACTCAAAAAGAAGTAGAAAAAGAAGTAGAAAAGGTAGAAGAAGGATTAGAGAGTATTAAAAACTTATTTTTGCATTTTGAAGGGAAGGGAAATTTCTCTGTAGATAAGAAATGGAATGATTTTAAAGCTACTTTAGATGAGAAAAAAACAAGTAGTCGAATTGATTTGGGTGAATCCAAAACCATTGATTTTGATTTAAGAGTACTACATTATAAAGGTAAACTCCATTTTGATAAAAAGGAAGACCTAATTTCAGAAATCGAAAAAGAGGTAGGGCAAGAGTTTACAGAAGTAATAGATGGTATCAGTGATGTGAGAAATTTTGCAAAAGAATGGAAAACCTCTGTTGACAAAAAATTGGCTAAAAAAATAGAAAAAATATTTAAGAAAGAAGATAAAAAAGAGAAAAGAGAATATCTAATAACTTTGCCTATTGTATTTAAGAAAGTATCAGAAGATGGTTCAGAAGGTTTTATTTTTGATAAGGCTAAAACAATTGTTCCTGCTAAAATAACAAATGATGAAGAGGCTTCATTATCTTCTGAGGCTAAAGTAACTATAGATAAATCAATTTTGAAGAATGGAGAATTTACTAGTAGATTATTTTATCAATTAGCCTTAACAAGAGCTAAATTTGAATACAATAAGCCTAAATTTGTAGAAATGTTTATCGCTTTAGGAACTAAACTTGCTAAAGGAGTGGAGGAAATTCATAATTCAACAAAGAGTGGTCAAGATGACAATGAATTAACGGTAAGTGATTTTACTGAAATTTTAGATGAAACGGAAGATAGTATTTCTGACAATATTGAAAAGGAAACTGTGAAAAGTACTACAGCGAAAATAGAAATTACTATGGAATTAACTTCTAATGAAGTTGGTATAGAAATGAAAGTTAAATACAAGGATACTTTAAAAAACATAGAATTTAAAAAAATACATAAGTATGAACCTAATTTAAGTGAGTCTGCAAGTGCTTTTGAAGCAAAAGTTGCTCAGCAAATTAAATAGAGCATTAGATATTCTTTTAGGAGAATTTTCAAACAAAAGTAATTCTAATCTGATTAGAGTTGCTTTTGTTTTTCATCGTAAAACCCATAGATAACCCATGAAATTAATAAAAATGAAAAATGTATTGCTCCTTATTTTAGCAGTAAGTTTATGTGCCTCTTGTCAAACAAGGGTATATACAAAGGTTTTAAATATAAAGGCAAATAGCAGCAAGGTAAAAACTGTTTTTTTTAAAGAAAAAGGATTACAAAAAATACCTTCTATTATTCATCCAGATAGTTTGCCTCAACTTATGCTGTTTATGATGATAAAAGATACTATTCCCAATATACCTGTTTCTTTTTGTGATTTTAAGAAGTTGAAAGTTTTGATTCTACAAGAAAATGGCTTAGATGAAATACCTGTACAACTACGGAATTTAAAAAGGCTAAATCTATTAGAGATATTAAAAAATAATTTAACTTCTTTACCTTCCTCTATCTTAGAATTAGGTGAATTAAAAGTATTGACATTATCTAATAATAAATTATTAAGGTTGCCTGAGGAAATAGGGAATTTGAAAAAAATAAAAATTCTAAGTGCAGACAGTAATTTTATTGAAACAATTCCTGAATCTATTGGTGAATTAAAAAAAATGACAGGCTTTTCTTTGATGCATAATCAAATAAAAGAAATCCCTCAAAACATAATAGGGGCAAATAAATTGGTTAGTATAGATTTGAGTTATAATAAGATAAAAGAAGTACCCGAAGAAATAATAGAACTGAATAAATTACTTGATTTGAATCTAGCTTATAATGAAATAGAAAGTATTCCTGAAAATATAGGGAATATGAAAAAGATGATGTCTTTGAATTTGATGGGAAATCAAATAAAAGAGTTACCTCAATCTATGGCTAATTTGACCAAAATAGTCGTGTTGCATTTGGCAGATAATGAAATAGAGGATATTGATTTTTCATTTGAAAAATTAACTGAATTAGTTTTTCTTAATCTAGGGGATAATAAGATAAAAGAAATCCCTTCTTCAATAAGAGGATTGAAAAAAATAACTAAAATAAACATAGCTAATAATAAAGTAGAAGAAATTCCTGATTTTATAGGAGATTTGGCGAGTCTTACACATTTGTATTTACAAGATAATCAACTACAAGGATTACCTACAAGTATTGAAAAGCTAAAGAATTTGAGAATAATCAATTTAGGAAATAATCAAATAGAAGAATTTCCTAATTTCTTGGCTAGTGCCACAAAAATAAGAAGGATTTTGTTAGGGAATAATAAGATCAAAACCTTACCTAAATCTATAGGTGGGTTAGATGGGCTTACACATTTGGATTTATCTTCCAATGAGTTGGAATCCTTGCCCTCGTCTATTCAAAACCTAACAAATCTAAAAGAATTGAACCTAAAGGGAAATAATATAGATGAAGCTGAAATCGAAAAATTACAAAAGTTGTTACCTCGGTGTCAGATTTTATGGTAAGTTTTAGATCTTCTATATATGATCTCTTGCATTTATTTATTGAATCCAAGTCATAAAACCCATAGATAACCCATGAAATTAATAAAAATGAAAAATGTATTGCTCCTTATTTTAGCAGTAGGTTTATGTACCTCTTGTGTATGGTCACGAAAATATCATTCTGTAGAAGATATTAGAGAAAGTAAACTACCACCACAACTAGTTTCTTTTAGAGAAGAAGGATTTAAAAAAATACCTGCTATTATTCATCCAGATAGTTTGCCTCATCTTGTGTGGTTTACGATGACCAAGGATACTATTCCGAATATTCCTGTCTCCTTTTTTGATTTTAAAAAGCTAAGAGTTTTACTTTTAAGTGAAAATGATCTGGGGGAGATTCCAATAGAAATAGGAAAATTTAAAAAACTTAGACTATTAGAAATAGGAAGGAATAATTTGAAGGAAGTTCCTTCTTCTATTTTAGAATTAAAAAAATTAAACCGATTGTCAGTCGTAATTAATCAATTGGAGGAACTGCCTGAACAAATAGGCGAGATGAAAGGATTGAAAGAGCTAAGAGCTGATAGTAATCTTATTACAAAAATTCCTTCGTCTATTGGGGACTTAAAAAAGTTAGTGATACTGTCGCTATCTTATAATAAGATAAAAAATATCCCCCAAAATATAGGAAGATTGAATAAGGTGATTAATTTGAACCTAGCTCATAATGAAATAGAAAGTATTCCTGAAAATATAGGGGATATGAAAAAGATGATGTCTTTGAATTTGATAGGAAATCAAATAAAAGAGCTACCTCAATCTATGGCTAATTTGACCAAAATAGTCGTGTTACATTTGGCAGATAATGAAATAGAGGGTATTGATTTTTCATTTGAAAAATTAACTGAATTAGTCATTCTTAATTTAGCAGGGAATAAAATAACAGAAATCCCTTCTTCAATAAGAGGATTGAAAAAAATAACTAAAATAAACATAGCTAATAATAAGGTAAAAGAAATCCCTGATTTTATAGGAGATTTGGCGAGTCTTACACATTTGTATTTACAAGATAATCAACTACAAGGATTACCTACAAGTATTGAAAAGCTAAAGAATTTGAGAATTTTAAATTTAAGAAATAATCAAATAGAAGAATTTCCTAATGTTTTGGCTAGTGCCACCAAAATAAGAAAGGTTTTGTTAGGGAATAATAAAATCAAAACCTTACCTAAATCTATAGGTGGGTTAGATGGGCTTACACATTTAGATTTATCTTCCAATGAGTTGGAATCTTTGCCCTCGTCTATTCAAAACCTAAAAAATCTAGAAGAATTGAACATAAAGGGAAACAATATAGATAAAGCTGAACTTAAAAAGTTACAAAAGTTGTTACCTCGGTGTCGGATTTTATGGTAAGTCTTAGATTCTATATATGATCTCTTGCATTTATTTATTGAATCTAAGTTTCTTAACAATTTTGAGGTTGGAATTAATGAAAAAATTGATACAGGAAAAGATAATTTACCTACAGATGTAAATACTTACACTATAGAATTGATTGTGGATAAATAATAGAAAAAAGAAGGGAAATTATTTAGGAGTCCAATAGAGAGAAATGAAAGTTACATACAAGGATAAATTTAAAAAAAGTATATTAATCACGAGCTGTATTATTTTATGTGCCGCTTGTGATTTCTCTAAAGATGAAAACCCGTATATCGAGGTGGCTAATGAGTCGATATGGTTATTGGATTCCATAGTAAAAGTAGATTCTGTGCAGCTAAAAACAGTATTTCCAATAGTGGTATTTAGTGATATAGTAATACCCAATCTAAATTTTTATCCTATTATGATGGAGGATAAACAAAACAATACTTTTCAAATTACTCAAAAAATCTATGTATTAAGAGAAGAATTTAATAGGCTCCAGAAAAATAATTTTTTCGATACAAAAAATGAAAAAATATTAGGGAATGGTTTAAAAGTTGAATATGAGAACGACTCAAGTATGCTCATTCGAGTTTTGGATAAGGACAACTATTTATACAAGAGCGAATTTTTATTGAAAAAAGTTGATGGTATTAATAGAGATAGTATTGTGCAAAATAAAATATATTGGACAGCAGAAGATGAAGCGTATTACTATGAAATAGGTGCACATGAATTAAATGGTATAAATAGCTACTTCGGATTTAGATTAAATAAAAAAGACTCCACTTGGAACATGACCTATCATTCCCAAAGTCATACGAGTGCCGTATTCCCTTTCTATAGTCATCATACAGGATTGGACTATTTGTTGCCATTGGATATGAATAAAGAAAAAATGGAAGCGATTTCGATGTCTCTTGATGAAAAAAAGACATTAGATTTCACCTCACAAATGTTTGAGTGGAAAAATAATGAAAGCGTATCTATTGCTATTAATGCGGTATGGGATAGCTTGAAAATAAGCTATAAAAGAGAAGAACCTAGTCGTATAAAAAAAATTGGTCCCTTAAGGTTTAAGTCATACGATAGGGACTTTTATATGACACCCTCTAAGCGATTTTTATTTGAACTTGATACCAATAGAAGTTCTTATTCCAATAATATGCGTTTTATAGAGGGAGGAAGGGAAGACTTATTGATTTTAGAGCAATGAAAAAACTAATATGGAGTGCAGAATAATCAATCTAGATAAAAATCACTGAAAAAAAGGGTAAGTTTGAATAAGAACTTATCTTTTTTTATTGAAAACTTACCAATCGAAAACTAAAAAACATTGAAAAAAATAGTATTAATTATTGTATTATTAAGTGGATTTGTTCTTTTGAATGATAGAGCGGCACTATATGATAAGCAGATAACCCCTTCCATAAGGAGTTATCTGCCATTTGATTGGACCGTTCATTATCAAGATGCTGCCTATCATCTACTAGATAAAGAAAAGTATTTTATAATACATTCAGATGATCTATTTCCTACCGAAGGACGGCTTACGTCTGGTAAAGACAAGATATTTGTCACAAACATAAACGGTATTTATTGGACAGATAATAGAGTTATTGTAGATGTTTTGTCTGAAAAAGGAAGGGAATTAATAGAAATAAAAGAGACGATGACAAATCATTATGTAAGAGCGTATGATTTTGTTACTTCCAAAAGTTTACTAGAAATGAGTGATAGGGTAGATTTAAATTCCCCTCCAACAATAATAAAATATTGGCGCCTAGTCGGTTCGTTTTATTTGCTAATACTGTTTGGAGGAATCGTTTTTTTCTGCAAAAGAAAACAGTCTAGCTGATGTGGTAAACCCGAAAACCCAAAAATAAACCCGCTACGCTTGCTTTTCTCCTTACAATACCCTACATTAGCCTACATGCAAAACAAAAACTACTATAACAACACCATTATTATACTTAACAACAGCAGTTGTTAGGCGTTTTAGCTATGTTATAGCACATAATATCAAACGAAAAGCCTTGACAACTTGAAAATTGTCAAGGCTTTTTTATTTTTGTACCCAAGTATTCAAGAAAAGTAAACAAAAACAGCAACACGTGAGCGAATATAAAGTATTTAAACAACTCGATTTGCCAGCTATCGACCAACAAATGTTGGAGTACTGGAAGGAGAACGACATTTTTAATAAAAGTATGCAGCAGCGTGCAGGAGCACCTAGCTTTGTGTTTTTTGAAGGACCTCCGTCTGCCAATGGCAAACCAGGGATTCACCACGTATTGGCTCGTTCGGTCAAAGATGCTTTTTGCCGCTTCCAGACTATGAAAGGCAAACTCGTTAAGCGTAAAGCGGGGTGGGATACCCACGGCTTGCCGATTGAGTTGGCAGTAGAAAAAAAATTGGGCATTACCAAAGAAGATATTGGCAAAAAAATATCGGTTGATGAATACAACAAAGAATGTAAGGAAACCGTGATGATGTACAAGGATATGTGGGACAACCTGACGACCAAAATGGGCTATTGGGTGGACATGGACAATCCTTATGTGACCTACGAAAATAGCTACATCGAGTCGGTTTGGTGGCTATTGAATCGCTTGTACACCAAGGATTTGATGTACAAAGGTTATACGATACAGCCCTATTCGCCAGCGGCAGGTACAGGCTTGAGTACGCACGAGCTGAACCAACCAGGGTGTTACAAAGATGTGACGGATACGACGGTAGTCGCTCAGTTCAAAGCGAAGCCCAATGACGTGTTGCCAGCAGATACTTACTTTATCGCTTGGACAACTACGCCTTGGACATTGCCGTCGAATACGGCACTCTGCGTAGGACCAAAAATAGACTATGTATTGGTCAATACATTCAACCAATATACAGGCGAGCCAATCAAAGTAGTATTGGCTAAAGCATTGCTCAAAAAGCAATTTAGTGGTAAATATGCCGCTGCGAATGAGGAGTTGACACTAGAAAATTTCACCTTTGGTGACAAAAAAATACCGTACGAAGTAACTCAAAGTTTCGTAGGAAAAGACTTAGTCGGAATCCAATACGAACAACTACTACCATATGCACTACCTGCCGAAAATCCAGCAGATGCTTTCCGTGTGATTGAAGGCAACTTCGTAACAACAGAAGATGGTACGGGTATCGTACACATTGCCCCTACCTTTGGTGGCGATGATGCCAAGGTAGCCAAGGAAGCAGGCGTACCAGGTATGTTGGTGCTAGACGACGAAGATAAGTTGGTTCCGTTGGTTGACTTGCAAGGAAAATTCCGTCCAGAAATGGGAGACTTGGCAGGAATGTACGTCAAGAACGAATATTACAAAGACGGAGAAGCACCTGATAAGTCGGCAGATGTACAATTGGCGATTCAGCTCAAAACGGACAACAAAGCATTTAAAGTAGAAAAATATGTGCACAGTTATCCGCACTGTTGGAGAACGGACAAACCTGTTTTGTATTATCCACTAGATTCTTGGTTTGTGAAGACGACTGCCGTCAAAGATCGCATGGTAGAGCTGAACAAAACAATCAATTGGAAACCAAAATCAACGGGCGAAGGACGTTTTGGCAAATGGCTAGAAAATATCCAAGATTGGAACTTGTCTCGCTCTCGTTATTGGGGGATTCCATTGCCGATATGGCGCAATGAAGAAGGTACTGTAGAGAAGTGTATCGACTCGATGGCGACACTCCAAACGGAAATAGACAAAGCCAACGCAGCATTGGGCTTGACCCAAACGATGCCTAAAGACCTACACCGTCCATATATTGACGAAGTGGTTTTGGTGTCGGACAATGGCGAAAAATTGACCCGTGAAACGGACTTAATTGATGTTTGGTTTGACTCGGGTTCTATGCCGTATGCACAGTGGCATTATCCATTCGAGAATAAAGAAATGATTGATAATGCCCTAGCGGGTAAAGACGGAGAAGTAGCTTATCCAGCTGATTTTATAGCCGAAGGCGTGGATCAGACCCGTGGTTGGTTCTATACGCTGCATGCTATCGCTACGATGTGTTTTGACTCGGTTGCTTATAAAAACGTAGTGTCCAATGGCTTGGTGCTAGCAAAAGATGGACTCAAAATGTCTAAATCAAAAGGCAATGCAGTAGAGCCATTTGAGACGCTCAATAAGTACGGAGCAGATGCCACGCGCTGGTATATGTTGACAAATGCACAGCCTTGGGACAACCTCAAATTTGATGAGGCAGGACTGGACGAAACTAGACGTAAGTTATTTGGTACCTTATATAACACCTATAATTTCTTTGCGACTTACGCCAATGTAGATGGTTTTGATGGCTTGAACCTAGATGATTACCATCATGGCAAAGAAGTACCTTTGGAAACTCGTGCAGAGATTGATCAATGGATTTTGTCGCTGCTCAACTCTTTGGTCGCTGAAGTAAACGAAGACCTTTCGAGCTACGAGCCAACGAATGCTGGACGCAAAATTTTTGAATTTGTGGACAGTCATTTGAGCAACTGGTACGTGCGTTTGTGTCGCAGACGTTTCTGGAAAGGAGAGAAGAACAACGATAAATTGGCAGCTTACCAAACCTTGTATCACTGTCTATTGACGTTGACAAAATTGATGGCGCCAATCGCTCCATTTTTCTCGGACTTTATGTATCAGAATCTGAATAACGCTACAGGAAGCGAATCACATGAGTCGGTGCATTTGGCAGATTTTCCAGAAGCCAATACTTTGGCAATTGACAAACAACTCGAAGAGAGAATGAGCTACGCTCAACGCATATCCTCTTTGGTATTGTCGCTTCGCAAAAAAGAAAATTTGCGGGTGCGTCAGCCACTACAAAAAATCTTGTTGCCTGTCTTGGATACCGCATTCCAAGAGCAAGTACAAGCGGTAGAAGATTTGATTTTGTCGGAAGTCAATGTCAAAGAGTTTGAGTATGTCAGCGATGCTTCTGGTATTATCAAAAAGAAAGCAATTCCTAACTTCAAGACCTTGGGCAAACGCTTAGGCAAGCAGATGAAAGCAGGAAAAGCAGCAATCGAAGCATTTACCAATGAAGACATTGCGACACTCGAAAAACAAGGCAGCTATACACTTGATTTGGACGGAAGTCCGTTTGAATTGACAACAGAAGATATTCAAATCAAAACTGAAGACATCGAAGGTTGGATGGTAGCGAGCGATGCCGAAATAACAGTGGCGTTAGATGTCAACTTGACTCCTGCACTCGAAGCCGAAGGTATGGCAAGAGAGCTCGTCAACAGAATCCAAAACTTGCGTAAAGAAGAAGATTTGGCAGTGACGGACAGAATTGCGCTGACGCTCGAAAACCATGCAGCGATACAAGATGCTTTAAAACACTTCAAGGATTATATTTGCAATGAAGTATTGGCGAACAGCCTAGACGTAGTCGATAAAGTACAAGGCGGAACGACTATCGAATTGTCGGAAGAAGTGAGCTTGGATATGAAATTGGCAGCGGTATAGTATAGTACTGTAATGTCCTATTTGAACACATTTATTACAATAAAAAAGCATTATTTGACTCTTGTTGGAGTTCAAATAATGCTTTTTTTTTCAAGTTATCAACCCTACTTACCCCAAATCACGAGGCGTAATAGCTCGCTCTATCAAGCGTATCAAGTGCTGAAAACTTTCTATATCTTCAAAGTCGGTCAGGACATCTCTAGCCCCCAATTGTTGTAGGGTTTGTATATCGCCTTCGAGGCGAATGCCGATAAACGGAATATTCATGTTGCGAGTCGTCTCCACGTCCCAACTGGCATCGCCAAAATAAACGACATGATCGACCTTGCCAATCTCTTCTTCTGCCAAGTGGATAGCCTCCGCTACAATCGCTTCTCGTGTATAGTTATTGTCGGCATAGCCGCAATACAATACTTCGGGATCAATACCAAGGTGTTGTAGTTTGACGAGGGCAGGCGTACGCCAACCGCCCGTAGCGATTCCGATATGATAGTTGGGCAACTGGCTGAGTTGCTTTAGCATCTCCACCGCACCGAGTACCGCTTTGAAATCTTCAGGGTTTTCTTGGCGCAATTGCTTGAGTCGAGCTACATATTGATTACGAAAATCTTCTTTTTCTGCTGCTGTTGGTTTGCGGTGAAAATGGCGCTCGTAAGCATGCTCAAAAATTACCTCATCGGTCACATGGTCAAAATCGGTCCAGTCGATACTCGGAAACTGCTGCTTAAATATTTCTTGATAGACATCGGCAAAGGCTTGACTGTCTTTAGTACCAGAATAGACAAGCGTATTGTCTATGTCGAATAGGATGAGGTTTTTCATGTTTGTTTTTTTAGAGCAATAAAATAAGAAAAAACAATAGTATTCATGCTATGAATATAAAAAAAATGGCTGTGAATTTACGATGGTGTTTATCTTGGTAGAAGTTGTAGATGTATCGACATAACCTCTATCGTAGGTCTGTATTCTTAGTTCAAGGATAAGAAATATATTATGCTTGAACTACTGTTTTATCTAAAAAAATACATAAAAAAAGATATATTTACTAAGAGGTATGAAAGGTGATAAGGTGCGTTATCATAGCGATGAATGGTTCAAACTGACTTAGTTGCTTTGGTATCAATTACTTAGTCTAGATTGTTGGAAATGCAAGTGCGGATTAGATTCGCTCTAGAAGTAAAACCATTGAGAGTCGGTGTGTTAAATTTTTGTAATTTACTTGATACAAGTACCATATATCTATAGTAATATCATGGGGTTGCTGACTGTATAATAACCTATGCAGATTAAAATCACCAAATAAAAAAATGTAATAAGCTTAGCAATAAATATAAATTAGCAGAGAGCATAGCTATATGTTAAGTAGGTAGTAAACCGACTTAATGAAAATTCTATTATTTAATTTTTCACTAAATTCAATACGTATATTATGGATGATAACAAGATTAAAGCTAGTAAGAACATGAAGAAGTTCTTTAAATCCCCCGAAGTCTTGGAAGGTATGACTAAAAGTGATTATTTGAAGGTTTTGAAGCCTTATTTGCTCAAGGAAAAATTAAAACTTAATGAGACTAAGTTTGTGTTGTTGTCTGAGTTTAAATTTATAGACGAAACAGCTCCAATGATATTTTTTGGTACACTCAATGTACAATGGAAACAAAAGATAAACAAAGAGTATAAAAAAAGAGCGGATTTTTGTGAAGGGCATGCTTACTATTGTAATACAAAGCAAGAAAATAAACTCAAATTGGTGATAGAACGTGGTAAGGCAAAGACAGAGAAACATCTTAAAGATATACAAAAGCTTTCTGCCGTCAAGTCACAATTGGACGGAATCTATTTTGGAGAACTAGAAGAGACTATTCCAGTAGCTAAAACAGCAGTAGAACAAGAAGTAGAAGCGAAACAAGAAGAACTAAATAAGGAATACCACAGTAAAGATAACGCTACTGAAAAGTTAGACATTGATATAGAAAGTAAAACAGATATTGCTTATATAAAAGAGGCTCTTAATAACTTTAAAGAAGCAGTAGAAAATTCCAAAATAGAAAGCTTTGAAAAGCAGAATAGATTGGATACTCTACAAGCAGCGATCAAGACTTGGAAATTGAATCCTGATGAAAAGCAACGAGCAGCGATTGAAAAAATTGAAAAGTATATAAACGTACAAAACGGTCGACTAGATAAACTGCAAGGAAGAGAAGAGCTATTGTTTATCTACAAAACGACTAAGGAGCTACAATCTAGAGTAGATAAAAGGAAAGTACTCAGTATTAAGGGGGAAGAATATGAGGCAAGAAAAGGTTACTTGGAAGAAGTCTTCTTATTGCAAGAAGATGTGACAAGCTGGGAAATAAACTATAGTAAAGATATTTCTTCAAAAGAATCCCAACTTTTAGAGAAAATTAAAAACGTTTTGTCAACTATTCATACCAAATATAACAATTCTGCTTTAGAGGATGAAGTCTGTATTGCTGCTACAGGGTATACTAAAGAGCGCTTTGAGGAGATGAAGAAGCTTACGCAACTACCCACACTACCTAGTAAATTTATAGAAAGGGGGACTTTTGCTAAAGTAATGCAGATAGTGAAGGAGTACAATAAATTGCCAGATAGTGATATAGATGGCAAAAGGCTGCTCCTTTGGGATATGATCAAGAAAGTCAATCAAGATATGGTTGATGATGGCAATGGCAATAAGGTATTGCAAGATGGCAATATGAAAAAAGTTACAGTGGCTTTTACGAAAGAGCTTTACAATAAAATAAATCAAATTGCAGAAGAGCAGTCTAAAGAAGACAACTACCCTAAGGTACTGAAGTTGCAAAGTCAACTGCAAGACCAAATCCAGCAATATGAAAATTTATCAGAAAAAGAAAAAGAGAGCTATAAAGCGACACTAATAAAAACGACTGAAGAGCTCAAAAAAAATTGTGAACAGTGGCATACGGCTCATGTTCATACAGATAGGTATGACCAGAAAAAAAGAAGCCAAAATATTCAGCATATTAGAATTGATATTGATAATCTAATGCTTCGCTTAAAGTTGACGGCTGAAAGTGTAAGCGGAAAAGAAGGATATGTAACAAAGAAAGATAAAGATTATACTGCTATAGAACAAAAATATAAGAAAATTTGGAAAGAAGATGCAGGTAGTAAAACAGAACAAGAGTATGAATTTCATACCAAGGATATACAGGCACTCATCGATACGATAAGCAGTTGGCTTGTTAGAGCATTACTCTTTACGGAAAATGAAGCTCTAATAGATAGAACCGCCCAAATAAACAAATGGAATACGAACTTATTAACACTGTTACCATTAGCAGAGATTAAGCATAGTAATCAAGAGGCTACGGCTCAATTTGAGAATGCACTTAAGGAGTATCAAAAAATAGATAAAAATAAAGATAAAGAAACTGCAAAAAAAGCAATACTTGGTCTGCAAGAGGCTCTCAATAAATCTATTGAAAACAAAGAGGCTTATCTACAAGTACAGCATGATACGTACTATGTACAGCAGCAGCAGCCAGATAGTGCTATTGAGTGGATCCAGATGGCTGAAAAGAGGGAAAAGAAAAAACTCTATGAGTTGCTAGATAAATTGGCAACTAATCCCACATTGGATGTTACTGCAGACCTAAAAGTAATCAAGGATAGTTCTTTTCTATTCCAAATGATAAGTGTAAGCGATGACGAGTTGAAAAATGCACTTGTCAAAATGAGTAAAGAACGTGGAGATATAACCAAAGCTATGAAAACAAATACCAAAGCAACCAAAGAAGCGTTGGTATTGGATTTGACAGATAGTGCTGACTTTAAGAAGGCCTTTGCTGTAGATAAAGTGGATACATTTGTAGCTGAAAAAACAGCTCTTTTTGATGATGTAATAGCCAAAGTAATTGTTATAGAGGCTGAAGTAGCTGATCCTAACAAAAAAGAAGACACAGCGAAAAAAATAATTGAGTTAGAGCAAAAAATTGAAGAGTGGGACAGTAAAGTTTTCTTGATATTTGGGGATAAGACAGAAGAATACACTCAGCAAATGCTGCAGCAGAAACAAGAATTACTACTGTTGAAAAATAAGCTAGCAAGCTACAAAAAAATGGTCTATTCAGCTGTACCTAGTGGTATAGATATAAGAGAGGAACTCCAAGGAAAGCTAGATATAGAACAAAAATTATATGAAGCAATTAAGAGCAAACATAGTGGATTGAATGGAGCAGAAGATCTAGAACAAATTGCTATCAAGACAGCAATTTTGTCGTTAGCTGCTATCCGAGGAAATACCATAGCTGATTTGTATACGAAAGCGGTTGTTTGGTTCAATGAAGGTGATGTAGTTACCTCTCGTAGTGAAGTTATTGAGTTGCTCAAAAAAGCAAAGATAACAACGGATTTGGACGCACATGAAGTTGAAATAGAAGCATTTTTGAAGGATTGTAAGAGCGAAATTACTAAGCAAAAAACAAACGCAACTATAGAGGAAATTGAAAATTATAAAAAGACAGTAATTGCGATACATAATGAAAAAGATAATAAACTAGAGGCGAATCTTGAAAAGAGTAGTTTCGCCGAATTAGTAAGCACTACAATAAAAAAATTAGAGGACGGGGAAGACGCCAGTATCGATCAATTCTATCAAGATAGTAATGAGATAGAAAGAAAATGTATCAACGATGTAGCTATATTAGATATAGAAAAAACTGCCCAAGGACTCTATAAATTTCAGGGAGAAAGCCTATACAATGATGATAGCAACATCAATAATATAGTAGATAAGAAGGAAATTGAGGATGCTAGAAATCTAGCCAAACTAGCCAGTAATAGAGCGCTACGATTATTGAAATTAGGATACAGCAACGACAGTAAAAAAATAGTAGAATTAATACCGAATACCTTTTTGCCTGCTTCTTTTGTTCAAGAAAAACGTGTGTTTGATGCTATTGATCAAAAAATGGCAACAACACCTGAAGAAGCACAACTTCTAAAAGTAGAACAGGACTTGTTGAGTCAACTGCCTGATAGCTGGACTGCTATCACAGATGCGGTAGGATTGGCAGAAGCTAGTGACAAACTAGCTAATCTAAAGGAAGTCTTGGAGATGGACACTTCAACACTCTCTAAATACAATGATTTCAGCCAAGGGTTTGATGCATTTAAAGGATCAAGTGATAAAACAATAGAAGATTTTTTAAAATCGAAGGAAGGGAAAGGATTAAATTTAACACCCGACCAAGAAGCAAAATTTGAAGCCATTCAAAGTAAGGCAGACAGCAATCAAAAAGAACTATTTGAGAATATAGGGAAAATTGCGTTTGCTGGGGGTGCAGCTATTGAGACTGGTGTATTATTAAACGAACTCGTTAATCTGGTGGAAAATCCGAGCCAGAATAAGAAACAGGTTGCTCTTTTCGTAAATAAAGCAATTGGAAAGGTGGTAGGAGATGTGTCAAGCGGATTGTCTACTTTTGGCGCAGATCAGACGGATGCGGGCAAAATTGTGAAAGCATCATTAGAGTCAGTAAAACTACTCGCTAGTACACTTTCTAAAGGAGAGAAAATATCTCCTAAAAAAGGCAAAGAATTGGTTGTAGATGTATCAATGGGATTATGCGAAATAGGAGCTGGAGTTGCTGATATTGTAAGCATATTTATCCCCGTAGCTGGATTGATTAGCGCTAATTTTACATTAATAACGACTACCAAAGACTTGGTTGTGATTATAAAAGAATGCCATGCAAAAGTGCAAATATTCCAAAAATCTAAGTTGTTACGTGATGCCGCTAAATCAGAAGCTAGTAACTTTTTGTCAGCAACACAAGGGGTCAAGAATCAAGCGAAACAGGATGCTGTTAGTGGTGCCGTTGATGTAGTAGCACAAAGTATCAAAACAGGTGCCGCAGGCTTATCGGTAGCAGGTGCTGTTGTTACGCTCACTCCTGTAGCTCCAATTGGAGCAGCTATAAATCTAAGTGGTAAAATAATAGGTGCTGTAGGTGGATTGGTTAAGTTTAGCAAGGATGGGATAATTAGTGCGATGGATTTTGTGAATTATCATGATACCAAAAAAATAATCAAAGATGCTAGAGCAGGTAATTTAGATGCCATAGATAAGGTATTGACTAATCAAATCACTTATGCAAAGGCCTTTTTGATCTATGGTGCTATTGATAATCATAATGTACTAGATGAAAACAACGTAGAAATACGTCCAGATAAAATTGCAGATCATTATTGTAAGACAATGAATATAGATTTGGACAATATTAGTGGGGATCAAGCACAGGATATTATTGGTAAGTATATAGACGGCACAGAAACTTACATTAGCTATTACACCAATCGATTCAAGGAATATAATGCAAATTTGGATAAGGTAACGGCACTAGTTATGCCAGCGAAAAAAAATGATGTAACGGATCTAACCAGTTTAGGTGACTTACTTGATGGTAATTCAACAAAATTGAAAGAAATTCAAGAACAAATCAAAATTTTTCAAGAGTCGAAAAATTTCTTGAAGCAGCATAGCTTAAAATCTAAATTCAATAATATATCCGATATCATTGATAGCAAACAAAAATATTTTCATACTACTAGTCTAGTAATAAAGGATAAAATAGAAGCGTTCAAAGAGGCTGAAAATGCAGCGACCAAAGATCTCAAATCGCAACTTGATCAAGCTAATATAGATATTCAGAAGATTAATCAGTTCGAAAATGACAGAAAAAATTATTTAGAAAATAAACAAAAATTGAAACAAATTTTGAATCTTTTGCCACAAAAAGCATAGTGAAAAAGTAATAGTTTTGTTATGTTTTTGATGGAATAGGAAGGCAGTGCTCCGTGCATTGTTTTCCTATTTTTTAGTTTATAGCTGCTCCCGAACGCAAATAAGTAGTCAAATAAAAGCAAACCTATCAAGCAACATAACTGTTTTTTCATGCGTTTATTTACAATAAATCCATTTAAATTAGCATTAAGGATTAATAATAGTTATGTTTATTATATTCCATAGAGTAACTACTCTAAAATTTTAATCAACTACTTATGAACAAAAAAATAACATTACTAACGCTTTTTTTAAGTTTGCCACTAGGGCTAATATATGCCCAAAATGTAGGCATAGGAACCAATTCACCTACCGCAAAACTACATGTTGAGCAACTCGCAACCAGTACCACACGCAATATTTTTTCGGATAATGCAGGACTAGGACGAGGACTGGAGATGGATCAAAGTAATGGTAGTGGGAATGCGGCAGCTATTTTCATTCGACAAAATGGAAATGGAGCTTTTGCTAGGGGGGTAGATATCAACTTGACTGCCAATACCACGAGTTATGGACAAACCATATTCAATTTGGGTACAGGAGGAGGTCTGTATATAGACGTGAATAACAACGCTGCTACTCAAGCAGGTATTTTTATGCAACATAATGGAGCCACTGCTAGAGGAATGGAGTTGAATATGAATAATGTTGCCAGTACGGGTATAGGAGCCGCTTTTTTTCAGCGCGGAACAGAGCGTGCTTTGTACGCAGATGCTGCCAATACAGTAAGTACCAGCAATACGGCTGACTTTTTTCAGCGTGGATTAGGCTCAGGAATAGGAATAGGAGTGACCAACGCAGCCAATCCGAGTGCTGGATTTTTGCTTAACTATGCAGGAATAGGACGAGGACAAGAAATTTCGCTTAGTAATACAGCGAATGGAGATGTTGGTATTGCTATTTTTCATTCGGGCGATGCAGGAATCGGACAATATATTGGTCTTGGAGCCAATGCCAACAGAAGTAGCAATGGGCTACTGATTTCTTATGATGGCAATAATACGGCAGGCACTGGCGGTGGTAATGCCGCAGAAATACAACACAATGGCAATAATGGTAATGCTGTAGATATATTTATGGGAAGTCCAGCAGTAGCAGCAGGGCCCGCCAATACGACGAGCGAATATACAGCACTTTCGATTTCGCACCTAGCTACAGGTACTTCACCTACCGCAGGCAGAATGAAAGCAGCGATTAATGCGAGCAATTATAGTGAAGATCCTACCATTTTTGTACAAAACCTTTCGGCTACATCAGGAGCAGCCATCGAGGCTTATTTTACCCCAGTGGCAGCAGCTTCTGCTCTATCCACCGCTATTTATGGTCGTGCGGATCGTACGCCTACCAATGGGTATGGGGTAGCGATTTGGGGCGATGGCGGCAACTATGGTATTGTTGGAGGTACGAGTACCAATGCCGCTAGTAGCAATTTTGGTATCCTTTCGTTGACCAATTCAGGAGCTTTTGGTATCAAGTCGTTTATCATTGATTATCCGCTAGATCCTACCCAAAAAACGCTCCGCCACTTCTCGGTAGAGTCGGACGAAGTCCTCAATATGTACAGAGGTGTCGTGACGCTTGACGCCAATGGACAAGCAACCGTACAGCTACCAGCGTATTTTGATGCCATCAATACCAATGTAACCTACCAGCTAACGGCTATTGGTTCTAGCCAACCACCTTATGTAGCAACAGAGGTTGCCAACAATCAGTTTGGGGTAGCAGGTGCACCCAATACCAAAGTATCGTGGACAGTACACGCTCAGCGCAATGACCCTACTATACAATATTTTGAGGCACAGAGTGGTACGCATTATCGCTCCGCTATTACGGACAAAAAGCCAAACGAACAAGGCAAATACCTTGTGCCACAAGCATATGGAGCAGCAGCCAATCAGGGCATTTTCTACAACGCAGACCGCGAAAAGAATGCTCAAGAAGCAACGCAAAACTACAACGAAGCTACCGCAGTACCTACCGCTACCAATACAGTGATCAAACCTGCTGCACCGACTGCAGCCGTAGTACAGCCAGCAAAATAAATAGCTAGCTATTGCCCGAAGGGGAAGCAGAAATAGTATAAAAAAGGAGGACAACCATTGACTTAATATAAGTTGATGATTGTCCTTTTTTTTGTGGGGAGAGGAAGTAGAATAGAGTCATAGACAATACGCTCTAATGAAATGCAAGTTTTCTTGTTAATGAGATTCAAAATTATTAGCTTACGAAAAAAATTACCGAAGCACTTGTTCCGCAGAAATGCACTTACTACTTCAATAAAGGTTATTATCTTTAATTACTATGTCTAGCCAAAAAATAACACAATCTCAGTTGGAGCAATATCTCTCCAAAGCCGCTTGGATTCTCAAAGGTCCAGTTGATGCTTCTGATTTCAAAATTTATATTTTTCCCTTGCTTTTTTTCAAACGTATCTCTGACGTCTATGATCAAGAATACAAAGAAGCATTGGCAGAATCGGGTGGAGATCAAGAATGGGCATCACTTCCTTCTTTTCACCGATTTGTAATCCCTGAAGGCTGCCACTGGCAAGACATCAGAGAAACGACCACTAATCTGGGTGATGCCATACAAGAAGCCTTGCGAGGAATAGAGCAATCCAATCAAGAATATTTGACAGGAATTTTTGGTGATGCCCAATGGAGCAACAAAAATAAACTCTCGGATAGACTCCTGATAGATTTGGTAGAGCACTTTTCTCAATATACCTTATCCAATGAGGCGGTTGATTCGGATATGTTAGGCAACTCCTACGAATATTTGATTAAGCACTTTGCTGATTTGACCAACAAAAAAGCGGGTGAATTTTATACGCCTCGTTCGGTCGTACATTTGTTGGGGCTAATACTGGACCCGCACGAAGGCGAAAGTATTTATGATCCTGCTTGTGGTACAGGAGGAATGTTGCTAGAGTGTGTCAACCACCTCAAGGACAATCAAGAAGATTATAGAACGCTACAACTCTATGGACAAGAAAAGAATCTAACTTCTAGCTCTATTGCTCGAATGAATATGTTTCTGCACGATATAGAAACTTTCAAAATACGTAGAGGCGACACCTTGCGCAACCCCGCTTTTTTTGAAGCAGATGGTCTCCAAACCTTCGATTGTGTCATTGCCAATCCGCCGTTTTCGCTCAAAAAATGGGGGGCAGAAAATTGGGCAGATGATCCCTATGGTAGAAACATAGCAGGTGTTCCCCCCAAAGGGAATGGAGACATGGCTTGGATTCAGCACATGATCAAATCCATGAATACTACTGGCAGAATGACGGTAGTATTACCGCACGGAGCATTATTCAGAAAAAATGCCGAAGGACGTATTCGTCAAGCATTGCTCGAAATGGATATGCTCGAAGCGGTCATCGGGCTAGGTGCCAATATTTTTTATGGAACCCAATTGGCTGCTTGTGTACTGGTATTCAAAAAGAAAAAAACAACAGAACGACAACAAAAAGTACTGTTTATTGATGCGGCGGATCAAGTCCGTGTAGGGCGAGCACAAAACTACTTGGAAGAAGACCAAGTACAACAAATTTTTGATTGGTACACCAACTACCAAGATGTAGAAAACTATGCAAAGGTGGCTACCATGGCAGAGATTCAAGAAAATGATTACAACTTGAATATTCCACTCTATGTAGAGAAAATTATCGAAGATAACCTACCTTCCGTAGAAGAGGCATTAGCGGACCTAAAAACAGCTTGGAAGGAAAGTTTGACCGCAGAAAAAAAATTCAAAAAAATACTCCAACAGTTTCTATAAAGGTTATTGAAGTTATTTTAACAAACCAACCATACCCTATGACACAAAAAGAACTAGAAAAATACCTGTGGGGTGCCGCTACTCAGCTACGAGGTACCATAGATGCAGGAGATTACAAACAATATATCTTTCCTTTGCTTTTTTTTAAGCGTATCTGCGATGTCTGGGACGAAGAATACCAACAAGCCGTAACGGACAGTGGTGGAGACGAAGATTATTTGGCATTGGTACAAAAAAACTTTCACTTTCAGGTACCTCCTAATGCCCACTGGAACCAAGTGCGAGAAACCACTATCCATGTAGGAATGGCACTACAAGATGCCATGCATGCCATCGAAGCCGCCAATCCAGCTACCCTCTACGGTATATTTGGCGATGCCTCCTGGACCAACAAGAACCGACTGAGTGACGAAACGCTCCTCAATCTGATAGAGCACTACTCCAAGCACCAGCTCAATATGAGCAATATATCGGACGATAAACTAGGGAATGCTTACGAATACCTCATCAAGGAATTTGCGGACGATAGCGGGCATACCGCTGCGGAGTTTTATACGAATAGGACGGTTGTCAAGCTGATGACCATGATTATGGATCCCAAGCCAGGCGAATCGGTCTATGACCCCACTTGCGGTTCGGGCGGGCTGCTGCTCAACTGTGCTTTACATCTCAAGGAGGAAGGCAAAGAATACCGCACACTCAAACTCTACGGACAAGAAATTAACTTGATTACGTCGGCTATCGCTCGTATGAATATGTTTATGCACGGCATAGAGGAATTTAGTATCGTGCGAGGCGATACGCTCGCCAATCCTGCTTTTTTGGAGAACGATCGCCTCAAAAAGTTCAATGTCATTCTGGCCAATCCGCCTTATTCGATCAAGGCTTGGGACCAAGCAAGCTTTGCCAATGATCCTTATGGTAGAAATATATGGGGCGTACCGCCGCAGGGCTGTGCCGATTATGCGTTTGAGCAACATATACAGCAGAGTCTGAATATAGAAAATGGACGCTCTATTTCGCTCTGGCCGCATGGCATTTTGTTTAGAAATGCAGAAGCCGAGATGCGTAAAAATATGATACTAGAAGATTCGGTAGAGTGTGTGATTGGTCTAGGACCCAATCTATTTTACAATTCTCCGATGGAAGCTTGTTTGTTGATAACGAAAACAAAAAAAGAGGCAAGTAAAAAAGGAAAGATATTATTTATCAATGCGGTCAAGGAAGTACGACAAGAAAAAACAATGGGATTCTTGACGGACCAGCATATTAAAAAAATATTCGAAGCCTATCAGCGGTTCAAAAGTCAGAAACATTTTGCTGCTTTAGTTGATTCCAAAACCGTATTGTCTAATGATGGCAATATGAATATTAGTTTGTATGTACAGCCAGAAAAAGAAAATCAAGCAGAAATTTTGCCTTTTGAAGAGGTTTATAAAAATTGGGAATCCTCTTCAAAGACGCTAAAAACAGCTATGAAAAAACTATTTGAAACTATAGAAAAATAATGACAATAGAAAGTATAAATACATTGAAAATCGACAAAAGTAACTGGACAAAGGTGAAGTTTGGAGCTGTTGTGAAAGAACCTAAAGAATCTACGAAAAACCCTGTGGCAGATGGCATAGTACACGTCGTAGGGTTGGAGCACATAGACAAAGAAGATATTCATTTGAGAAAGTCAGCTACACTAGAAGATTCGACTACATTTACCAAAAGGTTTGAGGTTGGTGATGTTCTATTTGGGAGAAGGCGAGCCTATCTCAAAAAAGCAGCACAAGCTGCTTTTAGTGGGATTTGTTCGGGTGATATTACGGTCTTTAGAGCTAAAAAAAAGCTATTGCCTTCCTTACTGCCTTTTATTGTTCAGAACGAAAAATTCTTTGATTACGCCATCAAGCATTCTGCTGGCGGACTTTCTCCTAGAGTCAAATTTAAAGACCTAGCCAACTACGAATTTCTACTACCGCCCCTAGACCAACAAGCCGAACTTGCCGAACTGCTCTGGGCTATGGATGGGGTTATTGAGGCGGAGAAGGTGGTGTTGGAGAAGTTGAATGCTGTCTATTTATCAAAAATTGAAAAAGAATTAATAAATAAAACCTCCAATAAAGTTTACTTTAAAACACTTGGAGATGTAATTAGAGGTGTCGGCTATAAACCCAAACAATTACTTGAAGAATATTCAGATAAAACTTGTATCATTTTAAGGTCTAATAATATTTTCAAGTCGAAGATTAATTATGATAACATTAAAATTTTAGATCTAAAAAATATAAAGCCTCTACAAATTCTAACCGATGGTGATTTTGCTATTTGCATGTCTAATGGATCTAAAGAGTTAGTAGGGAAAAGTGCTATTTACATTCATGAAAATCAAAATATTTCAATTGGTTCTTTTTGTGCTGCATTCAGACCTAAAGATAATTATTCTAAAATGCTATTACAACATTTATTTTCTAGTGAGAGTTACAGATATGCTATTAAAAGAATTCTTTCTGGATCTGCAATTAACAACCTTAAACCTTCTGACATTGAAGGGGTATCTATTAGAATCCATAATGATGAAAAAATTGTTAAAAAATTATTAGAAGAGCTAAGTAATCTTGTTATAAACAAAAACAAATTAAAAAACAAACTAAAAGCCTCCCAAGCCCTACAAAAGTCCTTAATCAATCAAATATTCTAATCTAAAAACAAAACACTACTATGGCTGGATTAGAAAAACTAAAGGATTTTGTAATAACAGAGAACAGCAGCTTGGAATTGATTGAGCGTTTTTTGCAACGCAACAACTATATGGAGGTATTTGGGATTGCACACCATGAGTTGTCGCATTCCAATTTTCTGGCTTGGTTGTTACAGCCTACAGCATCGCACAATCTAGGCAGTTATTTCTTGAAAAAGTTTCTCAACTTGATAGAAACGATTCCAGCAGAAGAGAAAATCAAAATAAACTTGTCTGATTTGGACGAGACAGCTGTATGGCGGGAGTACAAGCAGATTGATTTAGTGATTTATAATGAAGCACTGAATCTATGTATTTGTATAGAGAATAAAATCAAGTCAGGCAAATCTAGAGCAGACCAATTGACATCATACTACCAAACCATAGAAAATCAATGGCCTTCGGGAGAGAATCAAAGCAACTATTATATTTATCTGACGCCTTTTGCCCGTGCATTGGGAGAGGAAGAAATTAACTTATGCTATGAAAATATTACTTATAGGGAGATATTGGGTATTTTGGAAGAAATTCGGCTAGAAAAACTACTAAGCACTGCCTTCATTCCTCTACTAGACACCTATATCGAAAACCTAAAAAATAATATTCTGATGGATAATGATACAATCAAACTTGCCCAAAAAATCTATCGTAAACACAGTGCAGCGATTAATTTTATTGTTAAGAACAAAACAAACCTAAGTACTTTATTCAAAGATATCAATACATTTTTAATCAATAGTGACAAATACATCAATATTACACCAAGTCATAACAGTATTATCCGTTTCTTACCCCAAGAAATTGCTACATGTTTTGATTATAATAATTCGTGGGGAGGAGAGACACAAAGAACTAATTTTGCTCTAGAAATATTCTGTAATATTGATGCTATATGGGTTAAATTTTGTTTTGGTAAAATTCATGGAGAAAACAAAGAAGAAAAACAAGCATTGAAAAACAAGTATTTTGAAATGATGAAAGGATTCAGTTCGCTAAAAGGATATACTACAACTGGCTCCAAGCCTACTAGCAACTGGGTCACAGCTGCTCGCTACACTATCATGAAAACAAGTGATGATAGCATATATGATTATGATAGTTTATTACTTGCTTTTCAAGATAAATTCCAGCAGTTTGAGCAGAGGGTTTTAGAGGAATGGAGAAAAGAAGTACAGAAAAATATAACAAAAACTGATAAATAATAGAGTAGTTGTTTGAAAAGTCTTTAATGATTGCTTGAAAATTTTTGAAAAAATAATTCAGATAGAAACGTCTTCCGAAATGCTTGATTTTCCAAACTTAGATACCTTACAGCCTCCCGAATCGTTTTAATTTTGATAGGAATGCTATAAATTAAGTCCCAAGGATTAGCGATTGTAAAAAGAAGCGACTATTTTTATAAAAAAAAGAACAAAACGAATTGTATGATTTATCCACAATCTTTTCCTAGTGCAGATGCTTCTTATGCCAAAGAAGAAATGTACGCTCTGCTGTCTAAGCTAGAAGAGAACAAGTATGCTTCTTTTTACTGTACGGTATTGGACGCAGGTAAGGTCAAAAAGATGATACCTGATTTTATTGTTGTAAATCAAGAACTAGGTTTAATGATAGTGGATACAAAAAACGATTCCTATCATGAAGCACAGCATGGTAATAAAAGCTACCTACAAGTAATACAAAAATATCTTATTGCAGAATTTGATAAGTTGGAACTAGATACTAGACCATGCATTACAACAGGCATTTGGGGAAAGGAACAGGACAAAAGAAGATTTGGAGCATGGTTTGAAAGCCATTTTGATAAACAACAAGTTCCTATACCTGAGGAGGACTTTGAAAAAATTAAGCGTTATCTCAAAAGAGCTAATATGTATTACACTCCTCCAGGTAAGCTACAAAGGTTTTATTTTCGGAATTTTAATGGAATAAAGAAAACAGAAATTGATAAACTACCAATTAAGGCTCCTTGGATTTTTTTAACGGGTGAAAATGGTTTTGGGAAAACTTCTATTTTGCAAGCCATTGCATTGAGTCTGTATGGGAGTGGTCCAGAAAGGCGTCTTAATCAATCGGTGGAAACTACGTTTGACAACAGCTCTATTACGGTCGATAATATTACTACTGAACTCATAGTAGTCACTCAAGCAGCTAACAAACAGAGAACGGTGTACCGTTGTCCAAAAGAAAAAAGGGAAAAAAACTTTAGGAATGTTTGTGCCTATGGAGCATCTCGGTTAGACACCTACGAGAATGATTTGCCCAAAAAAGAAGATACGCCTATTCTTAGTTTGTTTAGCACCAAATCGCTGTTGCACAATATTGAATTGAGCTTAGTATCGTGGTTTTTGTCGAAGGATATAGGAGTCAATGCTCAAAAATTTGAAAAGACCAAACAGCTACTCGAAAAAGTACTGGACGGAATCGAAATTAGTGTTTCGCCTACCAGCCAACGCGTTTGGTACAGGGAACGTAGAGGCGAGGAAGTATATGAGCCAATTACGTTCGACAAATTAGCTTCGGGCTATCGTAGTATGATAGCGATGGTGGGCGATATTATTATACGCCTTTTTGAGGCACAACCCGATATAGCCGATCCTGCCAAGCTCGAAGGCATTGTTATTATCGACGAATTGGATTTGCATTGGCACCCCAAGTGGCAAAAGAAACTACCCCAATTATTGACAGACCTTTTTCCGAATGTTCAGTTTATAGCCTCTACACACAGTCCAATTCCTCTGTTTGGAGCTCCAGCACATGCCGTATTTTTGAAAGTAAACAGAACGGCTAAAGAAGGCATTACAGTCAGTCGATTAATCAAGCTCGAAAAGGAAATTCACCAATTGACGCCAAATAATATCCTGACCTCTGATATTTTTGATTTTGATTTATTTGAAGGATTATCCGAAAAGGAATTGGAGCAACTACACGAAGAAGACGACTATGAACAAATCGAAAAAAATAAAGAAATAGAAGAACGTCTAAAAAATATAGATCCAACTATATTGCCTGATAATTTATTTGCAAAAGAAGATTAAGTATGGTTCCCATTAATAAAACTAGTATTGGGGTGCCAACTGGATTGAATGACCCCAAATGGAATGCTCTAAAAGCAACATTGCTTACCGAGCAACACGCCCACAATGTAGAGAGTAAATGTTATAGAGACACCACTATCAATGCCTTGACACTACTCTACAAGGATAAGTGTGCTATCTGCGAACGTAAGCGAGGCATGGAGCTCCAAGTCGATCATTATCGCCCCAAAAAGCCTAGAAATAATACAACAAATACTCAATATAACCAATCAGGTTATTATTGGTTGGCGTACACCTGGTCCAATCTTATTCCACTTTGTTCTAAATGCAATAATAATAAAAGTAATAAATTTCCTTTGGTCGGCTGGACAAATACCAATCGAGTGCTTTCGCACGCTGATGTGTCAGGGGCTACAGTAGCTAATCACTACAGTCTAGCCTGGTTACATCAGCAAGAACAACCCTTGCTACTGCACCCAGAACAGGACCGCCAGTTTGAAGCACATTTTAGTTTCAATAATGATGGATTTATTGAAGGTCGTACTCCTCAAGGAATAGAAACCATACAGACCTACAAACTTAATAGAAATGATTTAAGGAGAGAGCGAATCAAAATTCAGCAAAATTATGTAACAGCTATCAACGCCGCTATTGATGAATATAGTACGAATGGTAACGAAAGTGAGTTCAGAGGAGCATTAATTGCCACGTTTAGACGTATCAAAAAAAATATGCACCAGAGTGAAGCACATTCGCTCTATCATTTTTACATTTACCGATACTTTGACTATTATATCAATTCCTTTTTGCCATTAGGACTTAGACCTAAAACCCTTCAATATTTCAATCAATTCAAAGCCAGATAAAAACACCACTTCCCATGTCATTTAACGAACTCAATGCCGTAGAAAACTATATTATTCATCGCCTAAGTGGTGTCAATCTCAACAGGGATTCTGCTGTGAGGAGTGGTGCTAATCTGCAAGAGGAGCACCTATCGTATGGCAGCCAATGGATTTTTCGCTCTGCACAGGAACTGAACCGCTCCGAAGACAAAGTATTAGTAGAGTCCGAATTAGTAGAAGCGTTGATTCGCCTCAACCCGTCGATAGCACAGCGTCCAGAGCGAGCAGACGAAATACTCTACAAACTTCGAGCAATATTGATGTCCGTCAATCAAGTAGGTTTGGTCAAAGCCAATGAAGATTTTTTTGATTGGATGACAGGCGGCAAAACGATGCCCTTTGGCGAAAACAATCAACATGTGCCCATTCGACTCATTGATTTTGACGAGCTGTCGAATAATTCGTACATCGTAACGAGTCAATACCGAGTTCGCCACCGAGAAACTAAAATTCCTGATGTAGTGTTGTTGCTCAACGGTATGCCTGTGGTTGTTGGCGAGGCAAAAACGCCCATTCGCCCTGCGATTACTTGGCTCGATGGAGCACACGAGGTGCATGACATTTACGAGAACCGTATTCCACAACTTTTTGTACCCAATGTACTCTCGTTTGCTACCGAAGGGAAAGAGTTGTATTATGGAGCGGTTCGGACACCCTTGGAATTTTGGTCGCCTTGGCGACTCGAAAACGAGGACGACGCACTCGCCAGGCAATTGGGCTTGTCGGAAATTGGCAAGCAGCTCAATGATCTGTTGAGTCCAACACGACTGTTGGATATACTACAAAATTTTTCGTTGTTTAGCACCAATAAGAAAAAACGACGGATCAAGTTGATTTGTCGTTTTCAGCAGTACGAAGGAGCCAACCAAATCGTAGCACGAGTCAAAGAAGGACGCATCAAAAAAGGATTGATTTGGCACTTCCAAGGCTCAGGGAAATCATTGTTGATGGTTTTTGCGGCACAGAAGCTACGCCGAACAGCGGCCCTAAAAAGCCCAACCGTGTTGGTGCTAGTCGATAGGACCGACTTGGACACACAAATTAGTGGAACGTTCAATGCGGCTGATATCGCCAATGTAGTTACCACAGACAGTATCAAGGACTTGCAAAAATTACTGCATCGAGATACCCGCAAGATTATTATTTCTACGATTTTTAAGTTCAAAGATGCTCCTGCCAATATGAACGAGCGAGAAAATATTATAGTACTCGTAGATGAAGCACACCGAACGCAAGAAGGGGGACTGGGGCGACAAATGAGAGCTGCTTTGCCGAATGCCTTTTTGTTTGGATTGACGGGTACGCCCGTCAACCAGTCGGACAAGAATACTTTTTGGGCGTTTGGAGCCACCGAAGATGAAGGAGGATATTTATCGAGGTACACGTTTCATGATTCTATTCGAGACGATGCCACGTTGCCACTTCACTTTGAGCCTCGATTGCTTGACGTACATGTTGACAAAGAAAGTATTGACCAAGCGTTTGCCGAATTTGTAGAGCAAGTCGCCCTTTCGGACGAAGAAGCAGATGCACTCAACAAGAAATCTGCTAAGATGGCAGCCTTTCTGAAAGCACCTACTCGAGTGGCCAAAATCGTAAAAGATATAGCCACCCACTTTCGAGAAAAAGTAGCTCCTCATGGGTTCAAGGCAATGATTGTGACTGCCGATAGAGGCTCTTGTGTGCAGTACAAGGAGGAGCTAGATAACTATTATCCAGAAGCCGCCTCTGCTGTTGTGATTTCTACAACAGCCAATGACACGGAAGATTTCAAAAAAAAATGGGGTATCGATAAAGGACAGCAAGAAAAAGTAGTAGCGGCTTTTAACGATGCGGATAATCCGTTGCAGTTTATCATCGTTACCGCCAAGCTATTGACGGGGTTTGATGCCCCTATTTTGCAGACGATGTACTTGGATAAATCACTAAAAGCACATACTTTATTGCAAGCTATTTGTAGAACAAATCGACTGTACAAAGGTAAAACCTTTGGGCGTATTGTCGATTATTTTGGGGTGTTTGACGATGCTGCCAAGGCATTGCAGTTTGACGAAAAAAGTGTACAAGAAATTGTCACTAATCTCGAAGAGCTGAAACTGAAGCTGCCCGAAACCATGGAAAAAGTCTTACTACATTTCGAAGGAGTCGATAGAACGCTGCAAGGTTTTGAAGGATTGGAACAAGCTCAGAATGCTATTGATACCAACGAGAAAAAAGATGCTTTTGCACAAGACTTCAAGTATTTAGCTAAACTCTGGGAAGCCTTATCGCCGGATAGCATTCTCAACCCTTACAACGAGGACTACAAGTGGTTGTCGCAGGTATTTGAGTCGGTCAAACCTGCCTCGGACCATATCGGGAAGTTACTTTGGTTTACGCTAGGAGCTCAAACCACGAAACTTATTCACGAAAATATTCGTGTAGGCGAGGTCCATCAACTAGAAGAATTTGTATTGAACGCAGATGTGATAGAAGATATTTTTAATAATCCTGACCCCCAAAACCGAAAGAAACTAGTTCGCATACTTATTCGCAGATTGGGCGGTGATATTGGAAATCCTGTTTTCAAGAAATTGAGTGAACGATTGGAAGCCCTACGCGATAAGGCCGAAAAAGGGCTAATTACGTCTATTGACTTTGTCAAAGAGCTGTGCAAGTTGGCTAAAGAAACAGTACAGGCCGAAAAGAAGCAAGCGGAATCACTCGAGCAAAAAACACCAAAAGCAGCTTTAACAGAATTGTTTTTAGAGCTCAAAACAGCACAAACACCAGCTGTGGTAGAGCGGATCGTCAACGATATTGATTCGATCGTACGACAAGTGAGTTTTGCGGGTTGGCAGAAAACTAGCCAAGGCGAACGACTGATACAAAAAACATTGCTGCAAGCACTCCTCAAATATCAATTGCACAAAAATAAGGAGCTATCGGATCGAGCGTATGCTTATATTAAGGAATATTATTAGAAGTTGTTTAATAACTGCATGTTATGCAAGAGGTATGTTTGCTAATTGGGCAGGTCAATTATATCTCTTCTTCTTTTCATTGCCGAGCAGCAGACAGTTAGCAGCTGTCTGGTTAAGAGAACTGCAAAGCAGCTATCCACTCACGAGCTACTGTGCTCAAAAGAGCAGACCTGCTCCAACTTTACGTAGGAGAGTATTTGGTTAATAATGACTTGACAAGCCATTATTAACGACTTTCTAAATAACTGCTAATTAATAGACATGGGAATCAATAGTATTTTCAATATTATAACTTTCTTTAAACCCTTTTAGTACGACCTCCACATTCTTTTCTTTTGATCCATTATCATAGAAATCTTTTATCAGTTCCAATACGTCATAATCAATATAAACCGTATTTTCAGCATTGATAATCACAGTAGAATCTTCAGGCAAATGTGCTAGCGTTTGTTTTATAGCGGCTTTGTTCAGAAAAGAAACTTCTTGAGCCAAATCTATATGAATATCTTCTCCTTCCTTATGTGCTTCTTTTTTGAAGTAATAGGCTAATTTCATGTTTCCTCGAAGAATAAAGATAGAGCTGACGACTAGACCTAGACCTACTCCTTTCAATAAGTCTAAATTGACGACACCGAGTGTCGTTACGACAAAAGGGATAAAGTGAAATTTCCCGATATGCCACATTTTGACAAACACTTTGGGACTTGCTAACTTCAATCCTATCATAAGTAGTATAGCCGCTAGACTCGCCATAGGTATTTTATTTAACACCCCCGGAATCAAAACCACGGTTAGCAATAAAAGGAACCCATGGAATATGGCGGAAAACTTGGTTCTTGCTCCAGCGTCGATATTTGCACTTGTTCTCACAATGACTGAAGTCATAGGCAATCCCCCTATCAAACTAGATAATATATTGCCTATTCCCTGAGCTTTTAGCTCCGTGTTACTATTAGAGTATCGCTTGTAAGGATCCAATCGGTCTCCAGATTCTATGGTCAAAAGAGTAGCAATACTGGCTACTGCAGCAATAGTGACCGCTGTTACCCATATATCAGGGTTGGATATAGCCGTAAAATCAGGAACTGAAAATTGTGCTGTAAATTCCTGAAAGGTACTTGGAGCGGGTAGCTTGACCAAGTGATCTTTAGATATAAAAAAACTAGGAATGAATAAACGGAATATTTCATTCAAAAGGATACCGAAAATTACCGCAACTAATGCTCCTGGCAGCAGCTTAATTTTTTTGAGGAAAGGAACTTGATCGAAGGCGATCAAAAGACCAATAGAAATGAGGGTAACCAAGATAATTCCTGAGTGAGCGAAGTTTAACGAGTGGATAATTTCACTAAAATATCCAGCATCTGCTTTGTCGGTCAAGCTATAGTTAAAAAAATCACCTTCATGCTCTTTATCATAGCCAATAGCGTGTGGTATCTGCTTAAATATAATAATAATACCTATTCCAGTTAACATTCCTTGAATGACCCCAGACGGAATATAGTTTGAAAAAGTACCTGCTTTCGCAAAACCGAGTATTAACTGAAATACACCAGCTAACACACCAGCCACCAGAAATGCTTCAAAACCTAAATCTTGAATAGCGATGATGACGATAGCAATTAAACTGGCGGCAGGACCTGAAACACTTACATGAGAATCACTCAAATAACCTACTACTAAACCACCTATAATACCAGTGATGATACCAGAAAATGCGGACGCTCCAGAAGCAACGGCAACTCCTAAACAAAGCGGTAGAGCAACTAAGAGTACAACAATACCAGATAGAGCATCCGTTTTGAATGAAGAGAATAATGAATTTTGCTTACTCACAGGTTTAATTTATTTACTAGTTGATATGATATTTATCTCAATGTTTTAATGGGCAGGATTAAGACAAAATGCTAAAATGAAATAACTTCAGTGGTAGATTGACCAACGTAATCTGACCGAAAGGGGATTTATTCAAACATAGGTGTCTATACCCTGCACATGCTAAAGATAAAAATAATAAACACCCATAAAGAGCAAAATCATAGATTTTACATCTTTAGACCAAAGACAATGCTTTTTTTACTATTATAGTTGGGTAGAATTAGGCAAAAGGCTTTATGCCTATTTTGCGTTGTCGCAGTTAGTAGCCGCTATAGATAAACTTTGTACTATCGTAATGATTGAACCCTACGATATAACGGTCTTAATCGCTCAAAAATGAGTGCACATTTTATACATTGCTATTCTAACAGATAGTAGGATGACAAGTTTTAGAATATTATTGTATTTTGTGATAACACCTAAACTAGGTATTGAATCATGTTATGATTTAGATTAATAATTTAAAAAAAACTTAAGTATAATTTATTAAAGAGCTTTTTCTCTGATGTCAATTACTGTAGTTTGAAGGAGCTACCAAAGCACAAATAGACCACTTTAGAAAAAAAACAACAAGGATACTTACAAACGACATAGAATAAGCTATAATAAGCTCAAGAAGCAATACTCCAAACCCTATGATATAGGGACTCTAATCGCTCAAAAATGGGCGGATTTGATGGCTAATTGATTTGATGCGATTACCAGCTTGTTATATAGTAGTAAAACAGGGTCATATTTGATACCTCCTATAATTAATGCTAAACTTATGATTCTATACACTAGGAGCAAACAAATAGTTGAGCGGTTTTTGTATATTGCAATCTTTTGTATCTCTAAGAATTTAGGTTATTAAAAACAAACACAACCAACTATATGAGTAATAGTATATTGCAGTATGAGTCTAAAGTATGGCAAACAGCCGACTTACTAATAGGAGCAGGAATCAAACAAAGTGACTTTCCTAAATATATGATGCCCTTCTTTGCTTTGATAATGGTAGAGAGTAGGTTGGTAAGGGAGTCCAGAAGGCTATTAGAAGAATTTGGTAAAGAAAAACTAGAAGACTTTAATAAAGAAGAATTAGAAGACTTTATAGAAGAGTTTGCAGCATTTGATTTGGGATATAATGATTTTGTGATTAGACAAAACAAAACGCTCCAAGACCTTTGCAAAAATGATAAAACATTTACGTTAGATTTTGATAATTACCTCAAATCCTTTGATTCAGAAACCAAAAATCTACTAGGAGTAGATAAAGGAAATGAAGAAGAGAAGTACCTCAATATATCTGGTATTTGTGGATTGCTCAACAAAAAGAAAATTCTATTTGCTACGGTAAAAGCATGGAGTTCTATTGATTTGATTCCTTTCAATAACTCTGAAATCACTACCCTAGAAGAACATATCAAACGCAAATGGGCGGATATTTCGGCAGAAACAGCAGGAGAACAATATACTCCAGATGATATTATTGCTTTGATAGCCGAAATCATTGTATCTAAAACAGAAAACAATGAAAACTATTTGACGATCTATGATCCTACTTGTGGTGGTGGGAATATGCTGTTTGGTGTAGAAGACCATCTCAAAAAGCAGTTTGATCGACCTACCAAAACTTATGGAGAGGATTGGAATGATACCCTTTATGCACTAGCCAAAATAGAAAGCCGTTTTAGAGAAGAATCAGAAATCGAACATGGCAATACCTTAACTGATATGAAGTTTTGGGGCAATCAATTTGATTTGATCGTCGCTAATCCTCCTTATGGAGTAGATTGGAAGGGCTACAAAAGTGATATAGAAAAAGATAAAACAGACCGCTTTGTAGCATTGCCTTCTGTATCTGATGGACAGCTACTATTCACACAACATATCATATCTCAACTCAAAGAAGATGGGCTATCCATAGTAGTACACAATGGCTCTACGCTGTTTAGTGGAGATGCAGGCAGTGGAGAGAGCAATATTAGAAAGTATTTGTTTGATAAGGACTATGTAGAAGCCATTATCCAACTACCAACAGATGAGTTTTTCAATACAGGGATTTATACTTACCTATGGATATTCAACAAAAGTAAAGCTCCAGAACGCAAAGACAAAGTGATGCTAATCAATGCCAGTGACCATTTTGAACCGCTCAAAAAAAGTAAGGGCAAAAAGCGTAAAGAAATGGCTGCACACAATAGAGAAGCTATCCTAAAAGCCTTAACTAAATTTGAAAACAATGACTATGCAAAAGTCTTTGACAAATGGCATTTCTATTTCAATAAACAGGCGATTAGGCTCACGAATGTAGATGACAAGGGCAACAGCCTAGAAGCTCAACTCCCTGTCTCTACCAACAAAAAAACAGGCGAACAAAAAACAGCAAAATCTATCAAGCTCAATCCTAGCAGAATCATACAGTATGGAGAAGAGGACACGGAAACGATAGAAATAACGGATTTTGTCCTAACAGATTTTGATACCAAACAATACAAGACCCTCAAAGACTACCACGACCAATATATCAAAGGGCTCCTCCAAGAGCTAGACTACAAGGAAGAAGACCTCCATATCCATACAGCAGAAGGACTTTATTTTTATGATGTAGAAAAGAATACCATCATCAGAGAAGGACGAGAAAGAACGGTATTAGGCAATGGTATTATCCAGATAAAAAGTAGCTTCAAGAAAGCCACTAAAACAAAAGCGGCTGCTATCCAAATCAATGTAGAACTACTACCAGATTACCAAAAGGATTATGAAATCATCCCTTACAATCCAAACCCTAACCAAAACCAACAAGACATAGCCGATTTTATGGCAAAATACATCTCTAAGCCTTTTGTCTATTTGGATAATGTAGTAGGGGTAGAAATCAACTTCAATAAGGTATTCTACCAACCAGAAATTTTGCGTCCTGTCAACAACATTATGAGCGATTTGGATACCTTGAATACGGAATTGAAAACCCTAGAAAATAGCCTAAAATTATGAGTTTGACCAAGTATGATAATTATAAGGATTCTGGTGTAGATTGGTTGGGGGATATTCCTAGTCATTGGGAAGTTAAGAGGGTTAAGGATATAATTCTAAAAATTGGTAGTGGTGTAACTCCAAAAGGGGGAAGTGATGTTTATAAAAACAAAGGAATACCTTTCATTAGAAGTCAAAACGTTTATAATAAAGGACTAAAAATGGATACTGTTTCTTATATAGACGATGCTATTCATGAAAGAATGAAAAATTCTAAAATAAGACCTTTTGATATACTTATAAATATTACAGGAGCTTCTATAGGGAGAACTTGTTTTGTGCCTTCAAGTATTGAAACAGCCAATATTAATCAGCATATTATATATATGCGAATTGCAAAGAAGCTAGTTTATTTTATTTCTAGGTATTTTCAATCCAAGCGTTTTCAAGAGCACATTATGTCTATACAGTTGGGAACGTCTAAAGAGGCATTAAATATGGGACAAACATTATCTATACCTATTCTACTCCCCCCCCTACAAGAGCAACAACAAATAGCCAACTACCTAGATAAGCAGACTACTATCATAGACAAAAAAATAACCCTCCTACAAACCAAAATAGAACATTATAAAGCCCTCAAAAAATCCTTAATAAATGAAACTGTCTGTAGAGGATTGGATAAGGCTGTAGTACTCAAAGATAGTGGTATTGAGTGGATAGGGGATATACCTGAACATTGGGAGGTAGAACGATTAAAGGATTATGTATTTTTTCAAAAAGGAATAAATTCAGCTAAATACACACAAGGGTATGTAAAAGATAGTAAAAATATAGGTTTATATCCTGTATATAGTGGTCAAACAGGAAACAAAGGTGTTATGGGAAAAATTAATACCTTTGAATACGATATGAATAATAAAGTAATATTAGTTACAACTGTAGGAGCTAAAGCAATGACAAGTAGGCTTATATCTGGTAAGTTTTCTTTATCTCAAAACTGTGCTTTGATAACATCTCCATATAATATAGATTACTATTTTCATTATCTAACTCAACTTTTTGATATTGAAAAATATATTATACCTTCTTACATGCAACCATCTTTAAGAATTGAAGATTTAAAAATATATAATATTATCACCCCTCCCTTACAAGAACAACAACAAATAGCCAACTACCTAGACGAGCAGACTCAAAAGATAGATAAGATAGTGAGTAATCTACAAAGCCAAATAGAGCGACTAGGCGAGTTGCGTCAGAGCTTAATCAATGAGGTGGTGACAGGGAAGGTTTGTGTCGTGGATAAGGTCTAGAAGTAGGTCTAAGTACGTCTAAAGATGGGGATAAAGACGTCTAAAGTGTGTCTAAGTACGTCTAAAGATGGAGATAAAGACGTCTAAAGATGAAGATAAGTACGTCTAAAGATGAAGATAAAGACGTCTAAAGATGAAGATAAAGACGTCTAAAGATGGAGATAAAGACGTCTAAAGATGGAGATAAAGACGTCTTATACATTTAAGTACCAGTGATTATCTTCATCAAATTTAATATGCTTTTCTTTTTTCATTTTTTGAAGTAGGTTTTTGACTTTGTGGGACTTTTGCGTTTCGTCTAGTATATCAGGTAATTTCTCATCTAATAATGTTAAGATGTTACTCTTTTTTGCCTTTCCAAATTCCTTTAAATACTTAATTATTAAAGTACTATAATAATCATCGTTAAGACCCTTCATTTTAATATAGTCCTCTGTTTCCCCTGTTGCATTTGCTATTGACGAAGATATATGAATGTTAGGTTTTCGACCTTCAATCAATTTCTTAGCCCTTAGTATCTTTATTTCTTTGCTTGTCAGTGCTTTACCTTTGACCACTTTATCTAGCAAAATAATATCAGGTAAAGTCAAATTGTCAGTAGTGGCTAATTTCTGCGCATACTTCAAGTCAATTACTTTTCCCGTTATTGTTACCTTTACTGCTGCATTAGAAATATCATACTCAGGTAATGGGAAAAACTTTTGTTTTTGAATAATAAACATTTTCTGAATTCCACTGCCAATCGTATCAATCATATTTAGATTGACCATAGCATTCGCCAAAAATTTATTGCGGTAACTGGATTCTGGTGCATCTGCAATAACGACATCTTCAACAGATTCTGGTATAAAACTCCCTGCATTACTAAAGAGTAATGTTCCTCCCTCATTTTCGACGACTGTTATTTTACACCCTAATGAATAATCTTGATGAGCAATACAATTATTCAGAGCCTCTCGTATAATATAAGGATGATATTGGTCTACTTCTTCAGGGAAGAATGTATCAGAACGCATATAGCGGTACTTTAAATTTCTTATTTTGGAGTAAACCTCCGAAACAGACAATAGCAAGGGGCAATTAAAATGGGCATAGTCTTTTGCTATATTGTCTTTATCTTTCAGAATCCAACTGATTTGACTAGTACTGGGATTAAGGAAGTGTTCCGATTCAGATTTTCCAAGCAACAGAATAGCTGTGTTAGTTATTTTGCCTTTTATAGTTACTTTTGCTTTATTCAAAAACTTAGTATCATCCCAAGCATCAATATCCTTTTCTAATTTTGGATTTTTGGTTTTGAATAACTGTCGAGCCTTCGTAATTGCTATTGGGGATAAATCGCTAATGGTAGCCTCTTCGATAATTTGTGCACTCCAGTCTTTTTGATTTGCTTGCAATCTAATACGTTCTATTTCTTCTAAATTGAGCGGAACTAAGGCTTCTCCATCTCGACCATAGTAATGTCCGTCCCATGCAATAGGAATTCCTCTAGGAGCGGCAGGTATATCAAAGATTATAACTCGCCCTTTTGGTAAGTTTAATTCGTGTATGTCAATAAAAGTAATTCTATTGGTTGTTTTATTGGCAATTGTTTCTTTTATAGAACCAAGGTATTTAGAATCGATACCATATTGTGTACCTACAATTGCTTTGTCCTTATCTCTTATTCCAAATATCAACCAAGCAGAAGAAACGCCCTTTAGATTAGCTTCGTTTGCAAGAGCAGAAAAATATTTACCGAGTTTCCTAGAGTCGTAGTTCTTGTTAGCTTCTTTGAACTCTACTATCTCGTTTTCTATTCCTTGGTCAAGTAACCTTCTCAATTTTGCTTCAATACTCATTTCTCATTTTAGTTTGTAATCTTACCAATTTTTGTAAATTAAAGATAATGCTTTATGTATATAATTTGTGCAAAAATTATCATTAGTTAGGCTTTTCTATAACTTTGAAGTTAAATAGCCAAATTTGACACCACCATGAAAGAACTAGACCTACAAGACAAGTACCTCATTCATTACCTCACTCAACGAAGAGATGGACTGCACTACAAAGAAGTCAAAGCTAATACGGTATCGAGTCAATACCTTATTATAGAAGATGACCTCCAAGCGTTTATTAGTAGTACAAAACTGAATAAGAGTAATTACAAAAAATTGCTCAAACAGTATGACAGTGAGGCAGCTTTGATGCGTGATTTTATAGCCTTTTTGTTCGAGAAGGTAAAACGAGCTTCCAATATGGCTATTTTTATTAATAGCAATAAAACCACTACTTTCAAAGGCTTGAAATTTCATTTATTCTATCCTAGTGGTAGCGTGACAGAAGGCGACAAATTATTTGAAGAAAATATATTTTCGGTAGTACAGGAGTTGCCCTACATCTACAAGCATGAAGGTAAAACAAAATTTTCATTTCGTCCAGATTTGACCTTTTTTGTCAATGGTCTATTCTTAGGGTACAGTGAGTTGAAATCTACGTACAATAACCAGAATGCCCGTAAAAATGGACGTAAAAAGATAGCTACAGACTATCAAAAAGCAGTGGGTAGTTACTTGGACATAGCTCAACAAAATGATATAGATAAAAGTATCAAAAATGATATGCTCAAAATATTTGAGAAAGCAATACACATCACTTGTACAGACATTAACAACACCTATATCATCCGAAACCTATCTTCTAATTTTGAAGAGCTGAAAAGTCAAATAGATAGCAAAAGCTATTCTTTTGATGATTATCAGAAAGCCGTACAAAAAACTTTCAAATCCTATCCTTTATTGCATGAAGACAAGGATAGAATCAAGCGATTTGAAGAAGTATTTGCTGCTCATTATTCCAAAAAAATGATAGAAAAAGAAATTCTCTATTATAACTTTTTGGAGAGAGAATATATCAAAAAAGAAGGGAACAGAGAAAAAGAATACAAACACCATAGAGCCAGATTGATAAGTCCTAGACCTAAACAAAAATTTGGTACCGATAAAATTATTGCCAAAGTAGAAGAGTTTTTGGAACACGAACAAGAGCCAGACTATTTTATCAATAAGCTCAAAAAACAGCTCAAAGATCTAAGTAAAGAACAACAGAAGGAGCTAATCTACAAAAGGTCTAAGTATCAAAATAATAAAAATGTTTATTCGCTTTTATTACAATATGCAGCAGGATTTGGCAAAAGTAATATCATAGGTTGGACAACACTACAACTCAAAGACCTTAGAAAAGATAAAGCCTATGTTTATGATAAAATACTATTGGTAGTAGATAGAGTCCAATTACGTGACCAACTAGATACTAAGATGCACAATATGAATATCAATAATAGTTTGTTCTTAGAAGCTGACAATAAAAAAGCATTCTTAAAAGCATTAACTACTGATATTAGAATAGTGGTTGTTAATCTTCAAAAATTTGGTACTATTAAAGATGTATTGGATGAAGAAGTAGTAGAAAAATTGGCATCTATGCGAATCGCTTTTTTGATAGATGAAGTCCATCGCTCACAAAAAGGAACACATCATACAGAAATGGTAACTTTGTTTGATGAATTACAAAGTAGTTTTGATAATAATGAACAATACAAAGCACTCCAAAAGAAAAAGAATCTCATCATTGGTTTTACAGCTACTCCTAGTGACCACACACTAGCAAGATTTGGCGAGTTCAATCAATATGCAGAAGCCGAAAAGATATGGAAACCTTTTGATAGTTATACAATGACAGAAGCTATCAAAGACAGATATATTTTGAACCCTATTAGTGGTTTAGTGGCTGTTTCCTCCAAAATGTATTTTGAGCCACCAGAAAACCTATTAGAGGGTTTTGAAGAAGATACAACTATATATGAACGAGCTTTTGACAAAGTAGTAGAAGATACAGCGTATAATAAAAATTATAGAATCCGAAAAAAGAAAATATACGAAAATGAAGAGCGTATAGAAGCGATTTCCAAATTTGTAGTGGAACGTCTTTTAAGCACAGTTTACCCAACGATTAGAGGCACAGGAAAAGCCATGTTAGCAGCTTCTTCTATCAAAGCAGCTATCAAATATAAAAAGTATATCCAAAGCTATTTTGATGAAATGGTACAAGAGAATAAATATAGTCGTTTTAAAGATGCTCCTGTATTTATTGTATATAGTTCAGATGGGCAAACCTACCAAAGTGCCACTACACTAAATGGGGGGCTATCAGAAGCTAAAGTTTTGCAATCCTTTGCGAATACAAAAAATGGTATTATCATCGTAGTTGCTAAACTTCAAACAGGCTTTGATGAACCTAAACTTCAAACGTTGTTTTTGGATAAAGAAATAAGGGGGATTAATGCAATTCAGACTATATCAAGAGTCAATAGAACGACCAAATATAAAAATGATTGTAAGATTGTAGATTTCTCTTATAAGAATGTCAATATAGGAAATATCAAAAAGGCTTTTGAGCATTTCTCTAACCTTGTAGTAAGTGATTTTGATCCTTTAGGAGATGAAAAACGATTAGATGATTGTTATCAAGACTTGATAGTTCACCCTATTTACACTCAAAACTATGATTCGTTTATTAGTTATAATAGTGTTGATTCTGATAACATACGCATTCCTTTAGATTTTGGTACAAAAATCGACTCTTATATCAAGGCATCGCCAGAAGAAGCAAAAAACCTAAAAGCGAAGGTTAATAAATATTTTAGAATACTAAATCTAATAGAATCTGTTATACAAATAGAAGCCAAGCATAAGGATAAATTATTTTTAGAATTTTGGAATAGGTTTAATAATGAGTATAACAATATAAAAGGGAATGATTCTGATGATATATTAGATGATGTTGGGATTTACTTTGATAATAAAATTGGAATTGTTGCTCCAGAAGATTACACTTCTCCTAGTAATACAAAAGAAGATAAAGACGATAGTGACACCCCAATAACAGGAGGACAACAACTAAAACTAAACATAGAAGCTATTATTCAAAAACTCAATGCAGCAGAAGAGGAAATAGAAGCAAAAATCAAAGATTTTGAAGATAAGGTAGAGTTATTGTTTGAGTATATGAATAAAGAAGGAAAACGTCTTATTGCTAAAATAAAAGATACAAGTCCTAATTTTGATGCTAATGATATTTATAATGAATTTAATAAACTATACGGAAGTTTCATTAGACGAAATAAAACAAAACTAGGAGCTTTTTTCGTGAAAGAAAGTAAAGCTCTAGTTAATCAATTTTGTGATGAATTTGAACGAAGAGTCAAGCAGGAAAAGATATAGTTATAGAGAGAGTAACCATCAAAATAGATAGTTACTCTTTTTTTATGCCTGTAAGTATGAAACGATAAGCAACTCTAGTACGTTTGATAATAGAAGTCTATCTCTAAGGATTTAGGTTATATCAAATCAAAATATACTACTCAATGGGAAGGAATACAACAGACTGTAATTATACAAGTGATGCTCTAAGACTAGAATTGAGGAATCTAATAAAAGGAGGATTGATACAGAAGGGGGCAAAGATAGAAGGTACTATTTCTTGGACAGATGGTTCTAAGATTTCTATTAAGACTTGTCATACCTCCAAAGAGAGCTATATAGAGCTAAATTATGTGATACATAACCATCAAACAGATACTACCAATAAACAATCCTATAGAGTGTATTTAACGGCTGTAAAGAGCAATTTGGGACAAGGAGAGGTTTTGTATTTTGTATGTCCTGTAAGTGGTAAAAGATGCCGTATTTTGTACAAGTCACACTCCTCTATTAAATTCAAACATAGAGCCGCCCATCAACAAAAAATCTATTATCCTTCTCAATGCTACAGTAAATACAACTATTGGAATGAACGATATTGGAAAACCCAAAAAGAACTAGAGCAACTAGAAGAGAGTAGCTATAGAAAAACCTATAGAGGTAAGCCCACTAAGAAACATTTGATCATAAAGCAAAAAAGAGAACGCTTAGCTTCCTATAAGCAAAAGAGCGATAATATTTTTCATTGGCGGCTATATAATTGGGGGGATAGTTTGTTTGCTCAGCCTAAAGCATATCAACAGGAAATAATCAATAGTGAGGATTGTTTGTACTTCAAATATCATCTGGAAGGCAAAAAAGCGATCATTTAGCCCAAACTAGCCAGAGCAAAACACCCAATTGTTCAAACTATGTTTTAACCAGACAAAAAAAAGGGTTTCAGCTGATTAGCTGAAACCCTTTGTCTATCGAATGTCGGGATGACTGGACTTGAACCAGCGACTTCACGCCCCCCAGACGTGTACTCTACCAACTGAGCTACATCCCGATTTTGCGGCACTTATTCGTGCAGCAAGGCAAATGTAAACTATTTTTATAGAAACTCCAATTAAGCAGCTTATAATTTTTCTTTGAGGTATTGCCCCGTGTACGACTCCGCTACTTCGGTCAACCCTTCGGGTGTCCCTTCGTAAAGGAGGCGACCACCATTGATACCCCCTTCAGGACCCAAATCAATCACATAATCTGCCGATTTGATCACGTCCATATTATGTTCGATGACAATGACGGTATGTCCTACTTCTACCAGTGCATTGAAAGCATCTAGTAGCTTTTTGATGTCATGGAAATGCAGTCCAGTAGTCGGTTCATCGAAGATGAACAGCACCTTATCTTTAGACGTCTCATGTACCAAAAACGAAGCGAGTTTGACCCGCTGTGCCTCTCCACCACTCAGCGTGCTAGAAGGTTGCCCCAAGGCAATATAGCCCAAGCCAACATCATTCAGCGGCTTAATTTTACTGATAATATCGTCGTTATCTACAAAAAATTCTAAGGCTTCTTCTACCGAAAGTGCCAATACTTGATAGATATTTTTGCCATTGTACTCTACATCGAGTACCTCTTTTTTGAAGCGGAAACCGTTGCACTCTTCACAAGTCAAACGAACATCTGCCAAAAACTGCATACTCACCACTACTTCGCCATCGCCTTTGCAGTTTTCGCAACGCCCACCTTCCACATTGAATGAAAAATGTTTGGGTTTGAAACCCTTGATTTTGGAAGCTTGCTGCTGCGAAAAGAGCTTGCGAATACTATCATAAGCCTTGACATAGGTCACAGGATTGGAGCGCGAAGATTTACCAATAGGTTTTTGGCTGACCATTTCCACCTTGTGGATAGCTCTCCAATCACCTTCTAGGCTATCGTGCGCGCCTGGTTTTTCTTTTGTTGCTTCGCCCATGCGAATCATCATCAGCGGATACAATATTTTTTTGACCAAGGTCGTTTTTCCGCTACCCGATACGCCCGTGATGACGCTAAATACATTGAGCGGAAACGTAACGTCTATATCTTGCAAGTTGTGTTGTCTGGCACCTTTTAGCAATAGACTTTTGGTGAACGTACGTCTGTGAGTAGGAACTTCTATTTTCATTTCGCCACTCATATACTTGGCAGTCAAGCTATCAGCAGCGTCCTTGTGTATATTCTCATAAGGACCCGCATAAACAATATGCCCACCGTGTACACCAGCAGCAGGACCTACATCTATCAAGTAGTCTGCATTGGCAATAATATCTTCTTCATGCTCTACGACCACGACCGTATTGCCCAAGTCACGGAGTGCTTTGAGTACATTGACCAATCGAGTGGTATCTTTTGGGTGTAGCCCAATACTCGGCTCATCAAGTATATAAAGTGAACTGGTTAGATTGCTACCCAAGGTACGAGTCAAGTGGATTCGCTGAATTTCGCCACCCGAAAGGGTAGAAGAAACTCGATTGATCGTCAAATAATTGAGCCCTACATCGAGCATAAAATCCAAACGCATGGAGATTTCCAAAATCAAACGTCGTGCAATTTCATAATCCAAATCGGAGATTTGAATCGTATTAAAAAAGTCTCGTAAGGTATCAATAGGCGTGTCAATTAAGTCCGCTATACTCTTGTTGTCAATCAAGACATACAATGCCTCTTTGCGCAATCTCGAACCATTGCAGGTACTACAGTTTGTTTTGCCACGATAGCGAGCTAATAATACTCTATTTTGTATTTTATAAGACTTGGCTTCTAGCTCTTCAAAGAATTGGTTGATACCGCCAAAGTCGTCACTACCATTCCACAACAAATCTTTTTGTTCTTGTGTCAATTCCTTGTACGGCTTATGTACTGGAAATTCGTACTTGTGGGCAACATTCAAAAAATCTTGTCTCCAGCGACCTATTTTCTGTCCTCTCCAACAGACGATGGCTTCTTCAAAAATAGATTTACTTTTGTCTGGTATTACTTTATCATCGTCAATACCCATTACCTTGCCGTAGCCCTCGCAAGAGGGGCAAGCACCAAAGGAGCTGTTAAAATTGAAGAGTTGTGGCGATGGCTCTTCAAACAAAATACCATCGAGTTCAAATTTATTGTTAAATTCTACGCTGTTGCCTTCCGTATCCTGAATGATAGCAATGCCATAACCTTCCTGAAAAGCAATTTGAGTCGAATCTGCAATCCGTTTATCGTTATCTTCGTCGTCTTTTTTGACCACAAAACGATCAATCAGCAATTGAATTTGTTCGTTGGGTTTTTCGATTTCGTCGGCACGTTCGGTGAGTTCCTCTACTTTGGTCATTTTTCCATCTACAAGCAGTCTGGTGTAGCCTTTTTGTAGCAATACCTCCAAGTATTTGGTCAATTCTTGGGTCTCGTACAGGCGGATAGGAGTGAGCAATAACAGTTTTTTTCCTTCTTCTAGCGATTTTATATAATCGACAACATCTGTTATGGTATGCTTTTTGACTTCTTGATTAGATATAGGCGAATAGGTCTTGCCAATACGGGCAAACATAATTCGCAGATAGTCATAAATTTCGGTGAGTGTTCCTACAGTAGAACGGGCGTTTTTGGTGCCTACTTTTTGTTCTATCGCTATGGCTGGACAAAGTCCCTGAATGGTATCAACATCTGGTTTTTTCATGCGCATCAAGAATTGTCTTGCATACGAAGAAAGACTCTCTACATAACGGCGTTGACCCTCTGCATATAGGGTATCCATTGTGAGAGAAGATTTGCCAGAACCAGAAACCCCAGTGACTACAATCAGTTGATTGTATGGTATAGAAACGTCTACATTTTGTAGATTATTGCCACGAGCCCCTTTTATGAAGATTGATTTTTTTTTAGTCATTGCGTAACCTTATTATAACAAAAAGCGTAATTTAGTTTTACCTAAAAAATAAAGTGAAGAAAAACAGCTCTACGAGCAAACAAATGTTTTGCTTTAGCCATTAAGGAGAAATAAAATATTAAATTCTTTCTGAATTTTACTATCTTTGTCTTTTCTTGATTGCCCAAGGGCAATAATTTTAAGACTACCTTAATAAAAATTAAGTAGCAAAAGCATCACTGTTCTTAAGAACTCAACAAAAATACAAGGTTCTTGATTAGAAACAGCAGCTTTAATCCAAAAAAAAATAATTAACAAAAAAAACAAAAGCCTATTGTCCAAACTTTTACTCCCTAAGCATTTTTTTTTTCAAAGATAAGTTGTGGTATAGCAGCCCCCTTGTGGGAGTTGTGTCCTGCGTAGTGGTATGCTAGTAATAACTTGTCAAGTAAGTAAGTAAATCCTAATATTATGCAAAGTAGTAAAAAGTCTTGTTCAGACAAAGACCTCATCCGCACGTACCTGCGTGGTAATGAGCGCGCATTTCAGACCCTACTGAATCGCCACAAAAATCGTATTTATACCTCTATTTATATGTTTGTCAAGGATACTGATCTGGCAAATGATATATTCCAAGAGACGTTTATCAAGATAATTGATACGTTCCGCTCTGGTAAATATAACGAAGAAGGCAAGTTTATACAATGGGCATTGCGCATCTCCTATAATCTATGTGTAGATTATTTCAGAAAGAACAAGCGCCGCAAAGTAGTCACGCCAAACGATGATTTTGATATTTTCAATATCCTCTCTACGTCCGACGACAACCAAGAAAAACATATTATCAAGAACCAAACGTACCAAAAAGTACGTCAGCTCGTCGAGTCCCTACCCGCCGAACAAAAAGAAGTTATCTTGCTCCGTCATTATGCCGAATTGAGTTTCAAAGAAATAGCCGAATTGACTGGCGTTAGTATTAATACTGCCTTGGGCAGAATGCGTTATGCACTCATCAATATTCGCAAAATGATAAGCGAACACCATATCAGTTTGCAATAAGTAGGCTTATACAGGAATGTAATCATTAGCGTAGGATTACTTACAGAAAAAAAAGAATACCAGTACACCGCCATGCTTCGGCATAGCGAATCTACTAGCAATATAAGGTATGCCTTCTGCATCGTCCACCAACGATTCAGAAGGCATTTTTTTTGCAGAATGCAATTAATTCATTATATTAGCAGGCGAACTATATTACAGCAGTGCTGTTAAGTGTAGGAGAAAGAGATTTTGGACAATTAGCCCAAAATCTCTTTCTTAGGTTTAGAACACTTAATTAAACTATTTCGATTGGTATAGTTTAGTATTACTATCAAAAAAATAAAATTATAAAATACTATGTCAGAAGTTATCAAAAATGAGGTGCTGAAGGGAAGTGAATTCTTAGTCAAAGAATCGGATCCGTCTAGCGTATTTACTCCAGAAGATACCAACGAAGAGCAACAAATGGTGCGCGCGATGGTGCAAGATTTCGTCAAAACCGAAATTGAGCCAGTCTATATGGATCTTGAAAAACAAAAAGAAGGCTTAACTAAAGCAAAACTGCAAGTAGCAGGAGAGCTTGGATTGTTAGGTTCGCATATTCCGGAAGAGTATGGTGGGATGTCTATGGACACCAATACTAATTCTGTGATTGTCGAAGAAATTGGACGCTCAGGGACTTTTTCTGTTTCGGTAGCGGCTCATACAGGTATCGGAATGTTGCCAATTTTTTATTACGGAACAGAAGAGCAGAAGCAAAAATACTTACCGGGATTGTGTACTGGTGAATTGGTTGCTTCGTACTGTTTGACAGAGCCAAGTTCAGGTTCTGATGCTTTGGCAGCCAAAACAAAAGCAATGCTTTCGGAAGATGGCAAGCATTATATTATTACAGGACAGAAAATGTGGATTACCAATTCTGGCTTTGCTGATGTGTTTATTGTATTTGCTCAAGTAGATGGCGATAAATTCACAGGCTTTTTGATCGAAAAAGGAGCCAATGGATTGACATTAGGAGCAGAAGAGGATAAATTAGGTATCAAAGGTTCTTCGACTCGTCAAGTATTCTTTGAGAATACTAAAGTACCTGTCTCTTCTGTATTAGGCGAAGTAGGTAAAGGTCACTTGATTGCCTTCAATGTATTGAATGTAGGTCGTTTCAAATTAGGTTTGATGGCTTTGGGTGCTGCTAAACGCAACTTCCAAGAAGGCGTGCGCTATGCCAACGAGCGTAAGCAATTTGGTACTTCTATTGCTAATTTTGGTGCTATTCAGTACAAACTAGCAGAGCAAGCGACTAAAATGTATGCAACAGAATCGGCACTATACCGTACTTCTCAGTTGATACAAGACAAAACACAAGCACTTTTGGCAGACGGCAAAACGTATGCAGAAGCGAAACTAATAGCAGCAGAAGAGTATGCTGTAGAATGTGCTATCTTGAAAGTAGTTGGTTCGGAAATGCTAGATTATGTAGTAGATGAAACGGTACAAATTCATGGTGGTAATGGTTTCTCAGAAGAGTATGCTGCTGCACGCCAATACCGTGATGCTCGTATCAACAGAATATTTGAAGGAACGAACGAAATCAACCGTCTATTAGCCGTAGCAATGACGCTCAAGCGTGCTGCCAAAGGTCATATTGATATTACTGGTCCAGCTTGGGCTGTACAAAAAGAATTAACTTCTATGCCTTCTAGCGAAAAGACAGAAGGAGCGTATGGAGAAGAGATTGACGCAGTCAAAAATCTCAAAAAAATCATGCTACTAGTAGCTGGAGCTGCCGCCAAATCTCAAATGGACGGTACACTCAACCTCAAAAACGAGCAGCAAATCACGATGAATATCGCTGATATTATGGTGGATGTTTTTGTTGCAGAATCACTACTATTGCGTGTACGCAAAATAGCAGCAAACGGAGGCGACAAAGAAGTGCCTACACAGATGCTAGAGCTTACGCTCAACGACGCAGTAGCTAGAGTAAGCAAAAATGCAAAAGATGCCTTGTGTTCTTTCGCCGAAGGCGAGCCATTGCGTATGATGTTGATGGGAATCAAGCGTTTTGCTAAATACAAAAACGTCAATGTGCGTGATGCTCGTAGAGCCATCGCTAAGCCATTGATTGCTGCAAACGATTATTGCTATTAAGCCATATCAATTGCAAACGATAGACTTCACCAAAGTCAATTCAATTTTTTTAAAAAGCCTTCAGCAACTTGCTGAGGGCTTTTTTTGTTAGTTTTGTATTCAAATACAAATGCCAAAAAACAGCATCACTTGATACCAACCAAACTCGCCAATCGTAAAATTATTCACATTGATATGGATGCTTTTTATGCGTCGGTAGAGCAGCGGGACAATCCCAACCTGCGAGGCAAACCCATAGCCGTAGGTGGCAAGGGCAGGCGTGGTGTGATAGCAGCAGCGAGTTACGAAGCTAGAGCGTATGGGGTTCGTTCGGCTATGCCAGGATTCCAAGCGATGGAGCGTTGTCCAGAGCTGATTTTTGTGCCTGCTCGCTTCGATGCCTATATCGAAGTGTCCAAGCAGATTAGAGCTATTTTTGAGCAATATACCGACTTGATAGAACCGCTTTCGCTTGATGAAGCTTTTCTAGATGTGACCGAAAATAAAATCAATGAACCATTGGCGACTGTGGTCGCCAACGAAATAAGAGCCAAAGTATATGCCCAAACAGGCTTGACTTGCTCGGCAGGGGTTTCGTATTGCAAGTTTATTGCTAAAGTAGCTTCCGACATCAATAAGCCGAACGGTATTGCGGTCATTCACCCACAGCAAGCCGAGGATTTTCTGGAAAAATTGCCGATACAAAAGTTCTTTGGTATTGGTAAAGTGACGGCTCAAAAAATGCTGCAATTAAGCATTCGTACAGGAAATGACCTCAAAAAGTGGGAAAAAATAGACTTGGCTCGACAGTTTGGCAAAGCAGGCTTGTATTATTATAGTATCGTGCGAGGGCTAGACAGCCGCCCCGTACAGCCCAATCGAGTCCGTAAGTCGATAGGCGTAGAGCGTACCCTTTCGGAGAATGTCGCTACGCTAGCAGACATCAAGCCGCTGCTCAGCGGCATCGTAGAGAAGTTCTGCGAACGGCTCCAAAAAGCAGATAATTATGGCAGAACCATCACGCTCAAACTCAAAACGCACGATTTTCAGTCGTTGACGCGTTCGTTCACACAAGCTCAATACATCAAAAGCCCCAAAGCAATTCAGACGATTGCTCAACGCTTGTTGGCAGAAAATCAAGCCGACTTTGATAGTATTCGACTCATCGGATTGACGGCTTCCAACCTCCAAAAAGAACTATTGGATAACAAATATGGCATTCAGTTGGAGATTGATTTTGAAGAAGATAAGGAGCTGTAGCAGTACTAAAGTATTGATTTTGCACAAAAAATGACCTTTATTTCAAGAGGAGCGAACCTTTTTTGCAAATACTTAGTTTAAAAAGTAAACTAAGTCGAGAAATAGTTTTATATTGTATTAACAAAAAAGCAAAGCTATGAAAAAACAACTCCATTTAGATGCTGATTTTTTGCCGTATGGCAATAAAAATACCATCGACTACGAAGCCTTTTTATTTAATGGCGGTGAGCCACACATTAAGTTAAAAACAGACCTTTCGGATACGGAATGCGTGCAAATTACACAACGTGTCAATTCTTTCAATGATATGGGGTTGTTGCTGTTGGCAATAGATGCCGTGCAGCGTTGTGGTGTACCCAAAATAGAAGTCTTGATTCCTTATTTTCCAGCTGCTCGACAAGATAGAGTGATGGTGGTAGGCGAACCATTATCCGTCAAGGTATATGCCGATTTGCTCAATGCTCAAAAGCTACATAAAGTAACTGTTTATGACGCTCATTCGGAGGTCACTCCTGCGGTTCTTAATCGTTGTGAAGCCATTGATAATCATAAATTTATACAAAAAGTAGTTGCTCAATTGGGCAGCTCTAATTTGAAATTGATTTCGCCAGATGGTGGAGCCTTGAAAAAGATATACAAAGTATCGGCTCACTTGGGTGGAATGCCTGTCGTAGAGTGTTCCAAATCAAGAGATGTCAAGACAGGTAAATTGTCTGGATTCAAAGTTTATGCAGATGATTTGGGTGGTGCCGACTGCTTGATTGTAGATGACATTTGCGATGCAGGTGGTACGTTTATGGGATTGGCAAAAGCCCTAAAAGAGCGAGGAGCAGGCAAGTTGTATTTGGCAGTAAGTCACGGAATTTTTAGCAAGGGGTTGGAGAGCTTATCGCAATACTTTGATACGATTTTTACGACCGATAGCTTCCGTACGATTGAGAAGGAGCCGCAATTGGTACAAATCAAATTAGCAGATGGATTGCTAAGCTAAAATAATACGAATATGCCTATATACAAAGCACCAGCAGCTATTGAGAACAGAAATAAAGCACTCAAAAGTATCTTTTTGGCAGGTTCTATCGAAATGGATAAAGCCATTGATTGGCAAAAGGCTTGCGAAATTGCTTTAGCAGATGACTTCAATGTATTGAATCCTCGTAGAACCACGTGGAACAATTCGTGGAAACAGACAAAGGATAATCCACTATTCAGAGAGCAAGTAGAATGGGAGTTAGACGCACTCCAACAGGCAGACAAGATTCTGCTGTACTTTGCCGCAGGAACCAAGTCGCCTATTTCGTTATTGGAATTTGGCTTGTATGCCCAAAGTGGTAAATTACTGGTTGCTTGTGCCGAAGATTTTTGGCGAAAAGGCAATGTCGATATTGTTTGCGAACGTTACCAAATACCACAATTCCATAGTTTGGAAGAAGCTATGGAAGCGATTAAGACAGCACATTAGAAAAAAAATATTGCCGAAAGGCTAACAAACAAATAAAAACCATAAACCATGAATCCATTACTCTATACTGATGGCTACAAAGTAGATCACAGAAGACAATATCCTGACCAAACAACCCTTGTTTACTCTAACTGGACACCTCGCAAAAGCCGTATTGAAGGCATTGAAGAAGTGGTGTTTTTTGGCTTGCAATACTTTATCAAGCGTTATATGATTGATGATTTTCAGCGCAATTTTTTTGACCAACCCAAAGATAAAGTAGTGAAGCAATACGCTCGACGTATCAATAACTATTTGGGTGAAAATCAAGTGGGAACAGATCATATTGCTGCGCTGCATGACTTGGGCTATTTGCCGATGGTGCTCAAAGCACTACCAGAGGGCGTAAGTGTACCCATCAGAGTGCCGATGTTCACGATGTACAACACCAAACCAGAATTCTTTTGGTTGACCAATTATTTTGAGACGCTTATTTCTACCACCGTCTGGATGCCTTGCAATTCGGCTACGTTAGCAAAACAATACCGCAAGATATTGGATAAATATGCTAAAGAAACTTCTTCTGCTTTAGAGTTTGTAGATTGGCAAGGGCATGATTTTTCGATGCGTGGAATGGCTGGACTGGAAGCTGCTGCCATGTCTTCGGCAGGGCATTTGTTGAGTTTTTCGGGAACGGATACGATTCCTACTATCGACTTTTTGGAAGATTATTACAATGCTGATTCTGATAGCGAAATAGTAGGTGGTACAGTAGCGGCTACCGAGCATTCGGTGATGTGCATGGGGACCAATAGTGGCGAGTTAGAAACATTCAAGCGATTGGTGACAGAGGTATATCCTGCTGGCATTGTGTCGATTGTGTCCGATACGTGGGATTTGTGGAAAGTATTGACCGAATACTTGCCTGCTTTGAAGCAAGATATATTGGCTAGAGATGGCAAAGTGGTGATTCGCCCTGATAGTGGCGACCCTGTCGATATTATTTGTGGCAACCCCAATGGCAAAACAGAAATAGAACGCAAGGGAGTGGTAGAGAGCCTTTGGGAAACCTTTGGCGGTACAACCAATGAAAAAGGTTATAAGGAATTGGATAGCCATATTGGAGCTATCTATGGCGATAGTATTACGCTAGAGCGTGCCGAAAACATGTGCAAAAGACTAAAAGACAAAGGTTTCGCTTCGACGAATGTCGTACTAGGAATTGGTTCGTTTACGTATCAATACAATACTAGAGATACTTTCGGATTCGCTATGAAAGCCACTTATGGCGAAGTCGATGGAAAAGGTAGAGCGATATTCAAAGACCCTATCACGGACGACGGTACCAAAAAGTCCGCTAAAGGATTGATTAAAATCATTAAAGAAAACGATACTTATACCCTCATTGACGAAGTGAGTTGGGCAGAAGAAAAAACAGGTGAACTCAAAGAGGTTTACCGTGATGGCAAATTGCTAATAGACCAAAGTCTAGCAGAAATTCGTGCTCGAGTGAAGGCGTAGAAAGATGTAATTGACGTAAAGTAGAAGCCCTATTGACAAGAATTGTCAATAGGGCTTTTTTTTGTTATATAGTTTATTTTGTCTGATTTAAGTCGTTTAAGTCGTTGTGATGAGGTGATTGGTAAATGATTGATTTTCAACAAGTAGTAAAGCAAATATTAATGGATTATTAAACAACTTCATTACTTAAATCTGAATGAAAGCAGCTTTCTGTACTGATTTAATTTCCATTTTTTTGATGCTCATATTGAATATTACATTTTTTGAATGACTGTGATAGGGATCATAGTCAAGTTGTATATTAAAAGTTTGTAGCTTACCTTCGTAGTTTGCTTGAATTAATAGCTGTAATTTTTTATTTTTTAGTTCATCAAAGGTGTATTCCTTATTAGGTTTAATCTTAGCAATTATTTTATCATAATCTTTTAAACTAACTTGAATAACATTAGATATTAAATCATCAGCCTTACCTTGGAGTAAATTTTTGTTCTTTTTATCATCTACTGGTATTAAATTATTTTCAAAAAAGCCATCTTTTTCATAAAAAATTTGCTGCCAAACATTATCACTTTTTCTGTTAGGTAGTATTATACTAGTATCATTTAGTATGTAATCGACTAGCTTATATGTAGCTGTTAGTGACCCTTTGTAAGTCATGTGCGTTACACAGTTAGAACAGTTTTGAAAAGACTCTCTACCGAATCCATTGTAGTTGGTGGTGTCCTGTAAGTTCAACCAATTTTGTCCTTTTAATAAATTTGCTAGAACACTGTCTCTTTCAGTAGTATTTCTTAAGCCCTCATCAAACATTGGAATCGTCAAAAACATTAATTGGATGTTCTCTTCTCGACACAAATTTACAATGCTTTCTATGTAACTTTGTAGATTCGCATCTACTTCGATACTGGTGTCATAATAAGCACTATCACTCTTTATTTTGGCATAATTAGCACTGTCGATTCCCTGTGTAAAGCAAATGTAACGACCTAAATACAATTCATTACTAGCTCTAATTTCTTTTATTTTATTAAAATCACCAATAGGAATAGAATCATAATCATAAAGATTACTATGGTTTCGGACAGTATTAGACCATAAATTGACATAATCATTTAGATTAGCAAGGAAAGGGGTTGATGCTATTTTTGTTGGAATATCTTTTCTGGCAGCAAAACTTTTAAACATAGCGGATCGATCTCTTCCACTGTTCATTTTTTTGAGTCCAAATGTTTCAAAAATAACCATTTTAGGTTTCTTTACTTTAATAGCTTCTTTAAATGAATAAAATTGATCATGATAGTACGTTCCAGGACCCGCTAATATAAAAGAATTACAGCCCAAAGCAGTACTGAAATTCTGAGGATTAATACCATGTATCACTAATGAATTGCCAAAGAATAAAATATCTGGATCTTGTTTTTTAGTGAATTTGTAATAGTACTCCCATCTTTTTACTGTAAATGCTTCGCTAATTTTCCGTACAGGGCTAAACACTTCTTTGTCATTAGTTAGATATAAACAACCACCTATTAGAAGTGCATAAATAAAAAAACGAAGCATTACTTTCTTAATGGGTTTTTCTTCTTTGAGCTTTGTTTTTGCTATTTTTTTTGAAGACTTATTACTCATGTTTGATGTTTAAAATTGGAAGTAAATAAAATTCTTGTCATTTAACCCTGATCCATAAGAACCTAAAAAAATAATACTTAATACTATAGCTAAATAAAAGGCATGCCTTATGAAGAATGGGCTTGATAAGAGTAAGACTTCTAAATTTTTCTTTTTTTCATGAATAAACTCTAAAAGCATGTTTGCAAATACTAATGAGCAGGCTAATTTAAATTCGAAACTGTTTAATCCAAAATTATATAGGGTATCTGAATTAGAAATTCCAAGATTACTAAAAGCACTTAAAGCCTCTGGAAAAGTTGCAGCTCTAAAAAATACTAAACTTGTAGCCCAGGCAGAAAAAATAAACAATGGAAGCAATATCTTCATGCCTTTAATCTTTTGTAAAATAGGATCTATTAATATTAAAAATAGACCATTAAGTATCCCCCAAATAACAAAGTTCCATGAAGCACCATGCCACAAACCACTCAATCCAAATACAATTAAGACATTACGATACATCTTTGCTGTTCCATTTCTATTACCCCCACAAGGAATATAAACATAGTCTCTAAACCATGAGCTAAGTGTTATGTGCCATCTACTCCAGAAATCAGAAAATGATGATGCTAAATATGGTCGTTTGAAGTTAGTGGATAACTTAAAATCTAAGATTCTAGCAATACCAATAGCCATATCTGAATAGGCGGAAAAATCTAAATAAAGCTGGAAGGCAAAGAAAATAACAGCAAAAGTCATTGGTAGTCCAGATGCAGCTTCCGTATTAGTGTATGCTGTATCTATAAATATAGCTAACCTGTCTGCGATGACAATTTTTTTAAATAATCCTAGTGCTATTAATAAGAAACCACTGCGTATATTTGAATATTTATTCTGTTTAGGAGCAGAAAATTGTGGCAATAAATCTTTTGCTCGTTCTATCGGTCCAGCGACTAATTGAGGGAAAAAACTTACAAAAGCAAAAAAAGCAAAAATATCTTTAGTTGGAGATATTTTTTTATTGTATATGTCTAAGGTGTAGCTAAGTGTCTGAAAAGTATAGAAACTTATTCCCACAGGTAAAATAATATTTAGAGGACTCAGAGAAAAACCTGAACCAAAAAATGTAAATGTACTTATAAATGTGGCTATGAAAAAATTAAAATATTTGAAAAAGGCTAAAAAGCCTATATTGATACTTAAACTTGCAACTAATAAAAGTTTTCTTTTTTTCTGATTTTTTTCATTGTGGAGTGCTAATCCTATAGCATAATCTACAGCAGAACTAATGATTATTAAAAATAAAAATCGCCAATCCCAAACACTGTAGAAAAAATAACTAACTGCTAGTAGAAAAATATTTTTTAACTTAGTGTCTCTTATTGTCCAATAAATAAGAAATACAATAGGTAAAAAAAAACCAAATTCGATAGAATTAAAAAGCATACATTTTTTTTTGTGGGTTAAACATTAGAAGTTATTCGAATTTGAGTTGTATAGCAGTGGATAGAGATATTTCTATACATGCGTAAAAGTTAAAAATAATTTTTTTACATCAAAAAACAAAGTGGTCTCATTAAACAGAAGGTTAACTTTTATTCTTTTCCAAAAAATGATGCTAGTCAAAAGTGTACGGTTTTAGCAGTCTAAGTACTTTGAAAAATGCAAAGATATAGAAAAGTGTTAATAAATACTGACTGAATACAGTACAAAAGTGAAAATCGTATGGCGAATCAAAACTCCTAATTTTAGTTGGTAGTAAATATCTTTGCTCGATTAGAGATTTCATTTAGCAGCTTCCCAACCTAAAGTTGCGACAAGCTTACTACTAGGCTGTGCTTTGAAACCTCTATACAAAAACTACACATTATCTGTATGTAATTAATATTTATTTAGGGTGTTTAGTGGCTAAATGAAAATTTAGATCCCCTAGTCCACCAAATCATATTCCAACGCTCCGCTGTGTACTGCCCACTGTCGATTGAGGTTGAATTTTTTATTTTGTGTAATCAAGATAAGCCCTACTACGATAGCTCCTGTGGCGACCGTGCCCACAATAACAGCGGTAACAGGAAAGGCTAAAAGAGCCGAGGTAACAATGCCGCCCGTAACGCCAAAGCCCAAAGCGAGTCCGCCCAACATTTGTTCCTGTCCATAGACCCGTCCACGTATCCACGCACATTCGTCGAAGGGGATTTTGACTCCGTCAATAATCATCATGCCTTGTTGAATGTCTTCGAGTACGCCACCTTGTACTTTGGTGCCGTCATTGAGTTTGTATTTGAGGAAAGCTCCTTGGCTAATCATCTTGTTGGAGCCTCGTTTTTCGTTCTTCAAGACGAGCACTTTTATTGTTTTGGTTTCTCTGCCGAGTTTTTGCGCAGAGAGTGTCGGAACTAAACCCAAAAACAAAAATATCAATAGATAAGAGAATAAAGCCGCTTTCATATTTATAAATTTTGGTAGTATTTGTGAATATTAGTTGTAATATTAAAACTACATTATTATATTTACAGTATAGGATTTGGTTTATTTTTTTATCACAACTCCCCTCAAAATAGATAAATTATGAGTTTTTCGATGCACACCAACGGCAAATTGCTACTTACAGCAGAATATTTCGTGACTGATGGGGCGGTTGCTCTAGCATTACCCACCAAGCTGGGACAAAGTCTAGAGGTAAAAAAACAAAAAGAAGAAGGTTTGACTTGGCAAAGTTTAGATGCCGAGGGCAATGTCTGGTTTGAGTGCCATTTCTCGCTACCACGCCTAGCGATTAAGCGATGCGAAGGAGAGGAGAACAAAAATCAAGTCGCTCAACAGCTACAAGCTATATTGCGACAAGCCAAAAAACTGAATCCTGATTTTTTGAAAGGTAAAAAAGGATTGAAAGCGACTACCAAACTTGATTTTGATAGAAATTGGGGATTGGGTACGAGTTCTACTTTGATTACGATGGTAGCGAAGTGGGCGGAAGCTGATCCATTCCAACTGTTGGGACACACTTTTGGCGGCTCAGGGTATGATATTGCAGCCGCTACGGCTGACCAACCTTTCCTGTTTCAATTGTTCAATGGGCAACCTCGTTGGGACAAATCTATCTTCAATCCTGTATTCAAAGATCAATTGTATTTTGTGTACTTGGGCAAAAAACAAAGCTCCAAAGAAGCGATGGTTTGGTACACGGTCACGCCAGAAGAAGAGCGAGGAGAGAACTTGGCTAGAATTACCCAAATTACGCACGATATTGCTCGCAATGCTACGTTGGCAAGCAGAGAATCGTTTCAGTTGCTGCGCAATGTGACAGATAAAGCTACGACCAAGTTATCGACAAGTATCACGCAAAAAGTAGCGGACAGCAACCAATATGAAGATGAGTTGCGTGCCTTCGATGCACTGATTGTAGAACACGAAGAGTTGGTACAAGAAATCATTAAGCAACCAAGAGCCAAAACAGAATATTTCAGCGATTACTGGGGCGAAATCAAGTCTCTAGGAGGCTGGGGTGGCGATTTTGTGCTAGCTACTAGCTCCAAAAACGATGAAGTAACGAAAGAGTATTTCCATAACAAAGGCTTTGAGACGGTGTTCACTTATGCCGAGTTGATTAAGGATGGAGAGTAAGTAAAATAATATTACCACAATTATAAACATTAAATCTAAATGACTAAGAACGAATTGTTGGAGTAAAAGGAAGCGATTACTCAAGTCGAAACCCTGTTAACTGAAACTATCGCACTATTCAAAGAAGAGGGCAATAGTCGATTGGAAGAACACGAAAGCCTCAGAAAAATTTGGAGCGACATAAGCCAACCTAATTATGAGGCTTTATTGGTTACTCCAGAAAATGTACAAAATACACAGCTACTATATGACAATACACAAGCCATAGTAACTTGGACTTTCTTTGGCAGGATATGATAGATGCCGCTACTGCCCAAAAAGCAGTCAATTTATCTTCTTTGCGACAACCTGAGGAGGTAACAGAAATTCGTACTAGAACAGAGGGAGGGCAGATAGTTTACTATGAGCATAACTATTATTTAAAAAGTATAGATGAGAATAAGGCTTGGATAAGCAATCCACACGGTAAGCATCACTTAGAATTAAAGAAGGAAGATGTACCAACCTATTTTGTTTGTTACTACATATTAGATTAGTATGAGGTTAATATTAATGTGTATTGGGGTAGTATTTTTCCTCAATTCGTGCAGCTGCAAAAAATATGCGACACGTTTTAGTATTGATGATCCTATATATGGAGCAAGTCGAGGATACCACTTCCCAATAGTTATGAAAAAAAATATATATGGAGGGCTAGCCATCCCTCGAACTTCTGAATATTACATTCGTCCTTACAAATTACCAAATGATTCCATGATGATTGGATATTGGGCAGGAATGAATATTATGGATCATAAAAACGATACGACTTATGCTTTCAGAATAGGAGCAGGGAGCGAGTTTGAGGTTGGTAAATGCAAATTTAGAATTCTCAAAGTAGAGCCTAGAGTGTTTGTAGATTCTACGACCCACAAAAGGTCGAAACCTTATGTACTTTTTCAATTATTGGAGCTGCCCAAATACTGTCCTTGCGAGAATAGAAAATTACGAAAATTTGATGCACAGAAGCGAAAAGAAGAGCAGGAGAATTTGGATAAATAGAGCGTATTTTGTTTCTCCAAATCCGCCTACTCTTCTTTTATCAAATAACCTCTATTAGAAATACACTAAGTAGTACTTGTTTGGTGCCTCCAAGCATTTATTTTTTCTATTACCCAGATCAAAATAACGCTTGCACCGAAGAGCGGTAATAATATACCCAATAATAATATACCTCCCACTAAAACCTTATCTAATACAATCTTATCAGATACTTTTGGAATACTCCAAGATCCTTTTTGTTTTCGTGCGAGATAAGATAAGATACCAGTCAGACTCATCGTTAGTAATGCTATGGCGGTTACCAAGATAAGGAGCCAATTCCACCAGCCAAATTGACCTTGATGAAAAGCCATAGCCCAGAGACGTCCTTTCATAAGTATGCCTATATCTGACCAAGTAGCTTGATAAAGTATTTGACCTGTATATTGGTCATAGTACTGCATTGTCATTTTTTCCAAATCGCTTGTTTGGTTACTGATGCTATAAGTACCTTCTTTAGCTTTTGGCAAGCCAATAGTCACTTGTCCTTTTAGTCCTAGTGCGTTGGCTTTTTTGACCATTTCATCTAACGAAATAGCAGGAGTTGTTGCTACTGTTGATTTCAATCCTCGTCCCTGCCATTGTGCAGGAAAACCAGTATTGGTCTTTTTTTGGACATACTTAAATCCTCCACCGAAGACATCTGTCCAGGGAAGACCACCAGCCAGCATTAATACCAAAATAATAGAAAACCAGAAGCCAATCACTCCATGAATATCTCTGTGTTTTTCTCTTTTTGAGCCTTTCCAATTGATATGAACTAGCCCTTTTAGTCCTTTTTCTCTTGGAAAAAATAAATAGACTCCAGTCAATAATAAGACAAACATCCAGCAAGCTACCAGTTCAACTATTTTAGTTCCGAACGAACCGAGTAACAACTCTCCATGAAGTTTTCGGACGAGGTACATATCAGTTTGATTGGGTTGATGCTTACCTTTTACTTCTCCAGTATATGGATTGATGAAAAGACTTTTTTTTCCTGAAAAACGCCCGATTGTAAATTCAGTAGCTTTGGTATCGGAAGCGGGCAAAATCATAGCTTGTGGAGCTTTTTCCCAAGCTATGGTAGCTTTCTCTAATTGTTGTTGGTAGTTAAGTTGTTTTGTTTCTTTTATGACAGTAGTCAATTTTTCTTTTTGAGTACTTTCGTAATTATCCTTAAAAAGGTAAATAATACCTGTGAGAGATAACAATATAATGATGGGCAAACTTAGAAGACCACCTATGAAATGCCATTTCCAAATCCAGCTGTATATTTTATTATTCATGGTTAGTAATTTTGCTTGATAGCTTATTAAGAGCTTGTTCGTAATAAGCTATCAAGCTGAATTTAGAAACTATTTTTTGTGTTGGAATTTGTAGGCTAGACCTATCACAAAGTTTTGTGGTCTGCCTAGAGAATAAGATTGCCCCCATTTGGAAGAACTGGCAGTAGTTGCATACAATTCATCGGTTGCATTAATTATTTGTCCCCAAATAGAGATAGATTTCCAGGTATAACCAACTCTCAGGTTAAATACATCATGTCCTGCATAACTAACAGAGTTTTGTTGGTCCATAAAATATTCATTGATGTGTTGCCACTCGATACTAAATAGAAAACCTTTGAGGTAGCTAGGTTTGTAGGTTAGTTGTGCATTTGCAATCCATTCTGGTGCTTGAGGCATTTTTTTGCCAGAAAAATCAACTCCATCAACTCTAAAATCGGTAAAGCGGTGCATCGAATGTGTTCCACCGATTCTGAATTTAAAATCTTTTCCTAGAAAAGCCATTAAACTATATTCTATTCCTTGGTGAATGGTTTTTCCTGCATTCTGACTAATAGAAGTTCCATCATCTTGGAGTACAGAAATAATTTCATTTTGACCGTCCATACGATAGACACTTGCCTCAAACTTAGCGTTGCCTTTGGCAAAAGCAACCCAACCACCTATTTCAAAATTATTGTAATAAACAGGATCTAAGATTGGTATGTCTGTTCCAACATAAAGCTGGCTTACTTGTGGAGGCAAGAAACCTCTGCCATAATTAGCATAAAGTCCAGCATCTTTGCTCAGTTCGTACGTAATACCAAGGTTAGGGGTAAACTGATAAAAGGAATTGGCACCTTCTAGTATGGAAGTGAAATCATTTTCATTAAGTGCATTATCAAAATTGTAATTGAAATAATCATAACGCAAACCAAATACAATATTAAATCCTTTGGTTGGCTCTATTTTGTATTGCAAGTAAGCACCCACATTGATCAAGTGAGCGGTGTAATCTGCCAACAAACTATCTGTTTGTTCAAAACTCTCATAAACACCATCATCATTTTTGACAATACTAATATAGTTTGATTGATAAGTATTGGGGCTATAGTCTATACTAGCACCACCGATAAGACTGCTGTTCAACCAATCAAAGCGCTGTTTGTGTTGCAATATTAATCCATAACTATTGAAACTGTTATCATTCAATTGTCCATGAGCTAAATTTGGATTCCCAACAGGAATCCAAGGCTTAAAGTCATCAGCGACACGGTAAGATGGATTTTGTTGAATAGAGTTAGCTCTAAAATAAGCGACAGCTGTAGATTTAGAATAGTCATTCCAGTAGTGATTGAACGCCAATTTACTTCGATAGGCATTTACTTGTCTGTTGGTGAAGGTTTGATTAGAGGTGTATTGCTTGCTATAAAAATCAGTACTATCCAAAGATCCAGACATATCTGAATAATAATCGACATAAGAATTGCTCCAGACCAATTCAGTTTTTTTAGAAATGTAGTAGTTTAGATCTAGACTCAAGGCTAGTTTGTCAAAATCGGAATGAGCAATAATCCCATCTGATTGGTCGGCATAATAACCTGCAAATTGAATCCCTACTTTTTTGGCAATGGTGCCTGATGCACCTAAATCTATTCGTTTATATCCAATAGTATTGCCTTGAATACTGACATTGCCAGAAGGCAGTACAGTTGGTTTTTTGCTTATGAAATTGACAGCACCTCCAATGGCTTCACTACCATATAGGCTAGAAGCAGGTCCTCTTATCAATTCGATTCTGCCAACATTAGCCATATTGATTTCAATCAGTGCATTGTGATTAAAAACACCCGATGTGCGAATCGGAACGCCATCTTCTAGATATAAATAAGAAGCACCGTAATCCATTGGTTTTCTTATACTCATGGTATGCTGTTCATTGCCCAAATCAACCATATAAACACCTGAGGTTTGATTGAGTACTTGGTCAATAGTAGTTGGTCGGTTGTCTTCTATTTGTTCTGTCGAAATAACAGAAATAGCGACTGGAGCTTCTGTTCTTTTGCCTTGCTCTCTACTAGCCGTTACGATTACCTCGTTAATAGACAAAGCCACAGGAGATAAATTTATAGTCGTATTTTCTGTTGCTAAAACAGTACTTTTCTCATAGCCGATATAGGTGATTTGTAATGAATCGGTCTGAACAACACCTTCTATCTCGAAGGTTCCATTCAGAGTAGTTGATGTGGTGGTTTTATTGGTTATATTATAAATGGATACAAATGATAGTGGTGCTCCTGTTTCTTGATCAATGACAGTACCACGGATAGTATTTTGAGCTATACTACTAGTCACTATACATAGCATTATTGATAATAATAATAAATATTTCATTCTAAGTATTTTTTTATTCTAAAAGTAAGTCGGTAACTTTTTTTTGATAGAGAACTTATTTGTATAGACATACAAGACCCTATACCTATTTTGAAAATGCTTCAAAAAGGCAGTAAAAAGTTAAATCTGATAAATAATTAACTAGTTCAGTTGTTTGGAATGTCTTTAGAAATCAAATGACAGCTCTGTTTCTAATAAGCTAAATTTAGTTAGCTATTAAATTAAGAAAAGAACCTAATTTTTAATTGTCTAAAAAACAGATAACATAATAGATGTAACTAGTTGATTTTAAATTAGTTATTTGACATTGTGTACATAGGTGTTGGAGAGGAGATAAGTATTGTATTGGACTAGTTTTTACTTTTGAGTCGGTCATAAAGTACACTAAAAATAGGGCTACGAGTTTGGTTACTCATACACTACTAGTGTGTTTACGTTTACACAAAAAAAAACTAGGATAGAAGTTGTACTGAAGGCTCTTAAATGAGAATGAAAAGCTACTGTACTACTGCCCATTAGGCAGGTACATAACTTATAAGTGTTCTATTCTCAAAAAGGCTTTATCTCTTCAAAACTATTGATAACAATGTCTTTCGATAAACATTTAAAATAGCTTGGGAGGATGGAATATAGAATGGAGATAATCGAAAGCATAACACCATGTTTTTTCAGCAGGTACATTGGTTTTATACCAAGATTGATTTGCCGAGAAATAGCTTTCTTGATTAATGTTAGCAAATAGGGAGTTATTTGCTGAAGTAGCTAGATGGATTGGGGGCTGTTTTTGTTCTGTTGTATTGGTTTTTTTTTCTTGTTCTTGGTGTTTTGTTATTTCCTTGATGACATAACACTTTCCTTTACAACAAGAAGCTGGTTTATCTCTGTTGACACAAAGGTTTTTTGCAATGTATTCTTGATTAATTTTGAAATTAAGCAATACCCAAAGTGTACTAAAATTAGTACCTATTAGCAAAAAAATGAATGATATGGATAATAGTATTCTCAATACAAATAAAGAGTTAAGTATTAATGTCCCGCAAATGTACTAAAAATAATGTGTTATTTAGAAAACGAATCTATTATAAAAGAGAAGTTGTTTGAAAATTTTATTCATGTATAAATGAAATATATTTTCTGTTCCCTCTTAATTGTTTGGTACACTGTACCCAATAGATTAGGATCGCCAAGGCGAGTGTTAAAAATAAGCCTTAGTATTCATTTCTCCACAAAAGGACTTTTTAAATACCTTCAGATAGATAAACAATAAGCGCTTCTTTTTTATAGCTTTATTACCAATCCATCATAAGCAATCTGAATCCTTTCGGGCAATAGCTGAGCGGTCGCCTCGTGTGTTCCCATACTATGGCTCAAGTGGGTCAAGTAGGTCATGGGAGCATCTACTTGAGCAGCAAACGCTAAGGATTCTTCCAGTGTAGCGTGTGAGTGGTGTTGCTCTTGCTGTAGGGCAGATACCACCAGCGTTTTGATGCCTGTTAGTTTTGGCAATTCCGAATCATTGATGGTCTTGAAGTCGGTCAAGTAAGCAAAATCGCCTATTCGGTAGCCCAATATGGGCAAATTGCCATGATTGACGAGAATCGGTAGGATAGGAATACCAGCCAAAGTAGGTCGGCTATTTTCGTCTATTTCGTGTAGCAATACCCGTGGTACACCGGGGTAATTGCCCTGAAAAATATAAGGGTACCGCTGTTTTAGAAATTCCAATACATTGGCTTGACCATAAACAGGCATATCCATTTCGTGCAGAAAATTGAAAGGACGAATATCGTCCAGCCCCGCAATATGGTCATTGTGTCCGTGTGTAATCAAGATACCATCAATATAAGTGGTGTTGGCTCGCAGCATCTGCTGCCTAAAATCAGGCCCTACATCAATAATAATGGTCTTGCCTTGATACTCCACTTGTACCGAGCAGCGCAGCCGCTTATCTTTCGTATCGCTCGATTGACAAACTGCACAAGGACAGCCAATAATAGGAATACCTTGTGATGTACCTGTACCCAAAAAAGTTATTTTCATGATTGATTAGTCTATATGTTCGGCTTCTATGACGACACCAAAAGTAGCATTTGGTTTGGTCAAAATGGCACTCGTACACGCTTCTCCTCCAGCAGCACAGCCACCCCAAATATTATGCACCCGAATAATGTACATATTGGTAATCGCATCAAAATAAGGAATATTCTCCAATCGCATAGAACAATCGCCCCCAAAACAACTCGACCAAAATACTTCTTTTTGCCAATCAACTTCGTGCTTGACTAAATCAAAAAGGCTACGAGGAGGAAAATGAACAAACGAATAACGGAAACCCTCAAAGTAACTAGCAGTATCGCTCCAAGATTCCAAAACATCGACTCGATTATAGCTGTAATCTTGGCTATATGCCAATAAGTCAGCTGCTTGTGCTGTGCGGTGTTGCACTATCTTGATGGTATATCCTAATGGTGGTGCTGCTGTTTGTATCCTGATATTGCGTGTAAGCGTACTATCCAATGTAGTATCTACTAAGGAGTAAATAGACCACGTTAGTGTTCGTTGAGTGCTGTCCAGTACGACTTGCATCCGTATGGATTGTAGTCCTGCTAGTTGTATGCTACTATGTAGCCTAAGTTGGTTATCTTGCAAATAAAAACGAGGCGAATAATGCTTGTCACCCATCAATTTGTTGCGTTCTCTTCCTGTATAAATTACTTCTGCATAATAGCTGGCAGCCATCGGGTACATCGTAGATTCGAGCAAATAATTATAAGGCAAATGCTGTTTGTCAGGATATTCGTCTAGCTTACTTTTGGTAGAAAAAGTATCGACGGTCACTATGGTATAAGGCTGTATATTGCCTTGGGCTAGAGTCCAAGAGAACGCCGCTAAAATAAATAGGATAGTAGCAAATATTTGCATGGAAAGGAGTTTTAGTTGGTGATTATTTAATCAATTAACTAACCAGCCTGCTCAAAAATTCCTAAGAGTCACTACTTTAACAGCCATTGCTATTATGGTTCACTATAAAACCGTACACTTTTGTGCTAGGACTAAAAAAATAAAAAAAGTTCCACAGATTACACTGATTCAACTGATTTGCACTGAAGTTGTCTAACAAATCGTCAACAATAGCTTGACAAGCTATTGTTGGAAATCTAACTTCTAGTATCTAACAGCAAAGTGGTCTTATTAAGAGCAACGTTAACTGTTATTCTTTCCCCTAAAATGACGCTAGCTAAAAAGTGTACGGTTTTATATGACTTACTTAAACACCTCAAAACGTCCAGCAGATTTGCCCTCTTCATATACTTGACGACGAATAGAACGCAAAATTTCGTTGTGTCGCAGATGCAGAATAATACGTGTAATTTCGGTTTGTAATTGTGGCAATGGCGTTGCATCTTCTTTGTCTCGATACTCATATACTTTGAGCAAATAAATATAGTTATCGTCTGAGCGATCTAGCGTGGAAGAACCATTGCGATGGCGACTTGTGATACTGCCATCAGGTACTTCACGAAGTACTTTGTCGTATTTTATCCAGAGCTTTTCGTTGAGGATATGCATCGTGTTATTTTTAGCACAAAACAATTTCACACGTTCAAAATCTGCTTCATCACTTGATTTGAACCATTTTCTGAGATCTTCTACGCCTTCGAGTGAGCGTTTTGCTTTCACAAAGTGGCACTGAACCCAATCAATACCAGACTGATACTGTTCTTTATTTTCTCCGTAATAATCTGCCAATTGTTCGGGGGTGACCTCTGTATCCATCTGTTCCAGAATGAGTTGTTTTTCATATTCACTCATGATCAAATTGGATTGATAATCAGTGACCATGCGTTCCATACGCTTAGTTACTTTGACGTTTTTTTCGGCAACACGCAACATCAGTTGGTCGCTTATCCATTGTTGTACATGAATATCGAGTTGGTAGAGGCTGTCCTTATCGGACATACCTTGACCAATTCCTTCTGTGTCGGAAGGATAAAGATACCGTTCGCCAACACGTGCCAACGGTTTTTCATCTTCTCTTGTTTCCCCTTTGCCTCCACAGCCAATAGCTACTAAACTGAGTATAGCTAGTAGTCCAATACTTATAATTTTCATCCGATTGCTTATTGTGTGACCTGCTGGAATACATCTTCAATAGTCGAAACTTTTTGGTGCATTTCGAGCAGAATTAATCCTTGTTGTACTGCAAAATTAAAAATTGCTGGACGAATATCCTGTTCTTGTGTACTAATAATCTGATAAACCTTATCCTTTAACAAGACCACCTGCACCTTCGGCAATGCTTTTTGGAGTAGAGCAAGGTCTATTGCACGATTGAACTCGATGGTTACTTGGGTTTCTTTTATCAGTTTTTTTTGCAAATCTAGTAGCGTTCCATCGGCAGCCATATTGCCTTTGTTGAGTATAATGACTCGGTCACAGAGTGCTTGTACTTCCTGCATAATGTGCGACGAAAAGATAACCGTTTTTTCTTTGCCCAAGTCCCGAATCAGCTTTCTGATTTCTACCAACTGATTGGGGTCAAGTCCCGAAGTGGGTTCGTCCAATATCAATACTTTGGGGTCGTGCAGCATGGCTTGTGCCAATCCTACCCGCTGTCTATATCCTTTAGAAAGTGATTTGATGAGCTTGTTTTGTTCTCGTACGAGTCCAGTCCGTTCTACCATCTCGCCTACGGCTTGCTTTGGGTTAGGTACCTTGTGCAGCCCCGCCACAAACAGTAGATATTCCTTGACGTACATATCCAGATAAAGTGGATTGTGCTCAGGCAAATAACCAATACACCTCCGCACGTCTTTTGATGCCGTGGCGGTATCGTATCCACAAACTTCTACTGTGCCATGGGTAGGCGGAATGAAGCACGTAATAATTTTCATGGTGGTCGTTTTACCAGCACCATTAGGACCCAAAAAACCTAATATTTCTCCTTTTTTTGTTTCAAAAGAAATATCGTTAATAGCTGCTTGAGAGCCATATATTTTAGTCAAATTATTGACAATTACAGACATAGTTATATTTTTTTAGCAGGCAGCTCAAAAAGGGTTGGTGTCCTTGTACAATAGCTTATTTCCGCTACGGACTTGTACTTGGATATTATCCAACTGAACCGCTTGTTTATTTTTATTCCAATAAAATACTCGTGCCGTACTACCTTGCGGCAATACAGGAGCAGCTACATGATAGGCTAGCCGCATACTGGCATACACCGTTTGCCACTGCTGTGGCGAATGTATTGTTTGCCCCACGACCGACTCGCCAAACCAAGCAAACGAATTGCCTTGGGCATCAATCAACTCCATCACCAACAGACCATTAGCCGCGAGGCTATCCGTTTTGATGTCAAGGAGTAGTTCCAAAAAGTAGGACTTATCCCATAAACTATCGAGCGAATAGTTGTACTTAAAACTCCATTCTTCGCCTTTTGGTATGTGATAATAAGCATTATTAGTAGTACTATCGAATTGTACTTGCTCTTTTTTCCATTCCCAATGAGTAGAAGATGGCGGGGCATCAAAATCAAAAGCCGCTTTGTTGCTATAATTTATATCCGAGGCTTCCGCCAATGCCTTTTTGCTGAGTATATAGTACTCAAAGTTGATTCCTTGTTCATGCTGTATCATATAGGGATAATAATCCAACGCCATGCTGGTAATTAGATCGCCTAAGCTACCAATTATCAAATAAGGTTTGTCGGATTGCTCCAGCAATCTCCTAAAAGTAGCGACCTCAATAGCAGGACGAAAACTAGGGATATGCTCAAACGTAGTTCCTAAAGTCTGTTTGTAATAATCCAAATACAGTGGGTTTTCGCCCAATACAATCGTAACTTGACTTGTGTCATGCTGCTCTACGAATGCCTGTGTATTGGCTACAAATGGATAGTAAGGGTGGCTATTCATGGTCTGGAAATGCTGCCGATTGACCACCAAACTATATACATTGACTGCTACAATACTACAGACCAAAGCCAACTTGACGGTATTGGTCAAACGAGCAGGAAAGAACGATAACAAGAAGATTAATAAATAAGGAAAAGAAAATAATAAATGCGATTCTCGCAAAATGGGAGCCTGATAAATCGAATAGAAATAACCAAATAAAAGTGGACTCCAAAAGAACAAAAATGCGGTTAGGCGTTGTCGCCAATGGCTTTTTAGTACGGCTGTATTCCAATACAACAAACTACCGATACTTATCAGCAAAATCAATCCGATACAAATAATTTCGTAATGAAAAATATACGAAAAATGTTGTACGAAAAAGCTACTGTCTGGTGCTTGATACCAAGTATGCCCGTCGGCATTGGTCAGCTGATATTGTGTGATTGCCCAATGGGGCAAAAAAAGCAAAACCATACTCAAACCTGCCAAGATATATCGCCAAAATAATTGCCGAGTGACCCAAAGGAAACCAACCAAACCAACTATTCCTGCAAATATCAAACTAAAATAATGATTGTACATGGCAGCAGAACCTGCCAGCACGAAGCCTATCCAATAGCCTTTTTTGTCTTGCTGGCGTACCAGCAATTGTGTCCAAAAGTAAACCATCAGGAGCGTGCAAAATAAGCCTGATTGATATTGGCGAGCAATAGCCGCCCACCAAATCGGAAATTGTAGCGTAGCAAAATACGCCAGTACGAAGAGTGCCACAGAGCGGTTGAACCAATGTTTGCTAATCTGATAGACCAAGCCCATCGAGGCAATAGACATCAAGACAAACGGCAATTTGATAGCCCACTGAGCCTTGCCAAAAAGCATCGTCCAATAGTACAAAAAAACGTACATGCCCACAGGGTGTGAGTCATCAACTTTGATATTTTGAATCACTTGCCCAACACTATCAAAGCTGATTTTTTGCCACGTACTCAATTCGTCATTAATAAACGTCAGCTCCCACGGATTGCCGATACGGAGTCCAATACCCAAGAGAATCAAGAGTAGAACCAATAAGGTATGCAGCGAAAAAGTAGCTGGTTTTTGTGCCATTCGTAGCTTAAATTAATTCGTGATAATATCAAAACCCAAAATAGCATTTCATTTTTGATTTACTAAACTTTTGGATTACTTCCTCCTACTGCACTTCTATCTCATAACTAGGCTGGTCGCCCAACCAATCAATTCCTTCCGCCACCATATCTAGTTGTAGTCGATAACGTCCTTTTTTGTCGGGCATCTGTATCAGCATTGGCTGTGCGTATTGACTGTGACTTGGTAAGTCTATTTCGAGTGCGGTTCTGCTGCCTTCCCACGCCGTTACTTCTTCTGCTTGGTACCAATGGTACGCTATTTTGAGTTGTTGGCTAGGCAAGTCTATTGGGCTGTTATTTTGTATTGCAATATGGATTAAGTACGCCTTGGAGCGACGATAACGGTGTCGAGGCGTAGCCGTCAATTGGACCTTGCCTTTGATGGCAGTCAAATTATCTAGGGGCTTAATCTTTTCAGTTTGCCAATAATAAGGACTTGGTTCAAAGTTGGGGAAATAGGTTTGATTCCGATTTTGATGCAGATAGATGCTGTCTTTTCGGTCATAAAACCCCTTGAAGGTATGTAAGTAATGGCTGCTGTCACGAAGTGGATTATTGCCTAGGTTTTCTAGGTACTGCCAATCGCTGGTTCGTATTACTTGCACGGTTTGCCGATTAGGTTGGAGAGCAGAAAGTAAGCGAGTCTCTATCCCTAGCCCAAAAGTCAGATCTGCGATGAGTGGATTGGTATCTTCTGCTACAATCAATTTTTGTTTGCCTTGTTGTCGCCCGACTGCTATCAGTCGGTGCATGAGATCGACTCGCTCCGTATAGGGTTTTATTTGTATAGCAATACCTATAAATTGGCTAATAGTGAGCACAAAAAAAGCACTAAAAACAAATTTTTTGTACTTAGGCTTGACAAAGAAAATAGTCGCTAATAATGGCAGTACCGCAACCAATACCAACGGAAAATAACATTGCTCTTGATAGCGAGTATGCACCAAGTCTATATGCGACAATACCACAAGGTATTGCACCCAAAGTACACCCAACACATATCCCAACGACAAAACATATCGTCTATTGGCAAGTAACAAAACGAGGTTGATAGTTATCAGTAACCAAGTTATCTTGTAATGCTGTCCATAATATTGAGCTAATTCCCACCAATAATTTAGCGTAAAGTGATGTTCTAAAACTAGATGAAGAATCCATGCCATTTTTTCTTCTTCATAGTCGGTTGAGCCCCATTTTTTGAGCAACAAACAAGCGAGGACAAACGTACCAATACCGAGGTAATATTTCCAATGTTTGAGCCCATGCAACCAACAATGCACCAATAAGGCACTGCCTACAAAAACAACGACAGTGCGATAGCCAGTAATAATGAAAAATAGCAAAAATAACTGCCCTAAAATAGGGATTAGAGTATAGCGGTTTTGCTGTAGCATCAATAGCCACAATACCAAAAATGCCGCAACATAATAGTACTCAAATCCAGGAGCACAAAAACCATAGCTAATTCCTATGGTCTGCAAAAGAATGAAAATCCACCCCGCATAACGATGCCCAAACCCTATGCGAGCTACCAAATAGCAGCTATAAAAAAATAAAACATGACCAATAGAGTAAGCCCAAATAACCCACGCCATATCTGCTTTGAGATAAACAAATAGCAAGGGCAACCACTGCGAAAAAACTCTTATATAACGATTGACTTCTGTCCAAAAACATTGATAATCGACTAGCTTGGCTAGATAATAACCTGCATCGCTGAAGAGGCGCTCTTGACTGAAAAAACTCGCTAAAACAAACCACATCAAAAAAGCAAAGTGAAGCATTATATCGTTATAATGCTTCACTAAGAAAGAGGTATAATTAGAAAGACGGATCATGTTTGGAATGCTTATTAGTTGATAAACATGATTTTGCCAACTCCTTTTTGTTCGCCATTTTCATTGACGACAAACACCAAATAGACGCCTGTTTGTGCTTTTCTGCCATTGTAATCTTTTCCGTTCCAGATGGCTTGACCACCCAATGCCGTTGTTTCGTACATCAATCGACCGCTGATGTCCGTGATTTTTACATTGGCTTCGTCCGCCAAATTAGAGATAGCAATAGGACCATCGTATTCGGGGCGTACAGGGTGCGGAAAAATAGTAATGTCGGCACTTTTCATGCGTTGAGCTCCTAGCGTAGCGTCATTGCGGAACGACTGTAAGCCTCTGCCTGTAGCGATATAAACAGTTCCTGTTTTGCCTTCTACTGCCAAGTGCTTGATTTCATTATCGAACAGTGGGCTGTTGTCTTCTGTAAAGTAATAAATTTGCTCTTCGCCATCGTCGGAGAGCAAGAATAAACCATTTTCGGTCGCTACCCATTTTCGGTTGGCTCCATCTACGGCTATATCTAGTACATTTTCTGCTTCTAGCAAATAACCGTTAAAATTGTCTTGCTCAATAATAGGACGATTACCAGTACAGCCGCCATCAAAAATGGTAGAAGAACAATTGAAAATACTAATACCTTGATCGGTACCGAGCCACATGACGCCATTTTTGTCCTTGACTAAGCAGTTAATATTATTGGAAGGTAATATCGTATTACTTTCGCCCAATACAATAGAGCGGTCATCGGTATCATCATCAATATTGCCAGGGTCAAAAACGACTACACGACCTGTTATTTGTTTAACCCAGAGATAGCCATTTCTGTCAATATCCATCTGTTCTGTTTTCTGGTCGCCCAATTTGGCTATCAAAATACTTTTCCATTCTCCATTGCGCTTGCGTACGGCTACGGGAGCATTGGTCAGCGAGTTCGCCATCCAAGTATTGCCTTGTTCATCGACGGTGACTCCTACCACACGCACGGTTCGGTCACCGATGGCATAAGTAAGGGTGCTTTCCAGGTCACTTTCGTTATAAACTGTAATGTTTTCTTGCTCGTCCATTTTTACCAATCCTGACATATAAGAACCGACATAGACATTGCCATCGACTTCATTTTTTACGATTTGATTGCAATCAAAAAAGTTATCTAAGGCATTGTAGCCGTTTTCGCTATTGTATATTTTCCATTGACCATCTTGATATTTGGCGTAGCCATTTCTATTAAAATAAGCTTGGTAAGTATTGTAAGGCGAAGAGCTTAGCCAAAGCGTGCCGTCAGAGTCGGCATGCAAATCACTAATAACATTGGATTGGGGCGAATTGGGGCGAAATAATTTGAAATCCCTACGCATACCACCCATATCTGCTGCCCAAACCAAACCATCTTGGTCAATGACTAGATCTTGGATACGCCAAGCGTCATTGTAGCCCTTTCGTTCAATTTCATTGTTGGTGTTGAGGCTATAATAATCTCCTGTAAAGGTAGCAATCAACAAGGCATCGCCGTTGTAGTTGGTGGTTAGGTTGTAATTGGAGAGATAGTCTGTACGGGTATTGATGGGATTGAACGCAGTATATGCTGCACCATCAAACGTACCCGTCAAGTGCTGCCAATTACCATTTTCGTAATAGATTAGGGTATCGTTGTAGTCTGCATAGATTTTGTCCCCAAACTTAATGATACTCCTAGAACGATAGTCTGTGGCAGTGGTGTAGCCTGCTATTTGATTTTGTTTTTGCCATACGGCAAAGTCTTGTAGATTGCGACCATCTAACAAACCTTTGTAGATACCGCTAGCCGTAGAAATATAGAGTGCATTGTCTGATTGTGTACAAGCAGAGACACTCGTTTGTGTAAACACGGTTTCTTTGAATGACTCTAAATCCATATCGTAAACAACCAACCCAAAAGCACAAGAAAAATAAATCTTGCGGTCTTGGCAGAAGATGTGATAAATCTCTTTGTTGCCTACAATATTGCTGTTGGTCTTAATCGCCGATAGATTAGCGATACTGCCATTGTCATACAGTAGGTCTATATTACCATTGGTATAGGCAATCACTAAGACATTTTCTGCCTTGTAATATTCAATTACTTGCACGCCCATATCGCTCAACCCAACCACTTTGTTGAGGTACTCAAACGATACATCATCTTTATAGACCTTAATAACAGCTTGGTCTGAACCGAAGAAAACGGCATCATCACTTTCTGTGATGGTATGGGCATTTTGGTGAGCTAGGTGCGAACGCCATTGTCCGATACCTGCTACCGTGTTTTGTGCTTGGGTGGTCGTAGCCAACAACAAGCAGATTAGTAGAAAACTACTTAGCAGAAATTTATTCATCATTATATAATTAGTCTAGTAGAGAAACGTTTTAGAGATGCTCTAAGTTAGCAACAAAAAACGCTCTAAATTACAAAAATGTAGTGGTACTATCTATATAATATGTTTTGGTGAAGTTAATTGTATTGATAATAGGTGGTTAGGAGCTATTATTAGAACGTAAGTGATGGGGCAAATGTAGCACCTGCCAACAAAAAGAGAGAACTAACATTGCTGTTGTTCTCTCTATCCCTATGTTTTTGGTTGCTACTTGTGTGTGTAGCAATAATAGACTGCCAATAAAAAACCCTACTTTTTCACTCGCAACCTATCGTATATATAAGTAAGTAAGCCGTATGAAATCAAAACAACCGAAATCAATTTGTGTGTGTGGCTGTTTCTAATAAAAACGCTAATAAGGAGCAAAAGGTTGGAAAAGAACAAAAAAATCTCCATTCAAAACAATGAATTGTCTTGAATGGAGAAGTGTATAATATTAGATATGCTCTAAGCTAAAAAAAACTTAGTTGGCTTGCAATTGAAGACTTGCCGCTACTTTTTCGGTTTCGGTCACGCCCATAGTCGATACAGGAATCGAACCATCTGCATAGCCTGATTTTTGCCCTACAAAACTGTATTTTTGATCAGGGTCTAGTCGTATTTCGGTCAGCCCTTTTGTATCGGTATCAAAAGTACGGGTCTTGCCTGTAAATTTATTTTTGACGATGATTTGAGCATTCGCTAATCCATTGCCAAAACCATCAATCACCTGCATCTTGACGATTAGTTCTACCTTGTCAGGAGTAGTAGGCGTCACGACCGTATTGACGGGAGGTTTTGGCGGCTGATTATTCTTTTTGAACTCTTGGATACGTTGGTCGTATTCTTTTTTGGTTTCATCTTCTTGTTGTGGAGGCAATTCGTCCTCTGCGAAGTCATCAATAATAGGATCTTCTTGGTCATCAATAACGGGCAACGGCTTGTCGGTAAGTATGTCTTCTCGGAATACTCTAGTCGCACTTTTTCCCATCGAAACGCGTGGCTCTATACCTTCTGGCAATTCTTCTAGGGTTTCTCCTATAAGCGTAAATTTGTAAATATCAAAACTCTTGTTGCGGTTCGACACCATAAATCCTTCTATTTGATTATCTGCCATCAAGAAAGAAATATCGCTAAACGAAGAGTTGAACGGCTGTCCCATATTTTCTACATCAAGCCAATCGACACCATTGCCCAACGGGCGAGTACGAAAAATATCATAACCACCATAGCCTGAGTGTCCTTTGGACGAAAAGTACAAATCGCCATCAGGGTGAATGAAGGGCCAGCCCTCGTCTTGGTCGGTGTTGATGTCTTTACCCAAGTTTTTGGGGTATGTCCAGCGTCCTTCTTCAAAGTTGGAAACCCAAATATCATAACCACCAAAGCTACCTTTCATGTTGGAAGAAAAATAAAGTTGCTTGCCTTCGGCAGAAAGTGATGGCTGCATGAAATCCTTGCCTTGGAACATGATAGGCAAGGCAATAGCTTCTGACCAAGCGTTATCTCTGAACGAAGAAAGCCAAATTTGTTGTACTGCTTTGCCTTCTGGGTCGGTTGTCGAAATAGTATAATAAATCAATCGACCGTCACGAGAAAAAGTAGCAGGACCATTATCTCTACCTGCTTGGTTGAGTGCAACATTAAATTTTTCAGATGCCTTCATATTGCCCTCTTCGTCTAGTCCACTAATGCGCATATTATAGAACTTTTGGTTAGGGTCGGTTTCTACTTGGCTCGAAGCATAAATAATAGCATCGCCATAATAATCGACACCCGTTTGGTTCGATAACGAATCGTTGACCAAATTCTGAGCGATGACCTCTACATTGGTATAGAGGGGCTGAATATCTTTCAATTTTTCTATTTGTTTGAGATATTCTTGTGCTCTGCCATCTTCAGGCATTAGCTCCGAGTGGCGTTCAAACTGTACTACGGCATCGTTGTACTGCCCCAGTGCCATTAGCACTTGACCATAATTTAGGTGTGCTTCAGGCTTATCGTTGAAGTAAGACATGGTCGCCATGTACAATTCTTTTGCTTTGAATGGTTGGTCAAGCAAGCGGTAACAGTTGGCAAGATTCATTTTGCCATCTACCCCTAGTATTTTGGCACCCGAGCCAGAAGTCCACAGTTTTTCATACTCATTGAGTGCCAATTTGTATTCTTTTTCTTTGTAGAAATTGTGTCCTTTCTTTAGAATGTCAATTTTTTGAGCGGCTACCGAAAAACTCAGCAACAAGCTACATAAGAAGAGCATTAGTTTCATAATAAAATAGTATGGTTTTGATATTTTTGCAAAGATAATAAGAATAGTACAAATTCTCTGTAATTTGTACTATTGTCTGGCATCACTGGATGCAATGCCAAATAATGTCTATTGTTTTGGTGGGAATACAAAAACTATAATTTAAAATGTACCTTATTGTCTTAATGATACGTCTAAAGGGAAGTAGGAGGGGCGAAAAAGTGTAGCACTATATTTGTCTAAATTAAGCAATATATTACCGATTTACATTAAATTGGTACACTTAAAGTTCCAAAAAATTATTTATAGTAATACAAAAACAAAAATTATGAGAACATTAATGCTTACTTTATTGATAATAACAGCAAGTTTGGTGAGTGGTTTGGCTCAAATCAAAGTAGAAATCAAGGAAGAAACTAAAGCGATGAGCAAAGGTAGTTTTAATGCTTTGACAATGGAATTGCCGGGGGCTGACCCCAAAGAAGTAGAAAAAAATTGGAAGCAATTCGTGAAGCGCTACAAAGGTAAAACGAAGTATGACCGCAAAGTCAACGAATATTATACCGATGATGCCATACTGGCAGAGATGAGCGATAATACAGTCGATATTATTGCCAAAATAGAAACTAGAAGCGAAGGCGCTCAACTCATTGTTTGGTTCAATCTCGGTGCTTCTTACTTGTCGTCCAAAGAATTTGTCGACCGTTATCCTGCTGGCGAACGTGTATTGACTCGTTTTGCCGATGAAATATCTGCCGATTTGATTGCTGCTGAACTCAAAGAACAAGAGAAAATGCTCAAGCAAAAAGAAGACGAACTCAAAAAACTAGAAAAAGAAAAAACTAAATACGAGCAGAACATCAAAGATGCAGAAGCTACGATCAAGAAAATGGAAGAAAATATTGTTCAAGCCAACGATGGTATCAAAAACAACGAAGGCGACCAAAAAGCTAAAACAACTGAAATCGAAGACCAGAAAAAAGTAGTCGAAGAGGTACAGCAGCGTTTAGATGCTGTCAATAGCAAAAAATAAGAAAAAGAGTACTACCAATCATGTAAAAAGGAGTTGCTTCACAAGAGGCAACTCCTTTTTTTATGGAATAAGTTTGGTTGTTCTGAAACAACACTAGTTTTCTTCTTTAGCCTTTGGCTCAAAAAAATCGTAGGCGTAGGTTTCTTTTTTGTTTAGCTTGTCGGCAATATAAAATAGCTTTTCGACCAAGTAACCATTGGCGTCAAATCGTTGTATTGTTTTCCAATCTTTTGCATTTTTGCGGTATTCTATTTCGGTTTGTTCTCGTACCTGATAGTTGGAGTCGTATTGTATTTCTATTTTCATAAACGGCTTGCCTTCCTTGGTTTCGGTGTAGGTCTGTAGAAGTAGCGTATCGCTCAAGAAGACCGAATCCATCACTTCCGTGTAGCTACCCGTAGGCGTGGTGACTTGCTGTATTTCTTTGCCTGCTTCATAGCTGTACAGTATCGTTTTTACTTTGCGATTGAGTTGCTTTTCTATACGTTTATAAGGGCGGTTGTTTTTGTAAATTGTGCTATTTTGGTCTAGTTTTTTGATTTTGCCATTTGGTGCTCGGCTGCCAATATATTGAATGCTTTTTTTGAGCTCATTTTTGCCCGAATATTTATTGGTAGTTTGTTTCCAGTTATTATAGACATAGCCAGTAGATTGGACTAGCAATGTGTCGGCACGATAAGAAGCTACAAAGTTTCTGGCTTGCATTTTTTTGGAATCGCCATCTTCGTCAAACGATTGCCATTGGGTCATATTACCAGCGGCATTTCGTTTTACATTTTCGGTATATTTGGTCGGTGGGTTGGTACGATAGTCGGTAATAATCGTTTGGGTCATATTGCCACGCTCGTCAAATTTATTTTCTTTTTGCGAAAGCAATTCTGTACTGTTTGCTTTATAGTTTTTGGTCGATACTCGATTTTCGGAATCATGGGAAGAGGCTCTAAATTTGGTGAGGTACTTGGTGTATGCTCGATTGGGTTTAGACTCGTGGGTAAGGTTTTCGGTGTAGTAGCTGCCTGTCAAATAACGAGGGTTGTACTCCAAGTGATAATGTAAGGACGTGGCACGCCCAGTATCCACCACAAAATAATGATAGCGGTCTTGTAGCACCAATACTTGATTGGTATCGTAGGTACTATGGCGATATTTGCTAAGTTCTTCTTTGTCCTGTTGATAGTTGTAGGTATAATGATGGACTTGCTGTACGCTATCCAATTTGGTTTGAGCGTAGCTCAACGAGCTGAATACGAAAAAGAGGGGTAAACTGAATAAAAGTTTCATGGATAAAAATAAATTTTGGCAGACGTGCAAACGCCTATACTAATAAAAGACTTAGAAATGTACACTTTTTAGCTAGCGTCATTTTTGGGGGAAATAATAAAAGTTAGCGTTGCTTTTGATAAGACCGCTTCGCTGAAGTGACTTATTAAACAACTTCGCTATGAGATACTAGAAGTAGGACTTCCAACAATAGCTTTCTTAATGCTTGTTTAATAATATATCATAAGAGCGTGTCTAAATGTTATTCTTCGAAATACTCATATTGATAGGTATCTACTTGTATAATTTTGTCGTCTAGCAGAGAGGTTTTTTTGGAAATACTGCCCCATTCATCATACTCTAGGCGTTCTTCTTGCTTTATATCTTTTGCTTTGTTGTATTCAATAGTTTTTATTTTATTGCCATAATCGTCGTAGGTATATTGAGTGACAAAAAATACAACCTCGTTCATACTCTGCGAGGTTACTAGAATATTGCCGTAGGCATCATACTCGGTATTGGTGACCCAGATGTCTTCTTTTTCGTCTTTTCGGTTACGTTTTTTAGTGTTTTTTTCTAGTCGGTCTTGCTCTCTTTCACTTTCTTCGAGCGTAATGACTTCTCGCTTGTTGTGTCTTGTCGTCCGTATAATTACGCTATCACGATATTCGTTGATAAATCGACTTTCGAGTTTACCATTGATATATTTCTCCCATTCTATAAGGTAGTTGTTGTTGAAAAAGCGAACATCTTTTCGGAAAATTTTGCCATTGACACTTTCCTTGGAAACCGAACGAATTAGATTGCCGTTGTCGTCTCGCTTATAGACGGTGCAGACCTCAGAGCGAGGACTTTTTTTGTCATCAGCCCAAGCAAAGGCACGTTTGACTTCATTTTGATTGTTGTAATACCAATTTTTTCCTTGTATTTCATTGCCGTTATTATCAAAATGCTTCTCTGCTTTTTTGTTTCCTTTCTCATCGTACTCCAATTGATAAGTGATAGCCACGGCTACTCGTTTGCCATCGGTGTAGGAAATTTCCTCTATTTTATTTCGGTTATTGTATTCGTCCCAGTAGAGTTTAGTTTCGGCATTGAGCAGCCCATCGCCATCGTATTGCAGCGTGTTTTGGTGCCTGCCTTGAGGGTCGTAGCTATAACGAACCTGCTTATCCATTTGCAACTTATTGTTGTTGTCTAGCGAATAATATTCGTTAAGAGCCATTTTGCCAAAGGTATTGTACTCCCGTTTGAATTGGCTCGAAACCGTTAGTTTATCTAGATTGTCTCTGGTTTGTTTTTGGTGTACTACCGATTTGATAGCAGCTTTTTGAGCCATCAATACATTGCCAAAAAGGCAACAAAAGAATAAGCTGAAGTAGGTTAGTGTCGTGTACATAATAGCAGTTGTGTTTGGTCGTGTAGTTTCGACAGCGTTGATTATTGATAGTAATACTCGTACGAATAATCTAATTTTTGTATCAAGGTATCGGACTTATAAGTCAACTTTTGAGTGATGTTTTGATATAAGTCGTACGTGTATTGCATGGTTGTTGTCTTGTCGGTTATTTTATCTAATATACGCTCTTTTATCAATTTATTTTGAGAATTGTAGGTATAATAGGTCACCGCTACGATTTGATTATACTCTCTAGCCACCTGTTTGGTTGGCAAACCTTGCTTATTGAGTTTCTCGGTGATGGTTCGGTAAGCAGTATGGGCAATATTCTGGAGTGGGTCCCGTTTGTCGTCGTCATATTCCAGCAAGTTGTTTTCGGGGTCTTGCATCGGGGGAGGTATCAAGTATTGAGGGGTCGTATCTAAGAGTTCTTTTTGTTTGTGTTTGAATTGGCTAATCAGTCGCCCATTCTCAAATTTTGTCCAAGATACAATGGCACTATTTTCGAATGTTTTGATGTCTTTTGTTTTAATTTTCCCTTGGTGTTCTTGCCGAATAGAATGAATTAACTGCCCTGATTGATTGTATTGGTTTTCGATACTGATAGTCTTCTTAGAGGAACGTTCGCCAGCCTTATTGAGCGACCAATCTTGCAACGAGACTAGCTCGCCAGTGGCACTATACGACTTGGTTGTTTCTGTTATTTGTATATTCTTGTGGTTGTAGGTTTTGGTCTCTACCAATCGCCCCGATTTATCGTAAGAAAGGGTGGTATAGCTCTTTTGGGGCGAAGCAGTGGTGTAGTCGGTTTCTATACGCTTAATAATTTGATCACTGCCATTGTATTTATGTTCTTGGCTCCAAACGAGGGCTTTGTTTTGGTCATAGACCATCGTCCCTACTAGTAGCCCCAGTGGATTATACTTGAGCAATCGGAGTTCTTGGAGTTGGTTGGAGGTTGGGTCGTACACTGCATATTCAATGATCTCTCCATGAATATTGTACTGCGTTACGGTATGCTGTTTGAGTTGTTCTTGCTGGTCTGTTAGGGTATATTTTTTATAGACTTTCTTTTTGATATCTGGTACGGGCATAGGGGGCAACTGAAAAGCTACCAATACCCAAAAGAGGATTGGTAGCCCTAATAAAAAAGGATAACGTATTTTATTCATAAATATAGTCATAAGTTTCTTTAGAGATAAGCACACCATTGCTGAATATTTCTTTGTGGAGCAATTGACTTTGGTCGTCATACTTCAGTATTTCTTTTTCTACATTGGTCTCTTTGCCTTCGTTATAGTCCGTCTTGACGGTACCTGTTAGGTTATTTTTTTCGTCGTAAGTATATGCTGTAATTTGTGTCACAACACCATCGGTGGTTTGGGTAGTTTTTATCTTGTTATCATTATCATCGTATTCATCTTCGGAGCCCCATAGTCCAAAATCGCCGAAGCTACTACCTGCTTTAGGCTTGTCGCTATCTCCTCCGCCAGCATCGCTACCAAAATCCATCATTACACGGGACTTAGAAGGGTCATATTTAGCGGTATTTCCACCGCTGCCACCAAACTGACTAATCAATTCGCCGTTTTTGTACTTCAAGTGTTCTTTAATTTTATTGCGTTCAAAGGTGATTTCTTCTTTGTAAGTGTCATTATCGTCCTTGATCAATATAGAGCGTTCCGCTAGTCCACCTTTGTCAGTATATTTTGTTTTTTTGAGTTCGTAGTATTTGCTACCATCTGGATTTTTGACAGACTTCTTGTACTGAATTTCTTCATCGTCTTTGCTATATTTATATTCTTCTGTTCCTAATTTTTTGTCATCTTTATCCAAGATGGTTATCTTGTCGGGCTTGCCGCTTTCCGTGTACGTATAGGTTTGTATTAGTGGCTCGTTAGGTGCTTTGATATAGTCGTAAGACTCCAATTTCATCAGCACATTTTTTTTGTGCGAATAATAGGATTTTTCGGTGGTCAATATATCACCCATCTCATCATAATTGGAAACGGACTCCGAGCGAAAATGCTCATCCCACTCCTTGGAGGTTTCGGAACTCTTCACGATTTCGCCAATAGGGTTAGCTAGGTAGATGCTGTACAAGCTAATTCGACCTTTTTCGTCGTATTTCTTTTGTTCTTTCTTGACCAAATGGAGCGAATCTCCTTTGGATTCTTCTGGCAGTTCATATTGCTTGAACTCCACCGACTGCAATCTAAGGTCATCTTGTGCTATCGCACTTCCTCCGCAAGCGACCAAAAAACCTACTAAACTAGGTATGACGAATGCTTTTATTTTGCTCATGAGCTATACTTTTTGTTGTAATTATATTTTGGACAACTTACTGATTGGTCAATTAGCCAATAGGACTAATCGAAATACTTATAAATATAAGTTGTTTTTTCTATGTTTTGATTATTCAACAACGACAAAGTTTTTTCTTTAGGGTTGCCGTTGGCATCATATATTGTGCTGCGAGTAGAATAACGTTTACCTTGTCGCCATTGTTCATCTTTAGTGACCTGACGATCTGCGTTATAATACTTGACGAAAGAAGTAACTATTCTACCGCTGGTATTATACCGATCTTGTCTAGTTTTGGTTAGCAATTGCTGCTCGTCATATTCGTAACTAATGCGGTCTGTGATTTTGTCCCCTCTATATTGTTCGTACGTTTTGACCAATGTATCTTGATAGGTGTTCAGCACTTTAGATATTAGTTTACCGTCTATGAGTTGGCTTTGTTCAATCACCTTGCCATCTTGATAATTAAGGATATAGACCTCTTTTTGTTTACGAGTTTTATAACGTTTCTTGGTAGGTTTTTTGCTTTTATCGGTTTCTTCCGATGACTGTTGTGCCGTTTTATCGTCTTTTTTGGGCGATACCAATCGTTTTATTTTGACTACTCGTTGTTTATAATCTTGCTGTATTTCGCCTGTTTTGTTATATTTGATACGACGACAAAGCTTGGTTCCATAGCTTTTGCCCCATTCTTTTTTGAGCTGCCCAGCTCGGGTGTAGCGATATTTATAATCTCTTTTTTTACTTTTCTTTTCGGTTACTTGCCCACGACCATTTATGGTAGTCCATTTGCTATAATAACGATTATTGCAAAGCTGATTTTTTTTGTTGTATTCCCATTCGTCGCACCTTAGTGAGGTCGTGCCTCTATAATCATAGACACAATGCTCTGTTGGTTGTAGTTGAGCATTATAAGTAATCGTATCTTCTTTGACAATATCAGCGTAGTCGTTGTACTGTAGTTGCCAGATATGCTTACTTTCTCCTGATGGTGCAGCATATACCAAATACTTGGTCTCTATTTTTTCGGAACGAGGATCCTTATTGTCACTATAAACCACTTCTAACTCTGTCAGTACTTGCTTTTGGGTGTCAAAGCTAGCGGTCTCTTCTTTGATTAGTTTACTATTATTATAGTAATAATTCTTCTTGTTGAGTAATCGACCAGCTTGGTCGTAGTTCATCTTTTTGTGCTCCTTAACAATACTGTCATTGGGTACCAATGTGTATGTTATTTCGGTTACTTCTTGTACTTTTTGTTGAGCTATTGCCCAGTTGGGCAATAGAGCCAACAGCAAGCAACTGCAAATAATGGTTTGTTTCATACCGTTCATTGGTTTTTGCCTTAAAGATAGCCAAACCCTTGCCAAAAACAAAAAAAGACAAACCCGCTCAGGTTTGTCTTTTTGTTGTGAAGCTCCGAAAAGCTTCTTGCCTTTTTTGTAATTAGAAGTCACTGAAGTAACTTCGGGTGCAACTGAATGCACTTAAAAAATATGTTCTTGAATCATGTCTAATGGGTGCATTTCATTATCAATGTATCACAGAACACACGTAGTTATTTATTTAATTTGCCTTTTTATTATAACGCCCTGCTTTTTGAAAACGCTGCTTCGTTGTTTATGTTTTTTCAAAAAAAAGTATTTTTCTTTCCTAACATTCGTTTTTAACGAAATGTTAATAACTTATGTAGTAACATTTGTAAACAAAACTACATCATAAGTGATGGATTGCAGCGTCGCAATTCCGTATTAATTACCTCTCCTGTATGAAAAATTTAGCTACTATTCTCTTCTTTTTTTCTTTGGCAATAGCCAACCTACAAGCACAAGATGTCTTGTTGTTTTTGGAATCAACCTACGATAGTCGTCAAGCAATTCCGTTGTCAAGCTGCATGCAGCAAACCAATGCACTACTTAGTACGCTCGAAGAGAGCAACGCTGCTGACAGAGCTACACTAAAAGCCCATGCCGAGCAATTGACTTTTGAGGGGAAACACGATATTGCTGCCGAAGTGCTGGAGCAGCTGCTCGAAATTACAAAAAAAGAACAAGGAAAAAATAGTGTCATTTATGCTCGCTCTTTAGTCGATTTGGCGAGAGTTTATATTTTACTAATCAAGTATTCCAATGCAATTGGTATGTATGAAGAAGCCTTGACTATTGTGGAGCAGAGCGAACAAAAAAACACCATAGAACACCTCACACTGCTCAACGAAGTAGGTATGCTTTCTACTCGTGCCAAAGAATATAGTATAGGATTACGCTACTTTGAGGACGCACGCAAAATAATGGATACCTATAGTATAGGTAGCGATTTGCAGCGTTCTATATTGAGCAATAATATAGGTACTTGCTACAAAAACTTGGGCGATTACGCTCAAGCTGTAACCTACTATCGTACAGCATTGGAGGCGAATCCTCGCAAGACTAGAATAGCCGCAAGTATGGCTGCTAATTTGGCGGAAGCCTTGGTTTATGTAGGAGGTACAGCAGAAGCGAAGGGACTATTGGAGCAGTACAAACGTGGATTGCAGACCGCAAAAAACAAAAAAGATAGCCATCTGACTAGAGCTTGGACGCAGTTTGGATTGGCATACTTGACGCTCGGCGACTTGGATCAGTGCGAAAGTAGTTTGCAGCAGGCTTTTGAAGCGAATAGCAGAATATATGATAATGTGACGGATATACCCAACCAAGCCCATGAGTTGATGTTTGACAATGAATTTTTGGCTACTTGTGGTCAAGCTGGCGTCATGATGTATAGCATAGAACTCTACAAAACGAGGTATGAGGCAACCAAAGACATTAAGTATCTTCAGGAAGGATATAAAATTGTAGAGGCGTTGGGGCAGTATGGCGAGCAACTCACCAATAGCTATGCCGTAGAAGATAACAAGCTCAAACTGTTTCGTTTAGGGGCGGCTATTTTGTTTGACCGCAGTATTTATTATGCCTATCACTTGCATCAAGCAACCAATCAGCAGCAGTATATTGAAGATGCGTTTTTTTTGTCGGAACGCAGCAAATCTACTTTGTTGGTCAGTGCATTGAGTGACCAACAAAATCAACATTATTTGAAATTGCCAGCGGCAACCAAAAAAGAACAGAAAAAGCTGCAAGATGCCGCAAAAGTACTAGAAAAAAAATACGTAGAAGCGCCTTCTGTTGCTCAAAAATCAGCGGTGCAAGCCGAAATTAATGCCTTGCAATTGCAGATAGAACAATTCAAAAAAGAAGTCAAAAAAGTATATCCAGATTATTATCAACATCGCTATGATAGTCAGTTGACGAGCCTAAAAGATTTACAAAGCAACTTGACTGAGCAGCAAGTGTTAATTGAATATTTCTTGGGGGTACAGTACAATTATGCGTTTGTGGTCACGCCCAATTCATTGGATTTGGTTGCCTTGGATTTGCCAACAGGAGAACTCAATCGCCAAACCAGACAGCTGCGTCAATGTTTGACCGATTATACTTTCTTGAAAGAGCAGCCCAAGCAAGCCAAAAATAATTTTGCGATAGCTTCTAGCTACTTTTACGAACAACTATTGGCACCTATACTAACCGAAAAAACGAAAGGCAAACATTTGATTATTGTACCCGATGGAGCATTGGGGCATTTGCCTTTTGAGGTCTTTTTGACCAAACCAATACAAGGAGATTATAATTATGCTCAGTTGCCTTATTTGCTTCATGATTATAGTGTTAGTTATGGTTATTCGGCTACTATTTATAGTACTCAATTGAGCCAAGCCCAACACCGTACACCTGCCCAAAAAGGGGTGTTGGCAATGGCAGCAGATTACAAAAATAAAACAACAGAGAGTACACAGGTAAGAAGTAGTCGAGGTGCAAACTTGCGTTCGATTCGCAGTAGTCTCTCGCCGCTTCCTGGTGCCAAAGCAGAAGTAAAAGCACTCAAAGAGCATTTGTACGGAGCTTTTTTTGATGACATCAAAGCAAGCGAACAGCGATTCAAGCAAACGGCTGGAGATTACAATATTATTCACTTGGCGATGCACGGCGTGTTGGATAGCCGTAGCCCTATTTTATCTAGCTTGGTTTTTTCGGAAGACAATACTGAGCAAGAAGATAATTTTTTGAGAGCGTATGAAATCGCTCAGATGGAATTGAATGCCGATTTGGTCGTGCTTTCTGCCTGCGAAACAGGTTACGGCAAGTTTCAACAAGGCGAGGGGATTATGTCCTTGGCACATTCGTTCACGTATGCAGGTGCTTCTAGTGTACTCAATAGCCTATGGCAAGTCAACGACTACTCGACAGGAAAAATTATGACGAGCTTCTATCAGAATATTGCAGAAGGCAATACCAAAGATAAAGCACTACAACTCGCCAAACTAGAGTACCTCAAAACAACTAAAGCACCCAATGCACAACACCCTGCCTATTGGGCGGCATTTGTGCAGCAAGGCAATGTAGCACCACTAGAATTGGTCTGCAAAGCGGGCTTTAGCTCTCGTCAAATAGGGTATATGATAGCTGGGGTATTTGGTCTATTGATTTTGGGTGGTTTTGTTTGGTGGAAGAAGCGGTAGGTAGAAAGTAATGCACAAAGTTCCTTATTTTTGGTAGAATAACTATATTTGACTACTTACATACTGTTCACAAGTCCATATCTTATACTACTATGTCTAATCAAGACAATCAAAAACCGCTTTATTTTCATCAACTCCAAGTAAAAGGAGTTAATAGTTTTGTGTCGCAACAGACACTCAACTTGACTAATACAGATGGTAGTACGGCTATGTTTACGGTTGTTTTGGGTAATAACAATACAGGAAAAACTACTTTGTTGAGGTGTTTGGCTGGTATGGCGCCTGTCATAAAGATAGAGGAAGATGATGGGAAAAAATATAATAGATGTATTGCTAACTTCAATAACTACGTATACCAACATAACTTTTTATTTTTTCACCAAGGAGATAGTAACTATTCAAACAATATTAGACTAAATAGCTCACTCTTGGGCGTTTTTTTGGACTATCGCAGAGATTTTGGAATAATAGGCATGTCCGAAACTAAAGGTCATTATGAATCGGAACAAATAAAAGCTACAAAAGTCGACGGCTACGGTACCCAAAGAAAGCAAGGAAAAGGAAGTTATGTAGAATATGAACTAAAAGACCGCACAGAAACCCTCTTTAAAGACGAAACCGATTCTATCATCAATGCCGAAGAATGGTTTTTGGGGACGGATTATGATGCCCTCAAAGGAAATAAGCAAGCAAAACGAAACCTCAATCAAATTAAAGATGCACTGATTAGCTTATTACCTGACATTGAAGATATATTGGTAGGAGAAGAAAAGAGACGTGTATATTTTGTCAATAAAAAAGGCGATAAAATACTGGTTAGTCAGCTTGGTTCTGGTTATCAAAGTTTAGTAACGTGGGTAGTTGATTATGCTAAGCGACTTTTTGACCGCTATCCTGATAGTGACAATCCATTGGCAGAACCTGGAATTGTATTAGTTGATGAAATAGACTTGCATTTGCATCCCGATTGGCAACGCAAAATAGTAAGCTTCTTGAGAGGAAAATTTCCGAAGACACAGTTTATTGTTACGGCACACAGTCCGTTGGTGGTGCAGTCTGCCGAAAATATCAATGTAGCGATATTGAACTACGATGAAGACAAAAAAGAAGTTGCTATCAGTCAGCCTCCTATTACGAATTATCAAGGCTGGACAGTAGAAGAAATTTTATCAGAGTTGATGGGAATGGGGGACAAAGTGATGTCCGATAAATACCTCGAACTTATCGCACAATTCGATAAAGGATTGGATAATGCTAATTTTGAATTAGCAAAAGAAGCTTATGAGGAACTGGAAAAAATTGTGAAATCGAGTGGTCAACTCAAACTCTTGCGTTTGCAGATGGCGGCATTAACGCCCCTGCAACATGATTAAAATCAGTCAACTGCCAGCCCCCGCCGCACTCACGCCTACCAAAGTACAAGAATTGACGGCTGCATTTATTGCAGATTGCACAACGGTTTGGAAGGGTAATGGAATACCAGAACAATTACTATTGTCCTCACATGACAAGTGTTGCTATTGCGAATGTAATACAGCGGAGGAGAGTAAATACATGGAAGTAGAGCACTTCAAAGGCAAAGCCCAATACCCAAATGATGTAGTACTTTGGTCAAATTTATTACCTTCTTGCAAACGATGTAACAGCACCAAAGGTACGCATGACGTAATAGCGGAGCCTATTATCAATCCTTATGTCGATACACCAAGTGAACATCTATCTTTTTCTGCCTATCGATTATATGGAATCACTCCAACAGGAACTACCACTATTGATGCAGTTGATTTGAATAATCGCAAACGCTTGACAAATGTGAGGTATCAAATTGGCGTACAACTAATAGAAAATTTAGAGGCACTTTTGAGTCTGACGAGAGATTATCATTCAGGGATAAGCCAACACACGCGACGTAGAAATATAATTATTGGAAAACTGGAAACATTATTAATCGAATCTACGCCCAAATCTGCTTATGCAGCTACTGCTGCAACGATATTGTTGGGAGAACCCACATATCATCAGATCAAACAAATGTTCGAAGAGACTCATCTTTGGACAGCGGAATTTCAAGCATTGGAAGATTTGGCAAGAAGTTGTGTATTGCCACACAGAATAAATTCTGCAAGCTAGCTAAGACTTGTTAGGTTTAGGTTTAGAATGAAGGAACTGTGTACTTAACCTATCCTCCCCAAAAAAATAATCCTTTTCTATGCCTATTATTTCAATTAACTTCCTATTTTAGAAGTTAATTAAAATAACACTGCCTTTACTACACGTACCTATGTCTAGACAAATATTAGAAACCGAACAAAAAGCACTCGAAATCAACCTGAATACGACCATCTATGGTTCGTTTGCCGAAATTGGAGCAGGACAAGAAGTAGCAGGCTGCTTTTTTGATGTGGGGGCCTCTTCGGGTACCATCGCCAAATCAATGTCAGCGTATGACAAATTGGTGAGCGATGATATTTATGGTATAGAACAGAGTGGGCGCTATGTGTGCCAGCCAAGGTTGTACAAAATGCTGGATCATGAGTACACGCTCATGATGGACAGACTCTCGACAGAGCGACCCGACACCGTCCTTTTTGCATTTGCCGATACCATCGAAACGCTCAATTATCACAAGACCAACAAAGGTCAAGGGTGGCTAGGGGTTCGTTTTCAATCTACGCCTTATGGCGAACCCAATGAACTAATCTTGCATGTAGAGATGTTAGACAATAATACACGCCTGCAACAAATAGCAGTGGGCGTATTGGGAGTCAATCTAATTTATGCCTGCTTTCATTATGAGGACAATTATCAATGGATTCTGGATTCGTTGATGGACAATCTAGATGATAGAATTCGTATTGATTTGGTGCGGTTCTCAGGACCGTATTTCAAAAATATTGACAACCGCTTAGTGGCGATGGAATTGGTCAAAAGAGGCATGACACCTGTTTCTATATTGGACAAACAAGGCAATCCCTTGCATGCTTCCGAATTTGTGTACAAAAAAGATGTATTGGCAGTGCGAGGTGGTTATCAACCAATAACTAACCGTACGGCTGACCGCCTAAATGCTGCTACCAAGCAATTTTATGCCGATGCGGCACCAAACAGTAGAGGCGTAGAAATTTTGGCAGAAATTCCTTTACGAAAATTGCGAAAAGCAACAGGAAAGGTCGAAAATCAAGACTTTCTGGATCGAGTAGATTTGCTCAATCACATGGGGCAGCGCGTGATGATTACCAATTGTGGTCGATACAAGCAACTGATTGACTACTTGATGGATTATAGAGTGGCACGACTAGGCTTGGTGATGGGAGCGAGAGAATTGCTGGATTTGATTATTGGCAAATATAACCGTAATAAAGACGGACGTTTGTTGGTGTCTTATGGCGAAGTGTTTACGAGAGGGGTACAAGTATATGTTTACCCTGCCCAAAAAGAGGGAAGTGGAGAAATGATGACCAGTAAGAATTTGCCGATTCCGCAAGGCATACAATTCTTGTTCAAGCATATTTTGGACAACCGCCAAATTGTGGATATTGAGCAAGTTGATGAAGATGTATTGCACATTTATTCTGCGGAAGTGCTACGCATGATACAAGACGATGAAGAGGGTTGGGAGCGATTGGTGCCAACCAAAGTAGCCAACTATGTACAGCAAAAAAGCTTATTTGGTTTTCCTTTGCAGCGGTTGGAGTTTGATTATTAGGAGAAGTTGTTTGATGCACACAGACCAAAGAGTTTTATAAGAGTTACCCATAACTAAAAACCATGTTGAAGAAAATTTTAAGTATTGTCACCTTGCGCAATCTGTATCTAAATAACCGATTTTTTTGGTTGTTTGGAGGGATTACAGGTTTGTTTGTAGCGAGTTTCCCCTTCTCTTTCTTGTTGCCTGTGGCACAAGCTTTATTGGTAGCGGGAGCGGCTTTGGTGTTAGTAGATGTATTCTTGTTGTTCAATCCTGCCGTAGATGTAGAATGTACTCGGCAGCTGCCTCGCCAACTTTCTTTGGGCGACGACAACGAAGTTAAGTTGCACCTGCATAACCACTATGGATTGCCTTTGAATTTGAGTATTATTGACGAAATTCCAGTCGAATTTCAGAAACGAGACTTTGAGATAGAAGCAAAGCTAAAAGCGGACGAAAAAAGAACGTTTCCTTATAACCTTCGACCTACTGTAAGGGGAGAATATACCTTCTTTAATGTCAATATATTTGTAAGCTCTACTTTAGGAATCGTAGAACGCAGATTGCAAAAAAAGCTCGAAAAGAAAATATTGGTATATCCTTCTATCATGCAAATGAACCGCTTTTCGCTAATGGCAATTGCTCGAATCGCAACCATGCGAGGGGTCAAGAAAGTACGCCGTACAGGAGCAAGTTATGAGTTTGACCAAATTCGTAACTACGTCAAAGGCGATGATTTTAGAAATATCAACTGGAAGGCAACGAGTAGAAAGAACGAATTGATGGTGAATCAGTTTGAGGACGAACGTTCGCAACAAATCTATTCGATTATAGACAAAGGTCGTTCGATGCAAATGCCGTTTGACGGAATGAGCCTGATGGACTATGCCATCAATACGAGTTTGGTTATTTCGAGTGTTGCCCTCCAAAAGCACGATAAAGCAGGTCTGATGACTTTTTCGGATGCGATTGGTGCTACGGTCAAAGCAGACTCAGGTCCAAAGCAACTGACTACCATTATTGATACCTTATATAGAGAGCAAGAGCGGAATTATGAGGCGAATTACGAATTGTTATATACTGCCACCAAGCAGTTTATACGCCGAAGAAGTTTACTCTTTTTATATACTAATTTTGAGAGTTATTCGGCAATGGTGCGCGTGTTGCCACTATTGAGACGAATCAATTCAAGCCACTTGTTGGTCGTTGTATTTTTTGAAAATACCGAAATATTGGATTATGCTCGCAAAGAGGCATCTAGTACAGAAGAGATTTATTACAAGACAATTGCGTCCAAATTTGTAGAGGAAAAGTACAAGATTGTACAAGAACTCCGCAAGTATGGTATTCAAGTAATATTGACACGACCAGAAGAACTTTCTGTTAGTAGCGTCAACAAATATTTGGAAATGAAATCTAGAGGAATGATCTAATTTTAAGCCTTATTTTAAGAATTATTGAAGCCTATTTTTTCTATTCAGTAGAAAAAGTAGGCTTTTTTTATGAAAACTGACAGTTTTTGATTTTAGGTATTTTTGATTTGATAATCAGTTTGTTATATAAATTTTTGAAGTGTATTTTACTTTTTTTTTGCAAAATTTAATAAACAATTAAGCAAATTTGGGGTTTAACTGATAACAAAGTTCAATAAAAAAAAGAGTTCAAAAAACAATTCAAAAAAAAACACAGATGAAAAAATTATTAACCTTAGTAGCCATGTTGATGGCTACTTCTTCGGCTTTCGCTCAGGATACCAATATCATAGCAGAAGCAACCAGTTCCCCCAATTACTTAGTAGTAATACTAGCAGGTGTCTTGTTGGCTTTTGGCTTCCAATTCTTATTGACTGCCCTTTCGGTAGCAGCAGGAGTTAGTGCTATTGGCAATATCAAAAAAAGCTATGTTCACAATAAGTACAAAGGAATTAACTTTGAGAAGAAGCACGATGATGACGATGACGACGACGAATATGAGATTGATCCAGATATGACCACAGGAGTCAAAGTGACGGCTGCCGTTGGATTGTGGAATGTGGTGACTGTTGGTTTGTCCTTGTTTGGGGCTACTTTTCTAGCATTGCAAATCATGCCTCAACTAGATTTGATAGCTCGTTTGAGCTTAGGTTTGGTCATTTGGGCAACTTTCTTTATGATGATGTTCTATTTGGAAACTAAAATGGTTGGAACACTATTGGGCGGATTGATTAGTACTGCTGTCGCAGGACTAAAATCTTCTGCTAGTATGGTAACGAGCCTTTTTGCCAAGTCACCTAAAACAGAAATAGAAGATGTAGCGAGTACGACTATCGAAAAAATACGTGCAGAGTTTGCCACTGATATTGATACCGATGCTGTACTAGACACAGTACGCAGCTTTAGCGATAGATTGTCGAAAGATGTACCCAGTTATGAAACCCTCAAAAACGATTTGAAAGAAATCGTGGAGACGGCTGCCAAGCAGAGAGGTCGCCAATCTTCGACTACGTCCTCCAAGTGGATGGCTTTGCAGACTATGATTAATGGCGCTATTCAAGTAGCTGGCAATACCAATACCGACGCAGGCAAACAAAAAGTAAATGACCTGAAAGAACTTTTGGCAGAAGCTAAAAGAGCCTATGACAAAGGAGATACCTTCCAAGAAGGAATCAAAAATGTCGTCGCACTTTCTCCTGCTGATGAAGAAAAATTTGATCAACAAATCAATAAGATCAAAAAACAGTTCCATAGCAGTGATCTTTCGGAAGTGGACATGAATAATATGGAGAAAGAATTGAATCTCTTCATCAAAGAATCGAAAGGAAAAGCAGCCCACTTTGTCAAGAAAATGAAGCAGGTGGACAGAGATACAGTTGTAAAAGAGCTGACTAAAAACTCGGCATTAGACAGAAGTCAAATCAATGACTATGCTGACCGTATCGAGCAAATGATGGCAAAAGCAGCGGAGTCAGTCAACAAAGGCAAAATTCAACATCAAATTGATACGATCAAGGAAAAACTAAAGAATAGTAGCTTGTCAGAAATTGACATAGAGCAAATCCAAGCATCTTTTAATGATTTTGTGAATCACCCTCAAGCGGAATTGGGAAAAGCGGCAGAAAAAATCAAGCAGCTAGACCGCAAAACGATTGTTGATGCGTTGGATCAAAATACCTCATTGGATAGAGGCAAAATCAATGAGTATGCTAACCGTTTAGAGCATCTAGTCGAGCAGTTTACCGAACGTTTGGCTATCACCAACAATAACCCTCAGATTGATAACCTATTGGTTGCTTTTGAAGGAAAAGTGAAGTCGTTTGTGGATAGTACAGATGCAGACGAGCTGCAATACCGTTACCTCAAAAACGATATAAAACGGGCATTGAACAATCCTAAAGAAAGCCTTTCGATTATCAAGAACAGATTGGATACTTTCGACAAGGATACATTGATGGCAATATTGACCAATACCCCGTGGATTGACAAAAAACACATCCATAAAATATCGCAAACAATAGAAGAAGCAAAACATGAAGTGACGCTTCAAGTACAGAAAATAAATGATAAAGCGGTGAGTGCCATGAATAGACTGGAACGTAAGGCTGTCATTCAGGCAGAACACCTTCGCCAAACGGCAGCAGTAGCTGCTTGGTGGTTGGTGGCTACGATTGTCTTGTCGGCTGGTGCTGCAATCGGTGGGGCGCTTTTGGTTGCCTAATCGTACTGCCATAGAGCATATTTAATAGTCTTTCTGAACTTCGGTTCAGAAAGACTATTTTTTGTAGAATAAGAGCAGTTTAGTCCAAGATTTGACGAAAGTCCTTTTATCTTTGAAGATCAAGTTGTTTAACAACTTCGATATACTAGCAGCTCAACTAAAAATAGAACAATGGCAAAAGAAATAAAAATAAACGATACGATACAAACTAAAATGGGAGAGGAGTGGCAGATAGAAGTCAGTGCCAAGCCATTTATTGACGAAAAAGGAGCCAATATGCCCTCTTTTGGTTATCCTTGTGGTGTTTGTGCTAGCAGCGAAACCAAACTAAGGTTCGCTAAAAGTACCGACGAAGAACAAAGTCTGTTGGAATGGATTGAACTCCAATGCAAGGACTGCAAAAGTTATACGCTCTACACCAGAAAGGAGCAATAGAAATACTAAGGTTGATAAAAAAAACAAAAATATAAAGCTATGAAAATGCGTGCTGTTATCCTCAAAAAATTTGGAAGTGCTCAAGAAGCATTCGAAATTCAAGAAAGAGATATTCCTACACCTCAAGACCACGAAATCTGTGTCAAAGCGGAAGCCTTTGGGCTAAACTTTGCCGATGTGATGGCTCGCCAAGGATTGTACCAAGACTGTCCGCCACTACCTACCGTACTAGGCTACGAGGTCGTCGGACACATACACGCTATTGGCAAAAATGTCAAAGAATTTGAAGTAGGACAACGGGTGGTATCGCTTACTCGTTTTGGAGGGTATGCCGAATATGCAGTGGCAGATGCTCGTGCAGCGGTAGTGATTCCAGATGATATGGATTTTGCAGCAGCAGCAGCGATTGCTACGCAATATGGCACCGCTTATTATTGTGCGCAATACACAACGCAACTGCACGCTGGCGAACATGTACTCATACAAGCAGCCGCTGGGGGAGTAGGTACAGCATTGGTGCAAATGGCTAAAAATAAAGGTTGCATTGTATATGGTACGGCAGGTTCGGAACGCAAGTTGGAGTACCTCCGCTCTTTGGGCGTAGATCACCCAATCAACTACAATACCGATGATTTTGAAACTAAAATCAAGCAAATAGCAGGCAAACAACCACTAGATGTAGTCTTTGATAGTCTGGGTGGGCAAGCAGTCAAAAAAGCTAGGCGGTTACTTGCCAACGGGACAGGACGAATTATATGTTATGGAGTAGCTAGCCGTTCCGACAAGGCAAAAGGTATTTTGGGTGACCTCAAACTAGTAGCAGGATTGGGGGTATTACCTGTTGTTTCGTTGCTACTCAAATCGCAAGGCGTAACAGGTGTCAATATGTTAAGAATAGCAGATAATCGCCCTGACGCACTCAACACTTGTCTGAAAGGAGTAGTGGCTCAAATCAAATCAGGCGAACTTAATCCGACCATAGGGGGGAAATATAGTATCAATGATTTGGTAGAAGCACACGACTTTTTGGGCAATCGCCAATCTATGGGAAAAGTAGCTGTGTATTGGGAATAAAAAATCTTGGAAAGGTACCCTTTTTAGCTAGTGTTACTTTGGGAGAAGAATAGCAATTAGCGTTGCTTTTGATACGACCGATTACTTAGATATTAGACACGCTCTTATCCTGAAACAGGAAGCCGTGCAAGTTCCTACGTTTCTTCATAAAAAAAGCTTATTTGATAAGCAAGCCGCCATACATGGCATCTAGGTTGGCTATCAACGTTATGTTTTGCAGTACATTTTTTTTGTATAGCAATGCCACCGTCACCGTCTCGTTAGCAAATACTTCCTTCCGCAAGGTCTTATCGGAAGTTTTGCTAGCAGATTTGACGTACTTAAATTCTAGTAGTTTGAGTTGTTTTTTGAATGCTTTGCAATTCATATCACTGTGGCAGCCGTAAGGCAATAACTGTTGTGCTGCTGGCTTGGTATCTATGCTGATAGAGGCTACAAACTCATCGAGCGAAGCAATCGCTACACCTGTCTTGCGAGTCCGAACAGCAATACCTTGTTGAGCGTATTGATAAATCAGTTGTTTGTGTGTTGCATTTGGGACTTCTTGTAGCTCGTACTGGCTATGATTAGCCAAAAAATGCACCCAACTAGAATCAATATTGATAGGTTCGCTGGCTCTGAGGCGAGTCGTTCCTAGTAGTGCATTGAGGGTTTGGGTATTGATGGGGCTGTCTTGTGCTATCGCAATAGCAGACCAAGCGAACAATAAATAAAGAAAAATATATTTCATAGAATAAGAACAGCTAATAACAAGCAATAGAATCATTTACGCAACAAAAATATAAATTTATCCTCAAATCAAAGATTCTAAGTAGGTGGACATGAGTTTTCGGCATTTCCATACAATGGCAGGTAGCAGCCCAAAAAGGAGCTCCCTAGCTCTAAATTCAAAACGTTATTCATTTTTGTTCATCTACTCACATTTGAACAGCAGTGGGTATTCAAAAGCTAAAAATTCAATATTTTTTGCACCCAAACCCACCAAAAAACGAATGAAACGCATCTATTCAATTACGCTAAAGTTCCCCGCTTGCGTGTCTCCATCAACTCTATTCTGTCTGCTGAGCGATAGCCTCGTTTAGTAGAAGCCTACCAACTTGTTATATTTTTTGTTATTTTTACTTCTCTTTGGAGCAATATATCGAAACGGCTTATTTGCAATTAATTGATAGTCAATTAGTTGGAGGGTTAATAAGTAAGTTGGCATAGCTTTTGGAAATACTATAGTAGTAATACAACAGGCTTTATGACAACTCAAGTTGTATAATAAGAATAGAAACAAATAATTGGCAATAATCAAATAAAAATATATATCATGTTAAGCAAAGGACTAAAAAAACTAACGCACATTGGAGCTAGTTTTGCTGTATTGATGGCAACAGCTACCGCAGTCAATGCACAATGCGACTCTTGGGAAGCATATCCCAAAGGAGTAGAAGAAGCACGTACACAACACGCTTCTTATCGTACTTCTTTTCGTGCCGAAAACTATGCAGAAGCCTTTCCTATTTGGCAAGACTTATTCGCAACCGTACAATCTCCAAAAGATGCCCCTGCTCGTCACTTTCAGAACGGTATCACGATGTACAACGAGTTTGCGAAAGTAGAAAAAGACGCCGCCAAAAAGAAAGAATATATAGATGCTATGAACAAGTTGTATGACGATATGGCGGCTTGTTTGGGCGAAAAAAGTGTGGATAGATCTTATCAAGCCTACTACTTATATGCCTTGGGAGGCAATCCAACTGAAGTGATTGCAGCGTATGAAAAAGCCATGGAATTGGGCAAGATGGAAACGCCTAACATGGTATTGACGCCGATTGCTCGATTGACTACGTATGTTTATGGGTTCAATCTAGCTCAACCAGAAGAAAAGAGAAGCAAAAAATTTACAGCAGAATATATGCGCAATTTGTATGAGCAACTCAAAGGAATTGCAGAGCACAATATAGCGAACAACAAAGCCGAAGGACAAGCAGCAGCATACACACAAAGCTGGACAGAAGTGCAAGCCGAATTTGATAAAGTAGGTGGAAGCATCTGGGGGTGTGATTTCTTTGTAGATAAATTGAAGCCTGACTTTGAAGCAGCACCCAACAATATGGAGCAGAATGCCGAAATGTTGGCAACATTGAAAGAAAAATGTGGCGAAGAAAATGAATTGTATGTAGCGATTAATGCCATTTATGCTCCGTATGCACAGCATATCAAAGACAGTACAGCAGAAGCTAATTTTGATGCACTATGCAACTTGGACAAAGGCAGTTTCCGTTTGAGCCAATCTCAGAAAGCTAAAAAAGCAGGTGACAAAGAAGAAGCGGACAGACTGGAAGACGAAGCCTACGATTGGTTCGAGAAATCATTGGACGACCCCATCACAGAAGATTGCAAAACAACAACAGATGACAAAGGTAAATTGGCGTATAGTTTAGCTGACCGCTACTACCGTTCTGGTAGCTTTTCTAAAGCTCGTAGCTTGTGCTACAAAGCAGCCGAACTCAAAAAAGGTTGGGGCAAACCTTATATGCTTATTGGTACATTATATGCCTCTAGTGGCAAGCGTTGTTCAGGCGGAAAAGGTACAGGCTGGGACGCTCAAGTAGTAATATGGCCTGCAATGGACATGTGGCAAAAAGCAAAAAGCGTAGATTCTAGAGTAGCAGGTGAGGCAAATAGCCAAATCGCTAAATACAAAAAATACTTGCCTACCAAAGGAGACATCTTCCAGAGAGGACTCAAGGTAGGTGCAAGCTACCAAGTGGGCTGTTGGATAGGTGCTTCAACGACTATCCGCGCAGGCGGTCAACAGTAGAACAGCGTTAAAGAATAAGATTAGTTTTTAGAGAGGGGTATTCCAGTGATGGGAATACCCCTTTTTTTATTATTTTTGTTGCTAAGTAGGTGGGCACAAATAATGGGTGTTTAAAAGTGCGTTAATTTTTTTGATTATTGAGAACTCCCACAGCTTGATAGCCTTAGCTATCAAGCGAGGACAGGACGATAAGAATCGTAAAAATTACAGCTTTGAAATGCCTTATTATTTGTGCCCACCTACTTACATTCCTAATTGCAAAGATATTTTTAGCTAGGCAACTCAATCAAGTCTGCTAATACCAAACAGACTTAAACAAAGACAGATGACATTCAACAAATTATTCGCTCCACTTGTGGTGGGGTTGCTCGTATTTTCGGGCTGTAAAACGACTGATAGAATTATAACGGTCGGATTCGATGGCGAAGAACGCACACTAGATACCATCTCGGTGACTGCTTCTCGCAAAAACTTCGCAGCACCAACCTACAATGCTGCCGAAACTAGAACCCATGACTTGATTCATACCAAGCTAGATGTTAGTTTCGATTGGCAAAAACAATACTTATACGGCAAGGCAGTACTGGATTTGCAACCTCTTTTCTATGCGTCCGATTTATTGCGCCTAGACGCCAAAGGATTTGATATAGAGAAAGTAGCGATGGTAACCACTACGGGACAAATACCACTACAATACCGCTACGACAACAACAAAGACTTGTACATTACGCTCGACAAAAAATACGCTCGAAACGAAAAGTACAAAATATACATTAGCTATACGGCTAAACCCAACGAATTGCCATTGGGTGGCAGCGATGCTATTACTTCCGACAAAGGATTGTATTTTATCAATCCATTGGGCAAAGAAGTAGGCAAGCCACAACAAATATGGACACAAGGAGAGACCGAGTCTAGTTCTTGTTGGTTCCCAACGATTGACCAACCTAATGAGCGTTGTACCCAAGAGATCTTTATGACGGTACAAGACAAATTCAAAACGCTTTCTAATGGTAACTTGCAAAGTTCGTTCAAGAACAGCAACGGTACTCGTACCGATTATTGGGTAATGGATTTGCCGCATGCACCATACTTATTCATGATGGCAGTAGGAGAGTTTTCGGTTACGATTGACGAATGGAATGGCAAGCTAGTAGAATACTACGTAGAACCAAAATTCAAGGCAGATGCTAAGAATATCTATCCAAATACCAAAGAAATGTTGACGTTCTTCTCACAGCGTTTGGGGGTTCCTTATCCTTGGTCCAAATATTCTCAAATCGTGGTTAGAGATTATGTGTCGGGTGCAATGGAAAACACGACCGCTGTTATTTTTGGCGAGTTCATGCAAATGTCTAGCCGTGCATTGATAGACCACAAAGACCTCAATGAGTCGATTGTAGCACATGAGATGATGCACCATTGGTTTGGTGATTTGGTTACTTGTGAGAGTTGGGCAAACTTGGCACTCAACGAGTCGTTTGCTAACTACAGTGAGTACCTTTGGTTTGAGCACAAATATGGTAGAGATGCAGGCGATTATATCCGCAAAAATCAAATAGCAGGCTATATGAATCAAGCGGTAGCCAATGGCGACACACACCCACTTATCTATTATGGCTATGAGGACAAAGAAGATATGTTCGATGCTCACAGTTACAACAAAGGTGGTACGATTCTACACATGTTGCGTTACTACTTAGGTGATGAGGCTTTCTTTGCAGGATTGCAAAAGTACCTACAAGACAATAAATATCAAGCGGCAGAAGTACACGATTTACGTATTGCCTTCGAGGCAGTGACAGGACAAGATTTGAATTGGTTTTTCAATCAATGGTTTTTTACAGCAGGACACCCCAACTTGAAAGTTACGAAAGTATATGACGCTGCTACTAGCACACTAAAAGTGACCGTAGAGCAGACTCAAAATATCAAAAATAGCACGGTATTCCGTTTGCCTTTCCGTATAGATGTATATGGCGGCAACAAGACCGAGCAGCACGAAGTAATGATGACCGAGCAAAAACAAACTTTTGCTTTCTATACGCCTATCGCTCCTACATGGGTGGCCGTAGATGCCGAACGTGTTATTTTGGGCAAACGTGAATATACCCAAACCAAAGAAGAGTTGATTAATCAATTTCGCTTGTCGCCACGCTTCCAAAATAGATTTGAGGCACTAAAAGAGTTGCGTTATAGCCAGAAAGGAAATAGTGCCGTGATTAAGCTGTTTGAAGATGCTATGAAAGACCCTTTTTGGGCTATTCGTGAAATGGCTATTGATGCCGTAATGATGGAAAAAGGCGATGATATTTTGATTAGCAAAGTATTGGAGATTGCCAAAAATGACCCTCGCCCACAAGTAAGACGTGCCGCTATGGAGCGTATTGGTGGGTTGGAAGACAAGAAGTATTTAGATGTTTGCAAGAATGCTGTCAGTACCGAACAGTCGTACATGGTGATTGCAGCAGCTCTGTATGCAATCAACCGCACAGACGCTAAAGAAGGAATGGAGTATGCCGAATTGCTCAAAAACACCGATAACGTTTCTATCTTGTTGGCAGTAGGTGGTATTTTTGAGAAGACAACGGACCGCAAATATCTATCGTTCTACAAACAAAACTGGGACAAAACAGATAATTATGCTCGTTTTTCTTTCTTGGGTAGCTACGCTAATTTGCTCCAAAATATCAATGATGAAGCATTGATTAGGACAGAAACCATAACCCTCAAAAACATGGCGATGAATAACGATGTATCGCAATGGGGACGTTACGCTTCAGCTAGTGCTATCAAAAAATTGAGAGACGGTTATTATAGCAATTCGGAAGCACAGTTCAATAATATAGTCACTAAGATTGGCGAACTGAACGATGATAACAAGAAGAAAGGTGCTGCTCTTCAAGCATTGGAGGAGATGAAGAACGAAAAGACAGCTGCTAACTATCAGAAAGCAGTAGCTGCCATTAAGTTACTGAAAGGCAATTCGGTCGAAAGTATTCTTAATATGGTTGATGATTTTAACAAGCCGATGTTGTACGATGCACTCAATATGGCATTGTCAGAAATAAAAAAATGGGAAAAAGATGAAACGCTAGCAAAATTATACAAATCTTGGTAGAACAATTCTGACCCTTTTGCACTTTAGTAATTAGGTTATTGACAATAATTTTGGGTCGATATTCAAAAACTAAGTAAGTGGACACAAATAATGGGTGTTTAAAAGTGCGTTAATTTTTTTGATTATTGAGGACTCCCACAGCTAGATAGCCTTAGCTATCTAGCGAGGACAGGACGATAAGAATCGTAAAAATTACAGCTTTGAAATACCTTATTATTTTTGCCCACTTACTTAAATGCAAGCTCTCAAACGAAGGTGTCAATGCTATGTTGACACTACAAAAAAAAGCTGCCTTTTAAGGGCAGCTTTTTTTTGATATAATTTTGTAAATACATCTATGCAAAACGCAGGAACAAGACGTAGAAAAGCCTATTGGGTTGCCTTCAAGGTAGGTATGAGCTATACGTGGCTCAGTATTATGCGCCGAATTAAAGGGCAGAACTATTGGGAAGAACATGTCAAGGATTATAATAAAAAAAATGCCACTCGTATCAAAGATGCGATGCTGGATTTACAAGGCTTGTTTATCAAGTTTGGGCAGCTTATTTCTATTTTGTCCAATGCCCTGCCCAAAGAGTTTAGAGCACCACTAGAAGAACTACAGGACAATGTTCCTGCCGATTCGTTTGCAGAAATGCAAAAAGCAATGCGCGAATCTTTGGATAGAGATCCCATGGAAATTTTTTCCTATATCGACCCTACGCCACTAGCGGCAGCGTCGATTGGGCAGGTACACCGTGCCAAAATAGGGGACAAAGATGTTATTATCAAGATACAACACCCCAATATTGATAACTTGATTCGTATTGATTTGGTGATTATCAAGCGAGTAGTGATGCTGTTTTCTAGGATTTTCAAAATCAATGGTATTGAGCATCTCTATAAGCAAGTAGAGCAGATGATGGCGGAAGAACTTGATTATCATCAAGAAGCTAATTCGATGGCAACTATCAAGAAAAACTTGATGACGGAGCCTCGTTTTTATATTCCAGAAGTATATGAAGAACTGACTTCTCGCAAAATGATTGTGCAGGAGTATTGCGAGGGTGTCAAGATTAGTGACCTTGCTCAAATGAAAGAGTGGGGCATTGACAGTACCGAAATAGCAGATTTGTTGATCAAGGGTTTTTGCAAGATGATACTCGAAGACGGTTTCTATCATGCGGACCCACATCCTGGTAATATTCTCATCAATAAATATGGGCAAATTATCTTGCTGGATTTTGGGGCAGTTGCTCGGTTGAGCTCGGATATGAAAAACGGTATCCCGCAGTTCATTAAGTGTATGCTCAAGCAAGATGCCGAGCAGATGGTAACGATATTGCGCCAGCTGGGTTTCATTGCCAATCGAGGTGATGCGGCACGTATTGCCGAAAAATTGATTGATGATATTCAAGATTTTATTCGCCATGAACTCAAAATGGATAATATCAATCTACAAGATATTAGTGCCGACCAGTTTCAGCGTGCTTTTGCCCTAATCAATATCAAAGAAATAACGCAGATAGCTAGAATACCCAAAGAGTGGGTGCTGCTCAATCGAGCAGTTGTATTGGTGAGCGGTATTGCGTTTTTACTTGCTCCAGAACTCAATCCTGTCGATACGGTCAAGCCGTACCTACAAAAACAACTGTTGGGTCAAGTGGGTGGTATTGCCCAACATGCCATAGGTGGTGTCGTTGATCAAGTCAAAGCCGCTTTGACATTGCCGTTGCAAGTCCAAAAAACACTAAAACGACTCAATAAAGGCAAAATTGAAATCGAAATTCGTTCGCTCGAAAAAGAATTAAAAGGAATACATAAAGTAGCACGCCAGTTTATTTGGTTAGCATTTTTTGTTGCCTCTATTTATTTCTACTTGGAAGTGAGCAAGACCGAAACACATCCTTATTTGGTTATTGGGTTTCAAGTGACGAGTGTTTTCTCGCTGGGAGGGTTTTTGTGGAATATGTACAGGAGACAATAATTTTTTTTGGCGAAAAGCCAATGCCTCCATTAGTTTCCCTTCCTCTAGCGGAACTAACAACTAACAAATTAGGGCTATGTAGATGCTGTTGCAATACCCAAATCGGATACTTAACAAAGAGTATATAGGATTGAAAATATACAATAGAACATTTCACGAAAGTAAAGAAAAAGAAATAAACAAAGATACTTGCTACTGCTAGTTACAAAAAGCTGTATTTTTGTACCAACTCTATTACTCAATACATACAATTGACTAAAAATAGCACATGAGCGAATCTAAAATAGCTAAGTTTTTCAGTATAGTAGCCAAACTACTCTATGGCACTTTTTTGTTGATAATCGTGCCCATTTATTTGTATATTAATCTGCCTGTTATCAATATGTGGTTCATGGGAGTACCCATTGGACTGTTTATTATTTCGGTCGCTATCGTGGTCATCGAGCTGCGTGGGTTAGCCACCAAGAAAACCCTGCTGCTCAAAATAGCTTCGCTAGTAGCTGCCTGCATGGTTATTTATATTTTGGTAATTAGTATAGCGACATGGGAAGGGATACGCACTAGTGCGTATCGAAATCTGATAGGAGAAGTAGCAGAGAAAACAACCTTTTCCGCAGATATTACGCCAGTATCCAACGACCAAATTAGAATCGTAGATCAAGCAGTGGCACATCGCTTGGGTGAAAAAGTATTGGGCGAAAAGCCTGCTTTGGGTAGTCAAGTAGAAGTAGGAGAATTTAGAATACAAAAAGTAAAAGATAAACTCTATTGGGTCGCACCATTGCTTCATTCTGGATTTTTCAAATGGTTCTACAAGATGGGGGGGACTTCTGGGTATGTGATGGTATCGGCTACCAATGAGCGAGATGTACAGTTGGTGACACAAGTCAATGGTCAAGATCTCAAAATCAAATACCAGTCAGAGGCTTATCTAAACAGTTACCTGCCTAGACACTTATATTTGCACGGCTATTTTTCTACAGGTATGATGGATTATACCTTTGAGGTAGATGATGAGTTGAATCCTTATTGGGTGGTGACTCTATATACGCACCGTATAGGGTTTAGTGGTGTAGATGCCTACGGAATAGCCGTAGTTGATGCTCAAACAGGAGAAATTAAACGTTATGGAATAGATGATGCACCAGCTTGGGTAGATAGAATACAACCAATGGAAATCGTACAGGAACAGTTGAATTATTGGGGTGAATTTGTCAATGGTTACTGGAATTTTTCTAACCTCGACAAGTTGACAACTACCGACGGAATGTCGCTAGTGTATGGAGATGATAACCAATCGTATTGGTACACAGGATTGACATCTGTAGGACGTGACCAAGGAACGGTAGGGTTTATATTGGTAGATACCCGTACTAAGAAAGCAACGTGGTACAAGCAAGCAGGAGCGACGGAACAAGCTGCCATGAATTCGGCAATGGGCAAGGTACAGGAAAAAGGCTATCAAAGTTCTTTCCCGATAATGTACAATATCAATGGCGTACCTACTTACGTCATGTCGCTCAAGGATAGAGAAGGATTGATAAAAATGATAGCGATGGTTTCCGTACAGGATTATTCTATTGTGGGTGTTGGCAACAATCTCAAAGAAGCCTTACGTTCGTACAAGGACGGCTACAATATTACGGGCAACAATAATAACCAATTTAATAATAATGCAAGTATCGGATTTGGGCTAACTGGTCGAGTGACCAGAATCAGTGAAGATGTGACGAGAGGTAATTCTTACTATTATTTTACAATAGATAAGGTGCCAAACAAAATATTTGTAGGATCTTCGTCGGTATCCAACGAACTTCCTCTGACCAATGCCAATGATCTTGTCAAAATTTGGTACGAGGATAGTCGGACACAATTGATTGATATTTCACAATTTGACAATCAAGAAATCAAGACAACGGTGACAGACGAAATGGAATTGGTGCAGTAACGCAGAAGAACAAAAAGAAAGATGGAGAAGAAAGATATAAGAGAGTTGAGTAAAGAAGATTTAATTCTGTATTTCAAAGAATTGGGCTTGCCTAAGTTTAGAGCAAATCAAATACACGAATGGCTGTGGAAAAAAGGAGCTCATTCGTTTGCCGAAATGACGAATTTGTCGAAAGACTTGCGCAAAAAATTAGAAGATTCCTTCGATTTGTTGCCCATAGAAGAAGACTTGGTACAGATTAGTAATGACGGAACGATTAAGTTGCGTTACAAACTACATGATGGTCACTTGATAGAATCGGTACTTATTCCAGTGAGCAATCAAGACCGATATACGGTTTGTATTTCTTCGCAGGTAGGTTGTAGCTTGGCGTGCAAGTTCTGTGCTACGGGCAAGATGAAGCGTATCCGCAACCTAACAGGTGGCGAAATATACGACCAAGTGGTAGCGGTCAATAAGATTTGCGAACGAGAATACAATCACCCGATTACCAACGTGGTTTATATGGGTATGGGCGAGCCGCTATTGGCGTACAAGCCTGTCATGAAAAGCATCGAATTGCTGACTATGGAGCATGGGCTCAATATGTCGCCTCGTCGATTGACAGTCAGTACGGCAGGTATTGCGAAGATGATAAAAAAGATGGCAGATGATGGCACCCGTGTCAATTTGGCTATCTCGCTGCATGCTGCCGATGATGAGAAACGAAATACGATTATGGCAATTAATGAAACCAATAATTTGGCAACATTAATAGAAGCTCTGCGCTACTTTTATGACAACACAAAGGATAGCAAAATCACGTTTGAGTATATCGCTTTTGATGGTTTCAATGATGGCATAGAAGATGCACAAAACTTGCTCAAAATTTGCCGTCAAGTGCCTACTGCCAAAGTCAATGTCATCGAATATAACCCTGTGGAGGGAGTCATATTTGAGAAAGCAGACCAAGACAAAATAGATATTTTTGCTGCGTACCTGCGCAACAATGGAGTCTCTATCACGGTGCGCCGCTCTAGGGGCAAGGATATTGATGCCGCTTGCGGGCAATTGGCAAACAAAGAATAGGAGTTGTTCAGGAAGAACAACAGAAAAAAAATAGACAGAATATTCCAATTAGGGATATTCTGTTTTCATTTTTTTGGAGTGTGTCTATCTCCAAGTTCTAGCTATCTAAATGTATTAAATACTAAAAAAAATATGTATTTTGACAGACACAAGTTACTTTTATCAAACAACTTCAATAATTGCCCAACGTACAAGCCATGCATTTACTACAACTAGAATGGAAAAAACTCGCCCCCAACAAGATGTTTCGGGTCGCTACGCTGATGTATTTGATACTTGCCCCACTGATGTACTTGGCGGTCAAGTCTAGTATGGGCGATGCGGGGGAGGCAGGCGAAGGAAATGCAGCAGTAGGATTGATGATGAGTCACCATGCTTTTCCTCGTATTTGGTCCACTATGGCGTATTGGTGTAGTTGGCTGACCTTCTTCTTGATTACTTATTTGTCTGCGTGGATGGTCACTTCTGAGCACGAATATCGTACGGCTCGCCAAAACCTAATCACGGGCATGGAGCGTAGTTCTTTCTTGTGGGGCAAATTCCAAATGATTATCGTATTGATTACGGGAGCTACGGTTTATATGGCATTGTTGGCATTTTTGTTTGGGCAGTTGGAAGGCGGTTCGGGTAGTGTGGTGCATCACGAGATGTTTGCTATCCGCAATTTTTTTGTACAAACGTTCTTCTACAGTAGTTTAGCATTTATGTTTGCGATACTTTTCCGCAAGGGAGGATTAGCGATGATTTTCTTCTTTTCGTACATACTTATTATCGAACGAATAGTTTATTACCTGTTCTTTTTGGCATTTTTGGAGGATACGACGATTGGCAATTATATGCCTGCTTCTTCGGCTTGGTTTACCTTGCCATTCTATTTCATCAACAGCAATGCCAGCGGATTTATGGAAGGCATTGCCAACGATAAGATTAGATTTTTGTCTCCTGACCAAGTTATTTGGGTGACCTTAGGCTATAGCCTAATATGTTGGGGTATCAGTTATTGGCGATTCAATAATAAGGATTTGTAAACAATATAAAAACCCATTCCCATGTCTATTATCCGCCAATCTTTGACACAACTAGTAGAGTTGTTTTATCCCAATTTGTGCTTTGCTTGCCAGCAAAGCCATGCTGCACCAAAGAGTGCTATGTGTATTCGTTGCGAGTTCCATATTGTACCCACGCAATACCACACGATGGAAGACAACCCTGTGATGGAGCGGTTTGCAGGACGAGTACAATTGGCACACGCTACCACTTGTTTTGAGTTTACGAAAGGAGGTTTATTACAGCAATTGATTCATCAATTGAAATACAAAAATGAACCACAAGTAGGCGTGGAATTGGGGCGTATATTTGGCAGAATGCTAAAAGAAACAGCTCCCTACGATACCGTTGATTATATCATACCCGTACCGCTGCACCCCAAAAAACAGCACAAAAGAGGGTATAACCAAGCAGCCATGATAGCCCAAGGGTTGGCAGAAGGTATGCAAAAAGAATGGTCAGAAAAATACTTAATTCGCAATACCAATACGGCTACTCAAACCAAAAAATCCAGATTGGATCGCTTTGCGAATGTCCAAAATGCTTTCGATGTCGTGCAGGCAGAAGCATTGGAGGGCAAGCATCTTTTGTTGGTAGATGATGTCATCACGACAGGAGCCACACTAGAGGCTTGTGCCAGCAAGCTGTTGGCTGCTGCCCAATGCCGAGTTAGTTTGGGTGCTATCGCTTTGGCAAGCAATTGATTGCTGTATAGTTAGGATTGTTTTAGCAATAAATCACTATAAGAAACGGCTACCAAATCAGTTGTTTTGATACCAAAAAAATCCATATAATATTGACATTGTTCTTCTAATCGTTCTTTGCCAATGTCGCCCGTTTGGTCGATCGCTTCAATCTCTACAAAGCTACCCAAGCCCTGTACTTCATCAACATGGAATTTGACATTTTCGATAAAGAAAATCTTTCGTTTTTTGTCCACGACGACCAGCACACCTAGAGCTGCCGCCAATGTTTGTTTCAAATCCTCGCTTTTGTTCGGCTCATAATAAGTAATAGACGAGGTCTTAGGACCTGCTTGATTATTTCTGTTGTAATGAATCAAGGCATTTTCGATATTTCCTTGGCGCAATTTGAGTCGTCCAGTAGGCGTATTGAAATAGGTGTCAATCTGATGATCTTCTCCCTTATAATCCGCCAATAAAGTTTCGAGCTGCTGTATGATTTTGGCAGCATCAGCACTACGTGCTTTTATTTCTATATTGATCCAGTTCATGGTGTTTGTTTTAGGTTGTCTTTTCGATCAAACTGTTCTTGTGTGACATCAGTAAAGTAATATAGAAGAGGTAGTGGAATACTTTATATAAAAAGAACTAGGGTCGTAGTATTTGAAAGTAGGTACTGTTGTACTAGAAGGTCCTCCGTCGCAATATTCTACTTTTTTATTTGTTATGAATTGTCTTTGAGAGTAATTGGATATTTCGGAGACCCAAAAAATATCTTCCATTTTTTTGTATTCCGTCGCATTTTCACCTACTTTATAACTAATGTAATTTCGAATATGTAGAGGGGTTGTGGATTCATCGAATTTCATGACAGAAGGCTCTTTTTGGCTTGGACTCTCCTTTAAGTCACAGTGAGAATAAGAGCCAGCAGTCAAATTTTTACCCTGCGTTATTGTTTTAATAGAATTAGGTGGGATACTAATAACTCTCAGTTCTACATAAGAAATAGATGCTTTATTTTCAATCGTTTGATTTTGGCTTGCTGAAGTACTTGAACTAGCTGCGTTGACTTTATTATACCCTTTTTGTGCTTGAAGCCAAGAAGAAGAACGAATTAGATTTAGGTTTGTCCCAACGGTTCTAGAGCTTCCAGTAGTACGACCTTGGTAGTACGTATGAGCAACATTATTGACAATCAAATGCGATAGGTACATATCTATAAAAATATGTTCATTAGTTTTGTTCTTTATAGTAAAACCACTACTTCCGTACTCAGACCATAGTTGATAGGTGATTTCAATATCGTCATTAGAGGAGGTTGCAACAGCTTCTTTTTTCTCAATTCCTGAAGATTCCGTCTTAAATAATTGATAATAAACGGGATTGGAACAACTGGTAATCAAGAATAAAATAACGATGAATTGTAAGAATAAATAAAACTTTGATAGCATGGGTATTGATTTTAAATGGAGTTACCTTTTTTTGTTAGAAATATATTTTGGGCGAAGCTAGCATTTTTTTTGAAGAATATTAATTAATTACTGATGTTAGGCAGGGACATTTTGAATTAAAAAAGATTTGTTCTAATTTTGCTCAAGAACCAAGCCTACTGAAAATGTGGGCATTATGGAGAACAAGCGAATACTATCCCTTGAAAATACGTTTAAACTTCAAGGGGTTCCACGGAAAATAGCCCAAGGACATATTTATCTAGCAAAATACGTCATTTGAACCTAAAAGGAGGTCTAAAAATTCCCTTGAAGTCAGTATTGAAAGGTGATAGTATCTTGTTCGTAATATTCGCCCTAGACTTTGCTTCTTTCGGTAATGGAAAGAAGAGGAGATATAATTGACCTACTCAATTGGCAATTTTAATTCTTGCGTAAGATCAGTTAATTACATTTTTTTGAAAGAAGTACGTACTGAAAATTAGAGGCTGTTTTATCAGTAGGCAAAAAAAACTCCTGACTTCCGACTTAAAACATCCGACTATTTAATACCCATACTTATCTTTCCAGAGTAGTTTTAGATACTTGCGCTGAGCGGCTTCTCTAGCATTGTGATTAGGGTCGTAGAGTTTGGTGTTTTCTAGTCCTTTCGGGAAATATTCTTGTTCTACAAAATTATTGGGATAATCATGACTGTACAAATATTCTTTGCCATAATCAAGTTGTTTCATCAGCTTAGTCGGAGCATTGCGCAAAGCCATCGGCACAGGCTGGTCACCTGTTTGGCGAACCAATTGTTGTGCTTTATTGATTGCCATATAAGCGGCATTCGATTTGGCGGAAGTCGCCATATACGTCACACATTGCGAGAGTATAATCCGTGCTTCTGGAAAGCCAACCGTGGTCACTGCCTGAAACGTATTGTTAGCCATAATCAAAGCCGTAGGATTGGCATTACCAATATCTTCAGCAGCTGCTATTATTAGCCTTCTGGCAATAAATTTGACATCTTCGCCGCCCTCAATCATGCGAGCCAACCAATACACCGCAGCATTGGGGTCAGACCCTCGAATGGACTTGATGAAGGCAGAAACAATGTCATAATGTTGTTCGCCTGTCCTGTCGTATCGAACGGTGTTTTGCTGTATTTTGGAGCGTACCAGTTCATTGGTCAGAATGACCTCTGGAGTGCCTTCCGAAAGAATTACCAACTCAAAAGCATTGAGCAATCGACGGGCATCGCCACCCGAAAAACGCAACAGGGCATCGACTTCTTTTAAGGTAACCGATACTTTGGCGAGCTGCTTATCTTTCTGTAGGGCATTTTCGAGCAATTGGATCAAATCCTCCTTGCCCAAGCTCTCAATAATATAGACTTGACAACGAGAAAGCAAAGCAGGAATAACCTCAAAACTAGGATTTTCGGTCGTCGCTCCAATTAGTGTCACTAATCCACGTTCTACTGCTCCCAACAGAGCATCTTGCTGCGATTTGCTAAACCGATGAATTTCATCAATAAACAAAATTGGGCGTTTGTTAGTTGTAAACAAACCTCGCTGCGTTTGTGCTTTCGCAATCACTTCTCGCACATCTTTGACCCCTGCATTGATAGCCGAAAGCGGATAATAGGGGCGGTCAGATTGCGTCGCAATAATCTGAGCTAAAGTAGTCTTGCCAGTGCCGGGCGGCCCCCAAAGAATGAACGAAGGAATATTGCCTGAGGCAATCACCTTGGTCAATACACCTTGCTCGCCCACCAAGTGTTTTTGGCTGATGTAATCTGCCAATGTACGGGGGCGCATTCGTTCTGCTAATGGCTCGTTATTACTATTCATAGATTATGCTTCTTCGTGGATTTGGTAAGCTCCTTTGCCTACACAGTCTTCCAAATATTCATTGTTTTCGCAAAGTGGTTGCAGTTCATTTTTGATGAATGCCTTCACTTCTTCTTTGATATTATCAGGGTACAATAGATGCAAGTTTGGTCCCGCATCTAAACTGAAATATAAGTGGTTTCCTGTTTTTTCTCGCCAGTCACGCACCCGCTTAATCATCTCTACCGAATTGCCCTCCATCAAGATATAAGAAGGGTCAGAGGTCATCATCAAGGCGTGCAATTGCAAGGCTTCTTGCTCGGTTATTCGACCAAAAGTCGCCAAATCGCCTTCTTTGAGTGCTTGCAGCAATACATTCATATTATCATACGCTTGCTGATAACGTACTTCTGCAAACGGATTATTTTCCATCAATTGATGTCCTGCTGTACTCGATACACTTTTTTCGGCTTTGCTGACCATCATAATATCGTCGTGAAACGTATGAAATACTTCATCGACTTCATTGCCATAACCAATGGCATACTCATCAGAAGAGTTGTTGACCAAATCCGTTTTGCCCCATACTGCCAAATATGGATAGACCGAACGGCTTGCCGAACCTGAACCCAAACGAGCAATATCGGATGCTTTTTTGTAGAATATTTCTTCGTTGGGCAGCGTAATACTCACCAAACGCTCCAAGCTGCACAGACATAATGCCAAGGCACTCATGCTCGAAGCAGAAGAGGCGATTCCAGCCGAATGCGGAAAAGAATTGTGTGAGCTGATATGCAAGTCATAGCCCGTCAAGAAAGGAAAAAAATCTTCATAGATAGACTCCAAAAAGCGTTGGATTTTAGCTTCAAAAGCAGCATTTTCTTTGCCTTCAAACAAAAAAGTTAAGCTGATTTTTCCGTTATCTTCTTCTTTTTCTTTGTATTCCAATGTCGTTTCGGAGTATGCCTGCTGTAGCGTCAAGCTAATCGACGCATTATTGGGCAGTTGTCTGCCATGTTTCCCCCAATACTTAATCAACGCTAAATTGGAAGGACTTCGCCAAGTGATTTTCATATGTCTACGGTTTATTTTTTATGTTAATTTCTGAATACTTTATTAGAGTGGAGCATATAGCTATAATTGGCAATCTAACTTCTAGGAATCTAAAGCCTCTTTGTTTTGTAATACTCGCTTCATAATAGCGGCTCTTTGTTCTGCCAATGCAGTTTTGTTGGTTACTTTTTGGTGCTTCGCCAATGCCTGATAATCTTGATAATAATCTTGATAATGATAGGCAAAAAACTGCGTAGCAACCATTCCGAAAGGTACTAATATAGCCCACCAACTGAGCCAAACACTACCGACTCCAATAACGATTAGTCCATACAAGAACCAAATCGCTAAAGCAATCGTAATCGAAAAGCTGGCTTTAAATTCTGGATAAGGAACAACTTTGGCGGTTAGTTTGCTAGACAAAATGTGTGGAACAATACCACTAATTAGTCCAACTAACCAAATTGGGAAACCCAATAAAATACCTAAAAAGCTGCGTTTGTTTTTGTTCGCTACCGCATAATCAGTCGTCTTGCTTTGCTGCAACTGCTGCTGATAGGCAGCTACGGCTACTGTCAATTCTTCTTTAGCTGCTGGGGCTAATTGTCCAACAGTGTTCGCTATTTTTTGTTCAGTATCGAATGCTCGACTATCGCTGCCGTATATGGGAAATGTTCCACGCGCAACATTATTTCTACCCATCGGCAATAGCTGTTCGGTCAGTGCCTCGTCTTCTGCTCGCACATAAATCATTTCTGCCTGTATCGCTTCGCGCAAATCTTCGGTCACTTTAGTGACGGCTGCAAAGTTGTCTTGCAGGTACAATTCCTTGTAATCTAGTACCGAAAGTACCTTGCCGAACTTGACATAAACATCGCTTCTAAAACGGTCGTGGTAAGTATAGTTGATACCACTAGCTATGATTTTGAGGTCTAGTTGCCAGTTTTTTTCTTCCATCATCTTGAACGCTAATCTAGCACAACCCGTCTTGAATGGCAACAGCTCTTTGTGAATGATGCAGCGTCCTTCGGGTGCCAAATAAAGCGTATTTCCATTGTAGAGTACTTCACGAGAAGTCTGGAAGGTTACTTCGTTTTTGTGCATATTTTCCTTGCCTTCTTTCTGTCGATATATCGGCAACGAATGCCCCGCTTGCATCAGCCAGCCTTTGAAGCCACCGCCAATCTCCGAAGCTCCAACCCAAAACCAAATGTGTCGCCATTGCAACACCGCTATTATCAATGGTTCTAGAAAACCATTGCTATGATTGGAAGTGAAAATAACAGGATTTTTTTTGGGGATTTTATCTGCTCCAATGAAGTAGATTCGTCTGAAAAAACAAATGTATAATAACCATAAGGGATAACGTAATAACCGATAAACCATAACTTTATTTTTGTTGAATTGTCTATAAAAGAGAGGCGTTTGGGACCAATCATTTATTAATGCTCTGCTAATATCTGAATATAAACTAAAAAAGATTAATTTTAGGGACAATAGTAATTAAGGATACTATTTCAACTCATCTAATACCAAGTTATGTATTTATCTAAACAAAAGAACCGTACCAATCAAATTTTTGCTTTGTTAGCGACCTTGCTAATCGCCTTTGTCTATTGGATGGTGATTAGTCAAGTCCCTAGTTTATCAGCTACTACACGCTATATTTTATTAGCCATAGGTGGTTTGGTTTGCTTTAATACCTACAGTATTTTTACCAAAAAATATAGAGAACGAAAAGTACTCGAAAAAACTCCTTTTCCAGAGGCTTGGCGCAAAGTACTGGAGCGATATGTTAGTTTCTATAATGCACTTGATGAGACAGAAAAAAGACATTTTGAGTCGGAAATACAAGTTTTTTTGCATGAAGTCCGTGTAGTAGGAGTCAAAACAGAAGTGGACGATATCGCATTGGTGTTGACAGCTTCTTCTGCCATTATTCCTATTTTTAGTTTTCCCGAATGGGAGTACGAAAACTTAGGAGAAGTTTTGCTTTATCCTGGTCCTTTCAATTCCAAGTTTTCGCTAGAAGGCGAAGGGCGGAACATAACAGGTATGGTTGGTACGGGTGTCATGCAGGGAGTTATGATATTGTCGAAGCCAGCACTAATTGCTGGTTTTGATATACACAATGATAAAAAAAATGTAGGTATTCATGAATTTGTTCATTTATTAGATGCTGCTGATGGCTCTTACGATGGTGTCCCCGAAAAATTTATGGAACATCAATATATAGCCCCTTGGCTAGAAATTATCCGTAAGGAAACAGAACGGATTAACGATAAGGAATCAAAAATGAATCCTTATGCGGCTACCAATCGAGTAGAATTTTTTGCGGTAGCTTCGGAGTATTTTTTCGAACACCCCAAAGCCTTAAAAAAGAATAAACCAGAACTATATGAGATGCTGACACGTGTTTTTCAGCAAGATACACGCAGTCGCCTCAAAAACTCCTTACGGGATATGATGAATACTAGAGGTAAGCAAGTAGGGCGCAATGCTGCTTGTCCTTGTGGTAGTGGCAAAAAATACAAGGATTGTTGCCTCAGAAAGCACAAAAAAATGCCTTGTTAAGGTCGTAATTCGAGTATATAAAAGTAGTACTTGGATACTCTCTAAGTAGAATTTAAATAAGATATGAAAAAGGAAACAATAGTAAAAATAGCATGGGGTTTGTGTCTGCTCGTTGGGGTTGCATTGAGTTTCAAATCACTGCGTGAGCCTGACCTTTGGTGGATGTATCGCACAGGGGAATGGATGCTCGAAAATGGTCAAGTGACCAAAAGCGATCCATTTTCTTATACGATGCAAGGTACGCCTTGGGTTAATGTCAAATGGCTGTTTGAAATACTGATTGTGGGCATCAAAAAAGTGCTAGGAGTAGAAGGCATCTTTGTGCTGCAAGCAGCCGTTACGGTCGGGGTTTTGAGTTTGGTTTATCAATCTGCACAGACAATAAGACAGCTTGTTGTGCCTGTTGGCAATAATTCTAAGTTGCCTTTTGTAGGCGTTGTTTTAGCTAGTTTATTGTTGCTTTATACCATAGATTATCGCCTGATTGGTCGCCCTGAAATGACGAGCCACTTGATGACGGCAGCCTATCTTTGTTTATTTTGGAAATACCATAGCAAGCCCTCTAGGCTTATTTTTTGCTTGATTCCACTCCAGTTGCTCTGGACAAATATGCACGAAGCTTTTGGTATCGGTGTGGTACTAATGGTCGGTTATTTGATAGCGACGTGGCTACAATATTTTTATCAAAAACAAGAAGTAAGTGCTAATAATCCGCCCAAGTTATTGAGCATAGCGGTCTTGGGAGCTTTGGCTGTTATGGTGGTCAACCCTAGAGGTTATCAGATGTGGCTGCACCCCTTCAATATCTTCGGTCAGTTGGCGAGCAATCAATATACGACGGAATTGAAGGGGGTTTTCAAGGTGGGGTATTGGTTAGAGATTCAGGGTTATCTCAATCTTGTATTTTTGGTAATTACTACACTTTTAGTAGTCGCTTTCCCATGGTATTGGCGTAGCCACAAAAAAGAAAACAGCTATAAAATAACGCCTAAAAATTGGTTGCAAATTATTGTCCGTCAGTTTGGATTAGGTAACTTGGGGCTAGCTTTACTCCTCTTTTATTTGAGCTTGACAGCTTATCGCAATATTCCATTTTTTGTGATAGCAGCTACGCCTTTTGTAGCAGTGGCTATCGAATTATTGTTACAGCGAATCCAGAAACCTAAGCTGAGTTATGGACTCGCTATTTTGTTGCCGTTAGCGTTTTATGGTGCTATCATTACGGGCAAGTATCACGAATGGAGCAACTCAAGAGATCAATATGGGCTACAAGTATTGGCAAGTTATAATCCTACAGGAGCAGCTGATTTTATTATCAAAAACAAGATAAAAGGCACTTGCTTTTCCGATTATTTGACTTCTTCTTATTTGCTTTGGAAATTGCAGCCAGATTTCAAAACATACATTGACTTACGAGATTTAGATATCTTTCCGACTGATTTTTTTGATGAGTTTACTAAGATGCTAGTGATACCTGAGATCTTTGAGGCGAAGGATAGTTTGTATGATTTTGATTATGCGGTTATTTATCGACCAGAATTCGAATACATACAGAAATATTTACTAGAGTCGAACAAATACGATTTGGTGTTTGTAGATGCAGTGGCTAGTGTGTATGTTAAGTCAACAGAAGTCAATGACCACTTGATTGATTCTTTTGGTTTTGCTAAACATAAAGCCTACGATATTTTTTCTGATTTGCAACCTATTCCAGCAAGTGGTGTTGCTTATTGGCTCTCTAAAATAGTAAACCCACTCTATCAACCGACTGATTACAGCGATGCAGGACAAGATGTGATAGCAGGAGCGTATTATCTAGGTTTGCGCAATCCTAGATTGGCATTGGCTAGAGCTGAACAAGCTTTAAAAACTAATGTTGATAAATGGAAAACGTACGAACTTTTTGGCAATTGCTATAATTTTATGGCATTTGCAGATAATCGGACACCTGACTCGCTGAGAGCGTCCTACGTGCAGAAAGCAGTCGCTAACTATAATCAAGCATTGATAGAAAAACCAGATTATGCGTCTGCAATGATTAGCAAAGCGAGTGTATTGATGCAGCAAGGGAGTTTCACAGGGGCTTTAAGTTTATTGCAAAAGGCAGAAGAAATAACCCCCAATAATCCTGTTGCCCTTCAATATATAGCAGTTTGTTACAAGCAGTTGACGTTTGAAAAAGCACAACAAGGAGGAGCTATTAACTTGGTGACCGCCAAGAAATGGCTAGAATATAGCTTGCAGCTCAATGCACTACAAGAAAGTAATGCCTTGATAGATTTGGATATTGGAATTGCGTATTGTACAATGGGTAAGTGTGTGGAAGCAGCCCCTTATTTGCAAAAAATCCGTGACTTGCCAGGGCTCCCGCCCGAAGAAATGAAAACAGCGATGCGATGTATCAATGATTGTAAGTTGTAAGTTGAAAAGTCAGAAGGTCTGAAGTCAGAAGTCAAAAGATTTGAAGTCGAAAAGTCTGTGTTGAAAAATAGGATATTTGACCAGAAGATCAAAAGAAAAAATTGCCAATAGGCTCAAACAATTTTATTAAAAAAAGCATGAATTTATACCAACAATTACAAAATAAACCTTTCATTATTGCAGGTCCTTGCGTAATAGAATCAGAAAAAATGACGCTTGATATTGCGTACGAAATCAAGGCGTTGCAAGCTCGGTTTAGCAATTTTACTTTTGTATTCAAAGCTTCTTTTGATAAAGCTAATCGTACTTCTGTTGATTCTTATCGTGGGCTAGGCATGGCGGCAGGTTTGGCGGTATTGCAGAAAGTAAAAGCCGAAACAGGTTTGCCCATTCTTACGGATATTCATCAGCCAGACCAAGCAGCAATTGTAGCAGAAGTAGTTGATATTCTTCAAATTCCTGCTTTTTTGTGTCGTCAAACAGATTTGTTGTTGGCGGCAGCCAATACAGAAGCAATCGTTAATGTCAAGAAAGCTCAATTTCTTTCGCCTCAAGATATGCAATATGTATTGGCTAAAATCGAATCGACAGGACAGCGACAAATTCTATTGACCGAAAGAGGGACTATGTTTGGTTTCAATAACTTGGTGGTGGATTATACAGGGGTACTCGAAATGAAAGAATATGGTTACCCAATAGTGATGGATGCGACGCATTCGGTGCAAAAACCAGGTGGTGGAGTAGGCAAAAGTGGCGGTAATAGCCAATATGCACCTTATTTGGCAAAAGCAGCAGCGGCAGTAGGTGTACGTGGTTTTTTTGTGGAAACGCATCCACATCCAGAACAAGCATTGTGCGATGGTCCCAATATGATTCCGTTGTCTGAGCTGCCCAATCTGTTAGAAGATTTGGATAAAATTATCCAATTGAATTTGCGATAAAACAAAAAAAGGTAACACTTGGACACTGTACTACGTTGTAGTATTAGGAGTGTTAAATCCTTTGGATAGTTCGTTATTTTTTAGTCTTCCTTAACGTTCGGTAGGATATTTGCTATTTCATTTATTCTCTAAACACTTCAGCCATAAAAATTGCATCTAAACAATTTAGATGCAATTTTTGTCTAGCTACTATTCCTAAGAGAGCCCCTCCAAACAGGTGTTTTCTTTTCATGAAATGGAGGGTACTATGAATATAATAAGTCAGCAAAGGAACTGGAAACCGAATCCAATGATAAAGACAAGCAAGAACGATAACTGGCGACTCATAGAGGAGCTCGTGCAGCCCGAAACATTGCTCGAACAAAAAATTATTGCCAACCAAGAATGGCAAACAGGTGCTTTTTGGGGTGTTCCACGCTTTGGTCACCCAGAAGGCAAGGTACTTTATCACATCAACGAAGTACTCGCCAATGTAGATAAAGCCACGACACACCCTCAGATGAGAGAACGTTTGCGTTTGGTGACCATCTTGCACGATACTTTCAAGCATCTGGAAGAAAAGGAACGCCCACGAACAGACTGGACAAAACACCACGCTATTTACGCCCTCAAATTTGCCAAAAAATATACGACCGATCAAGCGGTATTAGATGTCATCGAATTGCATGATGAAGCTTATTATGCGTGGCAAGCAGCTCGTTACGGTCGGAAGGAAGCCGCTACGGCACGACTACAAAAACTGACCAAAAGATTAGGCGAAAACCTTCAGCTTTTCTATCTTTTTTTTAAATGTGATACACAAACAGGCGACAAATACCAAGCTCCCATTGCTTGGCTCGAAAATAGAATTGAGGAAATAGAGGTGGTGTTATTCTAGTAGATTAAATAACTCAAATGGACAGTATTACTCAAGGTGTATTAGGAGCGGCAATTGGAGAAGCCATTCTTGGCAAAAAAATTGGCAACAAAGGAGCCTTGGTAGGAGCAATAGTCGCCACAATCCCTGATTTGGATGTGCTACTTTTTTTATTTTACGACAAGTTGGATATGTTGAGTATTCATAGGGGATTTAGTCATTCAATTCTCTGTGGTATTTTAGGAGCATTTCTTATTGCCTTTGTCCTCAACAGGACAAAATGGTTTGCGACAATTTCTTTCAAGAAAAATTTGCTGTTTGTATGGCTCTGTCTTTTTACACATACCTTATTAGATACTTTTACGGCTTATGGTACACAGTTGTTTTTGCCGTTTAGCAATCAAAGAGTAGGTTTTGATTGTATCAATGTAGTCGATCCACTTTATACAGTTCCTCTGATAGTTGGCTTAGTTTTGAGTCTGTGGATATATCGAAAATCTGATAAACGAGCGGTAGTTAATTATTATGGATTGATTATTAGTTCTGCCTATTTACTTCTTACACTTTTCAATAAGCAACAGGTAGAAGCTGCCATTTCGGCTAAGTTTGCGGAACAAAACATAAGTTATCAATCCTTGTTGACGATGCCTGTGGGAATAGCCAATCTAAATTGGTATGGCGTAGCCAAAGGAAGGGATAGTTTGTATATGTTGCACTATTCGATGTTGGAGAAGGAAGACTATTCCATCGAAGCATTTCCAATTAATGAATCTTATCTAAATGAAATAGACAGCACGACGGCTGAAACGATGCGTTGGTTTGCGAAAGGGTTTTATACCGTTGAAAAAAGCCAGGAGGGCATTCGGATTTATAACCTACAAGTGGATATGCGAGGAACAATAATGGCTGATGACAAAAAAGTGCCAACAGCAGGTTATTTTGAAATAAAAACGGCAGCAGGTAAATCTGAATTTTCTTCAGGAACGGTTGGTCAAGAATAAAAAATATAAAACCGTACACTTTTTAGCTAGCGTCATTTTTTGGAAAAGAATAAAAGTTAGCGTTGCGTGTAATAAGACCACTTTGCTGTTAGATACTAGAGGTTAGACTTCCGACAATAGCTTTTTTAATGCTTGTCTAAAAATATAGCTTAATAGCGTGTTTCCAAGAAGGAATTAAATAACTTAAAGTGATTTTTAGCCTTCATTCTGAAAAGGAATCAGTGCAAATCAGTGGCACTTTTTTTATTTTTTTAGCCTTCAGGCAAAAAGTGTACAGTTTTATGTGAAAAATAAACTAAAAGCATAAAAAAAGAGGCTACTCGAAATGAATCGAGTAGCCTCTTACTATTTGGCTTTCGCCAAATAAAGAATGCTTATTTACTAACTGTTACTTTGCGTGTTACGGTTTGGTTGCTAGTATTCAATACTACAAAATAAACACCACTAGTTTGCTCCTGTATTTCTATAGGAAGCGTGACCGATTGTGCTTCAAAATTGTAGGTACGTAGTACTTGTCCCAATACGTTGACGACTTGTACGTTTCCAGCCTGAACCGTAGTCAAGTCGATTTGTACGTGGAAGTTACCAGTATTTGGGTTGGGTAGAATATCGAAAGCCGATAAATTGGCGATGTTATCCAATCCAGAAACAATAACCGTAACAGAAGCCGTAGTCGAACAGTTGTTCGCATCCGTAACCGTTACGGTGTAAGTGCCATTAGTCAAATTCGCAGCAGTAGCATTTACTTGACCATCAGACCATAAGTAAGTATAGTTAGCCGTACCGCCGTTTGGAAGTACCGTAGCCGAGCCATCGCCATTGTCATTGGCAGTGGCAGTCAACAAAGTAGGTTGAGACAACGTAACGGTACTAACAGCCGTACAACCATTGTTGGTGGCGGTTACGGTGTAAGTGCCTGCTGGCAAATTGCTGATACTAGCAGTAGCTTGTCCATTGGACCAAGCGTAGGTGTAGTTAGCAGTATTTCCTCCATTGGCTGCAGCTGTAACACTACCCGTCGCATCACCATTACAATCAATAGTACTGTTGATAGTGGTATTGACAGTTAAGTTGCCTGCTGGACTAATCGTAGCCGAAGTAGTTCCCGAACAGCCATTGTCTGTAGCGGTTACGGTGTAGGTACCTGCTGGCAAATTGCTGATACTAGCAGTAGCTTGTCCATTGGACCATAAGTAAGTATAGTTGTTGGTAGAACCACCCGTAGCCGCCGCCGTAATAGCGCCTGTATTGGAGCCACTACAACCTGCTTGACTAGTAACGGTAGCAGAAGCTACAATAGGAGCAGGATTGTTGAGTGTGCGAGAAGTGGTAGCAACACAACCATTGGCATCAGTAACGGTCACGGAATAAGTACCCGCCACTAGATTGCTAATATTATCAATAGCTTGCCCATTGGACCATAAGTAAGTATAGTTACTAGCGTTTCCGCCAGTAGCACTCGCACTCAAAGCACCATTGTTACCACCATTGCAACTAATAGTACTAGTAGCAATAATAGTAGGAAGGATAGCTGTGGGATCGCTCAACGTATAATTAGCAGTAGCAGTACAACCGCTAGCATCTGTAGCCGTTACGGTATAAGTGCCAGCCATCAAGTTAACGATAGAAGCACCATTTTGCCCATTCGACCAGCTGTAAGTATAGCTGTTTGGATTGCCACCTGTGGCAGTTACAGACAAAGCACCCGTACTACCATTCGGGCAGTTGATCGGACTAACCAAACTGATCGTTGGTACTACAACAGTAGGTTCAGTAAGTGTTTCTGAATTGGTAGTAGTACAACCATTAGCATCAGTAACAGTCACTGTATAAGCGCCAGCTGTTAAGTTAGGGATAGTAGCACCATTTAGTCCATTCGACCAGTTGTAAGTGTAGCTAGTAGCGTTTCCACCAGTAGCACTTACAGTCAAAGCACCATTATTGCCACCGTTACAAGAAATAGTAGCAATAGTATTGATGGTGGTGACAATTGGGCTAGGTTCAGTAAGTATTTCTGAATTGGTAGTAGTACAACCATTAGCATCAGTAACGGTTACGGTATAAGTCCCCGCCATCAAATTATTGATAGTAGCACCATTTTGACCATTCGACCAGTTGTAAGTGTAGCTAGCGGCGTTTCCTCCAGTAGCACTAGCAGTCAATATACCATCGGTTGCACCATTGCAAGAAATCGCTGCAACAGTATTGATCGTACTGATAATTGGGCTAGGTTCAGTAAGTGTTTCTGAATAGATAGCGGTACAACCATTAGCATCAGTAATAGTTACGGTATAAGTCCCCGCCATCAAGTTATTGATAGTAGCACCATTTTGACCGTTCGACCAGCTGTAAGTGTAACTGTTTGAATTTCCACCAGAAGCATTAGCCGTCAATGTACCATCGTTTGCACCATTGCAAGAGATAATATTGGTGGTAGTGGCTGTAGCGATTAAAACAGATGGATTTGATAGGGTAACACTATTTGTAGTAGTAATACAACCATTGGCATCGGTGATAGTTACGGTGTAAGTACCAGCTGCTAGATTGCTAAAAGTAGGAGTCGTTTGGGTTGCTGTTCCGAGTGCATAAGTGTAGCCCGTGGTACCACCAGTAGCCGTTGCTTGTATTCTACCTGTATTGGTATTATTACAACTAACACTATCCACAACACTTAAAGAACTACTGATTGCAGTAGGATCTACTAGGGTGATTGCAGTAGTAGCGGTGCAACTGTTGGCATCAGTAACCGTCACCGTATAAGTGCCCCCTGTCAAATTAGTGATAGTAGCTCCGTTTTGACCATTGGACCAACTGTAAGTGTAAGGTGCTAAGCCATTGTTAGCAGCAGCAGAAACAGCACCATCGTTGCCATTGTTACAGCTTACGGGATTGACGATAGTGGCAGTAGGAGCTATATTACAAACTACAGGCGAAAGAACATTGATGTTATCTAAAAACATATTATTGGCATAGTTGCCTTCGTGGTAAAAAAGAATCAATACGTTTGGATTTCCATCATAAGCTGCCAAACTAATGGTTTCGTTTCTCCATTGAGTCGCTGTAGGTATAAATGCATTAGTTGTGTCTGGAGCGGTAGCTAAATCACTACCTCCTTTACGGTAAATCATAGTATAACTATTACCACAGTCAGTACTAATAAAAACAGAAAGAGTGTCAGATATGGTAGCGGTGTAGCTAGCATAGGCAATATCAAAGGTAAGTTCTACACTAGTTTGTCCCGAAAAGTCCAAGTGAGGGAGAAAGGCAAAATCAAGTGTATTTCTTGTATTGGTAACGAAGTTATCCATGCTAATACATCCTGTACCAATACCATAAGCACTAGCTGTATTGTATGTCCAAGGATTACCATCTACTGGATTTTCAGAAATTAATATATTGGTCGGTACTGCTCCACCATTAAAACTTTCGGAATAAGGAAAAGTAGCAGATTGAATCAGTTGAGAAACCGTACTAGCACTATCATTGAGGATATTTCCATCAGTGTTACCATTTGGCATATTGGTAGAAGCGTAGATTGTAAATACGTTAGGCGTAGGTGCTGTAATAGCAGGCAGTGTTACATCAATACTGTCTCCTGCTGCTAGATTACCTGTCCAGTTGAATGTGTTGTTGACTCCACCGTCTATATCATAGTTGATCGTAGTACTCGTTAGGGGAGTAGTGCCATAGTTTTGCAGACGTACAGTTGGCGCAATCGGGTTGTTGCTACAAATACGGACACCATTGGTAGGGTCTGTAAAGGAACTAATTCCAGCATCAACTGGAGCCGCAACTGAAGTAATGTTGATATTATCTAAATAGACATTATTGCCATAATTACCTTCACTGTAAAAAAGAACCAGTACGTTTGGATTACCAGCATAGGCATTCAAACTAACGGTTTCGTTTCTCCACTGAGTAGAAGTAGGTGTAAATGCAGTAGTATCATCTGGAGCGGTAGATAAGTCTGTACCTCCTTTGCGGTAAACCAAGGTATAGTTATCACCACAATCAGTACTAACAAAAACCGAAATGGTATCGGAGTTGAGGGCATTATAACGAGCATAGGCTACATCAAACGTAAGTTGTGCGTTGGTCTGTGCCGACAAATCTAGACGAGGTGCAAAAGCAAAATCAAATGTATTATTTGTATTTACAGAGAAATTATCCATACGAATACTTCCTGTACCAATACCATAAGCACTTGCGGCATTGTAGGTCCAAGGATTACCATCATTAGGACTTTGAGAAACAATCATGTTGGTCGGTATCGCTCCACCATTAAATCCTTCAGTGTAAGGAAATGTAGTAGATTGAATAAACTGTGTAACGGCACTAGCACTATCATTGGTTATGTTTCCATCAGCACTCCCGTTGGGTGTATTGGTAGAGGCATTGACTGTAAATACACCAGGAGTAGGACCTGTAATAGCAGGTAGTGTTACATCAATACTAGCTCCTGCAACTAGATTACCTACCCAGTTAAAGGTGTTGTTGGCACCTCCATCTATATCATAATTAATAGTAGTACTTGTTAGGGTAGTCGTACCGAAATTTTGCAGACGTACGATTGGTACAATCGGATTGCTGGTACAGGTGCGGAGACCATCAGTAGGATTGACAAACAAGCTAATTCCTGCATCAATTGGTGCAACTGTTGAAGCACAAACTTCTAGTGACCAAGAAACAAGGTTACCACCATCAGCACTCGCTCCATCAGAGACGGTTAGTGTCCATGTACCTGCTGGGTTTTCTCCATTGAAGGCGCTTAACGGGAAATCTGGTTGGTAAGCAAGACCAGTGGTGGCAGGGCAAGGAATAACTGCCGCTCCTGCATCGTCTAGTTCGAGATCAAAATCTTCATCAGTACCACAAATAGCGTCTATCAGTGTTACGGTAGTACCTGAAGGTGATGTCAATGTGAATGTCAAATCACCCATATAAGTATGCAAACCCGTTAGGTTCAGGACATTGATGTCGGTGACGATACCTGCAGTTGGTACTGTTACAGTAGAAGTAATCGTAGGAGTACCAGTGGTACTAATCACTTGATTAGCGTTTGGACTCACAAACACATTACAGGTCTGTGCAAAACTATTAGTAGCTAATAGAATTAGACACCATAAAAGTGTAATTTTTTTCATGTTTTAATAGATTTAATTTTTAATAAAGTTTGTTGATGGTTAATTAACTACAAATGTAATAAATTAATTGCAATTAAAATTTAATTTTATAGTTATGCTTATTAGTAATTAATTAGTGATAAATTTTTTGGAAAAGACAAATGTAGTTAATTTGTTTATAAAAAGCAAGCTAATAACTTTTTTGATTGCTATTTTGGGCAAAATAAGTGTAAGTTTCTAGCGAAACTTACATATAACCTCTATTAATAGAGGCATTGCTCAAAAAAAATACAGCAAAAGTAACCATGCGACACAAAAAAAGAGGCTACTCGAAATGAATCGAGTAGCCTCTTACTATTTGGCTTTCGCCAAATAAAGAATGCTTATTTACTAACTGTTACTTTGCGTGTTACGGTTTGGTTGCTAGTATTCAATACTACAAAATAAACACCACTAGTTTGCTCCTGTATTTCTATAGGAAGCGTGACCGATTGTGCTTCAAAATTGTAGGTACGTAGTACTTGTCCCAATACGTTGACGACTTGTACGTTTCCAGCCTGAACCGTAGTCAAGTCGATTTGTACGTGGAAGTTACCAGTATTTGGGTTGGGTAGAATATCGAAAGCCGATAAATTGGCGATGTTATCCAATCCAGAAACAATAACCGTAACAGAAGCCGTAGTCGAACAGTTGTTCGCATCCGTAACCGTTACGGTGTAAGTGCCATTAGTCAAATTCGCAGCAGTAGCATTTACTTGACCATCAGACCATAAGTAAGTATAGTTAGCCGTACCGCCGTTTGGAAGTACCGTAGCCGAGCCATCGCCATTGTCATTGGCAGTGGCAGTCAACAAAGTAGGTTGAGACAACGTAACGGTACTAACAGCCGTACAACCATTGTTGGTGGCGGTTACGGTGTAAGTGCCTGCTGGCAAATTGCTGATACTAGCAGTAGCTTGTCCATTGGACCAAGCGTAGGTGTAGTTAGCAGTATTTCCTCCATTGGCTGCAGCTGTAACACTACCCGTCGCATCACCATTACAATCAATAGTACTGTTGATAGTGGTATTGACAGTTAAGTTGCCTGCTGGACTAATCGTAGCCGAAGTAGTTCCCGAACAGCCATTGTCTGTAGCGGTTACGGTGTAGGTACCTGCTGGCAAATTGCTGATACTAGCAGTAGCTTGTCCATTGGACCATAAGTAAGTATAGTTGTTGGTAGAACCACCCGTAGCCGCCGCCGTAATAGCGCCTGTATTGGAGCCACTACAACCTGCTTGACTAGTAACGGTAGCAGAAGCTACAATAGGAGCAGGATTGTTGAGTGTGCGAGAAGTGGTAGCAACACAACCATTGGCATCAGTAACGGTCACGGAATAAGTACCCGCCACTAGATTGCTAATATTATCAATAGCTTGCCCATTGGACCATAAGTAAGTATAGTTACTAGCGTTTCCGCCAGTAGCACTCGCACTCAAAGCACCATTGTTACCACCATTGCAACTAATAGTACTAGTAGCAATAATAGTAGGAAGGATAGCTGTGGGATCGCTCAACGTATAATTAGCAGTAGCAGTACAACCGCTAGCATCTGTAGCCGTTACGGTATAAGTGCCAGCCATCAAGTTAACGATAGAAGCACCATTTTGCCCATTCGACCAGCTGTAAGTATAGCTGTTTGGATTGCCACCTGTGGCAGTTACAGACAAAGCACCCGTACTACCATTCGGGCAGTTGATCGGACTAACCAAACTGATCGTTGGTACTACTGTGGAAGGATCGGACAGCGTGACACTATTGGTCATAGCGGTACAGCCATTGGCATCGGTGGTGGTTACGGTATAAGTTCCTGCTGCTAGATTGCTGAACGTAGGCGTTGTTTGTGACCCTGTACCCAACGAGTAGGTATAAGGACTGGTACCACCACTAGTAGTTGCTTGTATTCTTCCTGTATTGCTGTTGGCACAACTGATGGTATTGACTACCGCCAAAGATGTCGTAATAGCTGTTGGTTCATTCAATGTGACTGTTCCTGTAGCGGTACAGCCGTTGCCACCTATCGCCGTTACGGTATAAGTGCCAGCGGACAACATATTAGCCACCGAACTAGTTTGTCCATTAGACCAAACGTAAGTGTAGGGAGGCACTCTCTGTGTCGCATTGACGGTGAGCGAGCCATCATTTCCTCCGTTGCAACTAATCATGTTGGGGGTGGTAATATTAACAGAAATAACATTTGGCTCGGTCACCGAAACGGTGTTTGTGGTAGCCGTACAGCCATTGGCGTCGGTTACGGTTACTGTGTAGTTGCCTACACCCAAGTTATTGAAATTATTGCTGTTCTGGTTGCCATTTCCAATATTGTAAGTGTATGGAATTTGTCCATTAGTGGCGGTTACGCCAATAGAACCATCTGCAGAACCATTGCAAGAAATAGGATTGGTAATTGCAGCAGTCGCTGCAACGTTACACGCTATAGGACTAGCAATATTGATATTATCTAAATACACATTGTTGCCATAACCTCCTTCGTTGACGAAGATAAGACGCACGTGTGAGCTGCCATTGTAAGCAGCTAAACTAACCGTTTCGTTTCTCCATTGAGTAGCGGTAGGTAAGAAACTACCGAGGTTGTCAGGTGCTGTAGCGAGGTCTGTTCCTCCCTTGCGATAAATCAAGGTATAGCTGTCGCCACAATCGTTGCTAGCATAAATGGCAATGGTATCGGAGCTAGCGGCATCGTATCGAGCATAAGCGACATCAAAGGTAAGTTGCACGCCAGTTTGTCCCGAGAAATCTAACCAAGGGAGGTATGCTAAATCAAAATCACCAGCAGTATTGGTATTGAAATTATCAAGTATCATACTTCCTGTACCAGTACTATAAGCACTAGCGGCATTGTATGACCATGGATTATTATCCACAGGGTTTTCTATAGTAGTGATGTTGGCAGGAATTGCCCCAGTACTAAAATCTTCCATATAAGGAAGTGTAGCCGCTAAGATAATTTGACTCAAAGCACTAGCACCATCATTTGCTGTATTGCTATCGGTGCCACCATTAGGATTGCTAGTAGCTGCATTGAGTGTGAAGGTAGCTGGTGTAGGAGCCGTTATGGCAGGTAGTATGACATCAATACTATCACCAGCAGCCAAGTTGCCTGTCCAGCTAAAGGTATTGTTAGCACCTCCGTTGATGTCATAATTAATAGTCGTACTCGTTAGGGGAGTAGTACCATAGTTTTGCAAACGAACTACAGGAACAACAGGATTGTCGCAAGTGGCAAAGCCATCTGCTGGATTGACAAAACTACTGATACCTGCATCAATAATAGTAGCTGTGGTAGCACATACTTCCAATCCCCAAGAATCAAGGGATCCGCCATCTTGAGTAGAACCATCAAATACGGTTAGTGTCCAAGTTCCAGCAGGATTTTCGCCATTGAAAGCACTCAAAGGGTTTAGTGGCTGATAGGTCAATCCAGTAGTAGGGGGGCAAGGAATAGTAGCTGCTCCAGCATCATCTATATTTAGATTAAAATTATCACTGCTAGTACAAATGCCACTGATGAACTGAACACTTGTATTGGACGGTGAAGTCAAGGTGAATGTTAAATCACTTACGTAGCTATGTGTTCCCGTTAGGTTAACAATATTAATATCAACAAGACTACCTGTAGTCGATACATTGACTGTAGAAGTTACGGTAGGAGTACCAATGGTACTAATCACTTGACTAGGATCTGTACTATTAAATACACTACAACTATTGGTCGTAAATGAAAACACAGTAGAGGTGGCAGGGCTTCCGCAGCCATTACTAGCGGTCACTCTCCAATAATAGGTCGTGTTGCCATTCAATACAGTACTAGTATAATTATTAGTCGTAATGCCTGTGGCATTATCTACTATATTGCTAAAGGAAGCATTCGTTGCTATCGTAACATCGTAAACGGTGCTGCTATTGCCAACGGCTGTCCAACCAAAAGTAGTACTAGGACTGACGCTAGCTGCGCCATTGGTAGGCGTAGTTAGTGTTGGGCTACTGATAGCTGCATCTACTATTAGGGTTATATTTTCTGTCTTGGTACCCGAGGTGCTGCTCGCAATAACCGTCATATTGTAGCTTCCAGCAGCTATCGCTGCGGTATTGCCTACCGTAAGCGTAGAACTGCCTACGGGAGTAACGCTACTTGGACTAAAGTTGATAGAAGCTCCAGGAGGAGTTCCTGACAAACTAAGTGTAACAGGGTTATTGTAGGTGCCAATTTTTCCGATATTGATCGTAAACGTACCGTTAGTGCCTTGACATATGGAAGTTGTGCTAGGCGTTACCGCCAAGGTATAATCAGAAGCTGCTGCCGCAATACTAAAGTTATTGTCTGATATATCGAAGAAGGTACCGTTGGCACAACGTATCATAATACGAGCGGTATTGGTATTGATATTGGGGACGGATAGTGCATAGCTGCCGGAGTTCGGCACATTGCTAGCCAGTGTAGTGGTGTAGGTCTGTCCGCCATCGGTAGATAATAGTACATCTACGGCAGTACAAGCCACAGGGGCATTATTGGTATTCGCAACACTCCATGTTACTGTTTCGGTGGCTAGACCACTCCAACTAATACCTGTATTGGAAGGGTAGTTGACCACGAAAGGTCCTGAACCAGCATGTACATTAATTGCTAAATCTTGATGGTCGGAACAAGCTCCTCCTGGGGCGTTGTCTCTTACCGTGACTCTAAAAGTCATGCTTCTGCCCACCGAAGGAAGTACTTCCCAAGTAGGGCTAACACCTGCTGCCAAATCCGTTAAATTTGGAAAATAACGAGTAGCATTGGTACTTGGTGAGAGTGAACGAAAATTTGGACCATCAGTAGCACTCGATACTGGAGGCATCGTAGCGGCTGCATTGTCCATTTGTTCCCAGCAGTACGTCAATACATTACTAGCATTAGGATCAGTTGCTACTGCCGTCAACGAAAATGGGGTATTAGCAGGAATCGTGATTCCGCTGGTGGGGGTACTGGTGATACTAGGAGCTGCATTGCTCAATGCTGTACGAGTGGCACAGTTACTAGATAGTATTCTATTAGAAATTTGTTGCAATGAAATACTATGAAAATAATCATCGCTACTCGCTTGTACATTGGGGGCACAAATACCCGCATAGCCCATAATAGTAGAGCCAGAGCCAGGTTCCATAGAGGTAGTTGATTCTCGGTTGCAGTTATTATTTTGTGTGTGGGTAGCACCAAATTGGTGTCCCATTTCGTGGGCTACAAAATCAATGTCGAACGGATCGCCAATAGGAGCGGCACTACCTGTAACACCTCTAGCCTTGGAGTTGGTACAGATAACACCCAAACCAGCCAATCCACCGCTGTTGGTACCGAATACGTGTCCAATATCGTAGTTGCCACTACCAATAATATTATCACAAACCGTTTGGTTTTCGTTGATCATATCATTAGTTACTCCATTGGAAAAAGGGTCGGTATTGCTGTTGGTATAAATAATAGAGCTATTATTATTGACAATATTCATCTGTATTGCCATTTCTCTGATATACATGCCATTGACACGGTTCATAGTCGTCACTTGTGCTGCTTGTGCTAATGCAACTGTACCGCCATGAAAAGTTGTGTATTCGCCTGTAGCGGCTAATGCTAGGGCATAGGTGCGAAGTTCGCAACTGCCAAAACGTGCGGCACTTTTTGGTTGAAACTGACCCACATCTACTGCCTCGCCTTTAGCATCACAGATAGCTGTTTTGCCGTGTTGAGTGTAGTATTTTTTGTTGTAGCAGATGTAATGCTCCAAATCACCTCCACCATGGGTGTAAGGGTCGATATAGACAGTGCCTTGGTCGGCAGTCCATATCAACGCATGAAAGCCTTGAGGTGTCAAATCTAATCGAATATAGTTACTAGAATTGCCAACTTCCGAACCTGCATAGGTACGAATTTCGGGAAATTCAGCTTGCAAGCCTTCTTGCATAATAGGCGACTCAGTAATCTGAAATTGTTTGATACTGCCGTCTGTCCAGGGAATAGCTACAAAACAAGGCTTGGTCTTGACTGCAGCAGTTTTGGTCATAGGTGCTGTAGCTAGTACAGCACGCAGTTCTGTCAAGTTTGCTTTGAAAGTCCGAAAAGTAGTCGGCTTGATATATCGCTTGCCTACTAGAGGAATACGGCTAGACTCTATGGGAGACCAGATTTGGTTAGGTGCTTGTGCATAACTAACGGTAGTTAATAACAGCAGACACCAAAAGAACGTTAAAATTCTCATGCTGAATTTTTTAGTGATTAAAATAAAGTGTTGTGGTTGTTTAAAAAACAGAGTTTATTACAACTGAATTCGTAATAACCTGCACTATAATTAATGGGGGATTGCCACTCAAAAAGAGTCAACATAGCTAAAGTAATCAAATATCAGGAGACCTACACTATAAATGCGTAGTGTTTGTATGTTTTAAATAACAAATAAGTTACCGAAATTATAACATTTGTGAAACTTAATTTGCACAACCAGAGCGCTTTGTGTTTCGTAGGCGGATGTTATGGCAAGGATCTTACTTAGAGTTTATTTTTTTGCCTTTCCCTTTTTTGTCGTTCACTTTGGTTGGCAATACACTCATCTCAAACTCATATTTCCAACCTTTTTTGAGTGGAATTTCTTTGCTATTAAGAATCGGCTCGGGCTGTCTTTTTTGGCTAAAAAGACCTGTGTCCCAACGGGCGTTAGGGAGTTGATCTTCTATAACTCGTACGATATAATTTCCTGCTACTAGGTCAGGATAGCTAATGGAAACACTATCTATACCAGCTTCTACTTGACTTTGTAGTACTCGCTCTTTGCTATCGACTAGTTGTACGATGTACTGTTTGTTTTGCATATCTTGGATAGTGACACGAATAATTCCATAGATATCGGAGGGGTTAAATTGATAATTGCGATACAAGGTATCCGTATTGGTGTAGCCCTGTCGGTCAGTGATGGCATTAGGCAACAGCCTCAATTGATACCGACTGTTTGTATCCAATAAGGTATTGAGATACAATACATTGACTCTAGCAGAGTCCGCCACTAATGCAATCGTAGCGGTGGAATATAGAAAGGTATCTTTTTTCGTTTTTTTGCCACTGCTATCCACCATTATCACGACCGTATCTTTGAGCAACTGAATACTATCAGTATTCCAACTTCGTACGGCAGCATCAAAAATCAAATCCATTTTTGGTTTGGTCGGGTGTAGCAATATAGGTGTCGTATCTAGGGTATTTACGGCAATTTTAGGTCTTCCTTTGCTAGCTTTGCCCTCTTTGGGTGTCGGCAAGGCAAGCCAACCAACTTTCGTTTCTTCTTTTTCCCAGCTAGCTTTTGCTTTGAGCTTAATCAAGACAGTATCTTGGAGCTTTTCGCCAATATTTTGCACCACTAACTGTAGTTTGCCACTATCAGGCACGCCATTGCCTAGCCATATGAGGGCAGAGTCGGCTTCTTGCCAATAAGAATATTCCATGTCGGCAGGAGCATTGAGCCACTCTAGCGTCGTTTCAGATTCTAGCGGATTATTGAAGTAAAGTACAATTTGACCTGTACGGAGTAGCTCGCTATCTGTTACTTTGGTCGCAATCCTTTCGGAAAACAAACGCATACGAAGAATAGGCTGCAAGCTATCGTTGATGACCAAATTGGAATCCAAGAAAGCAATAGATTCTCCCTTGCCACTGTATTTGTAATCATTGTTGAGGTCTTCGAGGGCTATGATTTGGTAGGTTCCTGCTTTGAGATAATCTAGTTTGAATCTACCTTGTTTGTCTGTCTTGGTGAAATAATAGGGCTTGATGGTCAACGAAGCACTATCGGTCAAGTCTTCGTAGAGCATAACCAATACATTTTCTTTGGGTTCTCTGGTGGTTGCATCTATGATTTGCCCTTCGGTGTGCAGCGAGTCAATTTGGTCGCCCGTAGCAAAAACCCTCGTCATGTTTCTAGTAATATTCCCCTCGGTTAAGTCTTGTATCGACTCACCATATTGTATCACATAAGTGGTGTTGGGTTTGAGGGCTTCTTTCCATCTGATGACCACACTCTTGTTTTTGACCTTGATAGAGGGACGTTCGTCCAGTGGTGGCGAAATGATAATTTGAGCATAGGCATTTTGTAGCTTCACCCATTCATCAAACGTTAATATCACTTCTTGATAGGGGAAGTTGGTCATCTCGTTGGGTGTCGAATAGCGTTTGGGGTGTAGGGCTGGTGGGGTCGAATCCTTAGGTCCACCATTGGGCATTCCGGGAGTAGCACAGCTCCCAAGGAGTTGCAGAAATAAAACGCTTATTGCCAAACAAAAAATAGAAAACCAACGCATGAAATGTATAGTTGAATAAAAAGTGATAGACGAGCAGTTGCCGTCTATCACTTCAATGTATTACGCATGATTCTTGACTGCTCGATTAGAGCAAGTTCTTAATCATATCATCAATTGTAATTCCTTCGGCTTCTGCCTTGTAATTGCGAACCACACGGTGACGCAATACATATTTGGCGATCGCTTGTACATCTTCGATATCGGGCGAATATTTACCATTGATAGCAGCGTGGCACTTGGCAGCTACTACCAACGATTGGGAGGCTCTAGGTCCTGCACCCCACGAGATATAGTTATTGACGAAAGTCGTCGCCATCGCTGAATTTGGTCTTGATTTATTGACAATACCAACCGCGTATTCGAGTACATTGTCGGCTATCGGAATTTGTTTGACCAATTTTTGGAAGTATAATATTTCCTCACCTGTTAGCACCGATTGTACTTCGTGTTTGGTTCCTTGTGTGGTTGCTTTGACAATGCTTACTTCTTCTTCATAACTTGGGTAATGTAGAAAAATATTGAACATAAAACGGTCAAGCTGTGCCTCTGGCAATGGATATGTTCCTTCCTGCTCAATCGGGTTTTGTGTCGCCAATACCAAGAATGGTTTGGGCAACATATATTGATGACCACCTACCGTAACACTTCTTTCTTGCATCGACTCTAGGAGGGCTGCTTGTGTTTTGGGTGGCGTACGGTTAATCTCATCTGCCAAGAGTATATTGGTGAAAAGAGGTCCTTTGTGAAAGGTAAAGTTTCTATTTTCGTCCATCACTTCCGACCCTGTAATATCCGAGGGCATCAAATCAGGCGTAAACTGAATACGCTTAAATTCCAAATCCAATGCCTTGGAAATCGTGTTGACCAACAGTGTTTTGGCTAACCCCGGAACACCGACCAATAGGCTGTGTCCGTCGCAAAAAAGAGAAATCAGAACCGCCTTGACTACGTCCTCTTGCCCTATAATTACTTTACCTATTTCTGCACGCAATTTGTGGTAGGCTTCTGCCAATCCATTGACGGCTTCTACTTCGTTCTTAAAATTCATTTGCTATTGGTTTGTCTATTTTGGTTTGAGTTGTCTATCAAAGGAAGACAATTTATAAAAAAATGATAGCAATTCTACTTTTTAGTGCTGTTAAAAATTGTTTAACTAGATGGGATTGCCTTCAGAACATTTCGAAGAACCTATTTGTTGATTGCAATATAAAAGAAAAAATACCCTACTAAAAAAAAATACTATTATGAATAATATAAAAATAATCTACAAAATACTAAAACAAACGATAACCGAATGGCTCAACGATAATGCGATGAGCTTGGCTGCAGCATTGGCATATTATACTGTTTTTTCGTTAGCCCCCTTGTTGGTGCTAGCCATAGCCATGGCAGGGGCTATATTTGGCGAAGAAGCTGCTCATGGCGAAATCGTAGCCCAAATCCAAGGACTGGTCGGGAAGGAGAGTGCCGAGATGGTACAAGAAATTATAGAGAATGCGGACCGCCCTTCGGTGAGTAGTTTTGCTTCTATTATTAGTTTGGCGGTACTGTTGTTTGGTGCCTCAGGGGTGTTTGCTCAGTTGCAAAATTCGCTCAATATGATTTGGCAAGTAGAGACGAAACCCAATCAAGGAATTTTGAATATTATTCGCAAACGCTTTTTATCCTTTTCGGCTGTATTAGGAATTGGCTTTTTATTATTAGTATCTTTGCTGACAAGTGCTGTTGTGTCGGGCTTGAGCAACTATATGAGTAGTTTTTTGCCAGGTGCAGATTGGCTGTGGCAAGGCGTAAATATGGGGATTTCATTTGTGGTCATAGCCTTTTCGTTTGCACTAATGTTCAAGTATTTTCCTGATGTCAAAATCCAGTGGAAAGATGTCTGGATTGGTTCTATTATTACTGCTGTTTTATTTACAATAGGCAAATTTGCTTTAGGATTATATATTGGCAATAGCAGTTTTTCTTCCAGCTATGGAGCGGCTGGCTCCCTTATTATTGTATTGGCGTGGGTGTATTATTCGGCACAAATATTATTTTTTGGAGCAGAATTTACGCAAGTATATGCCAAGGAATATGGTAGTGGGATTAAGCCTGACAAGCATTCTGTTTTTGTGGGACACCGCAAGAGTATTCCTGACAAGAAGATCTAATTGTAATAGAACCAAACTAAGCCATTTATTTTTTGTTTAAAATAGGTAGATTTGGCTTTTTAATCATAAAAAATTAATCAATGGATATTATTACAGATGATGTCTAATAAACATATTTCATGCGAATTATACTTTTTACGGGCAAAGGCGGTGTAGGCAAAACGACTACCGCTGCTGCTACGGCACTACAATGTGCCAAACAAGGACTCAAAACATTAATCGTATCTACTGACCCTGCACACAGTCTCTCTGATGCACTCAACATGGAGCTGCAACCAGAGCCAACAGTTGTCACCGAAAACCTTTGGGGACAAGAATTTGATGTCTATTACTCCATGAAAAAGCATTGGAATAATATGCGTCAGATGATGACCAGTATTTTCAAATGGAAAGGCGTAAGCAACGTGGTAGCGGAAGAACTTTCGGTGCTACCGGGTATGGAAGAAGCGTCCGCTTTCCTTTGGATTGAGCGCTATTACAGAGAAAAAACCTATGATGTCCTCATTATAGATTCTGCCCCTACGGGCGAGACGCTCACACTTTTGACCTTGCCGCAAGTACTACAGTCATGGCTGTTTAAGGCATTCCCTGGACAGAAATTAGTAATAAAAACGGTCGGTAAAATCCTCAAAAAAACCAAAGGTATTCCGCTAGATGAAGGCTACGAAGAGTTGCAAGCCTTGTTTGCCAAACTCGAAACGGTACAAAAAATAATGCTAGACCCGAAGGTCTGTTCGATACGGATTGTTGCCAATCCAGAACGTATGGTGATACAAGAGGCGAAGCGTTCGTTTACTTACCTCAACTTGTATGGCTACAATGTAGATGCTATTATTGTCAATAGAATATTGCCAGAACAAGCAGGGGCCGCAGGTTCTGTTTTTGAACAATATGTGCAGTCGCAAGCCAAATATTTGCAAGACATTGAAGAGAGTTTTCAGCCTTTGCCTATCTTCAAAGTGCCGCACCAAGGCAAGGAAGTATTTGGTTTGGAATTGTTAGACCAAATCGCAACTACCATTTATGAAGCACGCAGTCCTGCGGATATTTACCACCTAGAAAGTCCGTTCAAAGTGGAAGACTGTGGTGATCATCATCGCATTTCTATGTATTTGCCTTTCATTGAAGAGCAAGCATTCAAAGTTGAAAAATTTGGCGATGAGTTATTGATAATCCTTGCAGGACGCAAAAAAAGTGTGCTGTTGCCTCGTTTTGCCAATTTCTTGGAATTGGACGGTTACAGTTTCGATGATTCTTGGCTCAATATCATATTGCGCAGCAAAGAAGAAAAAACAAAATAACGCTAATTATGACAACAGATATTCGTTGGCAAACACTTGCTTTTGATGAACTGACGACAAGGCAATTGTATGATTTGGGACAATTGCGACAAGCGGTATTTGTAGTAGAACAAGACTGTCCCTACTTAGATTTTGATGGTAAAGATGATCAATGTTATCATGTATTGGGCTATAGCCCAACCAATCAACTGATAGCGTACACCAGACTAGTGCCCAAGGGGATTAGCTACGCTAATGATATAGCGATAGGTAGAGTGGTCAATGCGATAGAGGCACGAGGCAGAGGACTCGGCAAGCAGCTCATGCAAGTATCTATACAAGCTGCGTGGAAGCTGTGGGGCAAGCAAAATATTCGTATTTCTGCCCAAGATTATTTATTGCGTTTTTATCAAGATTTGGGTTTTGTCGATACTGGCAAAAAGTATTTGGAAGATAATATTCCGCACACGGAAATGTATTTGGCGGTGTAGCCAATGCTCAAAAAAATCAATTGGCTATTGCTATTATGTAATAGCCAATTTTTTGTAGTTATTCAGAGGCTTGTGCTATACTCTCTCAAAATAAATGCGTTCCAAACTTACCTACCCACCAATCCCAACGTTTTCTATCAAAACAAGCAACATGAACCTTTGTATTGACATAGGGAATACCCGCGTCAAGTTGGCTGTATTTGACGCTACATCCACATTAGTAGATTTAGTACTGCACCCCACGCTAGAGCAGGACGTTATTCGGCGATTGTTATCGCAATATGCAGTAACGGCTGTTATTTTGTCTTCTGTGCGAGCAGACCACCAAGCAATACGTACTTGGTTAGCTACTAAAGTGCAGTCGGTCTATTGGCTTGATACTGAACTGCAAGTGCCAATTCAGAATCATTACCTAACACCGCAAACACTCGGCAAAGACCGTTTGGCAGCGGTAGTAGGAGCGGTAGCACGGTATCCTCACCAAAATATATTGGTGGTCGATGCAGGTACTTGTATTACCTACGATTTTGTAGATAAACAGCGGAATTATTGGGGTGGAAGTATCTTGCCAGGGTTGCAGATGCGACTCAATGCCATGACTCATTTTACTGCCAAGCTACCAGCACTCCAACTCGAAGTGCCAAAAGACTGGATTGGAAATACAACTGTTAGTGCGATGCAGACAGGAGTTTTTTGGGGCGTTTTGCACGAGCTAGAAGGCTTCAAGCATCAATATAGTGCTAAATATGGAGCGATTACCCTAGTTATTACGGGCGGAGATAGCACTTATTTTGAAAGTCAACTTAAAAATGAGATATTTGCACAGCCTAATCTAGTATTGATTGGGCTGAATACGATTTTGGAATATAATGAAGGGCTTTAGAGAACCTTCGATTTGAATGCAGAGCAAAGCCAATAGAGGTCACTGTTCGGAAAATAAACAAAAAAAAATGCACAGGATTTTTTATCCATTTACAGCATACGCCCTATTATTGATGCTAGCGTTATTGCTTGGCACAACCACAGTGGAGGCACAATATGCCAGAGGAAACTCACCTTATTCGAGATATGGATTTGGCGATTTGGCGAGTAGCATGATGATTACCGACCAAAGTATGGGCGGCGGAATGGCAGCGACACAACGTAGTTATTGGAATGTCAATCTGGTCAATCCTGCTTCTTTGGGACAGTTACATCGTACGGCGTTTCAGGTAGGGCTCAACTACGAGCACCATGCCCTTAACGAAAAAAGTACAGGGTTAAACGCAACAGCCAATAATGGTAATTTATCCTATCTTTCGTTAGCGTTTCCGATAACGAAAAGCTGGCAAGTACGAGGCGATACGCTTCGTAGAGGCGAGCCTGTACAGTGGGGAATGGGCTTTTCGCTAATGCCATACAGTAGCAGAAGCTATGATGTATCTGTTGTGCGTAGTGTAGGGGATATCCCTAATGTGAACTTCAATTATCAAGGAAACGGTAATCGTTATCGGATTAATTGGAGTAATGGAGTTACTTACAAAGGGTTATCTGTGGGAGCTAATGTAGGTTTGTTATTTGGTCAGGTCAACGATATCACTTCTATTGATTTTCAGGATAGCAGTTATGTATTTGGTTACGATGAAGTATTCGTAACACAAGAAAATGTGTCTGGTCTTATTTGGGATATAGGAGTGCAGTATGAGTACTTTGTAGGCAAAGATGACGACGACAACATGGACGAGCCTTGTACAGGGGGCAATTTTAGACAAAAATTGATTGTAGGAGCTTATGTCGGAGGAACTTCGGGTTTGGCGACTAGCACCGACCAAGAAACGTTGATACAAGGACCTTCGCAGATATTAACTTCTCTGAATACTGTTACCGATCAGAAAGGAACTATCAAGATGCCGCTCAAATATGGTGGTGGTATCTCTTATGGGTCAGAATATGGATTCAAAATTGGTATTTCTTATGAAGGACAAACGTGGTCAAGCTACCGAGTAGATGGTGTAGCGGACGACAATTTGACTGACTCGTGGAAAATAGCAACAGGACTACAATGGGTACCTGATATTTGCGAAAAAAATTCTACGAGCTATTTCAATAGAGTACGTTACCGTTTCGGAGCACACTATGGCAGCGACCAACGCATAATTACAGCGGCTAATGGCACTGCTTATCAGTTGCAGGATTATGGCGTAGCGATGGGAGCAGGATTCCCGATACACAACCGCAAACTCAAATCGTTTGTCGGATTTGTCAATCTAGGATTGGAATTTGGCTATGTGGGGCATCCCGAATTGATTGGAGATATGTATTTCAAGGTCAATTTAGGTTTTGCACTCAATGCGAGTGGTTGGTTCCAAAAGTCAAAATTCAGATAGGACGATCATTACCAACTTTTATCGTACTTTTTCTTCTAAACAATAGGACAAACCTGCTCAAGAGTAGGTTTGTCCTATTGTGCTATAAATAATGCTACAAATAATGCTAGACAGAAGCCAAGCACCTACTATACAATCCATAGACAAAGCGAATTTGCCACAGCCCGTAGTACACCAACTCGACAACGGGATTCCCCTCTACGAAATCAAGTTGGGAACACAAAATGTACTCAAACTAGAGGTGAGTTTTAAGGCAGGGCGCTGGTACGAGAAGTATCCTTTGATTGCCAAAACGACCTCTCAGCTCATCAAGGCAGGAACTACCAAAAATAGTGCAGAAGAAATTGCCAACCTATTTGAATATTTTGGCTCTAGCCTCAAAATTGATGATGGATTCAATCGAGTCAATATTGAATTTTATTGCTTGGTCAAGCACCTCGATAAGCTGTTGCCAGTATTACAAGACTTAATTACGATTCCAGCTTTTGACCCCCAAGAGCTCAAAAAATTTGTAAAACGAAATAAGCAGAACCTCAAAATTCAGTTGCGCAAAAACGACATTGTCGCCTATCGAGAATTTACCGAGCAGCTTTTTGGTAAAGAGCACCCCTATGGCTACAATTCTACAGAAGCCTACTACCAGACGGTCAATATTGACAAAGTACGAGCCTATTTTGATAGACAATATACCGCTCAGAACTGTAGCGTTTTTGTAGCAGGGAAGACAAGTCCAGAAGTATTGGCACTCATCAACAAGTACCTTGGTGTATTGCCTAGAGGCAATAGCCTGCCAGAACCGACACACACCGTATTGCCTCAGCCCCCATTTGCACCAGTAGCATTGTCGGTCAATTCCGATAGCTTGCAGGCTTCTATTCGTATAGGCTGTCGCACGTTTGATAGAACGCACCCCGATTGGGATCATTTTTATATGATGAATATGGTTTTGGGCGGTTATTTTGGTGCTCGACTCATGCAAAATTTACGAGAAGAAAACGGCTATACGTATGGCGTGTATGCTTCGATGGAAACATTGCTTTATGATGGGTATTGGTACATTCATACCGATGTTGGTAACGATGTCAAAGATTTGGCAATTGCTGAAATATATAAAGAAATTGAACGTTTACAAGTAGAGCTTGTTTCTGAAAAAGAACTAGAGATGGTCAAAAACTATACATTGGGTATGTTGCTGACTTCTATTGATGGCGTATTCAATGTCGCTTCAGTCGTCAAAAGTCTAGTCAATAGTGATATTGATTTATCGTATTTTGAAAACTTTACGGCTTCAATACAAGCGGTAACGCCAGAGGATATTCAGCTGATGGCTCAAAAATACTTGACTAAAGACAGACTACTAGAAGTAGTAGTCGGGTAGCATTATTTTCGGCAAGGCTATTCATCATGTGCTCTAGTATTAAACAATTTTAACATAAAAGAGACCTATTTTGAGAAATATAATCATCTTAGCCATTTTGCTGTTTTCCTTGTCTTTGCATGCACAAACACCTCCAGAAGTTTGTGCCAGAATGCTGATAGGATTGGGACAAGATAGTATCACATGGCAAGCGACTCCTTGTGCTAGTTTTGGTGGGTATGTCTTGTTGGGGCAACAGAATGGCACAGGTAATTTTGTTGCATTGGACACCGTGACTGCTGCTGCTTATGTACAACCTAACCCTACAGAAGCCGCTTGGAATTATCAAGTAGGTATGCTTTGCAATGGTCTATTGACCAATTTATCCAACACGATTAGCAATCAACGCCCTGCTACGCCCGACTTGCGTTCGGTTAATATTGTCAATAATACGCCTGTAGTCAGTTGGGACGCAAGTCCGAGTACTGCCGTAATTGGATACCAACTCTACAAAGAAAATCCATACAATTCAGGCAATTATTTTCCGTACCCCAATGCCAATAGCATTGTATTTGGCACAAGCTATACTGACAATGCAAGTGCTGATTTATTGGTGCGGTATGCACTGGTAGCCGTTAGTGATTGCAACAAGGGGCTGCTGGGAATTGGTTCTACCTTAGATGGCACCACTGGACCACATACTTCGATGGTGGTAGCAGGGACTATTGATTCTTGTAGCCAAACGATAGACCTAAGCTGGAATGCGTACGAAAACTGGAAGGACGGTACACAACAATACGAAATTTGGTTGAGTACCAACGGTTCTGTTAGCACCGTACTGGATACCGTGCCTAGTAGCACGCTCAACTATACGTACCGCAATGCACAAGACAATGATGTTTTGGTATTTCAGATACGAGCCGTAGAAGAAAATAAAAATAATGTTGCGTTTACCAATACGCTACGCTTTGATGTGCGAGTCAATCGACCAATGGATTTTATTCACTTGACCGATATTAGCGTACAGCTCAACAATGAAATAAAAGTAGCTTGGACATGGGATACCGATGTCGATTTTAAGAGCGGTAGCCTCGATAGAGGCAACGATTCGTTGCTATTGAGTAGCCGATTAGCATTACCTGTCATTGGGTCTGCCCAAAATTCGTTTATTGATAATAATGCCGTGCCTGATGCGTCCAATTATTACTATCAAGTACAATCGACCGATGCTTGCGGGCAAGTCGTCAGGAGCAATATAGGGCGTACTATTCTACTAGAAACAACTGCCGAAGAAGGCTACGAAAATAACATCCATTGGTCTGCTGCCTATTTGCAATATGGCGAAGTGCAAGATTACTGGCTCTACAAAGAAGGTAATAGGATAGCGACATTATCGGCAACCGATACCCAATATATAGACCAACTAGATGTCCGCAATGAGCAAGAAGTATTCAGTTGTTATTGGGTGATTGCCAATGTTAAAATGACGTTTCCTGATGGCACAATTCGCTATACTCAAAGCCAGTCCAATCAAGCCTGTGCTACACAAGGCTCTAGCCTACAAATTCCGAATGCGATTGCTGTCAATGGAATCAATAATCAATTTCGCCCCTTGGTCATATTTGGACGAAGTATCAACTCTTACACTATGAAAATATTTGACCGTTATGGCGGACAAGTCTTTGAGTCGAACGATCTTTACGATGCGTGGGATGGCAGGTATGATGGGCAGCCACTCCGCCAAGGTGTGTATATCTATCTTATTCGGTATCAAGCACCTGACGGAACACCCATAGAGCGCAAAGGAACTGTCATGTTGATCAAATAAACAACTACTTTAGGTACGCTCTTAGATTATTTTCTTGCTTTTGTGTCACAAATTTTATATTTTGAACATATATTGAAAGAATAGACTATTGCTACATAAAAAAACAAACTAATGAATACGTACAAAATAACAATTGCACTTGCTTTAATACTAACAACTGTATTTTCTTGTTCGAGTCCTTCAGACAATATTCCGACAGTTATGGTGGAAGAAAATGACTTGGTGGAAGTGACTAGAAGTCACCAGAAACTAGCAGAAGAAGGAGCAGAGGAAACAAATTTTATCTTCGCCAAAAAGTGGACGACGGCAGATAACCATTATGTTGACCTCAAAATAGATGGTACGTTTGAAGCTCAGCTGGAGGACGAACAAGTAATTGTTGGAAAATGGAGTATCTCTAGTGACGAAACGACGCTATACCTCAACGAAAACCAATCGCACGAAGGGAAAGGAAGTGCTTTTAATGCCGCTTATATTATTGACGAAATATCAGATTCTTCACTCAAAGTGATTGATACGCAAGGCAATGCTATTAGCTTTATGTCTATCTAAGAACGAAATAGATAGGTTCTAAGCCAACACGAAGAAGGCATCTAACTACATTTTTGGTAGTTAGATGCCTTCTTTTATTTTGTGTAGTAATAGTTGTTTTGCTTAGCGAATAGGATCATCCATTACTTCGTAATCTTGGAATATAGAAAAGCCCATAGTCAACATTACTTGGCTTGTCTGGCGAGTACTGGTCACACGTTGTGGCTGCGAGTCTGAGTTGTAAGGAATGTATTCGAATTGGCGAAGTGTATGCACATACGCCAAATCCAAAAAGAAGTGTTTCCAACGCAATCCAAATCCTGCACTAATATCGTGACGCAAGTCACTGACACCCTTTACTTTTTGTTGGTAAGGAGAGGTCTGGAGGCGATAGCCTGCACGTACACGAGCCAATCCAAAATTAACTTCGCCACCGATACCCAAATCAAAAGTACCTGTATAACTGCGTTCGATTTGACGATTGAGGTCACTCATAAACTGGCGATTATCAGGCGTATCATCTGCGTCTATTAGAGAGAATTTTGCCCAACTGTAATCTTTATAAATTGCCTCAATTCCTATAAATCCACGTTTGCCAATCACAATCCCTACATTACCTGCAAATACCCAAGGAGAAACATAGTTGTGCTCCAACTGTTGAATGATGGGTGATTTGATGCTACTATCTCTTAGCACATTATTGTAATAAACGGTACCCCCTAGTTCGGTGTCATAAGTTTCTGATAGTCGATAAGCGGTAGGCGTATGAATCGCAAAGCCAACACGTACGACCTTATTGACACGGTAGAGCATACCCAATTTGAGGTTGATACCCGTACCAGTTACATTGCGGTATTCCGAAAAGTCAAATCCGACAAAAGAAATAGTATCATTAGTAGCGGCTTCGCTATAGAAGCGATAATCCTTGTAGTTAAGAAAGTCAATTCCTAAAGTAGCACCCAAATAAAGTTTATTTTGATAATTGGCAGCCATCGAAAAACCAAGTTCTGTGATGCCTCCTTTTCTTTCTACCGACTGTCTTTTTTCGATGACATCAGAAGGGATTACGGCTGCTACATAGGTATTGTTGTTATTGCCATCCAAATCAATCAAGTAAGCATCATAAGCCAACTGCGACTCATAAGGGTACAAATCATTGGGGGCAAATCCATTGGCAGCATCTCGAATAGAAAGCAGTCGAGAGCCTTCGTTGGTACCAGCCAATTCTATATCTTGCCCAAAATTCGCCAAGCGGTTGACACTCATACCAAAGTTGACGAATTTCCAATCGCTATAATCGTCTAGCTCCATCGTAATCAATCCCCCAATGCCACCAAAGGCAAATTGTGAATAACGACCTTTTTCTTTGCTATTGGCAGTCAAAAAGCTGTTTTGTGTAATGTCAGTCAATGAACCCAGCGAAATGCCGATTTCAGTCTTGCGATATACACCCAAGCCCGCAGGATTGGTGCTGGCGTTGGACAAATCTGCACCCAATCCACCCAATATATTGCCTGTACCGAGTCCTCTAGCGGTGACAGATTGGTGGGTTTCCCCAAATAAAAGAGCGTCGGAACTGAATTGTGCTGTCGCCAAAATAGGCAGCGAACACAGTAACGGTAGTAACCAATTTTTCATAAGTGTGATATTTTTTTGAAGATGGGGCTAATAATCTATTCCAATGTAATATAAAATTTGAATAGGTACTGATAGCAAACGCATCTAGTTTTTGTATTGAAAGGGAATTTTTAAAATTAGCAGTAAAAATCATTCCACGTTTTATCAAAAACGTAGGTTGTCCACCTACTTAAAATAAAAAAGAGAAATAAGTTGTTCTTATTCCTCTTTAATTTTACTAAAAAATAATGGTGGCTTACTTATCTTCTGCCTCCAGAACTGCGGCTAGACCCTCCTGAGCTTCTGCTACTTCCACTGCTAGAGCTTTTTGAGCTACTGCTAGAAGAGCGAGTACTACTAGAAGAACGAGTGCTGCTACTATTGGAGCTAGAAGAATTGCTTCTGCCACCATAAGAAGAGCTGTTGTTTCTGGTAGAACCAGAACTGTTGTAAGAAGGGCTAGTAGTGGTAGTATTGCTACGACCTCTATTATACGCATTGTTGGTGCTAGAGTTGGTGTTGCCGCTGTTGTAGCCATTGGTGCTACTGTTAGAGCGACCACGGTATCCATTGCTGCTACTGCTGTTGCTTGATGGATTAGTCGTTACATTCGTATTTCTTGTGCCTGTGTTTTGGTAAGCATTGGCTCTTCTGTCGCCAGAACTAGAACTGTTGGTGCTAGTGTAGGCTTGTCTTCCATAAGGAGTAGCACTGCTGTGCAATGAATTGGTACTTCTGCCTCCACTAGTACTACTACGTACCGAGCTGCTATAACGAGGGCTGTTGTTGGCATACGTTGCAGCCGAAGGAGTTGCAGAGGTATAATAGCCGTTGTTGTAGCCATTGTAATTGTTATTGCCATAGTAACCATTATTATAGTTGCTATAATAACCGTTATTGCCATAGTAGCCATTGTTGTAGCCACTATTATAAGCTCCTGCGTAATACCCAGCCGAATAAGGATCGTTAAAACGGTTGAAACCGTAAGGCGACGAATTGTTGTAGCAGTAATTTCTACGCCAAGAATTGCTGTAACGATAGTTCCAGTACGAAGGACCAGATACGACATAAATACTACTACCTCCATAATTAGGGTTGTAATAATATTGATCTACATAATAATTGCTGTAGTACGAAAACCCTGGAGCAGAATTGTGAAAACGTCTGACTCTAGAAGCATATTCGTAATCGTAGGGGTCATAATTTTGACCTGCTTTATAATCGTCTCTGTATTGTCTGGCACGAGTATCGGTATTGCTTACTCGTTCCGATTCTACCACTTCATCGTCATAGCCAGAAGTACTGGAGTTGTAAGTCGTTTTTACTTTTTCTTTTTCTACACCATCGAAGTAGAGGTCGTCGTATTGTGCTTGACTTTGCACGGCAAAAAAAGCTGTGGCAGCCAAGAGCAAAGGTATTTTTTTGAAGTTCATAAGATATAAGTTTTTAGAGTTGTTGGATCAAATACTAAATGTGGGTGATGTCGTATAGTGATAAAGTATCTTCTCAATTTGGAAAAATCAACTTCATTTTAATCAAAATTTGTAGCTTTGTTACTACTTGTCTATAAATATAAAGTATTTTGAGCAAGAAAGTTGTTAATTTGGAGCTACGCTGGTGTTAAAACGTCTAAATATACTTTATTTTGACGTTGGGCGTTACTCTACCTATTCTATAACAAAAAATATACCATTTATACCAATGTCAAAGGAAATTACAGCAAGAGCAGACGATTATTCTCAATGGTACCTCGATATAGTCGCCAAGGCAGGTCTAGCCTCCAACTCGAAGGTACGTGGCTGTATGGTTATCAAACCATACGGATATGCTATATGGGAGAAAATAAAAGATGATTTGGACAGAAGATTCAAAGAAACAGGTCACGTCAACGCTTATTTTCCGTTATTGATACCCAAAAGTTTTTTGAGCAAAGAAGCCGATCACGTGGATGGATTTGCTAAAGAATGTGCCGTAGTGACCCACCACCGCCTAATGAACGACCCTAATGGTAAAGGTGTTGTGGTTGACCCTAGTGCTAAGCTAGAGGAAGAGTTGATTATTCGTCCTACCTCCGAAACTATCATTTGGGATACCTACCGTGACTGGATTCAGTCGTACCGTGATTTGCCGTTATTGATCAATCAATGGGCAAATGTAGTGCGCTGGGAATTGCGTACCCGTCCGTTTTTGCGTACCGCCGAATTTTTGTGGCAAGAAGGGCATACAGCACACAGTACCGAGCAAGAAGCAAGAGATGAATCAATACAAATGTTAGATGTCTATGCTGATTTTGTAGAGAACATTATGGCAATACCTGTTTATAAAGGAGAAAAAACAGATCATGAGCGTTTTGCAGGAGCAGAAAGCACCTACACCATCGAAGCATTGATGCAAGATGGTAAAGCATTACAATCAGGAACTTCACATTTTTTGGGGCAGAATTTTGCGAAGGCTTTTGATGTGACGTTCTTGAACGAAAATAACCTCAAAGAATATGTTTGGGCTACCTCTTGGGGGGTATCAACTCGTTTGATGGGTGCTTTGATTATGATGCATTCCGATGACCAAGGCTTGGTTTTGCCTCCTCGGTTGGCTCCATTGCAGGTGGTAATTATACCTGTACCGAAGCCTAATGACGAAATAGATGCTGTCGTAGCGGATATTATGCAACAGCTAAAAGCCAAAGGTATTTCGGTCAAGTATGACGAAGACCGCAAAAAACGCCCTGGGTTCAAGTTTGCTCAATATGAGCTAGAGGGTGTCCCTATTCGCTTAGCTATTGGTAAGCGTGACTTGGCGAACGGTGTGGTAGAGGTAGCTCGTAGAGATACCAAAGAAAAGAACCAAACGCCATTGGAAGGTGTAGCAGACTACGTCGAAAATTTATTGGAAGAAATCCAACAAAATTTATTTGGTAGAGCTAAAACGGCTCAACAAGAATCTACACACATAGTCGATACTTGGGACGAGTTTGTAGAAGTGATAGAAGAAAAAGGTGGTTTCGCTTACGCTCACTGGGACGGTACGACCGAAACAGAGCTCAAAATAAAAGAATTGACTAAAGCGACGAGTCGTTGTTTGCCTTTCGATCACCCATTGGGAGGCGAAGAAACAGCAGGTAAATGTATCTTGACAGGTAAGCCTTCGAGCCGCAGGGTATTGTTTGCTAAGGCTTATTAAGCAGGATTGCACGGCAATAACAAAAAAGAAAAACCCTAACCGCTTTTTAGCAGTTAGGGTTTTTTCTATGTGGTACACCACCAATTACTTACTTACTCGGAAGTTCTGCTGGCTCAGGTGTGCCGCTAGCATTTTTATCTTCATTGTAATCAAGTGTAGTTTCTTCTTCAGGATTGCCCATAATTTCTTCGGTGGGGCTAGTGGTATTTCCTTCTGTTTTAGGATTTTCGGCATCGCAAGCGATTAGTAAACCAAAAGCAAGTAACAGACCGAAAAATTTAGTAGCAAAGTTCATGTTTTATGTTTTTTTTTGATGTTGAAATGGAGCTGTATTCAGCACGTTTTTTATTTTATACAACAGCAACAATAAACATAATGTTCAGCAGGAGTGGGCTTAGTCCATCACAGGAGTTACCTTAAACCCTTCTTTGCGTAGCAAGCGAATAACGCCATTTTCGCCACCCAAGTGACCTGCTCCAACCGCATAGAATGTCTTTTCTTTCTTTGACATTTCTTTGATTTGAGGAATCCAATTTCTATTGCGATTGTCCAATAGTGCTTCTTGACCGTCCATCTCTTCGAGGTCGCCAGCCATTGCTTCTAGCATACCATCTACGTCTTGTTCTTTGTACTTATCGACCAATTTGCCAAAATCTTCGCTGCCTGTATCTCCTTTTTTGAGGTTAGCGACTGTTTCTACCAAAATCTTAGCTTGAGCTTCGTAAGAAATTGTGTTGAATACTTCCATTTGGTCGGCTACTGTTTCGAGACCTCCAAAATTCATTTCTCTCTCCTGAGCCATTGTTGTCAACTCCATTTCGTACATTTTGACAGGTCCCTCAATCATTTCGGTTGAGAGCATCGACTGCACGAGCATTGGTTTCCAATTTTCGATCATCGAAAAAGGTGTCATTTTGGTTTGAGCAGAAGCTTCTTCCGTGAAGTAGGTTTTAACCATATCGTATTCTTCTGCGGTAATCAAGTCTTTGAGCTGCTTGTTGTCGTTCATCGGAGCGAGTTTGAGCATTTGCATACTAGTCGCTAGCATTTGACTCATGTCAATTTCCATGACCAATTTATCTGTTTTGTTGAACGCTTTTTTCATTTTGTCCGACCAGAAAAAATCATCAGCTCCAATCATGTGAATAGTGCCAAAAACGTAAGACGGCTTAATGCCTTTTCCTGTCACTTTCCAAAGCAATGTCTTTTCCAATTTCTCATCTGTCTCATTGCTAGTAGCCGTTGCTGCTTTCTGAGCGTGGGCAGTTGGTGCTTGTAGTACCAAGAATAGCATTGCCAAAAAGGCAGTCATTTGTTGTATCATGTTTTTGTTTTTTTTGTGTGGCAATAGTCGTTAACTAGAGCATGTCTAAAATTATAATGAAAATAGCTAATCAGTTACAAAGACTAACCTAAATGTAATAGCAATTGGTTCAATAGGTGTTCAAAAGGGTTGCCAACTTTCGACCAAATGCCATTATTACAGGTCGAATGACGAATTAGGTTATACGATTAAAAGCAGTGAAGAACAAAATAAGAAGCTCGTTCACTCATTTTACCAGCAAAAAACTGTATTTTTGCTTACTTTTTTAGAAGAAATAAGAACCAGAACAATACGATGGCTAAGCTACAAGAAGAAATAGACAAACGAAGAACCTTTGCGGTAATCGCTCACCCTGATGGTGGTAAAACAACTTTGACAGAGAAACTCCTCCTTTTTGGTGGAGCGATACAGGTGGCAGGAGCAGTCAAGTCCAATAAAATTAAGAAGTCGACTACGTCCGATTTTATGGATATTGAAAAACAAAGAGGGATTTCGGTAGCAACATCGGTGATGGGTTTTGAATACAAGGACTACAAAGTCAATATTTTGGATACTCCTGGTCACAAAGATTTTGCGGAAGATACCTATCGTACACTTACAGCTGTGGATAGTGTAATCGTCGTGATAGATGTAGCGAAAGGGGTAGAGGAACAAACAGAAAAGTTGGTCGAAGTCTGCCGTATGCGCGATACGCCTGTTATTGTGTTTATCAATAAGATGGATAGAGAGGGAAAAGACGGCTTTGATTTGCTCGATGAAATCGAAGAAAAACTCAAGCTACGTGTTTGTCCATTGAGTTGGCCCATTGGTATGGGGCAACGTTTCAAGGGGGTCTATAATATCTACGAAAAAAAGCTAAACCTGTTTGCCCCGAATACCAAGTATGGCAATATTTTGGAATTTGATAATATTGATAATCCAGAATTGGAAAAACATATAGGTGAAACATACGCCGAAACACTGAGAGAAGAAGCGGACTTGCTCGACCAAGTGTATCCTAAGTTTGATCATACCGCTTATGGGGCGGGCAAATTATCGCCTGTGTTCTTTGGTTCTGCTATCAATAATTTTGGGGTCAAAGAATTATTGGATTGTTTTGTAGAAATTGCTCCAGCCCCTATTCAGTTCAAAACAGAAGAGCGAGTAGTAGAACCCACAGAAGGTAAATTTTCGGGTTTTGTGTTTAAGATTCACGCCAACATGGATCCAAGACACCGTGACCGAATTGCGTTTATGCGTGTTTGTTCGGGCGTCTTTCAGCGCAATACCAACTACTTACATGTACGCAAGAACAAAAAAATGAAATTCTCCAATCCGACTACTTTTATGGCTTCCAAAAAAGAATTGGTCGAAGATGCTTATCCTGGTGATATTGTAGGTTTGTATGATTCTGGCAATTTCAAAATTGGTGATACGCTCACCGAAGGTGAAGTACTAAACTTCACAGGAATACCGAGTTTCTCGCCTGAGATGTTTAAATATATTGAGAATGCTGACCCCATGAAATCGAAACAATTGGCAAAAGGGATACGTCAGTTGATGGACGAAGGAGTAGCGCAGTTATTTACGAAAGCGAGCAACAATAGAAAAATTATTGGTACTGTTGGGCAATTGCAGTTTGAGGTGCTACAGTACCGATTGGAGCATGAATATACCGCCAAGTGTCGCTACGAACCTGTCATGCTGTACAAAGCGTGTTGGATAACGAGTGATGACGAAGAAAAACTAAAAGAATTCCACAGAAAGAAAGCTAACTTTATGGCAAAGGATAAGGAAGGAAGAGATGTCTATTTGGCAGAGTCACGCTGGATGCTCGAAACCGCTCAAGGGGATTATCCAGAAATAGAATTTCACTTTACGTCCGAATTTTAGACAACTTCATTATCAAAAACTATAATTTTAGACACGCTCTAAGGCTATTCTTGATAATAGTGGTTGGTTTGTCAAATTCTTTTTGTTATCTTTCTGCTAGAGACATTTTTATTTAATCAAGTACCTACTTATTGACCTATTGCACTCATGGAAAAAGAACTATTGATAGAAGGACTAGCTGCAGCATTGGACCACAAAAAACAACTTCAACTCGAAACATTGGCAAAACATGCCGTGACAGAATTTCCTGACGATGCTTTTGGGTACAGTTATTTGGCGGAAGCGCTCGCACTAGAAGTGCCTGCACGTTTGCCACAAGCAGAAGTTTGTTTGGCGAAAGCCACCGATATAGAACCTAAGAACGTAGATTACTTGATACGATTTGCCGAGTTGAAAGATATGCAAGGCAAGTTTGAAGATGCTCAAATTATTTGGGGCAAAGTATTAAAAGTCAAGCCTGACCATGTCCATGCGTTATTGGCTTTGGGAAGCTACCAAATTCAGTTCTTTCAAGATTATGCCTCTGGCATTGAATACTTGAATAAAGCGATAGCAATAGATCCTGTCCAAGCAGAATGCCACTTGTTCCGTGCAGAAGCTCATATTGGATTGCAAAACTATGAAGCGGCACTAGAAGATGTCCAGAAAGTATTGCAAAATGGGTTTGATGAAGTAGCGATGTTGTTGCAAATCAATGCCCTAGACCTATTGGGTAGAGGGGCGGAAACGTTCTTGTTGTACGAGAAGTTGATTCAGCATTTGCCAAACGATTATACGCATACGTTCAATTATGGTCAAGTGCTGTTTTCTGCTGCTCGATTTGAAGATGCCGTAGAACAGTTTGAGGCGACTATTCGCCATCAAGAAAAAGAAGAACCGATGTATTATTTTGCTTTGGGCGAAGCGGCATTGTATGCCCTACAACTCGACAAGGCAATAGAGGCATTTGAGAATGTATTGCAATTGGATAAAGACGATGATGAATGTGCATTGTTGTTGATAGAAGCAGTGATTGCGAAGAAAGAATATAAAGAAGCTATAAAATTATCGAAAGCATTAGCCAAAAAGTCGAAAGACGACCAAAGTACGTACGAACGTGCCTTGATACAAGAAGGAGTTGCATTGCTTTTCAATGAAGAATTTGACAAGGCAGAAGCAGTGTTTACACCAATAGCCAAAAAGAAAGGATTGAGACAGCCTGATGCGTATTATGGGTTGGGTATGTTGTATCACCAACAAGGCAAAAACGAGCCAGCTTACCAATTTATGCGTGCCGCTAGCCGAATGAATCATCCGTTGGCAGGCAAGTATATTGAGATCAATATGCAGCCATATTTGGAGACTATCAAAGCAACGATACTAGAGCAAAATGCAAAAAATATTGCGGTCAATCAGGAATCTGCCTTTGTCAAAAATATAGAAAATAAATTGTGGCGTTTTGCAGATTTGGAAAGTGCTCGATTGAGTGGTTTGACGCCTGCTATTGTAGCCAATGTCAAAGAATCTATGGCATCTATCACGATGGTCGTGAGTCCTACGGGGCTATTGGTCCTGTCGGGAGATGGAGTAGAAATGACCACCTACAAAATTAAAAAAGAAGCAGGAAGTGGTGCTGTGCTGCAAGTTCAACCATTAGATGGAGCACCTGCTTATAAGGCAATTGTCAAATATAAAGATGGCAAAATAACCTTTAGTAGAGAAGACAATGAGGTGATGCACTTAGCCGTGCAAGATCCTAAAACAGCCCCTCAAGCCGTGCTTGAAAATGTTAAAAAATATGCTTTGCCAACAACGATTGCGTTTTTGGGGAAAGAAGCAGTAGCTTTGCTCACTAGCTTAAAGTAAAAATTAGTTCACTTCAAAAATAGCACTCTTAGTATTTTCCGAGAGTGCTATTTTTATTGATAGATATAACATGATTAACGAATATGTAGCCAAGACGTTTCACGGATTGGAAGGAGTATTAGAGGAAGAATTGAAAGAATTGGGTGCCACCCGTACCAAACAGCTCAAACGAGCGGTAGCTTTTGAGGGCGATTTAGAATTTTTGTACAAAGCAAATTTGCACTTGCGTACTGCGTTGCGTATTCTACACCCATTGGGTTCGGAACTTGTCCGCAATCAAAAAGAACTGTACAACTTCGCCAAAAGTATCAACTGGTTGCGTTGGTTTAGTCCAGAACAGACTTTTTCTATTTCTGCCAATGTGTTTAATGCTCCAGCATTCAATAATTCGGCATTTGTCGCACTCAAAGTAAAAGATGCGGTAGTTGATCAGTTTAGAGATATAAAGGGCAAACGCCCTTCGGTGGACAAAGAAAATCCAGATGTACGGATTGATGTTCATATCTACAAAGATAAATGTACCATTTCGATCGATAGTTCAGGCGAATCGCTACACCGTAGAGGTTACCGAAGCTCAGGACACCGCGCACCACTCAACGAGGTACTAGCGGCAGGCATGATTATGTTGGCAGGTTGGGACAAAAAAGAAACACTCATTGATCCTTTTTGCGGTACGGGTACGATACTCGTAGAAGCGGGGTTGTATGCGTGCAATATTGCCCCCAATATCAAGCGTAAGGTATTTGGCTTTTTCTATTGGAAAAATTTCGATGAAAAATTGTGGGAAGGGGTTTGGTTGGACGCTAGAGGTAGCGAGCGCCGATCAGATGTGATGCTGATTGGCACCGATGTTTCGCCCAAGGTCATTGACTACACAAGAGATCACGTTACCAATGCCAAACTAGATGATAATGTTCGCTTGATGGTCAAGAAATTTGAACACATGGTACCACCTACTTCTGGAGGTATGGTAATTACGAATCCGCCTTATGGCGAACGCCTCGATAGGGTAGAAGTAGAGGAACTCTATAGCGTCATTGGCGATAAGCTCAAGCAAGATTATGCAGGCTATACCGCTTGGATTATTAGCTCTGTCGAGAAGTTTAATAAATACATCGGGCTACGCCCTTCCAAAAAACTGGTACTCTTCAATGGTGGATTGGAGTGCAGGTACTTGAAATATGAGTTGTATAAAGGAACTCGTGAAGTAGAGAAAAAATAAGGTTTGTATTTTGCTTTTATAGTAGAGGTTATTAGGACAACCTTTACTGTTTTTTAGGCTAGCTATGAAGCTAAGGTCATTAAATGGAAATAGTGTTGAAAAAGATAAACTTATTATTTATCAAAATACTTTTTTCCATGAAAAACTAAGTCAATATGGCAAATGGCTTTTCTTATCAAAGTTCTTTTTTGGGAAGATTCCCCAAAATAAGCATCATAAATTCCTTTCAAGATTTGAACGATATATATGATATCAATTTCGTCTTCTTGTAGATGAGTGATAGCTTGAATATAATACCTTGCGTCTGCTTTAGCTATTGCTGAAAAATCTACTGGTTGTTTTGCTTTAAATGCATTGTAGGCTGTAGTAATTTTTTTTGCAGAAGCTGTTTCAGTAGAAATTTGACCATTTTTGAATTTAGTGAAATTATCTTTTTCTGTTGACAATCTTTCACTCACTTTGTCTCCTTTATTTTTATTTAAAATTTTATTAATCTCTGCATCTGAAAGTTTGGAATTTAAAATATAAAAATATATTGGATAGTAAGGAGTACTTTCATGTAGTACTTTTTTAAAAAATTCTTTCGAATCATCTACATCTAGATCTTGCTTAAAGAAAGACTTGTAAAGTTCAACATGAGTTATTACATGAAATTTATCTTGAACAACTTTTATTATCTTAGTACTGTCAACAGGCTGAACGTCTCCAATTAATTTTAGAGTTGGAGCTCCATCTTTTTCAACAAATTTACCCTCATTGATAAATGTTAGTTTTTTCAATAAGTCTTGTGGAATCAGTAATTTGTTTTTTGAACCTATTAGTTCACCATTTACTATATTCAATAAGCCAATATTTTCAACACCAATTGTAGCAACATTGCTAATTAGTTTTAACCATTTTTCATTAAGTTGATTTTGTTTTTCCTCAAGAATATTTCTCAAATCTCCGTATGAAATTTTTCTACTCTGCCCTGGATACCTAAAAAAAATATCACCTTCTTGTATAGTATTATTAGCTGATTTAATAGTGATAACAGGTTTATTCTCTGACTTATATATGTAAAGGAATCCAATTTCTACTGTATTTATTTTTTTAATAAATAGCTCAAATTTAATTTCAGGAGCAAAATAATCTAATAGTTCTTGAGATAAATCTTTATTATCAAATTTTTGGAGTTTTTTGTTTTGTAAGCCGATTAATTCTCCAGCGTCATTAACTCCATATAAAATTAAGCCACCATTTGAATTGGCAAAACTTGCAATCCACTTATGTAGTTTTTTATCTTTGGACTTTGGGCTATGAAAACTTTCTTTGAATTCAATTTCTGAATTTTCTTTTTGCCGTATAATATTCTTTTCAGAAACTATAAAATAGTGTTCCCATTTAAATTCTATTTCAAATGATTTCTTCAAATTGTCTTGTTTTATTTACGTCACTTAATTTTTTTATAAGTTAGATACCTAAACTTTATTTAAAAATATATAAAAACATACAAAAAAAATAATATAACATCTGTTATTTAGATTTATATATCTAATGTGTTGAAGACAGAAATAGAGTAGTAGTTAATATAGATGAGTCAAAAGCAGGAAAATAACCAAGTTTTCGCTAGAAAACCATTGTAGGTTTGGACGTAAATTTATTTTCATAGTCAGGAATTGAGGTAGTAAGAGTATTGTCAATATCCCTAAGGTAATGAAAAATTTAATCCTTATGATTGTTAATCAATGGAATGTTTATCTTTGTGCAATTGTCAATTTTTATTCAAATAAACCAACCATGGGAATCCTAGACCTATTCAAAAAAAATGCACCCAAAGATGAGTTTGGGCAAAAGATAGCCAGCGATGCTAAAATCTGCGTACGGGATTTTGGGCTGCGTTTTGCAGGACTCGACTATTCGGTCGATAGCCTAGCAGTGGTGGATAAAATGCTAGACGATTTGTCGGATTTTTATCCCGAATTTGAAGAGCCACGCCAACAGTATTTGGTGTCTATTATTGGGGCGTATATATTCGAGGTAACTCGACGACAATATGGCGGTAAGTACTACTGGTACGAACAAGGCAAACAGCCTGTATTAGTAATGGGCGAGCCTGATTTTGCTATCTCTATATTGGCATTCGACAAAGTGAGAGGCAGAATAAAAAATGGCAAAGAAGATAATATTCCTTACTACTTTGCAGGGGTTGTCGAAAAGATGAAAGAAGCTAAAGCAGGCGACCGAATCACAATAGTGTAGTCGTTATTTTTCTTCCGAAAGTATTTCCTCTTCCTCTTCCTCGTCTTCCTGATCTATGGTCGTCGATGCTTGGATTGTTTTTTCTTGTAGCTCTATCTCTTTGGTAATATGACTAATGGCATCGCCTTCGTTGACCAATGGAGCATGATTATTACAAATAATAAAGCCCTCAAAAGGAGCTTTGACAATCTGTTCCATGGCTCCATAAGGATCACTGACAGAACCAATCGGTTCGCCTTTTTTGACATAGCTGCCAATGTGTCTAAAACTACGCCACATACCTGATTCGGGAGCCCGTACCCACGAGGATTTGCGGACAAGTACTTGTTTTTTTGGAGTGTAACTCTCTTCGAGTTCTTCTTCAAAATTGCGCATACCGAGGTGCTGCATCACTTTGAGTGTTCCTTCTATACCCAACTGTGTGACGATTCTGTCCAAATTAAGGGTTTTGCCGCCTTCAAAAAGTAGTACTTTTTTGCCCAAAGTGGACATTGTTTTACGGAATGATTTGTCTCGATTCTGCGAATCCAAAATAAATTTGGTGCCAAAAATTTTGGCGAGTTCTAATGTTTCGGGTTCTTGTGCATCTATGCGAATTTGCGAATAGTTGAAACGAGAAGCGCCACCAGTATGAAAATCAATACAATACTCGACGCAAGGCGCAATAATCTCAATAATATGGTAAGCAAATCGACTGGCTAGCGAGCCTTTTTTGAATCCTGGGAACATACGATTGAGGTCTCTACCATCAGGAAAATCACGTGCTTGGTTCAGGAAACCAAACATATTGACAACAGGAATACAAATCACCGTCCCTTTGGTTGGTTTGTGGTATCCATTCGTGATAATCTGACGAACGATTTCCACCCCATTGACTTCGTCGCCATGAATGCCCCCCGTAAGAAGTAGGCAAGGACCATCTTCTAGTGCACGAGAGACCACTACGGGTATATCTATAGGTGTACCTGTATGTAGTTTGGCAATAGCTAAAAATATGGTCTTGGTTTCGCCGGGGGCGATAGTCGTGTCTAGTATTTTCATGCGTACAAAGTATATTTATCAGAACCGTTGATATGTCTTAGACATAACTACAATACCGTTTGGAAGTTCACTTATTTTGGTAAGTATCTATGTATAAAAGCCACCTATGTGCTACTTGTTCAAATCTTTTTTTATATATTTATATAACTCACCAAGACCAATAGCCTATCGAAATAGCAAATTATTTATAGCCATATTGCTTATATTCTACTCATAAGCAATTACTTATCCATTGCTTATGAAATATTATTATACTATACTTACCGTTCTGTTGTGTATTGGTGCAATAGCAGCAGATACAGGAGAAGTGACTATCGAGCAAGCGGTAGAACTATCGGACAAACAGCGCGTATTGGCTCAACGAGCCGCCAAAGTGTATATCGGACTGTGTAATAACCTAAAAGATATAAAACTCTATCAAGATAGAGATGATATTATCAAAGAATTTGAAGAAAACCTCTACGAAATGGGCAAGTGTACGCCCACCGACCCTATTCGTGTTGCTCTAAAAGACCTTCGAGTAAGCTGGACGGAATATGTCGGGATTGTAGGGTGGAGTATTCGCAAAGAAGATGGAGCGAAGCTCCTCAAACAGTTGGATCATATATTAGCAACTACCAAAATAGTACATCAAGCATATCTGGCACAGGCACAAGCAATGAGTAGTATCAAGCCTACTGAAATGATGGTGGCGACCAACGAACTAAGAAAAAAAAATACCAATCAGCATATTTTGATAGAACGTATTTTGTTGTATTACTTGGCAGAAAAATCAGGTATAGCAGGTACAGAGTCAGGACACCGACTAGATGAAGCACAAATGGCGTTTTCGGGACTGCTACAAGAGCTTTCCGATAGTAAGCCTACGAATATTCAAATCCAACAAAAATACAATGTCATTAGAGAATCATGGGTGGGCATTACGCCTCATTTGGTGTTTACGTCCAAGCGCCAGAAAACACACCTAGATGATATGTACTTGCGTGCCGAAAAAATATCGGAAACCATCATAGAAGTGTCTGACTTGTACGAAGAACTAGGGCAAGCCTTATCGGTCAGCAACTGGATGTTGCAAATGTCCAATCAAAGTTTTGAGGTGCAGAAAATAACTAAAAAATATATCGCATTGATTGCCGTGGATGAACCAACGCAGTACGTTTATAAGCAAGACATTATTGCCGAAATCAATGGGTTTGAAGAAGAACTCCGTTTGTTTGAAAAAACAGCTCCAGATTTGGCGACCCAACAAGAGTTGGTGACCATTTGGAATACTTGGAACATCTACAAAAAAAGCATTGACAATTTAAGTAATGTTCAAGAAGAAAACTTCCCAACAATAATAGAACAAGCACAACAGGTAGTAGATGCTTGCGAAGGAATTACAGAAAGAATTAAAGCTTTTGCACTGCAATTGCCTAGCATACAACAATTGAGAGCAGACCATGCCGAAGAAATTAACTCCCAACAAAGTATTGTACATCACTTGGAAACTATTCACGATTTGCGATTGATTTCGCAGCGAGTAGCAAGGTCATTTATACTACAAGTACATGCACCCAACGGAGCTAATCAGGCTCTACTAGACACCGACATAACGGCTTATCAGCAGAAATATACTTCGCTATTGTCTTCGATACACAACAGTGTATCCAAACAAAAAATACTCGAAAGTTGCCAAACAGAATGGGATTGGATGGAAACAGCGAGTGCGACCACCAACGAAAAACAAATTCCCCAGTTCCTAGAACATGCGGATTTGTTAGGACGAAAATTGAGCAAGCTCAATAAGTTGTATTCTTTTCAGATGGAAAAAATATTGACCGATATTACTGAAGAAGAATTGCCAGCTGCTCTGCCCTCGCCTGTGGCAGAGCAGCCTGCACAAGATTAATCCGTTAGAACTCCAGTAACTCCTTGCTGACAGACTCTACTTGCAATCGACTGAGGTCTAAACTAAAGGTGATTTTATTGAAAAACTTGCCCTTGGAATAGCTGTTGACTTTTTGATTCAAGTTCTCGGAAGCAATCAATGGAATATAGATACCTGCGGCACCATTCCAAATATCTAACATAATACCCCCACTAAAAAATAACTCGTCGGCAGCACTTTCTATCGTGACCGATGGGGCGGTATTGTTGTAATATCCCAAATCTAAGAAAGGCTTTAACTTGACATATTTTGTCCCGAAGGGAAGCTGAATGGGAATATCACTGGTCAAGTTGATTGCAAAAATAAAGCTATTGCTACTGCCATTATCTACAACAGGTTCTATGGCGGTCTTGAAGCCACCTTCTGTTAGTATTACTTGATTGGATAGGGTGTTCTCAAACTCTCGTCTGCCCACTACATGATAATCATAATGATAATCTGAGCGATTATTGGCAACTAGCTGCAAGGGGAAATCCCCAAATTGACGGTCGGTATGCCACAAAAAACCACCTGCAAACAATCGTAAATCTACGCCCCATTTGGGACTATACATGAATCTAAAATTGGCAGTAGTCGTCAGTTTTAGATAATGTTCCTTGTCTTCAAAACTATTGTAATTGGCATATTCGAGCATCGTCTTGATAGCGAGCGGAAGTGTCGCTTTTTTGTCGGTATAATCATAAATCAAACGGTGCGTACTTCTCCAGCTGGTTTCTTTTCCGTCAAATGTCCATGTTGTAGCCGTAGGCGTAACCGTGCGGTTTTCTTTGCCTCGCTCTTCGACTATCAGCGAGTGTGTCATGGTCAGGAGGTGCGTGGTTTTGCTTCGGTCATTTGGCTTTGCCCATTCGTACTCCATGTAGGGCGTTATTTTGGCATATCGCTCCGAAAAACTATACGGTCGTTCTTCTGTTTGCTGTTGCCAACGTTTATGAAACGTTTTGCCTCGCAATCCTATCGAAAGGCGATTGTCTTTTTTGTCAAAAGTATTGAGTTGCACCTCGCCCATTCCGCTAGGAGCTAGGGCAAAGGTAGAGAAGAGCGGCATAATACTGTATTCGACTTTTCGGCGAGGAATCGGCAAATTGTAAAAAGCCATGCCAAGCATAACCCCATCATAACGATTGAAACCCAGAATAGGGAGGAAATTGATACGTTTCTTTTCGGCTTGATAAATGTCCCCCAAAAACTTTAGTTTAGCAGGTTCGCCTTTGCGTAGCAACCCATAATTGCGAAAGCTGTTGTTGTTTCTGTTGATGTCAGGTATTTCGTTGCGTACATCGAGCTGATAAGTAGCCAGAGGAGCAGCTGCCATATCAATCGTCGTATCTTGGTTGGGGGCAAGTCCTTCTATCCATTTTTCCTCCATTATCGTCTGTTGTCCAGTACTATCCCATTGCCAAACGGCGATAGGAATAGGAGCCGCAAAATCGCCTTTGTTGCGAATCGTGATTTGAGCTTGATCTTTGGGATTGCAGCAGCGATGCTGCGTCACGGCATAATCCAGCTGTCGAGTAGATTCGATGAGATGGTCAAAAAACCAGCTAACAGGCTTGGTTGCTTCTTGCTCAAAAAGTGCTTTGACATCTTTCGGTTGTGGGTGTTTGTATTGCCATGTCTGGTAATATTTTTTTAGGATACTATCCATTTGGGGAGTACCCAAATACTGCTGCAAATAGCGAAACGACAAAGTCGGTTTGGCGTAGGCACAGACGTAATAATTGAAGTCCGAAACCGTAGCTGCGTCACTTGTAATCGCTTGGTCACGATGGTGGGAGGCTTGTTGCACATAAGCACTGTATTCGGTGCTAGTATTGTAGCCATAATATTTGGTCATGTAGCGCGAATCCAGATAATTATTGAATCCTTCGTCTAGCCAAGGATTATCCCGTTCATTGCTACCCAATACCCCATAAAACCAATTGTGTCCTACTTCGTGGGTGATGACATTGTCGAGTGCTTCGTCGTACCCTGCGGTTCCGATGACCGTAATGCTTGGGTATTCCATATCGGCACCTTGATAAATCCCCTGCACGGCTACGGCTTTGGAGTAGGGATATTCGCCCACTATATCCGAGTAAAAAGCTACTGCTCGGTTGAGGTATTTGGGGGCTTCCGCCCAAAGATTGGCTTCATAGTCATTGAATAGGGCATAGGTGGCTACTTCTTTGCCCGATTTAAGGGTTACTTTGCTTTGCAATACATGATAGCGCTTGTCGGCAAACCATGCAAAATCGTGTACTTTCTGGGCTGTATAATGGACGGTTTTGAGAGTGGTGCTAGAGGCAGGAAAAGAATCTGCTTCGAGTGGTTTTTGTGCTAATTTAGCAAAGCTTTTGGTAGCCGATTCTGCTGCTTTTTTATCCAGAAACGCTTGTTCGGAAGCGGTTTGGAGTTCGCCTGTAGCTCCTAATACATAATTTTGAGGTAGGGTTATTTTTACATCAAAGTTGCCAAATTCAGAATAAAATTCGCCATTGCTCAAATAAGGCATTGGGTGCCAACCCTCCGTGTCATATACCGCAGGTTTGGGGTACCACTGACAGATCATATAAGACTGCCCAAGGTGTGCCAACCTCGAAAAATCGCTAGGGAGTTTGACTCGAAAAGGAGTCTGTATGGTTATCGTTTGGTTGGGTAATAGTGGCTGTGGCAATGGCAGCAGTGCAATATCAGGTTGTTCAATCGTTTCTTCGTAGGGGACTTTTTTCCCATCAATCACAAACGCCAAACTATCTATAAAACCTCTATCATTTGCCTTGCTAAATTGAAAATCCAATCGGTCATTATCGACCAATTGTTTCGCAAAAGCTGTTTGGGTATGCTTATAACCATTGGGCCAAAGGTGCATATAAATAGAGGACAAAGTATCGGGCGAATTATTGGTATATTTTATGGATATTTGCCCACGCAAATAATGATTGTTATCATCAAGCTGTACTTGTATGTTGTAATCCACTTTTTGTTGGAAGTAGGTTGTTTGTTGGGCATTCAATCGACTGGTAAGTAATAAGGTAGCTAACCAGCACACACTCCAACAAATACTTTTACAAATAAAATTCATACGTATGTTTTGATAAAATTAACAAAAAATAGAGTTACTAAAGTACGAGAAAGTTGCTGCAAATAATTATTTTGTATTAACTTAAAGAATTAAGTAGTCAAAATAGACTTGTTTAGTACAGTAGCTGTTGTTAGATTACTTAAAGTTTTAACAAAGGAGGTAGTACAGGATATAAATGGAATGAGGTTTGAATAGCTGCGATTGTTTTGCCAATCCTTCATGATATACACGCGATACTATTTGGTCTTAGTCTCTGATAAAGAGTAAGACTATTTGACCACCAAATTATACGAATGAATTCAGATAATACAGAAGAGAATCCAGAAGAACTGGAATTGCTATTGAGGCAATATGAAGAGCACTTGAAGCAAGAAACGGTTCCTTATTGGGAGCAAGAAAGCTTTCTGATGGTGATTGATTATTATGACGATGAACTCGAATTTGATAAAGCCTTGCAGATAACAGAAGAAGCGATAGAACAGCATCGTTATTCTGCGCCTCTTTATATTCGCAAAGCTCAGTTATTGACTGAAAAAAACCAGTTGGGAGAAGCATTTGAATTTCTAGAAAAAGCAACGCTTTTTGAGCCTACAAATATAGAAATATACTTGACGAAATGTGATTTGTACATGCGTCAGAACGACCAACGAAAGGCATTGGAAATACTCAACGAAGCTCGATACATAGCCGACGACGAAGACCTGCCAGACTTGTATGTACTCAAAGCAACTATCTACGAGATACAAGAGAACCACAAAAATGCCATGAAATTTCTGAAAAAGGCACTCGAAAAAGCCCCTAAAAATACATTGGCACTCAATCGTCTCTGGATTGCGATAGACACCTTGGGCGACTATGCTGCCTCTATCGAATACCACCTTGAGTTTATCGATCAGCACCCCTATTCTTATTGGGCTTGGTACAACTTGGGCTTGAGTTACAATGCCGTAGGACTTAAGGAAAAAGCAGCCGAAGCTTTCGATTTTTCGATAACAATCAACGAACAGTTTGAGCCTGCTTACCACGATTATATAGTCACACTGCTAGAGCTAGAGCGCTGCAATGAGGCATTGCGATACCTAGAAGAATACAAATCACTTTTTGAGCCAGATGCCGAAATTTGGTTTCGTTTAGGGCGGTGTTATGAGTGGAAAGAAAAATATGAAGAGTCAAAAAACTTCTATCATAAGGCACTTCAAATTGACAATCTAGGTGGTGATGTACATTACCATTTGGGCAATTGTTATGTTGCCGAACAACAATGGAAAGAGGCAATAGTAGCCTACAAACAAGCCTACGAAGCAGACAACAAAAACGAACAGTTTTCTTTGGCTTTGGCAGATGCTTATGATGCCAATGGAAATAGCCCAATGGCTCAGAAATATTACCAAAAAGCCATAGAGACAGCCCCAGCAGAAGCGATTGTATGGATTCACTACATCGAATTTTTGATAGATGAAGAAGCTTATGAGGTGGCATTGGAAATGCTCACGGAAGCTCGTCAATATACGCAAGATTTAATACTAGATTGTGTACAGGCTGCTATATTGATAGAGTCAGGCAATCGTAAAGCAGGGTTTGTAGTACTGGGCAATATATTGAAAGAAGATGAGAACATGATAGATCATTTTTTTGAAATAGCACCCATGCTCGAAAACGATTCTGAAGTATTGCTGTTTATTAAGCAACATCACTAAATGAATCGGGGCAATAACTTTTTGGTTGTTCTCGATTGGTGGCAATAACAAACAAAAAAACTATGTGGTACCGAAGTCTATTTTACTTATTTTTATTCAGTTGTATCTTGATTAGCTGTGATACTCCAACTATCTCTGAAGGTACAAACAATGCCCCTGGTAACACGGTTACGACGACCATTGACAGCCTACCAACGGCTATCGACCGAGCTCCTGTTGCGACCAAAGGAGGCGTGCCCATCTACGATTTTGAACATTTCAAGCCCTTCATGGACGCAAAAAATGACACGACTTACGTCGTCAATTTTTGGGCTACTTGGTGTAGTCCTTGTGTCGCCGAGTTGCCTTATTTCAATCAATTGGCAAAAAAATATGAAGGCAAAAAAGTGCGCTTTATCTTTGTGAGCCTAGATTTTGAGAAAAAAATAGAAGAAAAATTAACGCCCTTTTTGGCAGCAAATGAGCTTCGTGGAGAAGTACTGTTGTTGCAACAAAAGGGTATGAATGACTGGATTGACCAAATAGACCCAAGCTGGTCGGGTGCAATCCCCGCTACACTCATCTATAATCAAGAAGGTAGCCATTTTTATGCACAATCTTTTGATTATGCCGAACTCGAAAAAGCATTTCTAACACATTTTAATTAATCAATTATCTATTATCAATTATGAAGACACTAACGAATATTTTGCTCGTATTATGCACCGTGGGGTTATTAGTAGCCTGCAACGACGACAAGCCAACTGCTACAACTGATGACCAAAAAGAAGAAACAACGGAGACTGTTGTAGAAGAAGAAAAAGTAGAAGAAACAAAAGGCTACAAAGTAGGCGACTACGCTACTGATTTTAGCCTCAAAAATGTAGATGGTAAGATGGTATCAATGGCTGGTATGACTGATGCCAAAGGAGCTATTGTTATTTTTACTTGCAATCACTGTCCTTATTCTATTGCCTACGAAGATAGAATTATAGCACTAGACAAGAAATACAAAGCATTGGGTTATCCTGTTATTGCTATCAACCCGAACGATCCTGCGGAAGCACCATCTGATGGTTATCCAGAAATGCAAGAAAGAGCCAAAGAAAAAGGATTCACTTTCCCTTATATCTTTGATGAAGGTCAAACTGTTTATCCTGAATATGGTGCCGAAAAAACACCTCATGTCTATGTAATGAAAAAAACAGACAAAGGAAACGAGGTTGTTTATATTGGTGCTATTGATGATAGCAAAGACGAAGAAGACGTAACTGAAAAATACTTGGATAATGCGATGATAGCAGTCACTAAAGGGGAGATGCCTAATCCAAGTAGCACCAAGGCATTTGGTTGTGGTATCAAGACAAGTAAGAAAATGTAAGAAGAATACTTTCCTTCCGAGAAGGAAATAAATTTATTAAAAAAGGTTTACTGAATATATTTCAGTAAACCTTTTTCTTGTTTTTGGAGCTGTAAGTATTTGTTTTGTAGTGTTTTTTGTATTTGTATAATTTTAATGGTTGAAATAATAAGCTTTTAAAGTATTTTTTTAGCTACTGCAATGTCCTTATCCTTGTAGCGTAATAAAAAATTATTCTTCAATCCTAATCATATAAACCTATGAAAAACATACTTATTTTTTTGGGGCTACTGCTAAGCTATAGTGCTTTTGGGCAGTGTCCGAATAGTTATTCGATAACTGCCAATGCGAACAGTTATCCACATTGTCCAGGAACACCTACGGGTTCATTGGGCATGAGCCAAACAACCTATTATGCAGCCGCGACCTACTTATGGAGTACTGGAGCTACTACTCGCCAAATTAGTAATATAACCGATGGCAATTATAGCGTCACGGTAACCGACCCGACCACTTGTGTGTATGTCGATAGTTTTTATTTGTCGCCTTCCCCCGCAGGAATGCAGTTCAATGTGCGTAAAGACTACTGTGGCAACGACTATCGACCACAGCTACCGAATAATGTGGTGTATCCAGTCACTTATCAGTGGAGTAACGGTAGTACACAAAACAAACTTTCTAATCCAGTACCAGGGCAGTATGGATTAACGGTTACTTCAGGAAATGGTTGTGTGGGCACTACTACCTTTACAGTAACAGCACAGTCATACAATCCTTCAGCCAATCAATTTTCTTATATAGCAACCCCCGCTACTTGTGGTAATAACGATGGTACGGTTGATATCACCTTTGCGGGAGTCGATTCTATTGGCTCATATTATCAGTGGAGTGATGGTAGCCGTCGAGAAGATAGAACAAATCTAGCTGCTGGCGTATATTATGTGCGCCTATCTTCAAGTTGTTTTTACTCACAGTGGGAAAAGGTAATTATCCCAGGTCCACACGTGGACTATTTGGTCAATAGTAATTCTTGTGGAAGTATAAATAGTGGCTCTATAGCACTTACTCCTTCAGGCATTAGCAACCCTACCTACTTGTGGAGTACAGGAGCGACTACGGCTACTATTTCTGGATTGCTAAGTGGTGTTTATAACGTAACGGTGACTGGGACTAACTGTACAGTGACAGGTTCGTATACCGTTGATACTGGGAGATATAATATTTTGAATGTTTATTTAGTAACAGATACTACAGGAGATTGTACCAACGAAGCTATCAATACTAGGACTTCTGGTGGTAGTTACTCGACCTTTAATGCTGACCAAAATACTTATTTGTGGAATACAGGGGCCACTACTGCTCGTATTAATATATCACCTAGTGTAGCAGCTACCTATGTTGTAACCGTAACCGATGGCAGCGGTTGTGTAGCTAAAGATTCAGTGACTGTTAATCAGACAGGTGGTACGATTACAGGAGTAGTAACCGATGCTACTTGTGGTAATAATGATGGAGCTATTGATATTACTGCTTCTAGTCAATTTAGTGGCTTTTCTTGGCACCCTACAGGTGCTACCACCGCAGATATTAACAATATTTATGCAGGATTTCATGTTCTGACTTCTTATACTTCTAGTGGTTGTTCTCGTATAGACAGTTTTGCTGTTGGCGAATTTATAATTATCGAGTCAATCGATGCAGGTTGTGGTCTAGGCAACGGAACAATCACCGTTCGTGACTACGGAATGACCAATCCAGTTTATACTTGGAGCCATGGTGCTAGCACTAGTCATGTAACAGGACTGGTAGCAGGAGATTATTATGTGACAGTCACCAATGGTAGTTGTAATATAATAGATACGATAACGATACAGGATCAAGGTTATGTACAATCAGGGATACAATTTGATGACCCTTGTGTACCTACCTTGGCTACGGCTATACCTAGTGGTGGAGCAGCTCCATTTACTTACTTGTGGAGTACAGGTGATGCAGGACAATTTTTGACCAATATCACAGCAGGTGCCAATTATGGCGTGACCATTACCGATGCGAATGGTTGTATGCATGATACTATTATGATGGCACCTAATTCGCCTGTTATCAATGCTGCACCTACGGTTACTGATGCTACTTGTGGTGGCAAAAATGGAGAAGTACAACTAAATGTAACAGGAGGAACAGCACCATTCAGCTACAATTGGTCGCACGTCACTGCCAATACACCCAACATGATTGGAATATATCCAGGGCAATATACGGCGTACATCACCGATAATGCAGGTTGTACCAAGGTGGTTGATTCTATCAACGTAGGCGGACAAGTAAACTTTATTATTTCGGCTGTGGTGACACAACTTAATGGGACTCCTTTGTCTGGAGCAATTGATGTAACGGTCAGCAACAATGCAGGCGTATCGTATGCGTGGAGCAACGGAGCAACTACCCAAGATTTGACAGGATTGAATAGTGGACGTTACCAAGTAACGATCACCGAGCCAAGTGGTTGTACGCATACTCGACTTTACGATATTGTAGGTAATGGTGGTTCTCGGATTTACTATATTAGAGGAACGGTTTATGATGTAACTAGCACCAATACTTGTACTTCTAGTGGTGCATTGGAATTATCTAACAGAATGGTTCGCTTGATGCCGGGTAATCATATTGAGTTGACAAACAGCAAGGGGGAATACAGCTTTGCAGTAGCTAATCCTACCACTTATACGGTTGAGTTAGTTCCTAATCTTTCATTGAATACTGTCCATGTGTGTCCTGCTACCAATACTATCACCACCACAGCAAGCAGTTACAACAATAATTTTTATGTAACGAATCCACCTTTCCAAGATTTGAAAATAAACCTTTTTGATGTTAGTAATGCTACTCCAGGATTTGTTTATCTCAATCGTATTGAATATTGCAATGTTGGAAACACCATTCAGAACGGTATTGTAGAATATACTTATAATCCATTGTTAGGCTTCCAGTCTATCACAGGACGAGGTTCTTTGCTTACTTTCCACAATATTGCTGGACACACCTTCAACTGGACATTCAGCAACTTACTTCCTTCTGAGTGTAGATGGTTGGAGGTTGATTTTAGAGTGCCAGCTACTACCGCACTAGGAACCAATCTAGCAGGTACGGCAGTTGTTTCTCCTACTTTAGGTGATGCTAAGCCTAGCGATAATACAGATGGAGAGGCTACTATCGTAGTTGGGTCATATGACCCCAATGACAAACAAGTAGATTTGTACCATACAGGCAATGCTTGGGACGGTGGAGAAATTTATCAAAACGAAGAAGAGTTGGAATATACCATTAGATTTCAGAATACAGGAACGGCACCAGCACAATTTGTCATCATTAGAGATACACTTGATGCTAATTTGATTCCGACTTCTATTCGCAACGTATCTACGAGACACGATGTAGAAATGAGGATAGAAGATGGCAATGTCTTAGTTGCTACTTTCAATAATATTTACTTACCAGATTCGAGTGCTGATTTCAAAGCCAGTATGGGATTTGTTAAGTTCGATATTAACCGTTTGCCGAATTTGCCAATAGGCACTGAAATAGAAAATACAGCAGCCATCTATTTTGATTTCAACCTTCCAATTATTACCAATACGCCCGTGAGTACCATCGGTACCATTACTAACACGGTCAATTTGGACAATAGCAAATTGGATATGAACGTGATGCCAAATCCATTTGGCAACCAAATTACTCTCCAGTACACATTGGAGCAGCAAGAAAAAGTAACCATAGAAATACAGAATGCTTTAGGGCAAGTTGTCAAACGCTACACGAGCGGACAGACACAACAAGCAGGAGCATATATCGAACAAGTTAGTACGACAGAATTGCCTTCGGCAATGTACCTACTAGTACTACGTACCGAAAATCAAATCGTAACCAAACGAATTGTAAAGAAGTAAATAATAGGGTTTTTGTACAGTTGTAAGTAGATTGAAAAGACCGCTAACCAAATTTTGGTTAGCGGTTCTTTTTTTTAGTGCTTTGTGTCGATTAACAACCTCTAATACTAATACTAATACTAATACTAAGCTATTGATTTTAAATATTTTTTCTTGGCTTTGAGATATTCTTTATCCTCAAATATAGAATTTTGTGCATGTTCTTTTTCGTACGCCTCCCAATCAAATCCTGCGTCTTTGGCATAATAAAAGATACTTTTGGCAAAATCAGCCGCTTCGCCTTTCAGCCTCGCTAGGTCTATTTTGTAGTCAATGAATAAAGAATATCGTAGATTATGCAAATCCAGTACTTTATTGAGTGCTGCGTCATAATCGCCTTGCTCGATAGCGGCATCTACTACTGTCGTTATCTCCTTGATAGCAGGCAATAAGTAAGCGTCATTATTGATGTCAACCGCAGCTTTGCCAGTAATCGCAGCTTTTATTTCTGCTTCCGATTTGTTGTGAGCACTATTGAAATCTGTCATTTGGAAGTAGCTAAAACGCTCCCTCGTGCCATACAGTCCAATCGTCAGATTGATATAATCGGTGAACGAAAAAGGAGCCGATTCTCTAAACTGAACACCATGATCTTCGCCACGATAAACCATCGGATTGCCTTCGCTCGTAATATCGAGAGCTACCATGTGATAATCCGAAGAAGGGTCAAATATTTTTAGGTCTGTACCTACATCAAAACAATATTCTTCTTTATCCCATTTCTCAAAAAGCACAGTTTTGAGTGGCAATATCTGAAATGCTCCCGTATGATTATCATGATAATCTAAGCTCCAACTTTTACTTCCAGCCGTTACGCCTGTTTTTTTGTACGGATTCCTAGAATCCCAAAGCACTCTAATCTCTCCAAAAATGCTATAAAATTCCTTAACAGCGGCAGGAATAGGTCGTTTAAGTTTCTTTTCGAGCTTTTCAAATTCTGCCTCAGTGACAGGCACACCTATTCTAATAAAACTGAAACGGATATTATCGGTCGCCAATAGTTTTCGCATCATATCATAAAACTTCAAGTCAATATCCTTAAAATATTGGAAATTATCTTGGTAGCTACGGTCTTCTAATTCTCCTTCAAAGACATAATCAGCATTGGTAAATGCCGTCATAAAGTTTTCGGTTTCTCGCCCAATCAAGCATTTGCCGCCTTTTTTATCTACTGTGGCTCCACTTGCTTCGAGCGTACCTTTTACAGTCGATTTTGATTTGGCAATGCGGAATTTTTTGCTGAATCCAGAAATACTAAAGGTGTTACCTTTCAATTTTTTTTCGTCAAGTTTCATGAGATATGTTTTTTGTATAGAAATATTCAATTAGAGCTGATATAAATATAGAAACAATAGTTTAATTTTTTTGGTTAGAAATATTTTTTTTTAATTTTTTTGCGTGCAATATAAATGTAGTATTTTTACATCGAAATAGAGCCTATTTGTAGTTTATAGAGCGTATCATTTTGAGTAGCTGCTTAAAGTAGTAGGCAATCGACGGAGTCGTCGTTTATGGTCTGGCGGAGATGCGCTAATCTTGGTTTAATACACGAAGCAATAATAAAATGTGGTATTTTTTCGCAATCAACTAGATTAAAATTTTTATCTTGAAGATTGATTTTAAAACAATCTCTAATAATATTCGATTTTTAGTTAAATATAATAAATAATGAGTGATATTCAACAACTTAAGAAAATAGCGAGCCAAGTACGACGTGATATTGTCCGTATGGTACACGATTGTCAGAGTGGGCACCCTGGTGGCTCATTGGGCTGTGCCGATTTCCTAACCGCACTTTATCACCACGCCATGAAGCACGACAACAGCTTCAAGATGGAAGGCAAAGGCGAGGACGTATTTTTTCTGTCCAACGGACACATTTCTCCTGTTTGGTACAGCACTTTAGCACATGCAGGATATTTTCCTAAAGCAGAGTTAGCGACTTTCCGTCAATTGAACTCTAGGCTACAAGGACACCCTGCTACACATGAAGGACTCCCCGGCATACGAGTAGCATCAGGCTCACTAGGGCAAGGACTTTCGGTCGCTTGTGGATTGGCACTAGCCAAAAAAATGGATAAAGATGACAAATTGGTCTATGCCCTAACAGGCGACGGCGAACTACAGGAAGGACAAATTTGGGAAGCAGTGCTTTTTGCTGCTCACAACAAAGTTGATAACTTCATTGTCACAGTGGACTGGAATGGTCAACAAATAGATGGTTCTAATGACGATGTACTAGCATTGGGCGACCTCGAAGCCAAATGGAAAGCCTTTGGTTGGGAAGTACTGATCATGGACGGCAACGATATGCAAGCCGTAGTTGATGGACTAGATGCCGCCAAAGCCAAAACAGGCAAAGGTAAGCCTGTCGTTATTCTGATGCGTACCGAAATGGGTGCAGGGGTTGACTTTATGATGGGTAGCCACAAGTGGCACGGCAAAGCTCCTAGCGATGAACAATTGGCTGATGCACTTGGACAATTGGAAGAAACATTGGGCGATTATTAGGAGTAGACTAATTTATAAAAATCTAGCAGTCTAGTATCTAGCAGTCTAGCAATCTAAATAACAACAATGAAACTAAAAGATATAAAAAGTAGTGGCAAAAAAGCTACTAGAGATGGGTTTGGCGACGGACTGTATGCAGCAGGAAAAGCCGATGATAGAGTCGTAGCACTTTGTGCTGATTTGGTTGGTTCGCTCAAGATGCAGGATTTTATTGATGACTATCCTGAACGTTTTGTGCAGGTGGGTATTGCGGAGGCAAATATGATGGGCTTAGCGGCAGGATTAGCTACTGCAGGCAAAATTCCTTTCACGGGAACATTTGCCAACTTCGCTACCGCTCGTGTCTATGACCAAGTACGTCAGTCGATTGCTTATTCCGACAAAAATGTTAAGATTTGTGCTTCGCACGCTGGGCTCACACTTGGCGAAGATGGTGCTACCCACCAAACGCTAGAGGATATTGGTATGATGAAAATGCTACCCGGTATGACCGTTATCAATCCTTGTGATTATAACCAAACCAAAGTAGCGACAATAGCGATTGCCAAACACGAAGGGCCTGTTTATTTGCGTTTTGGTCGCCCAAGCTGGCCCATGTTTACTGAAGATATGCCTTTTGAGATTGGCAAAGCCTTGACTCTTTGTGAGGGAACCGATGTAACGATTTTTGCTACGGGACACTTGGTCTGGAAAGCCGTAGAAGCTGCTAAGGAACTAGAGGCAGAAGGATTGAGCGTGGAGTTGATTAATATCCATACCATCAAGCCACTTGATGTAGAGGCGGTATTGGCTTCCGCCAAAAAAACAAAATGCGTAGTCGTAGCCGAAGAGCATAATATTATTGGCGGATTGGGCGAAAGCATCGCAAGAGTATTGGCACAAAACAACCCAACGGTAATGGAATTTGTTGCCGTCAACGATACGTTTGGCGAAAGTGGGAAAGTTCCTGACTTGATTGCCAAGTATGGCTTAGATACCAAAGATGTAGTAGCGGCTACCCAAAAAGCATTGAGTCGCAAGTAGTTACTCGAAAAAAACAGTGATTTAAGCAGGAATTGAGTTGTAATGCTGTTGAATAGAACAACTTTTATAAAAATATTTTTTTTGGTGCTTTTTTTGAACACAGCACTACCTATTGGTTGTTAGGCAAAAAAACAACCGTCCAAATATTATTAATAAGAAATACAAAAATTGAATACAATATGAAAAATCTGCAAGGTTTGCTACTGCTTTTGTTATCAGTATCTATACTACAATCTGCTTGTGACCGTCCACCAAATGTGTTCACAGTAGATCAAGACAAAGAGCTAGGGGCTCAACTAGCACTAGAAATAGCTGGCGACCCTACTACTTATCCTGTACTGTCCGAGTCTGCTTATCCTGTGGCTTATGCGTACATGGAAGATATGAAAAATGAAATTTTATCTTCTCCAGAAGTCAAATTTAAAGATGATTTCGTTTGGCAATTGAAAATTATCCAAGATGATAATACACTCAATGCTTTCGCAGCACCTGGTGGATATATTTATGTCTATACAGGCTTGATGAAATACTTGGATAAAGTAGATCACTTGGCAGGTGTATTGGCACACGAAATTGCTCATGCTGATCAAAGACATTCTACTGCTCAAATGACAAACCAATATGGCTTGGAGACATTGGTAGGTGTAGCCAGTGGAGGCGATCCTGGACAATTGACAACGATTGCAGCAGGTTTGACTACATTGAGCTTTAGCCGTAGTTTTGAGACCGACTCAGATGAGCATTCTGTTGATTATTTGCAATCTACTAAGTATGCTTGTAATGGAGCAGCAGGATTTTTTGAGAAGCTAGAAGCACAGGGGCAAAGTAGTGGTACGCCTGCTTTCTTGAGTACGCACCCTAGCCCAGACAACCGCATCAAAAAGATTAACGAAAGAGCAACTTCTTATGGTTGTTCTACTGCGTTGTATCACGATACAGGGGACAATGGAGCTTATGCAGCTATGTTGGCTACATTGCCTCAATAAGTAATTAGGTTGATGCAATAGCTTGAATAGTGCTAACGAACATTTAATGTTCATTAGCACTATTTTTTTTGAAAACAGCTGTGCGTGAATGAAATAATGGTTATTCTTAGACATACTCTTAGTATTTAGATCTAAGAATAACAATAATTATTTTATAATTTTCATCTCAATTTAATTCCACTATGATTCGTTATCTAATATATGTACTAATAAATTTATCACCCTGCTTTTTATTTGCTCAAGCCTCAGATATGATTGGGACTTGGGAGGGCGAACTCAAAGTAAGAGGACAAAAAATAACCGTCTTCTTTAATATAGCTCCTCAACAAGATGGTCAACTAACGGCGACACTCGATGTGCCAAGCCAAATGCAATACGATTTGCAAATGGACGAAGTGACCGTCGATAGCAATGAAATTACAATTGATTTCAAGCAAGGAAATCTACAGTATAAAGGCAAGTTGTCGCCTTATTTGAGTACACTGAAAGGAGTATGGGCGCAAGGAGGAGGAGCTTTTACATTACCATTATATAGAAGAAAAACTACGCCTTACGCTCGTCCTCAAACTCCTCAAGCACCCTTCGATTATGATATAGAAGAAGTGCAATATCTCAATAAAACTGCAAATATAAAGCTAGCAGGAACATTGACGATTCCGAAAGGCAAGGACAAATATCCTGTCGCTATTTTGATTTCTGGCTCAGGAGCGCAGGATAGAAATAGTGCCTTGCTGAAACATAAACCCTTTTGGGTAATCGCTGATTACTTGACGAGTCAAGGCATAGCCGTATTGCGTTTTGATGATAGGGGCGTGGGGCAGTCGAAAGGCGATTTTGCGAAAGCGACCACAGCCGATTTTGCGACTGATGTAACCGCAGCGTTGCAGTACTTGCAGAAGCACCCTCGCATAGACAAATACCAAATAGGACTCATCGGACACAGCGAGGGCGGTGCTATCGCTCAAATAGTAGCCGCACAGCAAAAAAAGAAAATAGATTTTGTTGTGCTATTGGCTGCACAAGGCGTTTCGGGCAAGGCTATTTTATTGCAACAGCTAGAAGATATACTCCAACAAGAAGGAGTAGACAAGGAATTGATTCAGACTAGAGTCCGAATGAACGAACAACTGTTTGAGGCGATTATCAAAGATGATAAACAAGCATTGCAAGCAGGTGATTTATTGCCTATAATAGAAGAAGACCTCAACAAGATGAGTGCTGCCGACAAGAAACTGTTGGGGCTAGAGCCTGCCAGTTTGATGCAAAGTTTTCCTTCGTTTGTGAGTCCTTGGATGCGTTATTATTTGGAGTATGACCCAGCGACTAATTTGAGCAAAATAAAATCGCCCATCTTGGCTATCAACGGCGATAAGGATTTGCAGGTAGCAGGTGAGATTAACTTGAAGGCGATAGAGCAGCAGGTCTCGAAAAACACGCCGCTTACAATTAAGCTATTGCTCAATCACAATCACTTATTGCAACATTCGGAAAGTGGAGCGATAGACGACTACCTAAAGATAGAAGAAACAATATCGCCAGAAGTGCTGGAGCTCATCGCAACTTGGATACACGAACTATAATAAGCACTAATACTAAAAAAAAATGCCCTATTGTAGTACTACAATAGGGCATTTTTGGGGTTGGTGAGGAGGAGATTATTTTTCGTCCTCGTCCAACGATACTTTACTATTTTTGTCGCCATAACTGATATTCAAATCATTGAGGATAGCTTCTAGCAAAGGGTCGTTTTCTGGGTCGTACCCTGTTTTGAGATTATAGCCGTAGAGTTTGCCCATGGTTTGCCAGCCCATCGCTTTCCAGTTGCCTTCTATGGTTCGGATCACATCATAAAACGGCATATCCAATTCACGCTCCACCATTTTTATCAAGATAAATCCTTGTGTTTTGGTCAATTTTTTGATTTCGTCTTGATATTGCGGGCGCAATTCTTTTTCCTTGTTACGACCATATTTTTTGCGTTTTCCTTTTTTGAGGTCGGCAGTTTCTTCTTCCATCTCACGATACAAGCGGATTGCCTCAGCGGCATAAGGGTAAACCTTAGCGGCATATTTGCGCCATTGGTGATAGCGTTTGCGTTCGTCCCGATTGGCAAAATTCTTCTTGCGAGTGATTTGCATATCTTGCAAATCGATAACGGGAAGGGTATCGCCATCAATGATGAGTACTTTTATTACTTGTCCATCAATCATAGTAGTGCCAAAATATTCTTCCCCATCTCGTATCAGCGTATCTTTCTGTTGAGCGGAAGCTTGACCAAAAGTAACCAAAGCCAATAGTGCCGCTAATATTATTTTGTAAGTCATGTTGTTTGTTTTGATTATGGTGGAATGCTACTCCAAAAGTAATGGGGGTATGAATAGATATGCTTAATCTATGCCATATTGCAATAAGCAAACAGAAAATAACGGCTGATTATCTTAAAAAAAGCATAAAAAATACACTTTATAAAAAATTAATTGCGATATTTTTATTGATTTTCAATGAGTTATGAAATGAATATGGAAAATAAAGCTAAAAATGCTTTTTTATTAAAAATGTAGGTTGTACTTTTGCAAACGCTTACGGAACATGGTTTTAGACTATTGTCCGTCTTGAAGGAATTGTCCGACAGAACATGTCAGCCAACGACTAAGCACAAGGTAAAAGAAATTTATTTAAAATAATTAATCGTATAGAATTGTGAATACATTAAGTTATAAAACACAATCTGCAAAGAAAGAAACTGTTAGCCGTGATTGGTTGGTAGTAGATGCAGAAGGGCAAACATTGGGACGTCTAGCTTCTCATGTTGCTCTAGTATTGCGTGGCAAGAACAAGACATGTTTTACTCCTCATGTAGATTGTGGAGACAACGTGATTGTCATCAACGCAGACAAAGTTCGCTTGACAGGGGACAAAATGAAAAAGAAAGTTTACTTGAGACACTCTGGTTACCCAGGTGGTCAGAAATCAAAGACTGCTCAACAAATTATGGACAGCCATCCTACTCGCTTGATCGAAATAGCGGTAAAAGGAATGTTGCCTAAAACAAAATTGGGTAGAGCAATGTACAAGAAACTATTTGTTTATGCAGGTGCTGAGCATCCTCATGCTGCTCAAAAACCTTCTAATTTAGAGCTTAAGTAAAAGAATATAGATTATGGAAATGATAAATGGTCTAGGAAGAAGAAAAGCTGCTGTTGCTCGTGTCTATGTAAGACAAGGCGAAGGCAAAATCCAAGTTAACGGTAAAGATTACAAGGATTACTTCCCCGTACTGCACATACAAGGTAAAGTCGTAGAGCCTCTAAATTTAGTAGAAGTGCAAAGTATCTACGATATTAAAGTTAATGTAAAAGGCGGTGGCGTCAAAGGTCAAGCAGAAGCAGTTCGCTTGGGTATTGCACGCGCACTTTGCAAAATCAACGAAGAATTCAGAGAGCCACTTAAAGCAGAGAAAATGCTTATGCGTGATCCTCGTTCTGTTGAGCGTAAAAAATATGGTAAACCTAAAGCACGTAAAAGCTTCCAGTTTAGCAAGCGTTAATTTTTTGCCCTTTTTTTATTGGTATCCTTATGCGGCTTAACCATAGCTATACACAGGATACTGTTTTACATTAAATACTTTTAAATTAATATATATTATGCAAACTCCATCTCATAAAGAATTGTTGGATGCAGGGTGTCACTTCGGACACATGAAAAGAAAGTGGAATCCGAAGATGAGTCCTTATATTTTCATGGAACGTAAAGGTATCCATGTTATTGACTTGAACCGTACTCGTGAGTCACTCGAAGAGGCTGGCAAAGTACTACGTCAAATGGCAAAGTCAGGCAAGAAAATCTTGTTTGTAGGCACCAAGAAGCAAGGTTGTGCTATCGTAGCAGAAGCTGCTAAAAGTGTAAACATGCCTTACGTTTCTGACCGTTGGTTGGGAGGTATGTTGACCAATTTCTCTACTATTCGTCAGTCTATCCGCAAGATGCAGAAGACACAGAGTATGTTGAATGATACAACACTAGAGAACATCACTAAAAAAGAACGTCTAATGATGGAGCGTAGTCACTCTAAATTGGATCGTGTATTTGGTGGTATCGCACAGCTTAACCGCTTGCCAAATGCCTTGTTGATTTTGGATATTAGCAGAGAACACTTGGCAGTAGCTGAGGCAACTCGCTTGAACCTAAAAACAATCGGTATCGTAGATACGAATTCTGATCCTACTAAAGTAGATTTCGCTATTCCTGCTAACGATGATGCTTCTAAATCAATCTCTCTTATTATCAACTACTTGACAGAAGCTATCCGCGAAGGTCTGGAAGAGCGTAATAAAGCGAAAGACGAAAAAGATAACAGAGAAGCTAAAACAGCTACTCAAGAAGGAGCCTAAATTCTAATTTATAACACATAGGGAGTTGTCCAAGATTGTTATTTTGTACAATTTCTTACCTAATCATAATAACTATTATGTCTACTGTTAAAATTTCTGCCAAAGATGTAAAAGCCTTGCGTGACCAAACGGGCGCAGGTATGATGGATTGTAAAAAAGCATTGGTTGAAGCGAATGGCGAGCTGGAAGCTGCTATCGATTACCTACGCAAAAAAGGTCAAAAATTGACCGAAAAGCGTGCGGATCGTGATGCTAAAGAAGGCGTAGTAGTAGCATTGACTTCTGACGACAATACTAAAGGTATCGTTATTCGTATTGGTTGCGAAACTGATTTTGTAGCTAAAAACGAAGACTTCATAAAATTTGCTACTACTGTAGCAGAAACAGTAATAGCTGCTTTTCCTGCTGACAAAGCAGGGGTTTTGGCACTCGCATTTGACGGTGAAACTATCGCTGAGAAAATGGTAGAGAAAACAGGTGTTATTGCTGAGAAAATTGAAGTATCTTCTTACGAACGCTTAACTGCTGAACAAGTAGTAGCTTATATCCACGCTGGATACAAAGCTGGTGTTATTGTTGGCTTCAACAAAGCTGTAGATGGTCTAGAGGAAGTAGGCAAAAACGTAGCTATGCAAGTAGCTGCTATGAGTCCTGTAGCTGTAGATAAAGACGGTGTTGATGCTTCAGTTATCGAAAGAGAAATTGAAATCGGAATGGAGCAAGCTCGTAACGATGGCAAACCAGAAGCTATGTTAGAAAAAATTGCTCAAGGTAAATTGGGTAAATTCTACAGAGAAAATACATTGCTCAATCAAGAGTACGTTAAAGCAGAGAAAAAAGAAACGGTTAAGCAATATATCCAACAATTGGAGAAAGGCTTGAACGTTACGGATTTCAAACACGTAACTTTGGGTTAGTAGTAAATACTACAAAAAAGCGTTCTAATTTTTTAGAACGCTTTTTTTATGTCTTTTTTTAAACAACTTTGTTTTATTTTTTGAGTTAGAATTGAATAGAAATTTTAATTTTGAGTTAGAATTGAAATACAACACCCCCTAGTAACAAATATTTTTAGACAAACACTTTACTAAACTAATGGCTGTGCATTACAAAAGAGTATTACTCAAACTAAGCGGTGAATCGCTTATGGGAGATAAAGATTATGGTATATCACCGGATATGCTCAAACATTATGCAGACGAAATCAAAGCTATTCTCAAGATGGGAGTAGAGGTCGCTATCGTGATAGGTGGTGGCAATATATTTAGAGGACTACAAGCAGAAGCTTCCAATATAGAACGGGTGCAAGGGGACTATATGGGTATGTTGGCGACCGTTATCAACGGGTTGGCATTGCAGAGTGCTTTAGAAAAAAACGGCATTTATACTAGACTAATGACGGCTATTCCTATCGACAAAATCGCAGAGCCTTATATCCGCAGAAGAGCTATTGCACACTTGGAGAAAGGTCGTGTGGTTATTTTGTCGGCTGGTACTGGCAACCCTTATTTTACGACAGATTCGGCAGCGGCACTTCGTGCCAGCGAGATCGGAGCAGACGTAATACTCAAAGGAACAAGAGTGGACGGCGTTTATACCGCTGACCCAGAGAAAGATCCGCTTGCTACCAAGTACGATAATGTATCGTTCAACGAGGTAATTCGCTCAGGATTGAATATTATGGATATGACCGCATTCACGATGTGTCGTGAAAATGATATGCCAATTATTGTATTTGATATTGGCAAAGCAAAGAACTTAACTCGCATTATTCAAGGCGAACAAGTGGGGACGTTAGTGAAATAATCAAATATTTTGAAGAGATAAAATTTGCTTTCTAGCAAAAAAATGCTTTATTGATAGACCTTACTAATGAAGTTGTTATAATAAATAAAAAGATTATGGAAGAAGAAATACAGCTGTATCTAGAAACTGCAGCAGAAAGTATGCAAGACTCAATTGAGCACTTTCGCAAAGGGTTAACCACCATTCGTTCTGGGAAGGCTTCGCCTTCTATGCTGGGTGGTCTCAAAGTAGATTATTATGGCTCGCCTACTCCAGTAGCACAAGTGGCTAATGTGAAGGCCACCGATGGTCGTACATTGGCGATTACGCCTTGGGAAAAAGCAATGCTGCAACCTATCGAACAGGCTATTTTTCAAGCAAACTTAGGTGTAACGCCTCAAAACGACGGAGAAGTTATCCGTATTGTTTTGCCTATCGTAACAGAAGAACGCAGAAAAGACCTGATCAAACAAGCATTGGCATTAGTCGAAAACGCAAAGGTTAGTATTCGCTCTGCTCGTAAAGATATTATGAACGAAATCAAAAAAGCCGTAAAAGATGGCTATCCTGAAGATTCGGGTAAACGTGCCGAAGACCAAGCTCAAAAACTAACTGACAAATACACCGCTGAGGTCGAACGCCTCATGGAAGTAAAAGAGAAAGATATTATGACGATATAATATATTCGTCAAACAAAATAAATGAAAAGCAGCCTTATTTCAGGAGAAATAAGGCTGCTTCTTTTATGAAATGAAGTTATTTAGAAAGTCGTCAATAATCGCTGTCAAGCCATTTAAGGTATAATTTCTAGTATCAAAAATAAAAAGGGTGGAATTGTATCTGACCAAGGGTATTGACTTCTAGTGCAGGAAAGGGTATCTTGAATATATTGAGGATACTAAACACCGTTTTGAGCCATTTGTGTTTGGTGGGAATCCGCTCGAAATCTATATCCAAGGAGAGGTAGAACTGGCTGTGCCGTGTTAGCCCCACAGGAGCCTCGAAATGATTGCCCGCATCATCTGTCCAGCTATTGCGCTCCGCACCATAGACATTCTCTATGCCATAACCTACGGCTACATTAACCCACTTGGGAGGGAAGTTGTGTGGAGGACTTCGGAGGAAAGAAGCGATATTGACAGACAGCCAAATTGTCTGCCCGTTGTATTCTTTGAATAATAATTCTGCTGGGCTACTGCCAAATAAATTATTGGCTCGTGCCGAAAGGCTCGTAGTCGCATTGCTATTGCTCGCCTGTAGGCTTTGAGTGCTATAATTGGGGCGATGAGCAGACATTTTGAGCAATATACGCTGCTCTTTCCAGAGCAATTCTTGACCCAAATACAAACTAGCACCACCCAAATTGAATACCATGTCGCCTGCCGAAAAACCCCATTGTGTCGAAAACCCATCAAGCATTTCTAGGGTAGTCTGAAATAACATACCAGTACCAAAACCTACCCAAGCCGCTTTTTGGTGAGGAACTCCAGCCCATTGGTAGAGTTGTCCTGCCCATTTGCTTTCAAAATAAGTAGTCATGGCATGACCAAATTTATCCATCTGTCGCCAGCCGTGCCAATCATCGAAGGTATGAAATCGACTACGTGGATAATTGGCATACCAAGCTTGGTCTAGTCCTAGCGTAACGCCTGTATAACCAACGGCACCCGTAGCCGTCAGGCTCCAAAAACGAGTTGCATTGAAAGTTGGCGCTCGCTCAAAGAAACCTAGTTTAGTGGTAGGCAATGCGAGTATCGTCTCATCAGATAGGCTATCGGATTGAGCAATGCCCTTGTTTCCAATCAGAAACAAGGGCATTGCGAGCAAAATTATTGTTTTTATATTCATGTATTTTGTATCGACTCTATGAAGTTATTTTGATTAGTCAGGCTGCTGAGAAGTAGTACCTTCTTCTGATGTGTTGCCTTCTTCAACCGCTTTTTCGTCCTCTTTGTTGTCTTTGTTCTTAGAAAAAATGCCTTGGAGGAGTCCTTTACCTTCTTTTTTGTCTTCGTTTGCTGCTTTTTTATCGTCCTTTTTGGGGGCAGCTAGCAGAGGCGTTCCTGCTCCAGGGCGGAGTGTATAATAGAAGACTGTTTTTCTATTTTTACCTTTTACGAGCTGGACCTCCATAGATTTGAGGTAGGTCAGTGCACCACGGTGCAATATAATATAATATTGCTCTCTAGTGACTTCGTCCATACAAGTCAGTTCGAGTGCCTTGCGGTTGCCATCTCTATGATTGACAAGTACTTCGTTGGCTTCTTTGAAAACGAGCTGCATTTTCTTTTCTCCTTTCTCTACGAACGAAATATACTGTACTGTTATTTCTTTGTCTTTTTTGCCAATCACTGTCTTCTCAAAGAAGTTGATATTGATACCATCATCAGGACGGATTCTATTGATCTTGATATTGTTATAATCGTAGTAATTGTCATAAGACAAAAAGGGATAAATGGTTTTGCCCCAAAACGGAGCCATATCGTTTGTCTTAATATCTTCTTGGTGCGTGAAATATTCTTTGTCGGCAGCGAGTTGTTCTTCACTGGCATATTTCATAATATAAATACGTTCGGGTTCGCCCGGACCAGGAAAATATTTAGCCATAATCACACGCCCAAGACCATCTTTGTTCAGCTCTAAGAATCCATTCAAGTCAGGGTATTGCAAATCGACTAGCTTAAACTTGACCGATACGCCTCTGTCTTCCACTTCTACAATACGCAGTTGGTATTCTTTTTCTCGGTTGGGACGTACCTGAATGCCTCCAGGGCGATATTCTGTACGCTCCAAGATAGTCACTTGATTTTTGGTAATATAAAACCGTACCCAACCAGCAGGCACAGGGTCGGGGTAGTGTGCAAACTGCAATTTGCCTTGAGCAGGCACAAACGTATAGCCATAAAAATCATGAAGGTGTTTAAAGATATGATCATCTACCAAGCTGTATTCTTCGTTATTGTAAACTGGGTCTTCTTCTTGAGCCCAAAGCAAGGCACTGCTGCACAGCAACAAACAGACAAAAAGGTAGCGTTTCATGGTATGTATTTTTTATTAGTGAAAACAGGTGATAACCAACTTCATAATCTTAATTAAGTGAATTATTTGTGTCCACCTACTTAGACATGCTCTTAGAGCGTGCCTTAATACTAGAAGAAGCCGAACCAAAAATAAAAATTAATTGCGGCATTCGATAGGAAGTTAGCCATCAAAACGAACAACAGCAATATTAAACGAAATTATTGACTAATCTATCTGTTATTACTGTATCATAGGTACTACAAACAAGCTATGTGCCATTTTTGCCGCTAGACAAATATCTGCTCATAATAATCATCAAACCCACTTATCGAACAATTCGCTAAATCTAGCAGCAAAGTAGTACTTTTGATTGCTGCTTGGGTGTTATTCTACGAGAATAGAAAGAGGAACTGCCGAAAAAGTACAGAAAGAAATTATAAATCATTAAATTTGAGAAGGTAAGTAGTCAAACCTTGCTCAATTTTTGTTGCGATACTATTGTTGACCTATATTGGTCGTTATTGCTAGGTATTATGAAAGAAAGGTTAATCGGAATTTATTATACGCTGCCTGTGCAGTTGGTTAAGTTGCAGCTCAAGCACAATGTACTTATTTTGAGCCTTTGGGCAATGCTCTTTTTGATGGTCAATGGCGATCTTGGAGCCTACTTTGGGGTACATTATTTTTTTCTGGATCCTGAGTATATGGGCAAGGTTAATTTTTGGAGCTTTTATTTGATAGGAATTACTTATGGTAGTTTTTTCATTGCATGGAACAGCAGCATTTATATCCTCAATAGCTATCGTTTCCCTTTTTTGGCTTCGCTACATCAACCTTTTGCTAAATTTAGTTTCAATAATTTCATCATTCCAGTTATCTTTGTGGTGTTTTATTTGGGCAAGATTATCCACTTCCAGTGGTACAATGAGTATGCAGCCGAGTACAGCATTGTATTCTATTGTTTAGGGTTTGTATTGGGCGCATTGAGCATGATTTTGCTCTCTATGTTCTATTTTAGGTGGACCAATACCGATATTGATTTTTATCGTAAAAGCAACAAGCTCAAAATCAACAATGCCCTCAAATCGCTGGTCGTTCGCCGCAAGGCAAAACAGTTGGCAATTGCCAAAAATGACCCTTATCAGAATGCGTGGCGAGTAGATTACTATTTGTCCGAATTTTTTGAGTGGAAAATTGTACGCAATGTAGAGCATTACCATTACAAACTACTCCAAAAAGTATTCCGACAAAACCACGCCAATGCTATTGTTATACAAAGTATTAGTATCACGCTACTGATACTAATGGGGGCATTGGTCGAATATCCTTACTTTAGGATTCCTACAGCTGCTTCTGTATTTTTGTTGTTTTCTATCATGACTACCATGATAGGGGCGATTACGTATTGGCTTTCCGAATGGCGGATTTTATTTCTACTAATAATCCTCGGTATTGTCAGTCAGATGATGGGAATGGGCTGGTTCTCTTATCAGAATAGAGCTTTTGGGGTCGATTATGCTCCCAAACCTGTTGCGTACAATCTGGGTACATTGGATAGTGTTTTTTCTAGGAAGTTGTATCGAGAGGATATAAAAAACACAGAGTCGATTTTAGAAAACTGGAAGGACAAACTAGTAAATAAAAAAAAACCAAAGCTAGTGATTGTTTGCGTCAGTGGAGGAGGTATCCGTGCCAGTCTTTGGTCGCATCACATGCTCAATAGAATCGACGAAGAGTTGGGCGGCAAGCTAATGAATCATACGGCACTTATTACAGGTGCGTCAGGAGGAATCTGGGGAGCTGCGGTACATCGTGAACTCTACTACCAAAAACAACTCGGAAAAGTAGATAGTCTGAGCAATCCAAAATACAACGCCTACTTTTCTAGAGATTTGGCAAACCCCTTAGTTTTTACTTTTTTGGTGAACGATATTTTTATTCCATGGGTAGATAGAGAGGTCAATGGATACACCTATAAGCAAGACCGAGGCTATATTTTTGAACAGCAGTTCATCGAAAATACAGAAGGATTGATGGATATGGACTTGGAGTACTATAGAGCACCAGAGCAGTCTGCGATGATTCCTATGTTATTGGTTACGCCGATGATTACGAACGACAGCCGCTCGTTGGTGATTTCGCCACAGGGTGTCAGCTATATGACCCGCCCACCGTTTACCTATTTGAGCAACGGAAGACCACAAGTAGATGCCGTTGATTTTGGGGCATTGCTAGCAGGGCACAACCCTTACAATATGCGATTTATGACGGCATTGCGCATGAATGGTACTTTTCCGTTTATTTTTCCGAGTGTCCAATTGCCAACCACGCCGACGATACAAGTTGCCGATGCTGGATTTAGAGATAATTATGGATTGGAAAGTGCGACTCGTTTTGCTACTATCTTTCGCCAATGGATAAGAGAAAACACCAGTGGTTTGACTATCGTATCTATTCGTTCGTTTAGCACCAACCAAGAAGTGCCAGAAGCTACCTCTAAGTCTATTTCCGAATTGATATTCAATCCTATTTCGCCTGCTTTTTCGCTTGATGCGCTGCAACGTTTCCATCATAGTACATATGCGTCCTATCTGAAATCGAAAATAGGGTACGATAAAGTAGATATTGTCCACTTTGAATATGAGCCAACTGCCGATAATAAACACGCCTCTTTGGGGTTGCACCTGACCAAAAGAGAAAAAAATGATATAAAAGAAGCGGTATATCTGCCTAAGAATCAGAAAAACATCGAAATTCTGAAAGAATTAATAAAATAATCAGAACTTCCTATTGTTTTATACTTGTTATTATATAACTTTGCAAGTCGAAAGGATAAAGGATTATCTGGTGAATAAAAAGCAGATAATGAAATAATTAGAATCAGAACATAAAAATAGTATATAAAGATGAAAACAATTGCTCTAGAAGGTACTTTGAGAAGTGAACTTGGTAAAAAAAGTACAAAAGCGTTACGCAAAGAAGAATCAGTACCTTGTGTAGTATATGGTGGTGAAAACAATATTCACTTTAGTGCTCCCGCTAAAGCTTTTCGTGATTTGATTTATACGAACGAGCTTCGTAAAGCATCTATTACTGTAGATGGTAAAAGCGTAGAAGCAATCGTAAAAGATGTACAATTCCACCCTGTAACTGATAAAATCGTTCATATCGATTTTCTACAGTTGGTAGAAGGGCAAACTGTATTGACAGAAATACCTGTACGTTTGGTTGGTAATGCTGCTGGTGTAAAAACAGGTGGTGTTTTGGTACAGAAAGTACGTAAATTGAAACTAAAAACTACTCCAAATAACTTGACTGCTAGTATCGAAGTGGATGTTGCTAAATTGGAGTTGGGTAAATCTATCCGTGTACGTGAAGTGAATGTAGCAGACGGAATACAGATTGTAACCAATGGAGGAACGCCTCTAGCAAGTGTGGATATTCCACGTGCATTGCGTTCTGCTCAATCTGCAACAGCTGAACCAGCAGCAGATACTGTAGCTAAATAATAATATTATAACTTTATTGTTGTAGCAGATACCAAAAAATAACGAAGACGTGACATGATTTTTTCATGTCACGTCTTTTTTTTGTTACTTAGTCAATAACCTTTAGTAAGTGGACAAAAATAATAAGGTATTTCAAAGCTATAATTTTTACGATTCTTATCGTTCTGTCCACCTATTTTACTTATGTTTAGATTATTTGACTATTTTAGAAATTCCAAAAAAGAGAACAAACCAGAAGAAGATACAACTATGAAATATCTAATTGTTGGGCTTGGCAATAAAGGGGCAGGCTATGACCAAACTCGCCATAATATTGGTTTTGAGGTGGTCGATTACTTGGCAGCCAAAAAAGAGGTGCCTTTGGATAGCGAACGCTACGGTTGGGTCGGCAGATTCAAGCACAAAGGACGTACGTTTATATTGCTTAAGCCAAATACATATATGAACCTCAGTGGCAATGCCATTCGGTATTGGATGCAAAAAGAGAAAATTCAACAAGAAAATTTATTAGTTTTGTTGGACGACCTTAATATTGATTTTGGCAAAGTCAAAGTCAAATCAAAAGGAAGTGCTGGGGGGCACAATGGACTCAAACACATAGAAGAAACATTGGGCAACAATCAATATGCACGTGTGCGTATGGGTATTGGCAATGCCTATCGACAAGGACAACAAGTAGATTTTGTGTTGGGCAAATGGACCAGCGAAGAACAGGAACACTTGCCTGCTATCATTGCACACGCTGCCAAAGCAGTACTTAGTTTTGGTACGGCTGGGCTCGCCAATACCATGAATGCCTTCAATAAAATGTTGATTACACCTAAAAAATAGCTACTCATGAATCCGATATTATCGAAATATGCCAAATTGTTGGTCAATTATTGCGTCAGCATAAAACCAAATGAAAAAGTATTGATTTCCAGCACGACACTAGCCGAAGACTTGGTACGTGAAGTGTATCGAGAAGTCCTCAAAGCTGGTGGTTTGCCACACGTGCAGCTAGAGTTCAGAGACCAAGCTGTGATTGAGAACAACGAGAGCAATGCCGATCAACTAAAATATGTAGATCCGCTATATGCTCAGGCGATGCAAGAGTTTGATGCCTATATTTTCATTAGAGCGCCTTTCTATAGCCGAAGTACTCAAAAAATGAACGGCGAAAATTCTAAAATTGCTCGTTTGGCAAAACAGCCCTACCGCCAACGCTATTCGGAACGCACTGGAAGTTTGGAGATGAAGCGCACGTTATGCGAGTTTCCTACTGCTGCTCATGCTCAAAATGCAGGAATGTCTTTGGAAGATTACGCTCATTTTATCTACAATGCTTGTTATCTCTTTGAGGATAACCCTCAGGCTAAATGGGAAGAAGTAAGCCGCAATCAACAAAAGATAGTGGATATGCTCAATACCAAATCGGACGTGCGTTATGTAGGAGAAGGTACAGATATTTCTTTCTCTTGTGCAGGCAGGATTTGGATCAACTCAGACGGCAAAACAAATATGCCTTCTGGTGAGGTTTATACGGCGCCTGTTGACGATTCTGTCAATGGCACGATACACTTTGCTTACCCCTCTATGTTTAGTGGCGAAGAAGTAGAAGGTATTACGCTGACGGTCAAAGATGGTTGGGTAGAAAGTTGGGACGCCAAAAAAGGAAAGCTCTTATTGGATAGAATATTCGCAATAGACGAAGGTGCTAGAAGATTTGGAGAGGCTGCTATTGGTACCAATATGCGTATCCAAGAACCTGTCAAAAATATCTTGTTTGACGAAAAAATAGGCGGAACCGTACACATGGCAGTAGGACAAGCCTACATTCAAAATAACGGCACGAATAAGTCGGCTATACATTGGGATATGATTGCTGATATGAAACAAGGCGGAAAAATATTCGCTGATGGTGACTTGGTTTACGAAAATGGTAAGTTTCTATAAACGAGATAATTTCAATAGTATTTCTAGTAGGGATTCACCTGCTGGAAATACTATTTCATAGCGTTTCCTTTTTTTCTACTCCTCAAAATAAAAAACAATGTACACGGCAGAATTTTACGAAGCATTAGGACACTTGCTTTTTGCGGTAGCGAATACCAATAGTACGATGTCGCTACTCGAACAGAAGCGTATCAATGATATGATACACGAAGAGTGGGCAGAAGTAATAACAGAAGAATTGGAAAGTACGACGGTGCTTTTTCATACCGTACGCAAGTTGGCATTGCAGCGGGCCGTATGGCGACCTTGTTTTAAGGTGTTTGAGGAGTATTATACAGAGAATGAAGCAGTGTTCACGGAGCCACTAAAAGAAAAGATTCTGCAAAATGCAGAATCTATTGTATTGGCTAGCAAGAAAAAAATGGCACAAAAAACCATTTTGCAGCTTACTCGATTATTTTGGGATTAGATATAGTCGCTTATCGCAAATCAGAAGGTTTTACTTCCGAATTTTTGAAAATCAGTGCATTCGGATAGCTTTCCGAAACCTGGTGCAATAGCGAAGCAGCCTCTATTTTAGTATAAAAGCAACCCGTATAAAGTCTGTAGTAAGGATCCGAATAGAACCAATCAATATCTTCGTTGAGGTGTCTAAACTGATTTTTGACTTGTTCGGTTTTTTTGATGGCTTCGTACTTGTCGTGCGACATAAACACCTGAACACTCCATGCTTTTATTTTTCTTTTTGACTCAAAATTGAGTGCCTTGCGGTGATCCATGAGTTGACGAACAGAAGGCTCTTCGTCAATATGAATAGTACCGTTTTGTGCTACCGAAGTAGCTGCAAACAACAAAAGGAAGAAACCAATAAGTGTGTATTTCATAGCTAAGATATTTAATGGAATCAACAAGAATCTTTTAGGCTTCGTTAGCAATAGCAATGCCTGCGGACGTGCCGATTCGGTCAGCACCTGCTTGTATCAACTGTTGAGCAAATACTCTAGTTTTGATGCCCCCCGATGCTTTTATTTTGATGTTAGATTTTATATTTCCTTTCAGTAGTTTGACCATCTCTACAGTTGCACCACCAGCATTGATGCCCGTCGAAGTTTTGACATAGTTGACGCCTACTTCTTCACAGATAGTACAAAGCTGCTTTAGTTCTGCGGCAGAGAGCAATCCCATTTCCAAAATAACCTTGATAGCTTTGCCTTTGAGGTGTACCGCTGTGGTGACACTATCAATATCATTTTTGACATGACTCCAATTGCCGTCTTTGATAGCGGCTATATTGACTACCATATCTACTTCGTCCGCTCCTTCATCTACGGCTCTTTTGGTCTCTTCTACTTTGGTAGGAATGGCACTGTAACCCATCGGGAAACCAACTACGGTTACGATTTTGATAGGTGTGTCTTCCAAGTATTGAGCCGCAGGCTTAACGTAAAAAGGAGGAACACAAACGGCTGCAAAGTTATGATCAATTGCCTCTTGACAAAGTGCTTTGACTTGGGCAGTAGTTGTATCTGGTTTGAGCAGCGTATGTTCTATATAGTTATTTAGGTTCATTGCTATAAGTCTAGTATCTGGTTGGTAAAAAGCACCAAAATACTTTTATTCTGAAAAGTACAAAAAATAGACTCAAAACAGTCCATGCTTTGTATAAGTGGCTAAAGATAGTAAATAACTTTAGTAAGAGGTTGTTTTAGTTAGTCTAGTTCATCAAAGACTTCATTTTGTGAAAAATATCGGTGTTGTCCATAATGCCTACAAACTCCGTAGCACCAGGACCATAAGCAAATATAGGTACCATTGTCCCCGTATGATAATCGGTCGTAAAGGCACAGGTTACTTCTTTCTTTTTGAGAGAGCCTTTGGCTACGCTACAACCGCCTGTTTCGTGGTCTGCGGTGACGAGAACCAGCGTGTTTTTGTCTTTTTGAGCAAAAGCGAGTGCGTGTGCGACGGCTTTGTCAAAGTCGATGGTTTCTTCCGTAATATAATCGCCCTTGTTTTGATGCCCGCCCCAGTCGATTTGCCCACCTTCTACTACCATAAAAAAAGAAGCATTGTTTTGGGATAATATATCAATTGTTTTTTTGGTTGCCTTCGGCAAAAAATCACCTCGCTCCTTGATTCGTGGCGGTAATTCGGACGATACTAAACAAATCATTTTTTGTGGTACATATTCGCCTACTTCAATCGTATTGGTCACGAAATAACCTTTCTGTCGAGCTTCGTCAATAAGATCTCTACCATCTAGACCATCTTTGAAGTACGTCCAGCCACCGCCCATCAATACTTCTATATCTTTGGTCATAAACTGAGCCGCTATTTTGCGATTGACTCGGCTACGACTCGGCTGATGTCCGTAGAAGGAGGCAGGAGTAGCATGCGTAACGGTAGCAGTGGTTACAATACCCGTTTTCCAGGTAAGTGTTTCGGCATATTCTACAATCGTCTGGAGCGTGTCTTGATCCACACCCATTGCTATCGCCCCATTATAGGTTTTTTTGCCTGTAGCCATAGCCGTAGCACTAGCAGCACTATCGGTTATCAATTTGGTCGAATGTGTTTTGACCAAACCAATATGCTTGAATTGTTCCAATGCCAACGGCTGCTCGGCAACCACTGTTGTGGCTGTAATCTGAGAAAGTCCCATGCCATCGCCAATCATCAAAATAATGCGTTTGGGCTTAGGAGGAATTATTTTTTCGGGTATAGTGGTGATTGTTGTTGGCTCTTGGCAAGCCATGCCACCACACAGTAGTAGAGCGAATAAAAATGGGCGTAAAGTAGTCAAATTGATAGAATAAAAATGAATGCAAAAAAAGGAGTAGCTAATAAAGCAACTCCTTTTTGTATAGTATATCTGCGATAATAATCTTACATATCCAAGTAGCGAACAAAGGAAGCATAGCGTTCTTTGAGCGAATCAATATAATCGGATTCGTAAAAGGACGAAGCGACTTCATATCCAAAACGCTCCAAAGTAGCCACTACGTGTTTTAGGTCTTCTTTGTTAAGTTTGAGGGTCAGTTCTATATTGGCTTTGCCGTAAGGCGAAGTAATAAAACTACTCAAAATAGCGGCATTTTCAGATTCTACCAATCGGGCTATTTCTGCCAAAGAATAATCTCTAGCAGGCATTTCGAGTACCAAAATCCCTCCAGGGTGGGTGATAGAGCCGGATTCTACTAGCTGTTTGACTAGATTATCAATCGTAATAATCCCTTGATATTCGCCCTCAGGCGACAATACAGGAATAACGGATAGATTGGAATCTACGACCAATTTCATGACATCATAAAGATGCTGGTCGGTCGTGGCGAACTTAACCACCAATTCTGGATTGTTGTCCTTGACGGAACTTTCTGGGGCTACAAAGTTGAGTACTTCGTCCTCTGAGAGTAATCCCAAAAACATACCGTCTTCGACTACAGGCAGATGACGGACATGAAAGTCGTTCATCCAGCTGAGTGCTTTTTCGCCTTTGTCCGATAATTTGAGAGGTGGTATAGAGTAGGATATAAGTGCCGATGCGTGCATAGTTTTTCTTTTGTAATCAAAACGATTATAACCTGCTAGTTGTTGACTATCCTTACAAATTAATTACACTACGGATATAGCGTAACCAATTCTCTAGCATTTGATAACCGTCTTGGGTTAAGATAGATTCTGGGTGAAATTGTACCCCACACAGCGGATGTGCTACGTGCTGAAGAGCCATCAATTCATGTTCGGTAGTATAGCCCAGTGGCTGCAAGCAGTCGGGCAAATCCTTTAGTATCAACGAATGATACCGCATAACAGTGGTAGGATTAGGTATATTATCAAACAAAAAAGTTTTGTTTTTCGTTTCCTGATACACCGCAGAAGTTTTGCCGTGAACAGGTAGGCTAGCATGAACAAGTTTTGCACCAAAGTACTCTCCAATGGCTTGCATTCCTAAGCAAATACCAAATATTGGCTTTTTGTTATGATAATAATCAATAATGGACATCAATATACCTGCTTGAGCAGGGCGTTGAGGTCCAGGTGAAAGCACCAATGCGTCAAACTGGCAGTCTTTCAGTGTGTCCAATGTAGTTTCGTCATTGCGAACAACGCTACAAGTAGCCCCCAAGCTGCATAAGTAATCATATAGATTGTAGGTAAACGAATCGTAATTGTCGATTAATAATAAGTGCATGCTATCCTTCATAATTATCAATATCCTCTTCGTCGTTGGTAGGGTCGTTCACTTGACTCGGCACCTCTACGGGAGCAGTTTGTTTCGATGGGATTTTCACTTGAATAGAGTCCGCTTTTGGGGGTGTTTTGTCTTCTATAATAACTTCTGGTTTAGGCTCAGACTCTGGCTCTGGTGTCAGCAATCCGTTAGGCGAGTTGTTATCTTCTGGCGAAAAGACATTGAGTGGTCTATCCGATTTGTCTTCGCCTTTTTCTATTCGCTTCAGCGCAATATCCATATAATCGACAAAGGTCTGCACGAAAGGTAGCATACTTGACATCAAATGAGTACCTCGTCTAGGTATTACCTCAATGTAACGATAGAAAAAAGAGGTTTGGCTCTTAGAAACTAAATCTTCATCGCCACATTCAAAAATCAAACTATCTGCTTTGGTGTGCACCGATAAGCTGGACAAACAAAAGCAAACTTCTCGATTGTTGGCAAAAAGCTGCATCTCTTTTCCTGAACTCAAATAAATGGTATCAGTACTACCTATCTGAATCGGATTGGTTCGTAGATTGATGTATGTCTTGTAATAATTTTTGCCTAAGCTGTCTATTTTGAATGGAATAGTACCACTACTAAACTGTATCGTGGTGTCCTGTTGGCTGTGTATGTGCATACTAATAGCGTGGGCGGTATCGACTCCTATCAAATCCTTGTAGGTGCGTTGGCGTTCTAGTGAGGCTACCTCTATATTATCGGCTTTTCGCCCTACAATAGCACCCCTATTGAAGACCAATTTGACGACATTGGCTTGACCAAAAAAAACGACCAAACCTGAATACAAAAAAGTAAACAGCAGACTCATGAGCAAAGCTCCGATGAGCTTGCTTATGATATCGAACCGCTTATTGTTGACGGTCTCTTCGATGAGCTTGGCGACTATCCGAGCCAACAACAACACAATTAATAGCGTAATCAAAAATGCTGCAAAAGGCAAAAACGGAGATTCGACCAAAAACGTATCCCGAATCAAATCGGCAGTCGTTGGAGTGAATTTCATGGCAGCCAAAGACGCCAACAAGACCGAAATGACGGACAACACTACTCGCATTAGTCCGAACGAGAAGCCAAAATAAAAGCCGAAGGCGGCCATTAATACAAAGAATATATCTATTATCATAGTGTCAAAAATACAAAAACGGATTCGCTAGTAGTTAGCAAATCCGTTCTTTTTTATCAGAGCGTAATTTTTTACGTTGTTCAAATTGTAGGATTAGCCTAACAATTCTTTGATGGTAGTGGATATTGTTTTTCCATCGGCTTTGCCTGCAAACTGTTTGTTTGCCATGCCCATTACTTTGCCCATGTCTTTCATAGAGCTAGCGCCTACTTTCGCAATAATGGCTTGTAAGCCAGCTTTGAGGTCTTCTGGATTCATCTGCTCAGGCAAAAATTCCTTGATGATTTCCAATTCTTCGGCTTCTACTACTGCCAAATCTTCTCTGTTTTGCTGCGTATAGACATCATAAGAATCCTGGCGTTCTTTGACCATCTTCTGTAGCAATTTTATTTCTTGTTCTTCCGTAATCTCTGCACCTGTTCCGTCGGTTTGTAGCAATAACAATTGTGCTTTGATAGCACGCAACGTGCGTTTGCGAGCGTCGTCTTTTGCTTTCATTGCTTCTTTGATACCTGTGTTGATGCGATTCGTCAAGCTCATAGCGTTCTTTGATTTTGTTGGGCAGCAGTAGCTGCACCCTAATATTAAAAGTGTAAAATTAATAAATTCATTAACACAATGCCTCCTAATCAAAAAAAGTTCAGTACTAGCACTTAATATTTCTTTTGGGGGCTTTCGTAAATAATATTGGAACAATGTTATTGCTAGACACGCTCTTAGTCATAATACGCTCTAAAGTAGTAAGTTTTGAAGGGTAAGCAATTCGCTTCAGCAGTATTAATTATTTGATAAATGCAGCAGGTGCATTCCTGTTTTTTGGTGAGATAATTGTATGTTTATGGACAGACGAGCTATTGAAAGCTCCTATCAATTACCTAAAATACACTATATGAAAAATCTACTATTTTTATCTGTTTGCTTGTTGGCGACGTTCCAGAGTTGGGCAGCAGATGGCATTCAATTTTTTGAAGGAACACTGGACGAAGCCAAAGCATTGGCAGTCAAAGAACACAAAATTATATTTATAGATGCTTATACTTCTTGGTGTGGTCCGTGCAAGCGAATGTCCAAAGAGGTATTTACAAAAGAGGAAGTCGGGACGTTTTTTAATAAGCACTTTGTGAATATGAAAATAGACATGGAGAAAGGCGAAGGTCCTAATGTAGCGCAAAAATATAGCGTGACTTCTTATCCTACTTTTTTGTTTGTCAATGAAAAAGGGGAAATTGTACACTTGGCAAAAGGTGGTCGCCCTGCTGACCAATTTGTAGCGGTCGGACAGGCGGCACTCAGCAAGAACGACAACTCAGCAGAATATGCCGAAAAATATGAAGAGGGCGACCGCTCGCCAGAATTTTTGTTGGCGTATGCCTACGAACTCAACAAAGGCGGAAAATCGAGCTTGAGTATTGCTAACCAATATCTACGTACTCAAGAGGATTTGACAACAGAAGAAAATATTGATTTTTTGTATGATTTTGCGACAGAAGCAGATTCTAAAATATTTGATTTGCTGGTAGCAAACAAAACAAAAGTAATCGCTCGTAAATCCAAAGAGTCGTACGAAAACAAAGTCCAAGAAGCTTGTGATGCTACGGTCAAAAAAGCAATTGAATTCAAAGTAGCTAACTTAGTGGACGAAGCCAAAAAGCAAATGAAAAGTGCGAATCCAAGTTTTGCGAAACAATACGATTTGTTAGCAGATATTAATTACAACAAAGGGCAAGAAATAGCCGATGCAAACTTGACCAAGCTGCTAGAGAAGTATCTCAAAAAGTATGCAAAAGACGATGCGGAAGAGTGGCACGAAGAAGCTCTTTACCTATTCCGCCTAACAGACGACAAAAAAGTATTGGCGAAAGCTGCCGAATGGGCAGAAACTGCCAATACACTAGCGGCAAATCCTGTATATGCCAAAACACTAGCGGCTATCAATGTTAAATTGAGCCAACCAGATGTCGTCAATAAAGCAGCTGCTAAAGCTAAAAATATGCGTAACTAAGGCTAGTGTAAACTACCTAATATAGCGTTACCAAATCAGCGTTACGTCGCTGCTTATTCGCTTGACCTTGCCACCTAGTAGCTTGATTTCGGCTACATACATAAACACATTGGGCATCAATGCCTGGTTGCGGAAAGTACCGTCCCAAGCATGAGCTTCTAAATTCGGTTGGAAGTTAGTTTGTTCAAAAACCAACTCGCCCCAGCGGTCAAATACTCTAAACGAAACTACTTCTTCTACATAACCTGCTGGACTATAAATTAGTAATTTATCGTTGGTGTTGTCTCCGTTCGGACTAAAGGCATTGGGTATGAATATACGCTCCTTGTCATCGACCGTGACGGTATAGGTGGTCGAATCTTGGCAGCCTAATACATCGGTTCCCATGATGGTATAAGTAGTGGTTTGAGCAGGCTGTACGGTCAAAAACTGACAGTCGGCGGATTGGCACAGAATCCCCTCTTTGGGTAGCCATTCGTAGTTGACTGGGGTTAGTGTATTTTGTTGCAATTGTAAGGCTACCTTATCGCCTAAGGCAATCGTAGCATCTTTGGGAGCCGTGATTTGTAGCTGAAAAGTAGGGGCAGTTATTCGGAACGGAATAGCTCCTTGGCAGCCATATTGATCTTTGCTGTACAGCGTATAGTTGCCAATAGGCAAGTTTGGATATTCCAAGGCATTGGAATAATTGAGACCATCAATAGAGTAGGTGTAAGGAGCGTAGCCACCTTGTGTATTATCAATCGTAATGGCTCCACTTTCGTCGCCCACACAAGCAGCATCTTCTAGCTCAAACGTAGTGTTTAGATTGACAATTTCGGTCAATACGGTAGCTTTGATACTATCTTGGCAGCCGGTCGCATTCGTAATCGTCAGTGTGTATTCGCCTCCTGATAAGTTGGCGATATTGCTAGTAGTTTGTCCATTGCTCCAAGCATAACTAAAGGGCGGGAATCCACCCGATACACTAGCGGTAATGCTGCCATCTTGGCGCTCGCAAATGATATTTTCGACAGTAGTCGTGACCGTAGGAGTCGCCCGATTAATCGTAACGGTTGTGGGGGTGGCGATGGCGCTGCTGCTAATACTTGCCGATAAGATTTCGTTTTTGAGTGGTGGTGGCAAGTTGGACAAAGCTGCTTGATTGACATAACTTGTCGCTGAATAACTACAAGGCACAACTGCTTTTATCTTGAACGAAGAAATACCTTTCGGCAATGTCGTGATGGTTAATTGAGCGGTATCTTTTCCGAGCAAGCTGTTTGGGCTGTTGATTTGCAAATTGGTAATGTCGAAAGGTTCAGAAGCCCAATGAACGTCACTATTCAGAATGTCTTCAAATGCTAGATTATTCGTAATGGGCGAAAAAGATTGATTGAAAAACTTGAACAAATAGGTGATCGTATCGCCTGCGTTGTAGTTGGTGGCGTCTGTTTCTTTTGTCATTTCTACCCCAAACGAACACGAACAACCATCGTTGTTGGACTTACTTACGCCACTCCCTACGGGGGTGACAATACCAGTGGTCGTGTTTATTTTGCCCATGCGAGTCCCTTGATAAGCGAGTATTTCGCCTTGGGCATTGAAGTACATGGCACCCATCCAGCTCCAGCTACTATTGATGATGAGCGGATTGCCGTTTGGGATTGCGGTTTGAGCTCCTGTATTGGGATTCATACTAAAGAGCAACTTTGGGCTACCTGACCAGCCATAGATTTGATTGTCGATGGGGTTGAAGGTGATGTCGGCAGAACCATAAGTAGCCGTGCCGCCTACGTTCGTGAATGTCAGCGTCGTAATATTGATACGGCGCAAACGATTGTCGCCATAGACATAATAATTGCCTTGCCCATCGAAGGTACCTGCATTTTTGAAAGAATTTAAACCCGCTACATTACCTACGAGTTCTACGGCTCCTGTTGCGTCAATTCGATAGAGCTTAGAATCAGTTGTTCCCATGCCATACATCAAATTGTCAATCGGATTGTATGCCAATGAATTGAATGAATTGACATTGCCTCGTTGGGTAAGATTGGAGATTGCCGAAAACCGAATAGGGTTGACATCTACTTTGTAGAGTATAAAATCATTGCCATCTTTGGCACTCTGGTACAAGCTACCATCACAAGAAAACGGCTGACAAGCTTCGTCTATTTGACCATCATTGTCATTGTCGATATTATCACCACAAATTTCAGGGTTTTGGGCTTGTATTGCCGAAGGCAATAAACAAAGGAATAGACAGCAGCACCAAAAATAACGTAACATACGTAGTAGTATTGAAGTTATAAGAGAAGTTGTCTGAAAAGTCACTTCAAGTGAAAATGAAATATCTTTTACTCCCACCCTTCTTTAAAAATTGGCTGAATAGCACGGGGTTCTCTCTGTTGAATGTTTTCAAAACATTCACTCTTCGAGTTCACTCGTTCATTATCCAATTTTTAACTCGATTGAAAGAAAAATCTTACTCATTTTCCCACAAACTGACTTCTTAGACAACTTCAGAATCAAAAATCGAATGTAAAGATAACGAAATACTACTAGGCTAGGGTCTTGGAGATGTCAAGTTTTGGTTAAACCATCAGATAGAAATGTTATTGAATAGGTGGTAGTGAACTGCTGGTGTCTCCCAAACAATACAAATAACCGTTGCGAGAGGGAAGATAAATGCGACCATCATCTACAAAAGGAGTGGATTCTGCTCGAATGTTTATTTTTTGGAGGAGCTTGAATTGCAATTGATTGTTGTATTCAAATAAATATGTTCCGCTATACGTCGGTACTATAATTTTGTCATCGACTAGAAGTGGTGTAGCAATAGCAGGTCCTGTACGGTATTTGAACAATAAATGAGGCGTAGGGACAAGGGTGGTGTCATCAAATAAAACAGCCAAATTGGTATCTTGTTCGGTCGTAGCAACGACATACAGAAAGCCATCAATGGCGGTGAAAACAGCCATGTCAGGCACGCCTCGCACAGGATAAAAGGCATTGGTGGCAGCCGAACCAACGACGCCTCCTTGCCAAGTAGAAAAATTGACGGAACCTGTCGGAAAAAACCACTCTAAGGCTTTGGAGGGAGCTTTGCGAGGATTTAATTTGAGTATGCCGCCATTACCTTTGATGTATTGCTTCTCGATACTGATGAGCAAACAGCCATCGGCGGTGACCACAGGCGTGCCGTCTATATCAGAGCCTACAAAATAATCCCAATCCATTTGACGTGTTTGCAGATTGTAGCCCCAAACATGACCCGAACCAGAGGCGATATAGATTCTATTACCCAAAAGGGTAGGAGATGCTTCGGTCACTAAGTTGCCTCTATGTAGCAGCTTATCACTAGCTCGATAGAGGGTATCGGTATTCTTGTAGATATGAGGTTGTAGCATTTCTTGCTGGGTGTCAGCGTGGACAGGATTTGGGTCAAATATCGTGAAAATGCCGTTTTCCAAACCAAGATAAGCGGTATCATTTAGCAATAAACAAGAGGCATCTACATCACGGCTATAGCAGTCGGTTTTGCTGCTGTTCATTCGCCAAAGCTCCTTGCCTGTAAAATAAGAAATAGCTCGATAGCTAGGGACATAACTGCTATAAATGCTTTTGCCTGCTCGACTGCCTTGCAATATAATGCAACTGTTTTCGAGGTCGGTGGCAGCAGGGTTGAGCCAAATGGAACCCGTGCCTTTGATGACATCATCAAATTTGTATTGCCAAATAAGTTTGCCTGTTTGGGCATCAATTTTTTTGAGGTGATGGTCGTAGGCTCCTTGTATGATGTATTTTTTATTGCCTTCGGCAACCAACAAGGGTTGTCCTGTCCAGCCTGCACCTTTCCAAATGACTTGCTCTGTCCCTAGTTGGGTTTTGCCTGCACCTAAATAATGTTTCCAGATAATATCCAAACGACTAGGAGCGGTATTGCCATAATAATTGCGGTGAGCATTGTGTAGAAAACTACTATTGATCAATTTGATAGCAATGGTATCTTGCAAAATAGCTTCTTGCAATTGTGTATATTGTGGTATTATTGATGTTGGAGGTGAGGGCGGTTGTGGAATAAGCAAAGCAGTGGGCGAGTCGTTAGGACTAACTTGATAGCGTTTGGCAACCGCTATGGATACTACGGCAAGGACAATAATAAGAATCGTAGCCACGACAACATATCGAACAATTTTCATGTTGTTGATTTTATTTGAAATAACCTATCTGTAAATGCGAAGACAGGCACACAAAATAGTAGTTTTGGTTTAGAGCTCCTACTCAAATTATCAAAAACTATAAATTTAGACACGCTCTAAGCTGCGGCTGAAAGTTTTGGAAAGGCATAATTTATACTTTTCGCTATTTTTAAACAAGCTGTAACACAAAAGAGCCGAAGAAATCACTATTTTTGCACTCCAAATAAACATAGATGTATATAAATATGAAGAAAATACTATTTTTACTAGCCTGCACCAGCATTTTTTGGGTAGCTTGTACCAACACAAAAGCAACCAAACCAAAGTACTTAGAGGGAACGGTAGATGTTAATGAATTGTCGAGTATTGACAATAAGTTTGAGCGTTTTCGCCAACAAATTATGGGTCATTTTAGCAATACCGCTCAAGTGGAGAGTGGATTAGATTTGGGCGAACCCGAACAGGAGTTTATTATTACGCCCATATTCAAGAATCGCCCCGATGAGTTCTGGGTTTATTTAGAATTTTTCTCTCCTGGATTGATTTCTAGACCTATTGACCAATTAGTAGCAGAGGCTGAGAATTTGGCTAGAAAAGGCGTAAAAGAAATCATGTTAATTGCTCAAGAATTAACTTATTACGGTTTAGATATTTATAAAAAAAGAGAACTTCCTAAGTTACTTGACGCACTGAGTGCCGTCAAAGGAATAGAATGGATACGTTTACATTATGCTTATCCAAGCAAATTTCCAATGGAAATCTTTGATGCAATTGAAAGGAATGAGTCTGTTGCTAATTATTTGGACATTCCATTACAACACGCTAGTAATGGCGTTTTGAAACGAATGAGAAGGCAAATTACGAGAGAAGAGACAGAAGCTTTGATAGTTGCTGCTCGCGAAAAAGTCCCTAATATCGGGATTAGAACGACTATGTTAGTTGGTTTTCCTGGTGAAACGGAAGAGGAATTTCAAGAGTTATGTGATTTTGTAGAAAGAATGCAGTTCGAGCGATTAGGTGTATTCATGTATTCTCACGAAGAAAATACAATCGCTTACGACTTGGAAGATGATATTCCTGCGGAAGTCAAACAAGAACGCGCTAATCGTGTTATGGAAATTCAAATGGAAATTTCTTTAGCTAAAAATGAAGCAAAAATAGGAAAGACTTTCAAAGTGCTTTTTGATAGAAAAGAAGGTGAACACTTTGTAGGAAGAACCGAATATGATTCGCCTGAGGTTGATAATGAAGTACTTGTGCCAGCAAAAGATAATTATGTTAGAATAGGTGATTTTGCAATGGTTCATATTGTGGATGCAACCGAATATGACTTGTATGGAAAATTAATTAAAGAAAACTAGCATTCACTTATATTCAGTTTTTTTGTTATTTTTATTAAAACAATTTCAAATAACTACAAAACAAGTGTCATAAATTAAAAAACTCTGATAATCTCGTCCTAATTTATTTTTAAGATATTATAAGAGTTTTTAATTTTTTATACTACAATTCATT
>CAKZQC010000025.1 GCA_937139495.1 uncultured Saprospiraceae bacterium | reverse complement strand
GGATAATCTGGAATACTCGGTACCCAAACAACCCCTGAAATCATTTCGTTTGTTCTTCCTGGTTGGAGTACAAACGGCCCTGAAGTGTGCAAGAAACGTTGATCCAATCCTGATAAATTTTCAGTACACATCGACCATGCTCCACCACCTGTTTCGTTCGGGAACGAAGGAAATACGTAGCTGGTTGGTGTAGCGTTAGTATTGCTAGGATCATAACCATCTCCACCTGCTGTAATAGGGGTATTGTTTGGCCAAAAACCAGAAATCAAACGATAGTAACCTAAGGCACTAGAAGGATCACCCTTCGGGTCAGAGGCACTATTGATGTGATATTGGAAAGAAGATAAGCCAATTTGGTTACCTGCCGAATCCAAGGGACCTTTAAAATAATCTACACCCAAGGCTGGAATATCTGAACCATAACCTGGTGTTCCACCAGTTCCACAAGGATTATCATCATTAGCGTCTTGATTATAAACATAACCAAGCCCTGTTATAGTATCACAACCGATATAATCATCATTAGCACAACCCAAATCTGGATCAGACCAAAGTGAGAAATAAGTATCGTTTAGTGACAGTGTATTTCTATTCAATAATTTGTAGCGGTAGAAACTCATGTTATTCACTGCATCTGTAGTACTGTAACCAAAAGCGGTTACTTGTACTTCCATTTTCATAGGAATACCATTGGTTTGGGTATGCAAGTTACCATTATCATTATATACCCACCAAACCATCTGGTCTGCATATACGGGTTGGTTATAATCGTTTTGAGGACAACCTGCTACTTCGATAATCGGGTGATCACCATCGTAAGGGTTGTAAATACCATCATTGTTAGCATCAATAAACGGGGCTAAATCTTGATTGTATTGCTCAATAGGGAAACCATGAATACTAACAAAGTTTGGGTTGCCACGACCGGGCCAACCTAACAAACCTCTAGATGGGGTATTCTGTACACCAGGGCTATTAGGATCCAAGAAATCTGTACGCAGGGCATTGATATCGTCACCATATACGGTGAAGTGTTTATCCCAACGCTCACAGTCTGTTTTTTCGATAGTACCCAAGTTTGGATCAAGAGGACCTGTCCAATAATCGTTACCAGTACTACGGTAAGTTTGAGCTGCTAGAATCAAGTTTCCACCATCATCATAAGCACCTAACCAAATAGCTCCAGCAAATAGAGCTGATATTTCAGGTTCGCCAGAGGCTGGATCTACATTAGGAACGATATAACGTGCTTGATTACCATCCCACCACATATCACCACCTGCACGTAAACGAACACGTACGTTGTTGATGTTTAATTCTGTTTCTGACCTAGATTCAGTACAATTAGCGCGAAAAGAGTTGGCGTTGTTGCTCTTGGCAGGTGTATTTTGGTCACCTACAAACTCTCTTGCTTGCATTCCAAAAGGAAGCAGCATTGCACTCATCAAGATGATTGACAGATAGCTTAGTTTATTCATCTTTCAAATAATTATTTATTACTTAGTTGGTAGCACTAGAGTAAGGATTACTCTAGTGCTACTTTTTAATTTGATTATTTCTATTGTTAGAAGCTAAATCTTGCTCCTAGGTATATTCTTCTTGGACGAGAAATATTGTATGGGTTAACCATAAGTAAGTCATACAACAACTCATAAGAATCTGGTTGAGACTCTGCAAAACCAGGGCCTGGGCTACCAGCAGCAGTCAAGAATCCATCATCAGTTGGCGAACCTGTTACTGCATATACTCCCAATATATTTTGAGTATTTAGCAAGTTCTGGATACGTAGGTAAACATTAACTTTAAGTTGTTTTTTACCTTTTTTGCCAATAGTAAAGTCTCTATCAAATCTCAAATCTACACGGAAGTTCCAAGGCAAACGAGCACCATTGACACTACCATCAGTAATTCTGTCAGAGAAACTAGTACCTATACCACCTGGTATTTCTTTACGAGTATAAGGACGCCCTGAACTAGCATTGAAAGTCAAGTTCATACCTGTATTTTCGAGTACATCAAATTTGCCAATTTTTGGCCCGATGTATTTATCACCACTTTTGAAGCGGTAATCTAACATCAAGTAGAAAGTGTGACGTTGGTCAAAATCTAATGGGAATACGTATTTCAATTCCTTAGCAGCAACTCCTACAGAGGAAGTTGGACTAGAACCTGTACCTTCAGAGAAAGACAATGTATAGTTAGCTAGGATACGCAAGTTTTTGTTCTCACGCATGTCATATTCCAATTTGAAAGCCTTAGTAGTAGAAAAATCATCGTTACCGTAAGAGCTATACGTAATAGGGTAAGCATTGATATACTCTCTTACCTGAATCAAATCTCTCTCTTCACGATAAAGAATAGATATTTTGAATTTAGAGAAATCTGTCAATTTTTGTTGGAACCCTACTTCGTAGTTAATCGTACGTTGTGGTTTCAAGTTTGAATTTGGTATGTATCTAGCAGATGTAGAAGATGTCGCCAATTCTGTAAAGTTATAGTAAGTCAATGGCGTAGCAAAAGCTCCTGCCGCTGGACGTTGTGACAATACATCGTAGTTAGCATAGAAGTTAGCATTTTCCGATACAGGGAAAGAGAAAGCAATACGTGGCATTACAATCAATGTAGGCTGATAATCACGGAATGCCGCATTCGGATCGTAGTTCTCTCCTTGTGTACTGATTTGTTCTGTACCAAATCCTTTGAGGGCTGGTATAATAGTAGAACCTAATTCTGCTGGTGTATTGACAGGACTTCCTGCTGAGTTATACCATTGTTCTGTAGCAGGGTCTCTATAACCTACTACTGGAGCATCGCTGTTGTTGTCATTCACATATACTGCAAAATCATCTCCAATAGTTTCTGGACGGCTATAATCTGATGCACCACCTGCTGCATAAAGTGAACTTGTACTTTCGAACTCTGCTGCTGTTTCGTATCCTACGATTGAGTAAGGATCTCTCAATACTTGTGTATTGGCATCGTAGTTGTCAAAACGAACACCAATATTACAAATAATGTCTTTGTAAGTAAATCTATCTTGTATGTAACCTGCTGCGTAAATTGGTTTGCTTGGTGCTACTGGACGAGTTTTGATTGATCTTCCATTAACTTGCTTTTCTTCCGTGAAGAAAGAGAAGAAATCATCGCTTGTACCTGTTGGTGTACCCAAGTAGTCATAACCATAATAGCTCATGACACGTTGACGACCAGTAATCAAAGAACTTGCTTCGAACCACTCCAACTTCATATCGTTAGGGTTGATTTCGTGTACCGATACCCAATCACGTTTGTCCAAGTTAAGTGACTCACGTAGATTTTCTGCAAAAACAGATTGTTCTACTTGATTCCCTTCTTCATCTTCACGAATCAATGATTCGTACAAATCAAACTGACGTTGTCTGATTGGATCATAATAAGTCTCTCCTGTTGGACGGCTAAGGTCTGTTGAGTTAGAGATATGATTGTTGGTTGTTTGGTAAGCCAAGTTCCACAAACTAAATGGACTAAGGCTGTAAGAACGATCAATACGTTGCTCAAATGTACCACCCAATTGGATAGCATGTCTGAGTTTATCGCCCGTTTTTTGACCTGTCACCAAATCAAAGTTTGCTTTCACATTTGCTCTAATTTGCTCACTGTTTTGTTTAGCATAGCTTGCTCCGTCTATTACGTGTGGGGCATTGAACAATCCGTATGCAGCCGTTCTTGCTCCTGTATTCAAACCGTTGATCATTTCCATCTCCAATAATGAAGTAGGTACACCATCTACTGTTGGTGCGAAAGGATCAGTTACTCCTGTTCTATCAAAACCAGGTATTAGGTTATTGTAAGCAGCCAATCCTGGATTGATGTCGTAGTTCGCTTCGTACTTATCATAAGAGTTAAAGTATGCTTGATGCCCTTCTTCTACATCAAATCCTAATGTATCTCCTACAGTATTGGTAATAAAATTTGTATCTACTGCACCAATAACTGGGCGACGACTTTCGGAGAATTTACCGACATAGCCATAATCCCAAAATCTATCTTTGTGACGAGTGTCTTCTTGTATAAAGTTTGTTTGTGTATAATCTCCTTGTAGCTCGTAGCTAAAGTTCTGGAATATAGGTTCGGTACGTCTTACAGAATCCGTTGCCTCTTCGTCAGAATTACCTGGTACAGTAGAACTTACTGTGTGGCGGAAACGACCTGACACACGCCAAGTATTAGAGCGGAAATCTGGATTATACTCGAAGTTGTATAATCTATCTGATGAATTATCTACTTTTCCCCAGTTGAATTGTGCTTGTCCACCCACTACGATATAGAAATCCTCAGAAGGTTTGTAATCCAATTTACCATTGATAACTCCAGAAGAGTTACGTGAATTCGGACGTACAGAAGTAGCTTCCAAGTCATCGGAAGTCAAGAAATCAGTTGTATAAACACGACCTGTACCGCTAGGGTTGTTAGTCAATGGATTTGCCAAGATATTATTCAATGCTGACTCTGTCAAACGGTAAGAACCCAATGCAGAAGGTCGGCTATCTAACGTAGTAGAATAGAATCCTGCAAAACGGTAACCCAATACAGTAGAACGACGTGCTTTGCCATCTTTCATAACAGGCTCTTTGAGCGCGTTCAACATTGGTTTAGTAATAATTGGACCTGCAAAATATCCATCAATTCTATTTGCTGCAAAAGCATCTAAAAATTGCGATGTTTCCACTTGGATACCTCCTGTCAATTCTGACGATGGTCCTTTTGTGATAATATTGGTAATGGCTCCTGTAGCATCACCAAACTCGGCAGGTACACCCGAAGTAATAATCTGTACTTGGTCAATTTCTGTTTCTGGAATACCAAAGTTACCGACTACACGTACCCCATCTATATAGGTATCGTTACCCGAACTACGGCTACCATTCGCATTGAGTGCCTCGCCTTCATCAGTTTGTGCCACACCAGCGGTAGTCGCTGCTATAGTAGTAACATTACGAGTTGCCATGTTTTTGATATCCTCCGCACCTAGTGTCTGTCCACCTGTCGTATTTCCTTGCTCAATAAGCGGAATACGATAAGCACGAACTATAATTTCATCGTCGCCACCTAATGCAGAGACACTGCTGTCCTCCATTTTGATGTCAAAAATAGAAGTTTGTCCAATCTTGATGACCACCCCTTCTGTCAATATTTTGGGGTAACCCACGAAAGAAACTAACAAATCATACGTACCTCCCTGTATATTCGAGAAGTTGTAGTTACCATCAAAATCGGTTTGCGTAGTCAGAATGATCGCCCCCTCTTTTTGCAGCACTATTGTTGCGTAAGGCAGTCCTTCGTCTAGACCGACGTCGATAACTTTACCTTTTAGATTACCTGTTGTTTGAGCTAGCAAGACATTGCTACCCAAGAAAAACAGTGTAATTAGTATTATGTAACGAACCATAACCATATAAACTTTATGAAAGTTAAAAAAAATAAACGTGTATAATTAAGTCTCTATCTACACTTACGATAGAAACCTATCTGTATCAAAGTAGTTAATTATATCGCATAACAAGCTACAAAAAAAATACAGCTTATGTTATGAATATGTTATTAATGTTTTAAAGTGGACTAACAACCAAAGCAGCTAAATCAGCCTCTAATCTATTGATTTGCAAACCGATACAGCCCTAACCAAAGTACTTCGATTAACAAATAATTATTAATTAAAAGGTTAACCTACTGTTGCTAAACAGACAAAAGTATCATCAAATATTGATAATTCCAAACCTATTGGTTCAAAATTCGGTGTAGAAGTAATTCTGCCAAACGCTGTTTGGATTCTTTTGTCCAACCTGCTATGTGCGGACTAACGATAATATTGGGCTGTTGCCACAATTCTCGATAAGCTTCTTTTTCTTCCGTCGTGTATGTATTTGGCTTTTCATTTTCAAATACATCTAAGCAAGCACCTTTTATTTTTCCGCTCCCCAACTGTTCCAAAAGTACAGCCGTTGGTATTATTGCACCTCTTGCGGTATTGATGACGACGACTGACTTTGCGAACTTCTGCCAATAAGCAGCAGTAGCTAGACCAATTGTCTCGGGTGTCAACGGCAAATGAAAACTAACAATATCTGCTTGCTCCCAAATTTGCTCCATTGTTACTTCTTGTACATGGGGAAAATCTGCGGCGTAATTTTGTTTGTATTTGTCGTACGCTAGCACCTGCATACCGAATCCAGCAAGTCGTTTGGCGAAAGCCTGCCCAGTATATCCAAAACCAATGATACCGATAGTTTTGCCTTGCAGCTCCCAACCTCGATTGGCTTCTCGCTGCCAAATGCCTTGCCGTACTTGTGCATCTGCTTGACGCAAATTGTTGGCTAAACTGAGGAGCATTCCAATCGCCTGTTCGGCTACGGCATCACAATTGCCGTCGGGTGCTCGATGCACCTGCACGCCTTTGGTCGCAGCATAGGGCAAATCAATGATTTCGAGTCCTGAACCTAAGCGAGCTACAAACTCTAGCTGCACCGCCGTATCCAAAAATACTTGGTCAACTATGATTTTGCTGTTGATAACAATGCCGTGGTATTGGTCAATAATGGGAAGGACGTTTGTTAGGCTGATTTTTGGCTCATAGACACACACATAGCCTGCCTGCTCCAATCCTTGTAGGAGAAGCGGGTGCACACTGTCGGTCACCAATACTTTTTTTGATACTTGCATGAACGTTAATTAATGTAGTGCTTGCTCATACGAGCAAGCGGCTGCAAATATATCAAAGTATGGCATTCCACGAAAGTGTTTTTTTTGTATTAAATCAATAATAACAAAAAAGACTTTCGATAAACAGCTACCTAAGAAACAGATTTTTTGGTAATATTATAAATAGTTGGGGAAGTTAACTATCTATGTTCAGCTACAATATTTGTGAGCTTGATGTAGTCCTCTAATATAATACTATCTGGTCGCTTTTCAAAGAATTTGTCCGAAAATAATAGTTCTTTCGGCAAAAAAGGCTTCATTGTATTACGAATCATCTTCCTACGCATACTAAATGCGGTCTTCACTACTGTCTTGAATAGTTTCTCATCACAACCCAACGATTGATAATCGTCCTTGCGCGTCAATCGAATAACCGCCGACTGGACTCTAGGCGGTGGCGTGAAGCATTCTGGACCAACCGTAAATAAATACTCCGTATGGAAATAAGCTTGTAGCAGTACGCTTAGTATCCCATAGGCTTTGGTACTGGGTTTGGCGACTACTCTTTCCGCTACTTCTTTCTGAAACATACCAACCATTTCTGGAATGATGGTTTTGTATTGCAATAGCTTGAAAAGAATCTGAGAAGAAATATTGTATGGAAAATTGCCAATCAAGGCAAATTGTGCGTCAAATAAGGTATCCAGCTTGACTTTCAGAAAATCCTGCGGAATAATATGCGGTATCAACTGTGGGTAATTTTGATGCAAATAGACAATCATGTCACCATCGGCCTCTACTACTTTTAGTTGGTGTTCTTCGTGTTGCAATAGGTATTTGGTGAGCATGCCCATTCCTGGACCTACTTCCAATATATCTGGATATTGATCCATCAAGGTCAAACTCTCTGCTATATCTTTTGCTATATTTTCTTTGTTCAGAAAATGCTGTCCGTATGATTTTTTTGCTTTCATGTTGTGCTTCTATTATTTCAATTGTAGTCCTTTTTTTTGATACCATATATACTGTAGGACGCCTCTAGCTGCCAAAAATAGTAATAATGCTGCCCAAAGTAAACTAGCAGCCCTATTATTATCATAATAAATACCAATGTAGTAAGTCATAAAGTAAACTATTAGAGCTATAAACATCGTATTTCGCATGGATTTGGAGGCGGTCAAGCCTACATAAATCCCGTCCCAAATATAGCAAGGTGTACCGATGATAGGCAGCACAATCATCCACCACAAGTAAGGTTGTGCCGCTTGTAATATGGCTACATCGTCCGAAAATAGCCCTAACAAAAAATTGCCAAACAAGGCATATACTACCGTGTAGCTTATCGCCAACGCCATACCCCAATACAGCGACAAGCGAATGACACGCCTCAGTTCTTTTGGCTCTTGCCTGCCGTGGTATTTGCCGACCAAACTTTCTGCCGCATACGCAAAACCATCTACGCCAAAAGACATCCAATTCAGGAATTGCAATAATATGGTATTGACGGCTAGTATTTCGGGGCTGATGGCTGCCGATTGGCTATAAAAAAAGCCAAAAACAATGGTCAAGCAGAGTGTCCGCAAAAATATATCGGAATTGACCCGCAAAAAGCCACCAAAGGCAGTTGCATTCCAAAAATACTGTACATCAAAAAAGGTAATCAATTTTCGGTAACGAATCATAAACAAAACCACCGCTACAAGTACACCCACCGCTTGAGCGAGTACCGTGCCGTAGGCTACTCCTGCTATGCCGAGCTGATAGTGCATCACTAGCACACTACTAAAAACAATATTGGCAATATTGACCGCTATGGTAATCAACAAGGGATAAATCGCATTTTGTTGCCCAAAATACCACCCCATGAACGTCATGAGCGAAAGTGTAAGTGGTGCTGCCAAAATTCGTATCGTAAAATACTGCCCGACCATTTCTTGTTGAGCAGCTGGGATTTGGAGCAAATAAAAACCGAGCTGCTGCAAGGGAAATTGAGCGATTATCATCAAGCTACCAAACAAAATAGCCAATAATAACGCACGCCCCAAATGATGAATACTTGCCCTTGTATCGTTTGCACCGTATGCCTGAGCGGTCATGCCTGTCGTTCCCATTCGTAGGAAACTAAAATTCCAATACAAGAAGTTGAATAGCATACTACCTAGACCGATTGCCCCCAAGTGCAATGCCGAGACACTGCCCATCAGAGCCGTATCGACCGAACTAATCAGCGGTACCGATATATTGCTAATAATATTGGGTATCGCCAAGGCGATAATCTCTCGGTTTAACCCTTTTTTCATGTTCTTTTTGATTAATTTGCTACAATAGCTCTTCGATTAGTTGCCTTGTTCTTTGGGTGTAATTATCGTAGATAATCCCTGTCCCTGGCCCTGAAAATCCTGTGTGGATTGCTTTTACTTTGCCTTGTTTATCAATAAAAATAGAGGTCGGATAAGACAGAATATGGTTGAGCTGTGGCAATACTTTGGCAGCTTCTATCTTGCTGGCGTAGCCGCCATACACAATCGGATATTGTACGCCCAAATCTTGCTGCATACGAATGACACTTTCTGCAAAAACCGTTATATCGTCTATCAATTCAAAATCAATAGCCACTATTTCTAGTCCTTTGGAGTGGTACTGCTCATACATATCTACAAAGAATCGAGTTTCGTCCATACAGTTCGGACACCACGTGCCCATTATTTGCACAATCGTTGGTTTGCCTTCAAATCGACTATCTGTCAAGCTAATAGAATCGCCTGTTATCGTTGGCAACTTAAACGCAATGGTCTCCAATCCTGCTTTCAGATGTGTCAATGTATCCATTTGTGCCAACTCAAAAGTATCGTTTGGTGTTGCTGTCCAGCTTTCTTTCCAGTGCTTCCCCGACCAAAAAGTACCTTCCAAAAGTTGTACTTCTTCTTTGAATACGGCTTCAAACAAAAATACATGAGCACCATCAAAACAAGACAACGTCAATTGATTGCCTTGCAGGTCGCCTACCAAATAGCGATAATCGCCCGTTTCGGTCAAAAAAGTACCTGTAGCAGCCCCTTCAGATGACACCTCAAACAAGCCAATAGCAGGATAAGCGTCTGGCGTATTGGGGCTAAATGTCACTTGCCAACGTTCGGCAAAATCAATATTTGGCTTGGTATCTACCGTTTGCTTTGTGCCTACGTAATCAGCAACAAAAGGCATTTCGTAATCTTTTTTGTGATTATTAATCCACTTGCCTTTCCATTGATTTTCGTTCTGGCGAACCAATTCGAAGATAGACCCAAAGACAGGCATAACGATACGCAACTGTTGACTATCAACTTCAATATGATTGACTACGATTTTTTCTTCGCCATTCTTGAACCATATTTCTTGGTCAGAAATAACCTCTAAGGCTACTTTGATGGTTTTGCCTGTAGAGTCTATCGTGAAAGCGCCCTTCCATTCGCCTACTTGCAATAGTGGTTGAGGAGTGTCGTTATTCGTATCTTTTGTTGTCGTCTGACACGCCATCAGTGTGGTCAGTATAAATAATGCAAACAGTAATTGTTGTTTCATTGCAATGAAAATTGTAAAATTGTAATAACCTCTAGTGTTAAGAGCATGTCTAAAATAGCTTGCAAAAGTACAATCAATTCTACACACGCCCAATAGCTTTTGTAAATATATCGCCTAGCTAGTACCTATTTTAAGATTTCATTTAAGGACGTGCCTCTATCTCCGTGAATTTGATTTGCCAAATCTCTAGCGTTTTGCTGCCAAATTGTTTTGCCATTTTGATCAAAAAAAAACTAATACACAACGGTACTATTTTTGGGTAAATTATTAATAATGAGGTAGTACTATACGCTGCAGCTTCGTTGTACGACAGCCTTTTTTTTGAGAATAACATATACATTATATCACTATAACAACAAAAATCATGAAAAAAATACTAATCATTGCCTTTCTTATCAGCTGCGTGGGACACGCACTACAAGCACAAACCAAAAAAATAGCCTTGCGTAGCCATGCAGGAACCAACGCTACGTTTACGCTTGAAGTACCCGACGAATTTGGGCTAGGTCCCGAAGAAATGTATCGCCCTCATTACAAACGTCCTATTTATAGAATTGCTACGATTGATGGCAAAAAAGTACTGACCGAAGCGGACTCTTTCGCGGTCTGTACGCCCCTCTCCGATTCTGCCTACGATGCCTACTTGAAGCAGAGCAAAAAAGAAGCTCGACAGCTCCAAAAAGAGGAAAATAAAACAACTAGAATCGAAAAAAGAGCAGCAAAAAAGGAGAACAAAAAACAAACAATTCCTAAAGCAGAAAAACCACAAAAAACGACGGCTACGCCTACTAGTTCAAAACAAGCGGTTGCTAACTATTCGCCTTATTGGTTGGGTGGTTTATTGTTGTTGCCTGTTTCTTTTTTCTTTGTTATTAGTGTCAAACCCTAAACTATGTCTATCCAATCTACGATTGCCGCCAAGGCAACACAATACTTAACACTAGTAGCTCTAGTGGCTTTCTCTATATGGATACTGACCACGCACGAACCCACAACCCTACTCCCCAATATTAGAGTGTGGTTTGCTCCTTCGGCAGAAGCTTTGACGCAGTGGACAGGCACCAAAATACTGGGTTGGCAAGCTGATTTTATTTATCAATTGAGCTCCGACTCTAGTGGATTGTATCTTCATTGGGTACATTGTTGGGTATTGGGTTTACTATTGGGGGCGGTCGTTTATTTAGTGATTCAGAACAAAGTAGATACCGCAAAACTCTATTATTTATTAACCGTACTATTGAGCTATTACTTAGCTTTTCAGTTGTTGTTATATGGTTTCAATAAGGTATTCAAATGTCAGTTTTTTTTGCCTGAACCCAATACCTTATATACAACGGTTGGCGATACGCCTAGAGATTTGCTTTTTTGGTCGGTGATGGGCAGCTCTTATGGCTATACTGTTTTTGGTGGTGTGCTAGAGGTACTTGCAGGCTTATTACTGCTCTTTGGTCGTACTCGTCTACTCGGTGGCTTATTGAGTTTAGGTATTTTGACCAATGTTGTCGCCATTAATTGGGGTTTTCATATTTCCGTCAAGCTCTATAGCAGTGTTTATTGGCTGGCTGCTTTCTTGATTGTGTTGCCTCACGGCAAACGCCTATTTGCTTTTTTGATACAAAATAAATGGCTCGACCTGCCGACTTGGCGACCAATAGGCATTAGCCGAAAGGCAAAAATAACGGCTGCCCTCTGCCAATCGGTTGTCATTTGGCTGCTGCTCATGGAATGCCTTCTGCCCTACGCCAAATCTCAAAACTACAACGATGATTTGGCAGCTCGCCCTGCTTTTCATGGTGCTTATTCTGTACAATCTTTTTTGCAAAACGAAATGCCAATACCTGCCCTACCTACTTTTAGCAAGCGTTGGAACAAAGCGTTTGTACATCGCAGAGGCTATTGGATTGTGCAATACATGGACGGCAGTATGCAAGATTTTCATTTTCGTTGCGATGAAAAACAACAACTTTTTGAGCTTACGCACACCAGTACCCAAGTCGCAACGGTGTTGCAGTATCGGCTACATCAAGACGGAAGTCTGACCGTAGAAGGACTGCACGAAGGCACCGAAATAGAAGTTTATTTGCAAAAATTGGATTGGCAGCAACTACCTTTGTTGCAACAAGAGTTTGATTGGACGATTGATGCCATCAAGTAATTTGTGTTGGGTCAACTTTATAAGAAGTGATGTGTTCGGTTAGGTAAGGACAAATAAACTGTTGTTCCTTTCAATCTATACTGTGTTATGAAAAATATTGTTGCTGTACGAATGTTGTTATTGGCTAATTTCATTTCTGGAATTGCCCAAGGAATCAGCATGATTTCTATCCCGATGTATTTTTCCGATTCCGACCAATCCAATTGGTTCAATATAGCATACGGTTTGATAACCTTAGTAACTTTATTTTGGTCGCCTTATGGCGGAACATTAGTAGATAAATACGACCGAAAACGCATTTTCTTGACACTCAATCTTATCAATGGTGTGGCTATTGGCACAATCGCCTATATGGAGTGGCAAGGCTTGGCAGATACGAGTTATTTGGCGGCTTCTGTATTTGCTCTTACCTTCTGGAATTACAATCTGCATTATCCTTGTTTTTATGCGTTCATGCAGGAAATAACAGAGAAAGAATATTACAACAAAATAGCCAGTTATATAGAAGTACAAAGCCAACTAGCAACAGCGCTAGCAGGTGCTGCTGCTGCTTTTCTGTTGGGTGGAGGATTGATGCTCAACGGAATAGACCTCACTTTTCCAGCTTGGTCATTGGCAGAAGTATTTGCACTCGATGCGACTACTTATTTTGCTTCTTTTGGCATTATATTGCTACTCCGATACGTACCGATGGTAACGAGGACAGAAGAAACAGGCGGTGTCTTTAAACGACTCAATACAGGCTATCAATACCTCATCAAACACCCTTATATATTTATCTTTGGAATCGCTACGCACGCCGTATTTGTGGTTGTCTTATTGCACGTATTCAATCTGGCACCTTTGTATGTCAAGCAGCATTTGCAGGCAGAGAATGCCAACCAAGTTTTTGCTATTTCAGAAATGTTTTATGCTACAGGTGCAATCCTAGCGGGACTCGGCATTCAGCGAATTTTCAACAAAACGCCCTTCGTCAAAGCCATCGTTATTTTGATGTTTATCACTATTGGGGAATTTATTTTCTTTATTTCTACTTATTGGATTATAGGATTCTATTTAGTTACCTTACTTTTGGGGGTAACGAATGCAGGCATTCGAGTGATACGTATTTCGTATCTATTTACGGTATTGCCCAACCACTTGATGGGCAGAGCCAATAGCATCTTTTTTGTATCCAATACACTCGGGCGAATTTTATTGTTGGCTCTATTTAGTTTGCCTTTTTTCCATCAGGACGGGCAGGTTATTTACGCCTTTGCCATCTTGACCATTTTCATGGCAATATGTGCTAGTATTTTATTGTTTTTTTATTCCAAAATTGCCCTTAACAAAGAACCAGATTATGAGAACTAAACTTACAAATAAGAAGTACCCAGAAGGAACTACTGGAATAATTGGCAGGTACTATGAAAACGAGTTTCCTGTAATTATTAAACTACTAAATAAGTTACCTAAAAGAAAATGGATAGATACCTTGCCTTATTTAACTGTCATTTCTTGGAGATATGATGGAAGCCAGAATAATGGTTTACCAATAAAAGAAATTAATACTCGTATGCTGGTCTTAGAGGAAGCCCTTCATGATATGATGTCTAATACCACTATATTTATACACGCTTACAGTAGGACAGGAAATTCTTTAAAAGAATTTGTTTATTATAGTAGTAGCCAAGAGGAGTTTATGGATATCATAAACACTGTGTTAAAAGGACATGATAGATACCCGATAGAAATCAAATTCTATGAAGATAGTAAGTGGAAGGACCTCAAAAGAGAATTGTCCTACATAAATTATAAGTCTATATCATAAACTGTAATATACTAAACCTATATTCACTTGAACTGTGAGAAAAACCTTTGTTTATCTGTAATTCTACTATTATGAGAACTAAACTTCGACTGTTTGCTAATGTCGCTATCCAAATCCTACTCTTGGTAGCACTATTCGTGCAATTGAATGGCGATTGGCAAAATATTCTATTGTCTATTACTTTTTTCGCTTTGGGTATCTCTGTTTGGCAGATATTTTATGCCTTCTATATGGTACAGAAGCATGAAGATTGGTATTGGCAACGCTACTTGACCTATATGCAGCGAGTGTTGCAGATTGCTGCTATCGTCCTTATTCTGGGTCTATTCAGTTGGGCGGTTACCTTGGGTTATTTTACTGCACCTATTTTTGGCGTATTGCAATACTTGGCGATGGCGTTGGGGATTACGCTGTCTGTTTTTGTATTGACCTATTTGGTCAAAAGTATAACCGCCATCTACGAATACTTTGCGAAACCCAAATCGTTTTGGGACTTATAGTTTTAGTCTCGAAATAGCGTTAAGCAAGCGGTCGGGCAATTCGCCATCGCAACTCGTTTTGTAATCTTGATAAGAGCAAGGTATCAATTGAAACTTAGGCGAAATAGCTGCTGGAATCTCTAGCCACCAACGGTCACTTTTGGGACTTTTGTAGAAGGTAATTGCTTGTCTCAAATCTTTGTTATCGACCAAATAAGCCTTCATATCGGACTTATCGACAGGATATTCGTCTAAGCGAGCATAATACCCCTCCACGGCAAACCAAACTAATTGAGCCAACAAATTAGCCGTTTGTCCTCGATGGTCAAGCGTCAGGTCATACCCTACCAAGGACAAAGATTGCAATACATCACTCATAGAAAGATAGCGCATGATTTGGCAAGCCTCTACGGCTTGTAGCCCATTGGGGTTCATATCGGCACGAGCAGGAGCCGCTTGGCAACTAATGGCATTGATATCAAAGATGGCAATATCCGTATCTCGTACAATCGCCTCTACTTGCTCCAATTGTGCTTGAATATTGCCTAGGCGATAGGTATCAAAATATTTGTCTTCCAAAAAATCAACACTCGCTCTATCGACCAAATAGGTCTGGTAAGCAATACAGTTGAGGTGTATCAACAAACTAGGGTGCCAATGCAGCAACTGATTGATTAGCCCGTTGGGCGTATAAGAAGAAAAAGGAATTTTGCTATCTATTAGCGTCAAGCTCAATAGCTCTTTTTGTTGTTCGTAGGCTTGTAGCTGGGCTACGCCTGCTTCAGGGTTGGGACTCAGTACAATCGGAAAAATCTTCTTTTGGAGCAGCTGATCAAGTAGTTCCACCAATGCAATCTTATCGGGCAACACTTCGCCCAAATAATAAACTCTATTAGCTTTGAAATTGGTACTTAGCTGTTGTAATGCTTCCAAAAGTGCATGGTTCGCACCTTTAGTTTGCCAAGTGAGTATCGCAATATCTATAGAAGACCAATCCAATTCTTCCCCTTGATAATACCGCAAACCGCTGGCATAAGTGTGGTCGATAGTAGTTGATTTAGGTAGTTGTTGCTGTTTGAGTAAGGAAGTTATTTTCATACTATAGGAGTTGCTTATTTATTTTGACTAGAAAAGTACTTCTTTGAGCTAAGTTTGTCAAACTTAAGGTAGTTTTTCTAGAAAAAAACCTACCTTACAAATAAGGTAAAACAACATATTTAATCAAATAAAAGCTAAAATTGACAAAATAGAACCTGTATTAAAACACCTCCTTAAAACTAAAATCATGCGCTTATATATTATTCTATTCCTACTCCCATTGATGATTGTAAACAACAGCGACTTAGAGTTGATCCAAACTAAAATACCTATTACCAAAAAGCAAACCCTCCAGAACCTACTGACAGCTAATAACCTAACTATTGCCGACCTTAGTCAAGCACAACAAGACACCTTGACAGCAATGGAACTTACTTTGGCTCAAAACCAGCCTAATACGCTATTGGAGGACGATGACGATATTGGCAAAAGTAAATTTTTTACAGATTTCAAAAAACATATTGGTGACTACATGCGCAATGTAAGTACTTACAAGAAAAACTTCACACCTATTGTGGGTAAGAATTTCACATCTTTTTTAAAAGATCAAATGAGTAGTGAAGTGTATGGTATTAACAAAACTCTTTATAATCAAGTTGTAAAGGGGATACCTGAGGGTTCGACTAACAAGAATGATGTTGCTGAAATTACGCTTGTCAATCTTAATTTTTATTTACAATCTGATGGAGTTGAAATCAAGAACTTAACTAAGCGCTTACGCAAGAAATATCCTGACCTCAACATAAAAAAATCACTAAACGGAGTATTACCAAGTCCCGATAATTTCATTCTAGCTTTTTCTAGTGATGCTGCAGAAGATAAGATGGATCTCAATCATGAAGAGATGAAACTGTATGTAGGAAAATTGAGTGTCTGGGCGAACAAACTAAATAACACTTGGAATACCTATAGCAATCAAGGAGATTATAGGTACAATTATATTTTGACCAAAAAATTAGCAAAAGAACTAAAAGAGCATTTTACTGAAGATCCTTATTTTGAAGCAATGGCATTGCAATACGAAATAGCCCTATCTAGTTTAGACGCTTCTACTCGTTGCGAAAATGTTTGTAGCTTGTTGGCAAAAACTACAAAAGAATATGCCACTACTGATAATATGAGACCTTATTATGATGCTGTCAAATATAAGGATACTTTAAATTTAGATTTTACGATTACTCTAGAGACCATTCACGGTATTCTGAATGATGCACTAGACAAGCAAGTAGAAAACGAGCCAGACTATGCTAGCTTCCAAAAGGACTTAAAACAAGCGATTGATTTGTTCATCAAAGACTTTCAGCTCTCCGATGCCAATCTATCAGAAGCCTTGATAGATATGCCGTCCTTCCAAAAACATATATTGACAGTATCCAATGGTCTAGTAGCTCCTTTGGTCACTAAAAAACTGCTTACGCTCAAAACAGACCAAAGCCTACCACAAACAGGTGCGATAGTCGAAGCTATCAAAAAACAAGCAAATGCACTGCGTCAAGAAAATGCACTGTATGAAGCATGGAAAGAGAACAAGCTCAATTTCCCAATCGCAGCCCAGTATATTGACGCCGTTCAGAAGTCGGTGGTACAAGTAGATAAAGGCACGTTTGCCGATGCTTTCCAGCAATGGAAAAACAAGGTAGAAGGCATCAAATTTGCCAAAAATTGGACATTGGACAAATCAAAATTAGACAAAGAACTACAGCGAGTATTCACAGCAGCACATGGCAGTTTTGATGCAGGAGGTTTCTTGTACAATCAAGCATTAACACCATTGCTAAAAGGACTAAAAGGTCAAACCTTAAAAATAAACAGCAACGATAATACAACCGATAACGACCAAACATTCTCGACTATTTGGAAAACAATGTTTGAAAAATGCGATAGTACCTTGCTCGAAAATGCATACGAAGCTTACAAAACAAAAACATCGTCTGCCAAAGAATTAGAAAACTATGTTAGTGTATTAGATTCTGTATTCCCTGACACGAAAACGATAGAAATAGCGTTAAGTTGTAGCCGTCATTTCACTTATGTACCTAAAACAGGAGCATCGTTAACCTCTAATGTCACTTTGCTTAGTACCACTGATAGTGCCAATACCGATACGATCAAATTAGATTTCACATTACCCATAGTGTACAGAGCTTTTGAGATAAATAAACAATCACTTTTCTTTCCCATAGTAGATAAGAGTAAAGTTACTGTTGTTCAAAATACAACAGGTAGATACAGTGATCTTTCCATTGAGTCTATAGATGTAGGTAATTTAGCTCCTAGCGAGGATCACTTGTTGATGGGACATAGTGTCGTAGTAAAACTTACAGTCAAAGATGATACGTCTATATCTTATAGTACAGATACCTCTTATAACAATACAACCATAACAATCGGTGGAAGTGCTGGTCTAGACAAGTTCGGTGCAGATGTAAGTGTAACCCCTGGCAGTTACAGTGGTGGAGATTCTACAGGCGAAAGTAGAGGTGCAGGTGGTACTTATACTTTGTTTATTACATTGAGAATCAATGTAGATAAATCTACCAAGCCAGGTATGGTAAATCTCAGAGTAAGAGATTATTCATTTGGTGATATGACTGGAAGTAACAATCAAAATATTGGACTAGAAGTCCAAGGAGATTTGACAAAAAGAATTACAGTTCCCTACGAGGAAGTATCCAAATAACTTTAGAAATAGTTAAATATTTCCAAGCCCTCCACTTGCCTTCCAATCAAGCGGAGGGCTTTTTATTGCTGTGGCAATGCCAATGTTATGAAGTGCTAAGAGCAAATCTAAACACAAAAGCAAGCGTTAAAACAATTGTTTTTTTTGACAAAGTAATCAAAAATAAATAGTTCTAATCCTAAAATTATATCTTTGCAGTCAAAATCAAGCGACTATGGTAGAATTATTAGAATCTTACAAGGAAAAACAACCAGAAATTGTATTTGAGTGGGCAGATGCCGAAACAGATGCAAAAGGTTGGATTGTCATCAACTCATTGAGAGGAGGTGCTGCAGGTGGAGGAACTCGCATGCGCGAGGGACTTAACAAAGAAGAAGTAGTATCGTTGGCGAAAGTAATGGAAGTCAAATTTTCGGTTTGTGGTCCTAATATTGGTGGAGCCAAGTCGGGTATCAACTTTGACCCTAAGGATCCTCGCAGAGAGGGTGTACTCAAACGCTGGTACAAAGCAGTTATTCCATTGCTCAAACACTATTATGGCACTGGTGGCGACCTCAATGTAGATGAACTCAAAGATGTCATTCCGATTACGCAAGAATTGGGATTATGGCACCCACAAGAAGGAATCGTTAGAGGACACTTCAAGTCCAACGAAGGAGATCGTATAGAAATACTCGGGCAACTACGCCAAGGCGTATCGTTGGTCGTCGAGAATCCAGCCTATACTCCTTCGGTAGAAGCCAAATATGCTGTAGCCGATTTGATAACAGGTTATGGTGTTGCCGAAGCCGTTGTACATTATTATAACCTTTACTTTCAGAACAATTTGGAAGGTAAAAGAGTTATAGTTCAAGGGTGGGGTAATGTAGCAGCAGCAGCAGCTTATTACTTGGCAGAAGCAGGCGCTAAAATTGTGGGCATTATTGACCGTGTAGGTGGTATTGTTTATGAAGAAGGGCTTTCTTTCGAAGAAGTCAAGGCATTGTTCCTCAATAAAGATGGAAATAAGTTAAGTGCTTACAACTTAATGCCGTTTGAAGAGGTTAATGAAAAAATATGGGACTTAAAAGCAGATATTTTTATTCCTGGTGCAGCCTCCAAATTAGTGACTAGAGATCAAATTGATCGTCTTATCGAAAATGGATTGCAAGTGGTCTCTTGTGGAGCAAATGTTCCTTTTGTAGATGACCAAGTATTTTTTGGTCCTACGGCAAAATACGCTGATGAGCAAATTAGTATCATTCCTGATTTCATCGCAAATTGTGGTATGGCTAGGGTTTTTGCTTACTTAATGAAACCAAATGCGGTGTTGACTGGAGAAGGCATTTTCCAAGATGTATCAAATACCATCAAAAAAGCATTGGAAGATGTACAACAAGCGAACGCTTCTAGCACACACCTTTCTAGTACAGGACTTACTATTGCTTTGGAGAAATTAATGAAAAAATAAAAACTACTAAATTAAATATTACCAAGGTATATCCTTGGTAATATTGAATATATCAAATAAAAGTTATACTTTTGTTGAATTGATTAGGCTTTACATTAACAGTTTCAATCAGTTACAAATTTTACAACAACTCAAAACATTCAAATTTTATTGCTAATCATGGTTAAAAAAATAAACTTAGCTGTAGGTGTTTTCGCCGCATTTTCGTTATTGGCTTCTCAAGCCAGTGCACAAGGATCGGTGAATCCAACAGACGATAATTTCGTCATCAAAGCACACAAAGCAAAACATGCCGAATGGCGTGCAGGTAAAAGCCAATTTCCAGGGAGACCTAGAGATATGTGGCAACTCGGAATAGGTGGCGGTAGCTTCCTAGTGGGTGGAGATGTTAAACCAGCCTTCGGTTGGGGTGCATCTGTACACGTTCGTAAGTCTATCGGCTATGTATTCTCGCTCAAGGCAGAATATATGTTCGGTCAAGCTAGAGGTATCAATTATGCTGCTTCAGGTTTGCGTGCATTTCCTAATATCGAGCCTTTTACTAGAACCGATCAAGAAGGAAACATTCAAGGTACTGGACAATATGGAGCTAGAGATAATTTCTACTCTAACTACAAAATGACACAACACCATGCGTTCTCTTTGCAGACTGTCTATAACTTGAACAATATCAAGTTTCACAAAAAAAGCAACAAGTGGGCGTTGAACCTCATCTTGGGGGTTGGTGCTAACATGTACCAAACTAAACTAGATGCGCTTGATGCCAACGGAAACGCTTACAATACAGACATGAACGCTCTAGTAGCTCAAACTGGTCCTGGTCAAAAATATGACTTGACTAAATTGAGTGACAGAAATAGTGTTATCAATGAACTTCGTGGTATCCTAGATGGTGACTACGAAACATTGGCTCAACAAAATGCCAACAACTTATTGACTGTAGGAGAAGATGACAACCGTATGTCTATCAATCCTTTCATTAATGTTGGTATCAATGTTGAATTCTTGATTACTAAGCGTATCTCTATTGCTCTCGAACACCAAGCATACATCTCTGATGATGATTTCCTTGATGGCAAAAGCCGTCAAGAAAATGGTGCTCGTACTTCTAATATTGATATTCCTCACTATACTAGTGTACGTCTTAACTTCCACATCGGAAACAAAGATAAAGCAATTCAGCCATTATGGTTTGTCAATCCATTGTTGTTCCCAATGCAAGATGTAGCTGACTTGAAAGAGAAGCTAAATGATGATTGGTTCACCGATACAGATAATGATGGTGTACCAAATGCACTTGATGAAGAAAAAGATACTCCTCCAGATACAGAAGTAGATAGCAAAGGTCGTTCTTTGGATTCTGATGGTGATGGTATCCCTAACTCTACAGATAAAGAGCCTTTCTCTCCTATTGGTTACCCAATTGATGAGGCTGGTGTAGCTCAAGTACCTAAACCAATTACTCCTGCTGACGTAAAAGTAATACCAGGTGACCCAGCAACAGGCAAAAGCCCTACCTTGGTTATCGGTACAGAAGTTTACGATCCATTGGGCGGTGGTGTAGGAGGCGGTACCCTCAAGGACTGGTATCTACCTATGATTCACTTTGATTTGGATAAATACTACTTGCGTCCAGAAGCTTATGAGCAATTGAAGCACGTAGCAGCTGTTATGAAGTCTTATCCAAACTTGAAAATCGTTGCACATGGTCACACAGATGTTCGTGCTACCAAAGAATATAACGATATGTTGTCTTACAACCGTTCTATGACGGCTATTGACTTCTTGGTGAACAAGTATGGTATTGAGCGTTCTCGCTTTATCGTTAAGTACAACGGTGAGGTAGAAAACTTGATCGACAATGCGAACAGAGAGCCAGAACACTTCATGAACAGACGTGTAGAATTTTACATTGCTGAAGATGGTGTACAGGAGCAAGGAAAACCTGCTTCTGACGGTGGCAGAAACAGAAGATGGAAATACTAGAATCTTATGATTCTATACAGCATACAAAAAGGGTAATGGCTTCGGCTATTACCCTATTTTTTGTTTAACGAACTCCTTACTTATGCTGCCTCTTTATATTCGTTATCAGCCGCTAGTAGCTCCCCTACAAATAACGTTGGGTTTAGCCTTGCTTTTTCTTTCTATCTACTCCTTTAGCCCATGGCAAATACTGCTCGCCATTGGCTGGATTAGCATCGCTCTTTTTAATAGAAAAGTAGCGATACTCGAACTAACAGACGATAAAATAATTGTAAAACATACCGCAGGTTATGTCGCTTATAGCGGCTCTTATCACGATAAGTTGGTGGAAGTAACGGACAACGAAATTATTATCAACGACAAAAAAGTATATGTCCATTCTATACTCTACAATAGAGAAGAGTTTGAACAGGTACGCACTTATTTGGCAACCACTTACCCCGAAAACAATTTAAAAAGACACTTAATTGACGAACAATGATTATAGCTGATATTGTATCTTATTTGGAGCAAATAGCTCCTCCTGCCTACCAAGAATCCTATGATAATGCTCGACTTATCGTCGGCAACAAAAAAGCGATTGTAACAGGCGTACTTATTTGTTTGGACGCTATCGAAGCCGTAGTAGATGAAGCCATAGAATTGGGTTGTAATATGATTGTGGCTCACCACCCTATCGTATTTGGCGGCATCAAGTCGTTCACTGGAAGCAACTATGTAGAACGGGTGGTCATCAAAGCCATCAAGCATGATATTGCTATTTATGCCGCTCATACCAATCTCGATAATATATTCAAGAACGGTGTCAATGCTAAAATAGCCGAAAAACTAGGCTTGGAAAATACACGCATCTTAGCACCTAAAAGACAACTGCTAGAAAAACTACAAGTTTTTGTTCCCAATCAAGCCATGGAACAAGTATCCGAAGCTTTGTTTGCTGCTGGCGCAGGCAATATTGGCAACTATTCCGACTGTAGTTTTGTATCCAATGGTATTGGCTCGTTTCGACCCAATCAAGAGGCAAATCCGACGATAGGCAAAGCTGGCGAACTCGAATTGCAGTCAGAACAAAAAATAGAAGTGATTTATCCTGCCTATTTGCAATCCAAAATAGTACGAGCCATGCAAGCCGCTCACCCTTATGAGGAAGTCGCTTATGATATTATTGCCCTCCAAAATAGTTTGCAAACCGTAGGCAGCGGATTGGTTGGCACATTGAGCGAACCCATGGAAGCTAGAGCCTTTTTGAAGAAAGTAAAAGAGCAAATGCAAACGGATTGCGTCAAGCATACGGCTCTAATTGATAAGCCAATTGAGCGAGTTGCCATCTGTGGAGGAGCGGGTTCTTTCCTACTTCGACATGCTATTGCCGCCCAAGCAGATGTGTTTATCACTGCCGATTATAAGTATCATGAGTTTTTTGATGCCGATAATGCACTAATTATAGCCGATATTGGACATTATGAAAGCGAACAGTTTACAATTGAGCTGTTTTATGAACTATTGACACAAAAATTTATTAATTTTGCAATCCATTGTACAAAAGTAAACACCAATCCAGTAAATTATATATAATTAATTATGGCAAAGAAGAACAAAAATGTAAATATCCTCGCAGAGGAAAAACTAAAGAATTTATACCAACTCCAACTGATCAATACCAAACTTGATGAAATCAAGAAATTGCAAGGTGAGTTGCCTTTAGAAGTTCAGTCATTGGAAAACGATGTAATCAAATTAGAAGCTCGTATCACAAAACTGGAGGACGAAAAGAAAGATTTGGATGCTGCGGTCACGAAATATCAAAGCGATATTTTGGAATCGGAAAGTCTTATCGAAAAATATACTCGTCAGCAAGACGATGTAAAAAATAACCGTGAGTTCGAGGCGTTGACTAGAGAAACAGAATTGCAGAATCTTGATATTCAACTAGCAAAAAAACGTATTCGTGAGACCCAAGTCAAATTAGAGAAAAAAGATGAAACGCTAAAAGCTTCGGAAGCTCGCAAAGAGCAGAAAAAAGCGGACTGGGAAGCCAAGCAACAAGAACTCGAAAAAATTATTGCGAAGACTGAAAAAGACGAAACCAAGTTTCAGAATAAAGAAAAACGTGCTCGCAAGAAAATTGACACCAACTTACTTGTTGGTTATGACCGTACTCGTCATGCTTACAGCAACGGATTGGCTGTAGCTACTGTAGAGCGTGATTCTTGTGGTGGCTGTTTTAGCCAAGTACCGCCACAAGTACAATTGGATATGAGCCAAAGAAAACGTATCATTTCTTGTGAGCATTGCGGTAGAATATTGGTAGAGTCTTCTATCTTGGAAACTACTGTAAACGAGCCAATTGGCGAAGAATCATAAGATACACACTACTGTTTTGGGTTGGAACAATAATTGAAGTACTATTTAATACAGCTTCTATTCTAATCAGCCTACCAAAAAGGACTTCAAGAGCTATTCTCTTGAAGTCCTTTTTTAGTTCACCGAATGCTTTTATTTTTCTATATTTCAACATTAGTAAACTATGAAAAAAATACTCCTACTCACACTACTATTAGTCGCCAGCACTTGGATTGATAGTCCGTTGCTAGCACAAATAACACCCAGCGAAATCAATCACGCAGGTATTTATAAATTTGACGAGGCACTGACGAGTACCTTTGAAGATATTCTGCATCTCCGACTCCAAAAAGCCAAGATAGCAATACCTGCTATCAAAGAAAAAAATCCATTCAATCTACTCCCCTACTACATTGAGGATTATATCGACTTTTTTCATGCCTTCGTTGATGGCAATCCTAAAGCAGTATATGGCAGGTATCGAGAAGATATGGAAGAACGGTTGGAGTGGCTTGCCCAAGGCGACGAAAGCGACCCTTATTTTTTGTACACTCAAGGTGATATTTATTTGCGTTGGGGAATGATTTACGCACTTTATGGCGATAATATGGAAGCATTCAAAAGTATCAAAAAAGCAGCTAAATTATTAGAAAAAAATGCAGAAAAATTCCCTACTTTTTTGCCCAACAAAAGAGCCTTGGGTATTCTCCACACCCTCGTCGGTTCTATACCGGGAGAATACAAGTGGGGCGTATCGTTGGTGGGACTCAAGGGCGACATCAATCAAGGGTTAGGCGAACTAGCAGCCGTTATTGACCATGGCAAGACGTTCCCCAATTTCGAATTCAATCAAGAAGTACAGTTGATGTATGGTATTCTATTGCTGTATATGGGCAATAATGATAATACCGCTTGGGGAGCACTCAACACAGAGGTGATGGATTACACCAAAAATCCAATGGCGGCTTATATCTTGGCTAGTAGAAGTATCAAAACAGGCAAAAGCCAGAAAGCCATGCTAATACTACAATCCGTTCCAGAAGGTGACGAATACCACTACTTTGGTTACATTGACATACTCAAAGGAATGACCAAATTATACCGCTTAGATTTAGATGCCGAAAAAGATTTCAAGAATTTTCTGGAAGAATATCGGGGGGTCAATCACATCAAAGAGGTCTATCAAAAGCTCGCTTGGGTTGCTATACTCCAAAAAAATGAAGGCTATTATAACCAAAATATGCGCTTGGTAGAAAAAAAAGGAGAACTCAATAACTTTGCAGATCGCTCTGCAATGAATGAAATGGAACATGCCAAGTCTGGCGTTATTCCTAATTTATCATTGCTGCAAGCTCGATTATTGTTTGATGGTGGTTATTATGACAAGGCTTACAATATCTTGAAAAAATGCGACGAAAAATCATTGAAAATAGAAGAGCATCAACTCGAATACACCTATCGTATGGCTAGAATATTGCACTTGATGCGCAAGAATGAAGAAGCACTGGCCGCATACACTGAAGTATATGAAAAAGGCTCCAAGAAACCTTATTATTATGCCTGTAGTGCAGCACTCAAAATGGGCGAAATTTGGGAGGTACGCAAAGAACCAACCAAAGCTATAGATGCTTACAAAAAATGCTTAAAAGAGAAACCTGATCAATATAAGGCTAGTTTGCACGCTGAAGCTAAAGCTAATTTAGCGGCATTGGACAAAAAGAAAAAATAACTAAGCTGTCAAAATCAAAAAAAGGGGGTTAGAACAATTGTTCTAACCCCCTTTTTTTTAGGCTACTATTGCAGCAGATTTTCTAGTACGTCCATAAGTCATGCTCAAAATTGAAGATAGACTCTTTGATTTTGTCCGATTCTAACAAAATAGACATTGGAGCGGTTTTGTAATCTTTGATTCTTCGGTCATATACATTCGATTCCTTGATAATATAGCTACCAAACAAACGGGCTTCAAAAACATCTTCCCACGTCATTCGAGCAGCATCATTATGTGTATTGAATGCTTCTGTACGAGCGAACGTCTCTCGTGCTTCTGGGTAATACAACCAAAACATAGGTCCTGAATTCAAGAAATTGCCGTTGTCGTCATAGCGCTCTATAATAGGAGCTATACCTAATATACGCACATTCATCTGGCTGGTTTCTTCATCAAAATAATAGACCTCTTTGAGTCGGTATTGCTGTACATCTGCAGGATTAAAATCATTGATGACCTCAAAACAAGAGTCTTGGAAAGTCTCTGGATCAAAGACACAAACTGTATCTTTGCTACTTCCCACTGTATTTGCCTCTTCTTGCGTGAACGGCATCGTAAATCTGTCGTCCATGACGCTATACAAAGTAATGTCGCCTTCTTTGGCCGCTTCCAGCACTACATTGATAAACGGATTGGTCTCTTCTCTAAAAATATGATTCTTTTTTTCTCTAATATCAATCAATCTCCAAACTCGCTTCTCCCAAAATACATCTTTTTCGTGTATAAAATCGTAGGCAAGTACATTTTTTTCGGTGTACAAATAACGATCATAAAAATTATCTCTAGGCGTATGATCAACCGTATTGCCTGACTCTGTTACCTCATTATTTTGTGCCTCTGCTCCGACCACCAGTAAAAGTAATACGAGTGTTGCCAACAGTGCTTGGATTTTTTTATTATTGCTCATAGGATTGTTGTTTTTAGTAAGGAGCGAAGCCGTGCTTCACTCCGCTGTTTCTTTCTTTGATAAAATCAATTCTTTTTCTTTGGTTGCAACACTCTCATAATGATTCCATCAAGAAAGGTTACAGTTTTTTTTATTTTATTTTGAAAGTCAATCCATTTACTCTCCTAGCAGCTACATCACCAGGGCAACGAGCCATCATATTCATGAACGAATATTGGTCGCCCATCTTAGCACTTTTTATAGATTGGGCTACTCGCCCATCAAATCTATTACCGCGACCTTCGTGTACAATTACGTCGCCACCTTTGGGCGTATGATACATCGTATAGGATTGTATCGAGCACTTCGCATCAAACTCAAAATCAGGCAAATCAGGAATCAAGCCCAATTGAGCTCTAAATGTATTTTGCTTGATGGTTCCATCTGTTTGCCCAGCCAACTGCACGATTGGGTTCGGAATACGCTTTACTCTAAACTCGAATTTTGTCTTTTCGAGTCCACCACCCGATAGCGTAATGAAAGCGGTTCCTTTTTTAGTCGGTTTTACGATTCTTTTAGCACCACTACCAGTCATAGTAGCACCCTCACAGCTCACTTGAAGCCTATCGGAAGGTACACCTGCCGCAGACAATGTTATCGGGTTATCCACCCCCACATAAAATACATTCATTTTATCGGCAGCGACACTTGCCGAACGTCGTCCTACTTCATACTCAAACGTACTGCTCCCTGTCTTAACTTCTCCTGTCAAAGGATTGGTTACTTTACAGCCCAATACTAATTTTTTGGTACCCGTAGAATTAGGGTTTTGCGTCAAGATAGCTTTGCCATCGGCTCCTACTCGAAGTGGGCTACCATTTACCGTCAGTTGAATATTAGAGGGGTCTAATTGAGAGCTATACGAGCCAAGCGATATTTCTGCCTGAAAAGGCTCACCAGCAATCACATAAGATTTTTGAGCATTGATAACAGGAAAAAACTGGTCCAATACAATCGTTCTGCCGCCAGCTATGGCTGCCAATTCGTTTACTAAATTAGCTTCCGAACTTCGTGCATTATTTTGTATTTGACTCAATAGAGGCAATACAGCAGCCAAAGGCATTTGTTGAAACTTGAATGCTGCCCAGCTTTTTTTGTCGCTGTGTGTCCATTCGTCATCTATATTCAGTGCCATATTTTTAGTCATGGCTGCTATTTTTTGTTCTACTTCTTCTTCCTTGAGGTCAAAGTTTTTCCAGTTGTCCCGAATCAGTTGACTGTAAGATGCCAACAGCTCTTCCCTAGTGCTATTTATTTTTGCCTCTAGTTCGCTTCCTTTGCCGCCATCTATCAATATTTGGGTCGTAATATCTTTGTTCTTCTTTCCCTTGGGCACTTTTTTGCCATGATCTTCATAATAATCGCCTTCATCGACGGTACCATTTCTATTGCCACCTTCATCAATCAAGTCATCTCTAATCGCATCAATGTAGGAAATCAGCGTATTCGTTTGCTTACGAATATCTTCTACTGCTGGCACAATAGGTTTAAATTTTCGTTTGGCATCATCTGCCAATAAGCTATTCAGACTCTGCTGGGTAGCATCAAGCTGACTATTGACAATATCCATCGAATTTTTGTTGCCCTTATCCAAGGCAAAGAAGGCATTAATTATTTCTGCCGAGACGTTGAGTGCCAACATTGCAGTAAGCACTAAGTACATCAAGTTGATCATCAACTGACGTGGTTCTTTAGGTATAGACATATTCTTGCTGTTTTAATCATCAAATAAATAAGATTTTCGACAGCTAAACACAACTCTAAGTAGGCTCTATTCGAGCAATACATGGATTGTTGCACTCAAAAAATGAGGCAATTCCGTTTCGACTATTGTTCTATTGATTACGAGCTACTTATGGTACAAGTAGGAATTTGTGCGTCTTTAGTAGCTTCGTATTTCCATAATACCCGATTAAGCAATAAGTTACAGTCTAGCACAAAAAAAAAGTGTCTTTACCGAATAATTCGATAAAGACACTTCTGTAAAGTAAGACAGCCGATAGCCGCTTTCTTTTATTTTTCTAATACGTCCACAAATCGTGTTCGAAGTTGAATATTTTAGACTTAATATCATCAGATTCTAGCAAAATATCCATTGGAGATGTTTTGTAATCCTTGATACGACGATCGTACACATTCGACTCTTTGATAATATAACTATGGAATAATCTTGCTTCAAAAATATCTTCCCAAGTCATTCGAGCAGCATCATTATGATAATTAAAAGCCTCTTGTCTAGCCAATACTTCACGCATTTCTGGATAATAACACCAGAACATAGGACCAGAGTTCAAAAAGTTACCGTTATCATCTACACGGTCAATAATCGGTGCAATACCTAAGATACGAACATCTAGCTCAGAGCGTTCTTCATCAAAGAACCAAACCTCTTTCATACGATATTTTTTAATATCCTCAGGGTTCAATTCATTCACTACTTCCTGAACAATCTCTTCAAATGTTTCTGGATCAAAAGTAATGATAGTATCTACTGAGTTACCAATATTTTGCATTTCTTCTTGTGTCATTGCCATCTCAAAATCATCCTTATAAGCATGATAAAGTGTAATATCACCTTCCTTAGCTGCATTCAATATAATATTGATAAATGGAGCTTTTTCGTTTTTGAAACGGTGGTTGAATTTTTCACGAATATCAATCAAACGCCAAATTCTTTTTTCCCAAAAAACATCCTTTTCGTGTACAAACGGGTATGCAAGTACGTTTTTCTCTGTGTAAATATAACGATCGTAAAAGTTATCTCTAGGTCTCTCATCTGGAGTGTTTCCAGATTCTGTTACATTTGGATTTTCCTCATCGTCTGGTTGGGCAAAAGCAGTAGTTCCTACCGTAAGGAAGAGTCCTAAAACGAAGAATTTTAAATATTTCAGGTTAGTTGTCATTGTCAATTATTTTGAATATCGGCAAATAAATATAGTAATTACAAAAAAGTTTAATTGTTTGAGCTGCTAATATAACGCATAACAACCAACTTCTATTTTATGTACGCAAAAAAAAACTAAAATTATTTTTTATTTTTTAAAATAAGGTCGTTTAAACCACCCGTCACAGCTGCTTAGGCGGTATTTATACATTATCAATGTAATCCCGTCAGAGTACTAGCATCCTAACTTCCCCATTTGAGCAGCCAAGAAATTAAACACAGCAGCTTCCGTAGTTTTCTGCTGTGTAATAGCCACCAGATTGTTCTATCATGTGATCTATAACTTCATTGATGTAGTTATAGAATTCTTTCGTAATATTTTGAGTTTCTTTGGCTTTGACTACCAATGCTTTGTATTGTGTTTTAATTTGAGCGGTCTCTTCCATATTATCAACTAGCTTAGTAGTAGCAATATCAATAGTTTTGTTTCCTTTATCAATACTCTTATCTAGAAGAAAAAATACATTTGTTGTATCTATCAATATTGTTTCCAGATTCGCAAGCACTAATTGTTATCAAAACAAGTACGACTATGCTGTATTTTAGGTATGTGAGATTGAGATTCATTTTTAATTGGGGTATGCGTTCTAAAACATACGTCTATAACAAAAAAAAAAGCTGGTTGCCTGCGTGTACAATACAACGCATAACAACCAACTTCTATTTTTATACTTTTCAAAAAAAAAGCTAAAATTATCTAATTTTGAAAGTAAGACCGTTTACACGACGTGCTGCAGAGTCACCCGGACATCTTGCTTTCACATCGACAAACGCATACTGGCTACCTGGTTTAGCTTGCTTAATTACAGCAAGAGCTTGACCAGAGAAACGAGCACCAGAACCTTTTACTTCTACAGGATCTTGACGTTTAGCAGTATAGTACAAAGTGAAACTTTGTATAGAACATCTTGCATCAAAATCAAAGTTTTCTAGTACTGGAATAAGACCCAACTGAGCTTTGAACTCACCAGAACCCATCAAACCATCTACTTTGTTACCCAACTTCACTATTGGATCAGGAATACGCTTCACGTTAAACGGGAAATTGTATTTCTTACCTGAGCGATTGTCAGTTACAGAGATGTTAGCTTTACCAGGAGTCTTCACTTTCACTATGTAGTTAGCTTTGCTACCTGACACAGAACTCATAGATCCACCTCCACCACTGATACTACTTTTGACAGCAGAAGTAGGAATACCAGCTGCAGCAACAGTCACAGGGTTATCTACACCAATGTAGAATACATTCATTTTGTCAGCAGCTACACTTACAGAGGCAGCTCCTACTTCATATTTGAATGTTTCTTTGAAAGTCTCTACTTTGTTAGTTAGAGGATTAGTAACACTAATTGTAGCAGTATAGCTTTGCTCACCAATACTGTTAGCAGTAGTAGTGTATTTTGCTTTTCCATCTACGATGTTCAAGTTTCTACCACCTACTGACACAGAGAATTTCGCTTGGCTAGAATAAGCTCCCAAAGCAATAAATGCTTCGTAAGTTTGTCCTTTTAGTACATAGCTTTTAGGTGCTTGAGAAAATACAGCAAACTTATCATAGTTCAACTCCATTTTACCCATCTGAGCAGCCAAAAAGTTAACTACAGCAGCTTCCGTTGTTTTAGCATCATTCTGATACTTACGTAACATCGGATAAATAGCCGCTACAGGCATGTGACCAAAAGTGTATTCTTCCCAACTTTTGTCTTCATGCTCTTCTGGCTTATAGTCACCAGAACCATTCAAAGTCATGTCCGCTTCTAGTTTAGCCAGAGCACCGTCCATTTTTTTAGGATCGGCAAAGATAGTTTCTTCGATTCCACCATTGTCCCACAATGACTTAACAAAAGCAATGTAACTAGCTTTCAAAGCAGTAATTCTTTTGTCCAAGTCTGGACCTACTGGTACTTCAAAGGTTTTAGGCTTTGTATCTTCCGCTCCAGTGTAATCACCAGATACAAAAATACGCTGCGGTACATCTTTATTTTTCTTACCAATTGGCTTACCAATCAAAGAAGCATTACCATCATTGTTTTCAGCAGTATAATATCCACCAGATTGCTCTACCATGTAATCTCTAACTTCATTAATGTAGTTATAGAATCCTTTGGTAATGTTAGTAGCTTCTTTTGCTTTTACCACCAACGCCTTGTATTGCGTTTTGGTTTCGGCAGTTTCCTCAATGTCGCCAATTACTTTAGCAGTAGCTTTGTCGACAATTTTGTTTGTTTTATCAATACTCTTATCCAGAGCAAAGAATGCGTTTATAATTTCGGCTGATACATTCAACGCGAGCATCGCAGTCAAGACCAGATACATCAGGTTAATCATCAGCTGTCTCGGTTCCTTAGGAATTGACATGCTATTATTTTTTTTAATTAAATGAAGAAAATAAATTTCTTGCTTTTGAAATAGAGAATATTTGTCTGTACATCAGTACGGTCAAATACTATCCTTTCATAGCAGTAAGCATACCACCGTAAACATTGTTCAAGCTGCTCAAGTTACCATTCAACTTAACCAACTCTTCTCTGTAAACTTTTACGTCTTCTGCTGAATCCGCTACGTTGCGAATAGCATCATTAAGAATAGTAACAAATTTACCTGTGTCTTTAGTCAATGCACCTACGTCCTTGAAATCTACTCCAGCAAAGATATCTAAGCTTTTCATAGTTTTTGACATAGTCTGTAGTTCAGCTACCATTTGTCCCTGCTGAGACTCCAATGGAGATACTGCTGATTTCATACCGTTCATTGCTTCCAACAATGCTTCTGAAGCAACTCCGCTACTAGCATTAGTATTACCAGAACTCATACTAGGGCCGTCAATTTGGGCAATTTCTGCACCATGTACATCTAACCCTGGGTATAGTTGTTCCCAGTAGTAATCTTTGTGTGGAGGCAAGAATCCTAACATTAAGAATAGACCTGCCTCAGTCAATAGACCTGCAGTTAACATCTCTGATGCGTATGGCCAAGATTGAATTTTGAACAATGCACCAACTAATACGACAGATGCACCAAGACCAATAATCAGATTTTTTGTGTATGCAAATCCTGAAGAATGAATGAAACTCATAATTTCAAAAAGTTTAAAAAGGTTAATATAAATAAATAAAAGGGTTTCTCGTCTATATGAATATAAAGTATCAATAGGTAATACGATATATTCATATCAAAACTCCTGTAAGTATAATACAATTTTAGAAATTGGTTACTATTTTTTTCAAAAAAAAAACTTTTTTGACCAAATCGTATCCACCAAAAACAATTAGACGCATCATTGTAGCAATGATACGTCTAGTTATTATAGTCTTTCAGAGCGTCAGAACAACGCTATAATAAGAGTACTTATTTTTTTATTAGTTAAAATCGTTGAGTGAACGTCCTAAGAAAGTCAAAGCACAACGGAAACCAATGTATGATTTGGTTGTATCTTGGAACTCCCAGTGACGAGTACCTGTCTGCATGAAGTACATGATATCTTTCCAAGAACCACCACGGATTACTTTTCTTTTCCAAGCTGTTGGATCATCTTCTTCTGCATCAAAACGAATATCTGGTTGCAAATCATGAATGAAAGCATAAGCGTTTTCGTAGTAAGCTGAAGATGTCCATTCTGCTACATTACCTGACATATTGAACAATCCATAATCATTCGGGAAATAGCCATTCGCTTTGACCGTGTACAATCCACCATCTGCAGGATAATCACCACGACCTGGTTTGAAGTTAGCTAACAAACATCCTTTGGCGTTACGTACGTAGTATCCACCCCATGGGTAAGGAGCCATATCGTGTCCACCTCTAGCAGCATATTCCCACTCGTGTTCAGTTGGCAAACGGAAATCTTCCGTATTTACTTCTTCCATTCCATTCCAATATTGCGTTCTCCAGAAACAGAAAGCATTGGCTTGTTTCCAAGCTACTCCTACTACAGGATAATCGTCAAAGGCAGGGTGCCAAAAGTAGTTACGTGTCATCGGCTCATTGTAAGAGTACGAGAAATCACGAATCCAAACTAATGTATCTGGATAAATTCTAGTCGCATCTTTTTTGATATACTCTGCTCTATTGTGTTTTTCTTTAGAGTTTCTATTGAAATCACTAGACCAAGAAAAGTCTTGAGCCGCTTTTTTCCAATCGTACCATTGGTAATCAAATACCAACTGACGAATATCTAAGTTACGCTCGCCACCAAATTGCTCTTCTCCTTGGTAAAACATACCATCAAGTTCGCCACCTGCTTCCCAGCCTAATTCTTGTTCCCAATCTACACCAGTCACTCCTCCTGGATAATCAACAGTGTGTCCCAACTGAACATGTGCGATAGAATCACGTACCCAGTGTACAAATTGGCGATATTCATTATTGGTAATTTCCGTGTCGTCCATAAAAAACCCTTGGATAGAAACCTGCTTCGCACGTTGTACCAAAGCATGGTTTACGTCTTGATCACTCGGACCAATATGTAACGTACCAGAAGGCACGTATTGCATACCATAAGGATTAATAGGATTCCAATCTGGTCGTTCCAGAACGCCAGTCAATTGCCCGCTTTCTACTTTGGCACAAGAGCCAAACAGCAGAGCAATAAATATAATAGCTAAATTTTGTGTTTTCATTTTCGCACCCATTATTAGAAAGAATCTAGTCAAATTAAAATAATTTACATATCCGTAGTATATCGGTAGTTTAGCATTGGTATAAAGGCAAATAAAACCAGTGCTAAGGTATATAATACGATTGTCAACAGCTTTTTAGTATGTTTTCGTCACAATTTTTTTTATTGCTGTGAGAATAATTGGAGGCGTTATAGCCGTCACTACTCCCACAAAGGTATTAAAGAACTTCATTTTTTCTTCTCCTTTAACCCCTTTTCTTGCTACAAACAGTGTTCGGTGATCTTCCAAACCACTATTTATTTCTTCTGCTGGTCGTCCATTGGTATAATAATACAATGCCAAGGACTTTCGGCTTCTGTCTGGAGGACAAGTCAATGGGTTGGGGTGTCCATGATACGAAAAGTCCGTAGTAGAAAACATTGCCATAGTATTGAATCTTGGTAATATCTTCGTCACACACTCGGTCATATCATTTGTCCACAACTCAAAATGCCCGCCGTATTCTTCCTTCCAGTCTTCATTTAGATAAATCAATACATTTATCCTTCTGTCAAGTCCTGCCGTTCTATGCTTATTAAAATCCGCATGTACCTTGAGCAAGCCACCAGGTTTAATCTCATGAAATCCGCCACCCTCAAAATAAGGATCAGGCATCAATGTTTCTTTTATACCTGTTATCTTCTGTAAGAAATTCAAAAATGGTTCCGAATTTAGAAAGTGCATCAATTCCAATGTCTTAGGACCAAATAAACGCTCCCCTCTTGATGCTAACTTAATTTCATTCGGATTGTCAAAATGTATATGGTCTTTTTTAGAAAGGTCTGGAAATTCTGCCAATACTTCTTTCAGAAAATCTGGATTCAGGAAGTTTTCTAAAGCAATATTTGGAAAGGGCTCAGCTTGCTGATACTTTTCTTTGTTGCTCTCAGCTGCTGCCATAAAATCCTTGTACTGCTCACTAAAATAATTCATGTCGTCTAAAAATTTGATAATATTTAGTGTTTATTAGTTCGACACAAATTCGTTATACTTACCCAATAACGCACTAAAAACGATGTTTAGTATTGCAATTATATTTTTTTGGGCAAAAAAAATTTGAAGTCCCCCTAGCTTTAAATACCAAAATTATAAAAATCTAGGGTTATAGATAACTTTTGCAGGGATTTCTTTCCCAATTTTTTTATTCAGATTGTAATTTAACATCACTTCGTGCGAACCACTGTTGAACCCTTGCAGGCTACCCAATGACAAATCATACGAATAAGCTAATTTAATATTAGGTGTTATTTGCATTCCTGCCAAAAAAGCCACAGCATCTACCGAAGTAGCATCGTATCCTCTAAACGACAGTCCTCCAAAAAAAGTATTTTTATAACTCAAAATTGCGGCTATTTCTGGCTGCAACTTCACAAAGTCTGTTTTAATCAATAAATTGGGCTGCAATACAAAGTCTGCATTGATATTAATATTATAGGCTGCTGTCAAAAAATAAGCTCTAGTATAAGTCACCGAAGCGTCTGTTGCCAAATCTATAGTCGGCTGCGTCAAGTTGATTACTGCAATCCCAACTTCAAAGCGTTCGTGCTTATAATAAGCTCCAAAATCAACACTAAAACTAATCCCTTGTTCCTTGCCGTTTGGTACATTTGGGTCTCGGTGGTCAATCACTCCCGGTTCATAATTCCCTTCTGGCGTCAACAATTGAGTACCATCTAGGCTTTTTTGGAGCAACCGCCCCCCAAGTCCAATGGACAGTTTGCCATTTGCCACAGGCAAAATATAACTATAAGAGCCTTTAATCGTCATATTTTGGTACGCTCCTATTTGGTCGTATTCTATCCCCAATCCTATCCCACTATTGATGTACTCTATCGGCATGTGTACATTAAAATTAACATTCAGCGGTGTTCCCGTGAATCCAACCCATTGCTTACGAAATACGGCAGTGGCACTCAGCGACTCATCTAGTCCATTGTACGCATTGTTATAATTGTACTGATTGAACATAAACATGGTGTATTGGGCAGGCTGTTGTGCCTGAGCCGACCGACTAAACAAAAGTGCCGAGAGACCGACCAATATATATAGATAGTTTTTCATAATAATTAAAGATTATTAACCCACCAGCCCAGTGCTGCAGCAGCTAGTAGCCCAAGGACTACCTGCCACCAAACAATTGGTTTGTTAGGTTTGCGTACTATTTTTCTTTTCTTTTCTGTATTTTCCTCTTTCGAGGAATGTTCTACCAGCGTATTCCCTTGGGCATACCAGTCTTTGATAACCTCAATTATTTGTCCACAATCGTCCCAACGCTCGTTGGGGTCTCGCTGCAGGCATTTTTTAACAATCTGCTGATAAGGCTCTGGCAATTGGTATAACAATCCCGGCGTCCAGTCCTGTAAGATACGTTGTTTGATTTTAGCATTCGGAAAACTGGCACTTTTTTCACCAAAAGGCAACCTTCCTGTCCAAACTTGATACAATAAAACACCCAATGCCCAAATATCTGTCTTGGAATCAATTTCCTCTTTTCCTTCCAATTGTTCGGGAGCGAGGTATTCGTAATCGGCAAAAAAAGCGAGCGGAATGGTCATTTTGTTGCCGTAGTTGATAAACTTAGGAACGTAATTACCAAGGTATTGGTCAAGTAGTATATGCTTAGCAGATAAATTTTGCCACGTCACGCCATGTTGATGCAAGTAATATAAGCCATCAATAATTTGCTCTACAATGAGTGCTTTGTCCGCTACGGTCAGCACTATATGTTGATCTAGACTCCCCAAAGGGATTAGCGGCATCACCGCTACATTGGTCATCAAGTCGCCCTCATAGCGATAGGCTTCTTTGTATTCCAATAGGTTGTCGTGTTCGAGTGTTTGGGCTATCATATAGCGTTCCAAAAATAGCCCGTTATCGAAATTGGGGTGCACTTCACTTATCTTGACCGCCCACGTTCGGTCTTCGGCATCTATCGCCTCATAGACACTCCCTGTATGGTGGTGGTCTAGCGATGTGGTTTGGTCAACTTGGTAGTATTGCCAGAACTCTGGCAGTGTTTGTAGCTTTGGCATGATATGGTTTGGTAGGCTTTATTTCTACTCGAAAATAGTCTTATTTTTGGAATAACAGTTATTTTGTGGATTAAGTTATGAGTCTTTAATAGTTTTTGAACTATTTCCTTTCGACCAACAAAAATATCATGCAAAAATACTTACTCCACAGAATACGCAGCTTTGGCTTTGCCCTCAAGGGCATCAAAGACTTGATCAAGAATCACCCTAATGCTCAAATCCACCTACTCGCTACATGGATAGTAATCATAGCTAGCATTTGGCTAAAAGTAACGGCTACCGAAGGTTGTTTATTAGCACTTTGTATAGTCTTGGTGCTAGCATTGGAAGCGATGAATTCAGCTATTGAGTACTTGGCAGATAAGATTTCGCCTGAGCAGGATTTATTGATTGGCAAAGCCAAAGACATAGCCGCAGGAGCTGTATTGATAGCTGCTGTCGGGGCAGCAATAGTGGGTTGCCTGATTTTTTTGCCGAAGTTGTGGCTAGCTTTCGCTCAATAATATAAGTGTCAAGCAGACACTTACCCTACGGGTTTATTTCTCCACTCAACAAATTGTTGTATCTTGTGGCTATGAAAAATCAAAACCTTGATCCGACTGATGAGCACTTAGACAATGGCGAAAAAGCGATTGAAAGAGCCTTGCGTCCCAAGATGCTTGATGACTTTACGGGTCAGCAGCAATTGGTCGAAAATTTAAAAATATTTATTCAGGCTGCCAAGCAGCGTGATGAAGCACTAGACCACGTCCTACTACATGGACCTCCGGGATTGGGCAAAACCACGCTGTCGCTAATCGTAGCCAACGAACTGGAAGCTGATATTAAGATGACTTCGGGTCCTGTACTCGAAAAACCTGGTGATTTGGCTGGTCTGTTGACCAATTTGGGCGAAAACGATGTACTTTTTATTGATGAAATTCATCGACTCAATACCGTTGTAGAGGAGTATTTATACTCTGCGATGGAGGATTATCGTATTGACATCATGATTGATTCGGGTCCGAATGCTCGTACCATACAAATCGCTCTCAACCCGTTTACGCTAGTAGGCGCGACTACTCGAATGGGCTTACTGACTGCTCCTATGCGGGCTAGATTTGGTATCAACTGTTTGCTCAATTATTACGATGTACCGACGTTGGTCAATATCATCAAGCGTTCGGCAGAGATTCTGCAAGTGCCTATCACAGAAGATGGCGCCAACGAAATAGGCAGGCGCAGCCGTGGTACGCCACGTATTGCCAATGCTCTACTGCGTCGAGTGCGAGATTTTGCACAAATAAAAGGTAATGGCACGATTGATTCTAAGATTGCCAACTATGCCCTAGATGCACTGCATGTAGATGATAGAGGGCTAGATGCAATGGACAACAAAATATTGCGTACCATTATACAAGCCTTTGGTGGTGGACCTGTCGGCTTGACTACTATTGCCACGGCAGTAGGCGAAGATGCAGGCACTGTCGAAGATGTACACGAACCTTATTTGATTCAGCAAGGCTACTTGAAGCGTACGCCTAGAGGTCGAGAAGCGACTTATAGAGCCTACGAGCATTTGGGGCTCAACCCCAATAAAGACGACACTAGCCAAGGCTCGTTGTTTGTCTAAATATGTTTTCAACACTTGAAAACTTCTACTTTTTAGCTAGCGTCATTTTTGACAAAAAAATAAAAATTAGCATTACTTTTAATAAGATTATTTTACTCTTATATAGTAGAAGTTAGACTTCCAACAATAGCTTTCTTAGAGCGTTTTCATAAAAAAAAGTTGTTTAAAAAGATAAAATATGAATGTCATAGATTATAATTTGCACTTAATGGCAGTCGTTCGCAGAAATATACTGGAGACCGTCAATAAATTGACAACAGAACAACTCAATAAAATCCCAGAAAATTGTAACAATAATATTATTTGGCAAATGGGGCATATTGTGGTCACGCAACAAGCCTTACATTATAAGTTGGCAGGTATTGACTCTTTGGTCACCAAAGAGATGACCAATTTGTTCAAAAAAGATACTCGACCTACTCGTTTGTTTAGCGAGCAAGAAATTGAGGAAATAAAAGTCCTGCTACAAAGTACACAAGAAAGCCTAAAGGCGGATTTGGCAGCTAACAAGTTTGACAATTATTACCCCTATACTGTTGGTTTGGGTGCTAGCATTAGCGATATAGAAGAAGCATTGACTATGAATAATGTACATGAAGGACTACATTTGGGGTGCATCATGCTACTCAAAAAATTGATTTAATTATGTTAGCATCTTATTTGACTCCCAATACCATCGAAGCAGGCTGTGACGAAGCAGGAAGGGGCTGTCTAGCAGGAGCAGTTTATGCTGCTGCCGTTATTTTGCCGCCTGATTTTGAGTGTGCCATGCTCAACGACTCCAAACAACTGAGCCATAAAAAGCGAATTACCCTACGGGCAATCATAGAAAAAGAAGCTCTAGCATGGGCAGTAGGCATTGTAAACGAAAAGGAAATTGACGAAATTAATATCCTAAATGCTTCTTTTTTGGCAATGCACCGAGCTATAGACCAACTGACCATACGCCCAGAGCAGCTGCTGATTGATGGCAATCGTTTCACCCCTTATCCTGACATAGAAGCCCATTGCATTGTCAAGGGCGACGGCAAATACCTATCCATAGCTGCCGCTTCGATACTAGCCAAGACCTATCGAGACGACTATATGCTGGACAATCACAAGCAATATCCTAATTATGGTTGGAATACCAACAAAGGCTACCCAACTAAAGCCCATCGTGCTGCCATTGCCCAACACGGCAGCACGCCACTACACCGCCAGAGTTTTCGCTTATTGCCCGACTTGGCGTAACCAATAGATTGATTTTTTGTCATTTGCGAGTCGAAAAAAACTAAAATAATCATCGTCGTACCCTATCTATTGGTAATAATGTCTATTTTTGCATTCTCAATTTTTCTATTATGAATGTACCGAATGCTTTGACTGTCTTCCGAATAATCTTAGGGTTTATTATCCCATGGTTAATGTTGCAAGACGATTTCAATTTGCGTGTTTTTGCCGCTATACTATTTGCTATTGCTAGTTTTACGGACTGGTTAGATGGCTGGTATGCTCGTAGATATCAACTAATAACCAAATTGGGCAAAATACTAGATCCTATTGCCGATAAGATACTAGTATTAGGTTGTTTTGTGATACTTTCCGATATATTCTTTCCTGACATCATGTATTCCATTTGGTGGATTATACCCATATTTTTGAGGGAAGTTGTTATTACTTGCTATCGAATGGCATTTCTATTTGCCAAACGACCGATTGTAGTAGCAGCCTCTTGGTCAGGCAAAGCAAAGACGGTGATGCAAATGGTCACCTTGCCCTCTGCTTATTTTTATTTGATGTTCAATATTTATCCTGAAGCAGATCCTGTTGGCACTTGGTTTTTTGTCAAATGGTTAGTGTACTTCTTAATTATAGTCTCCTTAGCCTTTACGGTTGGTTCTGGCTTGCGCTTTTTCTACAAAAACTGGAAGGCGGTCAAAGAAGTGAGCGAATTTTAGTTCACTTTCTTATAATTTTCAATTCAATAGTATGTCCTTAAAAAAAACGAAATACGCCGAGTATATCAGAGATTTCACGGCTATTGGCAATCCTTTTTTATTGTTGCTGGTGGGCTTTTGTACACTCTACTCTTTGCCTAATTTTAGTTATAACTTCGTTATTTTAATCATAGCGTTCCTGATAAATGAAGTAATCTGTTCAGGAATTAAGTATTTTTGGCACAAGCCACGTCCCAATGGACAAGTTTTTGAGAGTGGATTCGAGAAAATTGATGCAGGGAGTTTTCCCAGTATTCATGCTTCTAGAATTGCATTAGTGTACTTGAGTTTGGGCTATTTGCACTATTTGAATGGGAACACATTACCAATTCCCATATTTTTAATGATTATAGTAATAGTAGGTTATTCAAGAACTTTCTTGAAAAAGCATTTCTGGACAGATGTTTTGGCAGGATGGTTTTTTGGTACACTCCAATTCTTAATATTGGTTAGTTTCTTGTTAAAATAGGCACTCTAGGGCATTATTTCTTTATAGGATTGTTCTTGAAAATGACAAAAAACTACTGCATGAGTTCGTCTTTTATTAAAAAAAATACGACATTTGCACTCCTTGCACCTTACAAATAAATACTTTTTATTTATTTGAATTACATACACATACACAAATCAAAACATTAGAGAATGAGAAAAGCTGATTTAGTTGCTAAGATCGCCGAAAAAACGGACATTCCAAAAGTAGATGTACTCATGACCTTGGAAACTTTCTTTCAGGAAGTAAAGGAGAGTATTGCTCGCAAAGAGAATGTTTACGTGCGTGGTTTTGGTAGTTTTGTTGCAAAGAAGCGTGCTAAAAAAATTGGACGGAATATCAAGAAAAACAAAGCTATCGAAATTCCTGCTCACTACGTACCTGCCTTCAAACCTGCCAAAGCTTTTGTAAACAAAGTAAAGGAAGAAGTTACGGTAGAGGATTCTGAGTAATTCATTTTTAGGTACGGCAGTATTTTAGGGTACTGCCAGATAATCTATTTTTTGGACATTGTTATTCTTATATTTACATTCGATAACCCTATCCAAAGAAAGTTTACTTCCAAGTATCTTATTTTTTTATCGAACAAAAAATTATTACTAATTTGAAATTATCCACGGCACAAATAGGCGTTCTCGTCGGTTGTTTAGCATTGTTGCTACTCTTATTGGTAGGTGGCAAGACCGCACCCAATACCAAGAAAGGACAAGAAACAGGCACAGAAGCTAATCCAGAAACATTTGTATCGGAAGAAATCTTGTTGGCAGAAGCTCGAAACGAACTTGATTCGACTCAGTTGGCTTGGTTCACTACACTAGACCAGCAGAAAGCGGAAGCCACAGATGTACTACAAGAAGCGGAAGTACTGAAATTGATTTCTAGAACATGGATCGAAAACAAAAACTATCTCCTAAGTGCTTATTATGCTCGTAAAGTAGCCGAATTGCTCCAAACCCCCGAGGCTTGGTCAATAGCAGGCACTACTTATGATTACGCGTACAGGAGCGGAAAAAATAATGCAGAAAAAAAATTGGCAGCTAGACAAGCTATCGCTGCACTAGAAGAAGCAATAGCACTAGAGCCAGATACACTACAACATGCTATCAATGAAGCATTGATGTATGTGGAATTAAGCACTGTTGACGCATCTGTAATGCCCATGAAAGGAATTATGATGCTGCGTGATCTAGATGAAAAATACAAAAATAATGTGCTTATCAACATGACCTTGGGGAGAATGTCTGCCACTCGAACGAAAGATATGGCAAAAGCAAAACCAAGATTTGAGAAAGTTATTTCAATTGCTGAGAAAGAATATGTACCTTTGCCAACGTTGGCAGAAGCTTATTACTATCTGATTGAGTGTTACAAATCAGAAAACCAGCAAGTGGAAGCCCTAAAACTATATGACCAAGTAATTAAGTTGACCGAAGATGACGAACGAATTCATTCGTCTTTTGTCATCGGAAAACAAGATTACTTACAGAAACAAAACAAATAATAATTTATCAACACTCTTAAAAAATAAGATTATGCCTTGTGGAAAAAAGCGTAAAAGACATAAAATCGCGACTCATAAACGTAAAAAAAGATTGCGTAAGAATCGTCACAAGAAGAAGAAATAATTTTCTATCTTTCTTAGATTTGATATAGACATTGGATAGGGCAACACGGTGTTGCCCTATCGGTGTATATACGACTAAAAATACCCCAACAGACCAAAAAAAATTATTCCCGTTACAATTTGAAGTAGATGAATAGAAAGTACTATTGTCTTTCATTCATACCACTTCTCCTCTCTACTCTCTTCTATTGCTCTGTATAGTGGCATATGTTATTGCAATTATTCTGCTCTATACCTAGTACTCTCTCTATTTAGTTCGTTTCCATTCTTTACTGAATGGGTAAGGGTTCTTTTGCCCCTATCTTGAAACGACACTTAATCAAGTGTTCTGCTAAAGCAGCTCAAGTTGATAGTCACCCTGAACGAATTATCGTCTCTTGGGCTTATCAATATCCGACTAGCTACGCAGACAACATATATAAACTAACACGACAGGTTACTGCAACAACTACTCTATAAATAGTTGTTTCCATAAGTATAGCCTCGTGCAAACAACCATATTTTGGAAAAAGAATTAATCATTAACTCCAACCAAAAAGAAGTACAGTTGGCTCTTATTGAGAACAACAAACTAGTGGAGTTACACAACCAACCGCTCAAAAACAACTTGATTGTGGGCGATATATACTTGGGCAAAGTAAGTAAATTATTGCCTGGTCTCAATGCTGCTTTTGTAGATATTGGATACGAAAAGAAACATGCTTTTTTGCACTACACCGATTTAGGTCCCAAGCTCCGTTCGCTTATTAAGTTTACCAATGGAGCACAAACGGGTGGTATGCCGTCTCACCTACTCAAAGATTTTCAGGTAGAAGCCGACATCAACAAAAAGGGCAAAATTGGCGAAGTACTCAAGAAAGGACAAAATATATTGGTACAGGTTCTGAAAGAACCTATATCGACCAAAGGTCCTCGTCTCTGTTGTGAAGTGACCATAGCAGGACGCTATGTTGTACTGACTCCCTTCTCTAATATCGTGGCGGTATCCAAGAAGATAACCAACGATGACGAAAGAGAACGATTGAGCCGCTTGATAGAAAGTATCCGCCCCAAAAACTTTGGTTTTATCGTTCGTACGGCCTCCGAAGGGAAGCGAGTAGCCGAACTACATGAAGACATTAGCGAACTAGTCGCTAAATGGGAAAAAATACACCAGCAGCTCTTTCAGACACAGGCTCCTGCCAAATGTTTGAGTGAACTGAACAAAACAAAGTCCTTGATTAGAGACTTTTGGGACGAATCGTTTGCCAAAGTAGTCGTCAACGACAAAAAAGTGTACGAAGAAGTATCTACGGAGATTACGAAAGTAGCTCCTAGCAAAAAAGATGTTGTCAAGCTCTACAAAGGACCTCGACCTATCTTTGATCAGTATGGTATTACCAAACAAATCAAAGCTTCTTTTGGCAAAACGGCTACGATGGCTTCGGGTGCCTACTTGGTGATTGAGAACACCGAAGCGATGCACGTTATTGATGTCAATAGTGGTCCTAAAATGGTCTCTAACGACCAAGAAACAAATGCCTTGCGTGTCAATATTGAATCAGCGGAAGAAGTTGCTCGTCAGCTTCGTTTACGAGATATTGGTGGAATTATTATTGTAGATTTCATTGACATGAAAAAGCAAGAAAATAAGCAAGCGCTCTTCAATACCATCAAAGAGGCGATGTCTACGGACAATGCTCGACATACTATTTTGCCCCTTAGCAAGTTTGGATTGATCCAAATCACTCGGGAACGTGTTCGTCCAGCAGTAGAAATCTCAACTGCCGAAAAATGTCCTGTATGCAGAGGAACGGGCAAAGTCAATGCGACGATTTTGCTGATTGATGAAATCAAAAGAGATTTAGAATTCATTATCAAATCGCACCGTCCCAAAAAACTCAACTTGCAGGTACACCCGTTTGTAGCGGCTTATCTCAAAAAAGGGTTTGTGAGTATTCAGGTCAAGTGGTGGCGTAAGTACCAGAAATGGGTGACCGTCAAAGAAAATGTCAACTACAACTTGATGAAATATGTCTTTTTTGATGGCAATGAAGACGAAATAAGACTGAACTAATTCCATTGGTTCTTTCTACAAAAGAGAAGCCTCCAATGATGTGTAATACATCTTTGGAGGCTTTTTTATTTGTCTTAGCGTTTACTCAAATTTATTAATCCTTACTCTCTTTGACATGTCTTGCCAAGTCTTCCAGTTGATCATAAAAATCAGCTCCATACTTACGAATAAGTGGTGTTTTTAGAAACTCATAAATCGCTACGCCATTAGCTTTGCCTTTCTCGCAAGCGGCACTACAAATATCCCAACGGTCATATTCTAGTTTCCAAAAATCATTGCCCTCTACTCGCTCAACTCGTATCGGATACAAGTGACAAGAGATAGGTTTGATATAATCAATAGCCCCTTCTTCGTGGGCTTTTTCGATACCACATTTGGCAATACCATTATCATCGTACGTCAAAAACGAACAAGCACCACCTTCAACGAGTGTCGTACCAAATTCTTTTTCTTGTGGAATATACTCCGCTACGCCCTCTTTTTCGATTACTGCTCTGCCCTCAGGGGTCAAATAAGGCAGTATTTTGTCGATTTGCTTCTCCAACAATTCGATTTCCTCCACTTCTATTGGCGCACCATAGTCGCCTTCCCAACAACAAGCACCTTTGCAGGCATCTAAGTTGCAAATGAACTCTTCTTGAAGAATATCTATATCTATGATTTTATCGTCTATAATCAACATATTATTTATTATTTTTTGGTAGTGTAATCGCTATTTTTACTCTTTGACTTCAAATGAAATGGCAGGCAAATAATATTCTATCTGACCTATTTTGTTGGGTGTTCCTTGTTCTACGACTGTTCTTTTTCTGGTCACCAACAGCGTAGCCTTGCCGAGTGCCAAACGATTGGCGTGTATATCTTTTATTTCAAATTGCTTTCCTTTCGTAATACCGGCATGATTAATCTGAAAAGTGCTGCCTTCCGAATCCGTAAAAAGTAGCATGAGTGCATCATTTTGGTCTTTGAGTGGCTCTCCTTCCCAAGCCAACAAACCGCCTTTTGTCTGGCTAATACCATCAGAAGCGACCGTCAAGCTCTGAAACTTTTCGAGTCCAATACTCCATTCTTGTTTGCTTCCATCTTTTTCGAGGTAGCTAAAGGTGTATTGATTGACAAAATTGACTCGATCTACATCTTGGCGATATTGAAAACCAACCACAGGCAGTTTTTTGAACTGCATCGACTGATTGTTGAGCAATACATCGCCTGCTATTTTTTGTGTAGAGTCTGACTTGAACGTCAATTCAGCGTGCAGCGTTCGGCTTTGAGCCATGTAACGTACATACCCGTTGATATTCTGCAAGTCATAGCGTTCGGGTGCTTTGGGTGCCGTTGTTTGGCAAGACATCAATTGCATGACACAAATTATACTTAATATACCTAATAATCGAATAAACATAGTCTAATAATTTTGAATAAAACCTGCCCCAAGAGCATGTCTAACAACTGCTAACAATGATTAACAAATTGTTTGGCAAATATAGTATCATTTTTGAGTAGTTCTAGCGAGCGTATTCTACTCAAAAAGTGAGAATTACGCCTACAAAATAACTTGCTTTGGCATAAAATCATTAAATTTGTGCCGCTTTTAGATAAAAAATAATTTTGTTAGCCGTTCTATTATTGCTAATAATACTTATTATCGAAACATTTCAATAGACATTATAAACAACAAACAGCTATGCTAAATCGTATGTATGCTCTTGCAGCACTTTGGTTGGTCGCAGGATTTTCGGGATTACAAGCCCAAGATGATCCTGTTCTATTTAAGGTCGGAGACAAAGAAGTCCACGTTTCTGAATTTACCTATATCTATGACAAGACCAATGGTAAGAAGGCAGATTATAGTGAAGCTTCGCTCAAAGAATACTTGGACTTGTATGTCAATTTCAAACTACAAGTAGCCGAAGGAGTCGCTATCGGTCTCAACGATGACCCACAGGTCAAAAGAGAGCAAAATCAATACAAAAGTCAATTGGCAAAAACGTATTTGATAGATAGAGAGATTACCGAAAAGCTGGTACGTGAAGCGTACGAGCGTACAGGCGAAGATCGCAAAATCAGTCATATTCTTATTGCGGTCAAGCCAAATGCTGACGAAAAAACACAACGAGAAGCCTACGATCGTGCCAAGAAAATAAAAGCAGAATTAACCCCTCAGAATTTCAACAAACTTGCTCAACAGTATTCAGACGATACTTACAGCAAGAACAAAGAAGGTATTTTGGGTTATTTTACTGCTTTGCAATTGCCTTATGAACTCGAAACAGCAGCTTATACAACTGCTGTTGGTCGCTTTTCGGATATTGTCAAAACAGAATATGGCTACCATATTTTGCGTGTAGATGATGTACGTCCTGCTTATGGCAGCATCAAAGCAGGTCATATCTTGGCTCGTACCAACAAAGACGCTGATGGTGCCAAAAAAATGATAGATTCCTTGTATCAAGCCCTACAAGATGGAGCTAAATTTGAAGATTTGGCAAGCAAACACTCGCAAGACAACACGACCAAAAACAAAGGCGGTCAGTTGGGTTGGATTGGCATCAATACTTATGCTGCTGATTTCGAGCAAGCTATTTTTTCGCTAGAAAAGGACAACAGCTATTCCAAGCCAATAAAAACTTCTTCTGGTTGGCACATCATCAAACGCTATCAAGCCATTCAGGCACCTAGTTATGCCGATGTCAAATCTGAAATCACGAATAAAATCAAACGTAAACCACGTTTTGATATTATTCAGAATGCTTTGGTTAATGACATCAAAAAAGAATCTGACTACAAAGAAAATGAAGCTAACATCAAAAAACTGACAGCTTTGCTTGATGCTGAATTTTTGACCTACCGTTGGAAAGTACCAGCAGGAATGTTAGAAAATACAGACGTACTGTTCACTATCGGCAATCTTGAAGCCACTACACGTGAGTTTGCTTCTATTGCACAACGTGCCAACGCAGAACGTATCAACGAGCAGCCTAGAACAGTAGAGGCAGCAGTAAGACGTATTATCGACAAATTGGTTACTCAAAAAGCCTTGGCTTACGAAGAAACACAATTGGAGAAAAAATATCCTGAATTCAAATCGTTGATGCGGGAGTACGAAGAAGGTATTTTGTTGTTTGAAGTCAAAAAACAATTGATTTGGGACAAAGCATCTTCTGACAAAGAAGGATTGGAAAAATTCTATGCCGACAACAAAGATAACTACAAATGGAAAGAACGTGCTAACGTGACCTTCTATACCTTGCGTACAGATGATGCCAAAACGGTTAAGAAAATCAAGAAAAAAGCCAAGTGCAAAACTCCTGAAAAAATTAAGTCGATGTACAACGCTGACCGAGAGGTAGTACAAACGACATCGGGTATCTACGAAAAAGGAAAAAATATAGAAGTAGATAAAATGAAATGGAAAAAGCGTACTGTGAGTGATGGATATGCCAAAGACAAATCTAGTTACTTCACCAAAATAGAAGAAATCATACCTCCTAGCGTCAAGACACTCGACGAAGCTAGAGGTTACGTAGTCGCTGATTATCAAGATTATTTGGAAAAGCAATTGATAGCAGAACTGAAAAATAAATACACGGTTGTGATAGATGACAAGGTACTAAACAGCTTAGTCAAATAATCCACACCACAATATATTGTAGAGCTACTTTCTGTATTCAGAAAGTAGCTTTTTTTAATGACTATTCATTTTTACAAAAAAATAAAAAATAAACGCATGGTTGATGTATTGTTAGGACTACAATGGGGCGACGAAGGCAAAGGAAAAATTGTAGATTATTTGGCAGACAAATATGATATTGTTGCTCGTTTTCAGGGCGGTCCGAATGCAGGGCATACGCTAGTACTAGGCAAGGACAAATATGTATTGCATACCATTCCTTCGGGCGTGTTTCGTACCAAGGTGCAGAATATTATTGGCAATGGTGTAGTGATTGATCCCATTACTATTTGTCAAGAAATTGACAACCTTTCCACCGCAGGTATCGACTTTCTGGATCGCTTGTTTATTGGGGAGAAAGCGCATCTTATTTTGCCGACTCATCGCTTGCTCGATGCCGTACAGGAAGCTAGTAAAGGCGAACAAAAAATTGGGTCAACCCTCAAAGGAATCGGACCAACTTATACTGACAAAATTGCACGTCATGGCTTGCGCATGGGCGAGATATTGCTGCCTGATTTTCAGCAACGTTATGAGAAGCTCAAAGCATTGCACTTGCAGTTGGCTACCGCTTATCCGAAAGTAGCATTCGATCTAGAAGCACAAGAAAAAAAGTGGTTTGAGGCAATCGCAAGATTACAAAAACTACAAATTATCAGTTGCGAATATTTCTTGAATGATGCCTTGCAGGCGGGCAAAAAGATACTAGCAGAAGGAGCTCAGGGTTCTATGTTGGATATTGATTATGGTACTTATCCTTTCGTGACTTCGTCCAATACCATTACTTCGGGCGTTTGCAATGGTTTAGGGATTGCACCACAAAAAATAGGCGAAGTCATTGGTATCACCAAAGCTTATTGTACTCGTGTGGGTGGAGGGCCGTTCCCAACAGAACTACATGACCAAACAGGAGAAGATATACAACGAGCAGGTGGCGAATTTGGTGCTACTACGGGCAGACCTCGACGTTGTGGCTGGATAGATTTGCCACAATTGCGCTACACGATTATGCTGAGTGGTGTGACCCAATTGGTGATGACTAAGGTAGATGTATTGGACGGGTTTGAGACCCTCAATGCCGCTACCGCTTACTTGCATCAAGGCAAGGAAACACAACAAGTTCCTTTTGATGTAGCAGTCGATGTCACTCCTGTGTACAAAACCTATCAAGGTTGGCAAACAGATACGACGACAGCAAACAAATGGTCAGATTTCCCTGCTCCTTTACAGCAATATATTACAGAACTAGAAGAATATCTAGGGGTTCCTTTCCGTATTGTTTCGGTAGGACCTGAACGTGAACAATTGGTGATACGCTAAAAGCGTGTATAAACTAGACACAGGTACAAACAAAAATCCCATCTGAATTTGATATTCAGATGGGATTTTTGTTTTTTATGGTAGCAGCAAGTTCTGTTTGCTAATTATTCAATAACAGCCGACAGACCACGCTCTTGCAGTGCCTCCTTGATGGGCTTCAACTCTTTGATATTACCCGTCTTGACGGTTGCTTTGCCTTTGAAGTGAATCAAATAACTCAACTGTTCAGCTTGAGCGGCAGAATGTTGGCAAACATCTACAAAGCACTCAATGACCCAGTCAAAAGTATTGACATCGTCATTATAAACAATTATTTTTGGTTGCTGCTCTACACGTTCTTTAACGGTTACGTCCTCTTGTTCTTGCCAGCGTGTCATTTTTATAGTATTCAACATGACCCTTTTATTTTTGTTACGTTATTCTAAATTTCATTTTCAATAGGAATACAGCTAATATACTACATTTCCGCCAAAAAGTAAAGTATTATTCTACTAGAAAACTAGATTTTAACACCTTATTTAGGAACTGTATTACCGCTCTATTATTTTTCTTTTACTCTTCTTTTTCCATGGTTTCAAATGGAAAAATCAACTCTTTCTTGGAGATAGCGTTGGGGCTATCGGAAGGAGCATTGAACCCTTCCCAATACATATACCCTTTGTGATTTTCGTGGCTAACCTGTGCCTCTTTGAATTGTAGCATAACAATTCCCATATCTATAACGCACCAGCCTTTTTTCTTGCTCGAAAAAGCAGAGTGTTTGGGTTTGGCCGATTGTTTTTTCATACCCGACTGCCACTCTTTGAAGAACAAATCGGTTGCAAAATCAAGTTTGCCCAAGCTAGCAGTATAAGCTAATGGAGTGACCGTACTACTATACTGCACCGTCCAATGAGCGGTATTGAGCGTCAACGCCATCGATTTGATACCAACAGCAGCGGCACTAAATCCTTCGTTTTTTTTGCCCGCCATATTATCTTTGATAGCAGGATGTTGGTACTCGTCTTTTCTACCCCAAGGATAGTTTTTGGTGATTGATTTTTGAGTAGCCTCCAACGCCTCATTGCTTCCTGAAGCAATCTGATAATAGACCTTCAGGTCATAAGTTGTTTTTTGGTTAAATCGAGAACATTCCATGGATTGACAATTGACGACCAATGCTACTTTTAGCAAAAATCTAATCTCGTTGATGGCAGGAGCATAGACCGCATCTTCTACCGACAGACGCAACAGTTGAATTTTGTCCGCTCTATCAATTGCCTTTAGGTCAAACCCGTTGAGCAAAGTGATGTACTGCTCCTTGTTTTTCATGTGAGGAGGTGCCGCTACTACTACTTCTATATTTTGTGTCAATAATTGCTTCTCCTTGCCGTATAGTTTGATATGCTCTACGCCTTGATAAAAATTAACGTCTTTGGCATCTACAAAGGAATAGTGCGACTGATAAAAAGTACTATCGGCTCCCAATCCTGAAGCGCTCAAGTGAGAACTTGTAAACTTATCGTTTTCCTTCGTGACATAATTGCCAAATCGATTGATTCGGTGGTTGTAAGTCCAGCTGTGGTCAAATCCTCTCCAAATGACAGTTTGTGTAGAATCCACTTGTGCCTCTACAGCAGTACTATCAAATAAGCTAAAGCCAATAATCGTTACGAACAATAAGATTTGGTATAGTTTCATAATTTGTTTTTGCGGTGTGAAGTAGTGGGGAAATATTAAATTGCCAAATGCAAGGTGTCAAAATGGTCTTCCAAACTGCTGGACGAGTGTTTTGATACAAATTGAACCTAAAAGAGGTACTAAATGTTCTTTATACTCATCTATCTTTGACAAAGTACTAATTAATTTGTTTCATTGTTTATCTTTGAAATATAATATTTTTTCAGCCGTTCCAATCATCTATTCTGGAGTATGGCTGTTTATTGGTGTGTTAAAAAAAACAGTATGCGTACTATTTTACTAGGTTGCTTTATCGCAATGCTTTTTTGCAGTTGCTTTGATTTGCAAGTAGGTCCTCCTATCCACAAGATAGCCACAGGTATTTGGAAAGGTGTTTTTGTGGTTGGAGAAGAAAAGATACCTGTTATTTTTGAAGTAGCTCGAACAGATAACGACAGCTTATTGTTGACCTTCAAAGATGGCAATCACCTAACCAAAGCTACCAAAACACGTAAATTTGGAGACTCGCTGTTTGTGGATTTTGGCGAAAGCCAAAAACAGCTTCGTGTCAAAGTAGATTTAGATGAAATTAAAGGTTTTTTGCTCGACAAAGAGAATAAAGAATATCCGATTCAGTTTCTTGGGCAATTTGCCAACCATAACCGCTTTCCTGATGTACGTCAAACACCAAAAGCAGATTTGACAGGCGATTGGCGTATGACTATTAGTCTAAATCAAGATGCGGTACAGGTGGGTTCGTTGCGCCTCACCACCAAAGGAAACTTTGCGGAAGGCAAGCTATTGTTGCCAAATGCTATTGAGGTTCCACTAGAAGGAACTATCCAAGATAACAAACTCATCTTATCTGGATTCAATGGCAGCGAAGTCGCCTTAATTTCTGCCACGGTGACCAATGCACAAGTATTGACCAAAGGCAACCTGATTGTAAACAATGCCACCTATTACTGGACTGCTACCGCTAGTGCTGGTGTAGAACAACCTAAGAATATTTCAACCAATTAATTACAACGTCATTTAACGAAATTATGCTCTAGTTTGCTAGAGTCTTTTTAGATTTTTTTTTATAGCTAACATGAAAGAAGAAAACAACACGACCGAAAAACTCAATTTTATTGAGCAAATCATAGAAGAACACAACGAAACGGGTAAATTTGATAATCGAGTGCATACTCGTTTTCCGCCCGAGCCGAACGGCTACTTACACATTGGTCACGCTAAGGCAATTTGTATCAATTTTGGTATTGGCAAAAAGTATGGCGGCACCACCAACTTGCGTTTTGATGACACCAATCCATTGACCGAAAAGACAGACTTCGTCGAAGCCATCAAACGAGACATTCAGTGGCTTGGTTTTGATTGGGGCGACAACCTATATTACACCTCTGACTATTTTCAGCAGTTATATGATTATGCGGTGCAATTAATCAAAAAAGGAGAAGCTTTTGTTGATTTTTCGAGTCCAGAAGTAATGGACAAAGAAAAAAAAGAAGGCAAAGATAGTGCTTATCGCAATACCGATGTAGCGACTAACTTAGCGGAATTTGAAAAGATGAAAAGTGGCGGATATCCAGAAGGTGTCTGTGTATTGCGCCTCAAAATAGACATGAACCACAGCAATCGCCTAATGCGTGACCCTGTTATTTATAGAGTTATTCATCAAGAGCATCACCGCACGGGAGCTGATTGGTGTATTTATCCGATGTATGATTGGGCACACGGACAGTCCGATTCGCTCGAAAATATTACACACTCACTCTGCTCGCTAGAGTTCGAAAATCATCGTCCGCTTTACGATTGGTGCCAAGAAGAATTGGGTATTTATCGTTCGCAACAAATTGAATTTTCTAGATTGAACCTAGATTATACGGTTACGAGCAAACGAAAACTCAAACAACTGATAGAAGATGAAATCGTACAGGATTGGGACGATCCTCGTATGCCTACCCTTTCGGGAATGCGTAGAAGAGGTTATACCCCTAGTTCTATTCGCAATTTTATTGAGCGTGCTGGCGTATCCAAGAGAGATCAGTTCATTGCATTGTCTTCTTTGGAGGCAAGTGTACGAGACGATCTCAATCAAGTCGCTCCACGTGTCATGGGCGTGTTGAATCCACTCAAAGTAGTCATTACCAATTACCCAGAAGGGAAAACGGAGCAAATGACCATAGAAAACAACCCAGAAGATGAAGCTGCTGGCAGCCGTAAAGTACCTTTCTCTAGAGAAATCTATATTGAGCAAGAGGATTTTGGGACAGAAGGCATCAACAAAAAATGGAAACGCTTGGCTCCTGATCGCAATGTTCGCCTCAAAGGGGCTTATATTATTCATTGTCATGATCACAAAAGAGATGAGCAGGGCAATATCACGGAGGTGCATTGTACGTACTACGAGGATAGCAAATCGGGCGAGGATACTAGTGGTGTCAAGCCAAAAGGCACCCTTCATTGGGTATCCATAGCTGATGCCGTACCTGCTCAAGTCAATCTATATGATCGCTTGTTTAGCGACCCTAAACCTACGGGACACAAACAGGCTGCTACGGACGAACAAGGCAATCCGCTAACGGATAGTAAAGGAAAAGAAATACAAGAGTCTGTTGATTTCAAGGAGTTTCTTAATCCTAACTCTTTGCAAACCATTACGGCTTATGTAGAACCTAGCCTAGCGACAGCAGTAGCTGGCGAAGCGTTTCAGTTTATGCGTTTGGGGTATTTCTGTATAGATACCACTAGTACCAGCGACAAGTTGGTTTTCAATAGAACCGTTACGCTCAAAGATTCTTGGAATAGAAGATAATTAAGAGTATAGAATCGTACATTTTTTAGCTAGCATCGTTTTTGATGAAAGAATAAAAGTTAGCGTTGCTTTCAATAAGACCGCTTTGCTATTAGGTGCTAGAAGTTAGACTTCCGACAATAGCTTTCTTAATACTTGTTTAAAAATATCTCTTAAGAGTGTGTTTCCAAGAAGGCTAAATCGACGAGTAAAATAAAGAGGGAAATTTTCAGTATTGAAAATTTCCCTCTTTATTATTGGTCTATTTTTATAAAATTATTAAGCCATGCTTTCCAATAAGTTCTGAGCATTTTTGTAGTAATTTCCTCTCCCATTGACGACTTCTTCAAATAGTTTTTGGGCATTTTTTTTGTTACCGTATTTACATTGCAATAACCCCAAAAACCAAGCACCATCTAAAGCAAAAGCAGCATCTTTATCAGCATAGACCAATTGTAGATGCTCACTTGCTATCTCATATTGCTTTTCTTGTAGATAAATAACGCCGATTCGGAGCAACAATTCTGTATTGTTAGGATCTTCTTCTAACAATTGTTGATAATGTGCTAGGGCTTCCAATGACTTTTGTTGAGCAAACAATTGATCTATTTTTGCTATTTTGGTCTCTAAAGTAGGCTCTTTAGTAGTCGTCGCTACACCTCTGTGACTATATAACGAAAGGTCAACTTGTTGAATAAAGTTATCTGTTTGATATTGCCATTGTGTAGATTGATGATATTGAAATCCTGCTAGACTCAATACCAATACAACAATGATAGATAGGTAGATGGTGTTTTTTTGCAAAGTGATTATGGGTTTTGATAACACACTACATTTGTGTTATTTTAAATTAAACGAAGTATTGTTAATACGAACCATTTAGTAAATTGTTACTTTTTTTTTGTTTATTTTTTCATAAAATTAAAAAACTGCTCTTAAAAATTGAGCACCAATTGACTTTTTTATTAAAGTTGTCCAATAAATCATCTTGAAAAATTCTATTATGAAGCACGCATTACTCTTTTGTTTTTTTTGGTCGTTTGCGACCATATTATATGCCCAAAAAATAACGGTCACGGGTTTGGTTATTGACGATGATACAGAAGAGGCTGTTCCCTTTGCTACCATCAATGTACTGGGCACCACCAAAGGTGTTGTAGCGGATTTGGACGGCAATTATAGCTTCACGTTCGATTATACTGCTGGCGATAGCCTAACGGTCAACTCTATGGGCTATGTCAGTTCCAATAGATTGATAAGAAGTGCCAATGCCGAACAAGTTATGGATTTTAGACTCAAATCCGTTAGTATTTCTACCGAAGAGATAGTAGTACTGGCAGGAGAAAACCCTGCTAATCAAATCATGAGAGATATCATTGCCAACAAAGGCAATAATGACATTGAACGAAGTGTAAAGAGTTATGAAACCGAAAAATACTCTAAAACGGAACTTGACTTGGTCAATATCACACCTGATATGAAAGATCGCAAAATCTTCAAAAAATTGCAGTTTATATTCGAGAATATTGATACGGTATCCGATGTCAAACCTTTTTTGCCTGCTTATGTAGCGGAGCGATTTTATGATATTTATCATGTACAAGGTATCCCTACCAAAACCATATTGACCGCCCAACGGGTATCGGGTGTCAAGAACCAAACGGTTGTAGATTTTATCAATAGTATGAACTCTGAGTACAATATCTATGATAATTTCCTAAAGCTATTAGGGAAGGAATTTATTAGCCCTTTTTCCGATCAAGGACTTGTTTTCTATGACTATTATATCATGGATAGTACAACTATCAAAGACAAATGGAGCTACAAACTCAAATTCAAACCTAAAGATAAAAGTACCAATACTTTTTATGGAGATTTTTGGGTGTCGATGGAAGATTATGCTTTATTGTTGGTCAATATGCGTATGAATCCTGAAGTGAATATCAACTTTGTTAATCGTATTATTATTTATCAAGAATACGAAGAGCATCAAGATAAATTTTGGATTCCAAAAAAACAAAAAACTGTTATTGACTTTTCGTCCAATCGACAAGATGATCAGTTGGGGATTATTGGTCGAAAGAGTTCCTCTTTCAAGGAATTTCAAATCAATACGCCTGAAGCAGAAGAGGAGTTCAAGCAAGTAGATCCTGAAGATGTAGATTATTATGCCCTCGAAAAGCCAGATACTTTCTGGACAGAAAATCGACACGAAAAATTATCTAAAAATGAGTCTGGTGTTTATGATATGGTTGATTCTGTACAGAATATCCCTGTATTCAAAACAGTAGCAGAAATTGCTAACATCGTCATTTCGGGCTACAAGGATTTGGGTCCTATTAAGATTGGCCCTTACTCGGCATTGATTGGATTCAATGATGTGGAAGGCTTTCGTACAGGCTTAGGTATTGGTACTAGCAATCAGTTGAGCAAGCGATTTAAAGTTGAAGCTTATGCTGGCTATGGGTTTAAGGACAAAAAATGGAAATATGGTGGGCAAGTACAGTTTGTCATCAATCGCTATCGTAGGCGTACAGGCGGATTAACTTTCTTCAATGATGCTACTTTTGAGGTACGCAATACAGAAGAAGAAGCGACACAATCGCTTTTTGCAGGGTGGTTGCGTCGTGCAGTACCTGCCAAAATGATGTACGTCATAGAAGGAAAAGCATGGTATCAGCATGCTTTCAAGCGTGGCTTTTCCAATCGCTTGGCAGTACTACACCGTCGAATAGACCCTGTTGGCTATCAGAATACGACCCAAGGAGGTTTGAATTTTAAATATCTCAAATACAACGCAGATAGCCCTAGTCGCCCTGATACTATTTCTAAAATCAAAACGACCGAAATTGTATTCAAAACCCGTTTTGCCTATAAAGAAAAATTACTTTCTAGTGCTTTTAACGATGTAAGTTTGGGTAGTAAATTCCCGATTGTGGAGCTAGCTTACACGGCAGGTATCAAGGGGATTTTGGAATCTGAATATGATTACCACAAAGTACGATTGAGCTTGCAACATTGGTTTTATGTTAGTCCAGCAGGTTATGTAGAATACTACTTGGAGGTAGGCAAAATATTTGGAGACCCACTTCCCTACTTACTGTTAGAGGTTCACCCTGGTAACGAAGCTTATTTCTACAACAAAAATTCGTACAACAGTATGAATAGTTTTGAGTTTGTGAGCGACTTTTTTGTACATGCCCGGGTAGAACATCACTGGGACGGGTTTATACTCAATCGTATTCCGTTTGTGCGCAAGCACCTCAAATGGCGCTTGGTGACCGCTGCTCGTGCCACTTGGGGAACGCTCTCCGATGCCAATTATCAAGCAAACAAACTTAATCACTACGATAGAAGTATCAAGAGTTCCAAGGATAGAGTTGGTGCATTTACAGAAGGTCCTTTTTATGGCAGTTTTGACCAAGGTCCTTATGTGGAGGCAAGTCTAGGTATTGAAAATATATTCAACTTCATTCGGGTAGATGCACTTTGGCGAGCCAATTATCTCGACAATAGAGATGCTCAACGCTTTTCGGTACGTGTTACGCTCAATTTTGATTTCTAAACAAACTGCTAACAAAAATAGGCTTGCACTACATGAAGTGCAAGCCTATTTTAATTTTAATTTGGTAAGTGGACAGAAATAATAAGGTATTTCAAAGCTGTAATTTTTAAACACCCATTATTTGTGTCCACCTATTTAGTTTTTTTAACCTTCGCGCTCAGTCAGTGCGTTGACCAATTCGTACACCGTAAACGTTTCAACAATTGATTGTTCGAGTGGTTGTATATCCAGTTTGGTTACCTCCAACGCTTGTGCTTGCGCACTCAAACTATCAGGGAGCGCTATTTTGGCGACTTCCTCTTCTCCAATATAAATTTTGTTGATATTGCTCATGGTATTGCGCTTGACGGAAGCTATTTCGTCGTTTTTGAGGTCGTACAATTTACCATTCTCTCTAATCAGGCCTTTCTTTTCGCCATCAAGTGTTATTTCAGTTCCCTTGTTGGTAATTCTGAAAATATACTCATGCTCGGCATTGATAATATAGATGACGGCATTTTTGCCCGGTCCAATATAGTTCTTGTAAGCATACGCAAAGATTGGGTCATTGTTGCTCGACAAAAAGACACCATCGCCTTGACGAGCATTATCTTTTGTCAATATTTGATTGATTTCGTTGGTCGAAATTTCGCTTGTCCAAGGTATAAAACCGCCACGATAGGGAGCTACTTTTGTTTTCAATTCTTTGAGATCTTGATCGACTTCATCATCTGTTGGTTGTACATTTTTGAGGGCTTTGGCTCCGAAATAAAGTCCGATGCCTACTGCCGCCAAAAACAAACCGATATAAATAAGTGTCATAGTGTATTTAGTTTTAAGAAGGATTTTTTGTTATTATTCAATCAAAATTAAGCGTCCAATAGACATTATTACAATACTAATAAAAAAAGCTGATAAAAGAGCAAAACCCTTTTATCAGCTTCGTAAGCAGCCATAATTTCTCAAAAAAAAACTATTTACCCTCTGCTTTCTGTTCTGTTTTTTCTTGTATGCGATTTACTTTCGTACAAATCTTGCAATACGTGCTATAATGATATTGTCTAGCGTGCGGCATTTCTTGCATATTGGGGTTACCCTCCTTGTTTTGAGGATCATAATCAGGATTGTTATTCAATTGAGCATTATGCACTTCGCAACGCTCAAAAGTAGCTCCTTTCCCATTTCTAGCCTTCACTTTTTCAGAATATTGTTTTTCGTCCTTGTTCATGACCTTGGTGCATACCTTGCAATAACGGCGGTAATTGAGTTGATACGCAAACGGATAACCTTCTGCCGTCGTATAATCAGAGGCATCTGCACGATAATTATCACTGAGTTCCATGTGTTTGCCATGCAATGGACAACGAGTCATGGTATTTTTCTCTTCTCTACTCATACCGCTCAATTGTACCGCTACGGCTGCGGGAGAGTTCGCTTTGCTAGAAGCAGGTTTGACACTTTGCTCCTTTTTGGGTTTCTCTTTTTTAGTTTTCTTCTGTGCAAAAGTACTGTTACTACACAAAAACAAAGCGAGGCAGCAACAAAGTACATATTTTAAGTTTAATGTTTTTACATTCATGATGATTATCAGTTTATTGATTCCGAAGTTGTTTAAAAATTCAATTTGTGGAGAAATGATAGCATTTTTTGCGATGAGTAGCGAAAAAGACATTTCATTTGTCAATGAAGTGAATTTCTTAAACAACTTCTCTAAAATAGACTACAGTTTTTTCTTTGGTGTAGCAATACCTTGTGCATCACTCCAATACAAAGGTACAAAGATGGTTTGAAAATATTACCCTTAGGCAAATGAGTTTAACACAAATGACCGTTTGCAAAAAGGATTCCTAAAGTACATTAAGGGCTATTATTTTACCATATTTTTAACAAGAGTCTCTATCCTGCTACTCACAATCCCACTCCATATTAGAGAGTTTGTACCAAGCTCGTCGGTACGAATAGTGCCACCATTCGGTCGTAGTTATCTTAAATCCGTAGGCTTCCATAGTGCTACGCAATAGTTTTCTATTGTTATTGACGTTCTCGGGGTGCTTGGTGTAGCTCCAGTAGGCTTCTCGACCGAAGTAGTCATAAGGAGTCCCCATTTCCAATTCTTGCCCTGTTTGTAGCACGACTATGGTCAAATCCAATGCTCCACCTCTACTGTGTACCGACCCTTTTTCGGGCGGTGCTACGTAGCGTTTATCGGGCATTTTTTGCCACAGCTTGTATTGAGCAGGACCTGGTCGATAACAATCGAACATCTTGAGACCTAACCCCTGTTGAGATAGTGCCGCCTGTATTTTCAAGACAGCTTTAGCGGTTTTGGCTCTCGTGTAGCACTTGGCACAGTCATATACTTGCAGCTCCATAAAATTATTGGTAGTTGCATAACGAATGTCCATAATGAGCGTGCTGTCGAGCTGCTCCAAATCTACCCAAGCCGTATCGGGCAGTTTGTCTAGTATCGCTAACGCAGGCAAATCATAATCTACTACAGTTACTTTTGATATGGGTGGAGCGGTAGCAATATTTTTGATTTGAGGCGTGTCCACAACAAGCACCACACTATCCGTCTTATTGACTGAGACGGCAGTATCCTTCGCCCCCTCTAGTAGCATCATTTTCGAGGTATCCGCAGGTACTTCGGCTATGGTTTTTGAGGAAATTGGAGCTTTATCGCTTTGGCAGCTCATGGCAAATAGCACTATCAGCACCCAACTGCTGCTATACTTTATACAATTAGACAACATCACTGTTATTTATAATCTTTACGAATTCTATCCAAGCTACGTTTTGCATCTCGCTCCTTGAGCGAATCGCGCTTATCGAAAGATTTTTTACCCTTCGCCAATGCAATTTCTATTTTGGCTAGTCCTTTTTCATTGATATACAAACGATAAGGAATAATAGAATTTCCTTGTTCTTTGACTTTGGCATGCAGTTTTTTGAGTTCAATCTTAGTCACCAGCATTTTGCGCGGGCGCTTGGGGATATGATTATTGTACGTACCATATTTGTACTCACTAATGTGCATGTTATTGATATACAACTCTCCCGACTTGATGACACAATAAGCATCACTTAAGTTAGCTTTGCCCGCTCGGATAGATTTTATTTCGGTACCTTGCAGCATAACGCCTGCATCAATAGTGTACAAAAAATGATATTCAAATTTTGCTTTTTTATTTACTATTTCTAGTGTTTTCATGATTATATTGGTTATCATCTCTAAAATAATATAGAGTATGTCAGTCTCAAAAAGGGTCTATGGAAGTCGAAAACTATGCTTTTTTGCATAAAACAAGAAAAAGAGGCTTCATTTTTTTTTTGATACTCTCAAAAACTATAATTTTAAACAAGTTCTTAGTATTTTCGCCCTCCGAATCAGCGACTATATAAGTGATTTAGACTCTAAAAAGTTCACTTTTTTTAGCTTTTGCGGGTAACTAAGCTTGACAAAAACAAATTTTGAAGCCCTAGACAAACTGGATACAGAACTAATTGTACTTAAATTTTGTCTAATAAATACTAATAATTGCTATGAAAAGTATATTTATGTTGTTTTTAATTATTTTTGTACTACAAAGTTGTGGCGAAAATAAACCATCGGACACAAACGATGTTAATACGACGTCTCAAACGGAGGCAACCACTTCTGGAACGACTCCAGAAACAACAGAACCAACTGATAATAATACCTCCACAACTGCTACAACTAGCACCGTAAAAGGAAGCTATGTAACAGATGCTATTATTAAGCAAGTTTGTGACTGTGTCAAAAATGCAAAAGGAGCTGAAAAGTCGGAACGTGTAGCTAGTGTCAAAAGCTGTATGGGGGCTGATGGAAGTTATGCTTACATGGCCAATGTATTGGGCAGTGGAGCAGATGACAAACAAATAGGTGATGCTGCAACCGAATTGCAAAATCGGATTGCAAGTGATTGCCCTATCAATTAATTATTTTTCAAGATTTAGGATAGACTACTTTTAGTCAAATTATTTTTTTTACTTAATTACTTTTAACAAATAGAGATTATGAAAACGCTAAAGAACTTATTGGTTGTATTTATGGCAGTAGGAATGTTGATCGCTTGTGACAACAATGACGGACCAGCAGAAAAAGCTGGAGAATCATTGGATAACGCTGGTGAGAACATCGAAAAAACTGTAGAAGATGCAGGTGCAACAATTGAAGAAGGTGCACAAGATGCAGGTGCTGCAGTGGAAGAAACTGTAGAAGATGCAGGTGCTAAAGTTGAAGAAACTGTAGAACACGAACACTAGACAATAGCTTCTTTTTTCTAGTAGAAAATAAGAGTAGAGTATCTGTGCTTTAGGGCATAGGTACTCTTTTTTTGAGCCTACGACTAGCCTTAGCCGCTCTTTATTATTAGAAATATTTATCAAATAACTTGATTAGCAGATTGCTATCATAATAAAACAAACCATCATGAAATTAGTAAAAAACACTCTCCTCGCTTTAGCTCTTACAGGATTCTTAGTAGCTTGCAATAGTGACGCACCTGTCAAACCAGAGGTAGAACCAACTACAACCAATACCGTAACGAATACTACTCCTGGCCCTCAGCCAGTAGATGCTCGCAACGATGTAGAGAAAGCAGCTAACGAAGTAGAAAACGCTGCCAACGAAGTCAAAGACGCTAGCGGTGCTATCCAAGGAGCAAGTGAAGCTATCCAAGACGCTGGTAAATCAGTAGGTGGCAACTAAAAAATAACGTAGAAACATACACTGTTTAGCTAGCGCTATTTTTAAGAAAAGGATAAAGGTTAGACATGCTGCTTTGTTGTTAGATACTAGAAATTAGAGTACCTGCAATAGCTTTCTATTGCCTTTATCAATATTTCTCTATATCTCATTAAGAGCAGGTTTCTAATGAAGGAATAAAGAGCGTCCTTTTCTACTAGTAGAAAAGGACGCTCTTTATTTTGTTACTTGATGATAGTTTTTAGCTCTTTTTGTATCGCAATATGTAGGTACTGCTTCCAATTGTCGCCATATACTTTTTTCATTTGTGCCTCAAAAGCGGCAGATTTTTCAGCATAGCCACCATTTTTCATTTTTTTGTTCTTGCCTTTGCAGCAATGCACAAAATGCGGCTCATAAGCTACTCCCCAATTGGCAAGCACTTGTTTTTTGCGTTGATAATAAGACTCATCGACTTTTTCTAGCAAATATTCGTCCCATGTTCCTTGCATTACATTCTCGTTGGTACGTGTCGATTGTGCCAGTTGCATATCGAAGTAGGCTTGCCATTGATTGCCGAGTACGGTTCCCAAATGACGCACATAAGTAGCCCCACTGTCTATTTTAGCTTGCATAGTTGCCGATACCGTACTTGTTTCGTTGATATACAAGGGCAAGTAATCAATCCCCCACTGGTTGGCAAGTTTTCCTTTTTTGGCGTAATAATCCGTGTCTGGCTGCTCCTCTGTGATGACATCAATCCATCTGCCTTCCAACACATTTTTAGTTTGCGTGCGAGCTATTGCCGCCTCCAGATTGAATACCTGCTGCCAACCCTCTCCATAACGTGTTGTTATTTTCTCAAAATAGATTTCATTCTCTTTGTTGTAAGTTTCCATCTTTTGAGCAATCGACTCATCAACGACACAACCCGCAAAAATTGCTTGGTACTTGATGCCCCATTCTTGGGCAACCTGTTGTCTTGACTCTGCAAACCCCGGCATGGGTTTCCCTATAATATAATCTTGCCAAACGTCTTGGGCTTGTGTAGAGAAAGAAAAAAGCAGGCTTATTAGTATTAGCTTGTACATAATGGTTATTTATTTTAGTTCGGTTAGATTCTGCAAAGACCAAGCCTCTGCAGGAGCTGAAAATTTAGGCTTAGTAAACTTCCAGGTTTCTTTGAAAAATGCAGAGTTTCTATACTTGTTCAGTGCAGCTTCATCTATCCAATAACTGTGCGAGAAAATAATATTAGGGTGCTGTTTGTCTTGCAATACTTGCAAATAACTACAGCCTTCGAATGCTCGAATCCGATCTTGACGAGTCGCTAGTTTTGCCAAAAACGGTGCGACTTCCTCTTCTCGAAAGGTCATTTTGACGATTCTGATAATCATGCTTTCTAATTTTGTAAGGTAGTTTTAAAAAAAACAGTTGTTCTATGTTTTAAAATCTCTTAAAATTAGGTTTTTTTTTTGCAAAGCTAAGGCATTTGTTGTATTTTCAATTTCTTACTATTTAACACTAATAGTAGCTATTTTTGAATTTTGGTGGCGAACGGCTGCTGCTCCAAATATTAGCACTATGAATCTACGTTATGACAACAGAAAACATTAATATAAAGCAATCGCTCAAAAAAATCTTTGGGTTTGATAAATTCAAAGGGAGACAAGAAGAGGTTGTAAAAAGCATACTTAACGGAACTGATACTTTCGTAATCATGCCTACGGGTGGAGGTAAGTCACTCTGCTACCAACTACCAGCCATGATGTTACCGGGGACGGCTATCGTAATCTCTCCGCTCATTGCCTTGATGAAAAATCAAGTAGATTCTATTCGTTCTCATGCCTCGTCGGATAGTGTGGCACACTTTCTCAACTCTTCGTTGACACGAGCTCAAATCAAGCATGTCAAAGCAGATATAGTAGCAGGCAAAACCAAACTACTATATGTTGCTCCAGAGACACTGACCAAGCAAGAGAACTTATTATTCTTTGCAGAAAACGATATTTCGTTTGTCGCTATTGATGAAGCACACTGTATCTCGGAATGGGGACACGATTTTCGCCCAGAGTACCGCCGCATTCGCTCCATGATAGAAGCGATGCAGAAAGATATTCCGATGATTGCCTTGACCGCCACGGCTACGCCTAAGGTGCGTTTAGACATTATCAAGACATTGAAAATGCAAGAATACAACGAGTTTGTATCTTCGTTCAATAGAGATAACCTCTACTATGAGATTCGCCCAAAAGGCAAAAAAGAAGCGGTACTCAAAGATATTGTGCAATACGTGAAGGCTACTGGTGGCAAATCAGGTATTATCTATGTACAAAGCAGAAAATCAACAGAAGAAATTGCCAAACTACTAAGTGTCAACGGTGTACGAGCAGCTCCTTATCATGCTGGACTAGATGCCAAGTTGCGTAGCGATACACAAGATGGTTTCTTGATGGAAGATATTGACGTGATTGTAGCAACTATTGCTTTTGGTATGGGTATCGACAAGCCAGATGTGCGTTTTGTTATCCACTACGACATTCCCAAAAGTATCGAAAATTACTATCAAGAAACAGGACGTGCAGGTAGAGACGGACTCAACGGGAGCTGTGTCGCTTATTATTCCTACAAGGATATTTTGAGACTAGAAAAATTCCTAAGAGACAAACCTGTTGCCGAGCGCGAAATGGGCAATCAACTCCTATCGGAAATGATTGCTTATGCCGAAACTTCCTCTTGTCGTCGTCGATTCTTGCTCCATTATTTTGGCGAAGAATACCAAGACGAACATTGTTCTGCCAACAAAATGTGCGACAATTGCAAGTATCCTAAAGAACAAAAGGAAGCGAAAAACGAAGTGTCGTTGGCACTACAATCGGTGGTGCAACTACATGAGAATTGCCATATCAAAGAAATTGTTGATTTCTTGATTGGTAGCAAAGCCAAAACGTTACTCGACTTCAAATACGACACCTTGCCACTCTACGGCAAAGGAGTAGATCAAGATCCACATTTTTGGAATTCAATTTTGCGTCAAGCTTTACTGAATAATCTTATCCGCAAGGATATTGAGACCTATGGTATTATCAAAATAACAGAAAAAGGGAAAGCATATATTGAGCAACCAACTTCCTTTATGATTGCACTCAATCATGATTTCATTCAGGAGGCAGAAGCCGTCGCTTCGGCGGTACAGGCTGCTAGCTCGTCGGTGCTAGACGAAACCCTATTCAACGTATTGATGCAGGTACGCAAAAAAGTAGCGAAAGCGAAAGATGTCCCTCCTTTTGTAGTATTCCAAGAGCCTTCTATCAAGGAAATGGCAACTCGCTATCCCTTGACTATCGAAGAGATGAAAAATACGATACAGGGCGTAGGCGAAGGTAAAGCTAGACGCTATGGTCGTGAATTTATAAAAGCGATTGCTGCTTATGTGGAAGACAATGACATCATACGTCCTGTTGATATTGTCATCAAGTCTGTTGCCAAAAAATCAAAGAACAAAGTCTTGTTGATACAGAGTATCGACAAAAAGATTCCGTTTGATGATATTGCCGACACCATGGGCTTATCAATGGAAGATTTGCTACACGAGATGTACATGATTGTCAATTCGGGTACTCGATTGACCATTGATTACTACATAGAAGACAATGTAGATGAAGATGTACAAGATGATATTATGGACTACTTCATGGAAGCAGAATCCGATGATTTAGATTTGGCATTCAGTGTTCTCAAAGAAGACGATATTTCGCTAGAAGAAATAGAGCTAATACGTCTTAAATTTTTGTCAGATACTGCCAATTAAGTAGTTGTCAATAATGCTAAAAATAAAATCAGCTTAATCCAATATTGGATTAAGCTGATTTTTATTTTGTAAAATATATCTGCTGTAAATAGTACTACAATCGAGCCAACCAATCTACCAAGACAGAATCTTGTCCGATACGCAAATCTTCTTCATAGTACCAAGCCGAGCCTACTTCGAGGTGTGTACACTCCTCGAAAGTATGCAAATGGACATCGTTTGGCGCTATGCCACGAGCCGCATCACAGAAGCTCTCGACACCTCCGATTGGCACCAACCCATCTTTGTTGCCGTGCAGACAAAGTAGCGGAATCGTGTCGGCTGTGGAGAGGTAGGCAATAGGATTTGCCAGTCGATAAGTCGAGTCCGAAGCAAGACCTGCATAGTTTTGGAGTACATACGTTTGTTCCATGTGATCAAGATTCAATACGCCTACAATACTAAAGAACCCTTTGAGTTGATTTCTATCCAATTTCAGATCTAACCAACGCTGCTCATCATAAGCCAATAGACCCGCCACATTGCCTCCAGCAGAAGTCCCGCCTAGCACAATTTTAGGGTTTTCGACACCTTGTTGTTTGAGGTGTTCCAATGCAAATAATACACCCTCGTTGGCATCTTCTCGAATAGCATCATATCCATAAGTGGGCCCTAATCTGTAAGCGAAAGAATAAACCGTGTAGCCTTGTTCTGAGAGTAATCTGGCAAGGTGTCGGTGTTGTTCTGGACTTCCTGTGTGCCAGCCACCGCCATGCCAATAAAAAATCACTTTATCTTTTGAGGGATTATTGCCCGCTGCGGGCCAATACAACATATACTGCTTTTCGTCGGTTCCGTAGCTTAATTGTTCTCCATCAGCATCGGTAGCTGGCATCATCGACAAAGTAGATAGATGCTTAGGCAAGTTTACCGCTTCTTGCCACTTGCTGCCTTTCGGCAATATCCAGATAGCGACAAGCCAAACCCAAGCCAACACACCCAATAATACAACGATAGCCTTCCCCGTTTTGGCTAGTTTGCTGCGAGCAGCAGACGACCGAAAAACAAACAACATTGCTATAGTAATAATAGCTACAAAGCTATAAAAAAAAATATCGAACAAAAACATACGGCATAAATCGAAAAGTGAATAAAATTATTTGTCTTGCAAGGCAACAACAGTACGAGCGTAGAGTAGCTTGGGTTTCCAATAGGTAGAAGTCGTAACATTGTCAATGACAATACCGCGCTTACTGCTGCTGTGTATCATAAACAATCCATCTTTGTCGTTGCGATACACAATGCCCACGTGTTGTATTTTTCCGTTGCGTCCGTTTCTACCAAAAAACAACAAATCGCCTGCTTGAGCCTTGCTTGCTGTTATTTCCTTGCCTTGCTTGGACTGAGCAGAAGAACTACCAGATAGCGAAATATCAAACTTGGAAAACACATAATACGTAAATCCTGAACAATCAAACCCCTTGGGGCTTTTGCCTGCATATTTGTACGCAGTACCTTTGTACTTCTGTGCCTCTGTGAGTATATCCTCACGAAAGCGCATTTCTGCAGTTGTTTTATCTGCTGGTTTTCTGGTGGTAGTGGAGGTCGAACGACAACCCTGTATGACAACATTCACCAACAGGATTAGGCACAACAACTTGATTATCTTCATCATAGTATTGTTTTTTTGGTCTGCAAAAAAAAGATTGCGATAGGTATTAAGTAGGTGGGCACAAATAACACCTATTATTTAAAGGGTCAAAGACCTGACCAAAAAAGAGGAAACGAGTCCTTGACCCCTTTCCTCTTCCTTTATAATATTGTTAAATAAGTACCGCTACAAGTAGCTATTCTTAGCTAAATTAAGCCAATAGTATCCTTTTTTACCATACTGGACAACCATAACGCTTGCCTCCAGCACCTCTCAATGAATTAACATCAATGTAGTAGCTAAAACGAACAGAAACAGTATAGTAACCATCATTGTGTCCGAATCTATCTCCTCTTTGTAAGTTTTGAGGTTCTGAACTGTTAGGCTTATTAGGTGCCAATCGAGCATCTGTTACATAAGCATATTTGCCCGTAGGGTCAATTTCTACAGAGCGTCTAGCCAAAGCCGTTGCCATTTCAGCCGTTTGAGCATCAAAGTTCTGAGTAAATACATCTGGGTCAACATAATAAGTAGAAACATCGTCGATGTAATCTGTAAAAGTAACACGATGTCCAACTTCCAATGCCAATGCCCAAGTATCATTATAAGACCACTTGACACCAAAACCCATCGGGATATTGAATTGAACCAATTCGTAGTTTGCACGTCCTTCTACCAATCCTTGTCCTTCTGTAGAAAGTGGTTGAAGATCCACCCAAGAGCCGTTGTAGATAGCTTGCGGGTTGAATGCAAACAAACCAACGCCAATAAATCCGTAAGGAGAAATAACACTAAAGTCGCTGTATCCATTACCAATTTCGAAGTTGTAAGGCGTGATTTCAGCCGCTACGTTTGCTTCAAATACGTGTGTTCTGAAACTCAGATTTCTGTAATAACGGAACCAAGCAGCATTCGTAGATTTTTCGGTAGCATCAAACTGACCAATCCCTGCATTTTTGTCATCGCCAGCTAGTTGTAGGTAATTGAGATCTAGACGAGCAGCAAAGTGCCCACCTATACTATAACGAGCAAAAACCCCTGCAATAGGACGTACCGACTCAATATCAGTATCTATAATAAAAGGAACCCCTACTCCTTTTTGCCATTCATTATTGGCTACCGCTGTAGCTCCTACACCTCCTAAGTCACCCAAAAACTGTGACGTTCCCAACTGAACACCCAGTTCGAAAGGGTAAGCTGGTTTATAACCATTTTGTGCCTGAACAATGGTCGTTCCGCAAAGAAGTAAGCACCAAAAAGTAAGTAATTTTTGCATCGTATTATTCTGGTATATATCAAAGTGGACTGAATTATACATCAGTTGGATATACAACCCACTTCTCGTTAAATAAAAAGCAATTGGCAAGTGTAAAATGGATAGATACAGCCAATTCCATAAGTTCATTGTCTTAGCATAACGACCTCAATCGTAGGAATAGTATTTAATAGGGTTGCTTTTTCGGTCACTTGGGTCTATTAATGACCAAAATATAAAAAAAAAATGACTTACAACTATCTATTTTGCCAAAACCATAACCATTACCTCATCAAAGGTATTAGCTTTTGCTTAACAAATTTAGTGATTTTAGTATTTATTTCGATTTTAATACCTGACTATTTTAAGAATGACCACTTAATTTAACACCCTATTTACTTACGAATGCGATTAGAGTCCTAAATAAAATAGCTTTGTTTATTTAGACTAGTTCAAAACAATTACTATTTTTGTGCTTTATTACTGTTATGTTTTATTAACTAATTGCAATACCATAGTGTACCAAATATCCTTAAATCGTGAAAAATTGTTGTCCTTCTTTTTGTCCTTTAGTACTTTTATTGCTGTTTAATTTTTGTTATACCGCACAAGGGCAAGTACCGCAGTCCATTCATTTGCAGTTTGTAGATGCAGAGCAATTACCTATCGAAGGCGTTTATGTACTTTTGGAGTCTAAATTGACCGAAAAAATATCCAATAATAAAGGAATAGTCACTTTCAATAAGTTAGAAAAAACTACTTATTCATTGACTTGCGAGGCAGAAGGTTACCGTTTTGCTCGACTTAATATTATTCCCACCCCAAATACCACCACCACACCACAAACAATATTGCTCCAGCGGCTAGAACTAGAAACCCAAACGATTGAAGTCAAAGAAAAAGGCTATTATCTAGATCCTGCCCTCAAGGGGGTTACGTTATTGCATGGCAAAACATTGACCACCATTGAGGTACAACAAACAATTGCCAACTTAGCCAATAACAGCGCTCGCCAGCTTTATCAGAAAGTACCAGGGTTGAATATTTGGGAAAATGACAACTCTGGTATTCAACTCAATGTAGGTGGTCGAGGGCTGAACCCCAATCGGACTTCTAATTTTAATACGCGTCAAAATGGCTACGATATTAGTGCTGATGCTTTGGGGTATCCCGAAACCTACTACACGCCACCCGCCCAATCCTTGCAGCGAATAGAAGTTATTCGTGGAGCGGCTTCGTTGCAGTTTGGGACACAATTTGGCGGATTGCTAAACTTTGTGCTACAAGAAGGAAATCGTACTACGAAGCTAGATTTCATTACAGAAAACACTTATGGAGCTTATAATTTTTTTAGCTCCTTCAATAGTCTGGGTGGCACGTTTGCCAAAGGCAAAGCCAATTATTATGCTTTTTATCAACATAAACAAGGTGATGGTTGGCGCCCCAATGCAGATTTTGAATCCAATACCGCTTATGTACAATTCAATTATCAATTTACACCCAAAATCAACGTCAAGCTAGAGCAAACGTACATGAATTATGTAGCCCACCAAGCAGGTGGTTTGACCGATATGGAGTTTGCCCAAAACGCTCGCCAATCCAATAGAGCACGCAATTGGTTTCGAGTCAATTGGAACTTGTCGGCATTGACATTCGATTACAAAATCACCAACTTGACTCGCCTTAATATTCGCACCTTTGCACTCCTAGCAAGCCGCCAATCGCTTGGCAACCTAGAACCTATCAATCGGGTAGATTATGGCAATGCTAGAGATTTTATCAAAGGGCATTATTTCAATATAGGTTCTGAAGCTCGCTTAGTCCATCGCTACAACTTCCTAAAAGGTATTTCTACACTCCTCACAGGTGTACGCCTCTACAAAGGCAACACGCAACAGGCACAAGGGTATTCCAATGATGGCAATACAGGCACTAGAGCCGATTTTCAATTCACGCCTTCTTCCAACGGTATTTTAGCGTCCGATTATACCTTTCCTAGTTTCAACTTTGCGGCATTTGCCGAAAACTATTTCGCTATTACGTCTAAGCTTGGGATTACTCCTGGTGTGCGTCTCGAATACATACAAACGGCGGCTGATGGTTATTATCAAAACTTGATTACGATACCTAGCAGCACAGGAACCGATACGCTCCAAAACGAAGCGATCCCCGAAAACCGCAATAATCAACGAGTCATTTACTTGGGTGGCATTGGTATCAGCTACAAAGCACAAAACAACTTGGAATTTTATGGCAATATTTCGCAAAATTACAGAGCCATCAATTTCAATGACATGCGTATTTCCAACCCTAATCAAGCGGTTGACCCCAATCTACAAGATGAGTATGGGTTCAATGCCGACTTAGGTATAAAAGGAAGTTACAAAGGACTTTTCAACTACAAAGCTGCTTTATTTTACTTGGGTTATCATCGCCGTATTGGCAATATTCAGAGCGAGCGTCCCAATGCCGAAAATCCATTGATAATAGAACCCTACACCTTGCGTACCAATATCGGGAATGCGCGTGTATTGGGTGTCGAAAGTTACATCGAAGCTGATGTATGGAAATTGATTAGCAAAAATATCAAGTCCGATTTTAGCCTGTTGCTTTTCGCTAATATCTCGCTACTAGACGGACGCTACACTAAGACAGAAAATAGCTATGCCGAAGGCAAACAACTAGAGTTTGTCGCTCCTTTTGTGCTGCGCACAGGTTTACAATTTAGGTACAAAACCTTTGGCGTATCTTACCAGTATTCTTACACCGCTCGTCATTATACCGATGCGACCAATGCCACTTGGGTGCCGAATGCTGTCGTGGGCGAAATTCCAAGTTATGGCGTTATGGATTTGTCGGCTAGCTACGAATGGAAATGGTTTAGGCTGCAAGCAGGTGTCAATAATCTGCTCAACGAAAAATACTTCACCAGACGAGCAACCAGCTATCCTGGACCAGGTATTTTGCCAGCCGATGGTGTTAGTTATTATGTTACCTTGCGTTTTAGATTGCAATTAGCCGACAAGGCAAAAAAATAGCTGCCCTTTTTTTACCTTATTTTCATAATCGCCTCGCAACTATTCGAATAACCGAAACGTTATAATTCTGATAATAAACGTTATTATCCACGGTGCCAAGCGGCACTAAATTGCAAAACCGTCTTATTTATCGTATATTTGCACCATGCAATCGTTGCTCAACCATATCACAGCCTATCTATTGGCAATACTAATACTAATCTCCACGACGGGATTCAGTATCAGTAAAGGTTGGTGCTATTGTATCAATCAAGAGTATGTTGCATTGTTTAGTAGTGGCAAGTGCTGTACCCACGAAGATTCGGCAGCAGCTTGTGAAATAGCAACTACAGTACATGAAAAAACGTGTAACTCTGAAGCTACTTTTGCACAAGCTGACATTGACTTCCAAGTCAATGATACTGATGACTGGTCGATAGTGATGCCTAGTTTTGTATCTCCTTTGGTATTGCCAAAATTGGCTATTGTAGCGGATACTCCTATTCATTATTATGCCGAGCAGTTGCGACAGCCTCCAAGCAACGCCCCTCCACTGCCTGCTGGCACCACCCTATTGCCACTCCACCAAGTCTGGAATTGTTAGAAACAATTAAGTAAAATATCCTTGTATTTGACACAAGGACTGTGCTGCATAGCTATCATTGATATAGCGATGCACCTCTTTTTTATTTAAACTAACTACACTGTAACCTAAATTTTCAAACATTTTTAAGCGAGCCTTTTTACGCTCTTTTTCGTTAGGTACTCACCTTTGTAGCTAAGGCTATAAGGTTAAGTTCCACTTCAAATTGCATCAAAAAGCCTCTGTAAAAATATTTGCTAACTGAGCTTGCAGTGTACTAACAATACAACTCATGCAAATTACTTTAAAAAATATAGCTTTAGCAATCGTACTATTGCTTGCTTCCACCTCTTCGCTCTTCGCACAACGCTCTACTACCTTCTCGGGGCTAGTCGTCGATGAAACGGGCGAAATTCTTATTGGTGCAACGGTCACTTGGCAAGATACGACCATCGGTGCAGTGACAGATATAGACGGATGGTTTACCATCGAGCGACTCGATACCACACAAGCACACAACTTACAAATCAATTATGTAGGGTACGAAACCGCTACAGTAGAAATATTGCCTGATGAAGACAATCTCCAATTGATTGTACAACAAAATCTATCCATGGAAACTATCTTGGTCGAAGCGACAGAACGCAGCTCTTTCAGTTCTACGCTTAACCCAATCAATGTCGAGACCTTAGGACATGGCGAATTGCGTAGAGCAGCTTGTTGTAACCTTTCCGAAAGTTTTGAGAATAACGCTACCGTCAATGTCAGTTTTGCTGATGCCGTGACAGGAGCCAAAGAGATAGAAATGTTGGGTTTGCGTGGCACTTACACGCTGATGCAAATCGAAAACCAACCTGCTTTCAACCGATTAGGAAGAGCTTATGGATTGGAATATATCCCTGGTACTTTTATAGAAAGCATACAGATAGCCAAAGGTGCTAGTACTGTTCGCAATGGCGTAGCAGGTATTACGGGTCAAATCAATACGGAGCTAATCAAGCCATTTGATGCCCCTTTACTTTTTGTCAATTTGTTTGCTAATTACACAGGACGAGTAGAACTCAATACACAAATCAATACGGAGCTTTCGCCCAATTGGAGTACTGGATTATTGGTACACGCCAATTTTTATGACAATAAAAAACTAGATAACAACGAAGATTCGTTTTTGGATATTCCACTCAAAAAGCAATTTAATGCGATTGCTCGATTCGTCTTTAGAGACGAAAATTGGCATGCCGAATTTAATGTACAAGGTATCTTAGACAATCGTCAGGGAGGTCAGACAGCAGCTACTTACCAGCATGTTTTTGACAAAGCGCCAGACCGTTTGTACACCATTAGTTCTCGTATCAATCGTATTGGTGTATTTGGCAAGGTAGGCTATTTGGGTTTCAATAATCCAACACAGAGTATCGCACTCACTTATAATGCGAACGTGCACGAACACAATTCTTTTTTTGGAGACAATACCTACAATGGATTACAGCAACAAGCCTATCTAAATGCTACTTTTCAGACGGCATTGATCAATCAAAAGCACCACTTAGCAGTAGGTGCAACAGGAGATATTATCAACTTTGAAGAGCAGTTTTCAGATGTCAACTTAGATAGACAAGAACTGACGACAGGTGTTTTTGCAGAATATGACTTTACACACAAAATAAACGAAGAAAAAGGCAGTGAATTTGCCGTACTACTAGGTATGCGTGGCGAAATGCTACATACTACGAATTTCACGAAAGTGTATGCCATGCCTCGATTGAATCTCAAATACAACTTCACGAGTGATATTGTGCTTCGTGGCTCGGCTGGTAGAGGTGTTCGTAACCCTAACGTCCTGATAGAAAACATTCGCTATATGGCAAGTAATCGTGCGTTTATCGTGCAGGAACAAATCATGCCTGAAGTAGCTTGGAATTATGGTTTGAATTTCGTTTGGAACTTCAAACTATCGCCTAAGCACGAAGGTAGCTTCTCGGTAGATGCTTATCGTACTGATTTCCAAAACCAATTGATTGCAGATATTGATAGCCGCTCTAGCGAGCTTAATTTATATAATTTGCGTGGGCAATCATTTGCCAATAGTTTGTTGGTCGGTTATACCCAAACGATTACAAAAGGACTAGAAGCACGCATAGCGTACAAATTCAATGATGTCCGTATGACGATTGGCGATGAACTCCGTACTGCTCCTCTCCTACCTCAACACAGAGGGTTGTTATCTCTTAATTATCATACGCCTGACAAAGGCTGGGAATTTAACGTATCTGCCAACTTGATTGGTACACAACGCCTACCTTCCGTCAATGGAATTACGAGTGATTTGCCAGAGTACCGCAGCACGCAACAAGCACCTGCTTACGTGATGGTCAATGCCCACATCAACAAGACATTCAAGGGCGGTTGGCAAGTATATGTTGGAGCAGAAAACTTAACCAATTACACACAAGAACAACCCATATTAGGTTATCAAGACCCTTTTGGGCAATCTGCTAGTACGACTAGCTTTGATGCTGCTTCCGTTTATGCTCCTGTTTTCGGGATACAAGTTTATGCAGGTGTCAAATACACCTTTGAGGGCAAAAAACGATTCAGCTCCGTTAGTGCCTGTAGTGCGGAAGACCATACAGGGCACGACCACGACGAGCATGAAGGACACGACCACGAAGAAGGGGAACATGAAAAAAAGAAAAAAGTACAACTCGAAAAACCTGCCCATGATGAGCATGACGGAAACGACCACAGTGGTCACGACCATGAATAAATTGCTACCGCTAATATGAAATAGGAGAGGTCAAATCGAATAATTCGATTTGACCTCTTTTGTTTTTTGTAGTTTGTGTCGGATTAGTTCTATCTACGCCATACTCGCTTCTCTCAATTTTGTCTGCTTGGCAGCAATAATAATACTAATTTCGTACAAGATATAGATAGGAATTCCGATAATAATTTGCGTCATCACATCAGGTGGCGTGACCACAGCAGCCACCACCAAAATACCTACAATAGCATGACGGCGATACATCCGCATTCCTGCATCGGTCACCAAACCTAGCTTGGCGAGGTAATAGACGGCAATTGGCATCTCAAATATAATCCCAACAGGAACCGTAAACATGATGAGGTAATTGATGTACGAGCTTGCTTTGAGGATACTTCCTGTATCCGTGTCGGTATTAATCATGGGCAATTGATAGCCCATCAGAAAATTGATGGCAAAGGGTGCCAAGATAAAATAGCCAAAAGCTATCCCCAGCAAAAATAAAAAGCTACTGATTGCTGCGATACCATTGATGGCACTTTGCTCTTCTTGATACAAGGCTGGGCGAATAAACCGCCACAGTTCGTAGAGTATGTACGGAAACATAATAATCAAGCCGCCAATTGCACAAATTTTGATATGCAGCAAAAACGCTTCGCCCATCTCTAGCGTAACAGGTTCTATCTTGACTGGAATATAACACAATTGATCCAACAGCCCTGCCCAGTGAGAGAATTTGCACATCAGTTGGTAAGTCAAAAAATTGCTATCCAACGGACCAAATATAACATACTTGAACACCAAATCTGTAGCAAAAAACATAAACACTGCACCAATCACTACTGCTATTGCAATACGGATAAGATGTATGCGGAGTTCATCTAGATGCTCCACAAAAGTCATTTCCTTTTCTTCGTTCAAATCCGTTGCCATTTTTTTGCTTAGTGAAGTTGTTTAAAAATTCAATTTGTGGGGAAATGAAGTGAATTCTTGAACAACTTCAGTGTATTAGTTACCTCAAATTGGACGGCAAAGTTACAAAGATTGCTTTAATTATTGCTAATTATAGCGACTTGCTTTTGTCAACAAAAAAAAGCCAAGACAAATTTGCCTTAGCTTTTTTATACCACCTGCCCAATAAGAGCATGTCTAAGTTTATTACATACCAGGAAACGACGTTACTTTTTGTACTTTCAAATCAGGGAAAGAAGTGACTACTTGTACCTTAATATCAGGAAAAGAAGTGACCTCTTGCCACTCACCACAATCATCAGGGAAAGAGCTTACAAATTTCACTTTGATATCGGGAAAAGAACTCACGTACTTGATTTTGAAATCTGCAAACGAAGAAACAAACTGTACTTTGCCGTACAACTTGAACCCTTTCCATTCACAACTTCCTGTTGTTTTGAGGTGTTCGATGAACGCTTTCTTTTCGATTGGAGTCAAATCGGATATACTTCTGCTCTTGATAGTTGTAACGGAAGTATTGTTGGTATCAACAATAGTCGAGCTACTACTTCCCCACAAGCACAGCATAGGCAACAAAGACAAGGCAACTAATTTGTTCAGCATGATTTTAATTTTTAGCAATTACTTAATAGATAAAATTATAGTATTAGATACAGTAATATACGCCTAAAAATCAAGTATTGCAAATCCTTTTTGAAAATCCAGTTAGCTAGTATGGTTATGAATGTGCTGCCAAAAACGCTTGCAAGTGCTTCACAAACAAATCTGATTTTTCCATCATAGGAGCATGCCCACATTCATCAATAAAACGTAGGGTTGTATTGGGTATTTTTTTGTCAAATTCTTCCGCTACAAAAGGAGGCGTAATGGTATCTTGTTTTCCCCATATCAATAGTGTGGGTACTTTTATTTGGTGCAATTCATCTTCCAAATTGTGCTTCATGGCTGACTTGGCAGCCATCACCAACGCAAACGCTTTTTCTCGGTCATTGACCATCGCAAAAACATCATCTACCAATTCTTTGGTTGCTAGACTTTTGTCATAAAATATATTGGCGGTGTTTTCCTGCATATATTCATAGCTTTGCCTTCTCGGAAATGTTTTGCCCAATCCCTGCTCAAACAGACCTGAGCTACCTGTCAAAGTCAACGTTTTGACCAATGCTGGTGCGTTGAGTGTTAGCACCAATCCGACATGCCCACCGAGCGAGTTGCCCAATACGTGTGCCTGCTCCAATCCCTCATTAATCAAAAAAGCCTCTACATGTTTCGCCAAATTCGTAACCGATACTTCTCGTACAGGCAATTCAAAAAGAGGCAAAACAGGTACTAAGACTCGATATTGCGAACTAAAAGCCGCTATCAAATCATCAAAATTGCTCAAAGAGCCAAACAAGCCATGCAGCAATACTAATGGTTGTCCTTTGCCTTCGTCTAAGTAGCTAAAATTATCTTTTTGGTGTAGTTCATAAGCCATAGTCGTATCGTTTTTTGGCAAGTTAGTGGTTTTGACAAAAAAATAAGGCTGCTTTCCGAAAAAAGCAACCTTATTTTGTAATAAAAAACGTTCTAAGTGGATTTCTACAATCTACCTTTCAATTTTTTTTCGGTAAAAATAATATCGACACGACGATCTTGCGACTCGCCTTTAGCGCTAGCATTACCACCATTCGTTGGGTCACTTTCACCCATTGGTATCGTCATGATATCCTCTCCTTTCATTCCTTTATCTATCAAATACTGACGTACTTTGGCAGCTCGTTCCATCGAAAGTACCATATTCTTTTTGGCATCTCCATTGGTACTTGCGTTCCCTTTTACATAGATTTTGATTTCTTTGTTCTGTCCTTCCATTTGCTTAATCGTAGTGATGACCGCATCTAGATTAGCACTGCCTGCTGCATCTACCTGAGTAGAACCATTGTCAAAGAAAACCTCTCCTACTTTTTTGTATTGTAGTGGTTGATTTTCCAATAGCTTGCGCAATTCATCAATCTCTTTTTTGTTAGCGTCTATTTTAGACCCATTTTCCTGTATGGAAGATTGATTATCACGAATAGTTTCGGTGTTTTTTTCGATATTATTCGTGTTGTTCTGTACTTCCGTTTCGATTTTTTCTACTTTCTCTTTGATAACAGTAGTCGTTTTCTCCAATTCTTCTTTCAGCTGTAAGTTTTCTATTTTCATAGAATCCATTTTGTTCGCCATTTCTTGGATTTTGGGGTTATCCCCAAAACGATACATCAACATAAATTCGTGTTGCGTCCCTGTGTTGGCCAATAATTGACCATCTACAGCAAATTCAATAGAGTAGGCGAACATAAAATTACGTTTCACTTCTATACCAATGGTACCAATCATAGCCGCTGTCGAAGTGGCGTTATTGCTAGAGCGATAACCTACGCCTAACCAGCCCATACCATCTAATCCAGCTATTACGTTTCCTTCTGCCTGAAAAGGCACATTTTCTATAATTCTACCCAAAAAAGAAGGCTCTATATAAAAGCGATTATTCTTTTCGGCAGCACCAAATAAATGCTTGTAGCTCGCCAAAATATTCCAATGTCTAGCATTGACATACTCCACACTACGGTCGTTGACATTAAAAAACTGCAAGCCATTGTTGAGTCCTTGTAGCATCGAAACCCCTACGTGTAGTCCTCTCCATTGGTAGTCAATACCACCACTAAAATCAAAAGCAGCTCCATTTGCCTCCGTCGGCAATAGTTGCGGATCGTTTGGATTCTCTACGGTAGCATCAGGATAATTGAAACGTTGGTGTATAAACCCAAGCGACAAACCCGCACTCAAACCATGCTTGTACTCTTTGTTCTTTTCGAATGGAATATGATACGCATACGTTGCCAAACCACCTATTTTGGTGATAATGTGCATTTGGTCAACATAGAGCATTCCACCCAATCCCATATTGCCCAATTTAGGCGTTTTGACAGGAGATTCGACGCTAATCGCTCCCGTAAATGGAGAGTTGGGCAATGAAGTCCATTGTTTCTTGAAGTGCATGCTGGCACTCCCAAAATTATTCTGTCCAGTACGAGCAGGATTATACAAGTATGGGTTATAAATATAGTGATTCATCACTGGCAACTGTTGTGCTTGCACGGCGGTAGTCGTGCCTAACAAAAAGGTAGCTGCGAGGATAGATTTTATTGTTTTGTTCATCATTTTTCAATTTTTGAAGGCGATAAGTAGTCTTTTGGGGTAGGTATTTAATTCCCTACCCCAAACTACGTTATCTAAAAAAAACTATCGTTTGATTGTTACAGCACCTTTCAATACCGTGTTATCATCTTGCGTGATGATATACCAGTAAGTACCGTCAGGCAATGGTTTGCCATTGTACGTTCCGTCCCAGTTGTTGGTATAGTTCTGCGTGTTCAATACTTCTAGTCCTGCACGTGTAATAATCTGTAGATTGTATCCACCAATAGCAGGATCCTGTAAGTAATCTACTACCCAAGTATCGTTGATACCATCACCGTTTGGCGTGAATAGATCCACAAACCTTACGTTGCTACCAGTAGCAGGCACTACCGTAATTTCGACCTCTTCCGATTCGACACAACCAAAAATAGAAGTTCCTTTTACGGCATAAGTAAAGGCTCCTGATATAGTTGGAGTCAATATTGGATTAGCAATCAAAGCATTGTTCAAGTTGTCGATAGGTGCCCACTTATAAGTAGCCGCTCCCGTCGCAAACAATTGTAGCGGTTGACCAACTTCAATAGTTGTATCATTACTTGCTATAATAACCACTTTAGGATGCATTGATACATAGGTGGTATAAGTAGAACTACAGTTATCAACCGTTACTTCTACGGTGTACAATCCTGTATCTATTTGAGTAGCATTGACCATTGGCTCACGCAATGTAGAAACAAATCCGTTAGGACCTGTCCAGCTATAGGTTGCTCCAAATACTGCTTGTACACTCAATTGAGCAGTCGTACCTTCACATACGGGGCTATTGTTAGTCGCCATACCTGCATCAGGCAAGTTCGTAATCATAACCAGCGTAGAAAGTGGTGCCGATACACAACCTGTAATGATGTCTTGAATAGTAACGGTATAGAACCCTTGGTGGTCTGCCTCCAATACACTGCTGATAGTAGCATTCTGTCCTGTAGCGGTATAACCCAATGGTCCAGCCCAGTTGTAGGTAAAGTTACCTGCTGCTGCTGGAACCGACAGGTTAAGTGCCTCATATTGACAAAGTGGACTATTGCTAGTAATAGGTCCATTCAATGTTGGTGCTTCTTGAATAGTCACGGTCGTACTTCCGTTAGGAGATACACAACCATCAATAGCCACACTTACAGTATAAAGCCCTGCATTCGCAATAGTGACATTGTTCAATGCAAAATTCTGCAAAGTAGAACTAAATCCGTTAGGACCTGTCCAATTGTAGGTAGCTCCTACAATCGTACTTGCTTGCACAAATACATCGTCGCCCTCACAAACAGGACTGTCATTAAAGGCAGCTGGTGCCGTTGGCAATTGATTGACACCTACATTGATACCAATCAAAGCAGAATTACAGTCGCTATTGTTTTCCGATACATAATAAACATACGTACCCACTGCAAGTGCGCCTATATTGACACTGCCTGTGGTCGTACCTGCCGACATGGCAAAGCGACCAACTTCTGTATTGGCGGCATCATAAAATACTAAATCACCTGTTCCAGAACCCGTAGCCGTCAAGATGACATCTGACCCACTACAAATTTCTATATCTGCTGCACTTGGTGCCAATGGTTGAGCATTGACTACCACAGTAGCGATACTAAAGTTGCTTTCGCAACCTGTTGCTGCATTCACTTCTTTCGCATAGTAGCTAGTTGTTTGATTGACAAATCCAATCATGTACGTAGTACCCGTATTCACTAAGTTAGTTGCTGCTGCATCGGTGTACCAATTGATAGTACCACCTGTGGTAGTAGCCGTCAAAGTAGCCACATTTCCAGCACAAACCGTATCGTTGGTTACGCTTGGCGCTACTGGAGCAGGATTAACCGTGACGGTCACCATTGTAACAGCACTTTCGCAGCCATTAGCGTCGGTAGTCGTTGCATAATAATCAGTCGTAGCGTTTAAGCTGGTGGTAGTGTAGCTATTGCTTGTCGCCAATAGATTAGTAGCGGCAGCATCTGCATACCAATTAACGGTATTTGGAGCTGTTAGCGTAGCTGTTGTTCCTTCACAAACGGTAACACCACTGATAATAGGTGCCGTTGGCAATGCGTTAACCGTAACAGTTACTACTGTTGCATCACTGATACAACCATTTGCATTGGTTACGTTTACATAATAATCTGTAGTAGCTGTCAAAGCTGGTGTCGTGTAGCTATTGCCTGAGGCTACCAAAGTAGTCAAAGCGGCATCGCTGTACCAGTTAATAGTACCATTGGCAGTAGCCATCAATGTAGCATCGTCACCAGAGCAAATACTTGTTCCGACAGCGATTGGTGCTACTGGAGTCGGATTAACCGTAACACTAACTGCTACCAAACCACTTTCGCAGTTCTGAACAGATACTTCTTGTACATAATAAGTAGTAGTATTTGTCAAGATTGGAGTAGTAAACGTTGCTCCTGTATTGACTAAGTTATTTCCTGCTGCATCGCTGTACCAGTTTGTCGTGCCACCTGCATTGGTAGCCGTCAACGTAGCGGTTTCGCCTGCACAAATAGTCATACCTGCTGCCACTGGATTCGCTGGCAATGGATTGACGGTAACCGTAACTGTTGTAGCAATACTTTCGCAACCATTTGTATCTACTTGCGTAGCAAAATAATCGGTCGTAACCGTCAAATTACCTGTATTGTACGTAGAACCTGTTACTAATAAGTTCGTCAAGGCGGCATCACTATACCAATTGATAGTACCTGGAACATTGGCAGTAGCCATAATCGTAGCACTTTCGTTGGCACATACCATCATATTGTTGGCGGTTGGTGCCGTTGGCAATGGATTGACAATGACAGTCACGCTAGTCGCATTTCCTGTACAGTTATTGGCACTCGTTACGTTTACGAAATAATCCGTAGTAGCTGTCAAAGCTGGTGTTGTGTAACTGCTGCCTGTAGCTACCAAAGTAGTCAAAGTGGCATCGCTATACCAGTTGATTGTACCAATAGCACTAGTAGTCAAGGTAGCGTTTTCGCCTGTGCAAATACTAGTACCAATAGCAACAGGTGCTGCTGGAGTTGCATTGACCGTAACGTTTACAGCTACGATATTACTTTCGCAATTCTGAGCCGATACCTCTTGTACATAATAGGTGGCATTTTGTGCCAATACTGGAGTAGTAAATATAGTACCTGTTGCTAGCAAGTTATTTCCTGCTGCATCGCTGTACCAGTTTGTCGTGCCACCTGCATTGGTAGCCGTTAGCATGGCAGTTTCGCCTGCACAAATAGTCATACCTGCTGCCACTGGTTCAGCTGGTAATGCGTTGACCGTAACGGTCACCGTCGTAGCGGCACTTTCGCAACCGTTCGCATCTGTTTGTGTCGTAAAGTAATCGGTTGTAGTGGTCAACATTCCTGTTGTGTAGCTAGAACCTGTCGTAATCAAATTGGTCAAAGCGGCATCGCTGTACCAATTGACTGTATTATTGGCAGTAGCTACCAAAGTAGCCATTTCGCCTGCACAGATAGTTGCTCCTGCTGCTACGGGTGCCGTTGGCAACGGATTGACGGTAACCGTCACCATTACGCTAGTACTTTCACAACCTGTTGTACGGTTGGTAGCACGAACATAATAAGTAGTGGTTGCGGTCAAAGTTGGTGTTGTGTAATTGTTCATCATGGATACAGGAGCGGTCAATGCAGCATCGCTGTACCAAGTAACACTATCGCTAGAAGTTGCCATCAATATAGCGGTTTCTCCTGAACAAATAGTAGCACCTAAAGTAGTAGGTGTAGCAGGCAATGGATTGACCGTGACGGTCACCCCTACTAAGTTACTTTCGCAATTCTGAGCCGATACTTCTTGTACATAATACGTAGTGGTAGCGGTCAAAGTTGGAGTCGTAAAGTTAGCTCCTGCAAATACTAGGTTGTTGCCCAATGGGTCGTTGTACCAGTTGGTCGTACCACCTGCATTGGTAGCCGTTAGGCTAGCTGTTTCTCCTGAACAAATAGTAGCATTGGCTGCTACTGGATTGGCAGGAAGTGGATTGACAGTAACGGTCACTGTAAGTGCTGAACTTTCGCAGCCATTTGCATTAACTTGTGTTACGAAGTAATCCGTATTTGTATTCAACATTGGTGTGTTATAGGTATTGCCTGTCACTAATAATGTAGTCAAAGCAGCATCTGCATACCAATTGATTATACCTGTTGCATTTGCCGTAAGGCTCGCCATTTCGCCAGCACAAATAGTAGCATTGCTAGCTGTCGGGGCTGTTGGTAGTGAATTGACTTGAGTACCAATTGCGGTTCTATTAGAAACACAAGTACCATTGTCTTCGGCTACAAAGAATGTTGCATTGCCAGTAGGCAAAGCACCTGCATTGTAGGTAGCAGTAGTATTAGCTGCCGTCATGGTCGTACGACCAATTTCATTGTTGGCATTGTCATAAAAGACCAAATCACCTACACCAGAACCTGTTGCCGACAAGATAACGTCTTCGCCAGAACAAACAGCAATAGAACTTGCCGTAGGTGGATTAGGAATAGGATTGACGACCACTTGTGCCGACGAAACAGATCCAGGACAACCTGCTACTGCTTGGCTAGCATAATAAACCGTTGTTTGCGTCAAAAGTGGCGTATTGAGTGTCAATGGACTAGGGCCATTTGCTATCGTCAATTGACCTAATGGGTCACTGTACCAAGATAAAGTAGTAGGACCAGGTGTACTAGCTACTAATGTACCTGACTCACCAGAACATACTGTATCTGTTGTAACCATAGGACCTGTCACACCTGCTACTACTTGGAATGTAAAGTAAACAGGAGTTGACCAACCACAACAGTCGTCTTTCACTCTCAAACGTACATGATACGTTACATTTCCTCCACTGGTAGGAGTTGTCCAAGAAGCTACTTTAGTTGTAAACTGAGCTGCTGGAGTGTTTGTATTATTTCCATCTTCAAATATTGTCCATTCGTATTCTGCACCCGTAGTAGTCGTGTTCATATTGAACAAACCGCCTTCACATACGGTAGTAGGCATACCTGGATCGAATGCAGGCAATGCTCTGTTATCTCTAATATAAACGAAACTTTCGTAGCCAATACCACCTATAGACAAGTCATAATGACCAGTAGCATTGTAGCCAATAATAGCTGTTGCAGAAGTATTGCTATAAGTAGAAGTTGTTTGTGTCAAGTCGTTGATATAGGTAGAGCCTGTCAATGCTCCCCAGTTGCCACCATCTTTGGTAATAACAATCTCTGAGTTGGTACAACCGCCATACATTGTTGCGGTTACAATCTGTGGGTTAGGGATAGAAGTCCCTACTCTAGCAGCACCTTGGACAGCTACGGCTACACCGTTTGCTGCACGACGACCTGAGCCGCCATTGCCGCCACGTCCGCCATTGCCACCACGTCCACCAGGCTCAGTATCTGCACCTACCACACCACCGAGACCGCCGTTGCCACCGTTGCCACCAATACCACCACTACCACCGTTGCCACCGTTACCAGCAGTTCCTACCGTAATCGCTAAATCATTGAGTGTTCCAGGAGCATTTCCTACTTCGGCATAGATACCAAAAGAACCACCGCCGCCGAAACCGCCTGTCCCTCCAATACCTGCTTGACCGCCGCCGCCGCCGCCGCCGCCGCCAGAACCTGATCCATCATCAACAACACAACCAAAGGTGCCATCATCTTCTTGACCGCCACCGCCGCCGCCGCCGCCGCCGCCAGCACCGCCAGTACCTGTAGCACCTGTTGCTGCTTGGTTACCAGGTATAAAAAACTGTGCAAAAGTAGGTGTAGGAGCTACTGCTGTAGCGTTTGCACCTGCCGTACCAGCACCACCAATAGCACCAGGGCTACCCGCTACGCCATCATCGCAGTTACCAGGAGTAGCACCACCATTACCGAAGTTACCTCCGATAGCGCCACCGCCACCGTTACCACCACGTCCGCCACGAACACCGTCACGTCCTGTATCTGAACCACCAGCACCGCCACCGCCACCAGAGCCACCATTACGAGCAGTAGCACTATTTGTGCCATTGCCACCAACAGTAATTCCGTTACAAGTAGTAGCACCGTTACCACCTACTAGACCTGTAGCTCCTGTGCCTCCTCTACCTGAAAAAGCAGAAGTAAAACAATTAGCACCGTCATCATCTCCTTGGTGACCTCTATTTCCTGCTGTACCTGCGGCACCATTCGCACCATTGGTACCGTTAGAACCTGTACTTCCGCTTCCTGTAGAAATATCTAGTCGAGAGAAGAAAAAGTCTGTAGAATTAGCTACATGAATACCATAAGTTGTACGCCCTTTGTTGGACGTTGTTCCTAGAGCATTAGCTGTATTGACAATTTCCAAATCTTTGATATACACATCTGTAGCACCACTAATCTGAACAGCAATATAGTGTCCAACACCTGCACTTGTAGTCAGTGGTGCATTGATACGCAGTTGTGTTTGAAGAGAACTATTTTTGACCCATTCTCCACTAGGGGCTACTTCATAGCCACCGTCCAATACCGTACTAGTAGGCAAGTCTAATGTATTCGTAAAGTTATACACGCCATTAAGTATCCTAACATGATGCTTAGTAGCCGTAATCAATGTCAAGGCATTGTTTAGTGTGGTAGGGCTGCCAATCGTACCCGGAGCTGTACCTGCACCTGTAGGCGAAACATATATTATGTCGCTACAATTGGTTTGTGCCTGTACATGCTGCAGGAGTAAGCCCAGCAGCAGCACCAAAATTGGCATTCGTAAAAAGTTTTTCATAGTTTACATTTAATTAGTAATAAAAATAAATAGGTAGCCCAATACATACACCCAATCATGGCTTTATTTTGAGGACACTGATATTATTCAATTTTATAAAGTTAATATTTTTTTAACAAAATGAAAGCAATAAATCATTATTTCACATTTCGGCTTCTGATAGAGGTCTAACTAAGTAGGCTCTACACAAAGTATTTTGATAGCTAACTTACTGTTATTAACCACATTACTACCTACTACACCACCAAAAAAAGAGGGCATTCCATTGCTGAAACGCCCCCTTTTTTCTTTAGGATTAAGTTAACATTACTCTTGATTTTCTATCACATCAGGCACTTGATTAAATCGGTCAATGATGATTTGATTTTTAGGTGTTTTTTTGATTAATATGACTTCGTAATCTGGTTCTAAATAAACCATACTCCACCTGCCGTTCCCCAATAGATTGCCCATAAACTGCAACTGAGGTATAGACATACCTTGAAGCCGAATAACGATAGCATTGAATTGGTATTGGTCGTGTATGGTTTTCCAACCCATAGGACTCAATATAGTAGGAAAATAGTCTTGCTGATAAAAATTAGTTGGGTGTGCTTGTGGCTGGCTAGAAATGTACAAAGGTTGCGGCTGCTCTAGTTCGCTCACCAAAAGACCACTAATAGCCGTATTGTGAAAAATGGGTCCTTGGATTCCTGCTTTATTGATAAAATTAGTGATTTTTTGTTCTTCTCCTCGCAGTCCATAACCCAGATTGGCAATAGGATTGTAGTAGCCTGCGGCTACAAATACAGGAACCAGTAGGTATAAAACTAAGCTTGGCGGACAGTACCGCAGTAGTTGTTGGTAGTTGTCTTCTGCAGTATAGTATTGTTGGACATTGGCGAAAGCTATCAAGAAAAAAGGAATCAATAATAACGGTGCCAATTGGTTGCTCCACAGGGCTAATAAGGTCAATAAAACACTTGTACTAATTTGCCAAAAAGAGGCTATTTGCTGTTTTGAGGCAATCCCTACCCAATTGATAATCCCCAACAACAAAATGCCGCTGACGACTAAAACATAGAGCAAGGAATAGGATTGAGTGAGTAGATACGCCGCCCAAGTGGGTTGCTCCTGAATAGGCATAATCGCAGGCGAAACAAAAGCTGTCTGTAAGGCGGTTGTTAATCCTTGTAACCCTTGAGGGTGAAGGACGGCACTCGCCACAGTCGCTAACAGTACGGGCAAAAGCCATTTGACTAATCCTCGATTGGTGAAAGTTGCTTGAATTAATGCCAACACTATCAACGCCCACCCTATCCAGAAATATTGATGGGTATTGACCCAAATCATTTGCAATACAGGCAGTAACAATAACCATTTTGGACTATACTTGCCATCAAGCGACTTGGACAATAACAGCCAATAGATACCGACTAAAATGTATGTAAAAAAGATAGCATCTACTAGGTTGTGCATCGTAAACAACGGCACGGCAAGTAGCCCAATTATCAATTGCCAAACGATGGGGATAGCCCCCTTGATGGTGTAGCGATACAAGCCCAAAAATAAGGCAACATAACTGAGTACTGCCAATACATGCAGCCCTCCATAACCTATCCATTGTTGGAGACCATAAAAAATAACTCCAGCGAGCCAATGGTGATTCTGCACCTCAAAATCGGGCGTAGTGTAGCTGTGTACATTGGCAAAAGCAATAGTGCCATCTTGCCACCACATCGCTCCCTCCCTCATCAGATAGCCTAATTGACCAACCGATAAGGCAATATGATTGGAGAGTGCCAAAAATAGATACCCTCCTAATAGAATGAGTAAGAGGTAGTTCGGTTTGCTTTGTTTTTTCAAAATTGTAGCGTTTTGTAGGAACCAAGTTAGTGAAATTGTTTATTTTTAGGGAATGACTACAGACTTTATGAAAAAAATTGATACTTCTATTTTATTTAAAGAGGTGAGTGCTTCCTCTTTGGGCATTATGCGTTTTTTGTTTGGGTTGATTTTGTTGGAAGACTTAGTCAACTTTCACAACTATTTCAAGTATTCGCTATCCGCCTCTGAGTTTTACAATACTTACGAATTTTTTCATTGGGTTCATCTGATGCCAACCCAATGGATGGATGTCTTTTTTTATGGTGCAGGAGGTGTTTGTATTTTGTTTGCATTGGGGATTCAGTATCGACTCAATGCCGTCTTACTATTTTTGAGCTGGACATATATTTTCTTGGTTGACAAGGGACATTACAACAATCACTTTTACCTTGTTGCCATTCTTCTTTTTTTCTTCTCTATTGTTGGGGCAGACCGCTGGGGCGCAGTCACCAAAACCGAAAAAAATACTGTTCCTTATTGGCAGGTCTTGATATTTAGGTGGCAATTGGCAATTGTCTATTTTTATGGTGGTATTGCCAAGCTACACATGGACTGGATAGAGGGCTTCCCGATGCGTTATTGGCTAGAAGCCATGAGTTATAAATACCCTGAAGCCATACAAGCTTTCATCAAAACAGATGCGATGGCGTTGCTTTTTTCTTGGGGTGGCTTGGCATTCGATTTAATTATTCCGCTCTTATTGCTCTCCAAAAAATGGCGTTATTGGGCGATTCTGCCCGTAGCAGCATTCCATACGCTCAATGATTATACTTGGGACATTGGCGATTTCCCCACGATTATGTTAGCGATTACGCCTATCTTTTTTGCTACTAATTGGGCAGAACATTTTTATCAACAATTTAGCAAATATAAAACATTGGTCGCTGGTGTAGCAATAGGCTTTTTGGTCGCTGGCTTGTATGGTTACTTTATAATGGACGATACTTTTTATGCAACCAATGCGTATATCAAGTATTGTAGTTATCCCGTTTTGCTGTTTTTATTCTTGAATAGAAATAAAGAAAAAGGAATCATTTCTGCAACCGTTACCACTACTTATTTTGTACAAAAACGCTCTAGCTTGGTGCTACTAACGATTTGGTTTAGCTTTCAGTTGCTGTTTCCTTTTCGGCATTGGCTCTATGCAGGACACCCGTCTTGGACAGGCGAAGGACACCTTTTTGCGTGGCGTATGATGTTGGTCGATACGGTTGATGCGTGGCGTATGCAGTTGATTGTCCCCGAAACGGGCGAAGTATTGCCTGTGGCACTCAATCAGTATGTCAATTATAGACAATATCGAAAAATGCGCCGTACGCCCAAATCATTTGTTCGCTTTGCTCATTTTATTCGAGACAAAGCCGAAGAAAGCGGCGTAAAAAATCCTATCATAAAAATGGAAGTTTGGAAATCGGTCAATAATCGTTCTCCCAAATTGGTCAATGATACGACACTCAATTACGCTGTCGTGCCTTGTATAGATGCCGTGCATGCTTCTTGGATAACCGACTGGCAAGAGGCAGACGAAAAGCCGAACTACTATTCGGACAAGTATGCCCGCTGGCAAGATTTTCTGAAAGAAGAAGGCAACAAACCTACCGTAGCAGATTGGCGATAGGGCTTTGCATGTCTAACTTCTATTCTTTCCAAACAACTTCGCTATCTGAAAAGTGTCCATTTTCAAAATATGGAATCTTATTCCCACAAAAAACACCTGTTATGAGATACTTTTTAGCATTTTTATTATTAACGGCTATTGGTTCTTTTTCGGCGCAAGCCCAAGAGGAATTTGATTATGTAGCTGGCGACCTATTGGTACAAGTCAAGCCCAATAGTAGCGTAGCGGAAGTCATTCAAGACTTGGCATATTATCGAGGTATTGCTACCAAAGTACAAGCAGAACAGTTGCTATCGGAACAGCTTAATATTTGGTTATTGCGGTTTGATGCGAGCTTCCTAACCCATACTCAATTGTTGGCGAAAGCCCAACAAAGCAAATCTATACAAGCCGCTCAACTGAATTATATAATGCAAAAAAGGGTCGTACCAAACGACACGAACTATGCCCAACAATGGCAATACGAACAAACTTCTGATGCCGATTTGGATGCACAGGCAGCTTGGGACATTACGACTGGAGGTGTTACGGCATTGGGCGACACGATTGTGGTCTGCGTCATAGATGATGGCATAGAAGTGAGCCACCCCGACTGGGGAAATAACATTTGGTACAACCATGGCGAAATCCCCAACAACAACATAGACGACGACGGCAATGGCTATATTGATGATTATAGAGGTTGGAATGCCGATGCCAACTCCAACGATATATTGCCGCCCAACCCGTGGAATACGCACGGCACGCCTGTGGCAGGAATAGTAGCCGCTCAGGGCAATAATAATATTGGGGTTAGTGGTGTCAATTGGGATGTCAAATTGATGTTTGTAATCGGTGGTGGCACCAATGCTTCTGCCATAGTTTCCTACGATTATCCTTTGGCTTGTCGAAGGTTATACAACCGTACGAATGGTGTTTTGGGGGCTTTTGTGGTGGCTACTAATGCCTCTTGGGGGGTCAATAATCAAGATTGCAACACCTATTCTCCTTTGGTCAACGCCATGTATGATAGCTTGGGCATGCAAGGTATATTGAACGCTGCCGCTACTGCCAACTCTAATACAGATGTAGATGTTTCGGGCGATTTCCCGACTACTTGTACGAGTAATTTTGTGATTGGGGTAACCAACATACAGCGTAACAACACCAAAGTAACGGCTGCTGGTTACGGTGCTACCCATATTGATTTGGGAGCTTATGGCGAAGGTACTTATACGATTGCGACAGGACAAACCTACGCTAATTTTGGGGGTACTTCGGCGGCGGCACCTCATGTAGCGGGTGCCATTGGGCTGCTCTATGCTGCCCCTTGTCAGCGGTTGGCATTGTTGGCTCGCTCCCAACCTGCCCAAATGGCGTTGCGTATCAAACGCATATTGCTTCAATCTGCCGTAAGCAATACCGACTTGCAAGGAATAACGGTATCGGGTGGAGTTCTCAACCTCAAAAATGCCTTAGATTCCGTCATGAATATTGGCTGTTCGCTAGCAGGATGCCATGTTCCATATCAAGTAGCTTCCACCAACACCACAGGCAGCAGCACACTTATCCACTGGGGTCGAGTCGATTCTACCGCCAATTATTATTATCGCTATCGAGTGATGGGGACAACCAACTGGATAGCAGGCAGTGTCGCCGATACTTTTGTCGCCATTGGTGGCTTGATGGCTTGTAGCCGTTACGAAATCGTACTGGCTTCCGATTGCGATTCTAGTAACTATTCGCCTTCGTTTGCCTTTCAGACAGGCGACTGCTGCGAGCCTCCCACCCATATTACGATACAAAAAGAAAGCTTAACGACAGCCAATCTGTATTGGTCAGCTTCTGCATTAGCCAACAGCTATACCATAGAATATAAGCTAACAACAGATACTAGCTGGACGACCACAACGACCAGCATGGATAGTATTTTGCTAATTGGGTTGGACAGTTGCTCTCTTTACGAATGCCGTATTTTATCCACTTGTGCTACTAATATTAATAACCGCTACTCTCCTATTGTGTATTTCAATACTTCGGGTTGTGGCTCTTGTATTAATGGCAATTATTGTGTTGTCGCAGGCAACAATACCGACGACGACTGGCTAGAGCGCGTCAACTTTGCTGGCATTAATCACCTTTCGGGCAATGACAATGGCTATGCTTCTTTGGTCAATACAGGTATTGCAGGATTTGTCAATCGAGGAGGCAGTTATCCTATTGATTTAGATTTGGGTTTCAATACAGGTTTTTGGGCGACCAACTGGCGACTCAAAGCGTGGATTGATTATAACCAAGATGGTGTATTCAGCGAAACAACAGAGCTGGTGTATGATGCAGGAGCGATTAATTCGGCTACTATCAACCACCAAGGTACGGTTGCAATTCCCAATACTGCTACGCTCGGCAAAACACGAATGCGGGTGAGCATGAAATGGACAAGTGCAGATGTTCTTGCTTGCGAGAGTCCTAATTATGGCGAGGTAGAAGATTATTGTATTACGATTGCGACAGCTACCAATCTATCCCCGTTGTCTATATCCGACAATGGGTTGCGAATAGCTCCCAATCCATTTAATCAAGAAGTAACGCTGTATCTACAAACACTAAAAGCACAGCAGGCACAGCTCCAGATTACCACTATCACAGGTCAAGTTGTCCTGCAAAAAAACGCTAATCTGAACAGTGGTCAATCCATATTGAACATCAATACCGCAGATTTTCCTACTGGCATTTATTTGCTGCAAATACAGCTTGCCGATGAGTTGCTGACCAAAAAAATTATAAAGCAATAGAGCCTTTTAAAGAACAAATTGTACACTAAGGTGTTAGTTCGGTATTCATTTATTAAAAAAAAGAACACTATGAAAAGCATTCAAAAACTATCGACACTAGCATTATTATTTATCTGTATGACTTTCTTTATGTCGGCTTCTGTCGCACCTACTCATAAGGTAGAAAAGGAAAATACTGAAGTAGAAAAAGCCTCTAAAAAAGATAAAAGAGCTTCCGCAAAAGAAGCTAAACAACAATTGCGCAAGCAGGTTCGTGTAGCCAAACTCCAAACAAAATTGGATAAAGCTACCAATGAAAAAACAAAAACTAGACTACAAAAAAAGATTGATGCTAACAAAGATGTAGATGTAGATATCCTTTCTATTTTGGCACTTATTTTTGCTTTTATTTTTCCTATTGTTGGATTGATTTTGGCAATTATTGCTCGTAATAACGGTGGTGGATTGATTGCTGATTTGGCTTTCTGGATTAGCATCATATTCCTTATTATTATAGTAATATATTTCATTGGTCGTGTATTCTAATAGACTATATCATTAGACACGATTTAAGAGCCTTGAACAACTACAGTTGTTCAAGGCTCTTTTTTTGTTATTCCATCAGCTCTTCGATTCGCCTACTGAGGCTATCGTACTTCGCTAGGTCTTCCGCTTGTTTTGATTCGTTCTGGTTGTTATTCTTTAGAGATTGAAGCAATTCTATTCGCTGGCTGTTGATGGTATTAACTTCCACCGTGTTGCTATCGGGCCACGTTTGGTACATTCGTACACCTGCTATGACGACAAATCCGACAAACAAAGCGATATAAAAAAGCCCTGACCAGCTTTCCTTCTGTTGGTCAATCACTTCAAATTCTAACGGCTTACGTTCTTCTTGGTCCAGGGGGTCTTGATAATTCATGGTTTTGCTTTAATTAAAGGTTATTAGTGCCTAAAAATAGAGGTTATTACGAATGAAGTTGTGTCAGGTCAAGAAGATAGATTTTTTTGATTGATGAAATAAACGCACACGCACGAGCGAACCCAAAGGGTAGATGTTCAGAGAACATCTAGCGAAGAGTGCCACTAGTGGATTAGATAGCCTTAGCTATGAAGTCGAGCATTTATGAAATGAATCGGAAAAAGATATTTTTCTTGACCTACGAATCTATTTGTAATAACCTCTAATAAAAAGGGTCAATTGTTACGATAACAATTGACCCAAATATATGCTTTATATTTTATTACTTACTGAAATCCACCCACAAATCAACTTGTGCCGAAATACCAATATAAGGGCGAATATACACGTTGTTGCCCAAGTTGCTACCAACTTGTCCTGCGGTACTTCCGCTCTCCAAAAAGGTAGCTCCTGCATTGATATTGATAAATCGGAATACCTTGTAGCTCAACCCTACATAAGTAGGACGCTTAAAGATAGGACCACTTACCGTAGCACCGTTTACTCCCTCAAAGTCTAACAAAAATACCCCTGCATTGATTGCCAAATTATGAAAAAACTTAGCTTTGACATTGGGTCTAGCCAACGGAAAAGCGAAACCAACAAAAGGAGATGCTCCAATAACTGTATTGTTGTTGTCGCCGCTCAAATAAGCACCACCAAAACCAGCCTGTAAAGCTATTGTTTTTTTGCGTGCTTCAGTGGTATAGTTATCAATGTATTTGTTATCCACCAACTTGAACCACTCTGCATCCATGTGCTGGTTAAGCTCGGCCTTGACCATCACCTTAAATTCATCGACCAATTTTTCTCGGTAAGATTCTTTGGCTTCGTCTTTATCTTTTTTGCCAAAAATCAATTTGCCCTTGCGCAAATTAGCGTGCGAAAGTTGCTTTAGTTTGTCTTCGACCAATTCAGAAAAACCTTCAAAATCTAAGCTGGTTCTACTGCGATATAGTTTCATTCTTTTGTGGACAATTTTGTCCAAGTTTCTGATAATTTCTTTGCGGCTTTGGTTGAGTGTCAACGTATTTTTGTTGATAACAATCACCTGCTCCAAGTACGTATTTATTTGGTCTTGAATAGCTACTTCTACATCTTGTGCATCTTTGGTACCTATGGCACGAAAGTACTTGATATAGAAATCATATTCCGAACTGCCTTTTAGTCTAAAGTTGACAGGCAATAGAAATTGTGCACCTAGATTGTCGGGCGAGCGTTTCCAGATAGTCGTATAAATAGGCAAGCGATTATCTCTACCTTTGGCATCTAAAATATCTAATTCGACCATACCTACATCGACAGCTACTTGACCTTGTAGCATAAGGTGTGTTTCAGCTGGTAGTGGCTGATTTTCGCCAAAAACTGCTTTCTCATAATCAAACGTTACGCCCTCGTATTGAGCCGTAGCGACTTGCATCATTCCTAATAATAGGAAACTAATAGTCATTAATTTATTCATAGTATTGTTGTTTGTTAGAGTTGTTGTTAGTCGTACCCAATGGATAGAACTAATAGTAGTTATTAAAACTGACATTTAGACGTAGGTACCCTACAAAAGTAACTTTTTTTATAAAAATTATTTTTTTTCTATGGTAGGTATATTCGGCTGACCTTCTGGAATCCTAACCGTAGGTTGTGGCTGGTCGATGGTGAGTTTATTTTTGATCCATATATCCCGTTGCGGAAATGGCATTTCGATATGATGCTGACGAAACAGCTCATCAATTCGGAATCGAAGTTCTGACTTGATACGCTCTATATACAGCAATTCATTGCAATAAAAATGCAATTGAAAGTCAAGAGAAGAAGCCCCAAAATCGGCAAAAATAACGAGTGGTGCAATGTTCTTGCTGACCATATCATTTTCAGTTGCCACTTGTAGCAGTATTTTTTTGACCAATGCTACATCTGAGCCATAAGCGACGCCTACATTGACATGAAATCTCGAAAAGTTAATATTGGCGGCACCATGATTAGCGACATTGCTGGTAATGAGCTGCGAGTTGGGCACAATCATAACTATTTTGTTAGCCGTTTCGATGTGTGAAGCACGCAGGGTTATTTTTTGTATCTTGCCAGCAGTGCCATCAATAACGACGACATCGCCCACTTCTATTTCGCCTTCTATGAGCAGAATTGCACCCGATGCCAAATCGTTGAATATCTGTTGGAGACCCAATCCGATACCCACTAACAAAGCTGCAGAACCTGCCCAAATTAGAGAAAGATTGATACCAATATTTTGGGCAATCAACAAAAAAGTAATGGCGTAAATCAAATACTTGATAAACTGCTCTAACGCATAGCGTCGCCCTCGATCGAGTCGAGTTTTGACAAAATCAGAGTCATGCACGAAGCGTAAGACCATGCGCAAGACCAACTTAGAAACAATAATTGTTATTATTATCCAGATAATAATAATGGGCGTAATACTATACCCGCCTATGGCAACAATTTCGTGTTCTAAAATTTCTTTGATTGTCATAATCTATTTGGGCAATTATTGTGTTATATTAGAGACTGGGATTATTCACCCCAACTAATCTACGCTCAAAAAAATACGCATGACTACTACTTCCAAATCTGATAGCTCTACCATCTTAAAATTTGCCGTAGGTATAATTATTTTACTCTTGATTGGCTCCCTTATTATTAGGTGGCTTGGCAGCATTATCGTACTGATTGTCTGGTATCTCAATAGAGATTTGGTATTGTTCCTATTCCGAAAGATAAAACGCCTGTATCAACAGAACCTACTCTATGGCATCGGGGCTACAGTTTTGAGTATTGTATTGTTGTCGCCTTTCACGATATTTCTTTTTGTTCGGACGATAGCCAAAGCTTTTTTTGGCAAAACTATACTACCTGTCAAAAAAAAGCAGCATAGTATCACCAACAAAACAGTCATTGACATCACCCCAACCGAACAATCTAATGGTTACCGCCCTCAAACAGAAGGACTTTTATCCATAGAAGAGATTAGAGCCAAACTAAGAGAAGACGACTAAGTAGCCGTCTTGCTTACATGCCCATTATTCGGTACAAGCCCTTCGCTATACTTCTGCATTTTTGTTCAAAAGCAATTGTATTGTTGGGTATTTGGTCATTCATAATAATCAGTAATTCTGGTATTACCTCAGGGTACTTACTTGCCAACTCCAACAACACCTCTAGAGCGTGTATTTTGGCAGTGGTCTTAATCTCTTTTTTTTGTATCCAAATTATCAATTGGTCAAGTACCTCACGTTCTATCTCCTCAGGTACGCCAGCGAGCATCAGCCACTTGACCAAGCTACTTCTGAATCCTGCGACTGGAGGCGTTTCCCGTTGTTCAAAGCAAGGAACGATAAGTGGAATAATTCGTTTTGGTTTGAGCTCGCAAACATCGTCCATTACCAACAAGAAGCGCGAAGCTACTAGGGGTTCATATTCCAACAGTACTAACCAAGGCAGTAAATCCGTTTTGGTTTTTGCCATTTTGTTGATCCATGCTTTTCGGTTCTTGCTCGTATCTTTGGCGAGCATAGATGCGGCAAATTTTTCTATAGTAGGTATGTGCGGAGGCATAAGAATAGACTTTAGTAAAAAAATAACTAAGGGGCAATTCTATTACTATTTAGCAGCTAATGCTTCATAAATATAGTCAAAAGTAGATAAAATCTCTGGTTTCCCGTCAATTACTGCTACATCGTGCTCAAAATGAGCCGAAGGCATTCTATCTCTTGTCAATATTGTCCAGCCATCAGCGAGCTGCTCAATTGCTGCTGTTCCCATATTGATCATCGGTTCGATAGCAATTACCAAACCGTTTTGTATCTTTTTGCCCTTGCCTCTTCTGCCATAGTTAGCGACTTCTGGACTTTCGTGCATGACTCGACCAAGACCATGTCCGACCAGCTCTTTGACGACACCATAACCATGTGCCTCCGCATGACTTTGTATCGCAAAACTAATATCGCCAATTCTATTGCCGACACGAGTGGCTTCTATTCCTTTGTACAACGATTCTTTGGTTACTTCCAATAGTTTTTTGATAGCTGGATCCACCTCTCCTACTTCAAAAGTATAAGCGTGATCACCATAAAAGCCATTCATCAGCACCCCACAATCTACCGAAAGAATATCGCCATTCTCTAGCGGTGTATCGTTAGGAATACCATGTACAATTTGTGCATTGGGCGAGATACAAAGGGTGTTGGGGAAGTCATACAAGCCCAAGAATCCAGGTACGCCACCGTTGTCTCTAATAAATTCTTCTGCCAACTTATCCAACTGCAGTGTTGTGACACCGGGTTGTATATGTGCTGCCATTAGTCCCAATGTTTTGGACACTAGCAATGCACTTTCGCGCATAATTTCAATTTCTTCTCTTGTCTTATATATGATTGCTCCCTTTGCCATGTTTTTTTTATTTTAGAATGCAAAAGTACATAATTTTTTTAACTTATTAAACTGGTGTACCCTTGCTACTTTCTTCCTGTTCTTTATTTTTGTAAAATGGTCGTACCACCAACCCTAATGGACGATCATAACTGAAGTAATTTTGTGTCCAATCTAGGAATGCTACCAACTTATTGCGGAAGCCCACCAGCGACATAATGTGTACAAACATCCAAACCAACCAAGCAAAAGTACCTTGAAATTTGAACTTCGGCAATTCCACGACCGCTTTGTTTCTTCCAATAATTGCCATGCTGCCTTTATTGCTATACGCAAAAGGCTGCAACGGTTTATTTTGTAGCAACTTCGTGATATTTTTGGCTAAATGTTGTCCTTGTTGCATGGCTACAGGAGCCAACATCGGTAGTCCTTTTGGATAATCTTCCGTAGGAAAATAAGCAATATCACCAATAGCAAAAATGTTTGGCAGTCCTTCTATTTGGTTCTGTTTATCGACTATTATTCGATTGCCTCTAGCAATATAAGCTGCATCAATCCCTGCTGGCATTTCGCCCTTGACTCCTGCCGCCCAAATGACGGTTTCTGTCTCGAAGGTACTACCATCAGCTAACAATACCACTTGGTTATCGTAGTCTTTTACTTGCGTATTCAGTCGGACTTCTATACCCAATTTTTGTAGATACAACAAACATTTTTCGGAAGACTGTTCTGCCATGCTCGACAACAGCTTAGGGGCTGCCTCAAAGAGCGTTATCGACATTCTATCAAAATCAATTTGTGGAAAATCTTTCGGAAAAACGTACCGTTTCATTTCGCCCAACGCTCCAGCCAATTCCACCCCAGAAGGACCACCTCCCACAATGGCAATATTCATCAACTGACCTTGTTTCGTTTTATCTTGTGTTGCAATCGCTTTTTCTAGATTCTGCATCACATAACTTCGGATATTAAGGGCATCGGGTACCGACTTCAGCGTCAAAAAATTGGATTGCTTGGGAGCAAAATCAAAAAAATTGGTGTTGCTACCTGTCGCCAATACCAAATAATCGTATGCGATAGTTCCGACAGAAGTCTGCAAACATTGCTCTGCAACATCAACCTTATCAACCGTTGCCATCTGAAATTTGACATACTTATTCTTCCGAAAAACTCGACGTACAGGATAAGCAACGCTCCCTGCTTCTAGTCCGCCTGTGGCGACTTGATACAACAACGGAATGAACGTATGATAGTTATTTTTGTCTATCAACAAGACCTCTACTGCTTCCTTGCGGAGTGCTTTGCAGAGTTCCAACCCTCCAAAACCTGCTCCAACAACCACTACTCTTGGTTTGTTTGCCATAATGCTTCTATTGTTTACCATTAGAACAAGTACTTCTATTCGGTTGTTGCAAAAAAATAGGGAAATACACCTTCGTGTATTCCCCTATTTTATAAGCTATAATATCTATTTTCTACAAGTCCATCAATAAAGTGATAGGATCTTCGAGTAGTTGTTTTACTTTGACTAAGAATGTAACCGAAGTACTACCGTCAATCACACGGTGATCATACGACAACGCTAGGTACATCATTGGTCTAATTTTGACTTCACCATTCACTGCCATTGGGCGTTGCTGAATCGTGTGCATGCCCAATATTGCCGATTGTGGCTCATTGATAATTGGCGTGGACATCATAGAACCAAATACACCACCATTGGTGATGGTGAAAGTTCCACCTTGCATTTCTTCTAGTGTCAATTTGCCATCTCTAGCCTTGACAGCCAATGCCTTGATAGACGCTTCGATTTGAGCGAAGTTCATCGACTCTACGTTTTTGACAGGAGGTACTACTAAACCAGTAGGAGTAGAAATAGCGATAGAAATATCCGCATAATCGTGGAAAATTAATGTTTTGCCATCTTCTGCTATTTGAGCATTTACGTCAGGCATTTCCATCAATACTTTGGCACAAGCTTTAGAGAACAAAGACATGAAACCGAGTTTGATACCGTATTTTTCTACAAATTTTTCTTGGTATTTCTTACGCAATGCCATCACTTCCGTCAAATCAACTTCATTGAATGTGGTCAACATCGCTGTTGTATTCTTAGCAGAAACCAAGCGAGTCGCAATCGTTCTACGCATACGGCTCATTTTCTCTGTACGGGTACTTCTGCTGAATCCAGCAGGCATATCCATATTGACACTTTTTTGTGCTTTGGCAGGAGCTACTTTTTCTTGCTTAGGAGCTTCTTTCTGAGCTGGCTTTTCAGCTGCTTTTTGGCTTCCTTTGTTATCAATGGCTTGTTGCACGTCTTCTTGTGTAATTCTACCATCTTTGCCAGTCGCTTTGACATCGCTCGCTTGCAAGTTATTTTCTTGCATCAATTTTTGAGCCGTAGGTGAAGGGTGTCCTGCTGCGTAAGAATCCTCTTTTTGAGGTTGGTCTTGCTTAGGTGTTTCCTTTTTCTCTTCTTGCTTTGGTGCTTTTTCTTCTGGAGCAGCATCGCTGCTATCATCACCACCACCTGCATAGCTCGTGTCTATTTTGGCGTACACGCCATCAATAGAAATATCGTCATCTTCTTGAGCGACCCAAATGAGTTTGCCTGCTTTTTCGGCAGGAACTTCTACGGTTGCCTTGTCTGATTCGAATTCGCAAATGATTTCGTCTAATTCTACAATTGCTCCATCTTCTTTTAGCCAAGAAGAAAGCGTTACTTCTGTTACGGATTCGCCAATAACAGGTACTTTAAGTTCTATGATGCTCATTGGTATGTTATGATTGATTTAGGTTTAGTTATCTTCTTTCGGTTAAGTCTCGCGTACAATCTATCAATTCTGTACGTACTTACTAGACAAAAATTGTTAAATTTTCTCAGAAAATGAAATTATAACAAGCCTTATCAACTAGAGGTTGCGGGTTTTTGTCAATATCCTATAGTTTTTATCTATTTTGCAGGCTTAAAGCAATATAAAATATGTGTAGAATAACAGGTTTTTGGGATTTTGGCTATCAACAAAAATATCCACTCGAAGAGACATTGACTAAAATGCGGGACACTCTACAACATGGTGGACCTGATAGTGGAGGCAATTATATTGACCCGAAACAGGCATTAGGATTAGGGCATCGTCGCTTGTCGATTTTGGATTTGTCTGCCGCTGGCAATCAGCCGATGTTGTGGCAAGAATATGTCTTGGTTTTCAATGGAGAAATCTATAATTTTGAAGCCATCAAAAAAGAATTGGAGCAGCTCGGACATCAATTTGAGAGCCACTCCGATACGGAAGTTATTCTCAAAGCTTTTCGCCAATGGGGCAAAGCCATGATAGAACGCTTTAGAGGAATGTTTGCCTTTGTTATTTGGAACAAAAATACGCAACAACTCACCATTTGTAGAGATCGTGTGGGTGTCAAGCCATTGTTTTGGTACTGGCACGAAGGACTGTTTATGTTTGCCTCCGAACTCAAAGCGTTTCACCAACACCCCAAGTTTGACAACAGTATTAGCCAAAAGGCAGTATCGTTATATTTGCAACAAGGATACATTCCTTATCCGCATTGTATTTTTGAACGAGTACATAAGCTAGAAGCAGGTGCTTTTTTGGAATTGGACAACCAACAAACTCCCCAAATACACAAATATTGGGACATACAAAAAATCTATAAAAATACGCCTGTCAGCACCGCCTCTGAGGGCGAATTGCTAGAACAAATGGAGCAAGTCCTGACCGAAAGTTTTGAATTGCGTATGGTTTCAGATGTACCTGTAGGTGCTTTTTTGAGTGGTGGAATTGATTCTTCGACTGTAGTGGCATTGCTGCAAAAGCAAAAAAATAGACAGCTCAAAACCTTTACCATTGGTTTTGAAGACAAAGAATATAACGAAGCACAACACGCCAAAGCCGTCGCTCAACATCTAGAAACGGACCACCACGAATGGTATTGTACCGAAGCGGACTTCGAAAAAGTTATTCCGCTGCTACCCGAACTATACGACGAGCCGTTTGGCGATAGCTCGGCTATCCCGACTTATTTGGTCGCTCAGATGGCAAAAAAAGAAGTCAAAGTGAGCCTTTCGGCAGATGGTGGTGATGAGATTTTTGGTGGTTATACGAAATATGAAGTTACGCAAAATTTCTACCCCAAAATCAGCAAAATTCCTTATTGGATACGCCAAGGAATGAAAGGTGTCGGGCAACTCATCGACCCGCTTTGGTTGGAACAACACAACCACAAAATCCCCGTACTCAAAAACTACAAAAACATTAGTAATAAGTTCCCAAAACTGCTACATGCTTTGGGAGCAAAAGATACTTTGCAGTTTTTCAATCAGTCTTCGACTTATATCAGTCCGCAGGAGCAAAAAAAACTGTATCCCTTCTACGAAAACCGCTATCATACAGACTTGTCTGTCCGCAACCAAAACTTAGTGTCGTACTTGGGTATGGTCGATATTGACACCTACCTAGAAGGCGACATTATGACGAAAGTCGATAGAGCAACCATGCACAACGCTCTAGAAGGAAGAGATCCTTTCTTGGATCATAAAATCATTGAATTTGGTATGCAATTGCCCGATAATATGAAAATCAGAGGAGGCGAAACTAAATATCTATTGCGTCAATTGCTCTTCAAACACGTACCACGTGAACTGATTGAACGCCCCAAACAGGGCTTCTCTATTCCGATACAAAAATGGTTGTTAGGCAGTCTCAAAGAGCCGTTATTGGCGATCGCCGCAGATGGCGATTTTATCAAAAAAATTGGTTTAGATGCGACTGCCTTACAGGTAACTATTCAAAATTTTGTGCAGCAAAGAAAGTACATCAATCCGCACTTTATTTGGTTTTTGTACAGCTTGCATCAATGGTATTTGAGGTGGGTGAAGTAAGTATTGGGATTTTTTGGATTTAGGGATTTTTGGATTTTTTTTCTGAATGATGCAGAATAGGGCAGCAAAAAAAGTACATCAATCCGCACTTTATTTGGTTTTTGTACAGCTTGCATCAGTGGTATTTGAGGTGGGTGAAGTAAGTATTGGGATTTTTTGGATTTAGGGATTTTTTTTCTGAATGCAGAATAGGGTAAAAGTATAAAACGTGCTATTCAGAGCTGTATTTTAAACCACTTCTATACCTACCCATTATACTATCAGAATGGGTATTATTTTTTGTGCTGTACTCCACCTTTCGATAAAAACATGCACTAATTTTCATAAAAAAAAGGTGTAAAACACTTGTAGTATTTTGCACCTTTTGGGGATTTGTATCCAATAATCATCTATTCATCAAACCACACTTTCTTGATGTGATGAACAACAGAATAAAGGGTTTCGTCTCTTTCGTAAACAAATCGTAGCAACTCCTCTTTCGTATCAATAATCATTAAGTATTTATTTCCCACATCACTAATTACGCTAAATCTCAATTCGCCTGTTTCTTCATCTTCTTCTTGCGATTTGATGATATAACTAGACGTGATAGAGAAAGTAGTATGCTTAAAAATTGTCAGTTCTTCGTTGAATTCAAAGAAGGTCACCGACTCTTCATCGGTTCCCAAGACAAGCCAGTCTTCCAATTCTTCGTCATACATCATATCCTCTCGCAGATTGGTAGAAATATTCATCTGAGCAATCATCTGCAAGGAGAAAAAAATCAAGCTAATTGTCAACAAAAAAGTACGTTTCATAGGTTTTATTTTTTAGGTTATCATGAAAATTGAGGGCAATTTAAGTCAGACCATTCTGTCTATCCAGAACCCCCATTGTTAAGTTATCCTTAACATTTATGCCCTGTAAATAATTCCGTGAAGGTTATTTTTTTTGAAATAAGCTATTATTTGACTTACGTCAGTAATTCCACGACCGTATTTTTTTGGCAAACCAATAAGCGGTCACCTACATATTTCTCGGATAATTGGTACTGAGAAGTAGCCAATACAATCGTAATGGGGTGAGTCGTATGGTATTTTTTTAGCCATGTCATTAATTCGGCTTGCGTTGTTTCGTCCAAGCTATCCAGTAGCTGATCAATCAACAAAATACTAGGATTATTGAGTAAGGCTCTAGCAAAGGTCAGCTTTATTTTTTCGGTGGTATTGAGCTGACCAACTGGCTGTGCGATCAAATTTTGGAGTTGCAGCAGCTCCAAGACTTGCTGTATTCGTTGGTTTCGTTCTTCGGCGATGTCCCAGTCAATAGCCTGCAGCACCCAAGACAAATTCTGCTGAACAGTCTGTTTGGGGTCTAGCCACTCCAATGTCCGAACAATGCCGAGTTGTCTTCGCAGATACGGAATTTCAGCTGCTTTGATTTGGTGTACCCCCATATTACTGACAAAAAGCTGTCCTTTCTGTATCGGTAATTGAGCTGCTATTGCCTTCAAAAAAGTGCTTTTCCCACTTCCCGTACCACCCAAAACATAGACAAAGTCACCTTGATATAAGGACACGGTAATCTGTTGTAATAAGGCACCCTTCAATTCAACATCAACAAACTGAACAATTGTATTATTTTGCATCTCTAAAAAAAAAATTAAATTTGATAAAGGTAGCATAACTTTTGATGCTCTTATTTTATAAAATAAGACAAGTCTAACTTTGCTACTTTAGGTCTCCTACCACAATACTTTATGTTGGAGAGAAATCTGCTGTCAAAACAACTTTACTTAAAAGATAGAAAGGTTAGTTTTTCTGACTTAAAAAGATTAAATTTGTAATCAAGTACTTAGACGAAAGTAACCACAAAAAAACCTATTCATTTATTTTGTGCTTTTTCTTTTATTGGAACAGCCAACTCTGTTAATGAATTTACTATTTCACTAACAATAAGCTAGTTAAGCACCTAGTTGGCAATATTTTCGCTTTAAATATTACAATCATCTCTCATTTTCCTACAACAAAGATACATAAAGTTTAATATTCTCTCAATTATGAACTGGAAGTTAATACTGACCATACTGTGTTTTTTTCTGCTATCAGGAGCAATGTCGGCACAGGTCTCTAAGACTCTGCATCAGACCTTCACACTTGATGGAGCCCAGAAAGTAAACGTAAACGTAGTAGGCAAAAAAATAGAAATCAAAGAAACTAAAGGTTCTAGAATATTAATAGAAGTAAAAGTAACTATTTCCTTGCCTAACGCCAACTTGCTCAATTATATTGCAAACGATGGTCGATACGACTTAATCAAAACATTGAATGCTGGTACCAAGGAATTGTCAATAGGCTCCAAAAAATCAAACGATGTTATTATCATAAAAGGGGAAGAATGTCTCGAATCATTAGAGTATATTATTTACTTGCCTGAGTCGGTCAAATTCGCCAACAACTCAACATTGGTAAACGGAGAAGAATAAAAAACACGATTGCAAAACCAATCACTCAGCAACATAAAAAAAGCCACGTTACAGTAGTAACGTGGCTTTTTTTATGTTGCATTTTGTGCTAATATTTAAGCTGTTTTTTTCTTCTTGATAGCAAAACCTATTCCGCCTAACACCAACAAAAGCCCTGCTCCTATTCCAATTATGCCCCAAGGAATATTGCTCTTGGTAATACTCGGCAACGATGCTGTATCGCCAATCATAATATAAGGACTCCACAAGAAAGGGTTGGCTGTTTTATCATTGCTGCTCTCTATAAAATTAATTTTAGCTTGTTGCAATGCCACATCTTTTTCCATTCCTTGCTGCAAGTTAATGTAAAAACGCTCTACGATTTGGTAGGTTGCTTGGTCATTGACTGACCACAAGGTCGTAAAAATACTTTTGGCGCCAGCATAAGAAAAACCTCTAGCCAAACTCATAATACCTTCTCCACGGAAGTTTTTTCCCAATGCGGTTTCGCAAGCCGAAAGCACGACCAACTCCGCATTCAAATCCATATTGTACAAATCACGCACATACAAAAACTCATTTTCGATGTCGTCTTTTATTTCTGTAAACGCCAACAAAGAATAATCAGGATCTTGATTGTTGGCTAAACCGTGGGTAGCAAAGTGCAGAATAGAGTAGCGACTCGCCACTTCCTTGAACTGCTCTTCTGTTGCGTCTCTACCTTCATATATTTGACCTTCGCCCAATAGCTTTTGTATGTTTTGCACTTCTATCGTATTGTAGGTCAGTGCCGAAAGCGTGTATTTTTGTCCTCGTATCAAACTCTCTGCACCATCGCCAAAAGAAGGAGCAAAAGCCAAATAAGTATCCGTTCCTTTTGCAATAGTTTTGTCCATCATCTCTTGTAGCAGCGTAGCAGAATACGCATAATTAATACTGTGCTTCTTGACCAAATAAGCGTGCGACTGAAACGCCTCTGGCTTACTTACTGGCTCGCTTATCAAAGACTCAAAAGGCATATCGCACATCGCTCCTGCTGGAATAACAATCAAGCGATTGGGCAATTCGCCCAGTGGTGCAATGAGTTGTTGGTGCAACTCGTACGCTTGGTTGACGTACATGGTTGCATATTTAGACATTATCTGTGGGTTTCTATCTTTGTTATGAAGAAAGTAACCATAAATTGCTTCTCTAAAATTATATACTTTTTCGCCCATATTTTGATTCCCACTAAGCGTAATCACCTCAAAAGCGTCTGCCGAAATTTTGAACGCATAAGTTGCCGAATCACCCACAAAATATTCTATCAAAGCTTGATTGGGTTGCAATAACCTGCGCACTCCAGCCACGTCCATAATATCCAACTTGTACTTGGTGTTGTAGTACGTCGGGTTGTTCTGCTCTAGTTTTTCGAGCATATCCTGATAGCGTTCTTTTTTTAAGAATTGCTCTTTTTTGAGCTTACCAATACGCTCCAAATTATTCGCCCCGCCTTTCTGTTCCAGCTGAAAAATAGTCTGATCCAATTCTGCAATATCTAATTTCAGTTCTCGCTCGGCTACCGTGTTTAGCCCATACAGTTGATCTGCTTTAGTATTCTGAAAAGCTTCCAATAAGCCTAAACCTTTACTTTTTTCGGAAAAATAGAATGCTTTGTTTTTGTACTTATCTTCTTTTGTATCTTGTTGCAATGCCAAACAGATTTCGATGGCATTTTCGTAAGCATCTAACGTCAAATCCGACCAAGCAACATTAGAACCACTGTTGGCAAAATCTGCACGGATATGATTGATTATTTCATCAAAAAGCTCCATGGTCTGCATCGCAGCACGCAAATAATCGGTTTCTTTACTTTGTTTGTAATGCTGATACAGAACTCTTGCCTTGAATGCTAGTGCATTTTGTACCAAATCGGCGTTCGTTCCCTTTCTCAATTGTGCTATACTTGGATTGGCGAGCGGATTGGTATCGTTGTAGTCTTCGACTAAAGCCACCAAAGCAAGATGCGTAGAATTGGCTGCTGCTTTTATATCGCCTTTGGCGATATGCAGTTCGGTATTCACATTATTCAATTCATATTGATTGGTTTCTTTATCCCCACTCAATTTAAGAATATAGGTTGCGGCTTTTTCTACTTCTTTTTTTGAAGTATAGGCACTTGCCAAATCCATTGTTAGTTGACTTTGTAGCACGGCACTATTTTCAATATCTTTTTGAGCAATGACTAATGCTTTGGTGTAATTGACGATAGCAGAATCAACCCCTTCCTTCCCGATATAACCAGCTTCTGTAAATTGCATATAAGAATAAGCTAATTGCTTGTAGCTAATCATTTGATGGTATGGATCATTCAAAACAATAAACCGTTCTAAAGCATCGTAGATATAGTTTCTATCCATATTGTTTTGATTGAGTTCCGTCAATACAGCTCCTTTTTCAAACAGAGCTATAGCTAGTACTTTATCTTCTTTTGTATTTTCAAGAATCTGAATAGCCTGACTTTGGTAATCTAAACTCTTTCTAAAATCTCCTAAAAAACGATAATTAATCCCTATTTCGGTATAAATATTCGCCAATACAATCTCATCTTTTTGCAGTTTCACTCCCTTCTTCAAGTATTCAATCGCTTGATTATAACGACCTGTATTACTACTAACAACGCCCATATTGCTATAATCTTTCGCCAATTCTGGGTCTTTATTGTCAATAGCCTCTCTGATAGACAATGCTTCTTGCAATGCTATTCGGGCTTCTCTGTCTTCATAAAGGTTGTAATGTCCTTTTCCTACATTCTTGTACAACAAAGACAACGGAAGTTTTTTGTACTTTTTAGTAGTCGCAGTGGCGATGTATTGCTCTGCTGAATTTATTGCTTTTTTATCTTCTTCTTGTGCCAACCATTCACTCGAAATCAATACGCCTATTTGAAAATAAGCGTCCCAATCATTCGATCTTTGGTAGCTACTAGCCAAAGTCTCTAATTGCTCTATTGTTTTCCCTTTTTGCTCTAATGCAAAGGCATCAATAGTAGCTTGAGTAATAATATCCTGTGCCAGCATGGATAGTGGCAAACAGAAAAATAAAGTGTATAAAATATATCGCATAGTTTGTTTTTTAAGTAGTCTTAATTATTGAACAACTTCATTGCAAATAGGCAAAAAAGAACGACCAAATAAGTCCTTATCTAAAAGACGTATTCGGTCGCTTCTGTTTATTTATTTGATTATTTTTCTAGTCCATTGTTGGTCACCAGCTTGCAACTGTATCAAATACATTCCCTTAGGTAGATCTTGCATACCAATAGTAGTTGTAGTTTGGTTGATGGCTTGCTGTTGCAATAATTGTCCTTGTGCATTGTATAATTGCATTTGAACAGTTCCCGTTTCCATCAATTGATAATCCAAGTTGATATACAATTCATTTTGCACAGGATTAGGGTACAACTGCACCAAATGTTCCGTTGCATTTTCGAGTGTATTAGTACTCGTAATAACCGTGTTAACAGATAAGCAATTATCCAAGTTAATAATGCGATTCATAATAGAATCTGCTTTGGCGTAATTCAATCGCCCTTCTGATTTTATTTTTTGAGCATCGGTAGTTTGCAATACATCTACCCCCTCCATCAAGGCATATTTGACTGAATAATAAGAAGCTGTTGGATACTTATCGAACAATAAAGCAGCCGCTCTACTAACCTGTGCTGCTGCAAAAGAAGTTCCTTCTGCAGACCCTAAGTTATTGTTAGTACCTGCACGGGTTGTACTGTGTGTCCCTTGTGCCGCCATATCAATATGAACATCGCCATAATTGGAATAACTTGATAGACTATTGCTGGTATGATTATCAATCGCTGCTACTGCCAATACATTATCTACATTGGTCACGATTTCGTCCGTAATAGAATTGGAAGGCCAGTGCCAGTCTTCCTGATTCGTCATTCCCTGTACCAATTTCATATCATTTCCAGCAGAAGCCACCAGCAAAATACCACAATTATTTCCTACATAATCAATCGCATTTTCCAATACCATACAAGGGTCGCCATAATAGCCCCAGCTACAATTGATAACTCTTACTTTGGCGGTATCACCGTTGGTAGTAGTACGTTGGTAGCGTGCTGCATAATGCAAGGCGCAGGTAGCATTAAATAAAGTACCAGATCCATTTTTGTCAGTATATTTGAGCGGCAAAAAGCCTATGTCTGGTGAGCTAGTAGTGTGCGGCAACAGATTATCACCACTCAATCCTGTTACGACTCCTGCTACTGCAGTACCATGACCGTGGTCATCATTTGCATTGTTGTTGCGTGCTACAAAGTTATATCCCCATGCCGCATCAGACATACAGGTATCATTGTCTGCTGCTCCTTCCGATATAAAAGAGCGCAAACTTGGATAGTCGTAATCTACTCCCGAATCAATAATGGCGACTAAGGTAGTCGCTGTTGTATTTCCTTGCCCTTGTTGTATCCCCAATGTATCAGGCAATGTACTACTACTGTTCCCATCCATCAACGCATAATTGGGGTCAGCACTTTGTAGCTCTGCTCTTGAACGCGACCTAGTAGCTGATTTTTTCGTTCCACTACCTCGGCCTTCTACCATAGCGGTATCTGATACTCCCCACAGCTCTATATCACCACACAAACAGGCATCAATAGGTTCTGCCCCCATCGACTCTCTAGTAGCACGCTTTAGAGAATCTTGCTGTGCAGGCGTCAAGCCTGCCAGTACACTGGGCTTGAACTGCACGACCATAGTTTGGCATTGTATCGCATTGCCAGAGGAATCTATACAAGGTCCTACTTCTACTCGTTTCTTTTTCATGCACAGTGTCAAGTTCGGAAAAGAATCATTGGTGACACAAGCCGAATATAATTTATTGTGGTGTAGCGTACTATCCGTGCCTTCTATACCTAATGTGTGCATGGCTGCTGGCACGATAGCACTAGCTACTGCTTGTCCACCAGGTCGGTAACTATTGTTAGATGCTGGTCCTGGCAAGTATCCGCCCAATATTACTTGTCCGAGTACCTCTGGGTTGTTCCCCACCGAATCAAACGTTTCCCATGAGTAGATATTACAATCAATAGGCGAACCTACAACAGGTAAAATACTTCCACTAGCATCTGCTTCGTTTTCGATGGGCTGTCTGCCTGCCGCTATCGTTAAGCGACCTCCTTGGTTTCTTCTACGCACGCCCCCTATACCAATAGAATCTTGGGTGTGGTACTGAAAGTCATTTTGTGTGGTACCAAATTGAGGTACATAATGCAATAATCCATTCGGACCTACACCTACTATTCGTTTGAGGTTCAATATTTTTTTGATACGCAATAAATCATTAAAATCTAAGGCGTTACCACTAACATCTATAGTTTGTAATTGTGCAAATTTGTTGTTCAGGGCCACTACTTCTCCTGCTGCTGCTATATCTAAGCGAGGCAATATTTCTTCAAAATTATTATTGCTAATATCGAAAGACTCTAAAGGTGTATTGGCAGTACCCAAAGCATGAACAGCTATCTGCTGCCCAAACAACCAAAACAAAGAAGCACTTCCTTCTAGTTGGTTGTTGCTCAAATTAAGCTCTCTAAGATGGGCAAGACCTGCATACGCTTCATAATTATTGGTCGATAGATTGACCGTAGTACTTGGCTGCGGCAACGCTCCCGCAAAGCTATTGCCTTGCAACTGAATTACTTCTATGTTGATTGCATTTTCTAATAAAGCAGCAGGTACTTGTCCTGTTAGTCTATTGTTGGCTACTGCAAAGTGTATCAGTTTAGGATAGCCACCTGCTATTGGCGTAAATACAAAAGCATCTGTTGCGGTTGAAATCAAAGCTCCGTTGGCTTGTAGCACCTCCAATGAAGGGCTAGTTTGCAGAATAGCATCTAGTGGAGCATAAGCTGCCAAATCATTCTGATTGATCAAAAATTCTTCTAGTGTAGTAACCGCTGCATTGAAATTGATACCCGATAAGGCATTGCCGCTCACATCGAACTGTTTTAGAGCTGGATAAGCTGCCAATATTGTGGTCAACTCTAGCGATCCAGACAGTACATTGTTTGACAATATCAATCGCTCTATGTTAGAGCTCCCGTACTGGATACCATTGCTATTATCTACCGATAGTCCTAGTCGGTCAAGTGCGTTATCAGCTTCTAGTGTATTGATGTTGGGTAGGTTCTGCACTAAGTGTTGCAAAAAACTTTTATTGCGTAGCCCAACAATCACGTTATTACTAATATCAATATGCTCCAACACGGGAGTTGAGCCAGTGGTATTACTACGCAAAGCCCCTTGTATATCAGTAATCCCGTTACCTCTCAAATCAAGTTTGATAGTCTGTGCTAAACGATTGCCATCGAATATTCCTGCTGGAATGACCCCAGCTAAATTACGACCACTCAAGTCAATGCTATCTACTCGATATTCTGCCCCGATCTGCGTAACAGATACTCCCTGCCAAAGCGATACAGGCGTGGTGTCCCAAACTACAGTACTACCATTCAGCGTATTGGTAATAGGTAAATTCGTCGCTGTAACCCTAAGTTGGTTGCCTAAGTCAACCAACGCCAATGAGTCATCGACGTTGCAAGGAATCTGAGCAAATAAAGGCGTACAGCACAGTATTAATATAAAATTAGTTAGTAGTTTCGTCATAATTTGGTTGTATGGAAGTTATTCAAAATAATACACTAGAGTAGGGACTCTAATTTAAAACACTTGGGTTGGGCAGTTGCTCAAAAAATGAGCTGCTCATAGAACCATTAAAGAGTAGCATTAGTTTTTGATGTATAAACATCTAGTTTTATTACACTAATCTGCATTTTTTTTAAAAAAAACTATTTATATAGTCTAGCCGTACCTTAATAATACAAAAACTCCCCTAATAACACAAAGTTATCAGGGGAGCTATTACAGTCTTAACAACCTGATTATCAATCTTTATTTATCTAGTTTAATAATTCTAACTTCTGTACGTCGATTCTGTTGGTGGTCGGATTCTGTACAAAATTTACAATTATTTTTAAGTTGTTTTTCGCCATAACCTTTTGCTTGTATCCTATTTTTTTCGATTCCTCCTGCTGCTAGATATTGACTAGCAGTCTGAGCCCTTTCGTCCGATAGTTGTTCGTTGTAGTCGTTAGAACCTCTAATGTCGGTATGCGAACTAAGCTCTATTTCCATCGTTGGGTATTGCTTCATTAGCTTGATTAGGTCGTCCAAATCTCTGGCTGCATCTACCCGAATGGTGGCTTTGTCATAATCGTAATAGATATTTTTGAGTTCGATAACGTCGCCCTCTTTTAGGTTTTCGAGTACAGGTGTCGAAAAAGAACCCTCTCCGTAATTGCTATCAAAATCAGGCTGCAAGCCTAAATCCACAACAATTGGATTCTGACAGTTCACTTCATTGACAAGCGAAATCATAGCCTTGTCGTCCAAAAAACGTTGCTTGTCGCCTCGCACAATATACTCACAACCACACTCCAACGGAAAAGCATATCGACCATCTTCGCCTACTTCCATTACCAGTTCTTCGCCCGTACATCTATTGAGCAAAAACACTTGTGCTCTAGGCAATGCACGGTTGTATTCTACATTCGTCACTTGCCCACTTACTTGAGGCCCTTCTATCGGCTCCTCTGGATTGTATTCATAAACGATAGCCGTTAGGGGAGCTATGGTCGTTCGGTCTATTATTTGACCCTGTGCATTGATAGTACCTATTTTGTTGGGATTATTGGTCGCTGCTATGGTGGGTTGTTCTTGGATTGCTATACTTGGATTTCGAATCAACCCGATACAAAACTCGTCTAGTCCATCTACCGTATTGGGCATAATAAATGTTTCTTTCATGTCTCGGTATCCGTACCGAATAACATCAATTACGTATTGTTCTCCTGCTCGCATTTCGCAACTCGTATAACCATATTCGTTGGTGACATAACTAACGGTTGGTGCTTCTATTTTTGCGACTCTTCTTATCTTAATTTCTGCATTGGAGAGTCGTTCTCTTGTTTCGTCCGAATAGACACAAATATCAATCGGAAGAGCGGGCGTGGGTTTCACTTCATCTAAGCCATCTTTTATCTTGAAGCGATAAATATCATCGCCCCCTGCACCACCTTCTCGGCTAGAGGTCAAGAAACCTTCGGTCTTGGAGTTATTCATAATAATCCCAAAATCATCGGCAGAAGAATTGATAGGTTCGCCCAAATTGAAGGGATACTCCCAAAGCGAATCTGGGTGATTAAATATTTGGGTAGCCATAAATATATCTAGCCCACCCAAGGTAGATAATCCATTGGAGGAGTAGAACAACGTACCATCTTTCTGTATGAATGGAAATACTTCGTTGCCTTCTGTATTAATTTTGGCTCCCAAATTAATTGGTTTTTGCCAAGTATTTTTTTCGAGTTTCGACACCCACAAATCCATTCCACCATAACCACCTGGTAAGTTAGCTGCAAAAACTAACATTCGCTCATCGGGCGAAATAGCAGGGTGACAAACATCATATTCGGTGTCGTTGAAAGGCAATTCTTCTATCTCCTCCCATTTTTCGTCGATATACTTAGCGGTGTATATTTTGAGTTTGGTCGTGCCATCTTTTGCCTTACCTCTTTTGCCTTTATTCAGGTCATTGCGCGTAAAATAGATGCGCTTTTCATCCCCAGAAAAAACACTTGGCCCCTCGTGCAAATCGGTATTCAAATCGGTCGAAAAATTGATAGGTTTATCTAGCTCATTGCCTGCTGCCAAAGGAGCATAATACAAATCCATGAAGTTATCGTTGAGCCAACGATCTCGCTTGTTGCCCATCTTGTTGCGAGTAGAAACAAACAGTACGCCCCTTTTGTAATACGTGGGACTAAAGTCAAATTTGCTAGTATTGAGTATAATTTCATTTTCGATACTAACCTCGCCCAAGGCACGCATTTCTGCAATACGATTGCAGGCTTCATAGCCTAGCCTAGCACGTTGATCATAAGGTTTGCCATTGGCTTTGTCTTGCAATTTTTCATCACAAATCTGAAAATGCTCTCTCGCCTTCAGGTACCGCCCATTGGACTGCAATGCTTGTGCATAATACAAGTGATTGAGCGGATTGTTATTTCCTTTTTCTAGTAGTGTAGCATATACCTTTTCGGCAATACGAGTATCGCCTGTTTTTCGGCTAGCTACGCCCATACGTTCTAGGGTTTCTTTGTCCATACTGGCATAGTCCTCCCCATTCAGCTCCATGTATTTCCCAAATCCATTGGCGGTATATACTTTGTCTGTTTTGGCTGACTTCTGAGCCTGCAACATCGTTGTGAGCAAGCACAGCAAAAAAAGTATTGTTATTCTATTGATCATAGTTGTATTAATTCCCTAGTGGCAAAATAGTATTAGGTTTGGGGTTACTAGAGGTTATTTAGAAGAATCTAGGATTGTTGACTTTGTCGTTTTTTTTATAAAAACAATATTGCATTAGTACCTCCATCGACCCCGCATTGTATTGACGTAGTCTAGTAATCGAATAATCATAAGCAAAAGCAATTTGGAGCTGTGGCGCTACTCGCCAACGGACGATAGCATCGACCGAATCACCTACTCGATAAGTAATACCAAACAGAAATTTGCTCATAAAAACTACACTCACATTGATGTCTAAATCAAATGGTGCTCCCTCTACAAACTTACCCATAAAATTGGTCTGAACACCTACTTTTTTGCTCAAATCAAATGATAATCCACCCATCAAAAAATAATGCTCCCGTATTGTTGGTTCTATCGTTGCACCCAAATTGGTGGTCGCCTCAAATGATATTTTGTTTCTAAAAATATGCGGAACCGATGCCCCTACGTACCAATATTTGGATTGATAATATACACCCGCACCAAAGTTTGGGTATAATTTGCTCATTGCAGCTCCTGGTATGGCATTATCTTGACCATTGACAGCTTGCGCCTGATCCCATCGTATTTGCATATAATACAAAGAACCTCGCAGCCCAAAAGCCAAAAAATCTTCGTTTTTAAATTCGATGCGGTAAGCATAACTTGTTTCAAAATCGACTCTGTTGGTAAATCCAATTTTGTCGTAGGTCAACGAAAGTCCTAAACCTAACTTGCGGTCAAATGCCGTGCCGTGACCTGAAAAAGTAGCCGTCTGTGGCGCTCGCTCCATACCAATCCACTGCTTGCGGTACATACAAGAGATACAGAGCGTTTTTTGGCTGCCTGCATAGGCAGGATTAAAATACATTTTATTGAACATGAACTGTGAATACTGCGGATCTTGTTGTGCCATCAATTGACCAACTGCCGTCATCAAAACCAGTACAAGTATAATTTTTTTCATATTAATTTATTTTTTTAAAAGAATGCTAGACCGCCCAAAAGCGGTCTAGCATTCATAGAGAAACTATCTCCTTACTTCTATAGAACTTTGTTTTTCTTCTCCAGAGTTGGTCTGTAGAATATAAAAATAAGTTCCATCTGCCACGTCCACACCATTGTGTTTTCCGCTCCAGTTATTTTGATAATTATCAGTTTCGTAAATCAAGTCACCCCAACGATTGAAAATCCAAAGATGATTGCCCATACCTGTCAAGCAAGGAATTTCAAAAACGTCGTTGACTCCATCGCCATTCGGCGTAAATATATTGGGTATCATGCAGTCTCCCAACGTGGAAACATGGATAAACAAAACAGCCGTATCACAACTACTAACACAACTAGGATTGCAGACAATGTAAGTCAATTCATCGTTGGTATTGACATCAGTCATATCTATATCAAAGTTGCCATTATTGAGATTGATAGCATTCGCTTGGCTAGGCAATGTGAGCATATTGATACTCCAAGCACCCCCCAAACTATCATTATCAATTACATTGACAATAGTCGAACTAGATCCTGCTATTACATTGACGGTATCGTTTTGAGCCATTATGCTGCCTGCATTTTGAGCTATTTCGATAGAATCTGTTGCGTAGGCAATACAGTTCCCTACTGCTACCTGTAGTGCCACCACTTGCATTTGGTCAAGTTCTGGTAGTGTTAGATTAGCACCACCGCCCAATATTAGACCAGTAGTATCGGTATCAAACCAAGTATAACTTGCATTTGGTATATTGGAAGCATTGAAGATGGCATCAGAACCTGCACAGATAGGACCATTATTGCTGACCAATACGATTGGTGCCGCTCTTCTACCTATTTGTATGGTTGTGTTGTTGGTACAACCTGTCGTTGCATCTTCTACTTCGAGTGTCCAAAAGGTATTGTTATAACTACTATTGCTTGGCAATACAATCAACGTATCTACACTGAAACTGTTCCCGTTGGTCACCCAACGTGTATTATAATTGCTAGCAGCATTGTGTGTCAACACAATCGAATCACCTGCACAAATAAACGTATCCCCTTGTATGGTAGCCGCTAATGGAGCAGCTTGTATTCCGACATTGACGGTAGTCAACATGGCTCTACAACCGTTGCTATCTACGAAATTGAGCGTATAAGCACCTGTATCTAGTACACCAAAATTGGCGACTGTTAGTACAGAATCATAAGTAATCAATCCCGTTGGTGTCGTCCATTGGTAATTTAGTCCATAAGTTGGTGTTTGCAATACAAAATCGTTTCCTGCACAAGGCACTCCAAAACTAGTAACCACTGGTGCTGCGGGCAATACAACCTGAGCCGTACTCGTATCTCTTGCGGTACAGCCGTTCATATCTTGTATTTCTACAATCATCGTAGTATCTGTTGCTAGATTAGCAATCACGAAGCTATCTGCTGTCATTATTGGCAAACTGCTGTTCTGTGTGTACCAACGATAAGTTGCTCCTGTTTGTACCGTACGAGGTTCAAACGTAGCCGTATTGGCTCCACAATAAGGACCATCATTATCTAGTACAACTGTTGGCAGCGTATGGATAGTGACTGTAAATGGTGCAGAAGTCGCCACACAATTATCACTATTAAAGCTAATTAACGTCCAGTTATTGTTGTTGACATAACTAGGGTCTGTGGTAGGTATTGTCAATGTCGTTGTATTGGGAAATGGACTAGTTGTTCCGTTGTTCCAGAGCAAATTATTTCCGACCACGTTATTGGCAGTCAATACGACGGGTATGCCATCACAATAGGTAGTTGCTCCTGTGATAGTTGGCACAGCAGGAGTATTATTGATCACCAATCGGTACGTTGTACTGCTGCTACAGCCTGCAAGGTTCATGTAGTTCAGTGTATAAATACCTGCGTCTATCAATGGGTCTGCGTTCGTAATAGTAAACACCGAATCATACGTAACAAATCCTGCGGGACCTGTCCACTCATAACGACTACCAAAAGTCGTAGTGCCAATCGTAATATTTTCTCCTGCACAAATCGTGTCGCTAGAGCTTAATAATCCCAGTATAGGTGGTGCATTTAAAAGCACTGTAATCGTGTCAAAACCTTCGCAACCTAATATTTCGCTGCCCACTATGACTGTCGTAGTGTCGGTAATAATATCAACGTAACTATTTCCTGTACCCAATGGATTGCCAAAACGATCATACCAAGTATAATTTGCTCCTGTTTGTACACTCCTCGTTGAGAATGTTGCCGTAGCACTGCTGCCACAATAGGGACCATCGCTCGTAGCAGTTACCATAGGTATTGGATTGACTGCTACGGCAAAAAAGTCCGAAGTATTGATACAGCCATTTGCATCCTTGACGCGTACACGCCAGTTGCTATTACCGTATCCTGTATTGCTAGGCACAATAATCAACGTGTCATTATTAGAGAAAATATTGCCTGTGCCATTCCCCCAAAATATTGAATCCACTATTGGTGTCATATTGGTACCAACCAATAAAATATCCTCTCCTTGACAATACATGCTGTCTCCTACAATTATAGGTTCTGCTGGTAGCGTATCGACAATAAGCAAGAAGCTGGTATCTGCCAAACGACAACCAAACGTATCGGTCATAGAGAACGTATAAGTTCCTGCATCGGCAGTGCTAACATTACTGATTCGGAATGTAGAATCGTACGTAACAGAGCCGTTGCTACTGTGCGACCAACAATAACGCATCCCTGGAGATCCAGTATAATTAACGGTTACATTTTGCCCCTCGCAAGTAGCAAACGTAGCAGGCACACTGGGTGCAGGTTTTATGACAGGCTGTATCGTCAAAATAGTTGGCAGTGATTGGCAACCTCTATTGCTAATGGCAACCACATATAGTGTGGTATCCTTATCTATACCTGCTATTGTTGGGTTAGGTCCTATCGCAATTGGAATATCCAGATTCGCATCGGGATACCAATGGTATGTTTGGTTTGCTTGTGCATTGGTGACAGCTACTTCTGCCGAACCTCCTCTACATACTGAAGCGGTAATCAGTGCCACTTGTGGTGCCGTTACAGGATTGGCAATAACCACCAATTTATTGTTGGAGTACGAAGGACAATTGGTCGTGGTATCAATACACGTCAATCGCCATAAACCACTCCTATAATTGGCAAGGTCTGTTGGCAATATGGCTATACTGTCTCCTGTGGGTACACTCGTACCTGCTGGACCAATCCATTGCGTACTGTCACAGCCTGCCGTACCTTGTGCTACTAAAAATAAGGTATCTCCTTGGCAAATAAAATTACCGCCGTCGGTAGTCGGTGCTGTTGGTAGTGTGTCCATGCTGAGAATCATTGTAGCCGAGTCCGAAATACACCCCAAAGAGTCTCTTATTACTAGCATATATTGACCAGTGTCTGCTGCTTGTACATTATTGAGCAATGGATTTTGTTGATTAGATGTAAATCCATTGGGACCTGACCAGTTATAGCTGATAGCTCCTGTAGCTGTTGTTGTTAATCGTATCGGTGCTCCCTCACATACCGTACTATCCGCTGTGATAATAGGTTTCGCAATAAGTGGATTGACCCTGATATTGAATCCTAAAGTATCTGACAAACAGAACCCTTGTCCGCCTGCCAAATAATATATAGCCGTGTCATTGGTCAGATTGGAGAGCGTAATACTTTGACTATTAGATATAAAGTTGGTTAGTGTAGAATCAGCATACCAACGTACTGGCTGTGTTCTATTGCTATTAACAGTGGCATTACCACCATAACAAACTAAGGAATCTCCTGTCAAAGCCACCCCTACTTTCGGGCGATATACGACTGTGATAACCGTATCAATACTACAATTATTTAGGCTGGTACACTGCAAGCGTATCCGAGTACGCTCCGCTTGGTAGAATATATCTGTCGGAGTAATCGTTAGTGTAGCATTAGTACCTAATACAACATTTGATACCTCGTCAATCCATTGGACATTGGGGCAGCCTGTAGCAACCAAATCAATATTTCTTCCGATACAAATAATAGTTTGTCCTGTCACTGTCGGTGCGGTAGGTAGTGGCGATACCACTACATTAACAGAAACTGTGTTTAATATACAACCATTGGTATCCTGCATAGATAAGTTATAAAATCCAGTATCTGCTAACGTAGCATTCGGTATCACAAACGAAGAATCATTGTTTGTAAAACTACTGTTGTTGTGTGTCCACTCATATTGACTGCCACTCGTAGTGGTATAAACATTAATAGTTCCTCCTACACAAGTAGAGTCTGCAAATACTGCTGGCGTCACCGTCGTATTATTAATAACAGCGACTAGCGTACTGGTATCTGCGGTACAGCCGTTGGAGTTTGTCTCTACGACATAGAACGTACTATCGGTCGTGATGCCACCAACCGAAATAGAGTTGCCGATACCGACCGTAATCGTGCGGTTACTATCTGCAAACCACTCATAGCTACTTCCAGCAACAGGAACCACATCTAGTTGGACATTACTGCCAAAGCAAGTTGGTCCATCGTTAGAAACGGAAGGTGTAAGAGGTGCTGGACGCAATACATTGGCTAATGAAACACCAACAGGATATGGAACAGCACAACCACTAACAGTATCCGTTATCGTGAGTAAAATATCCGTGCTATTGACGGCATCGTTATAATATAAATCTCCTAGTTGAAGTGCTAGGTCGTCCGTGGTAGTAACTATTGTAGCTTGTATGGTAGCTCCTGCGAGCAATGTCCATGTATAATTGACGGTCGTAGGCAATGCAACAGCGGTTGTATATTGAGCTCCAAAATTGTCCCCCACACAGTTTCCTGATACGGTAATTTGACCGTTGGGGACTGCTCCTAGCCTAACCCCTACATAGATAGAATCGGTACGAGTGCAATTAGATGCCGTATCTTCAACGATTAGTTCATAGTTTCCTACTGCATTTTGATTCGCATTAGTAAACAACACAATATTAGGATCTGTTCCGACTTGTGTGGTACCATTGGGTCTAGTAAAAGTATAGCGGAGGCTCGTACTAGCAATAGGGACTAATCCAAATGTAATTGGCGTACCATCGGCACAAATCAACAAACTATCTGTTTGAAATAAATCATTAGGCAAGTTCGAATTGATTGGAAATAAGTCCAACGAATCTCTAGTATAGGTACAACCACCAAGTGTGGTTACTTCTAGGTAGTAGGTAGTAGCATTCTGAACGTTCTTAAAGAGAGGATTACGAACAGAGTCTACCTTATTGCCCAAGTTGTCGTACCAATTATAAGCTACTACATTTGGCAACATAGAGGTAGTCACTTGTATATCATCTCCTTGGCAAGCTGTACTGTTGTACGCAAAAACAATAGGCGTTATTCCTTGCAGTTCTATGGAAACATTAATATCTGATGAGGCACGGCAATTAGTCAATGGGCTAATTGCGGTAACCGTCCATACCCCTGATAGATATTCTGGAGCGTTGGAAGCAATCGTTATGTTCGAACCTGTCAGAATAGTATTGTTAGGTGCTGTCCATTCGTAGGTAAGACCAGCTATTGTAGCAGCTTCTAGTATAATATCATCTCCTTCGCAAACAAAAGAGGTGGCATTAAGTATAGTAGGTGGCGAAGGAACTGAATTGACCTGTACATATACAAAAGTATCTAATAATGGACAGCCAAAGCTGTCTATTACTTGCAAGTCATAGCGTCCTTCATTGGATACATTGGCATTGAGTACCGTAAAAGTACGGCTCGTACTTATTAGGGTAGCTCCCAATCTCCAAGTATAACTAGTTGCTCCTGTTAGTGTAGTTCCCACTAACGCATCTGAACCGATACAAACATCAACGGTATCATTGATTACGTCAGGACGGTAAGGGGCTGGCGATACCGTAGTATAAGCAGTATCTTGATTGGTAGCTATACAGCCATTTTTAGTCACCACTAATACTACTGCTGTGTCTTGTTGTAAATTGGCTAATGTGAGCGTCCTTCCACTTCCTAATAAAGTAGGTGTAGCCCCTATGGAGTACCAATCGTAGCTCGCACCACTTCCTACATCACTAGCAGTATAATCAGCATTTTGATCATAACAGAGTACACTAGGTGCCGTAGCTATATTGGCAATAGGGGCTGGTTTGACCAATACAAATGCAGGAGTAGAATTAATACCACAACCGTTTATAAAACTTCTCGCTTGCCATTGCCCCGAATTGTAAAAAATAGGATTTCCAGCAGCTATAGTCAACACGGTATCAATCCCATAAGTAACTGTGTCATGAAGACCATCAAATCGCCATATTATACTATCAGGTACAATAGTAGTATTCGCAGTAAGTACAATATCTTGCCCTTCGCACACTTGTACATTCGACAATACAGGGCGAGGTGGTCTAGATTTGACGTCAATGTCTCTAACATTACCCAACGATCTACATCCAGTTGCTATATCTTCATTCGATGCAAAGTAAGTTCCTGAATCGCTCTTTACTGAAAAGGTAAAATTTATAGTATCTGTTATATAATTGGTTCCATCAGGAGCTCTCCAAAAAGTAGTAATACCGGGTATGTTGTCGGTATATATTTTATTAGACAACCTCTCACAAACTTCATCATTATCGAGGTATATGATAGGGCGTGCGGGGGCTAGATTAACTTTTAGATAGACATAACACGTTATCGTATCCGTCGCATCAATACCCTCTTTGAACACGCTATACAGTCCTGCGTTACCTGGATTGATATTAGACCTTACAAAATCAGTTAGGCTAGTGATTGTCTTAGTAGCACTTGTCGCTATATTTGTTATCGTCCATTGCCTCACAGACTGATTATCCTGCAAAAAGAAAGTATCTCTTTCGCAGACCGTAATAGTATCAGGTATGCTACCACAAGTTACGGTTCTTGCTGGTCGAACTAGTAGTTGGGTAGTAGTGGCATCGGTACAACCATTGAAGTCTATAACCGAATAATTCAAATCATACACATTGGGAGATAGACCACCGGTATTAAAAAAGGTATTGCTTGACAAGGCAGTAGGTGCTAAAGAAGAGCTATACGTTCCTCCTATCGGCATAGGCATACTGTCAGTTAATGTTATTACTGTTGGCTGATAATACAAAGACGGACTAAAAATACCTGTAGTAGGCGGTTCATTGTAATAGACTTTGAGGCGTATCACATCCATCGCTACAGTCCCTCCATTATTATTGACGGTTACCTCTATTTGCAAGTCATTATCAAGTTCATTTTTGGTAATAACTGAGGCTCCCCAAAGGTCGTTGGGACTACCAAATATTTTAGTTTCTTCTACACCTCGCTCCCACCACCAATCAGAACGTCTTCCTGAAATAGGTCCTGGTGCTGGAGAAGTTCCACCAAAACGCATATCAATATCTATTCGGGGCGGATTCGAAGCAAAAGAACCTGCTGGATATGCTTCTATAATTACCTCTATACCTTGTATGACGGCATCGTTAGGAATTGAAGCTGCATTAAGATTAAAATTTTTGATAATCATCGTACTGTTCGCTCCACCTATAGTAGTCGCATAAAGCCCATTGCTAGTTCTAGCAAAATTAGTATTTGGATCCCACCATGTTGTACCAACAAAGGTAAAACCTGAGGTAGACAAAACACTATCTTGTCTTGCACTTGGTTTGTTGACCAATGCCCGTATCTCGCAAGTGTCACTCAACGCTCCATCAGTAATAATCAAGTAATAAGTCCCTTCATCGGAAGCACCTGCTGATGAAACACTATAAGAGGAAACATTTCCAACTCCCATTGACGTTCCTAATGGTCTCTCCCAAATATAGTTATTGGTAGTCGTGGCACTATCTAGTATCGACAAGGCATCGCCTATACAAACGGACGCTAATTCAGTTACTCTTCCACATAGACCTCCTGCAGCTGGTCTAGCTTCTATTTGGAAGCTAGACCCACCGTCATCATAACAGCCTTTATCGTCGTATATACCATAAGTAACGGTATGGGTAGAATTAGGGGCAACCAATGCGGTAAAAAAGCTATCGTTGCTAATCGCTACTTGTCCCGTAGCAGAGCGATACTCGCCCGTACCCATGCTATAAGCTGGAACAGGGGCATTTGGTGACTGCGATAAAACAATCGTATCAGGTATTGTAGCATTGATAATACCACTTGATACACCAGCGGTGACGGTAGGTACTTTATAAAATACTTGTACCGTTACGTCATCGACGTACATAAAATCTGCTGAAGTAGGACAAACGTTTCTTATATCCACTCTTAAGTTGTTATTTACTTCTGCTACTGTCCATGTTCGTCCCCACAGATCATTGGGACCACCAAAAGATAAAATTTGATCAGATCCTGTATTAGGATAAATCCTAGTGTAGGTATTCGGAGATAAACTTGGAGGTATTCCTCCAACTCTTACTTTTACTCCTGTATTAAGGGAACTTGTATTGCCTTCAATATTTACTTTTATTCCTGTAATAACAGCACTGGTCGGTATTCCCAAATTTGGCGAACCTATATCGAACAAGTCTAAAGTGAACATACCTGGACCTGCTACAGAGGCATAGGCATTACTATTCATAATAGCATTATTTATACTGCTCCAAAATCCATTAACTTGCCCTGGTCGGGTTACCGCTGTGCTGTCTCTATCGGGTGCATATTGCGGTTGTAGTACCTCTACATAGATGGTACAAGTGTCTAAGGTACCTCCATTAGTGACTTCTACCGTATGAACACCATGGTATAATGTAGGGTCTGGATTAGAAACTGTCGCCGTCGAAGAACTACTATAAGAGCTATCTCGCACATCTTTCCAGTCCCATGCTGTATTCCCTGTTCTTGTGTCTGTTATGACGAGGTCCTCATTGGTACAAACAGTAACATTGGTTGGCACACCTGAACACAAAGGTCCATTCCGAGGCATAATTCTAACGGTCTGAGATACACCTGCAAAACAACCATTCTTATCTTCAAACCCATAAATAATATCGTGTAGCCCTACACTGGTCGTAGCAGGAAATAGCGTATCTTCTTTTATGACTATCTCCTTGCTATACGAGCGAAATTCGCCTAATAAAGGTTGCGGATTGAGTGTAGAAAGAATCAAGGTATCGCCCTGAGGCACATAAGTAGTTGGTAAGCTAAACGACGTTGGTTGGCTATAAAATACTTTAGTAACAACATTATCAATACTCAGAGAGTCTCCAGCGGATCCGCCCAAACGAGTAATACGCAACTGGAACGAGCCTCCTGTATTGAAGTCTGCGGCTGTAAAATAACCAGCACTTTCGCCCCACAAATCACTAACTCCACCAAAGGTAACTACTTCATCTATGTTGGGCATTGCGAAAGCTCTTGTAACCACAGCGGTACTGTAATTAAGTCCACCATCTTTACTTATTTCTAATTGAAATTGAATAGCTGGACTGACAGACTTGCCTGTCACTAGAATTTCTATTCCTGTAATGTCTGGATTACCTGCTAAAGCACCTGCATTGAAACCAGACCAAACTTGTGCAGTATTTGGAGAAATTACGCTAGTGTAAACACCATCAACGGTATTGACACCTATCGGATTTGACCAGCCTACTCCTATTGGGGTCAACCCTGAGAAAGCAGCACTATCGACTGCTCCTACGGCGGTATTGACAATGACCTCAACAGGGCAAACAGCATTGGCAATCCCATTAGAAATAGAGACTTGATAAGTTCCTGCATCAGTTGTTCTCGCTGGAAAAATATTTACTTGTCTAGTAGTGCCTCTATTGCTCGATGTGGCATCTTGCCAAAGCCAACTGGTACTACTTGGGTTATTCTCCAATAGTTTTATGGAATCGTTTTCGCACACTTCTACCACATTGGGTACATTATCGCAAGTAAATGCAGGCAATATAGTAAGTATTCGGCTATGAAACGGCACAAAACAAGCCCCCCCACAAGTACCGTTTTCCCCATATTCAATAAGGTGGTTGCCTGCATTGCCTACTGTCGAGTAAATCGTATCTCCAGACAACTCTATAGGCAACGATAACGCACGAAAATAGGCTGCTGGTCTAGGAAGAACACCCAAAATAGAATCAGGCACCAATCCTAATACATCTCCTTCTACAATGGTATCTCGCGGCATAGTAAAGGTTGCTCCTATTGGAGCAGCGGCATAGTGTACACGAACCGTTAGGTCATCTAAATCTAGCCGCTTATTATTATCTCCTATCTTAGTCAATTTCACTACAAAATTACCTCTAGGTCCAGCCGAAAGAAAGCTTGCCCACTGAGCACTAGTATATCCCCATAAGTCATTGCAGCCACCAAGTGTTCTATTTTCATAAACATGCTTTGCACCTGACCAGTACGCTGTTTGGGTATTAGGGGCAAAAGTAGTTCCATCGTCTCCGCTTATCTCTGCCAGCACACCAACAGTCGGGAAACCGTTATCATGGGTTGCTCCATTGAGCAACAGCTCAATACCTACGATATCATTTACGTTTAGTCCAGATGGTAATATATCTTCCCACTCGTGGGCTTTTCCATTGTCCTTTTCTTTGGCATGGTCACTAGTATAAACGCCATCGGCATCGTCCCAATCTCCATTCTCGTTGCTGGGGTAGTAATAAGGCGTAGCAGCTCCTGCTATACTTGCTTGTTCTATATCTACGACTACGCTACAGGTCAATGTATTGCTAACAGCATCTGTCAATACTACGGTATAGGTTCCTGCATCTGCTGGTCGCACATCATATATTTCTAAAGTAGTATCTGTGCTAATAGTAGTCCCTAATGGATCTTGCCAATCCCAGCTAATCGCTCCAGGATTGTCATCTCGAATAGAGAGCAGTCCGTACTGACAAACGGTGACTGTATTGGGTAGTTGTAAGCAACTTAATACTGGCGATGATTTGATGCGAATACTAGCGGTATCTTTTTCGATACAGCCATTGTTATCTATAGTGGTATAGCTAATCAAGTGATTGCCCGAAGGAGCAAACAGTGTCCGTAAGGTATCTTCTACAAAAGCATTGTTAGGAATAGTACTGGCACTATATACCCCCAAACCACCATTGCCTCGATTAGTCTCTGGTAAGCCAATCACTGAAAATACAGAATCGTTGGGTCGTGTTATATCTACCGTTCCGTTGAACCCTATATCTACAGGCAGCGTATAATAAACCAATAACTGTGCATAATCTACACGTGTTGTTCCAAAACTACCTGCAATAGGGTTAGAACTTATCTTTACTCGAATACCATTGGCGATGTCGGTGCTGTTCCAATCACTGCCCCACAGCTCATTGGGGTGTCCAAAATATTCGGTTCTAACATTAGTTCCTACTATAATTTTTCTGTAGCTAGTATCTGCCGTAAATAGACCACCACTTCCCTTTTTCTCTACTTCCACCTGTACTTCTACTGGCGTACTAGATCCACCCAAATTCAGTCTAATAGTAGGTTCGAGCCCTAATACAATAGCACCAGCAGGAAGGATATTGGAAAACACTAAGGTGTGTTCATTACTGACATTGTTATCAAAATATGCCGTGGGGTTTGCAGTTTGTAGGTTACTAACGTTTGTCCAACCTGACGAAGGAGTACTATTGACCCCAAAACCGCTTACTGGGGGTTGTACTCGCTTTTGTGGTTTGACCACTTGTATATCCAATGGGCAAACTATAGGAAATCCTGCAATCGGATTGATAATAAGCTGATAACCACCTGTATGTACGTGCGATTGAGTACTATCTATATCAAAACCCCCTGCAGTACTGTTGAACCAACGTTCTCCTGTACGCAAAGAAACCAACTCCCAATCACTGATAGTGGATACGATATTAGCCGTATCTTCTACTACGATGCTATTCCCTTCGCAGACCAAGTCAGTATAATCAATACCTCCACAAGTAACAGCAGGTGGACGAGCTACATTGATGGTATAGGTATAAGATTTTTCGCCTCGTATAGGACAATTATTGTCTCGTACACTCACCGTAAATTCATGCCTCCCCAATTGAGTACTATTCGGAGACCAGTCAATGACTGCTATTCCTTGATTAGGGTTACCTGTCTTAGGTGTATAAGTAATCATGGCGGTAGGTGGCAAGTTATTGGCTTTCACATCAATAACATCACTTGCGTCTAAATCCCAAGCACCAAGCTCCAATTGTACAGATGAGCCTTCATAAATAGTAGTCTCAAAGTTATTTCGTTGATTATGAAATCCTGTTAGTTCTGGGTAATTATTAGAGGTATTTTCTGAGAAAATAGCAATATCTCTTCTACTTGTATTCAGCAATACGCCGCCTCTATACTCTTGTACTAAAATAGCAACAGGTCCACTGACCGCCGCAGTAGCGTTGAAATCTAATTGTCCTGTTTGTGGGTTTAGCAATAGATAATCATTGTTGATGAGGTTAGTTGCGGAATAAGGTCCTACATAATTAACGCCCATCCCTTTGCTTCTTTCTGCATTTACTAGCTTATATACTACACTATCGCCATCCAAATCAAATCTTCTTTCTTGCGAATAACGGGTGGTATCGTTCCCTGCTACATCAAATCTTGCATTGATATGCAAGGGACTACTAAAAGTAGGCGAATGATTGGACACCGAAATATCGTCGATAATAATTCTGGTAGAGATGTTTTGCCCATTTACGATGGTACTCGCTACGGGCGAATAATCCACACGACTGCCTCCGTCATAGCTTATTTCTACCATTCTGCTACAAAACAGCGAGAGTATGGTAGGTGGTACGCTTACGGTACCTTTATAGATAGCCGTTTCCAAATTTAGATTGCTCAGGCTGCAACTATATAAACTATTGCACATGGGGTTTTCGCTCGGACTAGAACTGCTCAAAGTCAACGTATGTGTGAAATTACCTCTACCAATACAGGCAGCGATTAGCGTTATAGACCGATTGGCGGTAACAGTGGTCGTGGCAGGAAAGCTGGCACCTGTACACACCCGAGTGAGTTCTAAGGTAACTTCCACCGAAGAGGGACTAAGGCTGCTATAAGACAAATAAGCTCCTGTATTGTGCTGTGCAAGAGCCGCAGAAACACCAAGGAAATAAAAAACAGAAAGAAAGGTAACGTGTAGAAGTATTTTATTCATATCAATATTATTTGTGGCTCCATACCTGATTATATTTCAATTGCAACAACTTAATAATCAAAGTAGTTGTGATTGAATATACAAATTAAAGTTAAACTAGGGGAACTACTATTTAGTAGTGTGTCTAATAGAAAATAGTGTGTGTGTGTTATGCAAAAAATATGAAAAAATTATTCTTGAGTCTGCCACAAGAACTTACCACTTGCCACGATTAATACCACTCGATTATTGACATCATGCTCTTCTTTGTTACAGGTTGTTCCGTCTTCGCAACCATTCAAAATATCATCTTCGCCCTTTGCTTCAAAGAGTATTTGACGATCAGAAATACCCTTTATTCTTAATAATTCTTGAAGAGATGCCACTCGTTTTTTGCAGAGCAAGTAATTGATACGATCACTTCGTCGAGCATCAGCATAGACGTTTATTTTGATACGCACTTTGGTATCTCTATTGAGAATACTCGACAAACTATCTACCCAAGTTTCATCTTGCAGCTTCATTGATCGCCCTACAAACAGTAAGTTTTCCAATCGCAAGGTATCTCCTTTTCGATAATTAGGTTGAGGAGTATTGAGTTCAAAATTCAAAAGATAAGGGTCAGTGACCGTACTGCCCTGCAAGTCCAAATCCGTCAAAAAAATTGTTGTATCCATTTGCCCATCGACTACCACCCGAAGCTGATACGCCGTTCCTTGGAGAGCCTTCATAAAGTAACTCCCATCCATGGCTATCGCCTGTACAGCAGAGTGTTGTGTTGTTTGATTGGTCAAGGTGACTTGACCAATAATTTTTATGTTTTTGGGAGCGGTTATGTTACCAGCTATTGCCATCACATTGCGTGGACGCAAACTGATACCTTTTCTATTTTGGCGAGTCCTCGAAAAATTTTTGGTGTTGATTTTGGCGATTTGGGTATAAAACCCGTTGCAGCTCGTCGTGATGGTGTAGCTCTTATTGGGCAACAAGCTCACCGTAATACTCCCTGTTTTGTCTGTCTTGTACTTGCCTATACGAGTAGCTATAGGACGACGACTATTGCCAAAATCTTCTCGCATGATAATATCCACCTCTGCTTCATAGACAGGAGCCATATAAGCCGAATTTTCGACAATAATAGCCGTGGGCACCGTGTACCCTATTTGGGCAGGTGCGTACACTGCCAAAAGCATCAAAAACAATACAACGGGGGTTATTTTCATGACTTTTTCTTTCTATAAATAATAAACGAGGTAAGGGCTATCAGTAATAGTACTGACAAACCTATCATTGCGGCTACCAACCAAGGGTGGCGTTGGTAATACGGCAACGTACGCAGCGTATGCAACGAATCGGGTGTCCCTACTATCAGCATACCACTCCAAAAATAAGGGGTTGTTATCAATCCTGTTCCTGTTTCGATAAAGTGTAGTTTAGCTTGACGCAACGCCTCTGCTTTGGACATGCCCAACATCATATTGCTATAGAAATTTGACATCAGTATTTGAGTAGCCTGATCAGACACGGGCCATAGTGTCATCGCTATATTCGGACAGCCTGCATAAGCAAATCCCCTAGCAATACTCATCGCTCCTTCTCCTTTCTGGATACGCCCTACCCCTGTATTACAAGCAGATAAGGCAACTAGTTCTGCATTGATTTCCATGTTGTACAATTCGTAGGTATGCAGCAAACCATCTTCCTTGTCGTCTCCCAACAAAACTAGATTGGAATACAGTGGAAATTTATTATTGAGAATACCGTGTGTTGCGAAATGCACCACCCCATATTGTGTAGCATCTTGCTTGAAGGCAGTTTCTGTAGCACTATATCCTATCCAAGTTTTGCCTTCTGTCAACTCGCCAATCATAGCTACTTCTTTAGCAGCATTATCCAACGGCTCCAACAATAAATCTTCATATTTACTTTTCTGGTGCTTCTGTGTCAACATAAACGACTCAATATCAGTAAAATCGGGGGCATACCCTACAAACCCTTTCATTTTTGTGGCAATAACCTTTCGCCTAGATTCCAAAAACAATGTAGCTGAATAATTATACACAACCGTAGATGCTTTGAGTAAGTAAGGCATCTTTTTGTAAATACTATAATCGCCTCGCTCTACCGACTGCGGTACCACTTCCGTAGGAACAATCTCAAAGGGAAGATAATTGAGAACTCCATCAGGTATAATAATCAAATCTTTTTGCATCATTTTATCTCTGACAGGTGCTATAAGTGCCTCATAAAATATATTGCTATACTTCAAAAAATCATCCACCGATTCGCCTTTTAGCGAAGCTATATATTTAGATACGGCTTGGCGTATATCATCAGGGCTGTTCGTATTGACATAAGTCACTTTATTGTTCTGTATTTGCAATATATGAATCACCGAATCGACGACTACATAATTCATAAAAGTTTCGTTCTCTCTCAATTCGTTTTGCAGCTCTTGCAGTGTTGCCAACTGCGGCTCATACTTCAGTGCATAATACTTGGGATACTGCTCGTGGATATATTCCAAGTAGTCAGGATAAGCCGCTCGCACCTCTTTTAGTTTGTCTTGCAATGCAGCTACCCTTTCGCTATCCGAATCTTTGCCCAACTGCGTTTCGTAATGAATTTCCGACACGTAATACGCCATCTTAGTTTTGAGCATCTGTTCTTTCTCTATCACTTCGCTTGGCACATTGATAACACGCTGTGCTCTCATTTGCTGCACGGCTTGTAGTAGCAGCGAACTTTTAGCTTGCTCCATGAACTGAAATACTTTCTCTAGGTAAGTACGCTCGGGCGATAGCTGATACAATACATAAGTAGAAGCCAATGCTTGATGATTGATTTCCTCCGTCAGCTCAGAAAGTTCATACTTTGCCGATTCATGTCGGTGTGTTTTTTTCATTTCATTGATCAATTGCATCGCAAAGTCAATAAATTTCAATGGCTCTTGCATATTCTCCTCATCAGGATTAGGTGCATATATTTGATGAAGAATACTTGCTTTGACAGCCATCGCATAGAGCATTTCGTAGCGATATTCGATGACATCTGTACTGGCTGGCAAGTTATTGACTTCTAAGCGCTGCCCTTTTTTCAATGCGGCATTCATAGCTTTGTTGGCAAACCTGTCCGCCAACTGCAATCGTCCTTGTTCAGCATAAATAGCCGCCAAATAGCGGGCAGTTTCCGAAAGCAGGTTAAATTTTTGGGCGTAATTGGACTCTATTAGTGCCAGCGCTCCTCCATAATACTGCTCAGCACTGGTCATATATCCCGCCTTAAAGTAGAGGTTTCCCTTTGCCATATATATTTCGATACGCCCGATCAACCGATGCTTAGGATTGAGCTGACTCAACAAGCGCTCGGCACGCTCATAATGCAACAATGCCACGTTAAAAGAAGTATTGAGCGTAGCACTTTCGGAATGTTGTATCCCTTCCAATTCATACTTGGATAGTTCGTTCATCAAATTCCAATCTTCATCTATATTTTTCACTGTTTTTTTGTACCAATAAACAGAGTTGCCTATCTCTTCCAACTCTTGGCAAATCTTACCTTGTTTCAGGAACGAATCGAACAAATCATCGGCTGAGGCTCCTATTTCTAGCTGAATACGGAGTGCATCTCCATTCTTTTCGAGGGCATCTTTATAATCTCGCATACTCATGGAGATAGTCGCCAACATCGACTTCGTTTTGGCTTCGTCAGCAAGCGACAACTCGCCATTCAAGGCATTCATCAAGAAATCGTAAGCCGACTCATAATCCGTAAATTTGAACGAATTTTGCCCAGCCTTAAAGTTCGTTTTGCTTCGCTCTCTGCTATTCATGGCACTGCCTTTGGTCGATAATCGTTTCCGATAGTACGTAACCGCTTCGTCAGGTGCAGCCATGTCGTCATAGATGTTGTCCATGACATCGCTAGCAGCATCCGACAAATAAAAATCCGCTCCCACGGCATCAGCTCTATTACTCGCCTCTATTAGTTTGTCATAAAAACCTAGTGCTTCTTGATTTTGCCCCTTTTGCATATACAACTTGCCCATCGACTGCTGCAATTCTACCTCAAAAATAGCCGAGACATAATCAGGATTGTTCTTGAGTATAGCATCTGCTTGACTCAAAAAAACATTTGCCTCTTCGGTCTCTTTGTAATACAAATGATACTTGCCTAAACACAAACTCAAATACGCCTTTGTCACTTCGTTTTGTTGCTCCTGTGCATCAAATAATTCTTCGGCATACCGAAACGCCTTAAATGCTTCCTTGGGTCTATCTTGATTGAGCAGTACAATCGCTTCCATCGCTTTGGCAGCAATATATCCATCTACATTGCCATTACTTTCATAACGATTAGCCGAACGCTCAAAGGTGCGTTCGCCACTGAGCAAATTACCTTTGTAGAATTTCTTTTCCGCAGCTCTAAAAGCAGTATAAGCGGCTTTGTTACCGCCCGTTTCGGGCAATTGAGACCAAATAGTAACAGGCAGCATAAACAGCCCTAATAAACAAATTATTATTTTCATTTCTATATAAAAATTAAACACTGAAGTCGTGTCGTCGTCGTGATAGTAGTATTCGTTTGTACCTTTACCCTTTGTTTAGGATTTTAACGGTAAAAGTTACGTCTTTTTTAAGGAAAAAAAAGCAAATACTTTGTATTTTCTACACAAAAGTAGTACAATTGTTTTTAATTAGAAGAAAATAAGGTCCACCATAACAATACTAAACTATCATGACTGGCAAACTCAATCTTATCGTAGGACCTATGTTCTCTGGCAAAAGCACCCTACTACTTACTCGTTATCGACGTTACCAAATAGCAGGCAAACAGTGCTTGCTCATCAAGTACGCCAAAGACAATCGCTACGAAAGCTCTGATGAAATGTTGATCACGCATGACCAGCTGAAATACAGGGCTACTTCTTGTACTCAACTCAAGGAGGTGCATAATATGGTATTGGGCTATGATGTGATTTGTATTGATGAGATTCAATTTTTTGACGATGCCAGCAAGTATTGCGACCTTTGGGCAAACGCAGGGAAAATTGTAGAAGTCTGCGGACTCAATGGCGATTACAAACGTCAACCGTTTGACCAAATTAGCCAACTTATCCCCTTGTGCGATGACATCAGCCATGTTTGTGCCGTTTGCAAATATACAGGCGAAGATGCTCCTTTCTCCAAGCGATTGACCCAAGAAACAGAACAAGAAGTGATTGGCAGCTCCGACAAATATATTGCGGTATCTCGTACCATGTACCACTTCGGCAACATCAAGTCGCTAGAAGAAGATTGCTAAAAAAAATGAAAACTATAGTCCCCCAAATAGAAATGGTACTGCCACTCCAGTGAGTGACAGTACCATTTTTTTATTTAATGCCTTAGGGCAATTGCTTATTTTGCTTGCAATTTGATTTTCATGCTAATTTCGTCGTTGATACCCATCTCACCTACTTTACTAGATTTGAATTCGATACCCCATTCGGTGCGGTCAATTTTGAAATCAGGCGTTTCTGCTGTCAAAACACCATCTGCATACCCAACTTTAGCAGGCAAAGTCACTGATTTAGTTTTGTCTTTCATAGTCAAGTTACCAGTGATATTGTGTGTTACATTTTCTTTTCCTTCTACTGCTTCTATTTTTGAAATTTCGAATGTAGCGGTAGGGTACTTAGCGGTATTGAAAAAGTGATCTGCTACTTCTGGTGCAGAAGTGCCTTTCAAATGTCCTTCTAGCTTTGCTTTGTCATCACCTTCCAAGTCTGTAACATTGATAGAAGTCATATCTAAGGTAAAGTTACCTGCTACCAACTTATCATCTTCCATCTTCAATACACCCTCTTTCACGTTTAGTGTACCTTCGTGTGTACCTGTTGGTTTGGCACCAATCCACATTACTTGGCTAGCTGCTGCATCTACGTTAAGCGTTTTGGCAGTGATTGCTGCTTTTTGTACTTCTTGCTCTTCTTTAGCCTCTACTTTTTCGCCAGGAGTAGAACCACAAGCCATCATCAACATTGCTGTACTTACAGCTAGAATTCCAGTTTTAAGATTTTTCATTTCGTTTTTTTATTTTATTATGGTTAAATTGAATGTTATTAGGCAATTTTTGTTGCTCTATGGAGCTATAGCTACCTAATTTTAGTGCAAATGTATATTACTGTAGTGCAAATATAAATAAAAACTCAAACATTAAATGTACCTACATCATTTTTATTCAAAAAAAAATGTTTTTATCTAATCCTGCCCACTTAACATTAATGATAATAAATTGTTTGAACATAATCAACTTAGACCTACTTTAAGAGCGTGTCTAAACTTATACTAATTGCTACCTTATGATATATTTTACCGAAGAGTTCAATGATTTTTTCAAAGGACTAGCCCCCAACAACAACAAAGACTGGTTTCATGCCAACAAGAAACAATATGAACGAGCCGTCAAAAAGCCTTTTGATAAGTTTTTGGAGGATTTGATTGCCAATGTCAAGCAGGAATATCTGCCCACGCTAGACATCTCCCCCAAAGATGCTAAGTTTCGTATCAATCGAGATATTCGATTCGCCAAGGACAAAACGCCCTACAAAATGCACGTCTCGGCAGTCATTGCTCCACAGGGCAAAAAAGATAGAGAAGCAACAGGATTGTATCTACAGTTGGGTGTAGGCGAAATTTGGCTAGGTGGTGGCAGTTATGCCATCGAAAAAAATAATTTGTTGGCGATTCGTCAATATCTAGCCACTCACCCCAACGAACTACAACAAGTAATAAACAACCCGCTATTTAAGACCGTTTACCCTGAAGGGGTACAGGGCGAAAAGAATAAACGACTCCCAAAGTCACTACAATCCGCTGCAGCTCAACAACCTCTGATTGCGAATAAACAACTTTATTTCATGGCAACCTACGAAGACGAATCACTCATCACTCAACCTGATTTCATGGCGTTTGTTTTGCAGCATTACAAAGCCGGTATTCAATTTAATCAACTATTAAAAACTGCCCTCCAACACGACAAAAAAGCATAAATATTGGCATTATTGAAACAAATTGAGTAGATTTGTAGTATAACACAACCAAAGAACGTTCTTCTCATAAATTAATGGGAGGAACGTTCTTTTATTGTTTCTTAGCAGCAAGGACATTTTGGTAACTCCAAAAAAATTCCATCCATAACAAAACGTTGAAAATAGGCACTCGACAATGTTCATACAGTCGAGTTATTACTATTATATTATAATCGAACAAAAACTATGAGTAACAAGATTTCATACATGACCCAAGAAGGGTTCAAGAAGCTAAAAGGAGAACTAGACGAACTAAAAACTACAGGCAGACAAGAAGCTGCTGCCGCTATCGGTGAAGCTAGAGAAAAAGGTGACCTTTCGGAAAATGCTGAATATGATGCCGCTAAAGAGGCTCAGGGTCTCCTAGAACTCAAAATATCACAACTAGAAGCTGTAGTAGCGAATACGCGTGTGATTAAAGAGGAAGACTTAGACACTTCTAAAGTGGTTGTACTATCTACCGTACAGGTCAAGCAAGTCAACACAGGTAAAGAGTTTGTCTATACCCTAGTATCACAATCTGAAGCAGATTTGAGAGCCAAAAAAATATCCGTAGATTCTCCTATTGGACAAGGTCTATTGGGCAAAAAAATAGGAGAAATTGCACACATTCAAACACCTAATGGTGTTGTAGAGTTTGAAATACTTAATATTTCTATCAAATTATAACCTATAAGCTATTTTTCGTTCATCAAAAAAAAAAGCATGCCTAGCATTTTCACACAAATTGTGAAGGGAGAAATCCCTTGCCATAAAATAGCCGAAAGCGATGATTTCTTGGCGTTCTTAGATATTTCTCCTATACAAAAAGGACATACTTTGGTCATTCCAAAAAAGGAAGTGGACTATATTTTTGATTTAGACGACACGCTTTTTTTAGGCTTGCATGCGTTCTCCAAACGGGTAGCCAAAGCGATCGAAAAAGTGATGCCTTGCGAGCGTATAGGGCAAACGGTATTGGGACTGGAAGTGCCGCATGCACACATTCATTTGGTGCCACTTATCAATATGCAGTTCATTGACTTCGGACAACGCAAACAGATGACACCAGAAGAGTTGAAGCAAATTGCAAACAAAATAGCTGCTGCTTTTGAGTAGCTGATGCCACCCAACAATAAAAAAAGGACAAATACTACTTAAAGTATTTGTCCTTTTTTTTGATTATCAGGTACATGTACCTTTCCCAATAACTTATATAATCAATCGCATTGGCTCTTCGATAGTACGTTGTAATGTCTGTAAGAACATCGCTCCTTTAGCACCATCTACTACACGGTGATCACAAGAAAGAGTTACTTTCATGAAGTTAGATTCTTTGACATTGCCATCGCTACCCATGACCAAACGTGGCGCAATACGCCCTACTGCCAAAATACAGGCATCTGGTGGATTGATAATTGCCGTAAATTCGTCAATACCAAACATTCCTAAATTAGAAATAGTAAAAGTATTGCCTGTCATCTGATCAGGAGATAATTTTCTATCTTTGGCTTTTCCTGCCAATTCTCTTATTTCAGTTGCTATTTGCGAAAGTGCTTTGGTGTCGGCATTGTTCACTACTGGCACAACCAATCCTTCTTCTACGGCTACGGCTATACCAATATTGACATACTTATAGTAGCGAATACGATCGCCCAACCAAGAAGCATTGATAGCAGGGTGTTCGGTGAGTGATTTGGCTACCGCCTTCACAATAAAATCGTTGTATGATATTTTGGTATCCGTTAGCGATTTGACCTCACCACGCAACTCCATCATCTTGTCCATACAAATCTCCATAGTGAGGTAGAAATGTGGTGCTGCAAATTTGCTTTCGCCCAATCGTTTGGCAATCACTTTGCGCATCTGGCTCAATGGTACATCTTCGTAGTCGCCTGTTGGTTCGGCTACTTTGATTGGAGCTGCCTGCTTTGGAGCAGCAGTAGATTTGGAGCTACCGTTTTTGAGGAAATCCTCAATATCACGCTTCACGATTCTACCATCGTCACCCGAACCCTTCACTTGCGACAATTCGACCCCTTCTTCTTTTGCCATCGCTTTCGCCAATGGAGAAGCCTTGAATCGACCACCTTCGGTAGCGTCTTCTTTTTGTTCTTTGGTTGGTGCCTTTTCTTCTGCGTCCTCTTTTACTTCCTCAGATTTTTCAGACTCTTTTTCACTCGATTTGTCAGCACTATCACCTCCTTCGAGCAAGCTTTTGTAGTCTTCACCTGGTTCGCCAATGATTGCAATAATTGCATCTACAGCGATGGAAGCACCTTCTTCAAGACCGACATACAATAATTCTCCATCGTAGAAAGATTGAAATTCCATTACTGCTTTATCGGTTTCGATTTCTGCTAGCAATTCGCCAGACTCTACCGAATCGCCTACTTTTTTGTGCCAAGCTACCAATGTTCCTTCTTCCATGGTATCGCTCAGAGCGGGCATTCTTACTATTTCTGCCATAGTTATTCTTGTTTTTGGAGGTATATGATGAAGTATAATTGAACAAATGTCGCCTACTATACTCTCAAAAGTGTCTTTTTGTTTTGCAATGCACTAAGATAACAATGATTTTGTAATCGTCCTTATTACGACCAAAAATATATAGAAACCTCCTTACTTCTAGTATTTACTCACACCTCAACCAAACGCAAAATAATTACAAATAAAAATAAATAATCAAAAAAGATACAAAAAGCTTGTTTAGTATCCCAAACTGCTTTATATTTGTGGCATACCAATAAGAACAAGTTGTTTATCGTCCTAAATCACGATATCAACAATTAAAACCAAAATTTCATAGCTAAAATACCCCCAAAAAATTCTCACGAATAATTTAAATTGTCTTATCTGTCTGTCTGAAATAGAGATAAACTTACATCTCGATGTGGGTTTTCTCTTTTTTAACAGCTAATAACATTTATTTATTTTGCTAGGAATAATTAAGTCGAAGGTTTGTATAATTAGTAATTAAGCTATTTTCTTAACAGAAAATAGCTTTTTTTGTGACTTTACTTAGAGGCTTACGTCTTAATTAAAATGCCCTATTCTAAGGGACCCTAGCGAGTTGAAAAGTAAAATTGAGTTGGCATATTAATTGACTTTTGTGGAGTAACTTACTAAAAGTGATTCATCATATAACTAGTCAACCAACAACATGAAAAAGAGTATATTTTTGTTTACAGCAGGTGCAACACTCACTATTTTGTGTACACATGGTGCGATGCAAGACTCGATCAATACTATGCAACTAACTCCGCCTTCGGACACTAGTATCATTGATAGTATTGATTATCCACAGGATACCGTCAAACAACAAGTACGGACGATTTCGATACCTCGCAAGCCACTTCTCCAAAAAGAACGAGAAGAACGCCAGAAAGCAAGATCTCGCTATCAACGAGACAAACAAGTACAGCCTTAGTTTTTAGACCGCTTTGCTGTCAGACTGCTAGATTCCAATGGTGGGTTTAGAATGTTTTGCTGTTGAATTTTAGATTCCAATAGTCGTTCTGACTATTATAACCATAAAAAAGTCCTAAACACGGTGTGTGTTTAGGACTTCATTTTTGTTATGGTACAACTATTTGTTGACTACTTATTATTTGACCTTCAAGTCAGCATAATGCTTATAGAAATAAGGAATGGTCTCAATACCTTTGTAGTAATTGAACAAACCATAATGCTCGTTTGGCGAGTGTATGGCATCAGAATCCAAACCAAAGCCCATCAAGATGGTCTTGACATTCAGTACCTCCTCAAACAAAGCTACAATTGGTATAGAACCGCCACCACGTTGCGGAATAGGATCTTTGCCGAACGTATCTTTGAACGCCATTGCTGCCGCTTGATATTCGATTCCATCCGAAGGCGTCACTACTGGTTCGCCACCATGATGCGGGCTTACCTTCACCTTAACAGTATCAGGAGCAATCGCCTCAAAGTGCTTTTGGAATAGTGCTGTAATTTCTTCCGAAGATTGCTTCGGCACCAAACGCATCGAGATTTTCGCGTAAGCCTTAGAAGGCAAAACCGTTTTGGCTCCTTCTCCTATATACCCCCCCCAAATACCATTGACATCTAATGTCGGGCGAATAGACGTACGCTCTAGCGTAGTATATCCTTTCTCGCCATCTACGGCATCAATATCCAAGTGTTTTTTGTACTCATCTAGCGAGAACGGCGCTTCGTTCATTGCTTTTCTTTCTTCGTCCGAAACGACTGCTACACTGTCATAAAATTCAGGGATAGTAATATGCCCGTTTTCGTCATGCAAAGAAGCAATCATCTTGCTCAATACATTGATGGGGTTGGCGACACCACCACCATACAATCCAGAGTGCAAATCTCTATTGGGTCCCGTCACCTCTACCTCTACGTAACTCAATCCGCGCAATCCTGTACAAATAGAAGGTATGTCATTGGCAATCATGCCTGTATCCGAAATAAGAATAACATCACAGGCTAGTTTTTCTGCATTTTCACGCAAGAAAGGCTCTAGGTTATCCGAACCGACCTCTTCCTCTCCTTCTATCATAAACTTGACATTGCAAGGCAAACTATCAGTAGCAAGCATACTTTCAAATGCTTTGACGTGCATGTACATTTGTCCTTTGTCATCGCAAGCACCACGAGCAAAAACAGCTCCATCAGGGTGCAATTCCGTTTTCTTGACAACGGGCTCAAACGGTCCCGACTCCCACAACTCTAATGGGTCTGGTGGCTGTACATCGTAGTGACCATAGACACAAACGGTAGGCAAATTAGGATCTATTATTTTTTCGCCATATACAATTGGATAGCCCTTTGTTTGGCACAATTCTACCTTATCAGCTCCTGCTTTGATCAAGCTATCCTTAACAAATTCTGCCGTTTGGATAACGTCTTTTTTGTATTTGGAATCTGCGCTAATAGATGGCATACGAAGCAAATCAAATAGCTCCTCTAGGTAGCGTTCCTTATTTTTGTCCTGATAGGATTTTACTTTTTGCATAATAATGTTGTCATTTTTTTTTTAGGAAAAATCAATTTCTGTATTATCGCCAATATTAAGGCTTTGGCTCAGACCTTTGATAGACGCATCGCTACCAATAATCGACTTGTGCAATACCGCTTCTTCTATCGAAGCATAATTGCCAATAATCGAGTTTCGGACAATCGCATAATTTAGCGTTGAATTATCGCCAATGGTTACATTGGGTCCTATAATCGAATTTTTGATGGTGCATTTTTTGCCAATACTCACAGGCTGCACGATAATCGTATTTTCAAAATTGGGCAGTGTATAAGTTGCATTTCCTCTACGCTTGAGAAGTACGGCATTGGTTGCTAGTAGAATATCTTTCTTGCCGCAATCATACCAGTTATCTACTTCAAAAGCGGTAAACTTCACGCCCTGCTCTATCATGTACATGAGCGCATCAGTCAACTGATATTCGTCCAGTGTTCGTATTTTATTTTCTACAATATAACTAAGTGCCTCTTGTAGTGCAGGAACATTGGATATTTTGTAAATACCAACCAGTGCTAAATTGGATTTAGGTATCCGAGGTTTTTCGACCACTTTAGTTATAAATCCGTTATCGTTGGTCTCTGCTACGCCAAATTCTCTAGGGTCATCTACTTTTTTGACACCCAAACAAGAGTGTGGCTGCTGGAGCAGGCTTTTGAGGTCACCTTCCACAATCGTATCGCCTAGTACTATCAATACTTCGCTAGCATCTGCATAAGAATCTGCCGCTACCCAGATAGCGTGTCCCAATCCCAAGCGTTCGTCTTGGTATAGAAATGTGATATTGAGATGTGGATATAGCTCCTCGATATAGGCTCTAATCTTGTTGCCCAAATAACCAATCACCAATACGTACTCTTCTATTTCTGCCTCCTCTTGCAATTGGTCAATAATAGAAGCAATAAGCGGCTTGCCCCCTACTGGAATAAGCGGCTTGGGCTGCGTGTAGGTATGTGGTCGGAGGCGTGTGCCAGCCCCTGCTACGGGTATGATAACTTTCATATATTGGCGATCGTTGATGAAATGTTTGTTATTATTTTGTGCAATAGAGGTTATTAGATTTTAAGTTGCTCTTAATTGCAGCAAGTTAATCGTTTTGAATAGGACTAAAAAATAACAACCTATTTTTTATCAAAATTGTTCATACTATATATAGTATTGCTTAGTACTACTAATAGTTTTGTAGGTCTCTCTATTATCAAAGCTGAAATAAAATTCTATATTGCGGAACATTTTTGTAGGTTTACAAGCTGTACCTAACCTATTTATTGTTATACTTACTGATAGCCTTTTATTGCAAGTACACTATATAGCTTGCTCCATTACACATATTTTTCCGTTTACCAATTGCATAAAATCATGAAAAACAAGCACTTACTAGCCGAATTTAACCCCATCAATAAGAAAGAGTGGATTGCTGCTATTGAGAAGCATCTCAAAGGACAACCTGCCCATTCCTTGGATTGGCAATTGGAAGAAGGCGTGACAGTTAGTCCATTGGTACGCCAGAAAGATGTACAAACCCACTTGTTAGGCACGATCGACACGAGCACTGCCAACGAGTGGTATATCACCGAAAAAATACATGTTGGAGACGATTACGAACTTGCCAACAAACAAGCTCTAAAAGCGCTCCAAAAAGGCGTGCAAGCACTCTATTTTGAGCTAGAAGTATTACCAACTACAGCTGACTTCTCCGTTCTCTGGAAAGATATTTTGCTGGAACTCGTTCCGATACATTTAGAAGGTAAGGGCATCGCCCTCCAACCCAATCAAGTGCTAGAAGAGCTGCTGCAGCTTCCTAATATAAACAAGTGGAGAGGCAGTTGGAATATCAATAGTTCGGCACATAATCTACTCCACAATCAACTGTTGAATTACATTGACAAAGGCAACCAATTTGCTTCTTTTCAGCCTATCACGATCACTATCGAAGAAAATACAACCGATAGTTTGGCAGATGCACTCTACAAAACTAGTATTTGGATTGATTTTTTGAGGCAAAATAACGTGCCGATGGTACAAATCATTGATTTGTTTCGTTTTGAGTTTTATACTAGCGAGCATTATTTTGTAGAAATCGCCAAGTTTCGAGCATTCAAACGATTGTGGTTAGCCATGCTAGAAGCCTACAATGTCAAGAAGCCAGATTATCCTTACATACACGCCAATACGACCTTGAGTATGCAGCAGCAGAGCCCTTATTGGAATATGATAACGGCTACTACTCAAGCGATGTCCGCTGTCATGGGTGGCGTACACAGTCTAATGGTTTGCCCTAGTACAGGTTGGGAAGAAGCCGACGATTTTTCGAGAAGAATTGGACGCAATTTGCAACACTTATTGACAACAGAGAGTTACTTAGGCAGAGTTATTGACCCTGCATCAGGTAGTTATTACATCGAAAACCTAACAGAACAACTCACCGTACAGTCTTGGCAGAAATTTTGCGAGTTGTAATACCTAGCAATTTTTTTTTACTCTAATCTTTTTTTCATCAAAAATATTAATGCTTTTTTTGATTCTACACTTGAATCATCTGGGCTGCTTTTTTCTTTCTTGCTAGCGAAGAAATTATTTAATATCAAACATATTATTTTAATACCAATCGACTTCTGCTAAGAGAAAAACATTTCCATGAAATCTTATTCTTTCCATATCTACTACACCTTCCTGCTTGGCTTGTGCCTAAGTTTGCCACTGCAAGCTCAGGTGATTTCCAAAGCTACTGCCAAGGCACTCAACAACTACTTGAACTATTCGAATGAAGTGGTTTTTGGTGTCAATATCATGTATCAAGATTTTGTACAAATCAACGAGCAGTTCAACAACTTTGTGGAAGACAAAGCGGATAGTATTGTTTATATCAAAGAAGATGTATTGACCAACTACAAATATTTCCCTGTTTATCCTCGGGAATTATTTAATGCTATTTATAACGAAAATATCAATATCCCCTACGACAAAAGAGGCGAACCACTCCAACTGATAGGCAAAGTACTAAGCGTAGTCGATGAAATAGAACGCAGCCGAAGTACGCTCGCCAAATATGTAGCGACAGAAGAGTACCGCCAAGACAGTGTCCTCCAAAAAGGTTACAAAATCCTGCGGAGAGTAGAAGTATTATATTATGATATTTTTACGCTACAAGAAAAACTCTATTGGAGTTTGCAGACTATCATGAGCAGCTACAAACGCCCTGTTATTGATAGCAACTATTTAGTATTAATCACTGAACTACAGCCCCTTCTGAGTCAATCCAAACGAATTATTAAATCCGTACGAGCCAAAGATGCTAGCAAATCTTTGGGAATGGAGTTGGCAGAACAACAACGCTTATTATTAGCCCTCAAGGGCAAACAAATAGCCTTGCTCCAAGATATTCCTGTTGACCCAAACTCAATTCAGTCGGCTCATAAGCGTTTTGATAAAATTTGGCAAAATGCCAATACCATCTCAACGGCAGCTAGAGCGTATCTGCAAGCCCCCGCTTATCAAAACTTATATCACGACCCTAGCCATTATTATTATAATAATCAGCTATTGAGCCGATACAATCGCTACGGCAATGGTATGGTTACGGTATTCAATAATATGATTAAAAATAGCAGTACTTACTGGCTATTGGAGCACGAAATGCCGTTTCTTTTTGCTGTTATTTATCCTGACATACCTGCTTACGCCGAATTTAATAACGATTCGATACCTGATGCCGAGGAGTTTCTCAAAGAAATATTGGCACAACGTGCCAAAGTAGATAGCTTGGAAGCAGCCAAACAAGACAGTTTACGATTAGACTCTTTGGCACAAGTCAAGGTAGAACCAAGTTTGGACGGTTATGCCACTAACAATCTAATTTTCTTATTGGACATATCCTCTTCGATGGATACCCCCGAAAAACTGCCGCTACTCAAGGAAGCACTCCGCTACTTACTTGACTTGATGCGCGAAGAAGACAACATTACGCTTATCACCTATTCGACTAAAGCAGAAATACTGCTTCCGCCTACTTCTGCCCTGCTCAAGGACAGTATATTATTGGCAATAGCCAACTTAAAAACGGAAGGCGTTAGCAATGCGAATGTCGGTATCAATTTGGCATATGCCATTGCTCAGAAGAGCTACATTGCAAATGGCAACAACCGTATTATTTTGGCGACTGATGGTGGGTTCAAAGTACAAGGAAGCACCAAGCGCAAGATTAAGCAAGCGGCACGTAGCCGCAATAACAGTACCTTCTTGAGTGTATTCTATTTCTCTCAGAAAGAGTACAACCATAACAAGGTGTTCTTGAACGAACTTGCTAACTGGGGCAAAGGCAAATACAGCTACATAGAACCAGAAAACGCAGAAGAGACCCTACTCGAAGAAGCACAAGCAGTACGCAAGAAATAACGGTTCTGCCTTTTATTTTCCTTGAGTAGTTTCGGACTACTGCGAATTTCCTACAACATTTTTTTTTAAGATTCCGTTCATTTTACAATCCTGTGAGAATGTATTGTTAGCTATATTTTATTATATTGTTGGCTATTGGACAAAACACTAGTTCAATTGATGTTAATTTAACAAAAAAACAATAAAGTAAAATATTATGGGTCAATATGCAGTAATGGGTCTTGCTTGGGTATTCTGTAGCGTTTGGATAGCCTTTGTTATCGCTACCAACAGAAAAACACAACCAAAAGTCTTATTTTATCTCTTCTTCGTAGAGATGTGGGAACGTTTCTCTTACTACGGAATGCGTGCTTTGTTAGTCCTTTATATGACCAGCAATATTATGGATTATTCGACTAGTGACGCTTATGGTATCTATGGTGCTTATGGTGGATTGGTGTATGCGACTCCGTTGGTAGGTGGTCTTCTTGCCGAAAAATTTATGGGCTATCGCAAAGCAATTATGTGGGGTGCTTTCTTGATGATGTTAGGACACTTCTTGATGGTATTCGAAAGCGAACTTATTTTCTTGACTGCTTTGACACTCTTGATTATGGGTAATGGTTTCTTTAAACCCAATATCTCTAGTATGATTGGTACCTTCTACGCCAAAACTGACCCAAGACGTGATGGTGCGTTTACCATCTTCTATATGGGTATCAATATTGGAGCATTCTTGTCTGGTTTGACTTGTGGTGCATTGGGCTTAGACCCTAACTTCGGTTGGCATTATGGTTTTGGTTTAGCTGGTATTGGTATGCTAGTCGGTCTTATCATATTTTTTGTTGCCGAAAAAACAGGTGTACTTGGAGACAAAGGACATGCGCCTCACTTGGTGCGTTCTATGGGAGGCACTGTTGACAGCCAAAACCCAGATAGCAAAAATAATGAACCAATGGAAGATCTATTGGACAACAATATGTTTATAGAGGAAGCTCCTAAAGACTTATCAGAAGATGAAGTAGAGCGTTTCCAATTAGTCCCTAACCCAGTAACACCAAAAATAGCTGGTCTTCCTGTGGATTGGATTATTTATCTGGGTACTCTTTTGGCTATTCCGTTCTTCTATATGCTTATCCGAAACAACGATGTATTGGATTATGGTATTGGCGGGATTGGTATTGCGATGGTCGCTTACCTCTTGTTTAGCTCTTTCCAATATGAGAAAGTACAACGTCAGAGAATATGGGTAATTGTTACTCTATTCTTCTTTACGATTATATTCTGGACATTCTTCGAGCTAGCAGGTAGTGCATTGACTGTATTTACAATCAACAATGTACGCCCGAACGACTACTTGAATGCAGCGATGTTCAACTCGCTCAATCCATTCTTTATCATGCTTTTTGCTCCTATCTTTTCTTGGATTTGGGTCAAGCTAGCACAAGCTAACAAAGAACCATCTGCACCCGTCAAATTTGGTATTGGATTACTCCTTTTAGGTCTTGGATTTTTGGTATTGAATCTATCTAAAGGAACTGCTGTTGATGGTTTAGTTGCACCGATGTTCATGGTATTCTTGTACCTATTGCATACTTTGGGAGAGTTAGCATTATCGCCTGTAGGTTTGTCTATGGTAACTAAATTAGCACCTACTCAAATCATTGGTTTTGTGATGGGATTCTGGATGATGGGTTCTTCTTTCGCTCACCAAGCAGGTAAAACGATTGCTCAATTGACTGTAGTACCAGAAGGCACACCACCAGAAGAATCACTTGAGTTGGCGCTATCTATCTTCAATAACTTAGGACTGATAGCTGTAGCATCAGGTATTCTATTAATGGTTGCTTCTATTGTAATCACTAAATGGATGCACGGTATCAAATAAAAATACGTAACCATTGACAAAATTGAAGTTTTGTTAATGCAACAATAACAAACCCACTCCTGCTTGATGCAAGAGTGGGTTTACTTTTTGTAGTTGGCTACTCGTATTCAATCTTATCCTTATGAAATTTAGTTTTTTTATACTTTTTTTGAGTTGCCTTTCGGCTAATATCTTGTTGGCTCAATATGACTACTTGCCCTTAGATACCCTGTCAAAAGATGATTTGAAGCTCAACAAAATCTATTTGAGGCAATTCAATTATTATCACTTCAGTACTGCTATGGAGAGCGACAGTAGCTTATTGGTATTGCCCGAAGGGCTACCCAAAGGATACTACGAAGTTTATTACAAGCAAGACACCAACCGCCTAGCGTTGGCGTATTACAATACTGGTCGTGCTGCTTTTGTGCAGCAATTCTATTTAGATGGCAGCATGAAAAGCGATACCGAATGCAATATCAAAGGCAAATGGCACGGATTGCACATCGTTTATGCCAGAGATGGCAACGAAATTTGGCATGCCGAATATCACTTTGGTGAACTGGACAAACGTTATCGCTTAGATTATTTGGCAGTCGAAAATAGTACTAATCAAGCTATCGCCACCCAAAGGGCTTTTGGCAAATATACCTTTTCTCCTACGCCTTCTAGGGCTCGACATGACCAAATAGAACTACTCTCCGATAGTACTTTTTATTATCATTTACTTGACCAAAATGGGCGTATTATTCACACCTACTCAGGTACTTGGTTCGTCGCAAAAAATCACATTACCTTACGACTCTCGCAAGATAACATTTGGCTACAGCCTACTCGAAAATTTGCCATCACTGCCACCGTCAATCTTACCGCACTAGAACTGATAGAAGTCAAAGACTGGGGCGTAGATTGGTACTATTCCGAATACAAAAAGGAGTAATAGCAAAATCGCTATTACTCCTATATCTAGATAATTGATTTACTCTTTTAGCTTATTGCAATAGCATTCTAGCCGTTCCTATCAGTTGGTTATTCGATTTAATTTGCATAAAATAAACACCTGACGAAAGTGATTTGCGACTCCAGGTCAAAGTATTTTGCCCTGCTACGGTTTGTCTATCCACTACCCTTCCGAGTGCATCGACTACTGTCAATTCTACCTCTTGAAGGCTAGCTCCTTCTAGCACAATTGTAGTTTGTTGTAGTACAGGATTAGGAAATACATCTATGTTATTGATTGACAAATCGTTTGGCAATACATCAACGGCATCTATAATAAAATTTCTATCTACCGTATGAAAAATGGTATTGGTCAACACGGCAGCATTTTGGTCAAATACAATAGCCGCTTGATTCTCGATAATCGTACCGAGTGGCAAATCTGCTTTTTGAGCAATCTTAAACTTAATAAACCCATTGGAACCTGTTAGGTTGGTCGTGCTGTCAGGCAGCAATATATTATCATATTGTACCACCAAAACACCATTGCTTTTGAGCTTCCAAGTATAAGCGTGGCTACTCGCTCCCATCACTAGCGTACTAGGATCTAGATGAGTAGATAAAGTATCAATAACGGTTACAAAAAACGCCGTGTCTGTTCCTGTATTCTGAAAACGAATGTGGTACTCCAAATCACTATTGGGCAATACGGCATGACTACTACCATAACCAACGGGTGCAGCACGCTTGTCATTTGGGTCAAACGACCCTCTATTTTGCTGACAATCAATAGAAATAGCAGGGTGGCTATCATCTTCGGGATATTGCCCCAATACACCAAATTGATTGGTAGCTGTTCCTAGATTTGAATTGTAACAACGTGGTTGTATAGTAGCACTAAAGCTACTATTAGGGTGGTTCGGGTCTTGCTCGGCTTGCAATCTAAAGGCTGCACCAGTGGTCTGTAATACAAAGACTAGACTGTCCCCTGAACCTAGTTGGTAAGGACTGCGACGTAACATAACATGATCTTCGGTCACATAGTATTGGCGCGCTACATTCATCGCTCCCACTCCTCTATTTTTCACTACAAACTCCATACTATCACCCAAACAAGTACTAATTACTTCTATATCAGAACCATCCCAAATGGGGCTAGCATTACTACAGCTACTATCAGGATAAATATGTGCCGTAACACAATGTTGTTGCCCCAAAAAAGCGGTACAATTAACTTGCGTCTGTATCGTAAAATTGCCACAATCGCTCCATGCAACAGTATCCACCATAAAGGTAAAAAGTGTCCCTGATTGTGTATAAGGAATACTACTGCTCAATACTTGCAAAGAAGTGTCTATATCAACAGTTATATAAGCCTGCAGTGCATCGGCTGTTCCTTGATTGCAATACTGAACTTGATAGGTATTGGTACTACATCTTCTCAAAAATGGCGTAGAAATATCGACAGTTAAACTAGGGCAACTAACCTGTGCTTGCACACCAAAATCGAGTATGTCACGATGATTATCATTTACCAAAGGTAATAAGACACTATCTGGACAAGCTGCCCAAAGGGCATTGGGTGCGATGACTTGGACGGTCACAGCCGACGTATCCTCGATGCTAAATTGATACCCACCAGTCGAATTGGTGGTCGCATAATACGTTTGGTTATTGTTTCTTGCTTGAACTACCCATTGATCTGCACCGCGTTCATTGTTATTGATACAATCATAATTGCTATCGTAGAAGAGATTACCCGTAATAACACGTCGAGACTCTCCAGAGTTCAAGAAGCTATCCAGACTAACGACGTAGCCGAATTGTTGAGAAAAACTCCCCACCATAATACACCCTCCTCCTTGGGTAGCGCCAATCGAATTAGCAACACTATGATAGGTTCCATTATTACTACTTGGACTGTTTTGTCCAAAAATTCTACTTTGGTAATCACTACTGTCCAATTTCATTCGCTCCACAAAAGCATGATTCTGTCCTCTAGCAGCAATCGCATTATAGATCATAATAGCTCCTGTCGCTATTAGTTCTTGACTCGTTGCATCATACACCACAGAACGCATTTCGCCTGTATAACCAATGCGACTATAAATATTGCTGCCAATATTTCCCACGCTATCTAAGCGCACCAAAACGGGTGTATTTCCTACCACACCACTCTGTTCTGTAGCTACGATATAACCGCTATCGGGCATAACAGCAATACTCTTAAAGCTATTATAACCCAATCCTGAAGCAACCGTAGTTAATCGAAGACTATCTCCTAATAAATTTATCTTGTAGATAGCACCCCTCGAAGATTGATAATAACTACCTGCTATGACATAATTATTATCTAATGTATTTTGAATGTCTTGTGCTAGAAAATCCTCAAACACTTTTTGCCAAATAACATTACCCAAAGGGTCAATCTTATAAACAACTGTTAATAAGTCAGGTCCAGGAGCACCTCCTACATTGGTATGCCCTCCCACACTACACACAAAGTTGCCATCTGCTGTAGCCGTCCATTGCATCGCACTCACAAAAAAGGTAGTCGGCACAAGGGAAGAGTAGTCATGTTTTTTTGTCCAAGTCGTATCTCCTTGAGCATCTAGACGCAAAATAGTTAATTGAGTAGCCTCTGTCGTTGCCATATATATAGCTCCAGTATTAGACAAGGCAACTCTTGCTTTAGTATAATCCGCAATGGCATTATTAGCCGAAAAATACTGCTTGTTCCATACGATGACACCTTGGTCGTCCAGCTTAGTAAGCGTAGGATAATCTCTAGGTGCTCCTGTCGGAAAGCTTGCAATGCCTGCTACTAGATAGTCGCCTGTGGATAGAGTTTGTACATCCATCGACTGTACACTGGGCGAGGTTCCCCAGCCCAGCGTGTCGCTGCTGTATTGCACCTGCCACCATTGGGCTAAAATGCTGCTATTGCAGCCGATGGATAATAATAACGTAAGTGATAATATTTTGTAGTAATTCATAATAATATTTTGTTATTTGAACAAAGTGTAAGAGCCTATCTAAAACCTCTTATTTTTGTGTATTTCGGATAGTACAAAATTGAACAAAATAAATTAGCTCAACAACTACAATTATTCTTAATTGTTTATAATATTTGTGCTAAAAAGCACACGCTATCCTATATTAAACCTATATTAGACTTCAAAAAAAGTTTACAGAAAAAATGATAAATACTCAATTATTAAAGATTGTACAAACATTTTCTGCCAAAGACAAAAGAAATGCTCGCTATTGGATTGATTCGCCCATGCACAACAAGCGTACAGATGTCAAGCTGTTGTATGATTTTGTATGGCAATACTTACAGCGACCAGAGCAACTATCCAAGCAAGCAGCATGGCAAGCCATTTACCCAAAGGTAGCTTATAAAGATGGCAAAATGCGACAAATTATTTTTCAGTTGCAACGTAATCTAGAGCATTTTCTGCAATATCAACAACTGCAACAGCAACCAACACAGGCTGCACTACTACTATTGGATAGTTTTGCCGAAAGGCAATGCCATGACCTACTCGACCTATACCTACAACAGGCTCAAAAGCTACTAAAACAGCAGCCAGCACAAAATTGGCAAACCCTACGCCAACAGTATCAGTTGGAAACGATTATTTATGAGCAAGCCGAAACTGCCCAGCGCACCAGTCCGCTCAATCTGCAAGAACTATCTGACACCTTAGATGTACAGTATTTTGCTGACAAGTTGAGGCGTGCCTGTTTGCTCTATTCTCGTTTGGTGGTCTTCCAGATGGATTATCAACCTCGTATGTTGGAGGTCGTGCTAGCACAAGTAGCCGACTCCAATCATTTATCTATTCCTGCTATTGCTGTTTATTATTATTGCTATTTGTCCTTGACGGCAATTGAGCAAAACGACCATTATTTTGAGCAAATGATGCAAGAACTCGAAAAGCATCGCACACTTTTTCCAGCTCCAGAAGTGCGAGATTTGTATTTATTGGCAATTAATTATACCATTAAGCGGCTCAATACAGGTTCGGATTGGCACCTCCAAAAAGCATTTGAACTCTACCAAACAGGTATTCGAGAGGGATTTTTGTTGGTCGACAATCAACTTTCTGCCTTCACCTACAATAACATTGTCAGCATTGGCATTTCGATACAAAAATACAATTGGGTGGAGCAGTTTATGAAGCAATACCAAACCCATATTGCACAAGAATATCAGCAAGGTGTAGTCAAAGAGTGCTGGGCAAAACTCTATTATGCTCAAAAAAAATACGCCAAAGCACAGACCTTATTGGCTCAAATAGACACCAAGGACATTTTGCGTTTGCTGTCGAGCAAAATACTTTTGGCTCAAATTTATTATGAAACGCAAGAGCTGGATGCTCTCGAATCCCTATTGCACAGCCTCAAAACATATCTGTACCGCAAGGAAGTGGTCGGTTATCATCGACAATATTATCAAACCGTAGTTACTTATATGCTCAAATTGCTGCGCAATAATTCTTACGACCTCAAAGCAACAGCAGCTTTGCGAACGGCTATTGAGACCGCAAATGGTTTGACTCCAACGATTCGAAAATGGCTTTTGCAGCAATTCTAAGGCTTTAAAATTATCATAATTCCGTCAGTAGCGGCATCAAACCGATGTACAAACCTGTAATTCTAGTTATTTTTACTATTTTTGTAGATTAGTATAGAAGTATAGTATTGCTACGGCAATACTTATAAAGTTGTTGTATATGGTCTAATTTCATACTGAAAAACAACTTCGCTTAGACACCATAGAGCAATAAAACTAACATTATAGTTCCTTTGGTGTTACTAAAATTTTATTAAAAGAATCCAGCAGCTGAGGCTGTTACAATATATAGATACAAATGGGATGTTCGAGCTGTTCGAGTGGAGGAAGCGGTACCCCCGCAGGTTGTGGTAGCAAGGGAAATTGCTCTACAGGTGGGTGCAATAAAATGAATACATTTGACTGGTTGGCTCATATTGATTTGCCCGATTATGGGGCATACGATATGGTCGAAATTAGCTTCAAGAAAGGAGCTAGAAAAGAAATCTACAAAAAGCCAGCACATGTACACATCGCCACAGGCGACCATGTAGCGGTAGAAAGTACCGCTGGTGGCTACGATGTAGGACAAGTATCACTAATGGGCGAATTGGTGGAGCTGCAATTGCATAAACACCGTGTCAAAGCCAATACTATATTGCCCAACATACTCCGTGTAGCCAACGAACGCGACATGGAAAAACTAACTTCGGCCAGAGCTTCCGAACACGAAACCCTCATTCAAGCAAGAGTTATTGCACGTGGATTGGGTATGGATATGAAAATCGGTGATGTCGAATATCAAGGCGATCAACGCAAAGTTACCTTCTATTATACAGCAGATGGTCGAGTAGATTTTAGAGATTTGATTCGCTCCTACGCCAAAGAATTTAAAGTAAAAATAGAAATGCGTCAGATTGGCTCTCGCCAAGAATCTGCCCGTATCGGTGGTATCGGTGCTTGTGGTAGAGAACTGTGCTGCTCTACTTGGTTGACCGATTTCAAATCGGTCTCTACGGCTGCGGCTCGTTATCAGAACTTAGCGATCAATCAATCGAAGCTATCAGGACAGTGTGGTCGCCTCAAATGTTGCCTCAACTATGAGTTGAACACCTACTTGGAAGTCATCAAAGAGTTTCCGAAAAATGTAGATAAAATCTACACCAAAAAAGGAACGGCTACCCTCATCAAAACCGATATTTTTAAGCGTATCATGTACTATGCTTATCGCAATGACTTGGGCATGTCCGAGATTCACCAGCTATCGACCAAACAAGTTTGGGAACTCAAAGGGCTAAACGAACAAGGCGTTCACCCACAGCATTTGTTGGACATCAAAACAAAACGAGAGCCTGTCAAAGTCCAAGAAAAAGAGATTGAATTTGTCGATAATATTGATGGTGTATTGGAGCTTCGCCCATTTGAAAAGAAAAAGAAAAAAGGCGGCAATTCTAGAAATAGATCACGCAACAAATCGAGCCGCTCTAAAGATAAAGACAATACGAAGGCAGCTAAAACAGCCTCCGACAAGAAATCAACAGACAAGAAAGACGAGAACAAAAAACCTAGACCAAAATCTAGAAATAAACCTAGATCAAAAAATAATCGTCCGAATACTAAAAAAACAACTGATAAGCCGACCAATACAAACGCTCCTAAAAAAGAGGGTAACAAACCAACAGAAGGCAACAGTGAAAACAAGCCAAAAAGCCGTAACAAAAACAGGAATAGAAACCGTAATAGAAATAAAAAAACGAATAAACCAACGACTAACAAGCCGACCAATAATGACAACACTAAGAAAGACTAAACCACGTTTTGCCGCTCAATTAGCAGGCTGGTTGCTACTCTTCGTATTGGGTAGTGGCTTGGTCAGCTGCTCCAACAACATCTATGACGAAACGGTCGAAATTGCTGATCATCAGTGGCTAGATAGTGACTCAATAGTATTTGACTTTGAGATAGCGGACACTAGCCAGCAGTACAATATATTCTTGGAAGTAGCACACGAAACCAGCTATAACTATCAAAATATATACTGTTTGGTCGAAACTTATGGTCCGAATGGACTAGTTCAAAAACAGGTCAGCTCGTTGGATTTGGCAACCAAAAAAGGGCAATGGCTAGGCGAATGTAGCGGGGAAATTTGCACCTACAATATTCCATTTATCATCAATACGGTGTTTGATGTAGCAGGTCAATACAAGATTGTGCTAAAGCAATATTCTAGAGACCACAGCTTACAACCTATTCACAGTTTACGATTGGCAGTAGCTCCCGTAGCCACTTCCTAATTTATCACACTCTTAATTATCTATTGACAATGAAATTGTCTATCGTTCAACTTACTATTGCTGCTACTTTTGCTTTGTTTTTGGTAGCCTGTACACCCGACAAGCCCGTGACGCCACCTACTCCTGAGCCGATACCAGCAGTCGAAGTCACGATTCCTGTATTCAATAAGGATAGTGCTTATCAGTACATACAAACACAGGTTGACTTTGGTCCTCGTGTACCTGAAACAGACGCTCATGCGGCTTGCGCCAAATGGATAGAAGGCAAATTGGCTGCTTTTGGTTGGCAAACACAAGTACAGGAAGCCGTTATTGATGGTTGGGATTCCAAAACCATTGGCATCAAAAATATCATTGGTAGCTACAAACCTGAACTCAAAAATAGAGTGCTATTGTGTGCCCACTGGGACACTCGTAGAATAACGGATCAAGATGCTGAATTTCCAGATAAACCTGGTTTAGGTGCAGATGATGGCGGTAGTGGTGTTGGCATATTTCTAGAAATAGCACGTGTCGTAGCACAAGCCAACGACTTGAATGTAGGACTAGATATTGTGTTTTTTGATGCAGAAGATCAGGGAGAATCTCGCTCTCCTCGCCCTGCAGAGCAGAGTTGGTGTTTGGGGTCGCAGTACTGGAGTAGAAATATGCACACCATGGCAGCTAAGCCACAATTTGGCATTTTGTTAGATATGGCGGGTTCCAAAAATGCTCGCTTCCCAATGGAAGGCGTATCGAGCAAGCGCGCACCTGCGGTACATCAAGCCGTATGGCGAGAAGCTCGCTCATTGGGCTACAGCGATTTGTTCGTGACCGATAGAGCACAAGATTTGATAGATGACCATGTTTATGTCAACGATATTGCCAAAATCCCTACCATTGATATTATCAATTTGCCCACTAGCCCTTCTCACAACGGTACTTTTGGGGCTTATTGGCATACGCAACAAGACAACATGGATATTATTGGCAAACACACCCTTAATGCCGTTGGTCAAGTCGTGTTGACATCCTTGTACAAGCACGAAAAAGATGCGTTGTATTAGTAATGACTCTTTGTCTAATCTCATAAAAACAACTCCATGAAAAAGCAAAAAATAGTCGTGTTGACTGGCGCAGGCATCAGTGCCGAAAGCGGTATCCAAACGTTTAGAGATGCCGACGGACTTTGGGAAGGACACGATGTCATGGAAGTGGCTTCGCCACAAGGTTGGCAAAAAAATAAAACGCTCGTGCAGGATTTTTACAATCAGCGTCGAGCTCAATTGCATACCGTGCAGCCCAACGAAGCACACAAAGCATTGGCAGAATTAGAGCAAAAATATGAGGTTTGTATCATTACACAAAATGTAGATGACCTACACGAACGGGCAGGTTCTAGCCGTATTGTACACCTACATGGCGAGCTCAAAAAAGTACGTAGCACCATCGACTCCAATTTGGTTTATGACTGGGACGGTGACGTAACCGACCAAGACAAATGCGAAAAAGGCAGCCAACTCCGTCCACATATTGTATGGTTTGGCGAGGCAGTCCCCATGATAGAGATAGCCGCAGAATTGTGTGCCATAGCCGATATTATGATTATTGTAGGGACATCTATGCAGGTCTATCCTGCTGCTGGACTCATTGACTATGTTCCCACCAACAGCGACAAGTATTTTGTAGATGCTAATCCTGCCGCTGTTCATGCGCCCAACCTGCGTATCATACAAGATAAAGCAACGACAGGCGTACGCCGTTTAGTCGATGAATTGCTAGCAAAGTAACTCTCTCAAAAACTTCATACCGATGCTACAAAAATCAATTTCCATTGCTCCCCTTGTAGTCTATCGAATATTATTTGGCTTGATGCTCCTCTACGGAGGCATTAGTTCTATACTCAAAAATGATATTGCGGAACGCTATACCGAGCCTACTTTTTTTTTCAAATATTATGGCTTAGAATGGCTGGGTTATGTCGGTGACCAAGGCATTTATATTCTCTATGGAATTTGGTTAGTGGCGAGCGTGGGTGTTATTTTGGGTGGATTTTATCGCCTCAGTATCGTAGCTTTGGTTGCTAGTTTTAGTTACTTGCACCTGCTTGATGCCACCAATTATATCAATCACTATTATGCCATTTCTATACTTGGCTGCTTCTTGATGGTATTGCCTGCCCATGCTGCTTACAGCCTTGACGTTTGGCGGAAGCCTAGCCTAGTACGTACCACGATTCCACAATGGCAAATTAGTATTTTTCAGCTACAAATTGCTATTATTTATTTGGGGGCAGCTATTGCCAAAATGAATGCAGATTGGATATTGGCAGCCATGCCGCTCAAAATTTGGCTCTTGCAGGCAAGCGATTTTCCGCTAATCGGTAGCCTTTTTCAGTACCAAAGCGTGCATTACCTAATGAGTTGGGCAGGACTATTTTTTGATTTGACCATTGTCGGTTGGTTGCTCTACGCCCCTACACGCAAGTATGCTTATACTGCCGTTTTGCTGTTTCATACCCTTACGGGAATGCTCTTAAATATTGGACTTTTTCCGCTCTTAATGATTAGTACCACTACCTTATTTTTTGCTCCAGAAGCCCACCAGAGATTTTTACAAAAATGCTTCGGCAATCCGCCCTCCCCTACTAGCAAGCCTACTGCTGCTTTTAGTTGGCTTATGCCAATAGCTGTTTTGCATTTTGCGGTGCAATTACTGTTGCCTTTTCGGCATATTGCTTATCCTTGCAATCCTATCTGGACAGAAGAAGGCTATCGTTTTTCGTGGTGGGTCATGCTCGCAGAAAAAGACGGTATTGCTACGTTTTATGTACAAGATAGCCAGTCCAATCGTCGCTGGGAAATAGAAAACAGCGACTACCTCACGCCTTTTCAAGAAAAAAGAATGACCATTCGTCCTGACCATATCTTGCAATTTGGGCAGTATCTAGCAACAACCTTTGAGCAACAACAGCATTTGGTCAATCCTATCGTTACAGCCGATGTTTTTGTGACCCTCAACGGACGCAGCAGCCGAAGATTGATTGATGGAAATATCAATTTGGCAACACAAAAAAGGCAGTTAGGACACTATGATTGGATTCTTTGTTATGACTAAGTAGCTGCTTAGTTCAAATTTCTCGTTTCAAGAAGAACAGCATATCTTCTGTGCTATAATCTCGCCAAGAAACTCGTTCTGTGTTGACTAATTCCCAACCATCGCTCCCCCAACTGTTAAGTAGTCTATCTATTTCTGATGGTGACTGTGGTTTGACACTAGAGAAGACACTACCTTTGACTCGTATTTTTAGCGTTTTGTATTCAAACTTTCGCATGGTTTTTATTTTGAGTTGTTAGAGATTATTTTATATGCTAATATAGCAAATAAAATAACCTCTTGTCTTACGATACTTAACATTTCTGACCTTCCATTGTTTATTAGAAGTACTCCACTAACAAAAAGCGATGGCGAACAAAAAGAAAAGCGACTTGCCCCAAAAAATATGTCCTGTTTGCCAACGCCCTTTTAGTTGGCGAAAAAAATGGGAAAAGAACTGGGAATCGGTCAAGTATTGCAGTAAAAAATGTAGTAGTAATAGTAAACAACTAAAAAATTAATACCATGGATCAACAACAATATATCGTAGTCGGCGGAAGCCGTGGAATCGGCAAAGCAACCGCTCAACAACTCCTAGCACAAGGAAATCAAGTTCATATTATTGCTCGCAATGCACCCGATTGGGACGGCGATTATACCTTTCACGCTTGTGATATCTTGAAAGACGATTTGCCCACTATTGATGAACCTATCAATGGCTTGATCTATTGCCCCGGTAGCATCAACTTGAAGCCATTCAAAAGTTTGAAAGAAAAAGACTTTCAGTCTGATTTTGAAATCAATGTATTGGGTGCGGTCAAAGTACTACAAGGCTATGCCGCTTCTCTCCAAAAAGCCGAGCAAGCGGCTGTTGTTCTCTTTAGTACGGTAGCCGTGCAGACTGGCATGGGCTTCCATGCTTCGGTGGCAGTCGCCAAGGGTGCTATTGAGGGATTGACACGTTCGCTTGCTGCCGAATGGTCGCCCAAGATTCGTGTCAACGCCATCGCTCCTTCTATCACCCAGACAGACATGGCGGCTCGCCTACTCCGCAACGAAAAACAAATCGAAGCTTCCGACGCTCGTCACCCACTCCAACGCATTGGGCAGCCCGAAGATGTCGCTCAGTTGGCAACCTTTTTGGTCACACCTGCTTCTAGCTGGATGACTGGGCAAGTCGTGCATTTGGACGGTGGAATGGGGGTTATTAAGTCTTTGTAGGTGGGGAAGTATCCCTACAGTTTCGAATGAAAAATTTCACACAACTACCCCTCATAAAATAAATACTTTATATCTTTGTAAAAAGAAAAATATGAATTCGACACTGAAAGCACTTCTAGCTAGAGGAATTGATAGTACAAAAGCTACTTTTCTTGTAAAGGAAAAATATACAATAAAGTCATTATCAACTTTGGGATCTGAACAATTAAAAAAAATTGGCTTAACTGAAGTTGAAATTAATTCAATATTCAAGAAGAGACCTCCTATTCCTAATGAAATTGTAACCAGTTTATTACAAAAATCAAGAAGTACTTGTTGTGTTTGTCGAGACAGTAAACAGCCAATTATCATTCACCATATTAATGAATGGAATACAAGTAAAAGTCATAATGAAGAAAACTTAGTAGTTCTCTGCCTAAATCATCATGATGAAGCTCATACAAAAAAAGAGCTAAGTTTAAATTTAACTCCACAAAGAATTAGAGCGTCAAAAAAAGATTGGGAAGAAAAAGTCAAAAAGTATGACAAAGAATTATTCCTCACAGAATTTAAAGAGTTTTCTGTTTGTTCGTTCAAGCTAGCACAATTAAAGAAAAGATGGTTTAATTTTTTACAGAACCTAAAAGTAAAGGTAGAATTAATTGAAGAGCCTTTTGATGCCTTGAAATATGATTTTAAGATTATAGGAAAGAAAACCTTCTTCGTAAAAGTTTTCGAGATAAATCGTATTGAAGATTTAATAGATAGAGAGTTATTTATTAAAGAATACATAGAAAATTCTTGTGTTGATAATACAATAATACTTGGGAATAAACCTTTCTTGAGTGAAGATGGATACTATAGTGGTGAAGTTAATATTCAAATAGGCTGGATTTATAGCTATGGAGAAGAAGATTGGGATAATATCATGCTAAAAGCAGGATTTGATATGTCAAATAGTAAATTTTATGTTGAGGACTTTTTATATGAGCATACTTATTGGAAAGGTTTCTTAACCGACAATGATTTTGAAGAGATATCTAGTATTTGGAAAGAATCAAAACCAACCCCATGAAATACGCCTACACCATACTATACGTCGAAGACGTAACCGCAACCATTGAATTCTATGAAATAGCGTTCGGCTTTAGTAGAAAATTTGTAACGCCTGAAAGTGACTATGGAGAATTGATTTCAGGAGAAACAACCATTGCATTTGCTTCCCTAGAATTAGGAAAGTCAAATTTCAAGAAAGGATTTGAACCTATCAACAGGTCGGAAAAACCCTTTGGAGTAGAATTAGCGTTTACGACCGAAAATATTGAAGAAGATTTTGAGAAGGCTATCCATGCAGGGGCTACAGAATTTGAACCTTTATCCGAAAAACCTTGGGGACAAAAAGTAGGCTATTTAAGAGATAACAACGGCTTTCTTATCGAGATTTGCACGCCTATCAAAGCGAAATAGAGACGACTGCATATAACTTTAGTGCCATTCAGACAGCCAAACAAACCATCACTTACCAAACACTCCAAAAATACTTCGCATGTATGGGGCTCACCATCATCAAGCCATGAAAATAATCCTTTTAATCGCTAGCTTCTTATGTATTTTCAACCAAATGGAGGCACAGCATCCTCCAACGGATACCTTAGTTCCGTTGTCTAATAATATTTCTGTCTTAGCATCTCTTTCGCATCTAGAAATTGGAGGCGATAGCGTTCTTGCATTGCACATGCAAGAACGCTACAGTAGAGTAATAAGGTGGTATCAGGAAATTGACGACGATATTGATATACAAATACGGATTACGGCAAATTCTCTTGAAGACACCTATGAGTTGGAATGTTATCAACAAGAACAGGAAGAAGAAGCTACTTTATTGAAAAAAATTTATGTCTTCCCATTTGCTGATTATTTTTTAGCCTTCCGCCAATGGTACAATATCAGAGAAAAGCTTAGTCATGGCGTTTATCACATCCAATGGGATTACAGAAATCGTGAAATAGATAATACCTATCCTCTAAAACTATATAAAAACAAGTATTATTATTGTGATCAATCATTTGTCTGTCCTACTCCTGATGCAACTATCGTTCAATTTTTCTTTGGCATTCCCATATACAATAAAACAGGAACAATGTATGAAAATAAATGGCGCCGATATGTCTTAATAGAGGATGTGCTGTATATGTTTGATATGACACTATCTAATTTTAAAACATCTTCTTCCTACAGAAAAACTTTAAAAAACACCCAAAAAGCAAAAGATACCTTTGATCAATTCTTGGATCGAATCATTTTTGAGGAAGAATAATTGTACTAAAAAAACAAGAAAACAATGAGTCCACTTAGCATAACAGCTGCCGACATCGAAGAGATGGAACACCTCTATCGTATCAATCTCATCAACAGTATTACGGGCTACAAGTCCGCTAACCTAATTGGCACAAAAAGTAAGAATGGCGTTAGCAATGTAGCTGTTTTTAGTTCGGTAACGCATTTTGGTTCCAATCCTGCTTTGATTGGGGTCGTGATGCGACCAACTACCGTGGCACGCAATACCTACGACAATATTATTAATACGAAGTATTATACCATCAATCATATCCACCAAGCGATCATAGAAGATGCTCATCACACTTCAGCAAAGTACCCTGAGAATATTTCGGAATTTGACAAAACCGACTTGGAAGAAGAATACATCAATAACTTTGAAGCTCCCTTTGTCAAGCAGTCTGTTATCAAGATGGCAATGGAATTGGTCGAAACGATTCCTGTCAAAGCTAATGGAACGATCTTAGTTTTGGGTCGAGTGCTCGAACTGATACTCCCACCAGAAATAATAGCAGACGATGGTTTTGTTGATTTGAATACTGCTCAGACAGTTGCTATTAGTGGCTTAGATGCTTATCATCGCCCACAGCAACAGGCTCGATTATCGTATGCTCGCCCCGACCAAAAAGTTACTAAAATTTAAAAATAGAAGTCTTTAGCATTGCTAAAGGCTTTTTTTTGTATTGTAATAGCAGGTCTAGTTGCTTTATAATTGGCAACCTGCTCCTATTTTGTTAATTTTGGTATCAGACAAAAAAAATACTCATGGCATTTTACACACGATTGGGAGAAATCCCGCACAAGCGACATACACAGTTCAGAAAGCCCAATGGCGAACTGTATGCAGAAGAATTGGTCAGTACCGAGGGTTTTTCGGCGGTTTACTCGACGATTTACCATGCCCACCCGCCTACTTTGGTCAAGGCAATAGGCGAATCCTACTCGGTCGCACCTAAGATTGCGGTCAAAAAAAATTTGAAGGCAATTTCCCTCCGCACCTTCGATGCCAAGCCTACACCCGATTATCTCGAAAGTAGAACAACCCTGTTGGTCAATCAAGATTTGCACTTGGGTGTAGCCGCTCCTACGGGCGAAAAGATGAATTATTTTTACAAAAATGCTGATGCCGACGAGCTACTTTTTGTACACGAAGGCAAAGGAACGGTACAGACCGTTTATGGAGAATTGGACTTTGAGTACGGCGATTATATTGTATTGCCACGAGGCACGATTTATCAAATAACATTCGAGACCGAACAGAATCGTTTGTTAGTTATTGAGTCGTTTAGTCCCATTCGTTTTCCTAAGCGTTATCAGAACGACCAAGGGCAATTGATGGAGCATTCACCTTTTTGTGAGCGAGATATTCGCACTCCCAAAAATCTAAAGACACACGACGAAGAAGGTGATTTTGAGGTATTGATCAAAAAGCAGGGAATGATTTTCCCGTACACCTATGCTACGCATCCATTTGATGCGATTGGCTGGGATGGTTTTCATTATCCTTATATTTTTTCGATACATGATTTTGAGCCGATTACAGGTCGAGTGCATCAGCCACCGCCAGTACATCAGACATTTGCTGCTGCTGGTTTCGTGATTTGTTCGTTCTGCCCACGCAAGTACGATTATCACCCCAAGGCAATTCCTGCCCCTTACAACCATAGCAATATTGATTCGGACGAAATTCTCTACTACGTAGATGGCGATTTTATGAGTAGAAATAACATCAATCGAGGTCAAATTACGCTCCACCCTGGTGGGATTCCTCATGGACCTCACCCTGGAGCTGCCGAACGCAGTATAGGAGTAGAATCTACGGAAGAATTAGCGGTCATGGTTGATCCGTTCCGACCTTTCGAGATAACAGAAGCCGCCTTAGCCATGGAAGACCCTGATTATTATTTATCTTGGTTGCACCATTAGTGCTAGATTGCTAGATGCTAGAACGCTGTGCTGGTAGATTGGTGTTAGATTGCTAGATGCTAGAACGCTGCACTGGTAGATTTTTAGACTTTTTTTTGCCAACTATACGATATAACAATTTTCAAACAATTGCCGCAGGCAAAAATCAACAGAGCCCAGAAAGGGCGAACAAACAATTTTTCAACAATTGCCCAAGAGGGCAACATCAACAATAACCTTATTATGAAAAATATAGAAGCTACTTTAGGAATAGAGAAAATATTTGATGCTGCTGAAGACTTTTTGCCACTACTCGGTACAGATTATGTCGAAATGTATGTAGGCAATGCCAAGCAAGCAGCACATTATTACAAGACTGCTTTTGGGTTTCAGGAACTGGCGTATGCAGGATTGGAAACTGGTGTAAAAGATAGAACTTCGTATGTATTGGTACAGGATAGAATTCGTCTAGTATTGACGACTCCAATGAATGCGGATAGCCCCATAGTGGAACACATCAACAAACACGGTGATGGCGTCAAAGTAGTCGCGCTATGGGTGGACGATGCCACCAAAGCTTATGAAGAAACCACCAAACGTGGTGGAATACCGTTTATGGAGCCAACGGTAGAAGAAGACGAACACGGTCGTGTTGTCCGCTCTGGTATTCATACCTATGGTGATACCGTGCATATTTTTGTAGAACGCAAAGACTACAAAGGTATCTTTTTGCCAGGGTATCAGGCGTGGAAAACGCCTTACAACCCGACTACTGTAGGACTCAAATATATTGATCACATGGTGGGCAATGTCGGTTGGAACGAAATGAATACTTGGGTAGAATATTACGCTAAAGTAATGGGCTTTGCCAACTTAGTGAGCTTCGATGACAAAGATATTTCTACCGAATATACTGCGTTGATGTCCAAAGTAATGACCAATGGTAACGGACGTGTTAAGTTCCCGATCAACGAGCCAGCAGAAGGGCGCAAAAAGTCGCAAATAGAAGAATATTTGGATTTTTATGGTGGTGCAGGTATCCAACACATTGCCGTAGCGACCGATGACATAGTAAGTACTGTCAAGGAAATGCAAAGCAGAGGCGTAGAATTTTTGTTTGTACCTGCTACTTATTACGATACGGTATTGGACAGAGTTGGCGAAATTGACGAAGAAATTCTACAACTCAAAGAGTTGGGAATATTGGTCGATAGAGATGATGAAGGCTATTTGCTACAGATTTTCACCAAGCCTGTATTGGATAGACCGACTTTATTCTTTGAAATAATCCAACGCAAAGGAGCGCAATCATTTGGCAAAGGTAACTTCAAAGCGCTCTTTGAGTCGATTGAAGCCGAACAAGCTCGTAGAGGTACGCTGTAAGCCAACTTTATAGAGATTATTACGAATCTATTCGTAATAATCTCTAATAGGTATCGCCTATTTGCTTTCGCAAATGGTAGAACTTTTGTATCTTCGCAGCAAATAAATAAGTGAAGTTCTTTAAAAGTCGTTTCAAGTGAAAATGAAATATCTTTTTCTCCCACTCTTCTTTAAAAACTTCAGTAAGAAACTAGAACATGGCAAAACGCAAAAATAAAGGATTAGGAATAGGGGCATTGTTGGGTAATATTGATACCACTATCAACAATGAGCAAGATAAGGAGGCATTAGTCAAAGATTTGTCGAGTGCTGTTGCAGAAATTGCATTGACGGATATAGAAGTAAATCCTTTTCAACCACGGGTTGATTTTGAACCAGAAGCACTGAAAGAACTCTCTAGTTCCATTGCGGTACATGGCTTGATTCAGCCGATTACGGTGCGTCACTTAGGTGAAGGCAAATATCAGCTTATCTCGGGAGAGCGCCGTTTGAGAGCGTCCAAAATGGCAGGACTCAAAGCAATACCTGCTTATGTCCGTTTGGCGAATGATCAAGAGATGATTGAGATGGCACTGATTGAAAACATTCAGCGTCAAGAACTTAATCCTATCGAGATTGCGATTACCTACGGTCGATTGATGAAAGAATGTGAACTGACTCACCAACAAATGGCAGAGCGTGTTGGTAAAGGTAGAACTACTATTACGAACTATACTCGTCTGCTCAATTTGCCTGAGAACATACAAAAAGCATTGCAGATAGGCGATATCACAATGGGACACGCCAAGGCATTGATGGCTACTGATGATATTGCTTTCCAACTCGCTGTATTCCATGACATTGTCAATAAAAAGCTATCTGTACGACAAGTTGAAGAATTGATGCGCTGGAAAAAAGAAGGCAAAAAAGGTAATCAGCCACTCAAAACCACTCGCAATGGACTTTCGCCTGCACACCAAAAAGTGCAAGATACTTTAGCTAACTTTCTGGATACTAAAGTAACGCTCAAAACGAACGAGTCGGGCAAAGGGCAGATTATTATCAGCTTTGAAGATACCGACAAACTCAATCGCATACTTGATGTGCTTGACAAAGAAGAATAAATACATTGAAGGTTATTATATTGAAGAGCCAGTTTCTAATCCTTAGAAGCTGGCTCTTTTTTTGTTTAATTTAGTGGTATCACTAATACTTTTATTTATGAAATCGCTTTATTTTTTTGTTTCCTTTTTGCTGAGCAATAGCTTGCAAGCACAAGTGGACGACTATACTTTTCATACCCTCTACCGAACGTTTGAGGAAGGTAGCGAGCAACTAATATTGAGAGATAGCAGCTTACTAAAAACAGCCCCTGCCCTAGTCGCAACTACACTACAAGTATTGCCAATTGGTACAACAATCCAAGTACTCGAACGCATGGACGAACGGACGACAATTAAGGGCTTTTTGACCAACTGGTATCGAGTACAAACCCAACAATCGGGCAAGCTGATAGAAGGTTTTGTTTGGGGTGGCAATATTGCGGTCGGTAGTCATATTGGTCGAGATACTAGCGTGCGGTTTATGTATGGCGTAGCTGCTATTGAGCTAATTGACCGAGGCGATTATCAAGATCCTAGTATTTTGTTGGAAATCAATACCTGCAAGGGCAATCAATTAGTAGATCAATTGACGACGACTGCCGCAGGTACGATTTATACCCAAACGCAAATTAGAGCGACAGGCAACCGAGGCGTACGAGGAATTCAGGAAGTGCTAGAACTTGCCTTTAGTGACGGTTATTGTGGCGGCGTATCTGCCGAAATAGTTATTTTCTGGACTGGTAGAAAACTACATTTCATCAAGCTGCTCAGTCAAGGGTTTTCCGACAAGAGTTTTGCTCGACAATATTTGGTCTATCCCGCTGACAAAGGCGGGCAATCTCAAACGATTTTGTATCAACGACAAATAGGTATTATTTCTACTCAAAAAAGAGAAAAAATAACCGAACAATCTACCATTAAGTATGGTTGGAATGGCTTGGAATTGGTCAAGGTAGGAGCGTAATTTATTTGCTAATCAAATTAATCGTTTCTTTCTTTCGCTTTTTGATGGCTTAATGATAAATTTGTTGTTGAAGCTGTTTGCTCACAAAGAAGTGATAACAACTCAAACAATTTCATTACTAAAAAAAAATAATAGAAAAAAATGAAAGAAACATTCAAACCCAAGTACGAACTAACGATGTACAATTCGTTGACTCGTGAAAAACAAGTTTTCCAATCATTGATAGCTGGCAGAGTAGGCATGTATGTCTGTGGACCAACGGTCTATAATGAAGTACACTTGGGCAATTGTAGAACCTTTGTTTCTTTCGATTTGATCTATCGTTATTTGCTGTTTTTGGGCTACAAGATTCGTTATGTCCGTAATATTACGGACGTAGGTCACTTGGTAGGTGATGTCGATACTGGTGAAGAAGGTAAGATAGCGAAGCAAGCTCGTTTGGAGCAGCTCGAACCCATGGAAGTTGTCCAGAAATATACGAATCTATTCAAAAGTGTATTAGGACAACTCAATAATTTGCCGCCTAGTATTGAGCCGACGGCTACAGGACATATTATCGAGCAGATAGAAATGGTACAACAAATATTGGATAATGGCTATGGCTACGAAACCAATGGTTCTGTTTATTTCGATACACAAAAACTCATTACAGAAGAAGATATTTATGGCAATTTGTCGGGCAAAAAGCAAGATGACTTGCTCACAGAAACCAGAGACGACCTCAAAAATCAAAGTGAAAAGCGTCATGCTTCTGACTTTGCTATTTGGATCAAAGCAGGCGAACATGATATTATGAAATGGTCTTCGCCTTGGTCCGTCGGTTTTCCAGGTTGGCACTTGGAGTGTTCTGCGATGAGCACCAAGTACCTCGGCAAAGAGTTTGATATACATGGAGGTGGTATGGATTTGCAGTTTCCACATCATGAGAATGAAATCGCTCAAAATGTGGGTGCCTGTGGCTGCCAGCCCGTCCGTTACTGGATGCACACCAATATGCTCGAACTCAATGGCAAAAAAATGTCTAAAAGTACAGGCAATTCTATTTTGCCTGCGGAGCTTTTTGCGGGTAGCAATGCTATTTTGTCGAAAGCTTATAGCCCGATGGCAGTTCGCTTTTTTATGCTACAAGCCCACTATCGCAGCGTATTGAACATCACAGAAAAAGGATTGGCTGATGCCGAAAAAGCATACACAAAACTGCTAGAAGCCTATCATACATTGCAGCAGCTAAAACATACAGGCGAAGCCCAACCAACAGAAGATGATGACCAAATCAACAAGCTATTGGATATGGCTTTTGATGCCATGAATGATGATTTTAATACTGCGATGGCTTTAGCCAAACTCAATGTTATTATTCCTAAAATAAAAGCACTCCACAAAGGTAGATTGGCGATAACTGCCATCAGCGAAGCCACTTTGGATAGAATGAAAGAAGTATTTCATACCTTCATTTTTGATATTTTTGGTTTGGTCGATGAAGCTGGCGCCAATACCGCATCGGATAGTACTGGGGGCGATACTAGCAATTTGGTGGACGAGGTGATGCAGGTTGTTTTGCAATTGCGTCAAGCTGCCAAAGACCAAAAAGACTGGACAACCAGCGATTTGATTAGAGATCAATTACAAGCGATTGGCGTGACCGTCAAAGACGGCAAAGAAGGTGCTACTTGGAGCAAAAAAGACTAGTAAATAACCATGCATAAATAAGTTAATGTAAAATGATGGTCTATTTTTAGCCCATACTTCGCCAAAAAGCCTCGTGATAGCACCACTATCACTACGTTTTTTGACTCGTTTGAACTAAAAATTCCCTGCATCATTTTGCATCATTATTTTTGCACGGTTACTTAGCTTTTGATATTTCGATCATAATTACCATCAAACAAAATAGACTTGAATCATCAGCAGATATTAGACGAAGTTGCCAAAACCAGTATTCAATTGATGCTGGGAGAGCCTTTTTTCGGACACTTTTTTACGAGTATTCTTAAAGATGTGTCCGAAAAAACGGACTCTATTGCGGTAAGCGTTAGCGGCAAACAAATGATTAAATTGTTGGTCAATCCTGATTATTGGCAGAATGAACTTCTGGTAACTGATTTGCCTAGTCCGCAAGCCAATAAGAAAGCGACACAAGATTTGCGTTATGGTGCTATCAAGCACCAAATTCTGCATATTGTATTCAAGCACACGTTGCGTTATCCTGATTTTGGCAATAAAAAATTGTTTAGTATCGCCTCTGATTTGGCAGCGAATCAGTACATCAAATCGGAGCAATTGACGGAAGACGCTATTCGGTTGGAAGATTTTCCAGAGTTTAAGCTGAATAGAGGGCAAGCCATTGATTATTACTACCAAAAACTATCGGACGAACTGGATGAAATGCAATCGACCGACGGTGGCAGTAGTGGCGACAACAATGAAAACGACGAAGACAGATACGACGAGGACGGCAATGAAAGCAACCTCAATCAAGCCCAGCAAAAGCTGAAAGACTTGATGGAAGACGAGGATAACAAAATGCTCAATCAACACAAGTTTTGGAACGACTTTGAGAAGCTCTCTAGTGCCGAACAGAAGATGATAGAAGCGATGATTAACGAGTCGATCGTTAATTCTGTTTCTAGGCTCAAACCTAGTAGCTATGGCAATTTGCCCGCAGGGCTACAGCAGTACATCAATCTGTTGGTCGATTCGCTCAAACCCAATGTCAATTGGCGACGAGTACTACGTATCTTTACGGCAAGTAGTAGCCGAACGAGTCTAAAAAACACGATACGAAGACCGTCTAAGCGATACGGCACGACTCCTGGTATCAAGATTCAGAAAAAGCAAAAAATATTGGTAGCCATTGATACTTCTGGCTCGGTACAAGAAGACGAACTCAAAGAGTTTTTTAGTGAATTGTATCATATCTGGAAGCAAGGAGCGGAAATATATGTCGTGGAATGCGATACTCAAATCCATAACCAATATCTATACAAAGGCTCTCCACCAGATGTTATTTCGGGTAGAGGTGGCACAGATTTCAATGCTCCTATTGAGTTTGCGAACAACCAATATCAGCCTGATGCTATTGTATATTTTACTGATGGTTATGCTGCCGAGCCGCAAGTACCGAGTCGCAAGCCAATTTTGTGGTTAGTGACCTCAGAGGGACTAGCCGAAGATGCCTGGGACTTTTTGCCTGGCAGAAAAGTGAAGATGGCGAAGCAGGTGTAGCTCAGAAAATATATAATGCTTTTTTAGTAAATTTGTTATTATTCAATATCCCCTAAAGAATGCCGACTATATACATCTTAAACTCCATCAAAATATTAATGTATTTTGATGATCATAGCCCACCTCATTTTCATGCTGTTTATAATGAATACGAAGAGCTGTTTGAAATTCGAACGCTCACAACTTATAGAGGTAGCTTGCCTAGTAAACAAAGAAAAATTGTAGTAGAATGGGCGAAGTCTAACCTAAAATTTTTAATTGATAAATGGAATGAATTCAATCCATAGAATTTTTTATTACAATGAAAGGGCTACAAACTATTCCACGAATTCTTGCAATAAATACTATTGAAGGATATCTTGTTTCTTGTTTCTTCAATACGAACGAATCAAGGATTATAGATTTTAAAGATTTTTTTGTTACTAGAAAAAATTTTACAGCCATACACCCAGCCTATAAGTTATTACACAACTATTTAGAATTTAAGCAGATTAAAATTATTGAAAATTCAATTGGTTGGAAAAATACTGGAATCACGGCAAAAAATATAACTGGAGATGATGTTTTCTATGCTTATGAAATAGACCCTATTGTCTTATATGAATTTAGTGAAGCTGCTTATCAGATAAATATTGATGGTGTCTGGCGATTAATTGCTATAAGTAGCTTTGTTAAGCAAGAAAGAGAAGCTATTGGTTTGACACAAAAAGAACTAGCTGCTCGAAGTCGTATTCATGAGTCAACTATATGTCGTATAGAAAATAAAAAATCTGCTACAAAAATTGCTACCCTAAAAAAAATTTTAGAGAAAGGGTTTGAAAAAAAATTAGACATTCGACTTTTATAACAAGCAACACCCACTAAACACAATTGCTGTTTAGTGGGTGTTATTGTTTAATGCAGGTCGTTTTTGATTTCAGCGTTTTTCATTTCGGCGTTTTTCATTTCGGCGTTTTTCATTTCGGCGTTTTTCATTTTTTCTTCAAATTCTGCCAAGCTATATACATTCGTCAGCTGTTCCAAGGAAACCTCCCCTTGATCATTGACGGTTCGTTTTTGTACTAGTCCCAATCCTTTGGCATAGATTTCTTCGCCCTCTGCTTTCATATTCCAAAAGCCACCGTTTTCTTTGTCCTCTATATCGTATAAATTTTTGATACTAAAAATCGCAGCTTCATACATTTTGCCTTGATAGTCAAAAGTCGAAAATTCTTTAAATTTTCTATCTCTCACCAACTTTGTGGTTATGAATTGAGGCGGTGTTTTGCTCGTCGTTTCATACCGATAAACCATTTGGCTATCGGTAGCCGTACGAAAAGGAAAAATGATACTCTGGGTCAGAGTATTGGGATAACGTCTGAGTTCTTGTGTGGCAGAATCGAGCTGCAACATATCGTACTTTTGTGTCAATACACCATCGTCTAATATCAACTCTTCTGTGTACATATTTTGCTGAAAAAGGGGGTTGTAGCCCTGCATTTGCAAGTGCGTAGCCCCGTCTCGTTCTGAGCGTTTCACCTCCCAATATTGATCAATGTAATATTCGCCCTCATATACCATGCTATATTCATAAACCTTTGGTACCGTTAATTTGTCTATGGGATAATAGTACTCTTTAGTTTGTACAAATCCCTGCTCTACAACAGTGGGAATTGTTGGTTCATTTTCTGTTGAATCGCAGGCGATTAATAACGCTATGGGCAACGCCATTGATAGGGCTACGACTAATTTCATACCCCAAAAAGATAGTTGGTGGTTGTACATTTTTTCCATTTTTGTCTAGTTATTGAATACTTAAAACATATTTTGACATAAAAAAACACTTTTTTTGTCATAATGACATACTAATATCGCTTGGAATAAAATATGATACCTAAAATTTATGTAGTATCTTTGCTTATTGCTAACCAACCCATAAAGTGGGCTGGTTTTATTCTAATAATCTTATACATGGCTGTTGGTTATTGCCGCTCTAGCGGGATTTCCTTCTTGCGATGATTTTATAAAAAAACAACCGCCTACACTATGTTTGGTTTTCTCAAAAAAATGTTTGGTAGCAAGTACGACAGAGATGTCAAAATGATTGCGCCCAAAGTAGCTCTTATTAAAGAACAATACGAGCAACTGCAAGTATTGTCCAATGACGAATTGCGAAATAAAACCCTAGAGTTTAGAACTCGTATTGCTGAGTATCTCAAGGAGATTGATACAGAAATAGAAAGTATTCAGGCTACTGCCGAAGAAACTAGTTCTATTGACAAAAAAGAGCAACTTTTTGCAGATATTGATGCCTTGCGCAAGGACAGAGATACTTCATTGGAAGAAATTCTGAGTGAAATACTACCAGAAGCCTTTGCAGTAGTCAAAGAAGCTTCTCGTCGATTTGCTGAAAACGATCAGTTGGAAACCACTGCTACGGATTTTGACCGTGCATTGGCAGCCAAAAAATCAGGTGAAGGTGCAGCGATGCACTTAGAGGGCGACAAAGCTATCTGGAAAACTACTTGGGATGCGGCTGGCTCGCCTATCGCGTGGAATATGGTACACTATGATGTACAGTTGATTGGTGGCGTTGTGCTACATGAAGGCAAGATTGCAGAGATGGCTACAGGTGAGGGTAAAACCTTGGTTTCTACGCTTCCTGCTTATCTCAATGGATTGTCTGGACAAGGTGTACACATCGTTACGGTCAATGATTACTTGGCTCGACGTGACTCCGAATGGATGGCACCGTTGCACAATTTCTTGTTCTTGACAGTAGATTGTATTGACAATCACCAACCACATTCGGCAGGTCGTATTGCTGCTTACAAAGCAGATATTACCTACGGTACCAACAATGAATTTGGTTTTGATTACTTGCGTGATAATATGGCACACAAAGCCGACCAATTGGTACAACGCAAGTTCCACTATGCGATGATTGATGAGGTGGATTCGGTTTTGATTGATGACGCTCGTACGCCATTGATTATTTCGGGTCCGACCAACGAAGATAATCGTGCTGACTTGTTTACAGCACTCAAACCGTTTGTGCAGCGATTGGAATCTGAGCAGCGTAAGCTAGTAGGAGAATATTTGCGTGAAGCAAAAAAGAAGATTGCAGAAGGTGATACTAGTGCCGAAGAAGGCGGTGGTGGATTGGCGCTGTTCCGTGCTTATAGAGGATTGCCAAAGCACCGTGCTTTGAGAAAGTTCTTGAGTGAGCCCGGTATGATGATTGTCATGCAAAAAACTGAAAAATTCTATATGCAGGAACAATCGAAGCACATGCCTAAAGCAGATGCTCCTTTGTATTTTGTCATTCAAGAAAAAAATAGAAGTGTAGAGTTGACCGATAAGGGGCGTGCACACTTGGGTGAACTTTCTAGCGAAAAGAACCTATTTAAACTAGAAGATGTTGGTAGCCAACTTTCGGCTATCGATCAAAAAGAGGGTCTTACTTCGGAGCAAGTGGTACAAGAAAAAGATGCTATTTTAGCTCGCTTTTCTGCCAAGACAGAACGTTTGCACGCTTTACGCCAATTGATCAAAGCCTATACCCTCTTCCAAAAAGAAGACGAATATGTAGTAATGGGTCCTGAGGTAATGATTGTTGATGAGCAAACAGGACGTATAATGGAAGGTCGTCGTTACTCTGACGGACTACACCAAGCACTAGAAGCGAAAGAAAATGTAGAAATACAAAAAACAACGCAAACCTATGCGACCATTACCCTCCAGAACTTCTTCCGTATGTACCACAAACTGTCTGGTATGACGGGTACAGCAGAAACAGAAGCAGGTGAGTTTTGGGATATTTATGAATTAGATGTTGTCGTTATTCCTACCAACAAACCAATTGTTAGAGATGATAAAGATGACTTGATTTATAAGACAGAACGTGAAAAATTCAATGCCATCATTGATGACGTCATTCAGTTTAGAGATAAAGGACAACCTATTTTGGTGGGTACTGTATCGGTACAGCAGTCTGAGATGTTGAGTAGATTATTGAGCTTGCGCAAAATTGACCACAATGTATTGAATGCTAAGCAGCACGCTAGTGAGGCAGAAATTGTAGCTCAAGCAGGACAAAAAGGTCAAGTAACGATTGCTACCAATATGGCTGGTCGTGGTACCGATATCAAGATTTCTGATGAAGTGAAAGCGGCAGGTGGTTTAGTGATCATCGGTACCGAAAGACATGATTCAAGACGTGTAGATCGTCAGCTTCGTGGTCGTGCGGGTCGTCAAGGAGATGTAGGTGGTTCGCAGTTCTATGTATCGCTCGAAGATAAGTTGATGCGTATTTTTGGTTCTGAACGTATCGCTAAAGTAATGGATACTATGGGACACCAAGAAGGGGAAGCATTGCAGCATGGTATGATTACCAAGTCGATTGAGAAAGCTCAAAAAAGAGTAGAAGAAAATAACTTTGGTGTACGTAAGCGTCTATTGGAATACGATGATGTCATGAACAACCAAAGAGAAAATATATACAAGAAGCGTAACAATGCACTGAAAGGAGAACGTATTTCTATTGATTTGGATAATATGTTTGATGAACTAGCAGTATCGCTTATCAAGGAGCATAAAGCAACAGGTGACTATCAGGCGTTCAAAGAAGATGTAGTGCGTTACTTTGGTATAGAGCCAACTATCTTGGAGAATGAGTTTGCCAACAAAGACTTCAATGCTTTGGCAGACAAACTCTACGATGAAGCTAGAGTCGCTTATGATGCTAAGTTCCATACTTTGGCACAAATGATCATGCCTGTTATCAATAGAGTCTATAACGACCCTAATGCCAATTTCGTTAAGATTGCTATTCCGTTTACGGACGGTCAGAAAGGAATGGAGATTGGTGCAGACTTGGAAGATGCTGTCAAAACAAATGGTCATTCGTTGCGTCAAGAAGTGGAAAAAACAGTCGTATTAGCGCTTATTGACAACCTCTGGAAAGAGCATTTACGTGATATGGACGAACTAAAAGATCAAACTCAAGCAGCTTCGTTTGAGCAAAAAGATCCTTTGGTTATTTACAAAATCCAATCTCGTACATTGTACCAGAAGTTTGTAGATAAGGTCAACAAAGAAGTTATTTCATTCTTGTTTAGAGGTACGATTCCTGTACAAATGGATCAAGAAGTACATGAAGCACAAGAAATAGACTACGAAGAGGAAGAAATCAAAACAAACATTGAGCAGCAGCGAGAAGCAGAAGAGGCACAACAACGAGCAGCCGAAAATGCAGGTCGTAGTAGCCAAACGCAAGCCGTCGAAAAGCCACAACCGTTCAAAAGAGACGTTCCTAAAGTAGGAAGGAACGAGCTTTGTCCTTGTGGCAGTGGCAAAAAATATAAGCATTGTCATGGCAAGCCTTAATAGGTAGTGACAACTGATAAAATACAGAGGGCAGTTCGCAAAATTTTGCGAACTGCCCTTTTTTTTAAAAGCTATTCCAATCAACCTATTTTAGTTGTTGTTAATCATTACTTTGCGTATCATTTCCTTGCGCGTCTTGTCGTTGCGCAACTTAAATAAGTAGGTGCCGTTTGGCAAAGAAGCAACATTAAGTGCCTTGTAGTTTTCGCCTTCGTTGACCGACATCGTATTGTTGGCTACGGTCTGAAAACCCTCTTCGTCGTATATCTTGAAGTTTAGGTCTTGTGCTTCTTCCGAGCGAAGCGAGAAAAGCATCATGCCATCTTTTACTTCTTCTTCCGATAACAATAGCTGTACATTGAGCTGTGCTTGTTCGTTCTCCGCTCCTACCATGGAGTTAAAAATACTAGCAACCAATTCTGCTGCTTGTGCATTTTGTGCTTTTTCGCCTAGCTGAGGCTTGGTGTTATCGGCATTCAAAATAGCCAAATCTTCGGGCGATATATTACCGAATACCTTAGGGTCGTACTTGAAGGTAGGCACACTTTTTATCTTGTCTAAGTCATCTTTGACTCCCAGTATTAGATTCGTACGAAAAGAATTGCTAGAAGCTCCTACTACATTCGTAGTCAAGCTAACTTCGTCACTGCGGTTCGGTCCGTCGGTGATGCTTGCTGTAGCACAATCACACTCTTGCTGACAAGATTGTAACAATCCAAAACTCATAGCGAATAGGAATACGGGCAGGATTTTGGGTAATTTTTTCATAATTTTTGTTTTTAGTATTACCAAAGGTAATGGAATAGTGAATGAAGTTATTTTATAGGCAAACTAATCAAATGTCGTTCCTAAAGGGCGATAAAAAATCCTCTTTCTCTATAATTGGAGAAAGAGGATTTTAATTTAGTCTAAAACGTTTAAACTATTCTCCTTAGTTGTGAGAAACCGTTACGTTTTTCTGTAGTTCTTTGCCTTGAGCATCTTTCAAGCGGAACATATAAGCACCACTTGGTAGAGCATCTACTCTCAATGCTTTGTAGTTGTTACCTTCGTTGACAGTGAATTGATTGTTAGCAACCATTTCGTAGCCTTCTTCATCGTACATTTCCAAAGTCAAATCTTTGCTTTCTGGTGCTTCGATACCGAATACGAACATACCGTTCTCTACTGGCTCTTCTGACATAGAGAAAGCAACTTCTAATAGTCCTGCTTCTTTTTCAGCAGAAACAAGAGAGTTTTTGATATTGATAGCATCTTCTGCTGCACTGTTTTCGCCTTCCATCATATTCAATGTCATGGTGTTAGCAGCACTAATTTTAATTTCTTGACCATTTAGGGTGTAGTTCTCAAAAGATTGTGTTACACCTTGAGACTGAGCAGAACCAGAACGTAATTCGTCTGTGTTTGTGATAGAGATAGTTTCTTTATTATCGCTTCCACAAGAAGCTGTCAAACAAATAATTGACAAACCGAGTATAAATGCACTTGCAAACTTTTTCATAATTGTTATTTTTTATAAGATTTAAGTAGTAGGAGTCTTGATTAAATACTGTTTATAAGTAATCCTTTATGTCAAGGATTTCAAAGGTGTTACCTTCTTTGTTACTTTTTATCAATTTTTTTTTCTTTCCAGTTATTTGGTACTTAACTACCCTTGTTGTTTCTTAAAGATAGCTAATAATTATTGGGTTAACCAAATAGTTATTCAAAAAATATGCAGCTACACTTTAGATTTCTAATCCAAATCGTATTTTTTATTGTACTTCTTGTACAATTCTTTTTGCTTATTGCCCAAATCTACCGCTCGTCCCATCATGTAAGCTTCCGTAATAATAGAAGTACGCATATCGAGTACATCACCTTCCGATACGATAAAGGTTGCTTCTTTGTCTACTTCCAAGCTCCCTACTCGGTCGGCAATACCTAGTATTTGTGCGGTATGTAAGGTTATTGCTGACAATGCCGCTTCTTTCGACAAACCATACGCTACCGACTGACCTGCCTGAAAAGGCAAGTTTCGAACTTGCCAGCTACCTTCCATTGACAAACAAAACTTAACTCCCTTGGCGTGCAGGATAGCAGGCGTACGAAACGGCTGATCAATGTCTTCATCATCTCTACGAGGCAACGAATGGACATTGTGCAAAATTACTTCTACTTTATTTTCGACCAAAAAATCGGCTATTTTCCAGCTATCTGCTCCACCTTGTAGCACGATTTGTACATTGTATGGTGCCAGTAACTTAATCGCATCCATGATTGTTTTAGCATCGTCCGCATGGACGTAGAGTTTTTTGCTCTTCGCAAACAGCTCTTTCATTGCCTCAAATTTGAGGTTTTTCGTTTCTACCGTCTCTTTTTGAGCGTATGCCTGAGCGGCATCAAAATAAACTTTGATTTCTCGAAGTGCCTTATCGTAGTTTTTATTATTGCTGTAGGTGGCTCCTTTCTGAGCCCACCAACCTGCATAACGCACACGAGTAGGCCAACGCAAATGAATACCTCCATCAGCCGCCAATGTAGCCTCTTCCCAGTTGTCTCCCTCGGTGTAAGTGACCGAAGAAAGCCCTGAAATACGCCCTCCTTGTGGTACTATTTGAGTCATCAAAATACCATTGGAACGAACGGTGGGTACAATCTTAGAATCGGTATTGTAGGCAATAATAGAGCGCACATTGGGATTGAATCGACCGACTTCTAAAAAATCTCGTGTAGAACGCACTGCTGCCACTTCTTCTAGCCCCAATTTTGTATTGGGGGCTATCAATCCAGGATAAACATGTTTTCCTTTTCCGTCTATCGTTTGGTCATATTTTTTGGTGGTGGCAGCCGTAACTTGCACCAAATCTATTTTGCCATTGCGAATGCCCAGCATACCATTTTCGATTACTTCGCCATTGCCAATATGTATGGTCACATTGGTATATAAGAAAGATGTATTGGCTGCTTCTGGCTGTGCTAGTGCCGTCGTGGCTATGAGCCAACAGAGGGCTACTATTATATAAGGTATTGTTTTCATATTCTATTTTAGTTGCTAATCGTAAACTTAATGGACTGCTGCGTATTGGCAGTCTGAAAAACGGCAATATATATGCCTGTGGACAAATCTGGCAATTGCCAATCATTATCACCAGCTTGTCCGCTGGTCTGTGCTAGGGGTTGCCCCAATGTATTGAATAATTGTACTTGATAATCGACCAAATCACTTTGCCAAGACAATCGCCCTGCATAAGGCGAATAAAACTGCTTAACCAAATTATGGGCGAAAGCCACTTTAGTAACAGCCGTAGGCAAACTATGTCGATTGAAAAAATTCCAAATGACACTGCTGGCTTCAAAATCGCCACTTGTCCCAAATCCTTGCTGAATCGTAGAACCTGCCCAAGTGTGTCGCCCTCCTGTTATCTTAATTAGTTGTACTGGCGTATTGGTCGATAGACCATACTCATAAGAAACAGCCGTACAGTTATCGGTCGTATCTATGTTCGGAATAGTGGTCGTTGTGGGCGTGCTATCTAGCCCATTCAGGTTGATCCAATGATTTATCAAACTATCAACCGCTATCAACAACGAATTGCCTTCGTAAGGCACTATAGCATCGCTCGTACCGTGTATATGCAGTACAGGAATAGCCCTGCTAGGACTACAACTAGACTGTTGTCCAATCGCCATCGTGCCTGCTACGCTCGCTACTGCTGCAAATTTATTGGTCGATTCGCAAGCCAACGTATGGCTCATAATCGCTCCATTGGAATAACCTGTACTATATACTCGATTGCTATTGATAGCATAATTTACGACCAAACTATCCACCAACGTATTCAAAAAGCCAATATCATCTAATACATTATTGTAGTTGGCGTTCCAGTAGCGTTTGCCTGTCAGGTCAAAAGTTCCATCAGGATAAACGACAATAAAAGCTGCCGTATCGGCTACGTCGTTCATCTCGCTAACCAATGCTTGTTGGTGACGATTGGAGCCATAACCATGTAGGTTTAGCACCAATGGGTAACTATTGGTAGTGCCATTGTAGCCTGTCGGCAAATGTATGGTATAATTTCGTACCAAGCCGCCGTGTTGAATACTGGCATTAATATCTTGTTGGGCAGTAGCCCAATTTGCCAACAATAGCCAACAATTTATTATTACTATTCGTATCATTCGCCTTGATTTAGATCTACATTAAAATCAATAAATTCATTGCAATCTACATCACCACAATGATAATGGTGTTTCGGCTCGCGCATAGGTGGCTGAGTTTCTGCTCCATCTCCTTTGGCGTGTATCATTTTCTGTATCAAGCGGTTTCTTTCTGCTTGGATAGTCAGCCTTTTGGCTTGGTCTTCTTGTAGGTCAAACAAGCAAATCCCATCAACAAATGTTTTTTGAGCTTTCGCATAAATCGACAAAGGATTGTCTGTCCAGAGGACAACATCGGCATCTTTGCCCACCTTGATACTCCCTGTACGATTGTCGATATGTAGCAATTTGGCAGGATTAATCGTCACCATATTCCAAGCAGCTTCTTCGCTCATACCACCATATTTGACACTTTTTGCAGCTTCTTGATTCAGTCTTCTGCCCATTTCGGCATCATCAGAATTGATAGCCACTACGATTCCCATATCGTGCAGTACTTTGGCATTGTACGGAATAGCGTCGAGCACCTCATACTTGTACGCCCACCAATCCGAGAACGTCGAAGCTCCTGCACCGTGTGCTTTCATTTTGTCCGCTACTTTGTAGCCTTCCAATATATGTGTAAAGGTATTGAGCGTAAAATCATACCTTTCGGCTACGCGCATCAACATCGTTATTTCGCTCTGTATATAAGAGTGACAAGAAATAAAACGCTGTTTTTCTAGTATTTCTACCAATGCATCTAGCTCCAAATCCTTGCGAACCAACTCGCCTTTGCCCAAGGCTATTTTGTATTCATTGGCTCTAGTGAAGTGGTCTTCATAGACTTGCTCTACGCCCATACGAGTTTGCGGAAAGCGAGAAGTAGCATTCGCTCCCCAATTCGATTGTTTGACATTTTCGCCTAGAGCGAACTTAATAAAACCTGCTGTATTTTTGATTTTGAGTGCCTCTGGCAATTGTCCCCAACGAAACTTAATAATCGCTGATTGCCCACCTATCGGGTTGGCAGAACCATGCAGCAATTGAGCCGCTACAACGCCCCCTGCCAACTGTCGATACATATTAATATCTTCGGAATTGAGCACATCGCCAATACGCACTTCCGCAGAACTCGCTTGCGTCCCTTCATTGACACCATAGTTGATACAAATATGTGAATGTTCATCAATGATACCTGCGGTCAAATGCTTGCCTGTGCCATCTACTGTTTTTATTCCTTTGGTGGGCAATTGCTTGCCAATTTTTTTGATTTTCCCAGCTTGTATCAGCACATCTGTTTCCGTCAATATGCCGTCCTTTTCGCCTGTCCAGACCGTTACATTTTGTATCAATATTGTTTCCTGCTGCGGCAGTTTGTCGGCAGTATGCCCGTAACCCGAAAAAGGAAAGACCAGCTCGCCCATTTCGCTTGTATCTAGTTTGGGCATTGGGAGCGTGTCGGTTTTGGTATCGCCTTGACGAACGGCTGCCCAAGTGAGCCAATTTCCTTCGGGGTCAGTCGCTTGACCTGACCAACGCAGCAATTCAATATTGCCCGAAAGGCGGAAAATATTGTCTTTCTTTTTGCTCGTATCTTTGGAAGGAACAGTGAAACTAATGCGGTTGTTTTGTAGGGTATATTTTAGCTTTTTGCCTTTGTCTTCTTTGGGTACAGAATCCGTTTTGGAAGTATCGGGAGCTACATTACGCAAGTACAATTCAGGAGCATCAACTGTACCTTCTACTCCTAGAGAGTAAGTTTGTCCTGCTATTTGCAACTCATATTTGCCTCGTATATCCAGCTCTTGCCAGTCTTTAATGACATAGGCTTTGCCCTTGATCCAATTCTGATGAATGACTGTTTTTTCTTGTAGCAGATTGGCAGAAGTGATAATGAAGTTTGCCAATTTGCCAGCTTCTAGCGTGCCGATTTGGTCACTTGCTCCTATCAGCTGGGCTGGTGTCGTGGTCAAAGCTGCCAACAAATCCGCTTCTGTCAAGCCAAACTGATAGGCTTTGCGTGCCATTTTCCAAAATTCTTTTTTGTCTTTCATGCCATCGAGCGTTACCGCAAAGGGTATCTTTGACGCTGCTACTTTGGCGGGGTTGGTTGGTGCCAATTCCCAATGCTTCATTTGCTCCAAGCTCAATTCTTCTGCATCAAAAATATCATTGACATCATACGCTTTCGGAAAATTGAACGGAATCAAAACAGCTCCTTTTGTTTGCTTAATGGCGTCCAAACGTAGATACTCATCGCCACTCGCTCTAAAAATATATTGCACCCCAAATTCATCGCCAATCTTATCGGCTCGCAACAAATCTAAGCGATTAGTCGTCTCAAAAAATTGAGGCAAATTTTCATCTTGCAGCTCGTTCCATTGCTCCAATGAGATATTGTATTCTTTGTCTGCTGCGGGTGCTTTAGCATACCATTGCCCATCATAATACGCTTGGCGCAATAAAGCAATACCGCCCATTCTGGAACTAGGGTAACTCATAGTAGAAGTCCCTTTGCTGAACGAATAATGAGCAGCAGCTCTAGGCTTAATAATCATTTCGTGTTCCGTATCGTTACCCAACAATACCAAGGCAGAAGAGCCTCTAGCCATGCCGTTGTGCTGATGACTCAAGACCGTACCAAAACCCTGTTGGCGGTATTCTTTAGCTGCTTTGTCATCTACTTTGAATAGTTCGTTAGCAGCGATTTCGGGTCGTAGTGCTTCGTTCCAGCTGTAAGCACCCGATTTATTCGATGTTTTTTGAGATTGGCTCCCTACTTTCGCAAAGGCTTTTTCTTTCTGTATCCCATAATCGCTAGACAATTCTATAAACGACGGATAAATATATTTACCTTGCAGGTCAATTTGTACGGCATCTTTCGGAATTTTAATACTTTTGCCGACGGCTACTACTTTTCCTTTTTTGATAATCAAAGTAGCATTTTCTAGCTTCTGCGTAGGCGTGACATAGATTGTCGCATTCGTCAAAGCATAGTGGTCGTCTCGCTCGTCATAGACGCCATTTTTCGGAAAAGTAGGCTGTGCCAACAACAATGTTGTGTAACAGCAACACAAAAAAATAAGTATAGATTGGTGTAGTCGCATCTTCTTTTTATTTTTAGAACTTATTAAACCCAAATAGCTTCCCGTTAATATGTCTTATACCACCTATCAGTCGTCCAGAGTCGCTTATCAGTACATAAATCGTGCAGCTACCACGGTGGTTCTGCTGCATGGCTTCTGCGAAGATAGCACGATGTGGGCAGAGTTCATGCCCCTATTGTCTAAAAAATATAGCATTTTGACAATAGATTTAGCAGGTTTTGGAGATTCTGACCTTCTAGCGACCTCCAGTATTGCCACGATGGCGAGCAGCGTCAAGGCAGTGTTGGAAGCTCTAGCTATCCAAAAATGTGTCTTGATTGGGCATTCAATGGGCGGTTATGTAGCCCTAGAGTTTGCAGCACAATATCCCGATTATTTACAGGGATTAGGACTATTGCACAGTCACCCTTATCCAGACACGCCTAGCAAAATCAAGAATCGTAAAAAGACCATTCAATTTGTGGAAAAGCATGGCGTTGCTCCCTTTGCAGGGCAATTTGTACGTAATCTAGTCGCTCCAGCTTTTGCCAAACGCCACCCACAAGTATTAGAAGAATTAATCCATCATACGGCTACCCATCGCTCTGATGCCGTCGTTTCTGCCTTGCAGGCAATGATTGACCGCAAGGATCACCACCACACTTTGCAGCAGCTACAAGTACCTGTTTTATTTGTAATTGGCAAAAAAGATGCGGCTATTCCTTATGATTGGAGCTTGCTCCAAACCAATTTAGCGAACTGTGCAAGTATTCACTTACTAGACCAAGTGGGGCATTTATCTACACTCGAAGCCCCCGTGCAGACCGCTGCTATTTTTAATGACTTTTTGGATTTTTGTTGGTCGAAGTAATCCGCAGGACGAATCTATCTAGTAGTTTTCTCAGAAAAAGATACGCTTCAAAGGTTACCTTTTGGGGAGTCATCCATATAATGGAGGTAAAGTAGGTGGACAAAAATGAATAACGTTTTCAATTTAGAGGTAGGTAGCTCCTTTTTGGGGGTGCTGCCTACCTATTGGGGTTATTAGGAAGGCAGCACCAAAAAAGGAGCTACCTACCATTGCATAAACGTATCGAAAACTTATGTCCACCTACTTAGCTTATTAGTAGTTACTAATTTTCATCTTAAAAAACAAAAACCTTATGAACCAATTATCAGCCCTGTTGACCGCCTTCGTACTCAGCTTATGCTTGGTTGCTTGTCAGCAATCCACCGTAGAAACCATTGTTAAATTTCAAGAAAGTGACCCTTTCAAAAACTCCATGCCTGCTAGTCAGTTTTTTGAAATCGACAATAGCATCGACCAAGTCATAGAGAGTGAAGATGGAATTATTATGGTTATTCCTGCCAATGCTTTTGTAGATGCTGATGGCAATACCATCAAAAATGTAAAAGTAGAACTAACCGATGCCCTAACGCTAGAAGATATGATAGCTGCCAACTTGACGACCACCAGCAATGGTGAAGCTCTAGAAACAGGTGGTATGTTTTATATCAATGTGACGACACCTGATGGCAAACAGTTGGGTATTCAGAAAGGAAAATCTATTCATACCAAAGTACCGACTGCTAACAAAAAAGCAGGTATGCAAGTCTATAAAGGTGTGCGTGATGCCGATGGCAAAACCAACTGGATAGCTCCTAAACCGATGCCCAAGTACCTCCAGAAAATAGACTTAAAAAACCTTGACTTCAGACCAAAAGGCTTTGCGGAAGTGGTAGAAAGTAACATGCCTTATTTGGGTCATAATCAGGCAGACGATGCCTTGATTGATAGCTTGTATTATTCTTTTGAGGGGGTAAGTTATGGCGAATTATATAAACGCTATCAAGGTTTGGATTTGAATTTAGACCTAAATGAAGGCAATCGTATTCGTTATAATACTTCGCCAAAACAAACTGGAGCTATTCTACCAATAGCTCCAACCTACCACAATAATCCATACAAATCGGTACTAACTCAAATGCCAGACGATATCGAATCATGCCCTAGAATACGTCCTGCGACTATACAAACGATCAAAGGCGATAAATTTGCCAATACTTTTTTAGCGACCAAAGAGTTTGAGGCACGCCTGCGTGTCATTCATGAAATACGTAGTCAAGAAATACTAGAAATTTATATCAATAACTTGGATAAAAACCTTTGGGAAGCAGACGAATTAGCCGCTAAAGTATTTACAAAAATACTAGCACGCTATGACTCCGACTCTAGTAATACTCCCAATCCATTTGCAGACTTTGCTAAAGAAAAACTAACAACCATTGAGAACAACAGCCCACACGCTGCCGCTCTCAGCCAATACTACACACGTCAGCTCGACAAAAACAAAAAGGCGATTGCGAAAGCAAACCAAAAGCTCCAAAAACAACTAGATAGACAAAATGAAGCTGCCAATAAATTGGTTCAGGAGTACGAAAAACTACTCTTCGAGCGAGAAAAATATAGAATGGAAACCTATGGTTATGAATTAACGAACTTAGGTTGGTCAAATATAGATAAACCTATTCCGCCAAGTACCCCAACAAAAGTGACTACTGCTGTAACAAGGATTGAGCAAACTCAATTTCAGATAGAAGTACCAAATCAGAAAGACTATGAGCGTGTTTATGTCTATTTTGTATCGGAAGATATTCAGTCGATGCACCGCATGGATTTGGAAAATGGTACGTTCGTGACACGACAAAATGCTAGAGCAGGCATGGTGATAAAGCTCCATACTAATTTTTCGTTTATTGCCATCGGCTACCAAGGTAAAGAAGTAGCCTTGTCTACCCACCAACTCAACACCAAAAAAGGAGGCAAGATAGTCGCCAACATGACGCTAAAGCCTTCGGATAGAATGCGTCTAAATATGGAAATCAATCGCCTAGACACACACGGCTACATGAATAATATCAAAAAAGATTTGAAGTATCAAGCTAGACTGTTTAGAGAACAAAAACGATTGGATAAGCTCAAAGACGAAAGGGAATTCATGCAAAAAATGCTGAATAGAGTTGAACGTTGTCTCTCCAATTAAGTAGGTGGACACAAATAATGGGTGTTTCGTGCAGAAATAAGTAACTTTGCTACCTCAACTAGTATAATATTATGAACAAAGGAACAATAGCGGCAGGACATCACGCCACCGCACAAGCAGCAGCGGATATATTAGGCATTGGCGGCAACGCTTATGATGCAGCGATTGCTGCTTTTTTTGCTTCATTTATTGCCGAGCCCTGTATGAGTTCGGCAGGTGGTGGAGCTTTCGCCAATATATTGACCCAAACAGGCGAATCGGTTTTGTTGGATTTTTTCTGTCAAACGCCATTACATAAGCGTCCTATTTCGGAGATAGAATTTGTGCCGATGACCGTTAATTTTGGCGAAACGACCGAAGTCTTTCATATCGGCATGGGAGCGATTGCTACCCCCGGAATGATAGCAGGAATGTATTATATACACGAGCGTTGGGGCAGTATCCCCATGCGTGAATTGGTACAACCTGCCTTAGATTTGGCTAGAAATGGCGTGGTCATGAATGATTTTCAGTTTTTTGATGTGTCGGTTCTCGAACCGATTATGACCAAAGAAGAAGAATGTCGGAAGATTTTTTATCCCGATGGTCAGCCATTACCCGTAGGGCAAACGCTAAAAATGCCTGCTATGGCAGACTACTTGGAGCATCTAGTCAAGGAAGGCAAACGAGCATTTTATGAAGGAGAGTTTGCTGAAAAAACGGTGGCAGCTTGTCGAGAGCGTGGTGGCTTCCTAAGTCTGCAAGATTTCAAACAATATGAGGTCATTGCTCGCCAACCGCTAGCGATTCCTTATCGAGGCAAGACGATTTTGACCAATCCACTGCCTAGTATTGGTGGTACGTTATTGGGCTTGTTGATGCGTGGTTTGGACAGTAGCTTTGAGCAACAGCCTTATCAAGCATTTAGTCCAGCTCATGTGCAGAATTTGCAAGCACTTCTTGACGATACTTATCGTGTAAAAAGAGACCTAGACACGCTCGCCAAAAAATGGGGCAGCACTTCTCATTTTAATATTGTCGATAAATGGGGCAATGCGATTAATACGACCATGTCGAATGGCGAAGGTTGTGGTTTTATGGCTCCTGACACTAACATTATGCTCAACAATATGCTGGGCGAAGCCTCTCTCCTACCCAATGGTTTTCATACTTGGGAAGAAGACGTACGCCTTTCGTCGATGATGTCTCCAACACTAGTCGCCAATGCCAAGGGCGAATGCGAAATTGCGATTGGGACAGGTGGTGGTAGCCGTATTCCTGCGGCTATTGCGCAAGTACTACACTATTTGATTGATTTTGATATGCCTATAACGGAAGCAGTACATGCTGCTCGTATGCATCAGGAACACAACGAGCTAAATCTAGAACCTGCCTTGGTTGGCAAGCACAAAGATTATCCCGACTTAAATGTTATCAATTGGAAAGCACCTGCTATGTTTTTTGGGGGCGTGCATACCATACAAAAACAAGGCGCTACTTATATAGGAGCTGCCGATGAGCGGCGAGAAGGTTTTGCTATGGAATTATAAAAAACAAAGAAGGGATATAACGCTTAGCCGCATTATATCCCTTCTTCTATTTTAGTACCCTTATAGGGCAATTTTTAATCCTCTGTCATTTTCAATTTTTCCATATTGTAGGTCATCTGTATCGTTTCGATGAATTCTTCTAACATACCATCCATCACTTCCGATAGGTTGTATTTAGTCAAATTGATACGGTGATCCGTGACTCTATTTTGTGGATAATTGTAGGTTCTAATTTTGGCAGAGCGATCGCCCGATATACCCAATTCATTACGCAAAGAAGAAATATTATCTTCGTGTTCTTGCTGTTGCAATTCGTAGAGTTTGGCGTACAGTTTCTGCAAGGCAATATCTCTATTTTTGAGCTGCGAACGTCCGTCTTGACACTCTACGACTACGCCAGAAGGTTTGTGTGTAACACGGACGGCTGATTCCGTCTTATTGACGTGCTGCCCACCTGCCCCTGATGCTCTAAACGTATCCCAAGAAAGATCCGCTTTGTTGATTTCGACATCTTCCATCTCGAAGATAGGCATAACGGCTACTGTAGCAGCAGAAGTATGTACACGTCCCTGCGATTCGGTTTTGGGTACACGCTGTACACGGTGTGTACCAGACTCATACTTGAGCGTACCATACACATTGTCGCCCGATACTTGGAGGACGACCTTACTGAATCCACCCGACTCACTTTCGTTGGACGTAATGAATTCGGTTTTCCAGCCTTGCTTGTCGATAAATCGCTCGTACATACGGAGCAAGTCCCCTGCAAAAATAGCCGCTTCATCTCCTCCTGCTCCAGAGCGAATTTCGATGTTGACATCTTTTTCGTCCTCTGGATCTTTAGGAATGAGCATCATGCGAATATCTGCTTCAAACGGCTCTTTTTCGGCTTGCAATTCTTGCAAGTCATCTTTTGCCATTTCGATGAATTCTGCATCTTCGCTATTGTTGATGATTTCTTCGCATTCTTTGATGAGCGAAAGCATTTCATCGTATTTGTCGTGGGCTGCTACGATAGGTTCTAGCCCTTTATATTCTTTACTAACTCGCATGAATTTTTTCATATCCGAGGTAATCTCTGGATCAGAAAGTTGTTCTTCGAGGTATTGAAATTTATCTTTTAAAGCTCTTAATTTTGCTAGCATCGTGTTCGTTGTTATAGACTTTATTCTAAGCAGGTCTTGTTAGTGCCTACAAAAGTACAACTAAATATAGAGATTAACAAGAATAGTAGATTTTGAGGTGATAGTTACAATAAAAATAGTCACCATCCACCTAGTTGGCAAATGATGACTATTAAAAATGATCGTAGTAATTCTTACTTATAAATCACTATATTCTTATCCAAAACTTGTTGAGTATTCGTATCTCTAATCAAAATGATATAAGCTCCTTTGGTTTGCAAAGCTGCCAAATCAATAGTCGTTTGCACATCTGACAAGTTATTTTGTAACAATACTTGCCCTGTCAAACTCATCACGACATAGTTTTTGTCTTGATAGTTTTCGGTGGTAATCGTAGTTATTCCATTCGTTGGGTTGGGGTAGATTTTAAACGATACGCTTTTGGCTATTAGTTTTGGCAATGTAGTAATATTTGAACCCTCCACAAAATCGACCAACTCAGTGCTACCTATACTTGCAAATTGTGTCGTTCCAGGAATTAATTGATTATTGAATGACACCGCTCCGTCTATAGTCTGCTTGATCAAACCTGTGCCTGTATAACTAGCATAGCCGACATCTTCTGATACCATATTAAAACTATTAACAGGTCTATTTAATCTAAGATTCGCTGAACCATTGAGATCTGTTACTAATGTCGAAGTTGACCAAGCATTTGAAGTTTTGTAGACATATGCTTCGTTTTGTAGACCATTAACAACAATATAACCTATACTATTATTGATCATATCCATATTTAGGATGGGGTCAAAGTTTGATATATTAGCATTGAAATCAATACTCCAAGTTAATCCACCATCAGTTGTTTTTCTGACAAGAGGACCTACTGCAATATTAATATTTCTCGTGACATATCTACCTATATTAGGAGAAACAAATTGTACGTGGTTGGTCTGTTCTAATAACTCTACAGCAGATCCACCAACACCCAGTGTTCCCCAAGTTTGTCCACCATCGGTTGTTTTATGAATCCTGCTACCTCTTGTCCCCTGATTGACATCTACAAAGTAAGTAAAAATATACCCTGTACTGTTATCTGCAAAATCAAATGCGACGATAGAATCTGTTTGAAATACTGGAAGCACAATAGACCGATTCCAAGTTTGTCCGCCATCCATTGTTTTTGATACTGAAATTTTGGTGGGATTATCATTATCCCCCCCTTTTAGTAATACGTATCCAGTGTCTGCAGTTACAAAATCTATTCCTATTATAGCTGCTCTAAAATTATACGGTGTATTGCTGCCCTGATTAGCATCTGTTAGCACACTCCAGCTACTTCCGCTATTTATCGTCTTATATACGTAAAAGACTGAATTTTGACTATCATTTGTAGCGTAGTACCCTACATCTTGTCCTTGCACCATTCCTGCCATTAGCAGCAATGCGATAAAAAGTAATTTTTTGAGCTTCTTCATAATAATTAAAGTGATTTGAAAAAAATTAAAAAAAAAGGACAAACCACTAACGTAGTTTGTCCTTATCATTAGTACCATAAAGATACTAATTTATTTTTAATTAAATATCCTGCTTATGGTCAAAATTCTCTAAATAATCCGCTACTCTACGCAAGAACGAACCGCCTAGCATACCATCGACCACACGGTGGTCATACGACAAGGACAAGAACATCATGTGACGGATAGCGATGACATCGCCTGCTTCGGTTTCGAGTACCGCAGGTTTTTTGCGAATCGCACCTACTGCCAAGATAGCCGCTTGTGGCTGGTTGATAATAGGTGTTCCCATTACATTGCCAAATGTACCTACATTGGTTAGCGTGAACGTGCCACCTTGAATTTCGTCAGGACGAAGTTTGTTATTTCTAGCACGGTTAGCTAAGTCGTTGACCGTTTTGGTCAAACCAACCATATTGAGCATGTGTGCATTTTTGATAACAGGCACAATCAAATTGCCAGAAGGCAATGCTGCCGCCATACCAATATTAATATCCTTGTAGCGTACGATATTGCTACCATCTACGGCTACGTTGACCATCGGATAATCCTTGATGGCTTTCACTACCGCTTCTACGAAAATAGGCGTGAACGTAATTTTTTCGTTGTATTGCTCCTTAAATGGACCTTTTACTTTGTTTCTCCAATTGACCAAGTTAGTCACATCAGCTTCTACAAACGAAGTAACGTGTGGCGAAACATGCTTAGACATAACCATGTGGTCAGCGATAAGCTTACGCATTCTGTCCATTTCGATAATTTCGACATTGCCGCTCTTATCAATATTAGGTGCTTTGAATTGTTGTACTTGAACACCATTATTGGCAGGTGTTGTTGTTTTTTGTGGTTGCGGAGCAGCTGTTTGTGGAGCGGTAGCTTGTGCTTTGCGACCGTTTTGGATATACTCCAACATATCGCTTTTAGTCACTCTGCCATCTTTGCCAGAACCTGTGATTCCCTCCAATTCTGCTAATGCAATTCCTTCTTCTTTAGCCATTGATTTGACCAATGGAGAATAAAAGCGGTCAGAACTGCTGGTATCTAGGTTAGCTGTAGCGGGTTGGCTGTTAGTACTTGGTACAGCCGATTCGTTATTATCTACCTTGCTAGTCGCTTCTGCTATTGCAGGAGAAGCCTGTACGTCTGCACCTTCTGTTTCGATAACAGCGATGGCAGTACCAATCGCAACAGTATCGCCTTCAGCGAATAGTATTTCTACCAATGTGCCTTCTACAGGCGAAGGAACTTCTGTATCTACCTTATCGGTAGCAATGACGACTACATTTTCGTCCATTTCTATTGTATCACCCACTTGTTTTTCCCAAGTAAGAATAGTTGCTTCCATAACCGACTCGCCCAACTTGGGCATAATGAGTTCTACCTTTGCCATAGTGTTTATAATATTAATTTGTGATTATCATCTTTCTGCTAAAAGCATCTGCTAATAGATGTGCAAAAATATAAAAAAACGCCCAAGAAGCAGCAAAAACACGGCTTTTATTGGGAATTGAACACAAGTTTTGGAATAAAAATAGGATTTAATAAGTAATAAAGACTGACAACCAAATTAAATTTCGCTATCGAGTGCATCCAAAAGCATCAAGCGCATCAAATTCATGGCAATATTGGTTGTACGAGTTATATTTTGTAGGCGGTCGGTTCCGAGTTGTAGTTTTTTGGTGTAAACCTCTGCTTCGTTTGCTATCGCAATCCAAATCGTTCCTACTGGTTTTTCGGAGGTGCCACCGTCGGGTCCAGCTATACCTGACACAGCGATAGCGCAATTGGTCTTGAATAACTGCTGCACGCCTTTGACCATTTCTAGTACACATTCTTCGCTAACAGCTCCATACTGCTCCAAGGTTGTTTGTTGTACGCCCAAGTGTTTGTTTTTGACCTCGTTGGAATACGCCACTAAGCTACCAGGGTAATAAGCCGAACTCCCTGCAATAGAAGTCAATTTGCGTGCAATATTTCCACCTGTGCAGCTTTCTGCTGTCGTGATGGTCAGTCCTCTTTCTTTTAGCAATGTACCTAGTGCTTCTTCTAGCGACTCCTCTTCTATTCCGAATATATAGACACCCAAAGTATCTTGCAATTGTTGTTTGTATTTTTCTATTTCTGCTTCGAGTTGGTTGGCGTTTGCCCCTGAGGCAGAAAGCCGAAGGCGTACCATTCCTTTTTCGGTATTGGGCAGATAAGCGAGCTTAATGTGCGGCGGCAATTCCTCTTCAAACTGTTCTAGCAAGTCAGACAAATCGGTTTCTCCTTTGCCTGTTGACAACAAGGTACGGTGCAAAATAGTGGGGCGTTCAAATCGCTCTACCAGCTTGGGCAGTACTTCGTACTGCATCAAATACTTGACCTCTCTCGGCACTCCTGGCATAGCGACCACAATACAGTCGTCTTGCTCAAACCACATTCCAGAAGCGGTGCCTGTTTTGTTGATGAGTACTGTCGCCCCTACGGGCATATTTGCCTGCGAGTGGTAGCGTTCATCAGCTTCTCGCCCATATTGCTTGAATAATATTTTTATATTCTCAAAGCTAGGGGCATGATATTCCAATTTCATATTGAAATACGTCGCTAAGGTATGTTTTGTTACATCATCTTTGGTAGGTCCCAGCCCGCCCGTAATTAGAATGATATTAGCTACCTTTTTTGCGGCTTCTACCGCATCAATTATCGCTTGCGGGCTATCGTTAATGACGATTGTTTGAGTCACATTGACTCCTTGCAAGTTTAGCTGTTGAGCCATCCATGCAGCATTGGTATTTATAATTTGTCCGATGAGGATTTCATCTCCTATATTGATAATGCAGGCATTCATATTTTTGTGTTGTTGATGTACTATTCTTAACTACAAATACCCTACAATGTTCATACGCTCGGCACATCGTTAGAGGGCATTATTTTTCATTTGTGATAAGCCTATTGATTGACCGATACTCAGAAAAAACACAATAAATCCTACGATGGTTATCAATTGGTTTCCTAGTTCCGATATATCAAAAGGATTGGTCAATAGAATAATTATACTTCCGACTACCCAGATTAAATCTTGAATTATAATAAACAGAATGCCCTTTGTTTTGGGGGTTCTCAATTGCCACAAAATAGTAGCCGAAAAATAAATTAAGCCTATTCCTATTATCCAAAATACAGCCGTATTTTCTATTTCAAACCAGCCTGCAATAGACTGATGTAATACAATCAATAATAGTCCAGAGACGAAAGAAAAAATGGCATTGCTACCCAAAGAAATTTTTAGTATGTTCATTATGTTAGATTTTGTTTCCACAAATATCCGACATGACAGGTTTATTTCTCTTGACAATTGTCAAGTAATGTTTTTCATTCTATTTTTTCGGAGTCGGCTCAACGACTCTGGTGCAATCCCTAGCATAGAGGCAATGTGTTGTAGTGGAACATGATTGAATAAAAGCGGTTCTTCCTCTAGCAGCATTTCAAATCGTTGTCGAGCTGTCGTGTGCAATTGCGAAAACATACTTTGCTCCAGCAATGCAAAAGAATGTGCCAAGAGCAGATTATCAAATTCTAACCACTTAGGCTGACTTTTGCATAATTGAGCATGACGATCTCTACTAATTACATACAATTTACAATCCGTCACTGCCTGTATATTCCAGTAGTTGTCGGATTGAAATACAAAGCTAGAAAGCGACGTTACAAATCGCCCAGCACTCGCAATCCATAACGTCACTTCCTTGCCGTCGGCGATGTCAAACATTCTCAAATAGCCCGAATCCACAAAAGCCATTTTTCGGCAGAGTGTTCCTGATTTCAAAAAGTATTCGCCCTTTTTGAGGGTCACTTCCTCAAAGCAATCTAAAATAGATACTAAGGAAACCTCGTCAATACTCACTTGAGTGGTTATGCAATTTTTTAATTGATTCATGCTGTTTTATTCGCTTGTTGTCGTTTGCTTTGGGGAGAATCATTAGAGTATTCCTAAAAAGCCAATATCTCCACCAGTTTTTCCCAATGGTCGCTGTATTTTTGATTGTGCTTAATGGCTTGCTCTAGTGGAATATAGCTTATGTCTCGATGCAGTTGCCCGACCATCACACCATTGACCCCATTTTTGAGTGCCTCCACAGCGGCTACACCCAATCGGCTAGCCAGTACCCTATCCATACACGTAGGCGAACCACCTCGCTGCAAGTGTCCAAGTATCGTTACTTTTACATCAAAAATGCCAATTTTACTTTTTACTTTTTGTGCTATCTCAAAAGCTCCTCCTTCGTCATCACCTTCTGCTACTACCACTATGTTCGATAGTTTTTTCTTTTCTGCATTTTTGCGAAGCAAATCAACTAGTTCATTGATATCTGTTTTGGTTTCAGGAATCAATATCGCCTTGGCTCCTGCCGCTATTCCCGAAAGGGCAGCTATGAAACCTGCATCACGTCCCATGACTTCCACAAAAAACAATCGGTCATGCGATACCGCTGTATCTTTAATTTTGTCAATTGCTTCCATCGCCGTATTGACAGCCGTATCATAACCAATCGTAAAATCAGTGCCATACAAATCGTTGTCGATAGTACCCGGTACACCTATGAAATGAATATCATTGTATTCTTCCATAAACACTTTCGCTCCCGTAAACGTACCATCTCCACCAATAGCGACAACGCCATCGACATTATGTGCTTTGAGGTTTTTGTAGGCTTCGGCTCTTCCTTCCTTGGTGTGAAATGCTTGGCTTCGAGCCGACCCCAACATCGTTCCGCCTCTATTGAGAATGTAACTCACTGCCTTGGAATCGAGTGGTTCAAAATCGTTTTCTATCATTCCCTTGTAGCCTCTACGAATGCCCACTACTTCTATTTCGTGATACAATGCCGCTCTTACTACGGCTCGGATACAAGGATTCATGCCAGGAGAATCTCCTCCTGAAGTAAAAACAGCTATTTTTTTCATAGGTATTAAGTATCTAAAGTGTGTCTTACTATTCTATTTTTCTTACTTATTTTCTGCCAAATCTTCGGTTGCTTTTTGCAATTCCGTTAGCTGAAAGCTATTCATAAATCCATCTACTTCTGTTGGGGCAAACTTACCAACAGAAGAGAACATAATAAGTTGGTACAATCTATTTTTGACCAAATAAATCGTAGCGACTACGTCCATTTTTTGGCGTGGCGCATGAGCCGTAAAAGAGAGTCCTTCGTACTTATCAGCTAGCATTATTTCCTTTTGACTCTCTACACTCGTTCCCAAACTTTGCAGGATTTGATTGCGAATGCCTTTCAATAGTTTTTGATTGTTGCCTAATTTAATCATTTGTGCGGGATAATCCGAAAAACTGACCAACCAAGCCTTTGTTCCTTCTTTTTCGCACAAGTATTGCGTCAACGCAATTTGCCCTACATCGGGGCTATTTATCTTCTTTTTTTGTGTCGTTGGTTCTGTCGGAAATTGCACACTAAATCTTCCTGCCTTAGAAACAAAAGGAGCAACTGGCTTAGGTTCGTTGATGGCAATCTCTCTATGGCTAGCGTCATCTTTGATGGTGACCGTCACTTTTTCATGATTGGGTGTTTCTGTTGATTCCGATTGGCAAGCTGCCAATAAAAATGATAGTATCGCTAAGTATAAAAATTTCATAATTAATGGCGTTGAGAAAGCTTTAAGGGCGCGTTTGAAAATGAAAACAAAAAAAGGCAACTTTGCAATATTGCGAAGCTGCCTTTATTATACAAAATAAAGTATATTTTGGTTGTATTTATCTGGCAAAAGCTACGGCACGCTTCTCACGAATAACCGTTACTTTGATTTGCCCTGGATACTGCATTTCGTTTTGTATCTGCTGCGATATTTTGAACGATAAATCTTCCGCTCTCACATCACTTACTTTTTCTGCTTCTACAATTACGCGCAATTCTCTACCTGCTTGCATAGCATATACTTTCTGTACACCATCATAAGCCAAGGCGATGTTTTCGAGGTCGTGAATACGTTGAATATAACTTTCCAAAATTTCACGTCTAGCACCTGGTCTAGCACCTGATACAGCATCACAAGCCTGTACGATTGGCGAAATAATAAATTTCATTTCTACTTCATCGTGGTGAGCTCCTACTGCATTGCATACCGCTGATTTTTCACCATGTTTTTCACACAATTTCATACCCAAGAGTGCATGCGATAGTTCTGTTTCTTCTTCTCCTACTTTACCAATATCATGCAATAATCCTGCACGTTTAGCCAACTTGATTTCTCTAGAACTCAAGCCTAATTCTGCAGCCATGATAGCACACAATTTGGCGGTTTCGATAGAGTGTTTGAGTAGATTCTGTCCATACGAAGAACGGAAACGCATACGACCAACCATACGAATCAACGGCGTCTGAATACCGTGGATATTAAGGTCGATAACGGTACGTTGACCGATTTCCATAATCTGCTCTTCGATCTGTTTTTTGGTTTTGGCAACCACCTCCTCAATACGAGCAGGGTGGATACGACCGTCTGCTACCAAACGTTGTAGCGACAAGCGACAAATCTCTCTACGAATAGGATCAAAACTAGAGATAATGATTGCCTCAGGCGTATCATCTACAATAATTTCTACACCAGTAGCCGCTTCTAGCGCTCTAATATTACGCCCTTCTCTACCAATAATTTGACCTTTGAGGTCATCAGAATCCAAACGGAATACCGATACTGTATTTTCAATCGTGTATTCGGCTGCCATACGCTGTATCGATTGAATAACAATCTTTTTGGCGTCTTTATTGGCGGTCAACTTGGCTTCTTCAAGCTTGTCTTTGACATAGGACATTGCTTCTGCATCGGCTTTGTCTTTGACTGCTTTTATGAGTTCTTCTTTTGCTTCTTGTGGTGTAAATTTCGCTATTTTTTCGAGCTGTGATTGATACTCATTTGCTTGTTGTTCTAGTTGTTCTAGTTTAGCATCTAACCTCGTTTGTGTTTGTTCTACTTTTGTTTGCTTTTTGGTGATATAGTCTCTATCTCTATTAACCTCTTTAGTTTTGAGTTCGAGTTCTACCTCCATTTTTTTGAGATGAGTTTCGCTCTTCTGCAACTCCTGATTACGCTTCTGTACTTTGGCATCATGCTCTGCTTTCTTTTGCGTTCCTATTTTTTTGGCTTCTGCTATTTTTTTCTTTTTGAGACTTTCTCCTTCTCGTTTAGCAGCTTCTATAATGCCACTGGTTTTTTGTTTAGCGGCATTAATTTTTTCTGCGGCGTTTGATTCTGCTTGTTTGATAATATCTTCTGCTTGCTTATCGAGTTGCAATTGGCGTTCTGAATTCAGTTTTTGGAGTAGAAATCTACCCACTACAAAACCGATTATGATACCAACCACGGCTCCTATTGCTATAGAGATTCCGTCCATGATTTTATAATTGATTTAATATATGTATATAAAAGTGTTTAATTAATTCCATCTTTATTCTTGCTACTGCATTGAAATACAACAACATATAAGAAAAATTAATTAGAAGGTATAGACAACGATGGTCTATTGGCGGAAGCCAAAAAAGGAAAGGTATAAGTAGGTAAATAAATATCATAAGGTATGTCAAAGCTGTACTTTTAAATACCTATTATTTGTACTCAACTACTTAAGTATAATATCTCGTATTAATCCGATGATTTGCCTAAGGCACCATCTAATAGTTTATCAATCGTTTCGATGCGATTTTCGACCTCCGAAAGGTCGTTTTCTTCGCGGGCTTCCTGTAGTTTTTGGGCATACTGAAACAGCATCATGGATACAATATCTTGTGCATTGAGTTTGCTCGCATAACGGCTACGCAAGCTTTCATATTCGCTTTCCAGCTGTTCGTTCATCGCTAAGATGCTCGGTTCTTCTTCTGGAGTAGTGACAATGGGGTATTTTCTACCTGCCAAGGTTATTTGTATGGTTTTCAATTTTTCAGTCATGTGCTAGTTACCTAATTTCTACTAAAGAAAGTACTATTTCAAACGGTTTATACTATCGGTTATATCTTGAATATATTTACTAATGTTCTCTTCTTTATCGGTCTGCTCTTCGTCCATCAAAGTAAGGCTAATATCATCGACACTAGAGGTGACAGCGTCTAGCTCTACGGCTATTCTGTCTAGCATCTCGTTGAGTGCTTTGTTCTCTTTTTCTAGTTGTCGTCTAGTCCCCAATAGGTCTTCGCAAATGCGTTTGTATTGGATATTTTGTTCGATTAGCTTGGTTACTTTTGCTTCTATTGCTTCTAATTTATCCTCCAAGGTACTCATTTTATTTATCAAGTTATTCAAAAGGTAAGCAAATCCGTGACACCGCTTCTTTTTTTGTGGTTGGATTGTTACTTTTATTCCATCGCCTGACTTATATTTTGTCAATAACTACTCTACCTTTGGCATAATTACTTTCGTATCAATGCCCCTAATTTTTTCTCGTAGGTAGCCATCATTTTATTCATTACTTTATCTATATCTTTATCTTTTAGGGTTTTGTTATCGTCTTGAAACAAGAAACTAACCGCACAAGATTTTTTTCCTTCACCTATCTTCTCATCATCTTCATAGACATCAAAAAGATTAACTTCTCTCAATATTTTTTTGTCTGTTTTTCTAGCGATTGCCAATACTTGGTCAAAGTTAGCCGATTGTGGCAATATCAATGCTAAATCTCTGCGCACAGTCGGAAATTTAGAGACCGCTTGGTATTTCATTTGGTGTTTTTTGAGTATCTGCAAGAGTGTATCTACGTCAAAATCTGCATAGAAAACCTCTTGTTTAATGCCCATTCCCAATACGATGTTACCATCTAAACGCCCAAACTTAACAATAGTTTGTTTGCCTCTATGGTATTGCATACCATACGTAAAAGTAGCATCTTTTTCGGTCAATGCCGTACGCTGTACCGCTTCTGGCTCTATTCCTAAACGAGTCAATACTTTCTCTACATACGCTTTGAGCGTATAATAGGTTGTCTTATGTTGTGGCTCTAGCCAACTTTCTTGTGTTTTATTGCCCGTAAGGAAAACCGACAAGTGTTGTTCTTCAAAATAATCTCGGTTGCCTTCTCCGTCTATTAATTTTTTGTAATAGGTCTTGCCAAACTCATAAAGTTTGAGGTCGGTTTGTTGTCTGTTTTGATTGTGCTGAATGGCTTCCAATCCACTAAACAACATAGAAGGACGCAACAGATCCAAGTGCTGATTGGAGGTGTTGTTCACTTTGACTAAACGCTCTTCCTCTTGTGGCAAAAACTTTTCGTAGTATTGCGAACGAGTCATAGAGGTAGCCATCATTTCATGAAACCCGACACTGGTCAGCAAGTCCGCAATCAAGTTTTTGACTTTGAATGGATTGGGTGTAGGTGCGAACGCCAAAACAGAACTTACTGTCTGCGGCATTGGCACTTTGTTGTAACCATATATACGTAGTACTTCTTCGATTACGTCGGCATCTCTAGTGACATCGACTTTGTTGGTCGGAATATCTACTGTTATTTGTTCGGTATCTTCCGATAGGATATTCATATCCAAATAGCCCAAAATCGCTTTAATGTCTGCTGTTGGGATTGGCACACCTATCAAATCTACAATCTTCTGAAAACTAACCGTTACTTGATTTCTAGCAATCGGGTTAGGATAAATATCAATTACTTCCGAAGCAATCGTTCCACCTGCTATTTCCTGAATAAGCAATGCTGCACGTTGCAACATATATAAAGTATTGTTTGGATCTGTTCCTTTTTCGTAGCGAGTAGCGGCATCGGTACGCAACAAGTGACGCATACTGGTGCGGCGAATACTCACAGCATCGAAGTAGGCAGATTCCAAAAATATATTGGTGGTCTGCTCCGTAACACCAGAGTTGGCACCACCAAAAACACCTGCTATACACATAGGCTGCTCGTTGCCATCGCAAATAATCAAATCGGCTGCATCTAGCTTACGCTCGGTTCCGTCTAGTGTCGTGAAAGGGGTATTGTTTGCCAATGTCTTGACAATTATTTTTTGTCCTGTTATTTTGTCATAATCAAAAGCGTGCAATGGCTGCCCAGATTCATGCAGTACAAAGTTGGTAATATCAACAACATTATTCTTTGGCTCAATACCTATCGCTTTCAAGTAGTTTTGAATCCATTCGGGCGACTCTCCAATCGTGACACCACTAATCGCTACACCCGAATAACGAGGGCAAAGCGTTTCGTCTTGTATCTCTACAGAAATTGGCAAGTCGTTATTTTGTACTGCAAATTTATCTACATCTGGCGATGTTAATTTGCCTTGATTTTCGTAGTTGGTTTGGAGGGCTGCCGCCAAATCGAAAGCTACACCATAATGCCCTGTGGCATCAGAGCGGTTGGGTGTCAATCCTATTTCGTACACCACGTCCGATACGACTCTATCCGAGAAGTATTCGATAGCAGGTGTACCTACTGTTGCCTCTCCGTCCAATACCATAATACCAGCGTGCGAAGCACCCAATCCTAATTCGTCTTCGGCACAAATCATACCTTCCGATACTTCGCCTCTTATTTTCCCTTTCTTGATTTGGAATGGCTCGCCATCGCTAGGATAAAGCATGGTGCCAATCGTGGCTACTACTACTTTTTGTCCTTGTGCTATATTGGGAGCTCCACATACGATCTGGAGTGGTTCTGCTGCTCCTATATTGACCGTGGTCAAGGATAGCTTGGTAGCGTCTGGGTGCTTTTCGCACGTCAGTACCTCCCCAATCACAAAACCAGCTAGACTCCCAGTTATACTTTCATATACCTCCATGCCTTCTACTTCGAGTCCAATATCGGTCAGTATGTTACTGATTTCTTCCTTTGATTCCGAAACCTGTACGTAGTCTTTTATCCAATTGAGTGAAACTTTCATTGCTATCTATATTATGTCTTTCGTTCGTTGTTCTGTTGGTAATTCCGCCAAGATACAATACTTCATTCATCTACCCAATTTTTTAATTGAGTTATTAACCACTGTTGCTCAAAAAGTACTTAACCGTAAAAGAAGTGTCGTGCCTCCAATTTTAGAATTTTAGCCTGATTTATATTAATACAAATCATCTACAATATATTTTTTTATTTTTTTTGCATTTTTTATTTTTAAATATGACACCATCATTTCGCTATTAAATTTTATTTTTTATCATAAAATATATACACAAGTAAGCCGAACTAAATACATTATTTAATATTCATAAAAAAAATACAAGTTGTTGATTATCAACATTTTAACATTTTTGTTAATTTCATATTTGAAAATACATTCCCTTTATGATAAAAACAAACGCATTTTTAAATAAAAAATAGGACTTAATCTCCACTTATATACATCACAAAAAAGGAATCACTATCAATAGATTCAATGAAAAAATAAGCTAAAAATAAGTATATCACTAAACTTAGATTATGAATAATAGAATTTTATTCCTTATATTACAGATAAGTGAAATTTTATTTTGAATAATAGCCCTGCATATTATTTTATTCTACTCAGGAATAATAACTTATCTATAATTCATCATTCTTTTGTAGCAAAAAAACTTCCCCCACTGTTTTATTTTCTAATTAATATTCCTTTATCACTACCTTACTCAAATTGACCTAATTAAAAAAATCAATTTTCCACCCACCTAAGTAGAATAAGGAATAGCTAAAATTTTCATTATGAAAAAATTAATTTTACAAACTATTACTCTATTTTATTTCTGCTCGTACTTCACGACTACTACTCAAGCACAGATTAGACCCATAAGCAATAGTAATCTAACCATGTCTCCTACTTGTATCGGTTGTACTGTTAGTGCTCCCGAAAATGCTCGAGACATTGACCCTAGCAACAGTGCCATTTTTGACGTTACAGGATTACCATTAGGTGTATTAGGTTTTGTTTCGATGGACTATAGTTTTGCATCTGCATTACCTGCCGATGATGAATTGTTACTACATTTTTCTTTCAGTGACAATAGTCTATTGTCTGCATTGGGTACAGACGTAGCTAACTTAGCTATTTTTAGCCGTCTCAAAGTAGAACTATTACAAGGCGGTACAGTAGGGGCTACTTATGGTGGATTAGGTTTGCTCGACAACATCGCAGCCGTCGAGTTAATCAATCCTACTACAGCTACGTTTAACGTGGCTATCAAAGTTCCTTTAGCGACTATTACAGGAGTTCGTATCAGTACAGGAGCATTAGTTTCTGCGGCTACAGGAACCACGCCATCTAATCTAGAAGTACACGATATCATATCCGTGCCAACCAACCGTTATTACGCCAATGAATACACAGGTAATTCAGGTCAAGTAGGTGCAGCTTTTTTACCCTGCTTCAATTGTCAAGTAATTGACCCTAGTTTAGGTGCCACCTATACTGCCGACCCTAACTATCAATACACCAAATACAGATGGGATGTAGGGCTGAGCTTATTGGGTACAGAATACCAATATGCAGAATATGACTGGGGAGCATCACCTGTTTTAGACTTTTTGGGCGACCAAGATGGTGGTGAAGATGAATTGGTAGTTATACTACAGGAATCTGGTGTAGCCGATTTGGGTTTGCAGGATTTGGGACTTAACCTATGGAGCAGCGGAGGAGTTTCACTGTTATTGACATATACGGATCTTTCCACCGAATTATTATCTTCTAGCTCCAGTTTAGTTGCGGCAACTGTCGTTCAAAATAAATCTGGTAGATTTCAATTGACTAGAACGATACCATCTACCAAAACACTGCAAAAAGTAGAAGTGCGTCGTGTTGCTCCAAGCTTAGCGGTATTGACCGAGCTGCGTTTGTACAGTATATACACAACTCCTACTAGTGCTACACTACCTGAAGCCTCTATCACTTCTTTCAAGATAGACAAAAAAAATAGAAAAGATGCAGTTCTAAAATGGTGTACGAATGCACTAGAAGGCAGCTCGTTCGAAGTACAGCAGGCAAGTGACAAACTATCTTTTGAAGCCGTCACGACTATTGATGCTACCACAGACCGCAACTACTCTTTGACTCAAAATGATTTGATGGGAGGTGCTTATTATTACAGAATCAAAACCACTAGTCCAGATGGCATTGTTGACTATTCTCCTACCAAAGTAGTTGTTTTTGAAACAACGCAAGAGCGTAATATTTACCAAACCAACCAAACTATCTGGATAGAACAGTCAGAACCTTTACCTAACGATTGTACGGTTATTATTAGCACCACTACAGGGCAAGTTTTAACGACTGCTATTTTGCCAAAAGGTAGCATACAAAACAACCTAAAAAAAGACCCTAACTGGACAGGCACACTCCTGTTTTCTATTATTGACCATCAGGGCAATATAATTACACAAATACTACCATAGTCCTGATATAAAAATAGGGGGAATTACTCTTTTGAGTAGTTCCCCCTTATTTTTTTTGAGCTGATAAAAAACGGCTTATTTCAAAATATCAATTTGTTGTCTTTTGATCAGGTTACCTTGTTGATTGCGAAGCAATAGTATATAATGCCCGTTGGTCAATACCTTGGTCGTCATTTGATAGCTTTCGGTTTGTATATTTTGGACTACTTGCACAATTCTGCCTGTCATATCTACTACTTGTAGATTATAGCCTCCTTGTGGAAGTTCTTCTGTTTGTATAGCAATATAATGACTCGCTGGATTCGGAAAAACCTGCACCGCTAGTTCATCGGCAATATAACGTATAGCTACTGTCGATGTATCGACCTCACGGTATTGAGCATTGGACACAAACTGATTGGTCGGATCCATCTGCATACGAGCCACTGGCTGGCGCATATCTTCTGCCAAGAAGTCATAATAAATCAATGTATCGTTGTTTGGCAATGCCACAGGCAAAGCACCGTTGAGGTAACTCGATACATCTAACCAAAAAGCAGGTAAAAACGATACGGGCTTCACCTTAGCTTCTATCTTGACCGTGACAATATTCATCACTTTTTGGCGAAGTACATCGTAGGTAGAATCCGATAGCATACAAGTACCAAAAGCATCCACTTCTCTTACTTCTACCCCGTCCAAAGTCAATCGAATAGAGTCTGCTGTTGCCGCAGCATTACCAGCCAAGGAATCCAAAGCAGCTCTCAAGAAAGGAATGCTGTCAATGTGGTCGCCAATATTCAGTTCGTAGCCATCTTGCACCAACGAAGGATATGTAAACGGTGCAGTCTGTATAGTATGTGGGTTTTGATACGCATCTATAAACGTAAAGCCCAACAACTCCAAACCACCTCCAATACGAGTCATGGCGGTAGCGGTTACATCTACATAACTAATGCCGCCTATTCCCGGCAACAGAGGTTGTAGTATTTCGGCACTACTAAACTGACTGAACTGGCTTCCTGAAGAAGCGGCCAAAATAGTATCTCTAGTTTGTCCGTTGGATACCCAAGTAGAAAAATCCCAATTGGTAGCGGTACTACTTGCGGGTGTTATCATGAGCGTACTATCGGTATAGTTATTAAGTACCACTACGTCACCTGCTTGCTGAAAGTTGATGTTGGTATAGGTGATTTGTGCTTGCACGCTGGCAGCACCCAAAAGCAGTAACAAACAAAAATGTAAAGTATATTTCATCTATTTTAAATGTTTTGAAAGTAAAAAAATTAGGAGTTGGATTGCCTTATTTGCCTCCTTTGTGCTTGCGCAAAAACTTATTGAGGGCAATTTTTCCATTTCCCTTAGAAAAGTTTTTTTGATGCAGATCGTCCTTTTTGGAGTGACACAAGATACACAATACTTGCAAGTTATTGCTGCGGTTATTCATTTTATTGCCATCAATATGGTCAACATGTATGAATTTTTGATCCTCTTTTTGGTGTGCTGTAAATTTGCATTTTTGGCAGGTGTAATTTTTATTGGCTCGATGGCTGCGGCTAATTTGTTGCCAATTATTGCTATAGCCATGCCGCCCTACTTTAATGGGTTGCAATTGCGGTTGGTGAGTAGCACAGTCAGCAACCTGCTGTGCATGAAACTCGTCGATAGAAAGTGGTGCTTCTTCTTGCAGCCCTTCGAGTAGCTTGACGCAAAACTTACAAACTGCCAAATGCCCTCTCAATTGGCGATCGGTCTGCTTATCTACAACTTTGGCTTTTGGCAAATTGCTCCAATAATAATGCCCTTCAAAATAGCCATTCTTTTGCTGCTTTTGAATAACACTACAAGCCATCAGATGAGCTTTGGGATAACCAAACCGACTAATATTATGATACTTATTGTACAAATAGCCTTGCTGCATTTGGTCGGCAAGCTCTACAAAAATACCATCAGGAGCCAAAACAATATCTTTGGTGGCTATTGTTTTGGTCATCGTACTTTTGAGCACTCGGCGATGCACTGGTTTGGCAGTTTTTCTATATTTTTTGCGATAGCGAGCACGTTTGTCTAAGTGCGTTTTCAGGTCGGCAAGTACATTTTTTTTCATGTTAGTTCTAGCTTGTTTATGTTCCTAAATATGAATAAGGGTTTTGGAGCAACAAACGCTCCAAAACCCTTACGATAACATAACTTTGACACCTTATTCCAAGCTCTTATTGTTTCACTACTTTCTTGTGCAATAGTCCTTTGTCCGTCTTTACTTGCACGATATAAACGCCGCTTGCTAGGCTACTAATATCTATGTTATTAACAGTAGGCGAAAGTATTAATTTGCCTGCTAGGTTATATAAATATACTGCTTCCACTTGGGCAGCGGTTTGGAGTGTTAGCATCCCTGTAGTTGGATTTGGATATACTTGTAAGTCTTGAACGGTTGCTATCGTACTTGTATTGGTTATAGGGGCTTCCAGCCTCATCAAATTGGATTCATCTCTCAGGTTAGTACTTTCTTCCAAAAAGAAAAGCGTTCCTTCTACCACCTGAAAGCGATACCCTTTCACAAAATTGCCACTCCGTACAGAACTAACTACTTGCACTCCAGTACCATCATAACTGATCACACTTCTGTTATTTCCCTGTCCTTTGCCCAGATAAACCTTATTATTATATACGACTGCATCTACGTTGGAGCGACTATCTACGGTATTTCGAGTCCAAAGATAATTCAAGTTAGCACTATTTGTCAATCTATTTGCTAAGCTAGAAGCAGCAGGATTAGCGGCATCAAATTGCCACATATTCCATGTGGTAGTACTAGTATTGGGCTGTGGGTCACCCACCAAGTAATGCAATTTACCATTGTATTCTAATAAAGGAACACGTTCCCACGACATCAATCCGCCAGACTGTCCTGCTACACCACCACTGCCATTGGGCGTTCTAGCAAACACTACTCTACTACTGCTACTACTATCATGATATTGATATAAAGAACTACCCTTAGTTCGAGTGTCGTTAGCTTGGTTCGTAGTATAATATAAGTGATCGCCCACCACATTGAGCGACTGATGAACCGTATCATTATCTAAAGTTAATGGCTGTACTTGTGTTCCATCATATTTGCAAATATAACTAACATACCTACCACCAGCAATAAGCTCTGCTGATGTATAGTACAACGAGTTATGATAAGATGTTAAATTTTCTATTACTTTTGGTTGTACTACGGTACCACTGTCTATTTTGGTAAGCGACACTCCATCGTATTGCCACAATGGATCTAGCAGAGCAATAATCGGATCTCTAGTACTGTTATAAGTACCTTTTAGGGCTCCCGAAAAGTACAGTGTATTCTGTATAACAACAGGTTGGTGACTCCCCATTATACCACAGTACATAGAATCAATAAGCGATAAAGTATTTCCGTCGTATTGATACAATCCACCTTGCTCGTCTTTATTGCTATACAATACCATATAAGTATCCAAGAAATAAGCAGCTTGAATAGTGTCCACACCGTTCACTGCTACAACCGCAGTCCCGTCATAGTAACCCAAACCAGATTCTAACTCTAAATACAGTCGATTATGTAGAACACCCAAGCATCTTTTGGGCTTCAAAAAAGGCGTTTGTTTAGACCCATAGACCGCTCTAATCGAATCACCATCGTACTGATAAAGTGTCCAAGTAGTATCCAGTACAGGCGGGATAACAATACCACCTCCAGCTCCGCCTCCACTACTGCCTGCTTGCAGTACCTCTATACGTTGTCCACAAAAATAATGTAGGGAGTCATATTCAACAAAGATAGAATCTGTTGTGACTGGATAATTTTGAGCAGAGCGTGTTGTTATCGTATCGTAAACCACTTCTGTAGCCACTTGAGCGGAAGCTGGCGGTATTACGATTGTCAAAATAATAGTGCTAATTATTAATAGTAATAATTTCATAAATTGTTAGGTTTTAAGTACTGAAACGGAACGGGACTTTTTACATTTTAAGCCTTTTTTTGAAGCAATGCAACAAATAAGTCTATTTTTGTAGCCATCAAGCTGTATTAAATTAGTCTTGGTCGCAAATAAAAAGAGATACAGTACAACAAATTAGTAAATACTTCCACTTTTTTTTGAATACATCAAATATATGGCTATCTTTGCCAACCTAATGAGGGAAAGGTATGCCCCAACACAGTCATACTAAACCCAACTTTAGAAAATTAAAAGTGAATTGTATTAAATTATTAATTAATTAGAATGTACGCAATAGTAGAAATCAATGGACAACAGTTCAAGGTGAGTGAAGGTCAAGAAATCTTCGTACATCGCCTAGACGCTGCTGAGGGTGATAAAGTTACTTTCGACAAAGTACTCCTCGTAGCCCAAGAAGGCAACATTCAGGTAGGAACTCCTACCCTAGCTGCCCAAGTGGAGACGACTGTTCTTGAACAAGTAAAAGGTGACAAAGTCATCGTGTTCAAGAAAAAACGCCGTAAAGGATACCGTCGCAAGAATGGACACCGTCAGCAATTCACCAAAATCAAAGTGGACAGCATCGCATAATGCTTCCCCGTTAATTTTTTTTTAAATCAAGTGTTAAAAATCTGAAATCATGGCTCACAAAAAAGGAGTAGGTAGTACAGATAACGGCCGCGATAGTAATAGCAACCGTCTTGGTGTGAAATTATTCGGTGGACAATCTGCAATCGCTGGAAACATCATTGTACGTCAACGTGGTACTAAATTTCACCCAGGTTTAGGGGTAGGTTTAGGCAAAGACCATACTATCTTCGCATTGAAAGATGGCGTTGTCACGTTCAAAAAAGGATACAAAAGCCGTACTTTTATACACGTTGTATAAGTTGTACGTTTTCAACCAAAACTACCATAAAAGAGCCATCTGACCACTTTGTTAGATGGCTTTTTTTTAATTTCTAATACCTATTGGTTGTCCAATTGTACCTTCTTGATTATTCTATACTACTTCGTACAGATAGTACGCCTAATCAGGACATTTTACTGCTAGTATCAATACAACTAGACAAATAATAGACGTTAAAATAAAATCTACTGTTGACGGTAAAAACTCAACATTAAACATTAAATATAAATGAGTAATCTAGTCGCTATCGTAGGTCGCCCGAATGTGGGCAAATCTACTTTTTTTAATCGTATGCTTGGTATGCGTAAATCCATTATTGACGATGTCAGTGGCGTTACTCGTGACCGCCAATACGGAACCGTAGAATGGAATGGTCGTTCGTTCACACTAATTGACACAGGTGGATTTATTGGCGACTCTGGAGATGCGTTTGCTGCTGCTATTCGCTCGCAAGTACACATCGCTATAGACGAAGCCGAAGTAATCATATTTATGGTCGATGTTGCCACTGGTATCACCGACCTGGACGACCAAGTATCTGAAATGCTACATCGTTCAGGCAAAAAAGTATTGCTAGTCGTCAACAAAGTCGATAACAGTGCTCGTCACCTAGATGCACACGAATTTTGGACATTGGGCTATGAGGAAATGTTCCCTGTTTCTTCTTCTTCTGGAAGTGGTACAGGCGATTTGCTAGACGAAGTTATTCGTCTGCTTCCTGATGCCGAGGTCTTTGAGGAAGATTTGCCTAAGTTTGCTATTATTGGCAGACCCAACGCAGGAAAATCATCTTTGGTCAATGCCTTGCTTGACGAAAATAGAAGTATCGTGACCGATGTTGCAGGGACTACCAGAGATGCCGTCCATGCCAAATATAGTAAGTTCGGCAAAGAGTTTATGCTCATTGATACTGCTGGACTACGTAAGAAGAAGAACGTACGAGAAGATTTGGAGTTCTACTCTGTGTTGCGTGCCTTACGTGCTATTGAGTCCGCTGATGTTTGTATCTTGATGCTTGACGCCACCACTGGTGTCGAAGGGCAAGACTTAAATATATTCCGCCTAGCGGTCAAGAATAACAAAGGTGTTGTTGTATTGGTCAACAAATGGGATTTGGTCGAAAATAAAGAGACCAACACAGCTAAAGATTTTGAAGAAAAAATTAAAGCTCGTTTAGCTCCTTTTTCTGATGTACCTGTTGTATTTATTTCGGTGCTAGAGAAGCAACGTCTTTTCCGTGCTATCGAAGTAGCCATGGAGGTTCACAATCACCGTTCTACTCGTATCAGTACCTCTCGCCTCAACAACTTTGTGCAAGATGTCATTGCTCAGAATCCACCACCAACTTACCGTGGTAACTTTATTAGTATCAAGTACGCGACACAGATACACACACCGTATCCTGCTTTTGTATTGTTTTGCAATCACCCAAAGCAGATAAAAGAGCCGTACAAAAACTACTTAGAGAATCGCTTTAGAGAAGAATTCAACTTCACAGGAACACCTATTGCGCTGTTCTTTAGACAAAAATAAAAAAGGAAATGTACACTTTTCAGATAGCATAATTTTGGGGGTAAGAATGCAAGTCAGCGTTGCTTTTAGCAAGATTGCTTTGCTGTTAGATACTAGAAGCTAGAGTTCCTACAATAGCCTCTACTCAAACCCTTGAAAAACCTGCTTCACTAGAGGTTATATTTCTAAGAAATAAAAAAGGAAAATCCTTTTTGACATAAATATTTCGATGCTACTAGAAGAACTCTAGTAGCATTTTTTATTTTTGTAGTTCACTAAAAGTTCTATCTTCACAAAAACACTAATTCATGCTTGGTATAGCACTGATACTCATCTTCACGATTATTGTCGTTCCTTATTTTTCGTTTACTTATGGTACCGCTCTTTCTGAGCTGCAACTCGAATTGCTTCAAGGAAGTGCGTGGATTGCTTTTGGAGTAGCCATGTATTGTTTTGTGGTTGGTCAAATCACCAAGAACAACAGCCAAGTAGATAAACTCTGGAGTATTGTCCCTATTGTCTATAGTTGGTATATTGCTATACAAGGTGGCATGGATCCTCGCATGATGCTCATGTCGGTCTTGGTTACTATTTGGGGTGCTCGATTGACATACAACTTTGCTCGAAGAGGTGCTTATACCTTACGGTTTTGGAAAGGAGAAGAAGATTATCGTTGGGAAATATTGCGTCAAAATCCCGCTTTCAAAAATCCTATTGCTTGGCTACTGTTCAATCTATTTTTTATCTGTTTGTATCAGCATGCTCTTATCTATCTATTTACATTGCCTGTCTTGACAGGGCTCAACGCCAATGCTCCAGAAGGATTAATTTGGGCAGATTACTTGTTAGCCGTTATTTTTGTCGGCTTAGTCGCCATAGAATACATAGCCGACCAGCAGCAATGGGTTTATCAGAACGAAAAGTATCGTCGCATCAACAATAACGAGCCATTGGGCGAGTACAGCGATGGGTTTATTCGTACAGGATTGTGGGGCGTAGTCCGTCACCCCAATTACGCTGCGGAACAAGCCATCTGGATTGTATTTTATCTTTTCAGTGTTATTGCTACAGGCAGTTGGCTCAATTGGAGTATTGCAGGCTGTTTGCTATTAGTCATTCTATTTAAGGGAAGTTCTGATTTTTCGGAAAAGATTTCTGCCGAAAAATATCCCAAATATAAAGAGTATCAAAAGAAAGTGAGCCGCTTTGTTCCTTTCCTAAAATGGTAAAATCATGCTATCTAATCCTGCTTACTTACAAGTATTCGAGCATCAAGTGTTGCGAATAGATAAATTGCTTTTTCGGCAAGAACACCTCAATATATTGAGTCAATATCAAGAGCAAGCAGGGCAAAGATATTTTAGTTTAGTACACCAAGGTGTCAAATTCAAACAATATGTAGGCGTACTGCAAGTCGGTAACTTGACGATTGAGATACTGCCCAAAACGGACCAGTACGACAGTCCTCAATATTGGCAACAATTCTTATTGGACTTGCTTCATCAATGCCAAGTATTGCCTACGGCAACACAAACGATAGCACCGCTTCAACTCGAAAACGGCTCATTGCTACATTGGTATATAGATATATTGGTGCAGTCTGTAGAGCAGCTTTTCCGACAAGGACTACAAAAAAACTACCAACAAGTAGCTCAAAATAGCCCTACATGGAAAGGCAGAATTAACTTTGCGAAGCAAATAAAGCAACAAGCACAATTATCGACAAAAGTAGCTACTATTAGTCAACAGTACAGCTACCAAAGTACGAGCCATCAAGTTATTTTGGCAGCATTAAAGATTATTGCCCCTTGGGCAAACAAAGCTTCCTTGCAGCATCGTATTCAGTATTTGATACAGCAATTCCCCAAACAATCCAAAGGCTATATTTCGGAGACACTACTAGAACAATTGCCCGATTATTCGCCGACGCATCCTTATTATTTTCCGTTGCAGCTATCCAAAATGATTATTCGGCAGCACCGCCCAAGCTTGCGAGCAGGACAGTTTGCTTTATTGGCATTGGTCTTTGATATGAATCAATTGTTTGAACAATGGATTGGACAACAGTTGACACAACATTTGCCAGCAGGCTGCCAAATACACTTTCAACACAGCCGTACTTTTTGGCAGCAAAAAAAGCTCCGCCCTGATATTTGGATACAAAAAGGAAAGCAAAACTACATACTTGACACCAAGTGGAAAGTACTCCAAAAACCGCAGCCTTCTGATGAAGATTTACGTCAAATCTATGCGTACAACCATAATTTCGAAGCTACTAAAAGTTTGCTCATTTATCCTGATGTATTTGGCTGGGGCAAACAACAAGCAGGCACTTTTTCCGCTCCCCTGTGGGTAGCAGGACAAGCACAACCTCATCAATGTGAGTTGGTATTTATCCCTATTATTGACCCAAAAGGACAACTCAGCACACAGATAGCCAACACCATTTGGCAAGCGTTAGCACTGGAATAATGCTTATTGATTTTCGTATGCTTCCAGCAATTCTACGACCTCTTTATTGCCTTGATTGCGAGCGTGTGCCAATGGTGTCAACTCTCTAACATCTGCCAATGCAGGATTGGCTCCTGCCAACAATAACTGTTGTGTAATTTCTTTATTGCCAAAAGTAGCCGCATACGTCAAAGCAGTAGCACCATTATGGTTCTGCATATTGGTATCAGCTCCGTTCTGTAGCAATAGCGTAATTTGTTTTTCTAGTCGCTTAAAAACAGCTCCCATCAATGCCGTGTTGCCAGACGCATCTCTCAAATCGACATTAGCTTCATGGTCTAGCAGATAAGTAGCTATTTCGAGTTGGTCGCTGTACGTAGCCAACACCAACGGTGGATAGCCCTTAGGGCTTACTTCATTAACTAATTCTGGACGTTGTGCTACAAGCTGGTGCAATAGTGTTAGGTCACCTACTCGACAGGCGTGAAATATATCGTTCATTTGTATTTTTTTATGAAAAAATAGAGACGTAGGACTACTACGCCTCTATTTATAATTTTTGCAATTTATTTATTCTTAGTAGCCTTCAAGTGACGCTTAACACCTGCGGCGTAAGCTGGGTCTGCTTTTTCGAAATGCACCATTTGGCGGTCGATTACTTCTTGCGAAACGCCTTCCATAGCTGCTGCTATATTGCCAAACAAACGTTCTTTTTGTTCGTCATTGAATAGACGGAATAGATCTCCAGGTTGCTGGTAATTTCCCACTTCGTCTTGATCTTCATAACGACTCACATCGCCGCTTATTTTCATAGGCGGCTCCATCACAGAAGGATCTTCGACAGGTCCATCTTTGCTATTTGGCTCATAATAAGCATCTGGCGTGCCGCTGTCATTCTGAAAGAAACGCATGGCTCCATCTTTGTGATAATGCTGCACCGTAGCATTTTTAGGGGCATTGGCTGGCAATGCCTCATAGTGCGTCCCTAAACGATAACGATGTGCATCGGCATAAGAGAAAACACGAGCTTGCAACATTTTATCAGGCGAAAAGCCGATTCCTGCTACAATATTAGACGGCGAATAAGCCGCATTTTCGATATACTGAAAGTAATTTTCTGGATTTTCGTTGAGTTCTAACTCTCCCACTTCTATCAGTGGATAATCGGCATGTGGCCAAACTCTGGTTACATCGAATGGATTGTAAGGTACTTTTTCGGCATCTGCTTCTGGCATTACCTGTACTTTGAGTGTCCACTTTGGGAAATCGCCTTTTTCGATTGCTCCAAAAAGTTCTTCTTGATATTTTTCTCTCGTTTGTCCTGTTATTGTTGCTGCTTCTGTATTCGTGTAGTGGGCGTGCCCTTGCTGTGTTTTGAAATGGAATTTGACCCAAAAGCGTTCACCATCGTTGTTCCAAAAAGCAAATGTATGCGAGCCATAGCCGTTCATGTGCATGGGCGTAGTCGGCAAACCTCTATCCGACATTAATATGGTTACTTGGTGTAACGATTCAGGTACTAGCGACCAAAAATCCCACTGAGCTTCATTGGAACGCAAGTTTGTTTTGGGGTGTCTTTTTTGAGTATGAATGAAGTCTGGAAACTTGTACGCATCTCTCACAAAAAATACGGGCGTATTATTTCCCACCATATCCCAATTACCTTCTTCTGTATAGAACTTGACCGAAAACCCACGTACATCACGTTCGGTATCTGAGGCACCAGCCTCGCCTGCTACCGTCGAAAAACGACTCAAAATAGGGGTTTGTTTTCCAATCTCTGAAAACAATTTGGCTCTAGTATATTTCGTAATATCGTGCGTCACCGTGAATGTACCCATCGCTCCCCAGCCTTTGGCATGAACAACACGCTCTGGAATACGCTCTCTATTTTGGTGAGCCAATTTTTCAAGTAGTTGATAATCTTGCATCAAAACAGGTCCTCTAGGTCCAGCGGTCAACGATTTTTGATTGTTGGGTATATTCGCACCACCTGTGGTGGTTATTATTTTCTTAGCCATAGTTATTTCTGATAGGATTTAGTGAATAATAGTTTACTCCACTAAAATACCAATTATAAGGGCTAAATGTTGCAAAAGCAGCTATATATTATAGATAGATACTTTCACACACACATCAACTTTATCTATTAGAAACAAAAAACAATTGCTTTTTTAGATACAAACACCCTTAATTGAAACAAACTTTAGACTTCAGACATTCGACTATTCACGCTCCAGCTAGAAAAATGTAAAAATTTCACAGCAAAGCCGTCTAGAATCTAGCTATCTATTACCCTACTCCATCAAATTAATCAAGACTCTATAATCATCGTATCGAGCATTTTCGTTTTTCATTTCCAACAATGCCATCAACTCAGCAGGATCCATCGTTTCTCGTTGGTCATCTTCTAGCGCATCGCAAGTATATTCGGTACGCACTTCTATTTTTCCAGCTTCCAGCTGCTCCATTCGCCACGTATAAGTTTTGCAGAGTTGATTCCAGATTTCTTGATGAATCTCTTGAAACGTATAATCTTCGTTGGCAGCTACCTCAGCCTCTTTGAACGCCAAACTATTACGGGCAATCATCTTACTATCCTTAATAATAAAATAAGCCGTATGCGCCCATTCTGTTGTATTGTCCAGTAGTTTGGAGTAAATCACCAATTGCAAATCTTCTTTATTTTTGTAATTATTTTTGCGGTAGGTAGCTCCTTGCCATTTCAGGTCAATAATCGCTTTTTCGCTACCTCGCTGCACTACCAAATCAACAAAACCACGAAGGTTTTGGTTGAGTAATTTACCTTCTACGAGTTGTTCGGTCGCTGCTATTTTCCAGCCATTCGATTGTATCATCGAGATCAATGCCCAAGCAGCTTGCTGCACCGTCTGAATGAAACCCAAACGCTGTGGTTCTAATCCATACAGCAGGAGTACCGCCCCTTCTCTTTCGAGCAATCCAGGTATATATTCTGCCACCCAATCTTCTATTTTTTCTTTATTCCAATGCTCATTATTCGCTTCGATAATTGCTTTGAATAACTGCTCAAATGTCTTGTGTGCCAAATTGCCTTTGAGTCTATTTTCCTTGCTGATACTCAATATCGAAGAGCGATTGAAATCCGCCTGATAGCGAAATACCCATTGATAAGGATAATACAATAAGCTATTGAGGCTCGTGAACGACTCGTGGCTGCGCTCCTTGGTCGTCTGTTGTGCCAACAACGGCAAATAAGGCTTTGGTTTCTCAAAAGCAACCGTTTGCAATTGCTGAAAAGTAGGCAAATCAAAATAAGTTGCCAAATAATCAAGATTGGTTTGCTTGTCCAAATCAACGGTAATCGCTTCCAAATTATCTTCGCCCAATGCAGCAGCGAGGTCGCCCCAAAGCGGGTGTGGCAACTGTTCTCGACCTTCTATATACTGCGGACAAACCAATATTAAGCGTTCTTGACATTGCAATACGCCCTGCATTCGTTGCCAAAGAGCACAGCTGTTCTGCAACGCTGGAGCGGTCAATAGTACGTCTAATTTAGTTAAATATTGCTGTTCATTAGGATACCACTTCGAAAAACTGTTGCTACTCGTATTGTCCACAAAATTCCACCACAACACTTGTGGCACTCGCCTTACAATAGCACTTTCTTGATGTACAAAAGGCAAATGCCCTGCTTCTGTTTTGCGAAAACGCATTGTAGCAGGTTCGTTAATCGTGCGCACCAAACGCTCTAGTCGCAAGTACGTCAGGAAGTTATCGCCTTCTGGCAATGCCTCTAATATTTGTATCAGTTTTCGAGCTTGCTCAAACAGACTCGACAAGGCTTGTTGCCTTTTGGTCAAATCTTCTTTCGTATCTTGATATTGGTCAATTTCCTGCTGTGGAATCGACTCATTGTCTATCTTTTTTTGGACTTTGTCCAATTCTTTTTTAGTGTCTTCCAATTGGGCTTCTGCCCAAACCAAAACGCCTTCAAAAAGGTCAATTACTTCGCTCTGCGGTACCGCTTTATTGGTATCATATCGCCTTCTATTGAACCATTGATTGAACTGTCTTCTAGTTTCTTTTTCTTGTTTTTCTAGTTCTTGTTTCCGTTCGGGATTCCGTTCTATTTCTGCTTCGTAATAACCAAAAAACTCTGCCACCATACGTCGCCAACTGCCACTGTTTAGTCCAGGTTTTTCTGCCATGACTTTGGCTATCTGTCGAGCCAACTTAGAGTGAATAGGCGAAATGGGCAATGAAACAAATTCTAATATTTTGTAGGGATTAATCGGTTTCCAAAGGAAAGTACTGACTAGTTTGATAATCTGCAACGTAGGTCGTGCCGTAGAAGCCGACAAAATACCAAAGCTCGGCAAACCTTCTTCTACTAGACTGTTGTCCAATGCTCTGTTCTTGCTTGGAATCAAGCAAAGCGGACGAAATGTTTTGTTTTTTGCCAATAGTTTAGCCAAATATTCCGAAAGGTAGGTTTCTCTTTTAGCTTTGATAATAATCAAAGATCCATCTGCTTGTACACGTTTTTTTTCGTAGGCTTGCTTCTGCAATGCCGCCTGAAAATTCGTCAAATCGCTTTCGTTTTCAGCAATAGCCAAAGGCACAGCATCTATAATCGTAACGCCCATACTTTCCAAAATTGACCAAAGGTCTTGCAAGTAATGTGGCAAAAAATTACGTGGCTCGTTGAGGTATATTTTCTGGACAGGAACAGGCAATTTGGTCAACCAATATTTCATCTTGACAAATCGCTCTGCAAAGCCGTCGTATAAATGGGTTGGTTCGCCTGCCTGTAGCATCTGCTCTACTTCGGCAAACATTGCCAAGCGAGGCGGCATTTCTTCATCTATCACAAAATCCCAATCTGCCAAATACAATTCATCGCGACGCTCCAACAGTGCGTTGGCTGTAGCTATTGCATCAGCCTCAAAAGAACGAGCAAAAAAAGCCGTTGGTTCTTTCTCCAAATAAGCTTCCAAAAGCTGTCGATATTGCTCTTGACGCAAATAATCATTGCGGTCAGGGTAACTGATTCCCAAATGACGTTCTAAGTATTGCAACAGCCCATTGAGTCCCAATATTTGCTCGATAGGTTCGGGGCTATTGATTTGTTCGGGATAACTTCTTTCGGTCAGTTCTAATCCAAATTGTATGATCATCTGTGTTGTTTCTTTTTTTTGAGGGTGGGATTTCTGTATTTTGTTTCAAAATACAAAGAAGTTGTTTCAAACTAAAATGTAGGCGTAGTAAATAACAAAAGGCAAAACCATTTCTAGTCTTGCCTATTGTTTTGTTAAGCCGATTTGCGAAAGCCAATCGGTACTAAATGTTTTGTTTCGGTTTCAAATAGTTCTTCTTTGAGGTATTTGAATTCATTGATATTGACAATATTACCATCTTTTAGCCAACTCAGGTTGGCTATTTTTTCTTCGTAATCATCTACACAGTCCCAGTATTTTTCCACCAAAAATAACTTGCGGCTACGAGCGAGTTCTGCCAAAAAGGATTCTGCTTCTATTTCGTTCTCCGCTTCTGCCAAAAATTTCAAATCTACCCCCTTTGCGGTGTTCAAACTAATTTGGGCTTGACCCAAAACAAACGATACATAATAAATCCCCATGGCTGACAAGCCGCCCAGAAGTGCTATTTCTCGATTGACATTTGTCCAACCTAACAAACCGACTAACGAGATTAACAATAAAAAAGTAGCTGCTAGCAAAAAACCAATGTGTGGACGGTGCAGTGTCGTTCGTTCATTTCCAATATCTTCAAACTTAATTTCAAAGGCATATCCTCCAAATAGCCCTGTGTGTTGATAGCCCAAAACGCCATCTCTAATGGTTACTTTTTTGCTAATCCAAAGTCTTTTTTGAGTCAATACTGCTTCCGACATAAATTCACTTTTTTGCGTACAATAAATAATTTAGATAGTTATTTATACGCAAAATAGTTTTAAATGTTTCATTATTTCGGCTTCATAATTATGTTTTATTACAAAAATAATCTTACCTTAGTTTAAAGTTAGATTCACTTTAGAGCATGTCTTAATTAACCAAGTTCCTTCTGCTATTTTTTGAATTATCAACGAATAATGGTTGAACAAAAATTGATATTGAAGCAATGAAACCTCCCCTTAGATTTATAACGGAAGAAGAAGCCATCACACGTTTTGATATCAATAAATATGACCTAATAGGTACCGTTCCTTTTCATGAGATTGTTGTTTTGGAAGGAGATACAGTATTTGAAGAAAATCTTACTAATGACTCTATTACGACACTCATTTTTGAGGGCAAAAGAACAACTACCCAAGAACTCATTATCATAAATGGGAATCTTACCATCAAAGGAAATTTGAGTATCGGTACTGAAATCTGTCCTACTTTTTTGATTTTGGGCGACTTGCACTGCGATTCGCTATACAGCACCGACGAATTTATTGAGGTGACTGGCGATGCTTACATTAAGTATATTTTTGATGGCAACTATAATCATGGTGCTATCAGAATAGCTGGCACTACCCACGTACCTTATGTCCTCAACTCTGACCACAGCTCCAATATCAAACCTTCTGATGATACCATTATCATTAACTACCACAACTCTTATGACGATTTTTTCGACTATGATTATTATAGTGATGACCTTGTCAGCGTTTGTGTTCCAGAAGTACTCGGCGTAGAACAAGAGGAATTGGATGAGATGGATGAAGATGAAAAAGAAGAGGTCGAATTTGACCGCATTATGTTTGCACAAATTGTCAAATCTGGCGAATCTCCATTCAGGGACGGTGCAAAAACCAAAAAAGAGCTTCTTGTCGATCGCATCAATAAAATGGGTGAACAGGGAAAAACAGACGATGATACTACCACACTAGATTTAACCGAACAGAAACTAACCACGCTCCCACTTGGTCTTTTTGATATTCACAATTTAGAAACTTTAATTCTCCAAAAGAATAATTTTGTTGCGATACCTACCGAAATCGGAAAGCTCGTTAATCTAAAAGAATTGAATCTACGGGAAACCAAAATAGACCATCTTCCAGATAATATTGGTGATCTAAAAAGTCTAGAAGTATTAAATCTAGCTTATTGTAGCCAACTCCAATCCCTGCCTGAATCCATTGGAGATTTAGTAAACTTGAAAAAACTATCTCTTTCTATGTTTACAGGACAAGTCCCCGATAGTGTTTCTAAACTTGCTCGACTAGAAGAATTAGTTATTCTTTATGTTCATCTATTAGATGAACAAGGCAACATAATAGGTCTTCCTGATTGGGTTTTCAAATTTAGAGGAATTAAGAAATTGCATTACAAAATAAATGACCTTACCGAAAAAGATTTGGATAAGCTATTGGATTTGAATCCAGATATAGATATTATCTACTAAAAATATGTCTAAGAACTTTTTGCTTATTTCATAAATCAACCACATTTATAACAAACAAACTAAATGAACCTATCCTATCAACAGCTTACACGCGAAGAAGCTAACCAACGTTTTGAACTTGATAAATATAAACTACTCGCTTCCGTACCAAATGATGCGATAATCGTTCTAGAAGGAGATATAACCATCGATACTTTTTTGAGCGAAAGCTCTATTACGAGCGTTATATTTAATGGCGAAAGAACAACTGCACAGGAACTGATTATTGTAAATGGCAACCTGACCGTAAAAGGTGGCATTAGTATTGGCTCGGAAGGCAAATGTCCTAGTTTATTGGTATTAGGCGACCTGCACTGCGATTCTCTAGAGAGCACGGATGACTTTATTGAAGTGACTGGCGATGCTTATATCAAATACATTTTTGATGGAAACTATAATCATGGTGCTATCAAAATAGCTGGTACAACTCATGTTCCTTATATCCTCAACTCTGACCACTGCTCCAATCTTAATCCTTCGGATAATGCCATTGTCATTAACTACTATAATTCTTCGGATGATTTTTTTAAGTATGACTATTATGCTGGTAACCTTGTCGATGTCTGCATTCCTAAAGTCTTCAACTTAGAACAAGAGGAATTGGACGAGATGGATGAAGATGATAGAGAAGATGTCGAATTTGACCGTATTACGTTTGCCATTATTGTAGAATCAGGTAGGTCTCCGCTCAAGGAAAATGCTACATCTAATAAGTAATTGCTCTTAAAACAAATAAAAAGCAAATGAAGCATCCACACAAGTTTGTAACTGAAAAAGAAGTCCACGAGCTTTTTGACTTAGAAAAATTTGATCCGATTGGTACACTACCTTATGACACTGTCCTAATCCTAGAAGGTGATATTACTTTGGACGGTGACTTGACGCTTAACTCTCTCGAAGAGATGATTTTTGGAGGAAATAGAGAAACCGAAGAGGAATTGATTATTGTGAAAGGAAACCTAATCGTAAAAGGCGATCTGAATTTGGGCGAAGATTACCCAAATATCATTGTCATGGGTGATTTGCACTGCGATGTCCTTCACAGCAAGGATGATTTGATACACGTAACTGGAGATGCTTACATTAAGTATGCTTTTAATGGCAATTACAACCATGGTCAAATTATAGTAGAAGGCATTACTCATGTACCTTATCTATTGAACTCTGATCATTGCTCCAATATCAACCCGCCAGACTCTACTATCATCATCAACTACTATTCTGATCATGCAGACTCTTTTGATTATGATTATTATAGATCTGACCTCGAAAATGTACTGACTCCAGAGGCATTGTATAAAGGTTCGTTTGATACTGGAACTTTTATTGAAGCCGTCAGAACAGGTAAATCTCTGTTCAGAGAAGGGGCGAAAACGAAAAAGGAACTACTAATAGAAGAGATTAAAGCAATGGCTCAAAATAGCACTTTAATTAAGGAGACGACATCGTTAGATTTGTCCAAAAAGCATTTGGATTATCTACCTCCTGCTATTGGTAAGCTCACCGAATTGGAAACACTAAACTTGGGCAATAACCCTTTCAAAATAGTACCAGAAGAGATTGGCAACTTAAGCAAGCTCAAAGAGCTCAACTTACAGGCTTCACGAATAACAAATCTACCAGATAGTATTGGACAATTGAGCCAACTGGAAGTATTCAAATTAGGTTTTTGCAATAAACTAGAAGCTCTGCCCGAAACGTTTGGTAATTTGACTAACCTAAAAAAATTGGTACTTTGTTCTTTCAAGATCAATATCCCTACTAGTTTCACCAACCTTACTAATCTGGAAGAAATTCAAATGCTTGATTATTTCAATTCCAAAGATAGAGAAGAAGTAACCAATTTTCCTGATTGGGTATTTGAGCTAAAAGGGCTCAAACGATTTCAATTTAATAGAGGTAACATTTCAAAGAAAGATATTAAGAAGTTTAGAACATTGAATCCTGATACTAAGACTATTTTCTAATAATTTTTTTTTAAAAAACAACTAAAACAACACATGAAACACCCACACAAGTTTATCACAGAAGAAGAAGTCCACGAAATCTTTGACGTAGAAAAGTTTGACCCGATTGGTACACTACCTTATGACACTGTCCTAGTCCTAGAAGGCGATATTACCCTAGACGGTGACTTGACACTCGATTCTATCGAAGACCTAATATTTGATGGAGAAAGAGAAACCGAAGAAGAATTGATTATTGTGAAAGGAAATCTAACCATAAAAGGCGATCTAGATTTAGGTGAAGAATACCCCAACATCGTTGTCATGGGTGATTTGCATTGCGATGTACTAAACAGTAGCGATGACTTAATCCACGTAACAGGGGATGCTCACGTCAAGTATGTCTTTAATGGCAATTACAATCATGGTCAAATTGTGGTAGAAGGGACTACACATGTACCTTATGTACTCAACTCTGACCACTGCTCTGACATCAAACCTGTTGACTCGGCTATTATTATCAATTACTATTCTAATTATGATGACTTTTTTGATAATGATTATTATGATGCTGACCTTCCAAATGTACTCGTAGAAGAAGCACTTTACGATGGTGAAATGGACTACGAACAATTCATTGAAGTAGTCAAAGCTGGTAAGTCTCCTTTCAAAGAAGGGGCGAAATCACAAAGAGAATTGCTACTAGAAGAGATTGAAAAAATGGGTGCGGCAGGTCAAACTACCGACGAATCTAAGAAATTGGATTTGACGGAGCAGAATCTAAGAACACTTCCTACAACCATTGGTCAAATCAAAAATTTAGAAACTTTAATTTTGGAGAAAAATCGCTTCAAAGAGCTTCCCACGGAAATTGGTAATTTGACCCATCTGAAAGAATTAAACATTAAAGCTGTACCTATCAAAGATCTTCCTGATAGCATCGGTCAACTCAAAAATTTGGAAGTTCTTAACCTAGCTTATTGTCGTGGATTAAAAACACTGCCTGAATCAATTGGAGATCTAACAAATCTCAAAAAATTAGTCCTTTGGTCTTACGAAGGCGATATGCCTGCTAGTGTTTCTAAACTAACACAATTGGAGGAACTCGAAATATTAGATGTCTATAAGAAAAATTCGGATGGAGAGATCATCGGTTTTCCTAATTGGGTATTTGAGTTTAAAGGACTCAAAAAACTACGTTTCAATAAAGCGTATATCTCAGAAGAAGATATGGCTAAGTTACTAGCGTTGAATCCAGATATAGAGGTTGCGAAATAGGAACCAAGCTCTTGACCTAAAAAGCCAGTTCATATAAAAGTATATGAACTGGCTTTTCTTTTTTCGGGTGGACTCTATCATAGTCTGAAACAAAAAAAAGGCAACGAATTTCTTCGTTGCCTTTTTATATATTGAACTTATCGTGAATTATTATTTCACCATCGTTTTCTTAGTCTTCGTTTCGTATTCTTTCATTACTTTATCAGTAGTAGAGTCAGAAGAAACAGAGGTTGAGTTAGCAAATTTCTTGTTTTCACCCAATGCCATTTTACCAATGTATCTATTTCTAGGTACGTTATTGATGTTTTTGTGGCAAATGATTTGGTAAGCAGAAGAACCACCAATAGCAGCTATTCTTACAGACCAACCCAAGAATACTTGGTACATTCTGAACTGCATTTCACCGTATTTCTCGATTACTTTGTCTTTGTTACCCATCCAGTTATCATACCATGCAGCAATAGTTTTGCTGTAGTGTACTCCAACATTTTCTACTGTATGAATTTCAAATCCAGCTTTCTCGATTTTTCTCAAATCCCAGCTTACTGGCATAGAAGCATCAGCACCAGGGAAAATGTATTCGTTCATGAACAATCCCCAAACGATAGTTTCTTGATCTGGTCCTTGGAACAAAGATTTTCTTTCTCTCAATGCAGCAATCTGCAAGTAGAAAATACCATCATCTTCCAACAAATCATAAACTTGCTCCATAAATTTCTGGAAGTACTTCACACCTACGTGCTCAGCCATTTCCAAACAAGAGATTTTGTCATATTTTCTTTTAGGAATATCTCTATAATCTGTCAATAAGATTCTAGCACGGTCTTCTGTTCCGTTTTCCTTGATAAGTTTTCTACCCCATTCTGCTCCAGCAGGTGCAATCGTTACACCCGTAGTATCCATGTTGTAGTTTTTAGCCATGTGAGCGACCAAAGTACCCCAACCACATCCGATGTCCAAAAGACTTTCGCCTTCTTTCAACTGCATTTTTTGAGCGATCAAATCAAGCTTGTTATCTTGAGCTTGCTCCAATGTTTCATCTTCTGTTTTGTAATATCCAGAAGTATAAACCATTCTTGGTCCTAGAAACCATCTGAAAATATCATTTTGGTCATCATAGTGGCTCTTGATAGTTGCTTCATCCATTTTTTGTGAATGACTCATTACCTCTGGCAAAAATTCAGTCACAAAGAATTTGAAGTGATGTCCTACAAACCCAAAGTTACATACCTCTTTGATGTTATCAATAAAGTCCATGAAATCACCTTTCATGTCAATATCACCTTTTAGGTAATCTTCAATCCAATGTCCAGCTTCTACTTTCTTGCCAGAATATCTCTTTTTTAATGCACTGTTTTTTACTTCTATGTAATCTGAAATCTTTGCCATAATAGCTTTTAAATTTAAATGTATGTTACGTTTTCAAACCAATTATTGGTTCTCAACAAATTATGCGTCACACAAAAAATAAACCCTCTTTCGCATGCCTTCTCTAAAATACAGTGCAAAGATAGTTCTTTTCATTTGAAATAAAATAAATTTTGTCCTCAATGTTTGCGTTAGAGGTGTAAATTTGTTTTGAGATATAGCAAATAGGTGTATATAAACCAACAGAACTATAGGATAAATCATTTTTTATCGTTACTTTTAAAGTGTACTTTATTATATACCTAAAAAATAATTATCGCTATTCATTCTACGCCAAAAACCATCTCATGAAAGCTACAATTATATTTCTTTTTTATTTTTTCAGCTCATACACCGCCTTTACTCAAAATTGGATTCCTTTTCGTGTAGGCGAAACCTACAATTATGTAGATAACAATTCCAATTTCGTTTATTCAAGTATTAATTTTGGTGGTGATCCTTGTTATGGCCCTTATGCCGGTGCACCTCCTTATTATTCTCCTGCTATTCCAGTACAGGCGACCAGCTCAAGCGAGATACAAGTTTGGATAGATTCTGTTACAGCTACCAATGGAGATAGTACTTTTCATTTCAATAGAAGAATTTATCGTTGTGACACCTGTGCTCAGCCTGCTATTATAACAAATCAACCATTGAACTTGGGTATCCTGCACGAGCGTTTTGTCAAAACAACAGCAAATCAATATATTTTTGACTACAATGGCGATAGCCTACTTCTTGACACTCACTTATCATTTGGCGACTCCATAATTAGCGATATTTCTAATATGCTTACGGTAGCGGTCACTGCCGTCAATTACAATCTATTACCTAATTATACCAACCATACCAATGGGGTCGATTCATCCAAAGTATTTAGTTACTACCAATATGGGATACTACTTTATCAACTTGTCTTGACGAAAAATTTAGGTATTTATAGCTTTACAGATTTTTGGACAATGGCAGCTCCTGATGTGACACAAGTAGGTATAGAATCTAAGCACATGGGGGTCGTACAATTACAGACCAAAGAAATTTTTGACTATCAAGTAGGCGATGAATTCACCTATCAGTCAGTCAATAAATGGAATCAAGATGTTGATCATTATATAAGGACTATTCGTGTATTGTCACACGTGCGTACCACGCCTGATTCGACCATATTTAGAGCAGAAAGAATTGGATGGTGGATGAACAGTTGCTGCCCTTACACTTCGGGTAGCTCCATTGACACATTTGATTTGATTGTCAGTTCTAATTATGTACGAAACGGTGTTTTCGAATATCGTGAAGCAGATTGTGCTAAGTTAGCCTTGAGAGATAATGAATTGAGTGATTACTTCTTTACTATTTTTGGCAATCAATTTACATTTTTGGCTAAAAATTTTTTGAAAGATGCTTCTCGTAGGTATAAATACATAGGCTATTCTTATGGACTAGAAACACTACACCCTCAGAACTCTTCCTCAACCAGTTCCCCATGTTTATAATAGATACGCTTTCGGATATCTATTCCAAAGAAAGTTTGTTTGCTTTGAGAGAAGTCTATGCTGAAGGATTGGGTCTAATAAATAAACACCTTAACTCTTTTGAAGGATATTCCTGTACTTCTTTACTGGGCTACCATAGTAGTACTGACACCTTAGGCATTATCGTTCCGCGTAATGTCTTATTGAATCAAAATGATATTTTGGAAGCGGCTGACTTCGAGCTGGAAGTTTACCCTAACCCGAGTCATACAACAGCCAATATTAACATTACTACTAGTAAGGTTAATGACTTGCTCCAACTGGAAATAATTGACTGGCAAGGCAAAATTCTGCGTTCAGAAACCATTTCGCCTTTTTCTACCCATCAGTTTTCGACCACCTCACTAAATCAAGGTGTCTATTTGATTTACATCAAAGATAATAAGGGACAATCCTTAGGTTTAAAAAAATTGGTTATTGCTCGCTAAGAGACCTTTTTAAAGTACCTTTTTAACAAAAACCAAATCCAGCCATTTTTTTTAAGTAATAGCCCATTATAGACCCTATCTAAATAAAGGAAAATCCAAAAACCAGCTTGCCCTCCTCTGTTTTTATGTTTATTTTTGCGTCCAATACATTGTTACACCGATAAAAAATTAATACCATGGACGTAGAAATATTATCTAGGTTACAATTCGCCTTCACCATTGCATTCCACTACATCTACCCACCGCTGAGTATCGGGATAGGGTTGTTAGTCGTCATATTTGAAGGACTTTACCTAAAAACAAAAGACAAAGAATATGAAGATCTCACTCGTTTTTGGATCAAAATATTTGGGCTTACTTTCGGAATAGGAGTCGCCACAGGCATTGTCATGGAATTTGAATTTGGCACCAACTGGGCTACTTATTCCAGATATGTGGGCGATGTATTCGGCAGTGCCTTAGCTGCCGAGGGAATCTTTGCGTTCGCTCTCGAAAGTGGCTTTCTGGGCATCTTGTTATTTGGTTGGAATAGAGTAACACCAATCGTACATTTTATTTCTACCATTGGAGTCTTTTTGGGCTCTATGTTTTCTGCCGTTTGGATTGTAGTGGCCAATAGTTGGATGCAGACGCCTGCTGGTTATCACGTCGTAGGCGAAGGCATGAGCGCAAGAGCCGAAATTACCGACTTTTGGGAAATGGTATTCAATCCATCTAGTGTAGATAGAGTCATACACGTTTGGATAGGAGCATTTTTGGCAGGGGCATTTTTAGTATTGAGTGTTCATGCGTATTACTTAGTCAAAAAAAGGTATGTCTCTAGCTCCAAAAAGGCTTTTAAAGTAGCTCTTATTGTTGCCACTTTTTTCTCTTTATCTCAGTTGTTTACTGGACACCGTTCGGCAGAGATTGTAGCAGAACATCAACCTGCTAAACTTGCCGCTATGGAAGGGCATTTTGATAGCTTGGCAACCGCCGATATGTATCTCATGGGCTGGGTCAACAAGGAAGACAAAACTGTTTCGGGTATTTCTATACCTGGCGGACTTAGCTTTTTGTTGCACCAAGACTTCGAAGCACCTGTAAGGGGGTTAGATTCTTTTCCGAAAGAAGACCAACCAGGTGCCGTCAATGCTATTTTTCAGTTTTATCACTTGATGGTTGCTATCGGAATGGCATTGATTGGCATGACGCTGCTCGCTTGCTGGTTCTTGTTTCGCAAGAAGTTATTTGATCAAAAATGGTTGCTTTGGGCATTTGTTTTTGCTTCTATCTTGCCACAATTAGCCAATCAATTTGGGTGGTTTGCCGCTGAAATGGGACGACAACCGTGGGTCGTTTATGGTCTATTGAGGACCTCTGACGCACTATCCAATACGGTGGTAGCCAATCAAGTTTTAGCATCCTTGATTATGTTTGCAATGGTTTACTTACTACTCTTTATTTTGTTTGTTTACTTGCTCAACAAGAAGATACAACATGGACCATTCGACGAAAGTACACTCGAATCACGTCCGTTACAAGAAGGTATAGAAAACGTAATTACAAACTCAAACGATTAATACAATGGAAACTTTTTTAGGTATAGATTACCCCACTTATTGGTTTTTGGCAGTTGGGGCTGTTTTTTCGGGCTACGCTATTTTAGATGGCTTTGATTTGGGTGCTGGAGCACTCCATTTATTTTTCAAAAAAGACGAAAGCCGACGTATCGCACTCAATGCTGTAGGTCCTGTTTGGGACGGCAACGAAGTCTGGTTAGTTATCGGTGGCGGAATGCTTTTTGCTGGTTTTCCAGTACTGTATGCCACTTTGCTATCTGCCATGTATATCCCCTTTATTCTGTTTTTGCTGTTCATCATACTGAGAGCGATTTCCATCGAATTTAGAGGAAAAGAGCCGATGAAATGGTGGCGAACTACTTGGGATATTACATACAGCGTGTCCAGTATCATGATTGGATTCTGTTTGGGCTTAGTGCTAGGCAATGTCCTTTTAGGATTTCCGTTAGATGACAATATGGAGTTTGCAGGAAACTGGTTGATGTTTATCAATCCATTTTCTATATTAGTCGGACTTACGACCATAACCCTAATGTCGGTACATGGAGCTATTTATCTTTGCCTCAAAACGGAGGGAAAACTCTTTGAGAAAATAGAAAGAATATTACCAAAGCTAATTATATTCTTCATCATTCTGTTAATAATCATAACACTCTACGCATTATTGTACATTCCTCATTTGTCAGATAACTTGAAAGACAATGCAGTGCTGTTTGTCATTCCGATTTTAGCGATTTTGAGTATCGCCAATATTCCGAGATTGACTACCAAAAGAAAATTCAAAGGAGCTTTTATTTTTTCTTCCCTGACCTTTAGCTTTCTTTTGATATTGGTGGCTACTGAATTGTATCCTACTTTAATTTTCTCGACAGGAAATATAGATAATAGTATCACGGTATACAATGCCGCCTCTTCCCAAAAATCATTGGGCATCATGCTAACCTTAGTCATGATTGGTATTCCATTGGTTTTGTCCTATACCTTTTTTGTGTACAAGACCTTTTGGGGCAAGGTTAGAATGGACGAAACTAGTTATTGATATTGGTTATTAACTGACGTCAAGTTGCATAAAAAAAACAAAAACAGCACGCTGCCCAAAATGGGCTAGCGTGCTGTTTTTGTATAGACATTACTCAAAAAATTATACGGAACTAATTGGTAGGCAGCTACAATTTAGGACAAGACTTCGTTTAACTCTTAGTGGAGGCTCACTCCCAATTATTTCAACCAATACACAACAACGCCTCACCTATGTCTATCAAAAAAATTGTATCCAGCCTCCGTCAGCCCCCCAAAAATGCCCTTTTTAATAGTATTCTTTTATCCATTGCCATTGCCCTAAATCTATTCTTTCAAGTTTTTTGCATTCCTGTCAATTGGGCGATAGGAGTAATCGCAGTATGTTTTGTCCACAGTACCTTTTTGCCCCTACTAATCCAACATAAAAAACTCCTCCCTATTGTTAGTTTCCTCAATGGCATCTCTTTTTGTCTTTTTGTGTATTGCATACTTTTTATGAATCATCTAAATTATCTTGGCGTAGCTGGCATCTTATTTTTTGGGATAGGAATATTCACTTATATTCCTCACTTCTTTGTTATCCAAATCGCATGGATAGGATTTCTACAACTGCCTTCTAAAATCGGCAAGCTATTTTTTATTCTTGGAATTTCCGTTTGTATCTTAGTTGCTATTTGTGCTGTTCAAGAATACAAAAAAGCTATTGTGGACATTCAAAATTTCAAAGAAAGCAATTATCAAGAACTTCACAAAACATTCATGACGGAACGCATATTGGGCATTGGAATCATCTATCATACTGAATTTTGCGAATATGATGGTTGGCGCCCCCCCATACATGACCCTGTGCTCAATATTGGCTATTGGCTCAATGGCAGCAAAAACCCACTACAATTAAGTTTAGAAAATAGAGTGGCTCTGTACAAGAAGTTCTTTCCAGAAAAAACACTAAAATTTGATTGTAGCTGTGCTTGGTCATACCGTCAGGATTATCACGAAGATGACCTGTGGCTATAATAAAAAAAAGCTCCTCCTAACCAAAAAAGGTCAAGGAGGAGCCATTATATATCTAAAACCGTTGTGTTCTAGCTTTTGCTAGCACGTTTACGATCGTGTTCTTTCAAGAAAATCTTACGCAGACGAATGTTTTCTGGAGTAATCTCCACATATTCATCTTCTGCAATATATTCCATTGCTTGCTCTAGAGAGAATACACGTGGTGGTGGCAATTTGACTTTATCATCATTACCAGAAGAACGCATATTGGTCAACTTCTTTGTTTTGGTAATATTGATACACAAATCATCTTCACGAGAGTTTTCGCCAATAACTTGACCTTCGTAGATATCTACTCCTGTTGGAATAAAGAACGTACCTCTATCTTTCAATTTATCCATAGAATATGGAATAGAAGAACCTTGCTCCAACGAAATAATAGCTCCTTTCAAACGACCTGGAATTTCTCCTTTCCAAGGTTGGAACTCTACAAAACGGTGTGTCATTACAGCTTCACCAGCAGTACTGTTCAATACAGCGGTACGCAATCCGATGATACCACGAGATGGAATGTGGAATTCCAAGTGCATCAAGTCACCTTTAGGCTCCATGATAGTCATGTCCGCTTTACGCTGTGTTGCCAATTCGATAACTTTACCAGCATAATTCTCTGGTACATCAATAGACAGTAGCTCAATTGGTTCGTGTTTCTTACCATCAATTTCTTTGACAATTACTCTTGGTTTACCTACTTGTAGCTCATAACCTTCTCTACGCATTGTCTCGATCAATACAGACAAGTGCATAACACCACGACCAAACACCATGTAAGAATCAGGAGTTGCTGTTTCTTCTACACGAAGTGCCAAGTTCTTTTCGAGCTCTTGGTACAAACGGTCACGCAAGTGACGAGAAGTAACAAACTTTCCTTCTTTGCCAAAGAATGGCGAATCATTGATAGTGAAAAGCATACTCATAGTTGGCTCATCAATACTGATTGGCTCCAAACCTTCTGGCTCATCAAAATCAGCGATAGTATCGCCAATCTCAAAACCTTCTACACCAAATACAGCACACAAGTCACCACAAGTTACTTTTTCTACTTTTTTCTTGCCTAAGCCGTCAAAAGTAAATAAGTTTTTGATTCTTGACTTCACAATACTACCATCTCTTTTGACTAAAGATACAGGCTGATTAAGGTTCAATTCACCTCTAGTGATTCTACCCATTGCCATTCTACCAATATACTGAGAGAAATCAATGTTAGTAATCTGCATTTGTACGGTTCCTTCTACCTTAGGTGGCTCAGGGACTGTTTCTAGTACTACATCTAGTAAGTACGTTACATCTTCTGTTGGATTTTTCCAATCTTCAGCCATCCAGCCATTCTTAGCCGAACCATATACTGTTCTGAAATCCAACTGTTCTTCAGTAGCATCCAAGTTGAACATCAAGTCAAATACATCTTCATGTACTTCACCTGGGCGACAGTTGTCTTTATCTACTTTGTTGACTACTACAATCACTGTTTTACCCAAAGCAATCGCTTTAGACAATACGTAACGCGTTTGAGGCATTGGCCCTTCAAAAGCATCTACTAATAGTAGTACACCGTCTGCCATATTCAAAACACGCTCTACCTCACCACCAAAATCGGCGTGACCAGGCGTATCAATAATATTGATCTTAGTACCTTTATAATCAACTGATACGTTCTTAGAGAGAATCGTAATTCCTCTTTCACGCTCTTGGTCGTTATTGTCCAATATCAACTCTCCAGCTTCTTCGTTTTCTCTGAATAATTGACATTGCAATAATATCTTATCTACCAAGGTAGTTTTGCCGTGGTCAACGTGGGCAATAATAGCTATATTGCGTAAGTCTTTGTTTGTCATTTGATAGTTTTTCTATTTAAATTTGGTGCAAATGTAATGCTTTTTTTTAATGTTTGCTGTTTAATACTTAATTTTTAATTTTATTAATTGATTGAAAGCGGTTGTTTGCCTATCCAAAGTTTCATCAGTAGCCTACTATTCGGTACGCCCCTAAAGTAAAACCTACCAAGTTAACCTAATCAAAGTCCTTACTTTTTGCTTGTTGGCAACACTCAAAACACCTACCGACAAAGCTCGCCGCTACTTCTGCGAACGCATTAACATCCAAATAGCCACAAACGAAAAGAAGACATTTGGTATCCAAGTTCCGACTATTGGCAGCAAGCCACCACTGATAGAAAACGTCGTCGTGAATTTGCCAATAAAAATATAGAGTGCCGACACCAACAACCCTATGACCAAGTGCCAAGCCATACCGCCTCGCATCTTGCGAGAAGCCACCGAAAACCCTATTAACGTCAATATAATAATAGAAAATGGGTCGGCTGTACGCCGATAACGTTCCACTTCAAACACCGTCGTCCCTCCTACTCCTTTTGCTTTTTGAGCATCAATGTATTCAATCAACTCATTGGTTGTCATATTATCTTTGAGGTTGTCCCGCTTGATTAGGTCTCCAATATCTAGACATAGCGTTGTTTCCATTTCGAAAGTCGGCTCCTTGATGTCCATATCAAACTCCATATTATTGACCACTTCCCGAGTTCTAATACCGCTCAATCTCCACTTATTGGGTGGCTCTATCATACGAATACGCTGTGCATGCAGCACCGTTTGCCTATTTTGGCTACTGTCGTAATGAATCCAAGCAAGATTGGTACCGCTGCTGTCATATTTATTGAATCGCTGCAAATAAAACTCCTCCTCAGGACTACAAGACAAATGAAAATGATCCGAAGCGCCGACATAATTATGTTTCCAAATATAGGTATTCTCAAAAGTTGTTCGGGTCTCGTTGGAGCGCGGTATGATATAATGATTGCCGACATAATGTAGTGTTGCAATAAACAAAGCACCCACCATATACGGCACTAGCAGTCGATAAAAATTAATGCCATTGCCAATCATGGCAATAAACTCGGAATTGGCTGCCAACTTGGACGTAAAAAACACCACCGCTATCAAACTGTACAACGGTATCAGTAACCCATTGATAAACGGTAAAAAATTGACATAATAATCCACTATAATTTCTCGCATATCGGGTCCTTCTGGCTCCAAAAAGTCATCTACTTTTTCGGAAGCATCAATAACGATGGCAAGCATCGAGAAGAGCAAAATGATAAAGAAAAATGTACTCAAATATTTTTTGAGAATATACCAATCTAGTTTTTTCATCAAAATCTAGGTTTTGCTTTCGTAATATGTGGTTTTTTGAGATAAAAAGGCTCACTGTATGCTAAGTCCGCAAAATCCCCTGCTTGATATTTGGCGAAAGCCAAGGCACACAAATGGTCTGCCCGCGGCAAGCAAATGGAACTAGCCTGTATAGCATCGTCCTCTATCATCGCTTGATACTTGGCAGTGGCATCGCCCGACAACAATACTTGCTCATACCCTGCTGCCAAATACTTGCCAAAAGTATCCGCATCTAGCGTACAAAAATAAGGCTCGGCTATGGTATTGCCCTCGGCATCATACACGCCCACATAAGCATCTTGACGACGAGCATCAAGCATACCCACATATGCTGTTTTTTTAGTATTGAATGGCTGTTCTTGCTTGCCAGCTAATGCCAATGCCTGTAGGGTGCTTACCGCAATAAGCGGTTTGTCTAGCGAAAAACAAAGCCCCTTAGCAGTAGAAACGCCTATCCGCAAGCCTGTATAAGAGCCAGGTCCATGGCTCACAGACACCGCAGCTATATCTGCAAGTGCGAGTTGAGCAGTCCGCAAAACTGCTTCTATAAATAAAGTCAAATTGCCTGCGTGCCCCGCAGCGTCTTCCAACTGTCGAACAATCCACGGCTGCCCATTTTTGCTGAGGCAGACCGAGCAGTTTTTGGTGCTGGTTTCTAGATGTAGTAGGTAAGTCATTCCGATTTGTAATGTTGATTCAGTATAGCTGACAAAGATACCATTCTAGTATTGGCTTATGGTATTGCCAATCAAAAAAATTGAGGATAAGCCTTAATTTTATCTGCCAAACGTTTTTCTATATACGCATGTACACCGCCCAAAGTATCCAATATCAACTGTGCTTCTTGATGGTATTTTTTCTTTTTTTCTATTGTCCAATAACTAGGTGGATGCTGCAAATTATTGATTCGGTCAGCCATTTTGACAATCCGTACAGCTGCCCCTTGTCTTACAATCCGTTGCAGAGAATCTTCCATTCGTTGTGACTTTGGCAATTCGTCATTTTTGGTTAGTGCCAATACGCCATCAGCGATAGTATTGCCAAAATGCTGCAATACATCCTTGTAGGTTACTGGCGTATCTTCGATGGTATCATGCAGCAAGGCACACTGAATAGCAAAGGTAGTATCCACTATAGACAAGGGTTGTTGCACCAAAGCATTAGCCACTTCCATCGCTACATTGGTCACGTGCGTGACATAATTGTAGTTGGAGTCGGGTATTTTTTGGTCTTTATGTGCCTCCGCAGCAAATAATAAGGTCATCAAATATTGGTCAGGATTCCACATACTCAGTATATTTTGAACTTTTATGAAGCATTTTTTTTATTATTGTGGTAGCTGCTTTTTTAGGAAGTCGTTTGCTATCGCAATGCCTCGCCTATAAACAATGTTTTGCTGTTAGGTAAGATATTGAAGTTAGCTGAAAATAACGTACCAACGAGGTGCTAAAACCATAAAAATAAGACCATGCAAGATAAATTCGAGAACCTACACCACAAAAAAGAAGCTGCCAAATTGGGCGGCGGTGCCAAAAGAATAGAAAAACAACACCAAAAAGGCAAATTGACCGCTAGAGAGCGCGTCCTTTACTTCCTAGATGAAGGTACTTTTGAAGAAATTGGTATGTTGGTCACCCACCGCTGCGTCGATTTCGGCATGCAAGACCAGAAATTCTATGGCGATGGTGTCGTCACAGGTTACGGAACAGTACATGGTCGTTTGGTATATGTTTTTGCACAGGACTTTACTGTTTTTGGTGGTTCACTCTCCGAGACACATGCCGAAAAAATATGCAAAGTCATGGACTTAGCATTGCAAAATGGTGCCCCTATGATTGGACTCAATGATTCTGGCGGAGCCAGAATACAAGAAGGGGTACAATCGTTGGGCGGTTATGCAGATATTTTTTATAGAAATACAAGAGCCTCTGGTGTTATTCCACAGATTTCGGCTATACTCGGTCCTTGTGCTGGTGGAGCGGTTTATTCGCCTGCTATTACCGATTTTATTTATATGGTCGAGCAGACCTCCTATATGTTTATCACTGGACCCAATGTAGTCAAGACTGTAACAAACGAAGATGTTACTTCGGAGGAGCTCGGCGGTGCTATGACGCACGCTAGCAAGTCGGGCGTGACCCACTTCACAGCAGGCAACGATATTGATTGTATCAATCAAATCAAAAAACTCCTCTCCTACGTCCCTCAAAACTGCGAAGAAAAAACGCCTAGACTGGACTACACACCACAAGACGAACTACGTCCCAAATTAGATAGTATTTTGCCTGAGTCGTCCAATCAGCCCTACGATATGCGTCAAGTAATTGAGCAAATCACAGACACGGATTCTTTTTATGAAGTCAACAAAGATTTTGCAGAAAATATATTAGTTGGTTTTGCTCGCATTGCAGGCAGAAGTGTTGGTGTGGTCGCCAATAATCCGATGGTACTAGCAGGCTGTCTAGATGTTGATTGTTCGCGCAAAGCAGCACGCTTTGTTCGTTTCTGCGATAGTTTCAATATCCCGTTATTGGTATTGGTTGATGTCCCAGGATTCTTGCCTGGTACGGATCAAGAATGGAATGGTATCATTCCAAATGGAGCGAAATTGCTCTATGCTTTCAGTGAAGCTACCGTGCCACGTATCACCGTCATTACGCGCAAGGCGTATGGTGGAGCGTACGATGTCATGAACTCTAAGCACATTGGGGCGGATATGAATTTGGCTTGGCCCAATGCCGAAATTGCGGTAATGGGTGCCAAAGGAGCGAGTGAGATTATTTTCAGAAATGAAATAAAAGCCGCTGCTGATCCTGCTGCCAAATTGCAAGAAAAAGAAGCAGAATATGCCGACAAATTTGCCAATCCTTATCGTGCTGCTGCTCGTGGATTTGTAGATGCAGTCATTGAACCCAACGAAACGCGTGTCAAACTCATTCGAGCATTCGAGATGCTACAAAACAAAGTTGCTACGCTGCCTAAAAAGAAACATGGTAACTTGCCTTTGTAGGGATTTCTTTAAGACCTTTTTTATTCTATTTTAAATAGTCGTATTTTACCAATAGACCGTCATGCAACAACCACAACCACCGTTACTTTTCAAAACAAACTTTGAAGAAAAACATCTTTATCAACTATATCCTTACCTCAACCAAAGTCCCCTCAAGACCGTTCGTGCCTTGAAGGTCATCGGTGGATTACTCCTTTTTATTCTGCCCGTAGCGACTTATATATTTATTCGAGCAGAAAAGTTGACCGCCGAAAATGCGACGTTCCTATCCAGACAAGCCACTTTATTTTTGGCGGCTATCCTAATAGGAGGTTTAATTTTTTATGGTATTTCGTTACTCGTCAGACATCGTAAGCACATCGAAGAAGTTCGAAAACTAATCGAGACTACGCTACAAAAGGGACAAGCCGAAATTATCCTGACTGGAATGGGTATGACTATCAAGTATGCTGATGGTCCAGAATCTATGGGCTGGCAAGAAATAGGACGTGCAGCACTTGGCAACGATGTCATTCATATCACGAGTAGTGTAGCTTCTCAAAAGAAACTATATTGGGTATTGCCCAAGGGTAATATAGCAGATGATAGCTGGTTGGCTATTCAGGAATATATTCAGAAACGAGCTCCCAAGAGCTTCAAACTCTAAACATTCTACCCAAAAAGAGGAAACAAAAAAAGCAATCTTACATATGTAAGATTGCTTTTTTTGTTATTATTTGGTACAAGTATCGTACTAGTCCAATTTGAAGCGAATAGGCATCCGCATTCTTACTGGAACTGATTTACCACCTTGCTTACCAGGTGTCCAAGTATATTTAGGGTTATCCATCAACTTGACAACACGCAATGCCTCTTTACCACAGTTTCCTCCTGGATCCTTTAGTATTTTGGTACCCGTGATCTTCCCTTTAGCATCTACGACAAACTCGATAACAGCCATACCTTCAATACCGTTCTCTCTTGCCATAGCAGGATAACTAATATTGCTGTACACAAAACTCATCATCGCCTTGTCAGCACACATTTTTTTTGCATCGTTGTTTCCTGCTTCGTCTTCACACCCAGGGAACCTAGGCATTTGCTCTGCATAATCAACAATTTCAGGTGCTTTTTCCACTTTTGGTGGCGGCGGCGGTGGCGGTGGCGGTGGTGCAGGACCATCTCCATAAGGACCATCGTAACCTTGGTCGGTATCACTGATTTCAGTTTCCTCTTCTATCTCTTGATCCTCCTGCTCTACCTCTTCCACTTCTTCATCAACCGCCTCTATTGTCTGTGGCGGCGGTGGTGGTGGTGGTGGTGGTGGTGGTGGTGGTGGCGGTGGTGGTTCTGGTGGTGTATTTGGTGGTTCTACCATCATCTCGTCACCGAGCGGAATGTCTTCATAGACAATCTCTCTCTCGTAAGTGACATTAGTCAAGTTGACTATCAAATAGACCCCTAACATACCTGCTACTAGTCCACCCAATAATACTGAAGACCCCGACGACTTTGTATCCACCTCCTTGTACTTTCTGACAAGGGCAGAATTACTTTCAGGATTATCACTGTATGTGTTGATTAGTTCTTGAGTTTTCTTGCTCAAGTAGGCTTGATACCCCTTGATAATAGCAAAGATGACAACACCGATGCCCAACAAACTCAATCCTAACTGACCGCCTGTTATTTCAGGTCCAGCATACAGCATCAATCCGCCCAGTTGCAGTCCATTGATTGCCATAAAAATTGGTTTAATATAATTAGAAAAATAGTTACTTCTTAAAAAAAAATCGAGCTGCCATCACATAATAAAACAGTAGCCCTAAACAGACGCCTACAAAATTGGCGACCATATCTGCATAATCAAAAGAACGGTGTGGCAATCTTCCTTGTACAAATTCTAATGCCGTGCCATAGCTCATCGCTACAATAGCACAAAACATGATTATTGTCCAGTTGGTCGTCTGCCATTGTCTTGCTTTCGCAAAACCTCCTATCAACAACAACACTTCCAAGGCATAAAAGGTCAAATGACCTATTTTATCGACCGAAAGCCATTGCATTTTAGTTGGTACAGACACATTGCCTGTTGACAAATAAAAAATAATCATCGTCCAAATCAATGCAGGCAAAAAATAGTAGATTCTATTACGCTCCAACACTCTCTTCGTAAGCAGCAGCATCCATCAAGTCAGCTATCTGGCTAGTATCCGAAAGCTCTATTTTGACCATCCAGCCTTTCCCGTAAGGGTCTGTATTGACCAAATCGGCGGCATCTTCGAGCAGTGAATTGAACTCTAGTATAGTGCCAGACAAGGGCATATACAAGTCTGAAACGGTCTTAACTGCTTCTACACTTCCAAAAACTGCTTCTTGATCAAGGGTTTCCCCTTCCGAATCAATATCAATATATACAATATCACCCAATTCGCCTTGAGCGAAATCAGTAATACCTACATAAGCAATGTTGCCATCTTCTATACGTACCCACTCGTGGTCGCTTGTGTATTTCAAATTATCAGGAATGTTCATAATTTTTAGAACAAGATTTTAATGAATAAAATAAATCGTACGCCACTTCGATTCTGGGTACAAGATTCCAAAGTTAATTTTTTTTTTGAATCTAACCGCAAAACAATAGACATTATTACGAATTGGATTGTATAAAGGTGGAGAGATAGATTTTTTTGAATAGCGATTCAAAGCACAGGCAAGTAGCCATAGCTACTTGGCGAGCATTTGGAGAAGCTAGTCGAAAAAAGGTATTTTCTCCACCATACAAGGTAATTCTTAATAATGTCTAATACCAAAAATATTGCTTCTAGGCTCAATTCCTAAAAATCATTTGGTATCTGCTCTCATTCGACTTACTTTATATTTCATTGAGCTAGTCTTTACTAGACTCTATTTATATAGATGCCCCAACTACCAAAAGTGGTGTGTGCTGGTCATCTTTTTTTCAGAAAAATAAAAAAAGGTTGTTCTGCTATCACTAGTAGAACAACCCTATATTTATAGTTATGTGTCTTTCGACACTCTTTTATTTCTTGATTACATCTGGAAATTTCGCTTGACGAGAATCTTGCTTGATCCATGGCGGAATCGTTTGTCCGCCACTACCATTGTAAGTCACTTCGCCTTCTTCCGATACACTGAAACTCCAATCGTGGTACTTCTGGCACTGATGAACACAGTTACCAAAACGTACGCTGTATTTCAAATCCCAACCTGTATTCGTACGCTCGATTACAATATCGTTGCCATCACCATATGGTAAAATCTCTTCGATAGAACCAACACCTTCTTCTGTAAAGAATTTCATCATCAAGGCAGGCATATTCAATGGCTCTCTTGATTTGAGTACCAAGCCAGCTCTTTCTTCATCTAGATAAATCATTTTGGTCATCACTAGATTGTACTTACGTATAATACTATTGATGGTAACACTAGCAGTTGTATCTTGACGTTGTTTTAGAGGTTCTACCCAAGGAGCATCATGCTCAAATACCAAAATAACATTTTCTACATTTGGTACAGGGAACGAACGAACGTTGTATTTTTTGGCAATCGTATCAATCGCACCAAAATCGCTCACACGAACAGCTACCAACGCACTATAAATCGCTTCTACCAATTCTTCAGGTACTTTTACCGTTTGCTTGGATACTCGTTGCTCCTTGTTGAGCAATCGTAATGCTAAACGAGTTGCGTCTCTTTTGTAAACCAATTTGAGATACTTTGGCAAGACATTGTCGTTGACAAAGAAAGTTGGCAAATCTTTGAGAATGGTAGGTTCTCCACCACCACCGCGTTTTCCTTTTCTATTTTTACGTTTTTGAGCATCTGCTGTGTCCACCACAGTAAGCATAACTAATAGTATTAGCATACTGCTTTTGATGATAGAAAGTATATTTTTAGAATTCATAAAAGTGTCGTTTTTAATGAAGTTTATTTTGCAAACAAATTAAATTGTAGGGCATCAAGAAGATGACTAATAATAACAATTATAATACAAGATAGCCTTTTTTGAGTTATAAACCAAAGAATGCCAACCTATGTTATGAGCAGGATAATGGAGTTTGTATCTAAAACGTAATCCAATCCGCAAATGTTCTATTATTTCTGAAGATGCTTATCAATTTTTTGCTGCAAGGATAATGCCTTTTGATAATAAGGATGCTTCTTTTTCTTTAATATTTTAGCAATATTTTTTTGTGTAGCATCCAATTGGTTTGACTTAAGCAAAGTTAATACCAAATACCAATCTGACTCCGATTTTCTAGACCGAACACCATCTTTTGAGAGTTTCGTGAATACTTCTTCGGCTTTTTTCAATTGGTTGTTTGCCAAATAAGACACCCCCAAATAAAACTGTATATCGTCGTTTTTGGTGCCAACCATATCTACATAAGCACTAAAGTACTCAATAGCTTCGCTGTATTGTTTGGCATTGTATGCCTTGATTCCTTTAGCAGAATTGGACACTTCTACGGTATTCTCTTTGTCTGGTTTTTTTTCCTCTGTTCCCTCAGGGACAGAACGTGCGGTATATAAATTGACTGCTTTGGGAGCTTCAAAGTTAGTATCAAAAAGTGATTCAGGTGATACATCGTTTGTGCAGCTAAACGGCAATACGAACAAGACTGTTGCTACGGCTACATATTTTATCCAGTTATTTTTCATAATGATGATTAGGTTTTTTTTAATAATTGAATGGTAGGAAAGTTATCTAAAAATTAGGGAAATTTATAATATTGAACAACTTTTGAATCTATTGATGTTGTTAAGACATTTTTTGTTACCAAGATGCCGTATAGGAATTGTATCCCCATAAAAAAGGATTATAAAATTAATATATGGAAGTCTATCCTACAAATGCCAAGTAGTTTTTATATTTTGACAACAATTAGTAGTCCAATTTCATTCCCGATTAAAATACTTTTTGTCTATTAGAGGTTATATTTTCCTTACTTATATCAACAGCGTAACCGTTATTTTATTATGTTAGATACTAAAAACATACCACTTGTTCATCGTGATATTAGCTGGTTGTCTTTTAACTACAGAGTGCTACAAGAAGCCAAAGACCCCAGTGTACCACTACTCGAACGCATCAAATTTCTGGGGATTTACTCTGCCAACCTAGACGAGTTTTATCGGGTGCGGGTCGCCTCGCTCAAAAGTTTGATTCAGCTTGGCAAAAAGACCAAACAACAAATGGACTTTTCGCCAGAGCTAGTCCTAAAGAAAGTTCGTAAAATTGTCACGCAACAACAAGTCGAATTTGGCAATATTTACAAAGGCGAAATTATACCTGCTTTGCAAAAAGAATGTAATATATTTCTACTGCGTCCCAAAGAACTCAACTCTTATCAAGAGAATTTTATTGCCAATTTTTTTGAAGAACAACTCATTCAGCACGTTCAGCCTATTTTGTTGGTCAAAAACAAAATCCGTACATTCTTGCAGAGCAATGACCTCTACTTGGCGGTACAACTCAAGACCAAGGGCGAAAACAATCGCTATGCAGTTGTGCGTATTCCGAGCCATAAACTGCCTCGTTTCGTACAGATTCCAACCAAAGAAACGGCACGTAAGGAAATTATGTTCTTGGATGATATTGTACGTTTTTGTTTGCCCAAAATTTTTCCTGGATACCAAATCAAGGCTACTTATTCGATCAAAATTACTCGTGATGCCGATATTTATATAGAAGATGAATTTTCGGGCGACTTAATCGAAAAAGTACGTAAGGGGATTGCCAAACGTAGCATTGGTCGAGGTACTCGATTTGTGTACGACCGTCGTATGGAACCTGGTATGTTGGGATTCTTGATGGCAGCCTTACAAATCAAACCAGAGGATTTGCAGGCTCAAGGACGCTACCACAACAACTTAGATTTGTTTTCTTTTCCTGATTTTGGAATGTCTGAACACAAAGATATTAAATTGCCACCGCTGAGTCATCGAAACCTACACGACCAAACTAATCTGTTTACAGTCATCAAAAAGAAAGATAGATTGCTACATTTTCCGTATCAAAAATACGATTATGTTATTCGATTGCTCGAACAAGCTGCCCTTGACCCCAAGGTGAGCCAAATTCGCATCGCTCAATATCGAGTTGCCAAAAATTCGCAAATTATTGCGGCATTGCGTAGTGCTCGACAAGCAGGCAAAGAGGTGATGGTATTTATGGAAGTGAAAGCCCGTTTTGATGAAGAAGCCAATCTGTACTGGGCTGATCAGCTCGAAAACTGGGGGGTTAAGGTCAAATATAGTTTGCCTGAACTAAAGGTGCATTCTAAGCTGCTGCTCATCAAGCGAGGAAAAACAGATTTTGCTTATTTGGGCACGGGTAATTTTAACGAAAATACCTCTAGGATTTATAGTGACTTTGGTCTAATGACTGCCGACAAGCGCTTGACTGCTGAAGTGGCGCAAGTTTTTGACTTTTTAGAATTTCAGAAGCGTCCGCCCAAACAACTGCAACATTTATTAGTGGGGCAGTTTCGTATGCGTCGCAATATTTACAAACTAATAGACAAAGAAATAGCGGCTGCCACAGCGGGAAAACCTGCGTCCATTATGCTCAAGCTCAACAGTATTCAAGACCCTCGCATGATTGCACGTTTGTATGCTGCTAGCAATGCAGGGGTCAAAATCAAAATGATTGTTCGTGGTATTTGTAGTTTGGTTCCTAACCAAGAGGGATACAGCGAAAATATAGAAGTCATTTCTATTGTTGATCGCTTCTTGGAGCATGCTCGTGTTTATCAATTTCACAATGGGGGCAAAGAAAAAATTTATCTTTCGTCGGCAGACTTCATGACACGCAACCTATTTTATAGAGTGGAGTGTGCTTTTCCGATTTACGACAAAGTATTGCGCCAAGAAATTAAGGATTTTCTTGACATACAATGGCATGATAATGTAAAAGCTAGAATCATAGATGCTAAACAAACCAACAAGTACAAAACAGACGAAAAATCAATCCCCAAACGTTCGCAACACTTGCTGTACGAATATTATCAAGATCAATTTTTACAGAAAAAAGACTAAAGATACAGATATATAAGTTGCTGTATGTCTCAAAGTGCTTATCTTCGTTGCCCTTCGGGCAATAAAAAACTAAAATATAACGCAGTTGTAGATCGCAATTGCTACACTAGATATAGAACTATTATGTTGAAAAACGATTTATTTTTGAGAGCCGCTAAAGGCGAAAAAACAGAAAGACCACCTGTCTGGCTGATGCGTCAAGCAGGTAGAATATTGCCACAATATAGAGCCTTGCGTGCCAGCCTTTCTGGATTCAAGGAGTTGGTCGAAACCCCTGAATTGGCTTGTGAAGTGACCATTCAGCCTGTCGATGAATTGGGGGTAGATGCTGCCATCATTTTTTCGGATATTTTGGTAATCCCCGAAGCTATGGGACTCCCCTACGAAATGATTCCGGGAAAAGGACCTTTCTTTCCGACAACTATCAAATCAGCACACGATATTGAGCAATTGCTCTCTGGTCAGGAAGCTGCCGATACACTACAATATGTGTACGATGCCCTTCGATTGACGAAACAAGAACTCAATGGAAGAGTACCGTTGATTGGGTTTGCAGGAGCGCCGTTTACTATTTTGTGTTATATGCTCGAAGGACAAGGTAGCAAGACGTTCTCCAAAGCCAAAAAGCTACTCTACCAAGACCCTGCTTTGGCACATAAATTACTACAAAAAATTACCGATACGACTATTGCTTATTTGCAAACACAAGTAGCAGCAGGAGCGGATTTGATACAAGTTTTTGACTCTTGGGCAGGCGTATTGACTGCCGATAGTTTCCGTACGTTTGCATTGCCTTATATGCAGCAAATAGCCGCTTCGATAGAGCAAGTACCTGTTACCTTGTTCGCTAAGGGTGCTTGGCATTCGTTGCCGCAGATAGCTGCCGCCAATGCGAATGTAGTAGGTCTGGGCTGGTTGCAAAACCCAACAGAGGTGCGCAAACTATTGGGCGATAAACAAGTATTGCAAGGTAACTTGGATCCTTGTGCCTTGTATGCCGATGCTGCTACGGTACGTAGTATGACGACTACGATGTTGGACAAGTTTGGTCCGCATCACATTGCCAATTTGGGGCATGGAGTCTATCCCGATACGCCACTTGATAGCGTCAAGGTTTTTGTGGATACCGTCAAGCAGTATCGCTATTAAAAAAAAATAGTTAGGAAATGAGCTGGTGGGAAAAGTTATTTTTTTGGAAAAAAACAACGCCTGCTGTTGCGCCCCACGTGACAGCAGATGTCCCCACCTTGCCCACTCCTGTACAGCCAAGTACAGATACACCTGTACGAGAACTGACAGAAGAAGAGCAGCAAGCGGAGCAAATTAAAAATTTTATTAGAAGCGACGATATTAGCAATCATCAATTGGCGGCTATGTTCTTGCAGAGTTTGGAACTAGAATGGGACGAAGAGTTATACACGTTGATTGGTAAATCTGCCGAAAAAATGAGCTTTTGGGCTACCCAAGAGTTACCTCATTTTATTGCTTATTACCAAGAATTGGTGATTGACACTCGTTTTTTTAGTCAGTATAGTGAGATAGCCGAATTTGCAGCAATCCTGCCCAACTTCTCCGCACTGCAAGTGCTACGCTGGGAGGCAGGACCTTATTGGAATCAGCACCCCATTTTGTCTGCTGCTAGCCAATTGCCACAGCTAAAGTCGCTCTATGCCGAAAACTGCAAAATGCACTATTTGCCTGACGAACTTTGTCAGTCCAAGTCGTTGCAATACTTGCACCTCAAAAACAACAAATTGAGTGAGCTGCCACAGTCGCTCGAAGGGCTTCGCAACTTGAAGTTTTTGGATTTGAGTCATAATCAATTTCAGAAATGCCCCCGCCATCTTTCGGTACTCAAGCAACTCGCAACACTCTATTTGAACGACAACCCAATGCTCGACCTAGAGCCCCGCTTACTGGGTCGGTTATACAAACTAACTGATTTGAGTTTGCCAATTGATTTGGCAAAATTTTATTACGACATCTTGCGAAGCTGGCTGCCTGATGTTGACTTTGATAAACCCTATTGGGATTTTGAAGATTAAGTAATCTTCTTAGAACAGGTCTAAAATTACACCTTTATACACATGAAATATCTATCCATTTTAGTTTTTTTATTAGCGTTAATTAGTTGCCGCTCTCAACCAACCTCTTCTACCAGAAAGCACTCAACAGTACAAGACACCCAACAGGGCGAAGATGAATTTCAAGCATTCTTGGAGGGCAAAACAGTGAAGTACTTAGGTAAACCAATTGGTAACATCAAAGTAACTACCACTGATGGAGTATCGTATGAGTTAGACAAAATGAAAGGCAAAATAATCTTGCTAAGTTTTTGGTTTAAGCAATGTAAGCCCTGTATGGTAGAAATTCCGAGTCTCAATGAACTACACGCTAAATACAAAGAAAAAGGAGTGGTGGTATTGGCCGCATCTACAGACAATGAAGCTACGGTACGAGCCATCATGGCAGACAAAAAAATAAAATACCCAACGGTGGCAAATGCTCGTGCTATTGCTGACCAGCTAGAAGTAACCGTCTATCCGACCAATATACTAATAGACCAACAAGGAATTATTCGCAAAATATACACTGGTGGTAGTGCTTTTGACGCAACTCAAACTTACTTAGAAATCAAACCTGATATCGAAGTATTATTGAAAAAATAACCGTGCAGACTCACCAAAAACCGTTTTGATGCGTTATTATGGTTGAGCGGTAGCAATATATCCTGTTCGGCAAGACACATTTTTCGGATAGCTACTCGTTATACCTATTAGTTTTGTGTACCTTGAATGTATGTTCTCATTCGTCTAAAAATATTTCGATATAGCTGCAACTCTACTTTTTTATTTTTTTTGCAACTTACTAGCTGCAATTTGTATTACCTAATCAAGTTTTTTATTCAAAAAAAAACTTGCGTACAATTGATAGCTACTAGCGAACTGAACTACACACAAAACTAAAACATACCAATGGAAAATATAACAATCCTTTGGGCAGATGATGAAATTCACTTGCTCAAACCTCAAATTCTTTTTCTCAAAAAGAAAGGTTACGAAGTTATTACGGTATCAAATGGTCATGATGCTATCGAAGAGATAGAAGAGAACATGGGCAAAATTGATATTGTCTTTTTGGACGAAAGTATGCCCGGTATTACAGGGCTGGACACCTTACCTCGTATCAAAGCAATCGCTCCTACTATTCCTGTGGTAATGATTACTAAAAACGAAGCCGAAGGAGTCATGGAACAAGCAATCGGCTCACAGATTAGCGACTACCTAATCAAGCCTGTCAATCCGATACAAATATTGACAACACTGACCAAATTGATTGATTCGGACAGATTGGTCAGAGCACAAACGGCTACTGATTATCAACAAGAATTTCGCAAGATATTCATGGAAATCAACAGCGGACTAGATGCCAATGGTTGGGCAGAAATGTACCAAAAAATCATCTATTGGGAACTCAAACTAGATGAATCGAAGACCACCAATATGGCAGAAATATTGGCGACTCAAAAAGAGCAAGCCAATGCTGAGTTTTCAAAATTCGTAGAACGTAATTATGTTGACTGGGTCAAAAACGATGAAGATGCTCCTGTGATGTCGCATGACTTACTGCGTTCTATGGTTTTTCCTGATGTCAATACCGAAAAGCCGACTTTCTTTCTGCTGTTGGACAACTTACGTTTTGACCAATGGAAAATTATAGAGCCGATTGTATCGGAATATTACAAAGTAGAGGAAGAAGATTATTTTTATAGCATATTGCCTACCACCACGCAATACAGTCGAAATTCGATTTTCTCGGGACTGATGCCAAGCGAAATCGAAGAATATTATCCTGATTGGTGGTTCAATGACAATGAAAAAGGGGGCAAAAACCTACACGAACACGATTTGCTCAACGAGCAATTGCGACGCGTATTCCATAAGCCAATCAAGTCTGATTATATCAAAATTACGAATATCGAAAATGGCAAAAACCTAGTCGATAACATTCATAATTACTTGAAGAATGATTTCACGGCTATTGTGTACAATTTTATTGATATGCTCTCGCACGCTCGTACCGAAATGGATATTCTCAAAGAGTTGGCATCGGACGAAAAAGCTTACCGTTCCTTGACTCGTTCTTGGTTCATTCACTCTCCTATTTGGGAAGCATTGAAAGTATTGGCAGAACAAGACATTCAGCTATTCATAGCGACCGACCACGGTAGCATACGAGTCAACGAACCTTCCAAAGTAGTAGGCGATAGAGAAACCACAACCAACTTGCGCTATAAAGTAGGTAAAAACTTGCAGTACAACCGCAAAGATGTGTTGGATATTCGCAATCCTAAAGATGGTAAATTGCCTTCTCCGAATGTTAGTTCCACCTTTATTTTTGCCAAAAACAGCAAGTTCTTTTTGTACCCGAACAACTACAACTATTACAATAAATACTATACCGATACTTTCCAGCATGGTGGTATTTCACTAGAGGAATGTATCATTCCGATTATCAAGCTACGCAGTAGAACCAATCGCTAAGTAGCGGTCAAGATAAATTTCCATCAATAGACGTTATTACGAATAGATTCGCAATAAGCTCTAGTAGCAAGCATTTTGAATAATGCTTGCTACTTTTTTTTGTTGGGCAGTAAACAACTTCACTACCTAATTTAAGCATTTTTAGCTATCTTGGGCATCACTATTAAGTAGGTGGATACAATGAATAAAAACAGGACTAACTTATGCAAGTAGATGAACAAAGACAATTGGTAGGGGTCGTAGGCTCTGGTAGTTTTGGTATGGCTATCGCCAACCTGCTAGCCGAGAATGTAGATGTACTACTCTATGTACGTAGGGAAGAAGTGTTGGAGGAAATACAACAACGCAGCGGACGCTATGCTGTGTTGGCACCCAATATTACACCGACAAGCGATTTGAAACATTTGGCAGATTCTTGTCAATTGATTTTTCCTATTGTTCCTTCGCAAGCATTTAGAAGCATGATGCGGAATTTGGGGCCACACCTCAACCCTACTCATTTTTTGATACACGGCACCAAGGGGCTCGACCTTTCTACATTGCCCGAGGGGCAAGAAATATCCCCTGAATACATCAAGACCATGAGTCAAGTGATAGCAGAAGAGTCGGTTGTTTGTCGTATTGGCTGTTTGTCGGGTCCTAATCTTTCTTCCGAAATCATGGAAGGACAGCCTGCTGCTACGGTTATTGCTAGTCCGTTTACAGAAGTAATCAAAGCAGGACAACAGGTGCTCAAAAGTGCCAAATTTCAGGTCTATGGCAACCATGCTATCATTGGTGCCGAACTCGCTGGAGCGCTCAAAAATATCATTGCATTGGCAGCTGGTATTCTTGATGGCAAAGGATTGGGCAAAAATATTTGGGCATTGCTTATCACTAGAGGACTTTCCGAAATGATTCATATTGGTAGAGCTGTCGGCACGGATATCAAACCGTTCTTGGGTGTAGCTGGTATTGGTGATTTGGTCGCTACAGCATCGAGTACCAAAAGTAGAAACTACAAAACAGGCTACCGCCTTGCCAAGGGTGAAAGTCTAGATGACATTATCGCAGATATGAACGAAGTGGTAGAAGGTGTCCGCACGCTAGAAACCGTCAAAGCACTGACCGATCACCTCCACATCACTACTCCTATTATTGAAATTGTGTATCGTGCCTTTTTTAAGAATATGTCTATCGACAATGCCATCAAAGTACTGATGACTTATCCGTATGCCGTGGATGTGGATTATATTTAGAATCAAAAAGCCCCTCCTTGTGCTAGACAAAGAGGGGCTTGATTGTGAATTTTTATTATTCTTATTTTACGTTTTTAGTCTATACGCACTTTTTGTGTTTGTATTGTTTTTATGCTCAAGGTTTCTTCAATCTCTGTCGTTGTCTTTCCTTGATTAGACAATAATAACGCATGACATCGCTGACTATATTTCCTAGATGACTTTTCTAAATCCCAGCTCTCAGCATTGCCTCTTGTTCGCTATGTATTTTTTGTTGCTCATAACACCTAATATACGACATTTTCATAAAACAGCTATTATTAGTGTCCACCTACTTACACATAAAAATGAGCCAACCCAAACTTAAGGGATGACTCATGTTTATACTTATGAAGTTGTTTTTACTCCGTCAATTTTGCTTTGTATTCTCCTTGCACCAATTCCTTGAATTGTGCAACAACCTCCTCAAAAGGCAACTTGCTAGCTCCTCCAGAAGCGTTCTTGTGTCCGCCACCATTGAAGTATTTGCTACATATTTCTTGCACCGAAAAATCGCCTTTGGAACGAGTCGATAGCTTGACAATATCGCTACGCTCTGTAATAAGTGCCGCACAGCGGATACTGCGTATTTTCAATATAAAATTGACGACCCCTTCTAAGTCTCCTCGCTTGATATTGTATTTTTTGTGGTCTTCTTTAGATATACTGATGATACCAGTGTTGCAATCATCCAACAACTCTAGTCGATCTGAAATGCAGTAGGCCAAAAGATTGAAGGACTTGACGGTATAAGAATTAAAGACCAAATCGGTCAATTTATTATTGTCAATTCCTTTTTCGAGCATATTGGCGACAATACGAAATAGTCTGGGCGAAGTAGCGTGACGAAAGCCCCCTGTATCAGTCAAGAGACCTACATACAGACTCGTCAAACAATCTTCATTCATTTGGTCAATACCACCCATTTCTACAATCCACTCATACACCAACTGGCAAGCAGAAGAAGCCGTCACATCCGATAGTACGGCATGACAAAAATCTTGTGGATCCATGTGGTGATCAATCATAACCTTATAGGCATCGCTAGTCTCCAAGGCACCAGACATTTTTTCTACTCTTTTGAGACCATTATAATCTAAACAAAAAATAATGTCTGCATCTGCCAATAGTTGATTGGAAATTCGTTTGGTGTGTTCGTACACCAATATTTGATTAAAATTGGGCATCCAATTGATGAAAGCAGGTATTTCGGTCGGCATGATGACTGTAATACGGTGACCAAACTGCTCAAGGTAATGAAACAATCCGAGCGAAGAACCGATTGCGTCGCCATCTGGATTAGCGTGAGCAGTGATTACGATTCGTCGAGGTTGCTGCAATAGTTCTTGCAGTACTTTAAAATTTTGCATCATGGTAAGTTATTATTTTATTCTTTGGTGTGGTTTATTGGGTTTGTTGGTACATGCTTTCCAACATTTCGTACATGCCTTGTGGTGCTATTTGACAGCCGCTTTTGTACATCATTTCGTACACTTCGTCAGGGCGTTCTGCTTGGTAAGGGCGTTCTATCTGAAAGATTTTTACGGCACCGTCTAGCATTTTTGGATTTGCCAATAGAGCCAAGTGTTCTGGGTTGGTCAAGTCCTTGGTAGGGTCTTCTATCTTGAAGCCAATCATACTCAACTGATTTTCTTGACATTGGAATACTCGAATGGTATCCTTGCTACGATGTTGTAGGTAAGCAATTTTTCCGAATACTTTTTCGAGTACAATATCGCTAAACATATCTAGCAGTTCGTGTACTTTTTCGGCTTGCTGAACTTTCATACTTTCCCAGTCTTTGGCAGTGATATGGTTCGATGCCAAAAATTGTACAAAGTCAGATTCGAGTTTCTCAAACTCTTCTTGGGTTAGTCGTCTAAATCTCATTTGGTCTATTTTGAAGCAAAAGTACAAAAAAATAGACATAAGAGCGTATCTAAGAAGAAGCTTTCGTTGTTATTAGAAGTTATTGCACTAGCAGAAAAATACGCTTATCAAAAAGTTTGTGTAGAAGAAGTTTGACTTACTTTTTTTGTTTTGCTGGATACAAACGTATGATTACTAACCAATAACCTGCCCGACAGGATAGAAATATCATCTGGAAAAGGACGTTCTCCTTTAAATTCAGTGACGCATTTCATCAATTTGCTATTAAATTCTTTGACTGGCAAATCTACATTTTCCTCTATAAATTCTTGTACATAGTGGTCATCAAAAAATTCGTCGTCTTTGTTTTGCAAATCCGTAAGTCCATCGGTGTACAAAAAGAAAAAAGCATCTTCTTTGAGATAAATCTCTCCAAATTCGATAACAGGAATTTTGGGAAATGCCCCCAATATAGTACAACCTTTATCGAGTCGCTGTATTTTGCCTTCGGTGTACATAAACGGTGGATTGTGTCCAGCACAAATGTAGCGAAGCCTTTTTTTGCGAATATTGTATCGAGCTATAAAGAACGTGATAAATTTTTCGCCTTGTGTGGTCTTCAATACCAACGTATTGAGTCGGTCAATAAATTTTTTGACGCTCAAATATTTGCGATGAATGAGCGATTGCAGATTTGCTTGAAAATTGGACATCAACAAAGCAGCAGCAATTCCTTTGCCCGATATATCGGCAATACAAAAAGCAACTTCATCTGGACCAATTGTCATAAAATCATAATAATCACCTCCCACTCCTTTGTGTGGTTGGTAGATACCCGAAAAAGAAAACTTGTCGTTATTGGGCAATTTGCTCGGAATCAGCATATTCTGCACCTGGATTGCCAATTCCATTTCTCGTTTCATGCGCTCCTGCTCAATCTGACGTTTGAACAGGCGTTTGTTTTCGATAGCTACTGCTATCACATTGGTAATAGCAGCAATCAAATTGACATCGTGCATATCGCCATCAGACCAGTCTATATCCGCAAAAGCATAAGCAATTGCATAAGCTTTGTGATAGACAGGAACCACTACCGTAAAATTGCTCAACAAGGGGTGGTCAGAAACATCAACAGGTGAAGTACGTTGATAATTAGGGAAATATTCCTCAATAGGAATCGCCAATAAATCTTCTGGAATGCCCGAAGCGGTAGCACAAGACCATTTATCTTCATTACGAATATAGAGAGCAAATTTTTTGAGCTGCATCTCAAACCCCATTGTTTTTTTGTAGAGCCCAAATAGGTTATCAATAGACATGTTGTTATTGATAGCTTGCGTTATTTCGAGCAGTCTATTAATTTGTAGGGTTTGCAAAGATAATTTCCTTTGCAATATCTCTAGTGGAGATTGAACCGATATTTGTGCTGGTTTTTCCAAGTATATTTCGTAATTTCCGAGTCTAAACAGACCCTATTAGTAAAGATAGTAAAAAATCGGAAAGACACGAATAGTAGTTCAGTATTTGCCACAACTCTATGAAGTTGTTTAAAAAGTCACTTGAAGTCACTTCTATATTTTATTTCATCCATCAAAAAAAACTTGTGTTATGCCTACCTATTTGTCCGCTTCCGAAAATGGAGAAGAATACCAAGCTAAAGAAAAACAAACAAATCTCCAATCTCGCAAAGTCCCTGAAAATTATGAAGCAATTATAGAAGAATTACAATACAAATTGGATACTGGTCGGTCACAACAATCCCAACAGAAATTGTTATTTTTGATTGGTGGAGTATTGGCTGCCACCTTACTCATCAACTTGATAGCTAACTGGACTGTTTATTCGACTATTGCCGTAATACTATTAAAGATTTTATCTTTGTTGGAAGCCAGCCTACCTCTGGCTGTTAGTTTTTTCTTAAAAAACCCAAAGCACGCTTTAATGCTGCGAGTATTGGGTATATTTCTATTAGTTAGCTATATTTTTACGATATTGTGGCTTGGCTTTTTAGGCGGCATCTAAGAGCAAGTCTAAACACACTACAACTACCCTACTTTCCTCATCATTTTTTTTGTCAGAACATAAACTATGCGTACCGAAAAACCGCTTGTAAATAGAGTTGCCAAAAGTGGCATTCACACCATTAATTTGGAACATTTTTACCCAACCCACCCTATTGTGGTATTTGATATTGCAGATTATCTTTTTAGAGGACTTTTACTTCGAGAGAAAGATTTTAGAGCAGCACTAGCCGAACACGACTGGACGCAATATACCGACAAACACGTTGCTATTCACTGTTCCAATGATGCTATTGTGCCCGTTTGGGCGTATCAATTGGTGGCAATTATGGCAGCTCCTTATGCCCATAGTATTGTAGAGGGCAACCAAGCGGCAGCTATCAAAGCTCATTATCTGCGTGTATTGCCACAGCTGCCTTTAGATCAATATATCGACCAGCGAGTCGTTATCAAAGGTTGCAGCGACAAGCCTGTGCCTGTGGCTGCCTATACCGAATTGGCACGACTACTGACTCCTGTTGCCAAAAAAATCATGTATGGCGAACCTTGTTCGATGGTTCCTTTGTACAAAAAACAGTAGCTCAATCAGATACTCTAAGAGCGTGTCTAAATGTTCTATATTCCTCACAACAAAACTATTTCGATTGAAAAACTTACTCTACTTCCTACTTGGCGGCACTACGATTGCAGCCATCATATTGCTCACGGCTTATACCAAACCGCAAGACGTCGACAGAACCACTGGCGTGGCGACTATTATACACAACAACAGCGGGCAGCCTGATTCGCTCCCCGTCACGCAGGCTACACCGCCCCAACAGGTACGAGCCCCCAAAATGCCTTCGTCCATTACGTTTGCAGGTGAAGCACTGCCAATAGATAACTTTGATTCTAGAGAGCGTTTCGATAGAGAGCTGTTGGCGATATGTTTTAGACATTCGCATACATTACTATTGATTAAGCGAGCCAATCGCTATTTTCCTATCATTGAGCCTATTCTCAAGGAACAAGGATTGCCTGATGATTTCAAATATTTGGCAGTAGCAGAAAGCAGCTTGTCCAATGTAATATCGCCTGCTGGAGCTAGTGGGTTTTGGCAGTTCATGAAAGCAACGGCAAAGGAACGAAAACTAGAAGTCAATAGCGAAATAGACGAGCGATACCACTTGGAAAAAGCAACCGTTAAGGCTTGTGATTACCTCAAGGGAGCAAAGAAGAGCTTTGGCTCGTGGCTCATGGCTTCTGCCTCTTATAATGTAGGTGGTGGCAGACTGCGTAGCCGTGTTGGAGAGCAAAAAGAAGAAGATTATTTTGATTTGTATCTCAATAACGAAACGTCGAGATATATGCCCAGAATTATGGCTATCAAGGCAGTACTAGAAAATCCTGCTCGTTATGGCTTTCATGTAGATGCTGAAGACCTGTATGAACCAATGCCTGCTTACAAAGAAGTAACTGTATCTGGAGCTGTGGCAAGCTGGGCTGATTTCGCTCAGACACATAATACGACTTATCGAATGATTAGAATCTATAACCCATGGATAAGAAGTTCTTCGTTGACCAACAAATACAAGAAGACCTATCAAGTCAGAGTACCTAAGTAAAACTCTTAGAAACGTACACTTTGAGGCTAGCGTCATTTTCTGAAAAAGAATAAAAATTAGCGCTAATTTTGAGCAGTACCACTTTGCAGTTAGACTTCCGACAATAACTATCTATTGCCTTATCAAGGCTTCCTTAATAGTGAAGTTTCGCACAAAAAAGCTCCCAACAGAAAACGATTTTCTGTTGGGAGTTTTTTCTTTTTTTAGCTCAAAGGCTACTCTGCCCATTCTACGATTTTGCCTCTTTTGGCATCTAGCATTGTGGGGTCAATTCCTTTTTTTATTTCTTTGGCAAAGAGATTAAGTAGTTTTGTTTTGGCAAAATTACGCACATAAACCAAACTCACTTCTCGCAACGGCATAGGGTTGACCACTGACCGAACTTGTTTCTCTGATTCTATTGCCAGTTCTGGCAATAAAGTAAAACCGCCTTCTTTGTCCACCAATCTTTTGAGTGATTCTAGCGAACCACTTTCTAGCTTGAAGGGTAGATTGGACGGTGCTTCTTCTGACTTGGGACACAAGTTAAGTGTTTGATTGCGAAAGCAATTCCCTTGACTCAGCATCCATAATCCTTGAGTCGTAAGTTCGTTGCTTTGTACCTCCTTCGAAGCAGCATAGCGATTTTGAGGGTGTACGTACAGCTTAATAGATTCGTAAAAAAGCGGCAGCTCTTTCATGCCCGCTTCATGTGCTGGCGTTACCATCACGCCTACATCTAGTGTGTCATTCTTGAGCTGCTCTATGATATGTTTGGATTGCAATTCTTGCACTTCCAATTTTATTTTGGGGTTGTTGGTAGTGAAGCTGCCAACAAACAAAGGCAGCAAATAAGGAGACAAGGTAGGAATAATTCCGACTCGTAAGCTCCCCGAAATCACATCCTTGTAGTTATCTACAATCTGAGTGAGTGCTTGTACCTCTCGCAATATATTTCTAGCTTGCAGAATCAACTCCTGCCCCACATCAGTAGGCAATATAGGTTGTTTGCTTCGGTCAAATATAATAACTCCTAAATCTTCTTCCGCTTTTTTAATCTGCATACTCAACGTAGGTTGCGTTACAAAACATTGTTTGGCAGCCATTCCGAAATGACGTAGCGTATCGACCGCTACTATATATTCGAGCTGTGTTATAGTTGGCATAGTATATTGTATTAACAATAAGTTTGATTGAAATATATCGTTTTTTTGTTATTGCTTATTTACTTTTATGGCAATCTAGTTTAACAACACCCAGAAGATTTCACCTACTTACGTACTTTTATTAGACCAGCCATGCAAAAAACTGCTTCTATATGCTACCCCAATCTGCCTTGTACCTAAAACTCCTTTCAGAGATATTTCCCGAAAGGGAAGCTGAAGTAGCGATGACATTTACAGAACAAAAATACTCGCTCAAAAAAAGTCTTTTTTGCCTCACTCAATCTAGCAAAGAAACGCCTGAAGTGCTGTTGACCCAGTTGACGAGTACAAAGCTACTAGAACAAAAGGCAATCTTGCAAGATTGGCTACATTGTTTTTGTCCTAACCGTACTTATAACGCAGCGGTACGAAGCCTCAAAAAACAAAAAAACGGCAACTTGAGTACTGATACTATCAAAAAGCTGCAATATTATCGCTTGGCTCCGTCTCGTACGCAACTCAATGACCTCTGGACAAAAGGTGATACCCTTTCGATAGAAAATTTGATTTATTTGTTGCAGAACCTACACTATTTCGGGAAAGAACTGACTCCTTTTTGGCATATTGTAGATGGTTATTTGCAACACCAAGCTATTGATGTCGTCAAAGCAACGCTCCTACTGTTGGCTCAGATGCCCGACGGAATCCACAAATCATGGTACACCATTAGCAAACTTTGCCAACAAGAAGCCACCCAACTATCGGTACTATTGGCATTGCAAAACATACGACAATTACCAACTGGTTTATTAATGACGACATTGCAACCCATTGTAAATCAATACAGAAAACTATTGCATACACAAGGAGCGATGAATGCCCTTTGGCAGGAATATCAATTAATTCAAGCCATTTACAAAAATAATGGCATACAAATTTCGCTACCATCTATTAGTATCAACAAACGATAAGTGTTGACTATAAGTACATTTGTTGATAAATAGTTGTAATTTAGGAACCTATCGCATCAAAAATTGGTATATTATGACATAAATAGCTAAAACAAACTTGGTTACTTAATTTAATAACTAATTATTAGACATGATTATTCCTATTCTAATTTTTTCTATCCCTATCATTGCTATCCTGAGTAGTTCTTACCTCAAGTTGCAGAAATTAAAGCTAGAAAGTGGTTCTTTTCCGCAGGACAAGGAACTCAAAAGACAACTTGGGAAATTAATAGCGGAAAACGAAGCCATGCAGGAGCGATTGGAAAAAGTAGAATATCTGCTACTTGACCAAAAAAAGGAAGCTCCTAGTCGCAAAAAAGTAGATTTGTCAGATTTTGAAAAAGAACAAATCAAACTGGACGATCATGATAAATGGCGTTATTAGACCACTTCTGAAGGTGGTTTGCTTTTTTTATAGCAATTTTCAAAAAACCATTTGACTTTTTGATAGTTATTAATTAAATTGCAGTAGTAAGAGGTTTACTTTTTAATAATTCTCTTGTTTTATTTTTATCATCAATAAATAGTGCCGTCTATGTCTTTCAAAATGCCCTTAAAAGAATCTAAGCGCTCTGTACTCAAAGCAAGTGCGTACGTCAAGATGCTTTCTTTGCTCATCAAGAAGAAACTAACCGATGGCATGACTGTGCCGTTTGTGATTCTACTCAATCAGAAATACGCCAATTTGGACGAAAAGAAAAGTGCAAAATTGCCTTTGTTTTTGTTAGGCGATAGAGATAGCTCTTGGAAAGAGCTGCACAAGCAAAAAATAGGCGAAAGCGAAACTCAAAAAGACTACATGATTTCGGGTATGTGTACTCGTCAAGGTAGTGAATTGATTTTGGCTATCAATGGTAGTAAAGGATTGCGCAAGATTCCACCAAAGTCTAAACAACATATTGAAGCCATCTTGGCTAAAGTAGAAAAAGGACTCTCTATATCTATTGGAAGTGGCTCAGGAGCCGAAGCTACCAACGAGAATAAAGAAGCTACTGGTGCAGAAAATGCAACTGAAAGTGCTGTCAAAACAGCTGCTGCAACACCTAAGGCAGAAAAAACAGCTCCACAAGCTGATCCTGCTCAAAAAGAGGAAGCAAAAGAAGAAGCAACTGCCATTAGCGATGCCATCAAGATATTGAGTAACTTAATGGGTACTTCACTCAAAAAAGTAAGTGCTAATGTCAAAAAAGGAGCAACTTCTGGCAAAGACATAAAAGCGGTGCAAGAAGTGAACAAAAAATACGACGAAGTACAAAAGTTGTATCAAGATTCTAGCAAAGGCGTACAGAAAAAATTCGCCAAAGCGCATGACAAACTAACTAGCCAAAAGAAAGAACTGTACAAAGTATCTATGGCGGCTAAAGCTCGCAAAAAAAGCTTGGCTCAACGCCTAGCAGACAACTATTATCAAGCTACTTCTAATCGAATAGCCAGCGAAGAAGAAATTACTTCTTTCCAGAAATTGGTAAAAGATACCATCTCACACAACAAAACACAAAGCCCACACAAAGTGCCGCAAGGTTTGCTATTCAAAGCGACCTTGTTTGTTGCCAAAAAAGTGGGTGTACAACGCTACAAACCTGAATTGACCGATAAGGTACTAGAGAAAGTAGCTTAGCGTATAACTCCTGCAAATTTAGTTTGTTTGGATTAACGACTACTCCTAAAAACGAACTTATTAACATAACTTGTTAGTAAGTTCGTTTTTTACTTTTAATCCAACAATTGTTTTATTCATTAAATAATCAATCTTTATCATGAAACAGATTTTGACACTACTAGCAGTGGTATTTTTTGCTATAAGCTGCGACGATACCGCACCACAAGAACAACCAACTACAACCGAACAGACTGCTGCTCTAATTGAGCAACCAGAACCTGCGTCGGAATCAGAACCTACTTCAGAACCTGCTCTGCGCGCCAATATATTTGACGATCAACAACAAGCATTGTTAATGACTTATATTTCCAAAGAGTGGGTTGACGAACTCTCCGACAATATCTATGACTTTAGAGATGCTCAAACAGATGTGGCACTCGAAAAAGCCTACCTCAATTCGATCGAATTATTCGAAAAAATAGAAACCAAGTTGGATAACATGCCCAATATAGATGCCTACGATGTGATGGAAAAACTGAAAGCATTAGATCCCATTACGGAAGTATATCACGCTAGCTGTGTCGCCGAATGTACTCGATTTGTGTATGATTTCGATATTGCTAAACTACAACAACTCGCCAAAAAAACTACAGGCAGCTATGATGATAGCTACTTCAATATGCTAGCTCTCGTAGAGGGCGAAAGTGGTGGAAGAGCAGGTGCTTGGTACAATTTTTTTGAACGTACTTGGGATTATGGTGGCGGTGTTGTGCTAGGCAACAAAGACGAGCTTACGTACAATTTCTTGAAGCAATCGCACGATCACCTGCAAGCCAGTCCACTTTTTGCGACACACCTCCAGTCCATTCGGGAGCAGTGCTTACGCGACATGGTACACCCTATCTACATGCAGTCACAAAAAGAAGTGATTGCCGAAATCGAAAAAGTACAAGCTGCTAATATACTGAACGAGCAAGAAAAAAAGCTTGTTGCTAATATATTGACAGGAGTCAAAAAAGGCGAAACCGTAGATTTGGGAATAGAAAATGGACGAGCAGCAGGTACTGCTATTCAATTTGATTGCAAAACTAAAGATTGTGATTGGGGCGGGTAAATACCTAGAGCATGTCTAAGACCACTTTGCTACTAGACACTAGAAGTTAGCGTTCCGACAATAGTTTTTCATACAAAAAAATGCGTTTGACTGAATAGTCAAACGCATTTTTTTTGTAGCTACTTTTATTTTGGTAGGCTATTATTTGTTTTCCCAAGCTCCATCATGGAGTACCAATAAGGGCAAGTTTGTTTCTTTCGCAATTCCTGTGCTAACACTACTGTGGAATATATTGCTAAACCAGTTACGTTGTCTCGAAATCAAGCATAATACACTCTTCGGATAACGACTAGCAAAATCCACGATACCTTTGAGTACACTCTCTGACTCTGTTGTATCAAACGTGTATTTTACTCCTTTGCTACTAAGATACTGTGCCGTTTTAGAATCAACAGCCGTGCGTTTTTCAGGCGTAGAGACATGCACCAAATTGATTTCTACCTTGAGTGCTTCCGCAAAATCAACCATACGATCTAGTACTTTAGTAGCAGGCATATTGAGTGCATCTAAGGCTACTACTAAGTGCTCAAACTGCTGAAACTTAACTCCTGCAGGCACTGCCAATACAGGCAAATCAGCATGCTTAATTACATTACTTGCCGTGCTACCCAATATTTTTTTAGCCAAATTATTGGCACCCAATGTACCCATTACAATCAAATTGGCATCATGCTTCGGTGCTTCGTCCTTGATTTGTTCTGCCGAGTCGCCTTCTCGTACTCGTGCCGTCACTACTACCCCATTAGCTTTAGCTTCGACTTTCGTCAAATAAGCAGCCATTTCTTTTTCTCTATCTTCTCGTACTACACGTGCCAAGTTTGCCAAGTGTCCTGCGTGAGTAGTCACCGTATAAGTGTGCAGCAAGTGAACCGAGCGATTCGTATGTCTTGCCAAATCTAAGGCGTAATCGAGTGCATTATCCGCATTGTCCGAAAAGTCAGTTGGTACGAGTATATTTTTCATAGTCTTAGTACTTGATTAGAGGTTGTTTTAGTTGCCTAAATATAATACATTTATTGCAGTGCTACGCACTAAAAATAGTAAATTTAAGCCTAGCAACAAAATTATGGATAATTTGGAACGTATCAAAGCTGATTACAGCCATGCAGCCCTAACGGAGTTGCCCACCGAGCTACTCGCCCAAACCAAGGTGCAGCACCTCAATTTGAGTTCCAATCAATTGACCAACCTACCCGATCATTTTAGTCAACTACAAGAGTTAGTTTATCTCAATTTGAGCAATAACCCATTGGAGCATTTTCCGCTAGTACTGCTCCAATTGCCCAAGCTCCAAAAACTGATACTCAAACGCTGCAAAATCAAGTACTTACCGACCGATTTGCAGCAGCTCCAACAGCTAGAACAGCTTAATTTGAGTATCAACCCTATTGTTAGTTTGCCTGCTTGTTTGGCACAAATGCCCCAATTGACTAGCCTAATTTTGGAAGGCAATCGCTTGTCGAAATTTCCGATGGTATTACTAGAAATGCCACAGCTCCAAACGCCCGAAAAATTAGACTTAAAGTACCGCTTAGGACTATCCGAAAAACAAGTTATTTATTTTTTTCAGGTACTGCGACATTTGCATTTACAACAAGTGCCGTTAGCTAATATTCAGGCGGCTTATTATCTCTTACTAGAACCCCAAAATACGACATTACAAGATAACCAATTGCTTTTTTGCTTGCTGCAAGTCAGCTATAGTCAATTTGCGAAAGCTGTTCGCCTTCAATTATTGCACAACAGTGCTGCCACTCCAATACAATCTCCTGCTACAATTGCCCTCGTGGGCAAATCTCCTCTACAACTGGAGCTACTTAACAGCTTGCCCACTACTATCAGTAAGCAGACAACGCACATTATTTTGGGCGATACCTTGACAAAAAAAGAGATCAAAAAACTAAAAAGCAAACATTGTTTTGTATCTGCCAAACAGGTACTCGATGCCCTAGCTCCGCCCTTGCCTACAGCCGAATGGCTGCAAGAGAACAGCCAAAAAATAAAAGATTTATTGCTCAGTGAGCAAGCCGAAAATATTGCCTTGGTACTCCAAATGACTGCCCAAAGTGATATGCTCAAAGATTACTTGACTGAGTTGTTGTATGCTTACAGCTCCATTGGCGGAACCAATGCCGACCTCAAAAAAGAGCTATACATTATTTTTTATCGTTTCATTCCAGACTTTGACCAACTGTTATTACCACACAGCAATTTTAGTTTTTATACGCCTGCCAAATCCGAAAATGCGATTGCCAAAGGCATCGAAAATTTTGCTACCCAAACGCCCTACTGGAACGCTGTACAATTAGCCACCATTTTGTATCAAAAATATCAAGCTGGCTATATTTATTTGCTAGAGCAAGCCTCTGTCGAGCAACAAAAAGAACTTTTACAAATCTTTATACAAAACGCTGTTTGTTGCTTATCGCAATGGTCGGAATTACAACAACTGCCAGAAGCCTTGTGTTATTTCCCTAGTATTCGTATCTTAGATTTACAATATTGCCAGTTTCGTCAATTGCCTGCTATCGAAATATTGCGGCAGCTCCCAAACCTGACAACGATTGACCTACGGCACAATCCCATCAAGCGGATTCCCCAAAAAGGGTACACTAGTTATGCTAGCTACCAGATTCTATTGACCACTTAACGTTATGCGACCATGAGCATTTTGCAAATCAATAATTTGACGAAAGTCTATCAGAAAAAAGTAAAGGCGGTCAACAACCTCAACTTGACCATAGAAGCAGGAAATATTTATGGTATTTTGGGTCCTAACGGAAGCGGGAAAACAACGACTCTGGGCATGGTATTGGGCATTATCGCCCCCACTTCTGGTACGTATAGTTGGTTTGGCGAAACGCCTTCCGCTAAGGTGCGTCGAAGAGTAGGCGCTATTCTCGAAACACCTAATTTTTATCCTTACCTCAATGCTCAAAAAAATTTAGAAATTGTCGCTCACATCAAGCGAGTTGATTACAGCCAAATCCCAGCTTTGATTGAGCAAGTTGGTTTAGCGCACAGAACCGACATGCCTTTTCAGAGCTACTCTTTAGGCATGAAACAACGTCTGGCAATAGCAGGTGCTTTGGTAGGTGACCCTGAGGTATTGATTTTTGATGAGCCGACCAATGGACTTGACCCGCAGGGAATTGTAGAAGTACGAAATTTATTGATAGAAATTGGCAAACAAGGAAAAACAATCCTTTTGGCAAGTCATATTATCGACGAAGTCGAACGAATTTGCAATCATGTTGCCATCATTAAGTATGGCGATTTGATAGCGGCAGGAGCCGTCAGCGACATACTCAATGCCGACCCTATTGTATCGGTTGCCGCTGCTGATATGGTTGCTTTGCAACAACAATTGACCAACAACCGCCTCATTCAGTCCCTACAGCTACAAGACCAACTAATAGAGCTCAAACTGCAAGAAAATGTAACGCCTGCCATGCTCAACCAACATCTTTTTGAACAAGGTATTGTATTGCAACATTTGCAAGTATCGAAGCGTAGTTTAGAGACTGAATTTTTGGAGCGGACTAAGTAGATTGGTTCTCTTCTTCTATCTCTCCCGTCACAATTCCACGTACATTCATTTGCAAATTTGTCTTGTTTTTATACGTATTTTCTTCGACCACATAACACATATCGAAGGGCTCTTTCGAGCGAATAGCTTCAAAGTGCTGACTTTGTCGAAAGGCAATACCTGTTTTCGTTTTAGAGTTTTTTTGCTTGACTTTGAGTCGAATGTGCTCTTCTTTGACTACTGTCGAATAACCTGTATCAACCACGCCATAGCTTGCAAAAACAGGACGCATATTTTGAGGACCAAAAGGCTCAAACTGCCGTAAGATATGCCAAAATTTATCGTCAATTTGCTCTAGCTCCAAAGTAGCGTCAACCCGCTGTATAGGTTGCTCCTCTTGGCTGGTCATCTGTTGTTGTACCACTTCCTCGAAGCGGTCAATAAACAAGCCTAATTTGGCAGGAGCCAACGACAAACCTGCGGCATGCTGATGCCCTCCAAAACCGAGCAACAAATCTTGGCATTGCTCCAATACTTGATGAATATCAAAGTTGCCCGCCGTACGAGCCGAGCCTACTATTTTGTCTTCCGACAAAGTCAATACGATACTTGGTCGATAATAATGATCGACCAATCGAGCAGCGACAATACCTACTACGCCCTGATGCCAATCAGACTGATAAACGACAATTGATTTTTGTTTTGCCCAATCCACTTGTTCGGCTTCTAGCACCGCAAAAGCTTCGGCTACAACTTGCTGTTCAATCGCTCTTCTGTTGGTATTCTGTGTAGTCAATTGCACCGCATAATCCGTAGCAGCTTGCGGCGTTTTGGCGAGCAAAAGTTGTATAGCCAAACGTGCATCAGCTAGTCGACCTGCGGCATTGATAGGTGGACCTATCCCAAATACAATATCACGTACGGTATAATAAGGTTGTCGTTGCAACTGTTCTTGTAGTGCAGCTACTCCCAAGCTAGGGCTGTTGTTCAGCTTTTGCAATCCCAAGTACATCAGTACTCGATTTTCGCCCGTCAAGGCAACATAATCACACGCCAAACTAATAGCGACTAAATCTAAAACCTCCTCCAAAACTTCTACTTCTATATTGCAATACTGCACAAAAGCCTGCATAAATTTGAAACCAATCGCACAACCACTCAACTGCTTGTAGGGATAAGGACAATCGCGCTGTTTGGGATTCAGAATAGCATAGGCCGCAGGGAGCGTTTCGTCAGGCAGGTGATGATCACAAACAATAACATCTATCTCCAATTCATTGGCTCTAGCGATAGCCTCGTGCCCCTTGATACCACAATCCAACACAATCATCAATTGAGTAGATTTGGTCGCTGCCCACTCCACGCCTTTCAGCGAAAGTCCATAGCCTTCTTGATAGCGGTCAGGTACATACAAGTCGAGTGCTTGATGATACTTTCGTAATAATTTATAAACTAAAGCGACCGAAGTGGTACCATCTACGTCATAATCGCCATAAACTACGATAGTTTGTTTTTTGACCAATGCTTCTAGTAGTCGTTGTACAGACTTTTGCATACCCAACATCAAGAAAGGATCGTGGAGTTGTTCCCATGCAGGACGAAAAAATTGCTTGGCACTTTCGTAGTCTTCAATACCTCGCTGTACCAGCAATTGACAGAAAACTGGGTGTATTTTTAGGCTATTTTGCAATTCTTTTGCCACAGCTTCATCGTAGGAAGTGTTTTGCCAATTTTTCGCTTGGGATTTCATATCTTTATATCTACTAATAGTCGTTGGGAAATTGGTTTACAAACCTATTTGTCGATTGACGTTGTTTAAAGATAAACAAAAACTATAAAATGAGATACTTATTTATTGCTGTCTTTTGTCTATTGTTTCAATTCGTCCTGCAAGGGCAAGATTCAACTACGATTGCGACCGAAAAGCAACAGCAACGGCTAGAAAGTGCAGGAAAAGCGCTAGACCTCGGACTAGAGAAACACGATGCTTCGCCTCGATTGGGCAAAGGTATTCGGGTACTGTTCTATAATACCGAAAACTTATTTCATCCAGAAAACGACAGTCTGAAACGAGATGACGACTTCACCCCTAGAGGGCTAAAAGGCTGGTCATATTATCGCTACAATCAGAAGCTAAGCAACATCTACAAAGTAATCATGGCTGTTGGGGGCTGGGAACCGCCCGCTATCATCGGCTTCTGCGAAGTAGAAAACAAAAAAACATTGGACGATGTGGTCAATCAAACTCCACTCAAAAAGTTTGGCTACGAAGTTATTCATGAAGAATCGCCCGACCGCAGGGGTATTGATGTAGGATTGATTTATCGCCCCGAAAAATTCCAATACATTAGCCATGAGGCGATCAATGTGACCTTTCCGTTTGATTCGTCCCTCAAAACAAGAGATATTCTGCACGTCAAAGGCATTGTGTTGGGCAAAGATACACTGAGCGTGTTCGTTAATCACTGGCCTTCACGTTGGGGCGGACAAGCCAAAAGTGAACCAAAAAGAACATACGTTGCTTCGCTTGTACGCAAAGAAATTGATAAATTGTATGCCGCCAATCCGAATGCAAAAGTAGTAGTTTTGGGTGATTTGAACGATTATTCCGATAATATTTCATTGACGGAAGTCCTACAAGCCAAAGGCGATATGGATGATATACAAGAAGGACAATTGTACAATTATATGTCGGAATTGGGCAAAAACTGGCAACTCGGTTCGCACAAATACAAAGGACATTGGGGCACCTTAGATCACATCATTGTATCGGAGCCATTGCTACACGATATCCGCCCCAATCACTTGAAGGCAAGCCAATTGGGCGGGCAAATCTTTGCTGCTCGATTCTTGCTATCTGAAGATCCACAATACTTGGGTTTGCAGCCGTTTCGTACTTATGCAGGACCTCGTTTCTTGGGTGGATTTAGCGACCACTTGCCTATTTATATTGACTTGTTTTACAACGAATAATTATGAGCAACACGACGATACTCAATGACCCAATCTACGGATTGATTGATTTGCCGACTGGTATTATTAGTCAATTGATAGAACACCCCTACTTTCAGCGCTTGCGCCGAATTAGCCAGTTGGGTCTAACCCACTATGTCTATCCTGCTGCTACCCATACCCGTTTTAGTCATTGTATAGGTGCGATGCACCTAACAACTAAGGCGGTCAAGCAGCTGCGTCAAAAAGAAGTCGAGATTAGTGATGAAGAGTGCGAAGCGGTTACGATTGCTATTCTGCTGCATGACTTAGGACATGGTCCTTTTTCGCATTCGCTAGAGCATCATATCCTACAAGTGCATCACGAAGAGCTTTCTGTCTTGTTGATGGAAGCACTCAACGAAGAGTTTGAAGGACGATTGAGCCTCGCTATTGCTATATTTAAGAACGAATATCACAAAAAATTCCTACATCAACTCGTTTCTAGTCAATTAGATATGGATAGGTTAGACTATTTGGGAAGAGATTGTTATTTTACAGGCGTTTTGGACGGGACGGTCAGTCACGATCGAATTTTGAAGATGTTGCAAGTACATGAAGATAAGTTGGTTATCGAATATAAAGGTATTTATTCGGTAGAAAACTTTCTGAATGCTCGTCGGCTTATGTATTGGCAAGTTTATTTGCATAAGAATGTAATTGTATCGGGCGAAATGATGATTAAGGCAATCGAAAGGGCTAGAGTATTGGTACATCAAGGCAAAGAATTGGGGCTGCCTGCTTCGCTGCATTATTTTTTGCAGAATGATTTTAGTTCCAAGGATTTGAAAACTAATCGTGCTGCTATTTTGAAGCATTTTGTAGCACTAGATGATACAGACATCATGTATGCACTCAAGCAATTGAGTCAATGTGATGATTTTATTGCTTCTTTTTTGGCAACTTCTTTACTAGAAAGGCGATTATTTAAGATAGATATAAGGAATCAGCCGATTGGGAGTGACTTTGCAGAAAAAGTACGTCAACAAATTATCGACCAATTTGATTCCATTACGCCTGAAGAAGTTTCCTATCTATTATTGCACGGGCAAGAAACAAACAGTGCTTACAAAAAGGGCAAGGAAGCGATTATGATCAAATTGAAAGGCAATCAAGTGAAACCCATTTCCAATTGGAAAGAACACAATATACAAGACAAAGAGGTAACCAAATATTTTATTGCTTATCCTAAGTCAATTCAACTACTATAAGAGCATGTTTAAATATTTCCCCCCCTATGTACTATTTTTAACCTAACTTATTTTTTTAATTTACAAAATGATGATGACAACTAAGAACACACTTTTGACAATAGCTTTGGCTACTATCGGTTTTCAGCAAATGGTAGCACAAGACTATCCACCAAACGCAGAACCTGGTAAGTGTTATGCTAAATGTATGGTACCTGATGTATATGAAAACATTACAGAAGAAATATTGGTAAAGCAAGCTACCCAGCGTATTAATATTGTGCCTGCACAATACGAGCAAAGAACAGAGCGCGTCATGGTAAAAGCAGCTTCTAGCCGAATCGAAGTAATACCTGCTGTATATGAGACAGTAACTGAAAGAGTCGAAGTAAAACCTGCTTCTTTTAGATTGGTATCGGTCCCTGCAACCTACAAAACAATAACCGAAAACACAGTAACGGCAGCAGAAAAAGTATCGTTGGTAGAAGTACCTGCTGTATATGAAACAACGACCGAGCAAGTAGAAACAGCTCCAGCCACTACCAAATGGGTAAAAAGACAGGGTGATGCCAACTGTTTGTCACAAGATCCTGAGGATTGTTTAGTTTGGTGTTTGATAGAAGTACCTGCAGAGTACAAAACAATCACTAAAACAATCATGACGACTCCTCCAAGTACTCGTTCTGTGACTACTGCGGCTAAAATTGCCCCTACTTCTATTCGAGTAATCGACCAACCTGCTACTACTCGTAGAGTAGAAATTCCTGCAGAGTACAAGACGATTACCAAAACAGTATTGGTCAAAGCAGCAGAAACTAGAACCATTGAAATTCCTGCAGAATATAGAGATGTAAGAAAAGAAGTAGCCGTACAAGCAGCTACTAGCGAAGTGGTGAATATTCCTGCGGAATACCGTACTATTTCTAACAGAAGATTGGTTAAAAAAGGTGGTTTCTCTGAATGGAGAGAAGTACTTTGCCAAAACAAAATCAATACTGTTAAGATTAGAGAAATACAAGCCGCTCTAAAAAGCCGTGGATATCAGCCAGGCCCTGTGGATAATATCATGGGTAGCCAAACTAAAGCAGCTTTGGTTCAATTCCAAAAAGACAACAACTTACCTATCGGACAATTGGACTTCGAGACCTTGCGTGCATTGGGTGTTGGTTACTAGATATAATCTTTGAGGTTAAACTATTTGACAAAACATTTGTCTTACTAATAAGCATTTATTTATTACCTTTTTTCTACTTGATGTAGGAAAAAGGTAATTTTTATTCTATTTTATACTTCTCTTCTTCACGAAAGAAGATATACATACAGTAATTCTTGCTAGACCACCTTATACCTTATCATACTAGCAATACACAAAATCCTTACATTTACGTAAAGTACTCTTATCATGAAAACATCAAAACTTGTACTGTGGGCAAAAAGAAGCTCCGAAGAAACGACTACTGAAAAAGTATTATTGACGTTGGAATTGTTTCCTGATGACAATAAAATTATCCGAAAGATAGTACCCTCAAATGCTGCTACCGAAGAGCTCGCTCTACAACTCATTACCAAATGGAAAAAAGGAGCAGAAGTAGTACTGCCCGAAAGCACCTTGACAGACGAAATGGCATTATCTGCTAGCTTACAGTTCGTGCCTGATCTGTACGAAGCAGAAGACAAAGAGTTGGTATTGCGTACGCAAACAGAATGGATTTTTATTGTCCTTTCTACCAAACTCTACCACAGCTACCAACACGAGCTCAGCGAAATGAAAGAAAAAATCGACACGCTAGAGAAATACTCCAAAGAAAGCTGGGAGAACATGAAGGGATTTTGGTCGAAAGTACAAAGTCAAATCAAAGAACATAACTTGTTTAGAGAGCATGCTCAATCGCTCAAAGGAGAAGTAAATAACTTGTTTGAGTTTCTCAAAAACTTACGCTCGGCAGAAGATGCAGCCTTTGAGAGTGAATCTGCTAAAAATGTAGCGAGCTTTTTGGCTCAATTGACTCCCATAGAGCAAGCCATCGAAGCAGAAGGAGCAGACTTTCAGAAGCTTTTCAATAAGCTCAAGCAGCTACAAAATGATTTCAAAAAGATAAAAATCACTCGTTCTTCCAGAACAGAACTTTGGGAACGCTTAGATAAGGCGTTCAAAGTACTCAAAGAAAAACGCTCTCCTGATAGTGCTAGTAATAACTCTGCCGATACTCGTCTTTCTCGTAGAATAGAAGGGCTACAAGGTGCTATCGCCAAAATGTCCACTTCTATTGGTAGAGACCAAAGAGAACTAGATGTACAAGAAGACAAACTGAGTTCTACCAGTGTTGGTCAGTTGGAAACTCAATTGCGTGAAGTAAAAGCAAAATTGATTAAGGAGCGTATCTCTTCTAAGACCAAAAAACTCGACGACATGAAAAAAACCATGGACGAGTTGAAAACTAGATTGGCTAAGATGACCGCTCGTAGAGAACAAGAGGTCGCCGAAAAAGCTAAAAAAGAAGCTGCCGCAAAAGCTAAAGCCGACGAAAAAACTAAAGCCGACGAAAAAGCCGCTGCATTAGCCGCTACGACTGAAGCACCAACAACGGAAACTTCTGAAATTAAAGATACTAGTTTGGAAGCTAGCGATGTCGTAAGTAAACCTACGGTATTGGGCGAAGAGGTACAAGCTAAAGAGGAGGAAGAAGCCATCGACCAAGCAACAACTAGCAAGGACGAAGAAGAGTAGAAATTAACTCTTAGACTTTCCGTCAATACATAACAAGCACAAAAAAAAGGCAGTTCCAAATTAATTTGGAACTGCCTTTTTGCGTTATTGATACCTGCTATTGCTTATTGCGTAACACTGTGCATCAATATTTGATTTTTGTGTGTAGCTGCACTATCATCTGCTACATAAAAGATAGCATCCATTTCACCAGCACCTACATTGCCAGAAGGTGTGAAAGTAGCTTTATATACAACCGTATCGGAAGGCTCCATAGTCATAGTCTGTGTAAAAATACTAGGCGAATAACAAGCCTCATCGGTACAGATAGGAATATTCCAACCTGTTGGCAAAGTTGTTTCTACTTTTTCCCAAGTTACCGTTATAGTGGATTGAGTAGGATTAATCACGTTAATATAGTAATCTTTGCCCCCTTGTCCGTCTGCACCGCCAGCAGCACGTGCGCTACTACTAGTAGGACCAACAGGCTGTATCACAAACAAATCACTTACCGTGCTTACGCTATAAGCGAAACTTTGTGTTGTGCTAGACTGATTGTCTTTGTCATAAAAAGAAAGTGTTCCAGTAGCCGTTCCAGTGTTGCCATTAGGATTCACCATCAGTTTGACTTCTACTGTTTCATTTCCATCCAATTTGATTTCTGAAGCGTTGTCGCTAGAACCATTGACCATATAAGTAAAACCAGCTGGACTAGTGGTCTCACTGCGTTCCCACTTGATGGTCGCGCTTTGGTCGGTCGTGTTTGAGATGGTCACCATAACTGTTTTGGGGCTATTAGCCAAAGTTGATTCGGTAGCTGTCAGACTTGATAGAGAGACCGTTACAGGATCTGGTGTTTTTTCGCAAGCAGCAAAGATTAGCGTTGTTGCCGCTAATGCTACTAATGTCTTTTTCATCATCATAATAAGATTCTTTAGATTGTTGATTTTAATAAAAAAAAGCAAGTGCTTAATGCCATTGCTTTGTAGTTGGTAATACCAAGATATGAAAAAAAGTTGATACTTTCATGTCTTGGTGAATAGCAGCTACTACTCCTTAGGTAGTAATTGTACTATTCTAATACACCAAAATAGCAGCTATTTTTGTGCCACTTCGTCTAGTAGTTGGCTATTTTGTCAAAATAAAAAGCTACCCCAATCCATAAAGGATTAGCGTAGCTTTTGTACAATATTAGTCTGCGTAGAAAAGGGTTTTATCTATTCCTCTTCGTCAGCATCTTTTATTTGTTTTTTCAAAGCAGAAAAATCAATAGAATCACCCAAGGTAGATTTCTCTACTTTAGAATTCTGTTTTTTCATATCTGATTTAGCTTTCTGACGATCGTTACGTCTAGTTTCTTTATCAGCTGCATCTTCTGATTTTTTAGCATCAGAGTAGAAACGAGCGTGAGAAACTAAGATACGCTTGTCATCACGATTGAATTCAATCACTTTGAACATTAGTTTTTCATCAGCTTCCGCCAATGTACCGTCTTCTTTCTTAACGTGTCTGATAGGAGCAAATGCTTCCAATCCGTAAGGCAATTGTACGATAGCACCTCTGTCGTCACGACGAACGATAGTAGCTTCATGTACAGAACCTTCTGGGAATACATCAGAGAACGTATCCCATGGATTTTCTTCCAATTGTTTGTGTCCTAAAGAAAGTTTGCGGCTGTCTTGGTCGATGTCTAGAATAGTAATATTCATAGTCTCACCTACTTTTGTAAATTCAGCAGGGTGAGCGAAACGTTTCGTCCAAGATAGGTCAGAAATGTGTACCATTCCACCAATACCTTCTTCCATCTCGATAAACACACCGTAAGGAGTCAAGTTTTTGACTTCACCAGAATGCTGGCTACCTACAGGATATTTGTCTTGAATAGTTGACCAAGGATCTTCTTGTAGTTTTCTCAAACTCAAAGACATTTTGCGTTCTTCACGGTCGATAGTTACGACTTTAGCATCGTGCATGTCTCCTTCTTTGAAATACTCACGAGAGTTGATAGGCTGGCTGCTCCAAGATACTTCCGATACGTGAATAAGACCTTCAACACCTGGTGTAATTTCCAAGAAAGCACCATAATCTTCGATGTTAACGATTTTACCTTTCACAGTAGAACCTGGCTCAATTTCTGCTGCCAATACATCCCATGGATGAGGCTGTAGTTGTTTGAGACCCAATGAGATACGTTTTTTATCATCATTGAAATCTAATACTACTACGTTCAGTTTCTGTCCATTCTCCAAGATGTCGCTTGGGTGCTTGATACGTCCCCAAGAAATATCGGTAATGTACAAAAGACCATCGACACCACCCAAATCCAAGAACGCACCAAAATCAGTGATATTTTTGACAATACCTTCCAATACTTGACCTTTCTCCAATTTAGAGATGATAGCTTGACGCTGCTCTTCCAAATCACTTTCGATAAGTGCTTTGTGCGATACAACAGCATTTTTGATCGTTTCGTTAATTTTAACGACTTTGTATTCCATCGTTTTACCTACGTAAGAATCGTAGTCAGTAATTGGACGAATATCAATTTGAGATCCTGGTAAGAATGTTTCTAGACCATTGATATCTACAATCAATCCACCTTTTGTTTTGCTCACTACAATACCAGTTACTACTGTTCCTTCTTCGTAAGCTGTTACGATGTTGGCCCAAGCACTTAGCAATTTAGCTTTGCGACGAGACAAAACCATCTGTCCACGATCATCTTCTTGCATTTCTACATATACCTCAACTACGTCATTGACGGCTAAGTCAGGCATATCACGAAATTCTGATTTAGAAACTAAACCATCTGATTTAGAACCCAAATCCAAGATAACATCACTGTGAGTGATTGCTACTACTCTACCCGCTACGATTTCAAGCTCTTTGATAGAGTTCAAAGTATCTTCGTACAAGTTGGTATATTGAGTAATGTCCTCAGCAGAGTAGTTCAACACTCCTTTAGGGCCATTCTCCCAATCGAACGCATCGTGTGGAGTTTGTGGTTTGATTTCTTTTTTTACTTCTTGTGTTGCGACGTTATCGTTGTTGTCAACTGCTTCGTCGTTTTTGTTTTCAAGATTTTCCATATGAAAAATGCTTGTTGTTTAAAAGGTTAAAAAATATTTTTTCAGATACTTTCAAACTTCCTATATAAACATAGGTTGCCCAAAAGCATGTGCAAAGGTACAAAAAAAATAATAAACCCTTTATAGTTTTTACTTTATTTACGTTCTTCTTTTATCACTTTGCAGTCAATCTGCAATCCTCTAGCTTGCAAACGTTCGTACAGACGATTGCCGAAGGCAATAGAAGGTGTCAAAAACCCTGCGGCTAGTTCTTTTTGTAGTGCTGGCTTGGCAGTTTCTTCTGCCAACATAAAAGCACATTCGCACAAGAACATAACAGTTGCTTTGTTTCCTGCGTCGCCATGAAACTGCATCGTCATCATTGCTTTGTGTTGTTTATCGGCATCTTGACCGATTACTTTGAGTCTAAAAAAACCTTCTTCTATTTGCTCCTCGGTAGGGCCTTGATTGGTTTTGGGACCTATCAGTTTCAGAAACTTGCGCATGGAGCGAGATTTGCTCAATACATTGAAAGTAGCCATACCATAAGCCGCCATTATAGAAGGGAACCGCCCGCCAATAGCATGGTATTCGTCATAAGAAAAATGAGGCAGCAAATTGGGGTTTTGCTCCAATTGCAACCCAATGCTTCTATATACTACCTTGGTATTGATTTCGCCCATCACGAAAGGATAAACCCATTTATTGACCTCCTTCGAGTAACGATTTTTGAAGCTCTCATTTTGCTTGACTATAAAATTCCGCTGCTCCAAATCCGACAACAACAGGGCATCATTAGTCATTTGGTCGGTTTGCCCTTTTTCCATCATATTGAGTGCCGATAGCAGCGTGCCGCCATTGAGTCCGCCCCCTGATAGTACATAATAACCTTCAGCTGTGCTAACTTCTTTTTGCCATTCTTCTCGGAAGAATTGTTGTAGTTTCCAAACACCCAAATCGGCAGGAATACTATCAAAACCACAAAAAGAAATGATACGTGCCCCTGTTTGTTTGGCGGTAGCACCATGTTCTTTTATCATTTGGTTGACCCAAGGCGCTTCGCCTGTTATATCGACATAATGCACCCCTTGTTTGGCACAATGTTTCACCAATTCACTTCCGTACAAATCGTACGGACCTGCGGTAGAAAGCACGACTTTGGTTTGACTTACCAAGGCTTCTATATCTTCGCTATTGGTCGCTTCCGCTATAATGACTGCTACCTCCAGATCTAGTTCTTTTTTTAGCTCTGTTAGTTTGTCGGCATTTCTTGCCGCAATCGCCCATTTTAGTTCTTTGGTAGCATGTTCCTGAAAATAAGCAACTGCTCGTTTGCCTGTGAAGCCTGTCGCTCCATATAGTACTATATCGTATTTTCTCATTTGCTTTTTTGCTTTTTTTTATTTTACTTTAGAGTGTGTCTAAGATTGAAGTTGTTTTATACACGCTCTTAGAATAAACCCATAAAACGATTAATAGATTAACGAAACCTTCCTTTTATCGTATTTTTAGCCAAAATTTATTTCCAAAAAATAGGGCATATTCAAAATTAAAATTTCAAATATGCCCTAAGACACACGCTAAAAGAAGCGGTTATTTTGACGGCGTTGTATATTTTTATCTATTCGTGAACAACTACCTTTTGTTGCGTCAAAATAGTTCCTGTTTTATCAATCAGTACTAAGAAATAATTGCCCTGCGGAATGTTTCCTAGAGGTAATTCTATCAAACTATTCAATTCATCTAAAGCTGCCTTTTTTGTCAATACCAACTGCCCTAAAGTATTGTATAGTTGAATGTTGATTTCTAGTTCACGAGAAACCCAAGATCTAATATTTAGGTAATTGCCCGAACGGACAGGATTCGGATAAATCGCAATAAAATCTGGCGTACTATTGGTCATCGAGGGGTGCAAATTGACAACATTGGAGTAGGTATAACTTCCGTCAAAATCAATTTGCTTGAATCGATAGTATTGGTTTTGATATTGCAGTTGTTCATCTACAAAATCGTAGTTCAGCGTACCGACGTAATCGCCTGCACCATCAAGCCAACCAATGACCGTCCACTCCACACCATCTAAACTTTTTTGTACCTCAAACCCTTCGTTATTCTCCTCCGCATAAGTTGACCAACTGAGCAATCCTTGTTTATCTTCTATTTTGGCGAACAAAGGCGATGCCTCTATGGGCAATGTCACGATATAACAACTTCCTGAAGTCTCGGTATAGCTACGGGCATGATAGCCGTCGTTGCCACTAGCAGACGCAAAGTACGAAGGACAAGCGGTAGGATTATCATAGAAATCTTCACTGTATCCAGAGCCATTTTCTCCTACATAAAAAATACAATTTTGTGTACTTGTCAATTCATTATTGTGTACATAACCCGACAAACTATCTCCATAATAGGTCGTACAAGCATAAGGATTGGCGTAGTGAGCCGTATCAGAACTAGAACCTTGACCACCTCCAAAAAAATGGACGCAAGTATCGACTCCTGCCAGTGCAAGGGTAGTTGAGCCTGAAGCTATACCACCTTGAAAAGGGACTTGAGCGGACAACATATTGCTCCAAAATAATAGGCTACTATATATCAGCCACTTCATATTATTTATAATTTATTTATGACTAGATATGATGTACGCTAGTGCTATCCAACCACTTTAATTAGTGCTGGACACGATAAAAAAACTAACCTACACCATACCTATAGAATAGCTTACTAGCGGACTCCTCTTCCACCAAATTCGTTAAGTCTACGACCGTCAAGAATATTAATTCCTCCTCGGTCAGATATACGCAAAAACGCAGGTGCTTCGTTCCAAGAACCACCACGAGAACCTCTACCTGTGGCAGAAGTTGTCGATACAACTGAGGCTTGAAGACCTGGCCAGCTGGTTACATTTGCATAACCAGGAGTAGGACTGACAGTAATCGTTCCATCACCAACAAGTCCAGTAAATGCGACTGCTGCGGCACCTCTATTCGAAATAGTAGCTTCCCAAAGATTGCCACTCATATCCATTACACCATAATATGAAGAACCAGCCGTAAGGCGTGAAGTGGCTGCCTTGGCAGCGAATCCACATCGGATAGGTCCTAAAATATTATTGTTATTGTAGTTGGCGATTCCACCTCCTGCGGTGATAGGATTGGAAGATTGTTCATTTGGAGTACCATCATTGATTAAAGTGTTAGCATCTGTAATAATATTGCTTCCCCAAGCATATTCTCCAGCGACAGGAGTCACTGGACCTCTACATATTTTTTCATATTCTAGTTCTGTCATAGGACGTAGAGCACTCCAATCTAAGTACGCCAAAAAATCTGACCAACCTAAATAATTCATAGGTCTATGGGGAGCATTCGCAACCAAAACGGGCCAAGTGCCTGTAATATTCAATCGATTAGCAGTGCCTGTAATTTGGCGATTAGTAGCTTGATCAGATGTTAGCAAATTGACAAAGTCAACATATTGTGCCTGCGAAATTTCATGTTTCATACAGTACACTTCCGCAAAGCCTTTTGGATAATTGGCAGGCATGCTAGTTGGGCGATAAGTAGAGCTAGAGGTATAAATCCCCGCAGCTGATGTAGTTGCAGTGATAGCTCCTTCTGAAGTTACAACATAAGGGTCACTAGAATTTCCTTTTCTTAACGCTCCTACTGAAACATTGCCATCTCCTAGCTGAAAACCTCCCTGAGGAATTTGTACCATTTCGATTCCAAAAACTCTAAAATCGTATTCACCAATAGGAAGTGCGGTCATTCTTAAAGAAACAACTGTACTATTAATATTGCCTGTACCGTCAGCACTTCTTCTCAAAAATAGTCCTTTTGTTCCACTAGCATCTCTACCATCTATATAGACCTCGAGAGGTGCTGCAACCGTATGACTGCTAACTACTGAGCTTAACTCTACATGAGACCATTGACCAGAAGCACAATCTCTACGTTTGAGGAACAACCATACGGCATCATGATTATTGGGTGCTACACTCACTCGCCAGCTGTTTTCCCAGCTGATACTGAACGCAAGAGTAGAGTCATTTGTCAACGTGACATTATCAATTTGGACATTGTTCCCCATCAATAGCATAGGGAGTACCATAAAGACTATGGCTAAAAATCTAGTATACATTTTTTGCATTATTCTTGGTTATAAATAAGTTTTATTACAAATATAATTTTGACTAAAAAAAACGGTATTAGGGGATAGCTCCCCTAATACCGCCAAAGATAACACAACAAGTTCACAAAGGTTACCCCAATATCTATATATTTTAGAATATCATTTTAGAATAAACCTCCAATTTTGAGATAAACTAACCAAATAGTTATAAAAAAAAGCACCTTAACTACTGATGGCTAATACAGCTGCCTTGCTTCGCCCTATTCCACTCACTTCCAAGTATTAACATACGTTAATGTTGCTTTTTGTTTGTACATCTAGCACAAACACACGTCTGGTTACTATCCCATTCCTTGCACATCATCGAGCAAATTTTCGTCATAGTTTCTTTTTTCATTATTAGGGTCTTTTGCCAACTGATAATCTACATACGTTCTTATGATATAATACGTAGCAATCAAGGTCGGTATGACCAATACAAGCAAAGTAACCCGAACTTCGGTCTTAAAAATATCTGTAATCAGGTCTTTGGATAGATAGGGCGTGATTTGTATCAAAAAAAATACATACAGCATCGACAAACAGAAGTAAATAATTCTATTTTTATTGCGATAAGCAATACTGTGCAAAAATCCACTCAAGAGCTGCACAAAACCTGCTAACAACTGTGCCAGCGTACTAAAAATAATCGTAGAAGGCTCTACAATAAAAATCAAATGCCCTAAAATCATTGGTAAAACAACTGCTGATTGTAGCACTAAATCAGTGGTTATGGCTCCTTTAGTTGCTTTATTCATTTTGCCTTATTATTTGAATAAAAATTATTGCCTTAGTAAAGGCTATGTAAGTATAGTCAAAAAAAACAATCCACTATCGTGTAATCTGTATGTCATCAAGCAGGTCTTCGTTCTGTTTGATTTGTTTGTTTTTTTTGATAGCAGGTTTTGCCAATTTTCTATCCATATTTGTCTGTATGGTGTACCATATAGCTATACCACTCGGTATAATTATGACAAATAAAATACCTATAAACACCGTTATCCCGTCCCCTAATAGTTTTATATACTCTAGTCCAATAGAACCAAAAATCAACAATATTACAAACACAAGGGCTCTACCCAAATACTTGGCTCGCTTCTGATCGTTATATGTTACTAGGTGCAGCAGACCACTTAATAATTGAGCAATACCTATCAGAAGCTGACAAAACATACTAAAGAGCAAAAAATCTTCCTGTAATATCGCTAGTAAATGCCCAATGAACATTGGAACCAACAATAGCGTGTACAAAATTTGTTCAAAAGTATAGATTCCTTTTGTTGCCTTTTTCATAATTTATGTATTTAGAGAGGGTTTATAAACAATCAAATTTCACACTAGGGGTTATTACGAATAGATTCGTATCGGAACGAAAATACCTTTTTTTCGACTAAACGTGTTTATTTTTTCTGCATTGTCAAATGTCTTGATACTAGCGAACGTAGGTGCTCCATTCTGTAGCCCTTACACAAGTTTGAGATAGAGTTCTCTTTAGGAAAAAAATAATCCACTATCGTACAATATGTATGTCATCAAGCAGGTCTTCATCGTATTTGATTTGCTTGGGCTTCTTGGTGGTAGCTTCTGCCAATTTTCTATCTATATTCGTCTGTATGGTGTACCATATAGCTATACCACTCGGTATAATTATCATAAATAAAACAGCAATAAACTTGGGTATTCCTCCATTTATGATAGTAAATGATAAACTATCCATGACAGTAACTACGAGTATCAAGAGCATTACAAATCCTAAAGCTCCTCCCAAATACTTAGCTCGCTTGCTATCACTATACACCACCGTATGCAGCAGACCACTCAACACTTGAGCACAACCCATAACAAATTGCGCTCCCATACTCAGAATGAGCATTTCTGGTTCTTGTATAGCCATAACATGCCCAATAAACATCGGAATCAACAATAGCGTGTACAAAATTTGTTCAAAAGTGTAGATTCCTTTCGTTGCCTTTTTCATTTTTTATGTATTTAAAGAGGGTTTATAAACAACCAAATTTTACCTGAGTACAGGACAAAAGTGAATAGTACTTATTCCAAAGGCATTGTTTAGCCTCCAAGTGAGGTGCTAAGCACTTTGAAAGTGCTTAGCACCTCGTTAAGAAAGAATAGAGTACAAAGCAAAAAATAGGAGCGGAACGTGGTTACCACATCACTCAACCAAATGAAAATACTCATCTTTCGTTCTAAAAGCAGCTGTTTCTTACTTTTGTCCTGTACTCAGAAATTTTACATTAACTATCGTTAACTATTTCTTATAGGTCACTTAAACGGAATGCTAGAAATTAAAGTTTCATTTTTTATTGAAAGTTCAGGAAGAAATAAAAAAAGTGCTAGAAAATTAGCACTTCTAGCACTTTTTGAGATAGTATATACTACAACTTGCCTGCCACTACACAAGTTTTGCGGTACTGTTTGGTATCGCCGTTTTCATTGAATAACGTGATACTCAATATATGAATACCGATTCTAGCTTTTCTGCCTTGATTGTCGGTGCCGTCCCATTGTAGGCTACCTTCTGTCATCAGCAACTCACCGTTGACCAAGTTTTTGATTAGGCGACCGTTGGCATCATAAATATCAATATTGGCAACATAACCCAAGTTATCGACATTGTAGTTAATCAATAAAAAATCTTCGTAGCCATCATCGTCAGGCGACACGGTCTCTGAAGGCAATACGATAAGATCGTCGCCCATAATTTCATTGATACGGAAACTCGAATTCTGATAAGCAGGTGTAGCATAGCCGACTGTACTCGCTGCCGAGTGCCAGTTGTTGCCGTCGTTGGTAGGAGCATTAAAATCAATTCGCTCTAGCGAAACGCCGTTTTCGTCATCTATCAACGAGGTATGATAATCTTGTGTGTAATCAAACAAATCCAACACCTTGGCTAGATAAGCTGTTTGCGGATTGCCGAAGGCATCAACATAAGCCGAATCATAAGCGGCATACAAATAAACACTACCTTCTTTATCGTCAAAAGTAGGCAAATTGTTTTCTACAAAATTATCAGGATTAGGTGTCTGGTATTGGTCTTTGACTTGGTTGACACCTTCTGTAATCACCACATATTCTCCTGGAAAGATCAGTAAATCAGCCAAAACAGGATTCGTCTGTAAACTGTTGGCGTTTGCCAAGTTGCCATCTATAATTTTAGCATTGGAAATAACCAAATCAGCAGCATTAAGTACTTTATTCGAGTTGTTGTAGAGTTCTATAAAATCACTGCCACTCGTCACAGGATTGAACAATATTTCGTTGAGAATCAAATCCCCTCGGACAACAGGCGCCGCCAAAGCAAAACGAGCCGTATTTTTGAGCGCAATCGGATTGCCGACACAATCTGTAAATCCTGCCGAAAGAGTCAAATTATAAGTTGTGCCTATTGTTATAGCTTGGTCAAGTGTCAATATTACCGAATTGTAGAGCGGTGCTTCTAGCATAGCACCAACTACACTTATCCCATTGTCGATACTATAATTCGTAAGAGTAGCGGCGGCTTGGTCATCAATCGCTTCTGAGAAATAAACTCGTACACGAGTCGGCTCAAATGCAAAAGCTCGCAGGGCGTCAGGTGCTTGATCGTCGGCACTGTTCTCAAATATAGAATTGACTTGTGCAGGTGTGCCACCTATCAAATTTGTAGAAGCTCTCCAATTCGTTCTGCCCTCACATGGGCGATTGGGATTGGCTCGCTCTAGCGACCAGCCACCATCATCTTTATTGGCATTTTGGTACCAATCTAGTTCATAACTCACGGCATCTACCACATCGCCTGTATTGTTGATCAACACCAAATTATCGGAGGTATTGAGATCAGGAAAACCACTGACTGCTAAGGCATTGCCAAAGCTACTCAAACTAATGGTATCGCTATTGCCATAAATAACTAGATAGCTATTGGGCTGCATAATATAGGTCGGCAACAGTGCCGATATGGTAGAGCCATCGCTAAATACAAAATTTTGTAAATTGATTACTTTATTGCTTCGGTTATAGAGTTCAACGTATTCTTTTTCGGGTAACCCAACAGGTGGATTTGGATCCGACATGATTTCATTAATCAAAATATCATAATGCTCGGCAGCTTGCGTTTCGTAGTACGTCAAGTTAACCGAATTGACACCAATCGAGTTACCGACACAATCTTCAATAGCATTATTAAGTGTAATAGTATAAGTCGTATTCCCGACCATTGGCGATAGCAAATTAAGGATAATGATATTTTCGCTTATTTGTGCCACACTAGTTATAGTCGCTCCATTATTGATACCATAATTAGCAACATTACCAATCGCTGTATTCATTACATCATCGAACTTGATGTATATCTGAGTAGCCGAAAATTGATAAATCAAACTCACCTTTGGAGCTGTAACATCTGGAATATTATTAAGCACCGAATTGGGCTGTGCAGGCGTACCACCAAACGAAGCCATAGAAGCCGTCCAGTTGGTTCCCAATTTGCAAAGCAAGTTCGGGTTGATCAATTCAAGCGACCAGCCGCCATCATCTTTAGCAGCGTCTTGGTACCAATCCGAGCTATAAGTTAGCTCATGGACTAGGTTTCCATTAGGGTCTACTATGGTTAGGCTTTCGCCCGAATTACTCAAATTTAAACCTGCTACAGCAGCTACTTTTCCGACACCGTTGAACGAGGCTGCCACTACAGCAGGCACAACCACAATGTACTCATTCGGGAATAGTAGTATTTTGTCAAATACTCGATTAGATCCATCATTCAGGATATAATCTGCCAAATTGAGTGTTTTGTTAGAGTTGTTGTATAGTTCTATATATTCTGCATCTGGTAAGCCAACTTGTGGCGTAGGGTCTGCCATCACTTCCGTGATAATCAATTCGTCCAGAGTTGCCAATTGAATAAAAAAGAATTGAAAACTACCAGAGTTATTCGTCGTAGCAGAATTACCCGAACAATCGGTTACGTTAGTGGCGGTGACGGTATAGTTTGTACTGTTGGTCATATTACTTGCCAATCGAAGACGAACCGTATCGGGAGCCAAAAAAGTAGCACTGCTTACTGCAATTCCGTTACTGACTGCATAATTCGTAGCAATAGAAGCTGTAGTGGCATCAAGTGCCTCATCAAATACAATCATAATCGTATTCGAATCAACATAATCAGCCGCTAGTACCGTCGGTGCTTGTGTATCAGGCGTGTTGTTATAGACTGAATTTTGTTGACTTGGTGTACCGCCTGCTACCGCATTGGAAGCTATCCAGTTGGCACTACCGATACACAACAAATTAGGATTAATCAGCTCCAACGACCAACCGCCATCATCCTTCACGGCATCTTGATACCACGCTAGCGTATATTCGACACTATCTATGGTTACCCCATTATTTTTGATAGTCAGCTGCTCACCACTATTGCTGAGGGATAAGCTGCTAATACCGATGGTGCTACCAAAAGTACTATAAGTAGCAACATTGCTATTCGCTACAATCGTTACGACAGAATCAGGTGCCAACATATACGAGGGCAGTATCTTGTCAGAGCCATCATTAATTACCAATTGATCTAATTGAATAAACTTGTTGGAGCGGTTCAGTATTTCTACAAATTCGGCATTGGGCAAGCCTACTTGAGGCGTTGGGTCTGCAAATATTTCATTGAAAATAATATCTTGAAAAGTAGCCGCTTCTATTTTCACATACGTGAAACTTCCTTGTTCATTGCTGGTTGCGTTTCCGCTAATATCTTCTACTCCATTGGCGGTAAGCTGATATGTAGTAGTACTCACCAAGGTACTAGTCGTAAGATGTACCAATGACAAATCGACGGCATCAATAATCGCCGCACTAACGGTAGCTCCATTATCTAGCGTATAATTAGCGGCATTGTTGGCGGTGGTAAGGTCTAGTACTTCATCAAAATATACATCTACTTCCGTGTCGCTGATAGCATCAACAGAATTGATAGTAGGAGCGATCACATCTACAAACAAGGGGCTGACCAAAATATTATCAAAAAAGAATTTATCACCTCTTTGGGTTGTGTATTGTGTCGCTACCCCAAAATAATCTCCAGTAGTATAAGTAGCATCGCTCACCGTACCTTCTAGCACGTAAGTCGTACCGCCTGCAAAATCAGCAAATATAGACCAAACCCCCAATGCTGAGCGCACGACTCGTACACTTACGGTAGGATTGGTTGCCACTGCCCCGACAGTACCTGACCAAATCTGTGTAGCACTTCCATTATCGACTCGGTACAGCTCTAGTGCATCGGTACTCCCCGAATTGCCCAATCGCATATAATAGCCATTCGTCGTATTGGTTGGCGTTACGTTATCCGACTGCAAATACACTCTTGTGTAATTGGAAGTAGAAGGTGCGAAATCCATTTGCACATAAAACTCCCAAGTCGTGCTGTCTTGGATAGCTGCTGCCGTACTGAGCTGCGAGCTGCTACTATTACCAAAGTTATCAACTTGCAACTGACCGCCTCCATTGACTATGAAATCGCTGGCATCACCTGTCCAAGTTGGATTATTGGTGAAGTCACCATCAGAAAAATCGTCTTGCAACTGTTGAGCAGTCGCAAAATTGGAAGTCCATAATAGCACTAAAAAAGGAAGTAAAACATACGAAAATTTCATAAGATTTATTTTATGGTAGGTAGTATTAGACGTTATCAAATAGACACGCTGACAAGTATCCAGCAATTAAGGGCTTCGTTTGGGTGATTTGTAGCTCTGAATTTAGGGCTTTTTAAGCAATCGAGCTTTAAATAGGCGTTAAAAATTCATTTTTTTTGTGGGCAATGGCTATCTTTGGCGACCACAAATATATTATTATGAAAGTAGCTGTTGTCGGTGTCACTGGTATGGTTGGACAAGTGATGTGCCGTGTTTTAGAAGAAAGAAAATTTCCAATCACCGATTTTTTGCCAGTTGCCTCTGCTCGGTCGGTCGGCAAAACCGTCGTATTTATGGGCAAGGAACATACGATTATTAGTATGCAGGAAGCCATCGAAAAGGCTCCTAATTTGGCTCTTTTTTCGGCTGGTGGCAATACCGCCAAGGAGTTTGCCCCTCAATTTGCAGCCGTAGGAACGACAGTAGTCGATAACTCTTCAGCTTTCCGTATGCACAAGGGTATGCCCTTAATTGTGCCAGAAGTCAACTTGCATCATTTGCAAGCACATCATCGTATTATTGCCAACCCAAACTGCTCTACCATACAACTCGTAGTTGCCCTCAAACCGCTGCAAGAACAATATGGAATAGAACGCCTAATTATTTCTACTTATCAATCTATGACAGGTACAGGCGTGCAGGCAGTGCAGCAATATCAAGAAGAAAGCGAAGGCAAAAAAGCAACTAATCCTGCTTATCCGCACCCTATTTTTGAGAACTGTATTCCACATTGCGATGTATTTGTGCAAGACGGCTACACTCGCGAGGAACTCAAACTAGTACACGAAACCCGCAAAATATTGGACAGTCCGCAGATGCGGATTACCGCTACCGCAGTGCGTGTCCCTGTCAAGGGCGGACACTCGGAGAGTGTGAATATTACACTTTCGCAGCCTTTTGAGCTCTCTGAACTCAAAGATGTACTAGAAGCAGCCGAAGGATTAATTGTGGTAGATAATCCGACCAACAATGAATACCCAATGCCCTTGCAGGCACATCATCAAGACGCTGTTTTTGTGGGCAGAATACGACGCGACTTTTCCGAAACCAACTCCCTCAATATGTGGGTAGTAGCGGACAACTTGCGCAAAGGAGCCGCCACCAATACCATACAAATTGCCGAGTACCTCCATGCCAAAGGCTGGCTTAATCAACAAAAATAACTTCTTATTTGTACTCCGTTTATGAATACTGAAATTAGTGTTATCAGAAACGAAATTGCCGACTTGTCTGTTGCCAAGTTGGATTTGGGCTTCCTAGAAGCCTTGGCTAACAACGCCCTCTACTGTCTGAACAAACATCAAACCGCCACCGTCACGCCATTGCCTCGCACACAAAAGCGATTGGTGGACGATGTCATGACCGATTTGTTGCAAATACTGCACAAGGAAGTTGTTTGGGCAAAGGAAGAACTCGAACAAGAACACCATGCTGCGGCTTTAGATTATTACCAAAAAGCTAAAAGCCAAATTGTAGCGAGTTTGGATTTGTTATTGTAACCTACTTGTAGAAGTTGAAGAGATAGTCACTATCTCTTTTTTTTTTGGAGGGCACTCCGTTATTTATTCACATTCAATATTATTATGATAAAATACATTACGATTATAGCTTGTTCATTTGCCTTTTCGGCAGATGGTATCGCCCAAACGGCTGCCGAATATTATCAGCAAGCCAATGATTTTCGTACACAACGCAACTGGCAGAAAGCAGTTAGTTTGTATGATTTGGCAATCCAGAAAGACAGCACCTACGCCCCTGCGTACCAAAACAAGGCAAGCACCTTGTTTGAGCTAGGCAAACAAGAACAAGCATTGCAAGTCATGCAAAAAGCAGTAAGCTTGCAGCCCAAAAGCAGCACCGTCTATGTAGAACGTGGCAAGCTACAGATTCGACGAGAATACTACGAAAATGCGATTCTGGATTTTGATGAAGCCATTGAGTTGCAGCCACAATCTATTGCCGCCTATTATTATAGAGGCGAAGCCAACTTGGCTGCCGAGCACCCAGAAGTAGCAACCAAAGATTTTGGTAAAGTAGTAGAGTTACTATCACTCAACTCCGACGTAACGACCAAGCAATATCCAAAACTTTACACCAATTTGGGTTTCGCTCAACGCTTGACAGGTGATTTTGAGTGGGCTATTGTCAATCTGCAAAAAGCAATAGTTCTGAACCCTAATGATGCAGAAGCTTACTATCATCTAGGCGTTATCAAGAGTGGTTCGAGAGATTATAATTTGGGCATTATGAACTTCGATAAAGCACTTCAATTAGATAATAAGTACACCATCGCATTTTATCAGAGAGGCTTGGCTCATTATAGCAATAAAAACTACAAAGCTGCCATACAAGATTTTTCGTCCGTACTAGTCGAAGCTCCTGCTAGCAATAGTGCCTATATCGCTAGAGGCTATGCTTATGCGGATTTGGGCAAGCACAAAAATGCCATCAAAGATTATGATGCTGCGTTGGCGTTGGCACCCAATGACGATGCTACTTTTATCCGTAAGGGCTTTTCGCAAATGGCTCTCAAGGACTATACTGCCGCTCAAGCTACCTTCGGGAAAGCCGTTGATTTGGATGGCAAATACAAACCTTTTGCGTACAACAACCGAGCAGAAGCGACTTATAAGCTAGGGAAATACGACCAAGCCCTTGAAGATATTAATACATCTATTTCGATAGATTCGCTCAATGCGCATGCGTACTACAACCGGGCAGTAGTCTATAGTCATAAAGGTAGATTTGCTCTTATCTTGAGTGCTCCTCAATCCGCTAGCAGCCAAGAAGATTCTCCTGCTGGAACAATAGACCATAATAGATTGGCTCAAAGAGATTTTGATAGAGCCATTGAGCTCAACAATCAAGTTGCTGCTTTTTATTTTGATAGAGCCGACCTTTATTACCGAAAAGGGCTATATGAGGCTGCCATAGCGGATTGGAACAGAGTGCAGGAGCTAGACCCCAAGTACAAAACAAAAGAAACTAAGAAAGCACTCAAAGCAGCGACCAAAAAATTTATGGAAGGGTAGCAGTAAAATGTGTTTAGATTTTTGCTAAACCTCCTATTTATTTGCAATAATAGTCAACAAAATAGTCCTACAAGTGTTAAAATAGTGCACAATGGCTAGAGTGCCTTGCATTCTAACTAACTATTAACAACAAAGTTGTTTAAGAATTTTATTTGTCGATTAAATGGATTCTTAGAACAACTTCATCATCAAAAAAACACAACATGTCAACATTGAATCATATTGGGTTAGACTCAAAAAAAACAAAAAAACTCGCTAAAAAATTGGATTTGCTATTGGCAAACTACCAACTTTTCTATATGAATGTGCGTGGTTTTCATTGGAATATCAAAGGAGCGGCTTTCTTTGAGCTGCACATCAAGTTTGAAGAACTCTACAACGACTCGTTTTTGAAAATAGACGAAATCGCAGAGCGTATTCTCACATTAGGCGAAACGCCTAACCACACCTACGAGGACTACATGAAATTGGCGACGATTAAGTCTGTCAAAAATGTATCGGACGGAAAAGAGGCACTCAAAGCAATCCTAAAAGGTTATGCCATTTTGTTGCCTATCGAAAGAGAGATATTAGAGATTTCGGCAGAGGCTGGCGATGAAGGTACCAACGCTCAAATGAGCGATTATATTAGAGAGCAAGAAAAATTGATTTGGATGTATTCGGCTTACTTGAAGTAATATTTCTTAGTGCTGAATTTATGCCTTACATTAGAGCATGTCTAAGATTATAGTTTTAGACACGCTCTTAGAGTTTTAAAGAGCCAAACACTCTTTAAAACTCTTTTTTGTTTGTAACGACACTTAATTTTTACTTCCGTGAATATTCTACTCCACAGTCCAGAATACCGTCCTAATTTGTCTTCCATGATTCGCTCTGCCGAGTTTTTTGGGTTGACCAAAGTCTATATCTACGATGCCAACAATCTGCTGCTGCCGCCTACGCACAGCAAAAAAGCAAGAGCCGATATGGCACACATGGCTAGAGTCTGGACAGCTGGAGCCATCGAATTTGTGGAGATTATTAAGCTTAATAATTTGAGCAATTTTTTGGAGCAATACGAAGGGCGAAAAATCGCTACTATGGTAGATGAAAAAGCACAACATTTGTCCGATTTTCAATTTGAGCGTGATGATTTACTTATTTTTGGCAGCGAAAAAGATGGCTTGCCCGATTCGGTATTACCACTACTCGACCACTCTATTTATATCCCAGCATTGGGCAATACGCCTTGCTTGAATGTAGCCGTCACTTTTGGTATTGTGCTACAGCAAGCCTTACAAAATTTAAAAAAATAACGCAGCTGACTAATGGAAGATAACATGATAAAAGTAACGGTCATAGACCGTGCAGGAAAAGAACATTTGCTAGATGCTCCGACCGACATGAACATGAACATGATGGAACTTTGCAAGGCACATGAATTGCCTGTAGAAGGCACTTGTGGAGGTATGGCATTGTGCGCCAGTTGTCACATGTATGTACGCAGCGATCACGGTTTGGCTGCGATGTCCGAAGACGAAGAAGATATGCTCGATCAAGCCTTTTTTGTAGAAGACAATAGCAGATTGGGCTGCCAAATTAAACTTCATGACGGTATTGATGGTTTAGTAGTTGAGTTAGCTCCTGTTGATTAATATTTTCTATAAAAATTGACACGAAGTTTTATTTTAACAACAAAAAAAACAAAAACTATGGCAATTACACTAAACGAGGGCGACAAAGCCCCTGCATTCACAGCAAAAGACCAAAACGGAAATACCATATCACTTGCCGACTACAAAGGCAAAAACTTGATTCTGTATTTCTACCCAAAAGATAACACCCCTGGTTGTACCAAAGAAGCCTGCAACTTGAGAGATAATTATAAATATTGGCTAGACCGTAATTATGCGGTAGTCGGCGTCAGTCCTGATGACGAAGCCTCGCACCAAAAGTTCATCGAAAAATACGATTTGCCTTTTCCATTACTAGCAGATACAGACAAGTCTGTCATGGAAGCTTATGGCACGTGGGGCGAAAAAAACATGTATGGCAATATCAAAATGGGCGTACTCCGTACTACTTTCGTAATTGACGAAAAAGGCGAAATTGTAAAGATATTCAAGCGTCCAAAAACAGATGCTCATACGACTCAAATTACGCTAGCACTAGAAAAACTAGGTAAAAAACTCTACTAAAAAATGGAATTAGAATATATCAAACAGCTTCAAAACAGCTTAGGAGAACCTATGGGCGAACACATGGCTGGTTTTGGCGCTTGGCTCAACGGCAGAGTCGTAGCCGTATCTGACGAAGGAGATATGGTGATGCAGTTCACGGTACGTGAAAACATGCTCAACCCAATGGGAAATATGCACGGTGGTGCTATAGCTGCGGTTATGGACGAAATTTTGGGTTTCCAAATTTTTCTGAAAAGCGAAAAAGGAGCGGCTTATGTCTCCATGACGATGAACATTGATTTTTTGGCAGCAGCCAAACCTGGTGATGTCATTACAGCTACTCCTAAAGTTATGCGTATCGGCAGAAAGACTGCCAATGTTACGTGCTTGTTGACGAATGAAGCAGGCAAATTGATTGCTCAAGGTACTAGCAATTTCATGCGCGTAATTTAGGATTTAAATAGTTAATGCTATTAATTATTCACAAAAAAGGTTAGACTGGTCTGTCTAACCTTTTTTTTGTATCTAATTCTGATTATACCTTTTATTAAAAATTGAAAAATCACTTCAATCATTTAATTTACAATTAAATACACTATCAATAAAAAAAATTACATTATAAAAACTATGATTACACTGCTATAATGTTTTTTTAACCCTTGGTCAATAGTCTTAATATTGTGTCATCAAGTAAAAATACTTGTTCACAATTTAACGCTAAACTACTATGAGAAGTACCTTCCTAAAAACGACATTATCCATAGCAACCGCAGCTTTATTGACGGTATCTTGTACCAAAGAAATTGCTCAAAAATCTTATCCTAGCGAAATAACGCTAGATAACTGGGAAGCATTTGTAGATGCTCCAGAAGAACTACTTCAACAGCTAAAAGCTAACCACCCCGTTGAAGCAGTAAAACCTTATGCCCCCAAATCAATCCCACCAGCTATAAAAATAGACGATAAAGATAAAGCTTTTTGTCACCATGGCAAAGTTACCATCTGGAATGGGAGCTACTGGTCAGGTCTAGGTTTTGTCAAAATTGACTACTTACATATCACGACTTATAGTGCCGATCCGTCAGGCAAGTATGCTTTGGTCAATCTTGGCAATCACCCTATTTGTATGACTTACCCAGGTAGTACGGGTGTCGGTGGCGGCGGTAGCCTCAATGTACTTGATATAGTGATGACTCAACGTCACATATTAGGTATTCAGACCTTTGAGCAATTGGATATAGACCAGGCTCCTAGAAGATATGTTGCTGCCGATGTGGTAGATGATGGCGTTATCAATAGCCTAGATATAGATAAAATGGTCGCTATTATTTTAGGAACTAATACCGCTCCAACCCTAGATATTGCCTATGTTTCTACTAGCAAACTAAAATTATCTGTCGTGACCGATCCTGCACAATTGAGCGGCGGTATCAAAGACAACTGCAATACACCTCCCGGTCTTACGATTAGAGCCATCAAGATGGGCGATGTGACAGGTGATAATATCCTATAAGACGATATACCTTCAACAAAAATAAGCCATCTTGGACGAATCCAAGATGGCTTTATAGTAAAAGTTATGTAAGTAGTCTATTGTGGAACAACCACTTTATCTATCTCAAAAATCCGTTCCGATTGTTTGTTAGCTATTTTTGCAGGTGTATTTTTCAATACAAAGTTCCTTATTTTGATAAGCAAACCGTTTTCAAGATGAGCAATTTTGCCCACTCTCCAACTTGTCTGAACAACCTCTATCGCTTTTTTCATTCTGATGGATTGAAATTCACCAAAAGCCTTTTCTGCCTCCTTGTGTTTGGCTAAACAATCCGCTAACACTAACGCACTTTCGATTGCTTGGCAAGCCCCCTGCCCCAAATTAGGTGTCGTAGCATGAGCAGAATCACCCAGCAAACAGATGTTTTTTTGGTACCACCTCTGAATAGGTTTCAAATCTAATAGCTCATTGGTTAATATATTTTGGGGGGGCGTTGATTTGATTATTTGACTAACGAGCGGATTGAAATCGGAATAAAATTTTGCTAAATCTACCTGCTCAAATTCTTTTCGGTAATCCTCTTTGTAGTTGGCTAAAGCATACCAATAATATTCGTTTTCGGCAATAGCAACAAAACCAAATCGCTTGCCTTTACCCCAAGGTTCGTGCAATTCTGTTTGGTAGTTTGGCGGCAGTTCTATTTTGGTAATACCTCTCCAACAAATTTGTTTGGCAGCTCGTATCGTCGTATTATCAAAGATTGATTTTCGGACAGCAGAATGAATCCCGTCAGCAGCTATCAAGACACTTGCCTGCTGCATTGTACCATCTCCAAAAGCCACTTCTATCCCAGCTTCCGATTGCTTCACATCTTTTACTTTTTTGTTCAAGTGCAACGGAACATCAGCAAGTTGATCAAGTAATATTTGATGTAATGTAGCTCGATGAATAGCAACCGATTTCACCCCAAATTTTCCTTCAAAAGGCTTCATATCAATGACGGATAATGGCTGTAGTTTTTCGTCTGTAATAATCATAGCATTAGTATAGCTTCCAGCTTCCAATATTTGATCATAAAGTCCTAGCTTTTTATATACCTGCATGGCATTCAATGCCAAATTTATCCCAGAGCCTGCTTTTTTGAATGCAGGAGCCGCTTCAAATATTTCTACTTCAAACCCTCGCTGCTTTAGAGCAATCGCCGTTGTCAGACCTCCTATCCCAGCTCCTATTATTATGATTTTCATGTTATATTTTTTTGCGTTAGTATCGAAACAGAATAACCCAACAAGGCTATGCCAGTCAAAACAATCGGAACAATAAAAAAGTATTGAATAGACAAAACCACGCTAATCAAAGTAATCAAGCAATTCAATAGCAAAATATTGGTAGGCAAAGGTGCTTGTCCGTTATTTTTGAGAAGCAACAAATTCAGCGTTCCATACCCAAACAACAATAAACCCATCATTAGGCTGAAGCCTTGATAAAAAGAAAAAACATTGGCTGTTCCACCTAATATTTGCACTACAAAGGCTTTCATTTCTAGTATCAGTTTACTTTGTGCTGCTGTTTGTGGAGTGGTCAAGTCAGCTACCGTGTGACCAATCCCACCTAATACAAGCGACCAACTAGCCACCCTATAGCTCCTCAATCTCATTTCCATTCCTTATCGTTTTGATTAATAATTAGGTCAAATGTACTAAAAAATAAAGTTAATTAGGTCAATTGTACTAATTTAATTATCTTTGAAGTATGAAAAACACAAAAGAACTTATTTTGAATACCGCTTTAGCACTATTCAATACCGAAGGTTTATCGAAAGTAACGCTAAGGACGATTGCCAATACAATGGGAATTAGTCAAGGGAACTTGACCTATCACTACAAAAAGAGAGAGGCTATTATAGAAGCTTTGTATTTTAGATTGGTGAGTAGAATAGAAGAAAAAATGGCAGAAAATCCGACTCCAAAAATAGAATTAAAAACCCTATTTGGAATATCTACCATCATTATGGAAAGCTTTTTTGAATATCGTTTTTTCATGCTCGATTTTGTACAAATTATGCGAGAAAACGCCCCCATCAAAGCCCATTACAGCCAACTAACTCTAAGAAGGGAAGAACAATTTGTGGCGTTATTTCAGCTTTTGGTAGCTGATGGCGTACTACAACAAGAGATATTGCCAAACGAATATCTCTACCTCTACAAGCGTTTTCAGATATTGGGTGATTTTTGGATTTCCTCTGCCACCGTCACCAAAGAAAGCTTGACCAAAGAAATGCTACAAGAATATTCAACCATTATCAATCAAGCAATTTTTCCGTACTTAACCGATATTGGCAAGAAACAATATCATGAAGTGGTACAGACTTAGTGTAGGCTTTCCGCCAACAAAAACAAGCCATTTCAGACAATTCTGAAATGGCTTGTTTTATTAAAAAAGGTAATATTATACTCCTATTTTTACTCCTTCACGCCTATCACAAACAAAGAAACCCCAACAGGAAAATTGATATTGTGTTTGAGAACTCCCTTCTCCAAACCAAAAAGCTTGTACAGCATTTTGTTGATAATTCCCCCTGATTTGAATGTCTCAAAATCAGATTTGTGTTCCCCATCTTTTTTGGCAGGACGCAGCTTGAGCAGCATACGCACCAAAAATATGGGAAAGAACAAGAAAAAATTAAAATAACTTTTGCGTTCGATTTTGATACCTGATTCGGCGACTACATCGACCAACATTTGTTGGGTATAGCGTCGTTCGTGGTGATTGATTTCATCATGCTCTCCCCACAAAAATTGAAAAGCAGGAACGGTCAAAAATATTCGTCCATTCGGTCGCAATACACGTTTCATTTCGGCTACTGCCAAATCATGTTCTTTGATATGTTCGATGACATCGAATGCACAAACCAAATCAAAACTATTGTCAGCAAACGGCAATTCGGTCAAAGAACCATTTACGACTTCCATTTGTAGCGTTTCTTCCAAAAACTGACAACAATCTTTGTCATATTCTAAGGAGGTAACCGCTCCATATTGCTCCAACATAGTTGTTGTTGCTCCTGTTGCCACTCCTGCATTGAGTATCGCTAGCTTGCTGCTTGAAGTCGCCTTAGGTAGAATGTCTGTCCGAAATAAGTTTTCCAATATTTCGAGTCGGGCTCGAAACCACCAATGCTCTCTTTCGAGAGAATAATATGATTTGTAGTAATTTTTATCCATCGGTTATTTGTTGCTGATGTATGATATTTTTGACAATAAAAAGAGGTCTATTTTTGACCTGAAAAAAGATACGAATAATATACTCGCCTAGTATCCCGATAGAAACTAACTGCACTCCTCCAAACAAAATAATAACCGTAATAATAGCCGTAAATCCTTCTGGAACTTGCCCAAAAGCATACTTTTTGACCAATGTCATTATCAAATAAATAAGGCTGCCAACAATCGTCAACAAACCAACATTGGTAATCAACTTGACAGGAAAAAAGCTAAAATTAAAAATGCCATTGAATGCCAATTCTATTAGTTTGCCAATGGTATATTTGGGGGCTCCTGCTTGGCGTTCGTCTCGGTCGTATGGCACACCGATTTGTTGGTATCCTATCCAGCTTCGCATACCTCTCAAAAAGCGGCTTTGTTCGCCCATCTGGTTCATTTCGTCCACTACTCGCCTGCTGACCATCGAGAAGTCGCCCGAATCTAGCGGAATATCTAAGTATGATATTTTTTTGAGTAGCCAATAAAAAGTCTTGTAGGTAAGCTTCTTGAGAGCATTTTCTTTGCGGGTCTTGCGTACCGCATAGACCACGTCGTAACCTAACTTATACTGTTCGTAAAACTCTTCGACCAACTCAGGCGGGTCTTGCAGGTCGCCATCTAATATCAACACCGCTTCGCTCGCATTGACGTAGCTCAACCCTGCCGTTAATGCCAATTGATGCCCAAAGTTTCGGGACAAAAATACCGATGTAAATCTAGCATCTGCCAACGATTGTCGCTTCATCAAAATGGAGGTTTGGTCTCTACTACCATCATCGACCATAATGACCGAAATCGACAATTTGGAAGCGTCCATCACTGCCGTCAGTCGTCGCATCAGTTCCTCAAATACATCTTCTTCGTTGTAGAGTGGAATAAGCATATTGAGTTGAGGAATCGTTTCAGGCATATTTACACATCGTTGAGATAAAAAAAAGAGATTGCCGCAGCAACCTCTAATTTACAATAATAACTGATAATATGTTTTTTTTAGCTCCTTAGAATGCTAAAGCTGCTCGCACTTGCTCTTCCGAAGTCACCAATCCTCTCGATACAAAATCCATTTCTAATTGATTTGTTTCTGCATTTTGGCTAACCGTAGCAATCAACAATTCTTTGTTGTGTGTCAATGCCCAAACCTGAGCAGATTGTACATTGGCAGGCAACTCTATCGTTGTACTTTTGGCAGCTACTGCATAGCTGTAATATTGATTTTGATTGGGCATCGTGACAAATATAGTCGCTATTTCTGTACTTTTTTCGCCGCTCAGTTGCACGTTTTTTTGTTGTTTAGCTTGTGCATCTATTGGGCTAGCTACTGCCCACAGCCCCAATTTATTTGCCTCAAAACGATGCTGCAAGATTTGTTTTTGATTCGCATATAATTCCTCTAATGCCTCATCTTGATCTTTTTGCCAATTGCGCAAAGCACCTTCATACGCCAATAACTGCTCTTGGTAGCGTTTTTCGGCTGCTGCCGAATAAGCAATATAAGGCATAATATTGAGTTTTAACTCTTTTGTTGTGCTACCATTTGTTGTCTGGCTAAGTTTCAATTGCAAATACTCTTCATTCAATTCGTCTAGCTTAATATCGTTCCAAGCGATAGCAAATGGGTCATTGGCTACATCTTTAGAATTGACCAAAAAGCCAACATTTTCATCTAAATACGCCAACTTTGGAAACTCTTTGGCATCAATATCTATATCAAACACTTCCATTCCCTTTGGTACTGTTTGTGGCTTGATTGGGCGACGAGGTTTCTGCTTTGCCCATGCTTTTTTGATAAATGCTTCTTTTTCTGCAATCATTTCGGGCGTATATTCACGCTCACTTGCTACTACTGCCGTTTGGTCAGTCGCTTGTCTCTGCCAGTCACTTTCTGCATGATTATACACATAAATTTGCAATTGGCTATTGGTCAAATCTGTTCTTGATTGTGTTTGTACCAACACCTCAATTATTTTATCTGTATCCAAATAAACAGGGCGCTCTTCGTGGTAAGCTTTCAGCTCGATTACTATTTCGGTTTCCAAGCCTGCTTGCTGCTGTATATCTTGTGGCACACCTGCCAAAAATTTATCAACAGGACTTCTCAACACTCGATAAGCGATATCCGCTTGACCTACTATCGGCTCTCCGTCTGCATCAACAAAAGCATCGGCAGGAATGACAATTCGAGTACCATTTGGGTATTCCAATACTTGCCCTTTTTTGCTATCCAGCACCAATTGACGCTCAAAAGTAGGCGACCAATCAGGCAAAGGCGACAGCAACGAAATATCTTCTTTGAGTTGAGCCGTTGGTTGTTCGGATGGTAGCCCTTTTTGTATCATAAAGACAATCAAAGCCGCTGCTGCAACTGTTATTCCTGCTCCAATCACTGCCTTAAGTAGCCAAGGAGATTTTGCTACCGCTGTTACTGGGGTTTCTGTCGCTGTTTTGGCGAGGTCTTGCGGCTCTGGTTCTGGAGCCGCTTGCTCAAACTGAGCAAATAAACTATCAAAATCTTGATGCTGATTAATTTGGTCAGCACTCAATTCTGGCAAGTCTTTTTTTATATTGTAATTTTGTTTCATTTGTTAGTATCTTTTGGACTTCTTTCTCAAATATTATTTTGTATTTCAATAAAATCCAACTAGCCATTTGGCTTCTTTTTTTCAAATTTTTTACGCATTTTTTGTAGTAGCCGATAGACTTTCACTTTTGCGTTGTTTTCCGTCATATCCATAATTTCGGCGACTTCCTTGAACGGTCGTTTCTCAAAGAACCGCAATTCTACCAATTGTACTTCATCGGGTTTCAGCTCTTGTATTACTTCTTGTAGAATGCTACTTTGAAGTGTCAGTTCGTGCTGATCTTCCATTTCTTCCGTCACATCTTCCAAGCTATAATCATCTATTGCTACAACTCTATTTTTCTTCGTTTTACGATAATATTGTGCTACTTCATTGCTGGCTATTCGAAACAGCCAAGCCGAAAAAGGTACTCCCTTAAAAGTATATTTGTGCAGTTTCTGCATCGCCTTCAAGAATGCCTGCGAGGTAACATCTGCTGCTACTGATTCTTCGCCTGTTCGTTTATAGACAAACCTAAATATAGATTCGTAATACCGAGTATATAACACTCGAAACAAAGCAGGATTTTTTTGAGCGGCTTGTACTTCCACCCATTCCTGTTGTATTGCTTCGGCTGTTTTAGTGTGTTTAGATGCTGCCATAAGTATATATTTGGGGCTATTTTTCTTCTAAAAAATGATTGTAATCCAATACCGTCTGCACCCCATTTTCTTCTGTAAGATGTCTAACGATTAAGTCATTGTCGTACTCAAAATACTCTATTTTATAGATAGTCAAAACAGTTTCGTTAGTTTCTCCACCTATCCAGTGTATTTTTTTGGTACAATGCGTCCCTTCATACTCATAATCGGTCGCTACAATCACTTTGCCTGCCGTATTAGTTAGTACAGTTTTTTGTGGCAATTGTTGTTCATTATACGTAGTTACAGACTCATCTTGCAAGCTATATAAGTTATTATACTGCTGACAAATCAAGACACTGTCTTGATACTTATAGATTACTTTGCGGACTGCCTTGTCTTGCATGCCATCGAGCAACTTGCCCATATCAGGTCCTTGCCCTGTGGCTGTTGTTTTTTGTTTGGTTATTCTATGTTGCTCATCAAACACAAACTCATCTAACAACCGCACTCTATGATTCGGAAAACCGAATGTCTGAACACGCTGAAACGGCTTATTATCTTTGTAATACAAATAAATAAATCCGCCTGCTTGTTTCGATTGTTGCAAACTATCGTACTTCAATATTTCGGTAGCCGAAAGCAGTTGGTCTCTATAAAAATACTCCTGCGTTTGTTGTTTGTCGCCTGTCGGCAAATAAGTGGTCTCTAGTTGCATTTTGCCATTAAAGTACTCGTAGCGTTGCCATAAGTACGTTTGTTGCTGGATATTGCTCCAAGGCTGTCCTGCTATGTCGCTCTCGGTAGCCGTAGCACGAGAAAGCCATATAGTAGTCTTGTTATTGCCTGCTTGCGCCGTCGCCGCCAAATCAAAAGGCAAGGCTGGATAAATATCGTACGCATTTTGTGCCTGTATTGCATTGCCACTAAGGCAGCTCAAAAGCAGCAATAGCAGCAGTCCAAAACTGTTCTGTAACAAATTTGCTTGAATACGGCTAGTCATTTTATTTTTCATAATTCTTAGTTTTGACAATGACAATCTGCTTGTACAATTCATAGTCCATCGGATTTCCTGTTGCATCCAACGCAGCATTCCATTTTGTCTTGCGAAGCTCCTTGATGATACTGTCTGCCAATTGCTTCGTAGAAGCATCGTAGAGTTTTATTTGATTGACCCAGCCGTATTTGGTGATGGTGTATTGCAGTACTACGTATTCATAATTTCGCAATGTCATTTCTGGGCGATACGGTCGAATATCCAACACGCCAAAATTGCTACTCCCTGCTAATGTTGGCAACTGACTAGGTGCGATAGTTACTTCTGCTAGACTATCTTTAGTAGTGGATTTAGTCCAATTGGTTGCCGTTTTTGTTGGTACTTCTGTGCCGAGTAGCGTTGTTGTTTTTTGCTCCACTGCCGTTTCGGTAGTCGATGTTTTGGACTTGCGTACCACAAAGGTTTTTCTCTTGACATGACTAGGCGATTGCTGTGCAACTAAAGTACACACACACACCAAAATAATAACCACTACACTAAAATAACGCATACACTTCTTGGCTTCAAACACAACAATAGTTTATTGGTAATACGAGCAAACAACCGTATTAGCTGCTAAAATCAGCTATTTGCAATACAAAAATACGACTATTCCGCCACAAAATATGGTTTTTAGCTATATTGTAGGATTCTATAAATCAAAGAACTTTTGGGATAACACCTCTAAAATGAAGTACTCTTCTGATAGAATAATACCAAATATGCGAAAGGATACAACAACAATGATTGTTTTTTAGTATCCTTCGACATTCTTTGTCTGCCGCATAATTTCATTAGATAAACACACATATTGACAACCATGGAAAAAGAAAAAAAAGGACTGGCACTGCATTGGCAAATACTCATAGGCATGATAACAGGCATTCTGTTTGGGCTGATATTCAAAGAAGGTTTCTTTGGCAATTCATTGATTGAATGGGCGTTTGAGGGCAAAAAAGTCATCTCTACTTCTAGCAAAGATATATATACCCTAGTCGAGAACAATAACGTAGTAAAAAGTACAGAGACAACGACCAACAGCCGAGATTATGTCGGTGCTGATTTCATCAATAATTGGATTTATCCAATTGGTATCATTTTCATCAATTTATTGAAACTCATTGCCGTACCTCTTATTATTGCGTCGCTCGCCAAAGGTATTGGCGACCTCAAAGATATATCCAAGCTCTCTACTATTGGAGGAAGAACGATTGGCATCTACTTGATTACTACTGTTGTAGCGGTCACTCTAGGGCTCGTAGTTGTCAATATCGTACAACCTGGCAGTGGCTTGGATCAAGATATAATACAAGCAATTAGCGACAAAAGCTTGGCAAGCAGTCAAGGAAAAATAGCGGCAGGAGCGGCTCAATCTCAAGCTGGACCATTGCAGTTTATTATTGATATGGTTCCTAACAATATATTCAAGTCGGCAAGCGACAACGGCAGTATGCTACAAGTCATTGTATTTATCGTATTTTTTGGCATTTCCATGCTCTTAATTCCTACCGAAAAGGCAAAACCAATACAGGACTTTTTTGATAGTGTCAACGAGGTTATTCTAAAAATGGTGGACTTGATTATGTTGATCTCTCCTTTTGCGGTATTTGCTTTGCTCGCAAATTTGACCGTATCGACCAATGCCGAAATATTTGTTGTACTGCTCAAATACGCAGGTTGTGTGGTATTGGGCTTGACCCTAATGGTAGGGCTGTACATGACGGCAATCAAGGTATTTACAGGACGTTCGCCTATTGATTTTTTGCGTGCCTTGAGTCCTGCTCAACTATTGGCATTTTCGACTAGTTCGAGTGCCGCTACGCTCCCTGTCACGATGGAGCGCGTCGAGGAGCATATTGGCGTAGAAAAAGAAGTAAGTAGCTTTGTTTGCCCTGTTGGGGCAACTATCAATATGGACGGTACGAGTTTGTATCAAGCCGTAGCTGCTGTATTTATTTGCCAAGTTATTGGTTTTGAACTGACATTATCGGCTCAATTGACGATTGTTATTACGGCTACGATGGCTTCGATTGGTTCTGCCGCCGTACCTGGTGCAGGTATGGTTATGTTGGTTATCGTGTTGGATACTTTAGGTATTCCTGCCGAACAATTGGCGTTTGGTATCGCTCTTATTTTTGCGATAGATAGACCACTCGATATGTGCCGCACGGTCATCAATGTGACAGGAGATGCGACCGTAGCGACTCTAGTAGCCAAGTCTGTCGGAAAGTTGGGCGAACCTAAACCCAAAAACTGGGACGATAATTATGAAGGCAAAATCGTGTAATGGTTGCCTTTCGGCAATTGTTTGAAAATTGTTTGATTCTTTTAATGACGAATGCCAATTGGAGTTTTCCAATTGGCATTCGTTTTTTATAGTTGAAGTTGCTAAAGACTTATTTACTCCTCTTCTTCGTTCTTTCCTTTCTTATTTTCTTCTCGGTCTTTTAGTTTTTTGTCTTCTACATTTTCGTCCAAAAATTCATTGATTTTATCAATAGAATAAGACGTAACAATTTGACCAAATTCGTTGATTTTAATATCAAATTTTTCTTCTTTCTCGTTTTTTTTCTTTGCCATGGTTTGCGTGTATTGTATTATGTTGGGCAGTAGCCCATTAATAACAAACAGGCAAACCGAAAATTACTTTCAGGCTGCCTGTTGGTTGTTTCTATAGTACTAATAGAATTGTTTATCCTATTCTTTTTTCTAAGCGAATTTTGGCACGTTCTGCCTCTCCTCTATCCATACCGATACGGTCAGCAAAGTCATAAATTTCGTCTCTAGTCATTTTGCCCCTTGCCTTAACGGCTGCCTCTATGGTATAATCCTGTGCATGACGGATAAGCTCCTCTTTTTTCATGTCGTTGAAACCCAACATTTGAGCAAAGTCATCTAGTTTTAGTTTTTCTTCATCTGCAAATTCATGATCGGTTAATGCTACAGCAGCAGTAATCATAAATACATTTTCTTTTGCACCTTGGCTTATCTCTTCGCATTCTACAATAGATACTGAAGGAGCACGCATCAGAGAACCCAAGTTGCCTGTTTCATCATTCAAAAAGTCCTCAAAGAATTCTTTTTCTTCTTTCGCTACGCTACCATCTGCTTTAGCCATCTCGACAAGCATACGAGCTAGTATTTTTTTATCGTAAGCTTTGGTCAATGGACTTCTGCGAATAATCTTCTCGAATTCGGAATACTCCGTAGCCAAACGCCATTTGCCACCATCAAACGCCAATTCAGTCATAATACTTTCAAAAGCTTTGATAGCTGCACCTTCTTTGTCTTTAGCGTTGTAGCGCATACCTGAGGTCTGCTGGCGAATCATTTCGTTACCAGCCATAGAAGTAACAGTTCCTGCAAAACCACCACCTACTGCACGACGCAAAACACCCAAAACCATAGAACGCATACGTCCAATTGCTGTGTTTTTGACTTGTGAGGTTACTCTTTCAGACCCTTTTTTCTGAGCCATACGGATATTGCCTACGGCATCAAAAACTTGATCTTCGATTTGAAATTTGCAAATCATTTTATTGCCTTCTAGTGTTTCTTCTAGAATATAAGGTCGAATGGATTCGTATGTTATTTTCATGGTTATTTTATGATTTATAGGTACGGAATAATCAAAATTAGATTGCTGGCTTCTGTTAGAAGCACTCTAATATAAAAATTATCTTGAATAGTCCCCAACTATTTTGGATTAATACCTTACCATTTTTTGTTTTCGTTGTTATCAGCTACTATTTCTACTCAAAAAACAGCCATAAAAAAGGCACTTCCTATGACTAGAAAGTGCCTTTTTTATGATTAAATCAATAGCTAATTGAGCTACTAATTGACCACTTTAATGATTCCTAATTGTTGTGAACTAGTAGTGCCAAAAACAGCCGACAGCACGTGTGCTTCTACAACTGTATTTCCATTATTTTCTACCACTATTGGTAGAACAGTACCTGCTTTAGCAGCATTTCCTTTTGCTGTTATTAGCTTGGGGTAGTTTGCCACAATGTTGAAATTCTGATCTATATTGAGCAGCCCCAAATCATTAGTAGTTGCTTTTTGGTCGGTATAAGAGATAATAAACCCTCCTGCATCTGGCAGATAAGCAATACCACCTGCTTCCAATGTTGTAGCCGTTAGGTTACCTGAGGTATTACCAAAAAACATAAAATCACTTCCTGCAGATTTGACAGCCGTTTGGTTAACCAAGTTATAACCTACTTGTAGCAACAACAGCTCCCCCGTGTTCGGTCCTCCAGTTACGGTACCAAGTACTGTGATGACGTCATCAGTAGGATTCAACGTAGCTGCCACTACTGTTACATCTTGTCCGCTCTGACCGTACTGTTGAGTACTCAATATAATACCACTTGACTTTCTAAATAAGATAATACGTAATTGAGAAGTTAGCGAATTCGTTGATTCTTGCGTAGTAGTAATTACAGCATAAGCATCATCTTTAACGATAACGGCGTGCCCTTCATCTTCGCCACTAAACCCATAAGATGTTATTCCTGAAATCCACAAGTTTTCCAATTGATCATTTAATCTCATGATTAATATATCCGATCTGTCTGTTGTCTGAGTCCCTCCCGGTTTGTTAGGGAATATATTGGTTGTAGAACCTGTCAATATAAAATCAGTTCCATCAGCCTTAACATCACGTACTTTTTCTGTAAAAGTAGCAGAAGAATCTGTTGCTGCATTACGAAGTACTACTGGACTGCCTATTGTACTGCCTGTTACGTTTATTTTGTACAGTACGATTTTAGTCTTTTCGATGACGCCATTGTTATAAAACGTCTGATTGCCCGCCACCAAATATTCTGTACTATTAATTTTTGCTAGTTTTACACCTTCTTCATCGTAACTGTATCCATTACTGCTGGTCGTGCCATATTTATTTGCCCATTCCTGATTGCCAAGACTATCTGTCTTGACGACATAAAGATCTCTTTTGTCATTCGTTACATTATCTGCATCAATTGTCCCTAATAGCAAAAATCCACCATCATCGGTTTGTTTGATATCGGCATAATTCATTAAGCTTGTTGACCCAAATTGTTGTTCAAAAGCAGTTGTTGTATTACTGTTATTATTATTATCCTTTTGGCAACTGCTGTAACTTAGTAGTGTTGCGGCTAAACAAAAGCCTACTGCTGTTTTCTTAAATACTCGCATGGTTTTGGTTGTTTTAATGTGAAAAAATTAATTTCTGTTTAGTGATTTTAGAGTCGCTTTTGGATAAAAAGCTAATGCCAGTATTTTGTTATTTTCGGGTTACTGCCGTTTATATCTAACTAAAAGTAATAATTTTACTCTAGCTATTAGAGTTTATTATGAATAAATTAGTAGAGCAAATAAAATATCTTTTTTGACTAGCATCATAAGATAAAACAAAAAAACAGAATACTCCTACATCGGAATATTCTGTCTATACTTATTATTTCAGTAGTTAGTTCTAAGTAATAGGGTAACTACTTGATTAGCCTGTAAGGTTATATCAGGAATTGATAGCTTGTTGAGCTATTAATCTTTCAATTTAAAGATACCTAATTGCTGTGATCTGGTCGTACCCAAAGTTGCTGAAAGCACATAGCTATCAACAACAGTATTACCATTATTTTCAACTACAATAGGCAATATAGCACCTGCTTTTGCTCCTACCCCTTTTGCTTCTAAAACTTTAGGGTAGTCTTCTTCGATATTAAAACTTGGATCGATTTTGAGTATGCCCAAATCATTGGTCGTTATTTGCACATCAGTATAGGATATAACAAAACCTCCTGTAGTAGATAGATAAGAAATATCCCCAGCTTGTAACAACGCTGCTGTCATATTTCCTGCAACATTACCAAAAAGCATAAAATCGCTTCCCGTAGCTTTCACAGCTGTTTTATTATCTAACATATTATCTACCTGTAGCAATAATAAATCTCCTGCAGCAGTTCCTGTTGTCACTTCTCCAAGTATCGTTATCACTTCATCAGCAGGATTGATAGTTGCTGCTCTTACAGTAGCATATTCTCCAGACTGCCCATATCTCCTAGTCGATAACATAGCTCCCCTAGTTTTCTCATATGAAGCGATATGGAGTTGTGTATTTAACTGATGACTACCTTCTTGGACAGTACTGATTACTACGTAGCTACCATTTTTTACCATAACTTCCAGCCCTTCATCTTTCTTATCAAACCCACTAACCTCTTGCGCCCACGTACGCTGCAATTGATTATCTAGTTTCATAACTAATATATCCGCTATGTCTCCTGTCTGAGTTCCTCCAGGCTTGTTAGGAAATACATTACTTGTCTTGCCAGTCAATATAAAATCCGTTCCATCAGCCTTAATATCATTGATTTCTTCTGAAAAAGCAGCCTCTGTTCCTCCATTTCGAAGTATTATATCGTTACCTATTACGTTCCCATTTGCATCAATTTTGTACAGTACAATTTTAGTTTTTTCAATGACATTATTTTTATAAAAATTTTGATTCCCAGCCACTAGATATTCTGTACTACTAATTTTCACTAATTTGACACCTTCTTCATCATAATTATATCCCTGACTATTGGTAGTGCCATATTTTTTTGCCCATTCTTGATTGCCATCACTATCTGTTTTGACAACATAAATATCTCGTTTATCACTCGTTACATCATCTGCATCAATTGTCCCCAATAATAAAAAGCCCCCATCATCGGTTTGCTTGACATCTGCATACTCCATAAGTTCTGTTGAGCCAAATTGTTGCTCAAAAGCAATCGACACATTACCCTTATTATTATCATCTTTTTGGCAACTGCTGTAACTTAGTAATGTTGCGGCTAAACAAAAGCCTATGGCTGTTTTTTTTAATACTTGCATGTTTTTGGTTGTTTTAATGTGAAAAAATTAATTTCTGTTTAGTGATTTTAGAGTCGCCTCTACCAAAATGATACCAATATTCTTATTATTCTTACCTTTCTATTTATATATATAAAGCCTTTTACAATTTCAATTGCAAAAGGCTTTTCTCTTTTCTGGTGCTTAGAGCATGTCTTATATTTCGTACTTATTCTGTAGCGAAAGTACCTCGGTCATTCACTTTGACTAGTCCCATCATATTGTTGGTTCCCAAACCAAACGTTCCTGTAAAGGCATAACCCGTCAAGAAACTTTGGCTAGTTCCTGCTTTGACTTCTGTCACAGGAATTACGCTACCACCTCGCTCTAATGTTCCGTCTATTCCTGTTTGGTCTCTATATCCATACGAGTATGGAAATCCTTCCGAAATACTCAAATCTTGTTCTACACGCAACAGTCCAATGTCTGAATCCAATCCAGTAGTGTTGGTGTATGTTAATATGAAACCATTATTGCTTGGCAATTTGGCAATATCGTTGAACGCCAATACATTTCCTACTGAATTGAGTCCAGTATTGGGCAAACGTCTCTCGTCGACCTCGTTAGTATTATAGAAATAATATCCTGAACTTGAAGTTCCATTTTTGTTCAATTCCAACAAATAATCCAACTGCAATATAGCTAGGCTACTTTTGTCACTTGTTTCGTTCCAAGTAGCGGCTATGGTTATCAGCCCCTGAAGCGTATCAATAACCGAATGGCCTCCTACCAAATCAAAATTAACCCCACCATAATCTCTAGTATTCAAAATGGCTCCACTTGATATTCTATACTTGACAGCACGGATATTATTTGATAACCCATTCACCGATTGTTGATCAGTACCGATTACGATATACCCATCACTTACTATATGTACTGACGTGCCATAATCATTACCATCAAAACCATAAGCCAATGATCCAGTCGATGATCCTTGATTCCAATCTATTTCGAACATCACATCCAATCGAGCCGTAAAAATATCCGTCTTATCTGTAGATTTGATTCCACCAGGTTTACCTCTAAATAAATTAGTTGTATAGCCTGTTATTACAAAAGCAAGAGGATTACCTACATGTACTTTAATATCGCTAATTTCTTCTGTAAAAGCAGCCTCTGTCCCTGTATTACGAAGTACTTTACTCAGCACAATTCCTCCAGTCAAATCCAATTGATACAATACAATTTTAGTTTTTTCGGTAGTAGGTACTGTGGTCAAATTCTTGATTGTACGATTGCCTGCGATAACATAACCTGCATCATCAGGCAACAAAGCTGCCTTAACACCTACTTCGTCATATTGCATCGTCAGGTTTGACCCTTGCTTGTCTGCTGGCTGTCCGAGTGTTTTGCTCCATTCTTCGTTGCCTAACGAATCTGTTTTGACGACCAATATATCACGTAAACCTTCGGTGTCGTAAGAGTTGGTAGATCCCACCAACAAATAACCACCATCTGCGGTACGTTTTACATCTGCAGCTTCTTGCTGCGATACGTGTCCGAAGTACTTGACGAATGCAACCTGCTGTCTAGCAGGGGCAATATCGTCTTTTTGGCACCCTACCTGAAAAATAGACACCAACAATAATCCTACTAGTATATTTTTAGCTAAAAAATTCATGTTGCCTATTTATTTTTGATTTTTTCAAATTCCTTTTTTCTATCTCTAATAATCTCTGTGCCGACACGACCTCTTTCGACATCTTCTATTAGTGATGGTTTTTCTTTTTCTGCTTCTCTCACCATCGCATCTAGCTCGCCTTTCAGCTCTTCGTCCGTTTCTCTTTTTATATTTTTACGCTCTTTTTCCAACCAGCGATCAAATTTATTATCAATAGAAACAGGATTAAATTCACGTTTTTTTCTGGGCTGATAAAATGCCTTCGTAAACCCGACCGTTAGGGCAAAATTGTCTGTACGGAAATCATTATCTACGTGTCCGTAACGATATAACAAATCTGGATTGCTATAACGATTGGCTCTATTCACATTGTTCAAGAACATTCGAGTGTAACGAGCATCTATAAACAAGAAATTTCTACCTAAACGAAATTTAACCCCTGCTCCTGCTACAAAAATCCAGTTGAAACTGGTACGCATACTCGGAAAAGCTTGTTCACCGCCTGCTATGGCACGAGTGTGTGCGGTCAATAAAATAGGTTTGGTAGGAGGCTGTACGACTTGGTTTCCACCTGTCAATTCGCCTGATGTTTCTCTTTCTATTCCACTAATGTTGGCACTCAACAAGAAACTAGGTCCACCACCTGCATACACATACGGCAATATATTTTTGAACGTAACATTGTACTTGAGCATTACAGGCAAATCTATCCAAAATTGATTTTCTTTGAAATTAAGCGTAGAATACAAAAGTGGCTGTCCGATTCGGTCATTCGATCCATTAAGAATATTCGATGGCGCTTCTCCAGAAGTACCACTTGCAGTAGGGTTGTTGGAAGAAGTAGAAATATACATCGAGTCCGTGAAGGCATAAGTACGATAAGAAAAATTGCCTTCGATTGCCAAATCAAAACCATATATCAAGGGTATTTCGGCTCCAATACAGCCGTTAAGACCAATCACAATATTTTTGGAATCGAAGTAGCTTTCTGCTGGTTTTACGTCACCCGTATTATCTACGCCATAATTTTGCAATTGCTGCATAAGCGACAAATTGGCTCCTGCTCCAAAATACACCGAAAAAATAGGTCGGCGACTGTAGGTACGAGAGAGGTAAACCAAATCCCATGAGTTTTCTTGATTGGCAGAATCCACTTCGTGCAGCGGATTTGCTTCTAGCAATTTCATAAAAGACTTGTTCGCTTTACCTATTTTGTTGTCGTATAGATACGTTTCCGTCAACAATTGCAAAGCTTCTATCCTTTTTTCGCGAGACATTGATTTAGGATTCAATGCACATTCTTCTATAGCGGTCACTCGGTCGAGCTGTCCTCTATTATAGTACAATTTTGCTTCGTCCAATTTTAGACTACAATCTCCCGGATCGCTTTTTCCTTTTTGTGCCAACAGTAAGCTGCTACTCGCAAAACTAACGGTCAGTATCAACATAGATTTTAGAATCGTGTTGGATAAAACTTGCATACAGTATGCTTTTTTTGAGGTTTATTAAAATTTAGAAGTCATTTAGGTTACTTCATCGAAAACGCTATTGTTTGTTGTCAAAACCAAACAAAAAAACAGCAATCGTCCTACTGTTCATAAAATGATTGCTGCTTTTTGTTATTGACATAGATAAACTCTATTCAATGGTTTTGATAGTATATTTATGCACGGTTACTTATTCTTATTCTTCTTTCATCTGAGGTACTTGTTCGCCACAAGTAGAGAATGGAATACGACGACCACCATCTGAAGTCAAGATATACAATTCTCTTGCTTTAGGATCATCTGTTCCCAAGTATTTTCTCCAAGATTTGTCACTCAAATTCTGGCGTACAATATCACAAATCTGATCGGCATAAAGCGTCATATCAGTTTCCCAAATTCGGAGTTGTCCGTGATTCGTCCCTGTTACTACTTTGTTTCCGTCGTTGGTGAAAGCGACAGAGGTTACCCAGTTGCCGTGTCCGCCCAATATGATAGCCTTGTAAGTAGCTCCCAAGTATGGAAACTCTTGTGCGTCGCCATAACCTTTGTATGCCAAATCTCTTATGGTAAGCAATGAAGCCGTAGCATCGGAACTACCAATAACTAGCTGCGTACCGTCTGGGCTAAATGCCACCGATGTTATACCTGCCGAATGATTGGTTAGTTTTTCGGGTACATAGGCTGGATCTGCTTCCAACTTATTCAAATCCCAAACCATAGCACTACCATCTTGGTATCCTACTGCTACAAATCTCCCCTTAGGGTTGAACGCTACAGCGGTAGCCGAACTGTTACTTTTGGGGTTGGATAGTAGATATTCTCTCAGTTGATTTTCAATATTCCAAATCCAAACTTCAGGCGAAGAGCCAACTCCTGCTACATACTTACCATTGCTAGACAAGTCAATAGCAGTGATTTTGTGTGGCGTTTCGCCAATAACAGGCGAAGAACCACCACTCACATTGGTGTAAGCGATAGAGGTACCTCCAGCACCGTCATTACCGACTGTAATCACACCTTTGCCGTTAGGAGTATATTTCAAATCCCAAATCAAACGACCTTGATTGGCATCTATTCTGTTGGTAATCGTTCCATCACTAGCATCACTAATGAATACTTGAGCGGCATCTCCAGCTCTTGCGAGTGATTTGCCATCAGGACTGATATCCAATGCTCTTACTACCCCTACATTGCTAGACAAAATCTCTGGCTTGTTGGCTTTATCTCTTCTAGCAGCTTTGCTACCATAGGTTTTCAAATTCCATTTGAGGAGCAATCCATCAGAACCAATCGTATAAATTTTATCGTCTGTTTTAGATATTTCAATACCTCTAATCTGACCTACTCTATTACGTCCAGCAGGAGCTTGATCGAGTGCATTAAAATTGGCATACGCCTTATTGGTTTCGTTCAGATTGTCGAGTGCCTTATAGACTGCTTCATAAATATAAGCATCATCTAATTTGCCACCATTGACAGCATTGAGATCATACGCCTCTTTGGCAAGCAAACCTCTCAAATCTTTGTTCTGCTCTGTCTGCGACTTAACGGCTACGGTTTGAGCCAACGATAAGTTTTTGTAACGCAAAGCAATTTTAGTTTGCTCTTCTGCTTCTATGGTCTTCTTTTCAGCTAGAGCTTTAGAAATCAAAGCCTCTTCTGCTTTTCTTCTAGCGTCTTCTTGAGCCGCTAATGCTTGTTGTTCTTTTATTTTAGCAATACGCTCGGCACTCATTGCCTGACGGGCTCTTGCTTCTGCAATACGAGTCGCTTCCATAGCAGTCAAACTCGCTCTTTCTGCTTGTGCTTTTTCTCTGATTGCTTTTTCGGCACTCAAAGAAGCAAAAAATTCTTGGCGAGCAGCTTCTTCCTTGCTCAATTCTGCCAAGTACTGCTGACGACGAGATTCTGTCACAGCATCATTCGCTACACGTGTCTGGCGCTTGGCATCTGCTGCCGACCAAAGTGCGACTCCTGCCATTCCTAAGCAGAATAAAATAATGGCAATTCCAACGATACCAACTCTTTTCCGATTGGTTTCTTTACGTTCAAAATTTTCTTTTTCTCTAGTCTGTATGACTTGAGTATCTTGATGGCTATCCAACAAAAACTTAATCGCTGCATCATACGTGATGCTTGGATTTTCGTATCGACTTGACCAATTCTTGTTTGGTCCCAATCGCCAAGGAGCTTCTTCGTCATATTCTTCAGGATCGTACCATTTGAGTCCCATCGTCAATTCAGGGTCAGCCCAAAGGCTACCTTTTCCTTCCTTGTAGAGAACTGCTGCGGAACACAAACGGCGGTACATTTCTGCCGATTCCATCTCTTCGTTTGCCCACTCTCTTAGTCGAGCCCAACGCTTGATTAAGCTATCGTGTGCGATACCGACTACTGAATCTTCGTCAATTTCGGCAATTGGCGGAGCATCTAAAAAGCGTCTGCCTTGTTGGCTAAACGTATAAATAACTAAGCGAACTTCACGCAACGAGCGTTCCGATACTTCCATCATTTCCTTGACGGTAACCGAACGGCTTTCAAACTCGCCCTTACTTCCTTTTTCGACCATTATTCGAAAAATACGCTCACAAATAATTCTTTTTTCTTCGGTATCGAGGTCGCTGTATGCTTGTTCTGCATGCTTACTCAATGCCCCTTTGAGGGTGCCAATAGCTTTGTAATGCTTGACACCGATAGGTACTTCTACATCGTTTTCGGTATCCATCCAGTGGTTCCACATACGTAGTAGAGAATGCTGGAGAGTACCAAGTTCGTTCGTGTTTTTGCCTAAGTCGGCAATAATAGACTGATAGACGGCATCGTCCATTTGTACTTCTGTCCCCAATTCGCTGACCGAACGTTCGCTCTTGATTGGCGACAATATAATACGTTTGAGATCTTCTGGCTTGACACGAGGTATCAAGAACTGTCCGTCGTTGATGGCTTCCGCCAATCCTCTGAACTCGGAACACGCACCAATAGAGCTGGCACGCATCGTCAATACTATATATACAGGTACGTCTTTCTGACGGCTTGCATTCAACAATAAATTGACGAAAGTAGAAGCATCGTCTTCATTACGTAAGTTTTTATGACTAAATGGGAATATTTCTTCAAATTGATCAACCACAATCATCAAATTCTCCTTATTGCGTTCGGCAGCTGATTTTTGATAGGTTTCTATCAATCCCAAACTACTACTACGCAAGGTCTGCTCAATACGAGAAGGATAAGAAGGATCCATCATTTCTTCTCCATGCAGTTGAGCAGCCAATTGACGACTCAAATTTTCGAGTGGATTATTGCCAGGAGTACAGACAGCTACTTTCCATTTAGACCCACGTTGTCCTACAAATCCCTCTTGGAGTCTAGGGATAAGCATGGCTTTGATAAACGAAGATTTACCATTGCCGTTGCTACCAACTACCGCCAAAAAGCGATTGCCGCGCAGCTTGCGGAGCAACTCATCAAGTTGTCTTTCTCTGCCATAAAAAAATGGACGCTCCTCTGATTCGAATGGTCTTAGACCGGGATAGGGGGCTTTTAGGTTCGTCGTGTCTACTCCTTGCATACTTTGTGGTTATGTATTTGAGTCTGATAATGATCTGTAATTGGGTTTATGAGGCATCCGACTGGCTATTCGTTCCTAAGGGGAGGTTATTTTGCGAGTCGCTACTCATTTTTATTGTTGGCATTGAAGATACCAAATTATTTCAAAATAAAATGAACAATCCTCGTTATTTTTTTGTCTTAGAGCATTTCACCTATAATCTAGCACTGCTTTTTATCCTTATTGAGGGAAAACCCTCCCCACTATTAGAGTCCAATGCTAGATAGCTAGCATACTATTAATTACGTGTATAATAAACCTTAATTCCTCCAAAACACCTCATGGGTTGACTGGAAAAATAAGAGGTTATTGCAACTTACAGTTGTAATAACCTCTTTGATATTAAATTTTCTAGCAGAACTATGCTAAATCCACTCGCTTGATTTTTGCCCCCAAGGCAATCAGTCGTTTATCAATATTTTGATACCCTCTGTCAATTTGGTTGATTTGCAAAATAGTGCTGGTGCCTTGTGCCGACAGTGCGGCTATCAATAGCGAAACCCCTGCACGAATATCGGGTGAGGTCATTTTGATTCCTCTTAATGGATATTGACGTTCGAGACCTATAACAGTTGCACGGTGTGGATCACACAATATAATTTGAGCCCCCATGTCAATCAGTTTATCAACAAAAAACAAGCGACTTTCAAACATTTTTTGGTGTATCAATACGGAGCCTCTAGCCTGAGTAGCAATCACCAACAAAATACTCATCAAATCAGGTGGAAAACCTGGCCATGGTGCATCATAAATCGTCATAATAGACCCATCTATAAAACTTTGTATTTCGTACAGCTCTTGTGCTGGCACATATATATCATCTCCTTTGATTTCAAATTTTATTCCCATACGGCGATACATTGGCAAAATATTGCCGAGCATATCTACTCGTACATTCTTGATAGTAATAGCAGATTGTGTCATGGCTGCCAAGCCCATAAAACTACCAATTTCGATCATATCAGGTAGGCAGCGGTGTCCTGTTCCGTATAGTTTAGCCACACCTTCTACAATTAGTTTATTGGAACCGATTCCTAATATTCTGGCTCCCATGCTATTGAGCATTTTGCAGAGTTGCTGCAAATATGGCTCACAAGCAGCATTATATATAGTGGTCATACCTGTAGCCATCGCTGCCGCCATTAGCGTATTGGCAGTACCTGTCACCGATATTTCGTCCATCAATATATATTTGCCTTCCAGTCCCTTGGTCTCGATGCTGTACATTTCTTTTTGTGCATCGAAGTTGAATTCGGCTCCTAGTTGTTGTAATCCTAACAAGTGCGTATCCAAACGACGACGACCAATTTTGTCGCCACCGGGTTTGGGGAGTACCGCTCTACCAAAGCGAGCCAACAAAGGACCAATCAGCATCACAGAACCTCTTATTCTACTTGCTTTCTGTATAAATGCTTTGCTTTCTAGGTATTTGAGGTCAACTTTGTCCGCCTCAAAAGTGTAGGTATGATCGTCCACCTTGACGACATTGACACCCAATCCTTTAATCAAATCAATGAGCATACGCACATCGACAATGTCGGGCAAATTGGATAAAGTTACTTTTTCTGATGTGAGTAGTACGGCACAAATCACTTGCAATGCTTCATTTTTGGCTCCCTGTGGGGTTATTTCTCCGCTTAGGCGATGTCCGCCTTCTACTATAAACGCTTGGTTATTACTTGACATATTTTTATTTAAATGTTGAATTTTTATTTAGTAAAATTCTATTAGCTGACTACAAATTGGATTTTTTTCATTGGGAGATTATTGGGTTTTTAATTTTTCATTGGGAAGCAATTCTTAGTATATTTCTATACTGCAATATACAATTAGAAAACAGAAAATAGAAAACTTTAGAGAACAGTTGCACGCTGGTTTTATTTTTTGGTCAAAAAAAGCAATAAGTGGTTGTTGTCATTTTTAAATAGCGGGAAGCATAACAAGATTATGATTTAAACATTATCGTTCAGCAATCTATTTGTATCTTTAGAAAGTATTGCTCAACTACCAAATAACTTCAAAAACAGTTTTTCTCCTATGCGTTGGCTCAAACGATTATTCTATTTGCTTTTACTCTTATTTATTGGTCTCAATGTTGTGATTTATAATCACGCCTATAAATTCACGCATTTTGTAGAGAAAGATGTACCCAAATTTAAGGCAACTTATGCCCAAGATTTAGGCAATTGGCAAGACAAAGCTAAACTAGGTTTGTTTGGTATCGAAACCCCAAAATCAAAAAACACCACTACCCCACGCTACAAGTACGAAACCGTGACGCTAAGAGATTCGCTGCAACTTAGTGCTTGGTGGATACCTGCACGCACGAGTCGCCCCAAAGGAACGGTTATTCTTTTTCATGGGTACAATAGCCGAAAAAGTGCGGTATTGGGTCCTGCTGGTATTTTTCGCAGCTTGGGTTATCATACTTTTTTGGTTGACCTCCGAGCGCACGGCGATAGCGAAGGGCTGACCACGACCATAGGCTACTACGAAGCAGAAGATGTCAAAGAAGCCTATGATTATGTCAAAGAAAAATATCCTAAATATCCCATTTCTTTGTTTGGCACTTCTATGGGTTCTATGAGTATCCTGAAGGCTCAACATGACTACCAAATGGACATAGAAAAGATAGTAATTGAGTGTCCCTTTGAGTCAATGCGAACCGCTGTGACTACTCGATTTGAGAATATGAAAATACCTACTTTGCTAATGCCTGATTTGCTGCTCTTTTGGGGCGGCATACAGAACGATATGAGTGCGTTCAAGCACGATGCTAAAATATATGCTCGAAAAGTAACAACGCCTGTCTTGCATATTTATGGCAAAGAAGATGCTCGGGTACGCCTTTCGGAAACGGCTGCCGTCTATACCGCCTTGGCGAGCAAGGATAAAGAGCTGTTGGTGATTCCAGAAGCTGGGCACGAATATATGTCAGGACATTTCGCCAAGGAGTGGACTAGTGCGGTTTCTAAGTTTATGAAAAAGAAGTAGGGGGAGATTACTAGATGCTAGAACGCTGCACTGCTAGACTTTTGCCTACTGGAGGGTTTATTAGTTGCACATACTGTATTATTACAAATAGATTTGTATTTTTGTGCCAACAAAATTCACAAAAGCTAACAAAACATTGCGATAGTATGAAAAATACGGCACTCACAGATAAGCATATTGCTCTAGGAGCTAAAATGGTACCTTTTGCAGGTTACAGCATGCCTGTTTCTTACAAGGGAATTATTGAAGAACATCAAACAGTACGTCAAGGCGTCGGTATGTTTGATGTTTCGCACATGGGCGAATTTATACTCAAAGGCAAAGGTGCATTGGACTTGATCCAGAAAGTAACGACGAATGACGCTACTAAATTGGAGATTGGCGATGCTCAATATACTTGTATGCCCAACGGCAAAGGAGGTATTGTTGATGACTTGCTTGTCTATCGCCTGCCAGAAGATAAATGTGCTGCTGGCGAACGTGCGTATATGTTGGTGGTCAATGCGTCCAATATGAAAAAAGATTGGGATTGGATTAGTCAACACAATGATTTGGGCGTAGAAATGACCGACATTTCTGACCAAACGGCTTTATTGGCTATCCAAGGACCTAAAACGGTTGCTGCTTTGCAGTCGTTGACTACGCTTGATTTGGAGAACATGAAATACTATACATTCGACAAGGGTACTTTCGCAGGAGTCGATAATGTTATTGTTTCCGCTACGGGCTATACAGGTTCGGGTGGATTTGAGATTTATGTCAATAATAAAGACGCTGCTACTGTTTGGGATGCTATCATCGAAGCAGGGGAAGCACAAGGGATTCAGCCAATTGGGTTGGGTGCTAGAGATACCCTACGCTTGGAAATGGGTTTTTGCTTGTATGGCAATGACATTGATGACACCACCTCGCCATTAGAAGCTGGCTTGGGCTGGATAACCAAACTCAAAAAAGAAGCCGATTTTGTAGATAAAGAATACTTGACAACTCAAAAAGCAGCAGGCGTGAGCCGTAAGCTAGTTGGATTTGTTGTCGATGATAAACGTCCACCTCGTCAAGGCTACACTATTGTAGATGAAGCGGGCAAAACCATCGGCACGGTTACTTCTGGCACCAAATCGCCTACTTTGGGTAGTTGTATTGGGTTGGGTTATGTCGATGTAGCACATAGCAAGAAAGACAGTGGTATCTATATAGATGTACGTGGCAAAAAATTAGCTGCGACGGTTACTAAATTGCCTTTTTATAAAGGTTAATTAGTCCTAGATAAAGCTGTATAATACTTTCCGCTCGAAACTTTTTGAGGGCAGTTTCTGTTTTTAGGAATAGATTCAATAACAAAAACGAAAAAACGATGAGTTATAGTAAGAATACAGGTTTTGGATTTTTAGATGACTTAGGCAAAGTAGTTGACAACATTGTCAATAACAGTAACATTAGTGACATTTTTGATAATAAAAATAGCTCTTTTTCGACTCCACCTGCCAATGTGAGCGAAATGGCGGAATATTTGCAGATAGCTTTAGCTATACCAGGAAAACAAAAATCAGATTTTGATATTCAGGTAGAAAATGACCAATTGATAGTCGCCTGCACGGAAAATGAGCCTGATAAAAAGGAAGAAAATGTTAATATAATTAAAAAAGAATTTGACTACTCAACTTTTCGCAGAAGTTTCCGTTTAGATAATAAGTACGATCGACAGGGTATTTCGGCAAGTTACGAACAAGGTATTTTGTTGATTAAAGTAGCGCTGTTGTCAGGTGATTACAAAAGTAAAATAAAAGTAGAAGTAGATTAACATCTACTCATAAGTTATAATTTCAATAGGGGTTTTTATAGAGTAAAAAGGGTAAAAGGTTGCTACCAAAGTATGGATAGCAGCCTTTTTTTTATGCCATTACTTGACCTTATTTTTTATTGAAGTTCCTGCCAAGCGAGTGCAATCCAATCCGAATTAGCAGCTTTATTTTCAGCGATGTAGGTTTGCAATTGTTGTTTTTCCGCTTCAAACTTGGCAGAAGAAATGTAATCTTTCTTTTGTTTTAGATTTTCGAGTTTCTTTGCTATTTTCAAGAAATTGAAATACACCTCTTTCCGATAGGTGGAAAGCTGCTTGTTGCGCTTGACATATATCCTAAAAGCGTCCACCAATGCCCCAAAAGCTTCCGATTCGCCTAGCTCATAATAGCTTTTGAGCTGAATATTTTTGGCTCCCAAGTGGTACGTACTATCCGTAAATTCTACTTGATAGAGTAGCTGCAAGGCTTCCTTGTATTGGCGTGTAGCATAATAATAGACCGCTAAGTTATAGCGATAGGCATTCTCTTGTACTGCAGGTTTGAGCGTTTTTTTATTGTTGCGGATAAACCGCTCTGTCCATTCAAAATCTTTGAGGCGTACCCCTACGGTCACGATATTTTTGAAATCCCATTCTTCGAGAAATCCATCTTTGAGCAAGATGCCAAATTTGAGCTGCAGCTTATACAACTCCAAAAATTCTTGATAATAACCAGAAGCCCCTCTATTGATTTGTCGAATACAATAATTTTGAGCATAATCAAATAACTGCTGCCCTTCTGCCAACGAAAAAAGCGGTATGTGCTGTACCAATAAATCTTGTAATCTGTGGTAACTCTGTTCGTTTTCGGCAGTGGTCAGCATCTTCAATATCGTGGCATAAATAGCAATAGCGGGATACTGCTCTTGATAATCGGGCTGCTCCGCCAGCACCTGTTCTATCAGCGATAGTAGATGTGGCGTATAGTTCGCTTCTATAATAATATTGCGACTCGCCATATCGCAAGCAATCTGCAATTTGGACAAAATATAATAGACATCAAGCACATCACTTTTTTGCTGTAAATTGGAGTCATACCGCTTCGTAGATTCCAACAAAAACAAGGCATCTTGCTCTTGATAAAAACCGTATTGCTGCCGATATAAGTTGGTATCTTGGTAAGGGTAGCGCTGCTGTGCCTGCTCGTATTGCTTGATGGTAGTAGGTATCGCCAAAGTTAGGTTGCGCTTGCGCAATGCTCTAATTTTGTATTGCTGCTGCTCCAATGGCTGCTCCTCTTGCTCCAGATAGCCCAAAAAGTCAAGGAGCAACTGAAGCAAATAAGACGTAATATGATTAAAGTGCGGTTTATCCTTGATTGTCAATGCCTTTTGAGTCTGCTGGCGAGTCGGGCATTGCTCCTCAGGAGCATCTAAAAAGCTGGCTAGATAGACATATAACGCCATTACCTGCTCGTGTTTGTTGAAAAAAGGCGAGGCCACGTACTTAGAAAACCGAAGTTGCTCTCTAGGAGACAGTTTTTGTAGCACTTTCCAAAGTTTTGCATTTTTCATTTTTACGATTTTAATTTACTATTAAATATCACAACCTCTATCAATCCTAACAAAATACAAAAATTAATCAATTTAAAATATGATTACTACTTAAAAATGTATTTTCATTTCCCTTGGGGTAAAACTATATTTGTAAGGTGAAAGAAATTAAAAATCCAATATCAAAATATAATTGACCTATGAAAAAATATTTAAACTACTTATTGCTTCCTTTATTCCTCTTATGTGGAATTTCGGCAAACGCCACGCACTTCAATGGTGGTGAAATTACTTACGTCTGTACGGGCTTTGGCAAATATGATGTGACGCTAGAGTTGTATCAAGATTGCTCTTCGTTCCTTACATTTGCCCCTTCCCTCCCGATTGAAGCGAAAGCATTCAATTGCAATGGAGCGGCTGGTTATGGTAGAACCTACACGGCAGTACTCAGTAATACTTACGAAGTATCGCCAATATGTGACGGTGTCATTAGCCAAACGACTTGTAATGGTGGTTCTCTACCTGGTGTTCGAGTCGGTGTTTATACGGTAAGTGTAGAAGTACTGGAGAGCTGCGGAGACTTAACTTTTTATTACAGTGAATGTTGTCGTGCGAATGGCAATAACATACAAAGTCCACAAACTACTGGGCTTGGACTAACTGCAGAACAAGACAATAGAGATTATTTTTGCAATAGCAATGTCAACTTTCTAAATTCTGCGATTGCATTTGCTCAAATTAGCCAACCTTTTGTGTTTGACCCTAGAGGCGTAGATCCTGATAATGACGACATTCGTTACCGTTTGGTCACGCCACTATCTTCTGTGACCAATCAATTTACGACACCTGTTACGCTCAATTTTGGATATACCGCACAACAGCCTTTTCCTTTTGCTTTTACGATGGATAGCTTGACTGGCGTCATCCAAACAACACCTACTGCTGTTGGTACGTATGTAGTAGCCTATCAAGTAGAAGAGTATAGAAATGGCGAATTGATTGCTAAAAACTTGAAAGAAATTAGTGTAACTGTGAGTGATTTTGGTTTAATCAATAACACACCGCCTGTTTATACGATTGTCAATAATACGACTGTTGGTACGTTCATCAACAATACATTCCGAGTATGTGCAGGTTCTCCTATTTCATTTGATATTGACGTAACAGACGCTGATTTGGGCGATAGTGTTCGTGTATTGAACTACGGCATTGACGACCTACCTGGTGTACCTGCTACCTTCGTTACTACAGGTATCAATCCTCAAACGAATACCTTCAATTGGATAGCTCCTGTATCAGGTGCCTCTTCCTATGATTTAGTATTTATTGTTCAAGACCCCAATTGTCCAGTTGTAGCTAGTCATCAATACTTCCGTATTCGTATAGAAGTAGCTGGCGCTTTGGGCATTAGTATCAGCGACCAATTTTTGTGTTCTAGCCAAACTATCGACCTTTCGGCTGGCAGTGGAGGTACTTACCTTTGGAGTACAGGCGATACCACAGGAACGATTACAGTAGATTCGGCAGGTATATATAGTATAACTACAACTGATGCGTGTGGTCCAGTATATGCTAGTGTAGAAATATTTGACGAACCTCAAATCAACATAGCAGGCAACAACCGTGATACCGCCATCAATTTGGGCGATAGCTTAGAACTTGCTACTGGCATTCAGACAGGACCTTTGGGCAATCGTTATTACGAAATGACAACGCCTACGGCTATTGGTATGAACACTTCTACCACTTTTCCTTTGCCAGTCAATAGTATTTTTCCGACTCGCATGGATAGCAATTCCTTGGTAGAAATATGCTTGGATATTAGTGGCACTCGTCCCGATTATTTAGATATTTTCTTATCCGCACCTGATGGTTCATTGTTCGAGCTTTCTAGTGGCAATGGCAATAACTCGATATTTGACACCTACGACAGAACTTGTTTTTCAGTCGATGCAACCGATTTAATTACCAATTATGTAGGTCAAGGTATTCCTGCTGATTCTTCTTTTGTTCCAGAAGATGCTTGGTCGGATTTGTATGGCAGATTGGCACAAGGCACTTGGAATTTGGTAGTGCGTAAGCGTTTTGGTTTGGGTGGCAATGGCACACTCAACAGCTTCTCAATACAGTTCGGAGGTGCCTACGATTTCTTATGGACTTCGTCTGACCCTGATGGCAATATTTCTTGTACCGACTGTAGCAATCCTATCGTATATCCTGATACGATTACTACTTATGTAGTAGAAATGACCAATAATTTGAGCTGTACCACTTACGACACGATTACTGTTTATCCTCGTATGCAGGAGCCAATAGATACGCTCTACTTCACGATAGCAGAAGATTCGTTATTGGATTTTTGTGTACCTGTGCCTGCTTACATGAATGCAAGCAACACCACCACCACTATTGTCAGCAATACAACCGCAGGTAGCTTTTTGCAATCGACCAATAATCCATTTTGCTTTAGTTTCCTCAATTTCACACCAGCACAATACACCGACCAATTGGTTGTCGCTTATTGTGACAATACTGGATTCTGTGATACCAATGTAGTTTATGTAACCGTAGCTAGCTGCGTTTGGGCAGGCGATACCGATACCAATCAACTGGTCAATCACTTTGATTTGCTACCTGTTGGATTAGGGTTTGGCACTACGGGTACGATACGAGACAATGCCGATATTAATTATGACTGTGAGCCTTCTTTATTTTGGGCAGGTCAAACGCCTCAGTCAGGAGCCAATTACAAACATGCCGACACCGATGGTAATGGTGTTATTGATTATGCCGATACTACTGCTATCATACAAAACTGGGGACAATTCTACCTCAAAAACAGCAGTAGCGTTCGTCCGAATGGCACGATTCCTTTCTTCACCAAAATTTGGACGGCTATTCCTTCGCAGACGGTACAAATACCGATTATATTAGGAGATACGACCAACCCTGCCGACAGTGTGTATGGTGTTGCGTTTACCATCAACTACGATTCGACAAAAGTCAAAGATGGTTCTGTATCGGTACAATTCAATAGCTCTTGGTTGGGCAATATCAATCAAGACATGATGAGTATTTCTAAAAACAATCATGCTGCTGGTCAGATAGATGTAGCCTTGACTAGAACCGACCAAATGACTAGAAGTGGCATGGGGCAGATTGGTACGATTACGATGACCATCAAAGATGACATCATCAAAAAATCGGGTTTAGTACGATTGAACACACATATTGACGGAGTCAAAGCCATCAATAATCAAGAAATAGAGATTGGCACCACGCCTGTTTATACTTATGTACTGATTACGACCGTAACGGACATAACCAAAACAGAAAAAGCTGCCAACTTAACGATTTTCCCAAATCCTGCTCAACAGCTCGTACAATTGCAGAGCGATGTAGCTCTACAGAGCGTAGCAGTTATCAATGTAGCAGGACAGACTGTCCTAAGTCAACCGCTTAACGAAGTATTGGGTACTCAATTGGATATTAGCAAACTTACCGTAGGGGTGTATGTCTTGCAGATTCAGACGAGCCAAGGATCACAACAAAGACGCTTGGTTATCCAACGTCCTTAATTAGGGTCTTCTACCGACTTACTTTTTTTACCCAACGACCATTGGCATTGCTAGTGGTCGTTTTTTTTACTCAAAGCCATTCATAGAATAATATTTGACGAATCCAATCTCAATAAATGCACTCCTTACAAGCACGTTTTCTAGCCGCAAGAAAAATTATAGCTCTGGCAAATAATCCTAAAACCCACCTCTGAAGGCAAAAACATGAGTCATCCCTTAAGTATCAAAGAAAGGGTTGAGTCTATAAAGTAAGATTAAACTCACGGCAAGTCTTAGG